>NZ_JBHXWQ010000022.1:0-1079 GCF_042671725.1 Nocardia sp. NPDC127606 | reverse complement strand
CGCCCTACACGCTTACACCAGGTATTCCATCACCTGGCCCAGCTACCTTCCTGCGTCACCCCATCGCTTACCTACTACAATCGGGGTCCTGTGCAGCCGTCATTCCCCTCGCCCGAAGGCTCAGTAAAACAACATTTGGACAGTTAGCACAACTGATTCAGCATTGGGCGCGGATACACGGGTACGGGAATATCAACCCGTTGTCCATCGACTACGCCTGTCGGCCTCGCCTTAGGTCCCGACTCACCCTGGGCGGATTAACCTGGCCCAGGAACCCTTGGTCATTCGGCGGACGAGTTTCTCACTCGTCTTTCGCTACTCATGCCTGCATTCTCACTCCCGTGGCCTCCACAGCTAGTTCACACTGCTGCTTCCACGGCCACAGGACGCTCCCCTACCCATCCACACACCTGGCCTGTTCCCGAAGAAACAGACGGGCTATTGCGTGAATGCCGCGGCTTCGGCGGTGTACTTGAGCCCCGCTACATTGTCGGCGCAGGATCACTTGACCAGTGAGCTATTACGCACTCTTTCAAGGGTGGCTGCTTCTAAGCCAACCTCCTGGTTGTCTAAGCGACCCCACATCCTTTTCCACTTAGTACACGCTTAGGGGCCTTAGCCGGCGATCTGGGCTGTTTCCCTCTCGACTACGAAGCTTATCCCCCGCAGTCTCACTGCCACGCTCTCACACACCGGCATTCGGAGTTTGGCTGACTTCGGTAAGCTTGTGGGCCCCCTAGGCCATCCAGTAGCTCTACCTCCGGTGTGAAACACGTGACGCTGCACCTAAATGCATTTCGGGGAGAACCAGCTATCACGGAGTTTGATTGGCCTTTCACCCCTACCCACAGCTCATCCCCTCAGTTTTCAACCTAAGTGGGTTCGGGCCTCCACGACGTCTTACCGTCGCTTCACCCTGGCCATGGGTAGATCACTCCGCTTCGGGTCCATAATGTGCGACTAGAGTTCGCCCTATTCAGACTCGCTTTCGCTACGGCTACCCCTCGACGGGTTAACCTCGCCACACACCGATGACTCGCAGGCTCATTCTTCAAAAGGCACGCCATCACCCCACACAA
>NZ_JBHXWQ010000021.1:386-1636 GCF_042671725.1 Nocardia sp. NPDC127606 | reverse complement strand
TCGACCATGGAGCTTATCCCCCACAGTCTCACTGCCGTGCTCTCACTTACCGGCATTCGGAGTTTGGCTAAGGTCAGTAACCCGGTAGGGCCCATCGCCTATCCAGTGCTCTACCTCCGGCAAGAAACACACGACGCTGCACCTAAATGCATTTCGGGGAGAACCAGCTATCACGGAGTTTGATTGGCCTTTCACCCCTAACCACAGGTCATCCCCCAGGTTTTCAACCCTGGTGGGTTCGGTCCTCCACGAAGTCTTACCTCCGCTTCAACCTGCCCATGGCTAGATCACTCCGCTTCGGGTCTAGAGCGTGCAACTCAATCGCCCTATTCGGACTCGCTTTCGCTACGGCTTCCCCACACGGGTTAACCTCGCAACACACCGCAAACTCGCAGGCTCATTCTTCAAAAGGCACGCAGTCACGACTGATGTGCAAGCTCATACAGCGACGCTCCCACGGCTTGTAGGCACACGGTTTCAGGTACTATTTCACTCCGCTCCCGCGGTACTTTTCACCATTCCCTCACGGTACTATCCGCTATCGGTCACCAGGGAATATTTAGGCTTAGCGGGTGGTCCCGCCAGATTCACACGGGATTTCTCGGGCCCCGTGCTACTTGGGTGTCTCTCAAACGAGCCGTTAATGTTTCGGCTACGGGGGTCTTACCCTCTACGCCGGACCTTTCGCATGTCCTTCGACTACATCAACGGTTTCTGACTCGCCGACCGGCCGGCAGACCGATCAAAAGAATTCCCACAACACCGCATACACAACCCCTGCCGGGTATCACATGTACACGGTTTAGCCTCATCCGCTTTCGCTCGCCACTACTCCCGGAATCACGGTTGTTTTCTCTTCCTGAGGGTACTGAGATGTTTCACTTCCCCTCGTTCCCTCCACACTGCCTATGTGTTCAGCAGTGGGTGACAGCCCATGACGACTGCCGGGTTTCCCCATTCGGAAACCCCCGGATCAAAGCCTGGTTGACGGCTCCCCGGGGACTATCGTGGCCTCCCACGTCCTTCATCGGTTCCTGGTGCCAAGGCATCCACCGTGCGCCCTTAAAAACTTGGCCACAGATGCTCGCGTCCACTGTGCAGTTCTCAAACAACGACCAGCCACCCGTCACGATCCGCCGAAGCAGACCTTTACCGGGGCCGGCACTGAAGGCGACCTTGCGGCCGTACCCTCAGACACCCAACAGCGTGCCCGGCCCAGTCCCGTCCGGTGATCATGCGTTCCACGCTCC
>NZ_JBHXWQ010000021.1:0-376 GCF_042671725.1 Nocardia sp. NPDC127606 | reverse complement strand
GATCACTTGAGATCTCATCACGTTCCACGCCGAAGCAGTACTTGTGAAGGACTCTCATGACCGTGCCAACTAATCAACGTTCCACCCATGAGCTGACCGTGCAGAACGTTTGTCTGCAATCGGTACTGTGCTCCTTAGAAAGGAGGTGATCCAGCCGCACCTTCCGGTACGGCTACCTTGTTACGACTTCGTCCCAATCGCCAGTCCCACCTTCGACAGCTCCCTCCCACAAGGGGTTGGGCCACCGGCTTCGGGTGTTACCGACTTTCGTGACGTGACGGGCGGTGTGTACAAGGCCCGGGAACGTATTCACCGCAGCAATGCTGATCTGCGATTACTAGCAACTCCGACTTCATGGGGTCGAGTTGCAGACCCC
>NZ_JBHXWQ010000020.1:0-1645 GCF_042671725.1 Nocardia sp. NPDC127606 | reverse complement strand
GATGTTCCGGCAGTGTCCTACTCTCCCACACCCTGTCGAGTGCAGTACCATCGGCGCAGGTGGCCTTAGCTTCCGGGTTCGGAATGGGACCGGGCGTTTCCCCACCGCTATAACTACCGTAACTCTATGAAACTGTCACACAGAGAGCCACAACCAGAAACCCAACACCTACCTCAGTAGGAATTGGACAACCGATCGTTGTCTCCATGATCTGTGTGCTGTTTCAGAAACCGCACAGTGGACGCGTAACACCTTCGTAGTAAGCCCTCGGCCTATTAGTACCAGTCACCTACACCAGTTACCTGGCTTCCAATTCTGGCCTATCAACCCCATGGTCTGTAGGGGGCCTTAACCCATCAAGTGGGAGAGAAACCTCATCTTGGAACAGGCTTCCCGCTTAGATGCTTTCAGCGGTTATCCCTTCCGAACGTAGCCAACCAGCAGTGCTCCTGGCGGAACAACTGGCACACCAGAGGTTCGTCCGTCCCGGTCCTCTCGTACTAGGGACAGCCTTCCTCAAGTTTCTTACGCGCGCGGCGGATAGAGACCGAACTGTCTCACGACGTTCTAAACCCAGCTCGCGTGCCGCTTTAATGGGCGAACAGCCCAACCCTTGGGACCTACTCCAGCCCCAGGATGCGACGAGCCGACATCGAGGTGCCAAACCATCCCGTCGATATGGACTCTTGGGGAAGATCAGCCTGTTATCCCCGGGGTACCTTTTATCCGTTGAGCGACACCGCTTCCACTTGCCGGTGCCGGATCACTAGTCCCGACTTTCGTCCCTGCTCGACCTGTCAGTCTCACAGTCAAGCTCCCTTGTGCACTTGCACTCAACACCTGATTGCCAACCAGGCTGAGGGAACCTTTGGGCGCCTCCGTTACATTTTGGGAGGCAACCGCCCCAGTTAAACTACCCACCAGGCACTGTCCCTGAACCAGATCATGGTCCGAGGTTAGAAGTCCAATACGATCAGAGTGGTATTTCAACGACGACTCCACCCGAACTAGCGTCCGAGCTTCACAGTCTCCCACCTATCCTACACAAACCGTACCGAACACCAATACCAAGCTATAGTGAAGGTCCCGGGGTCTTTTCGTCCTGCCGCGCGTAACGAGCATCTTTACTCGTAATGCAATTTCGCCGAGTCTGTGGTTGAGACAGCAGAGAAGTCGTTACGCCATTCGTGCAGGTCGGAACTTACCCGACAAGGAATTTCGCTACCTTAGGATGGTTATAGTTACCACCGCCGTTTACCGGGGCTTAAATTCTCAGCTTCGCCCATAACAGGCTAACCGGTCCTCTTAACCTTCCGGCACCGGGCAGGCGTCAGTCCGTATACATCGTCTTACGACTTCGCACGGACCTGTGTTTTTAGTAAACAGTCGCTTCTCTCTGGTCTCTGCGACCCCACCCAGCTCCAGGTGTAAAACCCTTCACCAGGCGTGGTCCCCCTTCTCCCGAAGTTACGGGGGCATTTTGCCGAGTTCCTTAACCACAGTTCTCTCGATCGCCTTAGTATTCTCTACCTGACCACCTGTGTCGGTTTGGGGTACGGGCCGTGTACCAGCTCGCTAGAGGCTTTTCTCGGCAGCATAGGATCACTGAATTCCCCTCAACGGGTACGCATCACGTCTCAGGCTA
>NZ_JBHXWQ010000019.1:0-7936 GCF_042671725.1 Nocardia sp. NPDC127606 | reverse complement strand
TCTTTGGCGGAGACGGAGGGATTTGAACCCCCGATGGTTTTACCCATGCTCGCTTTCAAGTCGACTGGTGACGGTCTGCTCATCGTCTACTGACGTCCGTGCCCCTACGCGAAGTGCTGAAATGCTTCCGTGGGGGTCTCGTCGTGTCCAGGGTTGTACGGGCGACTTGTGACAACAAGGTGACAACTCCCCGGGCTAACGTCTCGGCTGACGACGCATCCCACCGGGCAGTGATGGAAATCACACCCCCGTAAACTTGCTTATCCTGTCAGGACTTCAACCTATGTTGTCAATCTATCCTGACACCCGTCGCGGAATCCTGTAACGCAGTGACCACGGACTTTGACAGACGAACCAAAATCGCTTTTCTATCCTGTCAGGACTTCAACTTATGTTGAGAACTTATCCTGTCATCAACGGGCTACATATCCTGTACTCGAACGGGAAACCCATGGTGGCGATGCCCGCGGGTGCATGATCCAATGTGTCTGCCCGGCAAGGAAATAGCGGGCTCAAAGGTCCAGCCCCCACCTGATGCGCAGATGAGGGCTGGTCAGCCCATGAAATCGCGAGACACACAGACAGGATCATCATGCCCGATTCAGGTTTGTCCGTACAGTTCACCCCTCCGCCAAAGGAGCCCGGCTCAACGTACCGCGAGCCAATCGTAAAGATGACGCTCAGCCTTGCAGTTGCCAGCGCAGTCGGATTGCTCGCGGATTGGGGCACAGCGTCAGCAGTGTTTGCCGCTTGCCTCGTGTTCCTCAAGGGCTAGGTCTTGGCCGCGCCTCTAGTTCGCTGGGGCGCGGTCGGTCCCGCCTGTTCCGCAAGGCGCCAGTAGCCGCCGATAACCGACCATGATGCGGCATTGGCCCTGTTCTGGGTTGGGGTGCGCACCAAGGGGCTGGCTCACCTGCCTGCCCCATACGGCCTGCCGTTCACGCGCAGAGGCTCACAGGTCAAGGGTTGCTCAGCAATCAGCGAAGCTGACGCCATCGGCGCCCTTGAGGTGTGAGGAGCGCGGGATCACAATGCAGGCCAACCCAGAACAGGGCCACGCGGCCACCGGTCGCGATACCACCACCCACACCGCGGATTCCGTTCAGCAATTCGTCGCACCTGGTGAGCGGCATGGTGATCGGGAAGTGTGCCGGCGGATTCCGGGTGGACTGGTGACGGCTCGGTGACCGTCTACGCGGGTCCGGCAGTCAGGGCCCTATGGGGCAATCGAGCGAAGCTCGTGCGGCAGCACCGTTCGGGATTCGGCGGGCTGGTGGCCGTCGATCGGGGCATATGCCGGCCGAATCGGGCTCGGGAATTCCGTTCAGCAATCCGCGGTCTGGCTCTCGTCGGCCTCGTCCACTGCTCGGGTCGATGCTGTGGTGAGCCTTCAGAGTTGCGGCGTCTGCTGACAGCGTGTGCGCGTCGCCGACGTGCCGACGCGCCGGGCGGTGAGGTACGAGCAAGCCCGCTGCGCGTCGTAGCGCGGCGGCGGCGCGCACGCGCCGCCGCAGGCGCCTTGACTCTATATAGCGAATTTCAGCAACAACTTGTTGTCGTGATGTGGGCTCGCCAACAAGCCTGCGTCGTTATCGCGGGATCGACCGGTGTTTGGTGTCTCGCTCGGACCATGCTGCGCACCTGTCGACGTACTGCGGCAGAAAGTTCGAACGGAAGTCGGACATGCTCCACACGCCGGGGTCTGTGTCGAGCTGCCAGACGTAGGCCCATGCGTCGGTGCCATCGGTGAGGGTCACACGCTCAAGTGCGTAGTCCTCGTCCTCGAACCGATCAAAGAGCATCCACTCTGCCGCGGTAAGTCCGGTGACGACAAGCCCAGGTGTTCGGCGGGTCTTGTCACGAACCAATCCGGGGTACATGCGTCCCGGCAACGGTGCGGCCACCCAGCCATTGAGCTCCCCAGTCCGGGTATCCGGTACCCGTCCGATCAGCGTCTGAGCCACTTCGGGGACTTGCAGGGTGCCATAGGCGAAGAGTGGCGCGGTGGAGGTCGACGCCAACCCCTCGGGTCCGAAGATGTCGGTTCGGCCGACATGAACGCGGGCGGTTACTGGCATGGCGTGTACCTCCTGAGTGCTCAACGGGCACGTTCGATGTGCTCAACATCCCATCGCACGGTGACAGATTGACCGGGCCGCAGGTAGTTGCGGGTAAGGGTGACGAGCACATCGGTTCCGTCGTTGTCCCACATGAGATCCTCGGACACGGTCTGCTCCGACCCGTTTGCCTGCTCCTCGAGCGCAGCGTACGACAGCAACCGACCAACCGCGTTGTGACGCAGGGTGATCGTGATGTGCCTGGTGTATCTGGGGATACTCTGCCGCCAATAGTGGTCGCTGATGAACCGACCACCGGTGACCTCGTAGGCGACTGTGCCCGTCTCCCCCGGCTGAATCGGCGGCGATATCTGGCACGCGAATTTTGCCATGCCCGGTGTGTCGTGGATGCGCTGAACAAGCACCTTCCGCGATCCGGCCGACTGCGGCGTGATCGTGATCGAGTTCGGTGTGTGCTCGAACCACACCTCGCGCGGGATACGGGTGATTGCTTGAGTACTCATGTTGAACAGCTCATGTGAGTACCGCACGACAGCATGGCCGTCGTCTCCGATCACGATGTCTACCTGCATGGTCAGCTCAACGACCTGACCGGCAAGGCTCGCAAGGCGGGCTGTCTCATCGGGCGACATGCGCAGCACGCGGGCAAGTGCGACAAGCTTCTTGCTGATCCGCTGCATTGAATCGGGGATTTCCTGGCCGACTGAATCCAGCGCCCCGTCTAGCCGAACAGGCCGATGCGGTAGCGAATTGGGCTCGGGTGTCCACTCCGCACGGTGCGCATCGGGCGTCTGGAATGCCTCGTTCACTGCCCGTACCAGCTGTCCAACGCCGGTCGCGTCGGAGATAGGTAGGTCTTCATCGGGCGCGGGATCGAACAGGGCTGCGGCTGTCCATCCCGGAAACATGCCCTCGAGTATCCGGCAAGCGTTGGGGTACGGCAGGCCCTTGAGCTCGCCACCAAGCCATCGGTGTAGCTGCCCACGACTCGGCGCTGTGCCGATCAGCTCGGTGTCGATAGTCCCGGCAACTCGGTCGTACTCACGACAAAAGGTCGAGTACTTCTGCCAATGACGTTCTCGTAGAAGCTTTTTCAGTTGAATCGGCTGCGCACTCATTCGGTCCCCTCCCTGCAACCCTGTGCAGCCAGCCTAGGCGACGCGACACAGACGCAACAGAGACGCGACGGCGGATGACTCAGCCGCGAAAGACGCGACAAGAAGGTGATCGCGGGTGCACATCGCTTGGCCGTTAGCTGGAACTACCACCGGCCGACGATCAACCGAAGGGCATGAGATGCACCATGCAGCACCGCGACTAGCTGCCCTCAGCGTCCGCCTCCAGCCGCTCGACACGTGCAGACAGGTCGGCCGTCTCGGCTTGCAGCTTGCGGAGCTCGACGCGCATGGCCTCAATGTCGGTCACCCCGCCCTCGGGTGGGCACTCCTCGGCGACGAACACGCCGACAGCCGGGGTAACTGTCACCCACCCGTTCTCGCGCAGGTACTGCAACGCCTTCTGTGCCGTCCCCAGCGCGACCGCGTAGTCCTCCGCGATCTGCCGGTTTCCGGGCAAGCGGGCACCGGGAGCCAGTCGGCCATCCCGAATGTCCTGCTTGATCTGCTCGGCAACCCGCTGGTACGCGGCCAATCCCGATCGGTCGATATCCATTCGACCAGCTTACGGGCACTGACCGTCACTGATCTATATCAGACCATTGACAACTGATCCATACTGATACAGACTGATATGTCAGCCCGAACAGCCTCCGATCAGGGGAGACCTAATGAACACGCAAACCGCGACTGCTACCCGGCCGGTCTGCTCGACCAACTCGGTTCGTTCCGACTCCTCGGGCTGGGTTGTCACCTACCCGCCTCGCCCTGCCGCTGGATCGGATCAGGGTCTGTGCGCGGTCTGCCGGACCGATCACCTCGACGGCACTGCCGACCACCTGTTCGAGCTGTCGGAGATGGCCCGTTGCGCCACGGTCGAGCCGTGGGACTACCGCGCCGACGCCCGCGCCTACGGAATGAGCTACTGATGCCGGTCCCTACCCCGCCCCGGATGAACCTCGCTGGCGTGTGCACCTACTGCCTGCGCCGCGACTGCGAAAAGCCCTCGTGCATCGACACCTACGCCGCGACCACCTGGGACATCTGCACACGCTGCGGCGGTACCGAGTACATCGACGGCCACCGCTACCCCGAAGACGCCTCCGAGCGCTGCCGCTGGTGCCACGGCGGTCTGTCCTTCACCCTCACACCCCCGGAGAGGTAATCCCATGTCATCGAATGCTGTTCTGCGAGAAGCGATCCTGAACGCCGGGATGACTCCCGCGATGCTGGCCGAACGTGTCGAGGTCGACGCCAAGACCGTCGAACGGTGGGTATCGCAGGGACGACGCCCGCACCCGATCACCCGTCACCGGGTCGCCTGCGTGGTGGCTCGACCGATGGCCGAGCTGTGGCCCCTGCCCGCCTCTGCTCCGGCGACGGTCCCGGTGTCGGCTCCGGTGGTCGAGGGCGGTGTGTCGTTGGCACAGGTGCTCGATCGCCTCTCGAGCGTGGCCGCTGTCCTGGACCGGCTCACCGACCGTCTGGAGAACCTCGAGAAGGCCACCGGTTCCATGGGGGCCACGGCGTGAGTACCGCACCGATCATCGGCCTGGCCCCTCAACGGGAAACCGCTGCCGACCGCCGGGCAATGCCCGACATCACCGATATCGCCGAACACATGGCCGACAAAGAAGGCGTCTGCGCGCGAGTCGTGCCGATGCGGGCGTTCGACCCGAACACCTCGCGGACTTCCTACGTGGGTGCCCCGTGCAAGGCGACCGTGGCAACGACCTGCCCGGCCTGCGCGAAGGCGAATAAGTACCTGCGTATCACCCAGCTCCGCGAAGGGTGGTGCGCCGACCACGAACCCGTCGACGCCGAACCGGTCGTCACCGAAGCGCAGCAGGCCGTATTCAGTGCTCGCGCAACCCTGTTCACCGAGTACCACGAAGCGCGCCGGACCGAGGAACACGAGCTCGCCGAGTCCATCAAGGCTCTGGTGGCCGACCTCGACACCGAGCTCCGCGAACTCGGCGTGCGTGGTCGTCTCCCGGCCCTGGATGAGAAGCCACGCCGCAAAACCAAGTCCACCCGTCGCCGTGACGGACTGCCCGACCTGCCGCGTCTGAAAGTCGACAAGACGCTGACGATCGGGCAGGCATACGCCGACGGCAAACACCGCCCCTCGACGTTCTTCACCCTCACCCTGGACTCGTTCGGCCGGATCAACCAGGTCTGGGACCCCACAGGGGGCAAGGACGGCAAGGGCGCGATGGTCTCGGATGGTTCCCCGCGTGATCCGGAGTCCTACGACTACACCCGCCAGGCCCGCGACACGATCCACACGGCCCGGTTGTTCTCCAAGTTCATCGAGAACCTGCGTCGCGCGGTGGGTTGGAACGTCCAGTACTTCGCCACGGTCGAACCTCAGCGCCGGGCCGCTCCGCACCTGCATGTGGCGTTGCGTGGCTCGTTCTCCAAGAAACTGCTCGCTCAGGTCACCGCGGCTACCTACGTCAATATCTGGTGGCCTCACTTCGACAAGGCTGTCTACGGCGAAGGTCGGATGCCGGTCTGGGACTATTCCGCCGGCACTTTCGCCGACCCCCGGACCGGTCGACCGTTGACCTACTGGGATGACGCGCTGGCGGTGATGGACGAGGTAGACGAACTCGATCCCGCGCACACGCTCAAGTTCGGCGCGCAGTCCAAGCCCATCCAGATCCTGGCCAACACCGACAGCATGGACTACAGCGTGCGGTACCTGACCAAGTACCTCACCAAGAGCCTCGGTGAGCTCCTGACCCCTGGTTCTCGTCGGGTGGCCGAGCACTACGACCGGCTCCACGCGGAGTTGCAGCACACTCCGTGCTCACCTCGCTGCGGGGTCTGGCTGCTCTACGGCATCGTTCCCAAGGGCGCCAGCGAGAACACCCAACCGGGCAAGTGCAACAGCAAAGCCCACCGCCGCGACACCCTCGGACTGCCCGGTCAACGGTGCTTGGTCTCCAACAACTGGACCGGCAAAACCCTGCCCGACCACAAGGCCGAACGCATGGAATTCGTGCGTCAGCAGCTCGCCGCTGTCGGCATCTACCCGCCCGATACCTCGCACCTGCGGATCACCCCCGTTCGTCCCGGTGACAAGGACGCACCGCCTCGCGCGCAACTGGTGATGGACCTGGTGAACAGGCGGATCAGCCAACGCGCCCAGTACACGATGGCCCGTCTCGCGCAGGACGAGGGACCACCCGGTGTTTCACGTGAAACCGTTGTGCCACAACAAGATTCGTCCATTCAGCAATCCGCAGCATAGGGAGGAACTCGTCATGTCCAAGCTTCTCAACGAGACCGAAGTCCGCAAGCTGATCCCGATCGGGCACAGCAAGTACTACGAGCTGATCGGGTCCGGTGCGTTGCGCTCGGTCAAGATCGGTCGTCGTCGCCTCGTGTCCGAGCAGGCCGTCGCCGACTACATCGCCGAACTCGACGGCATGGACCGGGCGGCATGAGCAGGCGGCAGCTCCCCCCGCAGATCGAAAAGATCACGCTCAAGAGCGGGGCGATCCGGTACCAGGTGACCACCGAAGCCGGAACTGACCCGGTGACCGGCAAGCGTCGGCAGACCCGGAAGCGCTACCGGACCGAGAAGGAAGCCCGCGATGCTCTGGGCTCGGTGGCCTCTGCGGTGTCTCAGGGGGCCTACGTCGCGCGGTCGACAATGACAGTCGAGCAGGCGTGCAAGGAATGGCTCGATGGCAAGCGCGTCGCCAAGAGCACCAAGGCGGCCTACCGTCACGCCCTGCAACCGCTCCGGGATCGCCACGGTGCGTTGCCTGTTCAGCAACTCTCCAAGGCGCACCTCGACGACCTCGTGAGCGACCTGCAAGACGGGGAGTTCGTCTACGCGCACGGTCGGCCCTGCAAGACGTGGAATGCGCAGACCATCAATCCCATGCTTCGGCTTACTGGCAAGGTGCTGGTGTCGCAGATGGGGCAGGGCCGGTTGGCGCGCAATGTCGCTGATCTGGTCGACCGGGTTCCGGGGTCACGCAAAGAGATGGAGACCTACAGCGCCGCCGATGTTCGCAAGGTGCTCGCGATAGCTGATCGGGCCCGAGATGGGCTGGCGTGGCACCTCGCCTTGACCGGCCTTCGTCGTGGCGAGATCTGCGGATTGCGTTGGGCTGATGTGGATTTCGCGGCTGGAACGGTGAAGATCGAGAACACGCGAATCCAGGTGGACGGCAAGGTGATCGAGAAGACCACCAAGACCGAGAAGTCACGCCGCACACTGCCGCTCACGCCCGCGATCACTGTGGCGCTCAAACGGGCGAGAGCGATTCAGGCGGCCGAAAAGCTCGAACTGGGCTCGGCCTACGGATCGGGCGAATATGCCGTGAGCGACGGGGCTGGGGACCCTGCCGACCCGTCTCGGATGTCTCGGGAGTGGCACCGGGTCTGTGAAGCTGCCGGGGTCCGCCATCTGCGCCTGCACGATGCTCGGCATACCTGCGGGACGCTGCTGCACCTACAGAACGTGCCGATCGCGGTAGTCTCTGCCTGGTTGGGCCACTGCGATGCCGCGTTCACGATGCGCACCTACGTCCACAGCCAGCCCGACGCGCTCGCCGATGCTGCCCGCAGTTTGAACGCGGTTGTGACAAACCGTGACAAGACCGGGCCTGCTCGACCGATCCGAACTCGGCCACGCCGCAAGTCCGCTGGCTGACCTGCGGGTCTTTGGCGGAGACGGAGGGATTTGAACCCCCGATGGTTTTACCCATGCTCGCTTTCAAG
>NZ_JBHXWQ010000018.1:0-12943 GCF_042671725.1 Nocardia sp. NPDC127606 | reverse complement strand
CCTTCCCGTTCGAGTCGACACTCGACGCCATGGCCTACGTCGAGCATGGCAAAGCCAAGGGCAAAATCGTCGTCACCCGAGACGGTGCGGCATAGCCAATGCCGGACTCATCGGCCGACCCTCCGCGTTCGAGTTGGGTACAGCGGAGATCGACGCCTCCACCGGGTAAAAGTCGATCAAAACTTCCTCATGACTGCGCGCTCCGGCACCGATTCGCTTTCGGTGCCGGCCGCTCGTCCCTGCCGGACCGCATCATCCGGGACTACACATGACCGCGACGTACCCGGCAGATCGGCGCCTGTATCAGCTGAGAACAGTCGTCTGGCGAACAGACGGTCGCTTGCCACGCCGCCATTATTGAGTATGCTCATTATTGAGCTTACTCAGTAGGCTGCCTCGGCACCGATCATCGAAACGAGCAGGAGGTCCTCATGCAAGCGTTCGTCGTCAATCAATACAAGGGACCGCTACAGCAAGCGGATGTCCCCGAGCCCCTCGTCGGAGAGCGCGACGTGCTCGTACAGATCCAGGCCGCCGGGCTCAACGTTCTCGACGAGAAGATCCGGGCGGGCGAGTTCAAGCAGATCCTCCCGTACAAGCTGCCGTTGACTCTCGGCAACGACCTGGCCGGAACGGTGATCGATGTCGGGGCAAAAGTGCAGGGGTTCGAGCTCGGCGACGAGGTGTACGCCCGCCCGGACAAGGACCGCATCGGCACGTTCGCCGAGCGCATCGCTATTGCTGAGGCCGATCTGGCGCTCAAGCCGACTTCGGTCAGCTTCGAGGACGCTGCCTCGCTGCCGCTGGTCGCCTTGACCGCATGGCAAGCCCTCGTCGAACGCGCAAACCTGCAGCCGGGGCAACGGGTCCTCATCCACGCCGGAGCGGGCGGTGTCGGATCGATCGCGATCCAACTCGCCAAGCACCTCGGTGCCACGGTCGCCACCACGGTCAGCACAGGCAACGTCGAATTCGTTCGCGAGCTCGGCGCGGACGTAGTCATTGACTACCGCAATCACGACTTCGAACAGCTCCTCGAAGGATACGACCTGGTCCTGGACAGCCTTGGCGGAAAGAACCTCGAGAAGTCGCTGCGGGTACTTCGCCCCGGCGGCAAGGCGATCGGCATCGCCGGACCACCTGACCCCGCCTTCGCCCGTGAGCTCGGCGCGAACCTCGTGCTCCGGCTGGTGATCACCGTACTCAGCAGTAAAATCCGCCGTCAGGCCAAGCGGCTCGGCGTGACCTACGAGTTCCTGTTCATGCGCGCCGACGGTGACCAGCTTCGCCACATCACCGCCCTCGTCGACGACGGCGCCCTACGCCCGGTCGTAGGCCGGGTGTTCGACTTCGCCCAGACCGCGCAAGCGCTGCAGTCCATGGAGGACCGCGGCACCCGCGGCAAGTCCGTCATCAGAATGCCCTGACCCAGCCCGGATCATCGAACTAGGAAGCGGGACAACATCATGAGCGCACGCAAGGATGTCATCACCTTTTACAAGGACGCGCCGACCCGCACCATCGCGGCCAGCGGAGTGACCTACGCCTACCGCGAACTGGGACCCAAAGGAGGCATCCCCGTCGTCTTCTTCGTCCACCTGGCCGCGAACCTCGACAACTGGGACCCCCAGATCATCGACCCCATCGCGCAGCAGCGCCATGTCATCGCCTTCGACAACCGTGGTGTCGGGGCGTCCACGGACCGAGTGCCCGACAGTATCGAGGCGATGGCCGACGACGCCTACACCTTCATCACCGCGCTCGGGTTCGACGAGATCGACGTCTTCGCTTTCTCCCTCGGCGGTTTCGTCGCCCAGGAGCTGGTGCTGAAACACCCTGCGCTGGTTCGCAAACTCATCCTCACCGGCACCGGACCCAAGGGCGGCAAAGGCATCGACAAGGTCGCCGGCGTCACCTACCGAGACATCGTGCGCGCCATCGCGACCCGCTCCGATCCCAAAGAATTCCTGTTCTTCAACCGCAACACCGTCGGCAAGTCGGCCGCGCGTGCGTTCATCAACCGACTCCAGGAACGCACCTTAGACCGCGACACGCCCGTCACAGTGACAGCACTTCGCACTCAGTTGACCGCGATCAAGAAGTGGGGACGCTACTCCCCCGACAACCTCGCCACCATCACGCAACCCACCCTGATCGCCAACGGCGACAACGACCGCATGGTGCCCTCGATCCTGTCCGAAGACCTGCACCGACGCATCCCCGACAGCGAGCTGACCATCTACCCCGACTCCGGACACGGCGGCATCTTCCAATACCACGACAAGTTCGCCCCCGCCGCAATCGAATTCCTCGCCCGATAGATCGAGCCTCGCGTAACCCAGCACATTCCGTACTACAGAAAGAACCGAACATGCCTTCCCTCAACGGAGCAGTCGTCCTGGTCACCGGAGCCAACGGCGGCATCGGAACCCACTTCGTCCACCAAGCCCTCGCCCGCGGTGCCACCAAGGTCTACGCCACAGCCCGCGCACCGCGCCCATGGGACGACGACCGGATCATCCCGCTCACGCTCGACATCACCGACGACGCCTCTATCGCCGCAGCGGTGACCGCGGCGCCGGATGTGACCGTGCTCGTCAACAACGCGGGCGCCACCCCACCGAGTGCGAGCCTGCTCGAATCGACCGAGGGCGACATCCGCGCGAATATGGAGACCAATTTCTTCGGCCCTGTCTTCCTCGCCCGTGCGTTCGCGCCGATCCTCACCGCCATGCCCGAGTCGGTGCTCGTGGACGTTCACTCGGTAGCGAGCTGGTACGGATTCGGCGGCGCCTACAGTGCCTCCAAAGCCGCACTCTGGTCGGCCACCAACTCACTTCGGCTCGAGCTCGCACCCCACGGCGTCCACGTCACCGGAGTACATATGGGCTACGTCGACACACCCATGGCCGCACACGCCGACGGACCCAAATTGTCTCCGACGGAACTGGTGACCAAGGTCTACGACGCCGTCGAGACCGGCGAATACGAGGTCGTCGCCGACGAACTGACCGCCAAAGTCAAAGCGGCCCTGAGCAATCCGATCGAAGCACTCTATCCGCAACTCCGCGAAGTCACGGTCGGTGTCGTCGACACGGCACAATAGCCTTGTCGACAGTCGACCTACACAGCAGCGAAGGACTCACAGGTGTCACCCGTCCCCCGACAAGCCGGCCGACGCGAGCGAAACAAACAGCAGAAACTCGACCGGATCACCGCCGCCGCCCAAGAGCTCTTCGCCGAACGCGGCGTCGACGAAGTCACCACCCAGGAGATCGCAGACAAAGCCGACATCGGCGCAGGCACCCTGTTCCTCTACGTCAAGAACAAAGGCGAACTCCTCCTACTCGTACAGAACGCCACCTACGGCGAAGCGCTCGCCCGCGGTATTGCAGCGGCCGAGCACACCCCCGACACTCTCGACGCGGTCATGGCGATCGTCGGCAGCATCGTCGAGTGCAACCGCAAACAAATCGACAACGGACGAACCTACCTGCGAGAGATGGTCTTCGGCGACTCCGAAGAGCCCCATCATTGCGACGCCCTCGCCCTGACAATGCACACCGAATCCGCCGTCGCCGATGTGCTGCAGCGTGACCAGCGCGCCATCCCCGCCGACGCCGCAACGCTCGCGCACATCGTCTCCGCGATCATGTTCCTCAGCATGGCGGCATCCGTCAACATCACCAGCCCGGTCGACGACATCACGCAACAGATCAGAGACCAGATCCGAGTTCTACTAGCCCGGTGACGAGGCCACCCGGGAATAGAGCCAGGTGATGTCGTTCCGTGTTCAGTTAATCCCGCAAGCCGTCAGATGGTAGGCGGTGGGTGCAGGCCGCAGCGTACTCGGCGGGCGTCAGGTAGCCCAGCGCCGAATGCCGATGCCGCAGATTGTGATCAGCTTTGAAATCGCCGATCACGACCCGGGCTTCGAGGAGGGTGGTCCGGTGGTTGTGGTTCAAGCACTCGGTCCGCAACCGGCTGTTGAACGAGCTGCAACTACATTCTAAAGTCCTGCGATTTGTCTTGCCGTCACCGTTCGACGATGGGAAGGATCAAGCGACTTGGGCGGATACCGCCATGATGAATGCTGACATCGGACGGGATCATATCGTCGAGGGACTCGAACGAGATTGCTCCACCAGTATTGGAATTTCGGTCATAACGCGGGAAGTTGCTGGCTGAGATGTCCAAGCGTATGCGGTGACCGGGGAGGAATACGTTCGACGTAACAGACATGGACACAGTGACCTCATAGATCTCACCCGGAATCATCAGCATTGGATCGGAGAGATCAGAGCGATAGCGAAGACGCAGCGCGCCGTCACAGAGATTCAGTGCGAGGCCATCCGGTGCCACGTCAACCAGTTTGGCTGTGATGTCCGTATCCACGGTCGATGCCGAAACGAACACCTTCAGCTCGACGAAACCCGTTACTTCTACCGGCTCGGTGAGAACCGCACTGGTGTAACAGAGAACGTCTGCACGTCCATCGACTGCGCTTTGGTCTACTGGTCCGACGAGTCCTGGCGTACTGGGCAGAAGGGCACCGCCGGCGGTGGGCACTGGGTCACGCGGATCGTACCGAAAGGTGTCGCTGGCAGTGGTAAGCGACGGCGTTGCCTGCAGGGCACCGTCACCCCTGCGGGTGTTGGCGGAGCCTCCGCTGCTCAGGTGGTACTCGACGTATTGAGTATCGGGAAGTGGCCAGTCCGCCTCGTCACGCCACTGGTCGATGCCCATGACGAAAATGCGGACGGGCGCGACAGGCTCGATGGGTGCGATTCCCTTGAGATGCTCGTCGAAGAACTCGATGTGTGAGGGCACCAGGTCTGCGGCGCCCAACACACCGAAATATCGGTCGGGATACGACCCTGTCCAGTTGTGGTGATCCCATGGTCCAATTACGAGGCGGGACCCGTTGCGTGCTTCGACAGAGCTTCCTTGGTTGCGGACTCGAACGAAGTCGGCTACCTGCCCGTGAATCTTGAGATCGAACCAACCGGTTGTCGCCAGCACAGGAACTGTCACTTCTTCGACTCGAGAGGACCAGTCCTGAGCTTTCCAGTACTCATCGAAACTGGGATGATTCAGCCAGTCGTCCATCCACCGACCGGCAGGCAGCAGGGGGTGGGACGCGAGGGGGGTGGATTCGTTCAACGCCATGAGGTCGAGGAGGGCGGTTCGAAACGCGAGCAAACTCCCGTCATCCTCCTTCTCCCCGCGCTCGATCGCGCGCTGCTCCACGTTGCCGTACATGAATGCGATCCACTGGGTCATCATGCTGAGGGACAGCGCCCCGCCTGGGGAGTACCAGAGTCCCGTGTACCAATCCGAGCAGCCCACAGTAGGCGCGATAGCCTTCAGGTCGGGGTTGTGTGCCAGGGCGAGGGCCCACTGTGTCATCCCCAGATAGCTGGCACCGTAGGCCCCGACCACGCCGTCGTACCAGTCCTGCTGCGCAAGCCAGGTCAGCAAATCCTCCGAGTCGGTCAGCTCGTTCACTTTTGGTACGAAGTCGCCGTCGGATGCGTAACTTCCACGGACATCTTGGACCACGACTGCGTAACCGGCGTTGACGAAAGACAGCGGCGACGGAACAGAGGTCGAGCCGCTACCGAGGCCTACCGACGAATCTTTGTCGTAGCACATTCGCATAACGAGCGTGGGAGCTTGTCCCTCCGCGGGACGCCAAACGTTGGCACGCAGGATAGTGCCGTCCCTGGTCGGCATGCTCACATCGCGCTCGTACACGAAGTTTCTTTCACGGCCATCCCTCGGAACTGAGGGACCGTCCTCGATCTCGGTGTGTGAACTGACCACCGGCAACGACGTACTAGGCATGGGCATTCGAGCTCCTTAGGGAGATGTTGTTGGGAATCACACTGTCGAACAAAAGTAATGGCGGAATAGTCATAGCCGCTTGTTTTGCCGACGCAATTAGGCAAGGACTGATACGCGTTGGAGTCACGTTATGTCGCTTCAGACCGGCTCGGGCCATCAATGTTCGTGACCAGGCGCCGCGAAGTCACGGTCGGATCACTATATTGTCGAAGCCCCCCGCCTTGCGGCTGCATGCAGCTGCAATCGCGTCATCGATCCGGTCCAACGGGAAAGCCTGATGGGTCAGGGCGGACAGTTGCAAAGTTCCTGACGAAGCCATTCGAGCGACGTCGTGTCCCTCGCTTGTGGTAAACCACAAGCACCCGAGATAGCTGATCTGGTTCATCATGAACCATGGCGGATCTATGGGCAAAGAGTCGAAGCCACCGCCGATCATCGACAACCGACCACCACGTGCAAGTGACTTGAGCGCATGAAGTGTCGCCTCGGGCGGTGACCCCGGTCCGAGAGCCTCGATGACGACATCAGGGCCTTCCCCGTGACTTTCTCGCTTGGCCCAATCCGTACAAGGTCCATTGTTATTGGAATGGGTGACGATGCGTTCGGGGGCAAGCAATCTGACGGACTCGAGAACGTTCTCGTCCCGAGCCACCGCTAGAATCTTGGGCACACCCATGGCGAGCGCAAGAAGTATCGTGCCTACGCCGAGCGTTCCCGTTGCGCCGTTCACAAGAACGGTCGTGGCCGGACCCGCTTCCGCTCGACGGAGCGCGCTGTACGATGTCCCGAGGTATCCGAACCGAGCAGCTTCCTCGTAGGTGACATTAGCCGGCAAGGTCACGATGGAACTCGCAGGCGCGATCATGTACTCGGCGAATCCGCCCCAAGGATATCTTTGAAATGGTCCCGCGGCCGCCGAGCTGAATCCGTGATAACCGCCGAGGCCGTACGACAGGCACTCACGGGTCCGACCGCTACGGCACTGCTGGCAACTCCCGCACCAACGGCCCGGGTTGACGTATACGCGCGTGCCCACCGTCAGCGCCGAAGCATCGGGTCCAACTGCAACGATCTCACCGGCAGGATCCAGCCCGTAAATCGCTGGATACGCCGGAAATGCAAGCTCAGGAAGGAACTCGGCAGCGGCGAGCACGTTCTTGAGGTTGGGTACGATACCGCACGCGCGAACGCGTACCAGTACGTCCGACCCACTGGGGTCAGGTATCTCTACCTCATCAATGTGAAAATTGTCGTTGAAATCGTGCAGCCTGGCTGCCGACATACTTCGCACTCGGACTCCTAAGGACGTTGCACTGGTAAGCGCACGGTGTGGGGAACAGGTGAGACGCTGAAGCGTGCTGATCACATGGCGGGAGGTCGCACGGCCCGAACACCCGGCTACCGATGTTGGTGGCGCTCTCGCTACTTGCTATGCAAGTCATCGCTTTCATGCGTGTTCGAGCAACACGCCTAGCGCCTCGGACGCGGAAACATCCAAGAGCTGATACGCCAGTGGAGCGTCCGCGAAGGGAACTCGATGAGTGATGATGTGACTGTCGACGTCTATCCTGTCCAGGTGGTCGAAAGACACTGCGCGCATGCGTGTGCGATCCCAGCGAGGGGACAGATGAGCGGGGACAGTTGGCCCCGTACTGACTATCCGCTGCCTGCGTAGATGAAATTCCTGAGAGAGTGCGAGTGGAACCGGTCGAGTGCCGTACCAGGAAGCGACGGTGATAGTCCCTTCGGTCCCGGTGAGCTCGATGGCTTTCTGAAGCGCCGGCGGTGCACCGCTGGCCTCGATGGACAGGTCCGCGCCGCGCCCCTCGAACAACTCGGCCACCGCCTCGGCAGCGTCCTCTGGAGCGACAACGGCGTCTGCGCCGATCCAGGAGCTTCGATCTCGTCGGGTGATAGAAGGCTCGATCAATATGAGCCTTCGTGCAGTCTGACGCGCCAAGTACGCCGCGAAAGTTCCGATGACGCCCAGACCTGAGACGACAACACAGTCTCCGGTTAGGGGGGGAGTGGTGATGCACGCATTGAGTGCGACACCGAACAACCCTACGAATGCTGCCCGCTTCGGATCGAATCCTGGCGGTATTCGCCACACCAAGCTTGAGTCGAGGGTGAAACGGGTTTGGTGTGGATGAAAGCAGAAGACGTGCTCTCCCACCTCGTAATCGACGTGCGAGCCCACAGCTTCGACGACACCTACCTCTTGATATCCGAATTTCACAGGAAAGGGCAGGTGACCCTCCGATGTGGGAAAGGCGGACAACCCGGGCAGGTCGCCCTCGCCCCTGTACAGATTCATCTCGCTTCCAGCGCTGATCGCAGAGCAAAGACTTCTCACCTGTATCTGATGGGGGCCCGGTGCCGGCGCCTCGGCGGGGCGCAATTCTGCCGTGCGTGGGGCAGAGAACCAGACTGCCCTTTCGTTCATCGGGTGTTCTCCCGTCGATCCTGAACCGACGGCGATGACGTCGTACTCCACTGGGTGTCTCCTCAATCTGCAGGTGATGGGTGGTCGTGGCCACCGGCGCCTCGGGGTGTCCGCGGTACACTGTCGCGTTCGGCCACTCGTGATCACGGCGTTTCAGGACTTGCGACCTGTCCGCCGGCGGTGACGGCACCGGTTGTTCTGTCCGAGGGCCGGCCCCTGTGGCCGTCCCGACGTAGTCCGCGTCGGGACGAGGCGGGGTGTTATCGGGCTTACACCAGGGGTTTCGCTGTGGGCCAGATCACCATATATCAGAGACACTGATATGCCAAGGGGGCGGTCGGCGGCGCCGAGGCGCTGCTCCTCGACAAAGTCTCCGACTCCCGGCGCTGCACACCGCCGGACGTACGGGGACCCGCCTGCCCTTCACGCGACCGCGATCGGAAAAGCGTTGCTGGCTGCGTCCGCGCTCGACGTCTTGATATGCAGGATTACCAGTACAAGCTGTTGCGTGGTGTAGTCGGCCGCAGTTTCCGTGCCACCGCGGCGTTGGTACGACCCGATCGCCGACGCGCCGCCGCCTGTCTGGCCTAACGAGCAGGGACTGGGGATCCAAGGACAGGAGAGTTTGATGAGCGGGCAGATACGAGTCGCGCTACACCACTCGCAGTAAGCAGGAATATCCCGATCAGGAACAGTGCCGATCCGACTCGCAAGTAAGGAAGGTTTCCGAG
Source organism: Nocardia sp. NPDC127606 (assembly GCF_042671725.1). Lineage (NCBI taxonomy): Bacteria > Bacillati > Actinomycetota > Actinomycetes > Mycobacteriales > Nocardiaceae > Nocardia > Nocardia sp. NPDC127606. The sequence goes on along the minus strand of NZ_JBHXWQ010000018.1, from coordinate 3,919 downwards.
CAGCACGGACATGGCCGCCTCCCCTTTGAGGGCCAACACGGATACCACGAGCTGAATGAGGCCAAGTGCGATGGCCACCATTCCCATGCTTGTCATTCCCACACTTGTCCTGAGTCGGTCAATAAGAATAGCCAACACAGTCGCGAGAGCGGCGAAAAGCCAGGCACCCCAGCTGTAAAAAGCGTGCTGCAGCCCTCCGGTTGGCAGGGCCGCGTCGAGTGCGACAAAGTCTGCAAAGTTCATATTGACAGCTGGCATCGTCGGCGTTGCCGGAATGTAGGCCCATGCCGGTCCGAGTAGCGCAATCCACAGCGCAGCTGCCGCAAGATATCCCAAGACCGCCGCCTTGTCCAGCGTGCTTTTCAACTCCATTGTATGACTCCTTTGTCCTACACACGGCTATGCGCCGAGCGGTTAAGCCGCAGCGGTTGTCACGTAGACCTGATCACCTTTCGAAAGTGATCTGCGACACTCTAGGTACCATACAGGGTACCAATCGCTCGCCACAAGTACCTCTACGTTTTACGAACCCGGCTGTGGTGGTGAACCGTGGCCACCGGCATGGTTCGCTGGCCAGGCAGAGTTCCGCGCGGTCATAACACGCCCGCGAAGGCAGATTCTTGGGCAACCCGACCACCGAAAAGCGTGCCGACCCTCGAATCGCCCCCTCATACGCCGACCGGGCCTATCAGGTCGCACGGGTACGATCTGGCGCACAGAGTACGTCTCGCGAGCGAAAAGGACTCGTTGACGTAGTCGCTTTTTATGCCGTGCCACCGGGCTGCGCTATCTCCGAGGAAGTGCACGCTTCCCTAGCCCCGACCCGATCGGCCTACCGTCACGAGTAGCCGAGCTCAGCTCGCCAACGACAAAGCCAACGCTCGCACCCACAGCGTCGATCTTCCACTCTTCCCAACTGAACGTCGGCCGCAGCAATCCTTCGAATTCGCGATTAGCCACGAGCCGCACTTCTTGAAGCCATTCAGTGAGATTCATAGCTCTGGCGGCGAAGCCGCCCCACGAGCGAAAGAACGAACGCTGGACCTCGTGCTTGCGCCGCAGCCATCTATAGTGCTGTCAACTTTCCGGCCGCTGACATTCGGGTCTAGAATATCTTTTGGCGAATGGTCCGGTTTGACTCATCTCGACTGCTACTCAGGCGAACAGCGCGCTGAACCGCGGGCGAGAAATCGGCGTAGTTTCCTCGGGACGTCATGGGCGGACCAATGCCGCTCGAACGTCGCCAGCTCACGTGTCCACTCCTCCTCTACCGAGACGTACTCGTCGAGGTCGGCGAGCAGTTTCTGCAGGGCAGACCGGCCCAAGTTGGGTTTGGCAGCAAGGGCTTTCGCGGCGCGCAGGCCTTCGGTGGCACCGCGCCCTGGCCTGACGACCGACTCGGGACCAAGAAAGCGCTCAACCGGCCGTAGCTCATCGGTGAGTTCGAGCCAAGGGCCCAAGGAATCGCCGAGCTCATGACGAATATGCACTTCCGAGCCGGCGCCAGGAACCAGGTGACTGCGGATATGCCCGTCTCCGATCAGCGTGCCCGCCTCACCGAGGACCGCATCGCATGCCCATGCGATCTCGAGGCCGCCGGCGACCGCGTGGCCATGCAGCACGGCCACCATTGGCACTGCGCTGAGCTCGATCCGCCGGGTGAGATCCGAAATAGTACGCAGAAAAGGCACCGGCGACTCCCCAGCGTCGGCGAGTGTGAGCAAATGCCGCAGATCCGCGCCCGCGCAGAAACTGGGTCCTGCTCCGGCGATCAGAACAGCCTTGGTGGCGGGGTCGTGCTCAGCGGCGGCAAGTGCGACGGTCAGGCCGTCGACCAGTGCCGGATTCAACGCATTGCGTTGCCGCGGCCGATTGAGCACAATCACGCGCACGGGCCCGATCTGCTCGACGAGCACCACTGCCTCCGACACGACGCTCACCGGGCCGATCCCGCCGATCCCGCCAAGATTGCGGACCGGCGCGGCCTGGCCCGAGCTGGACGCTGGTCGAACAACGACCACTCATGGTCGGCGAAGTCTGCCGAGAAGACACCTACGATCTCGCGGACCTCCGCAGAGACGAGCTCACCAGCCGCGTCCAGCTCCCGGGCCATACAACCCTCCATTGGGTACGTTCACGGGTACCAACTCTACTCTCAAGGTACCGCATGTTACGTTCGATGCCAAGCGACTGCCGGGAGGCATACTCGAAGTCGGCGGTCCCGCTGGCCAGCGCATTGGCGACACGACCCACGCGACCGTTCCGTCGCCGATGATCAGGTTGAGAAGCTCATGCTCGAGCGGGGAAGTATCGCCTTCCCGGAAGTTTCGCCGCGTTGCCGAGGGACGAACTCTCATGGCGTGTCGACAGGCCCAGAAGCCAGGTCTGGAGCTCGGAATCCAAAAGGCGACTGGGCAAACCATCACACAGCACTTCTTCATCGAAGCAGCCAAAGAATAGAACCCCGGATCGTCACCGAGACCTTTTCTCGGCAACAAATCCTACCTACCTCGCGGACTAGCGCCACCGCCACGCTTTCTACGAAGACATGGTCTGCTTGCCCCTCACCTCTTCGTGGGTCTGCCACTTGGTACACCTCGCCGGGCGCGGTATGACTACTGCCGCAAGTCGAACGCATGATCCTGGTGGTGTTGTCGCCGGTCACCAGCGGCAGATGACGGCATCGGAGTCCGCACCGGCGACCGCACCCTGCTCGACATCGACGACGGCGGTACTGCTTTCACCTCGGCCGGCCACTACACCGGCGTCGCCCTCGATCACCACCGATCAGGCAGCTCGATCTACGGCGAGTTCCCCTTCCTCGCGGGCAACCTCAAGCTCAAACGGGCGTTGTTCCTGTCGGCCTTCGCAGCCTTTCACTACCTACCAACTGCCTACTACGACCGCAAGAGTCGCAGCGGCTCGGAGTTTCAGCCGGACATCAGGCTGTCGGGGCGTCTGCTCCTCGTTCACAAAGATCATCAACGTAGTAGCTATAGGTCCTATTGCCAATGCCGCTCTACTTAGCGGTGAGTGAAGTGCGCGGGCCGTTTTTCGGCGAAGGCACTCATCCCCTCTTTCTGATCTTCGGTCGCGAAGAGTGAATGGAAGACGCGGCGTTCGAAGCGGATTCCCTCCGCGAGGGTCGTCTCGAACGACCGGCTGACCGCTTCCTTGGCGATCATCGTCACCGGAAGAGACTTGGCGGCGATGGCTTCAGCGACCTCTGCAGCGGTGTCGAGCAGGGTGGCTGCTGGGACGACGCGGGAGATCAGTCCGGCGCGTTCGGCCTCCTCGGCGCCGATCGTGCGGCCGGTCAGCACCATGTCCATCGCCTTGGCCTTGCCCACCGCGCGGGTGAGCCGTTGCGAGCCGCCGATGCCGGGGATCACGCCCAGCTTGATCTCGGGCTGGCCGAATTGCGCGGTGTCGGCGGCGATCAGGATGTCGCAGAGCATGGCCAGCTCACAGCCACCGCCCAACGCGTACCCCGCGACCGCGGCGACGGTCGGCTTACGGAACTGCGCGAGCCGGTCCCAGCGAGCGAAGTAGTCGTCCATGAACATGTCCATGTACGACTTGGGCGCCATCTCCTTGATATCGGCGCCCGCCGCGAAAGCCTTGACGGAGCCGGTGATCACGACCGCCCCGACCTCGTCGTCACGACCCAACGCGTCGAGCGCGGCGACGATGTCGTCGAGCACCGCGCTGTTGAGCGCGTTGAGCGCCTTCGGCCGATTCAGCGTGATCCAGCCGACGTGGTTCTTGGTCTCGACCAGGATGGTCTCGTAGTCGGTCATTCCGAAACCTCGCCGGAGCGGTCGCGGATGTCGGTGACGATGGCGGAGAAGTCCCGCCCGGCGTCGGTCTGGTTGAACCGCGCGTAGATCGCGGCGGCGAGTTCGCCGAGCTGACCGTC
>NZ_JBHXWQ010000017.1:0-15809 GCF_042671725.1 Nocardia sp. NPDC127606 | reverse complement strand
GTCCCATTCCGAACCCGGAAGCTAAGGCCACCTGCGCCGATGGTACTGCACTCGACAGGGTGTGGGAGAGTAGGACACTGCCGGAACATCATTGCAAAAGGCCCTCCAACTTCGGTTGGAGGGCCTTTTTGCGTTCCCGGGCCTGTGGATCGGCCAATCTTGGCTTCTCCCAACCTGTCTGGCCGTCTGGGACTAGCCTGTGCGTGTGAGTGCAGAACTCCCGCCCAACGAGGGCGAGCCGAAGGCGCACGTCCATGGTCGTGCCAGCCTCGATGCGCAGCATCGCAGCGCACAGAACGAGTCGTACACCCGCCAAGTGCGATCCAGTACCAACTTCGGTGTGTGGCGACGTGACGCCGAGGTGAGCAGCGAGGGCACGAAGGAGAAGCGCCGCACCGTGCAACTGGTGGTGGCCGGTGGGTTTCTCGTCGCGGGGGTCGTCGGCGCAGCACTGGTCTTCATGGCGTTTCAACCCGACGCCAACGGAGGTGCCCCTGTGCAGGGCAGTTCCGTGACGTCGGTCGCCCAACCGGGCGCGCCGGTCGATGTCACCACGGCGGTCGTACCTACCGCGGTGAAACCGACTGCGAGTGCGACGATCTCGGCGCGCACGCCGACAGCTCTGCTGACGCAGCAATGCCCCGCCGGCACCGTCTGCTGGTGGGACATGCCCGATTTCAAAGACTTGCTCCACTCGCTACCGCACGGTGAGGTGCCGTCGATCGGACCGGAGAGCTGCCTGGAGTTGGGCGTCGCCAGTCTCGGCCCGAGGGGCGCCGGCTCGGTGGTCAACGGCGGCAGTGTCGCGCAGACGTTCTGGGAGAACGGCGACTGCACCGGACGTTCGTTCGTCATGAAGCCCGGAGAACAACTGGCGAAACTGCCGATATTCCCCTTCTCCGTCAGCGGGTAGCGGCCGGCCCTGTGCTCAGGGATTGGGTTCGGCGGTGCGCAGAAGTTGTAGCAGACCGTGCACCGCGGCTTCCTGACCCGCCGACAGCGGATCGGTGGCGAAGTGCATCAACTCATTCCGTACATCGCGCACCTGTTCCACCAGCTCCAGGACCTGACTTTGATCGAGGCGCCAGCCGAGCTTGCGCCAGCGAACCGGGTCGCGCAGGAGGTACACGTAGCCACCGAAGGTCAGGTGCGCCGCTTCGGTGGTGTGGGCGCGCCTGTTCTTGGGAGCCGCGGCTTTGATGTCGTCGGGATCGAGATGATCGTTGGCTGCGCGGCGCAGCCGGTTCTCTGCCTCCTCGATCAGCACGAAAGGCTTTGCCAGCATGCCGAATTGGTGGGTGAGATCCGATGCGGTGAGGATGCCTGTCACCCGAACACGATCAGGGTTGCGCACGAAGATGAACCCGTTGTCGTAGATGGCGTCGATCTGGTCGAGCAGCGGAGCGTCGTGGTCGACGACGACGGCGGGCACGGTCGCCTCGGCCAGGGACGGGTGGTCACCGGAGATATGGGCTCGGCCGATCGATTCCCAGGTGATCGCGCCGTGATAGGTCCCGTCGTGGTCGATGACGGCGAGTTGCGAGAACTGATGACGCACCATGGTCGTCTTCGCCACGGTAAGGCTCACGTGCGAGGGCACCGACATCAGCGCCGCGGGCAGATCCCCCAGCCGACGGGTCATCGGTTCGGGATCGGAGACGTTCTCCACCGCGCTGGAATCCTGTTGCCGGACTTCGCAATCCGTCGCAAGATCGGTAACCGTGTCGGGTTCGGCATCGAGCGGCACGATGGTGACGATGTCGCTGAGCGCACCCTCGGTGAACGGCGGCCTGGTGGTGAGCCCGTTCTCGGCGAGGGCGGATTTGATCACCTCGATCGCCGCCGCGGTACGCCGTTCGAACTGCCAGTGCTCGAGCAGACTGCGGATGGTGAGTTGACGGGGATTGTCCGCCGCATGGGAACTCGCCTCGGCGAGCAGTTGGGCCGAATCGGTGGCCACCTCGTCACTGTCGAATCCGGGATCTGTCCCGAATTCGGCCAGGTGGGCGATGCGAGCGGCCGCATGATTGCGGTGGATCCCGCACACGGTGAGCAACGAACCGAGACTGGCGCGCAGGTCGGGCCGCAATGCCTCCCACACGATGTCGGTTCGCAGCCAGTCGACCTTCCGGACCTGGCGGAATTCCTCGGGCTCGGCCTCGCGATACTCGTACTGGCCGACCACCCGCCCGATCGCGACATAGCCGGTTTGCAGCTTCAGCGGCATGACGACCAGGTCGTCGTTCGCGATGTCGGTGCCGAATTTCCAGAGTTGCCCAGCCCAGTTGCCGACCACATTGGGTGAAGCGAGGGGATACTTCTCGCGCAGTGCCGCCTTGAGCTCTTCCCAGGTTCGATAGCGGCTGAGATCGCCCATCTCATCCCAGCCGACGATGGCCAGGCCTTCGTCGAGCGCGCGATGTTCGCGTTGGCCGTCGCGGCCCGACCGGATGAGCCACGCGCGCGGGTTGTCGTACACAGTTGTGATCCTCCCAGTTCAGTCCGACAGGTAGGCGACCCAGAGATAGTCGCGGGCGCGGCTGGTGGCGACGAGTAGCTGCCTGGCCAGCATCTCGGCTCGGTCCCTGGCGCCGCCGGACAGCGCCCCGAGGTCGGTCGGCGGTTCCTCGGTGATGTGGAAGACGGCGGCGAAATCCATCCCCTTCGCGCGGCGCACGGTGCCGACCTTGATGGGTCCGACTTGCGAGCCGTCGTAGTTCTCCATCGAGATGGCGTCGAAACCCGCTCTACGCAGTACCCGCAGGTATCGATAGACCTGGTTCGGCCAGTTCACGATCACGGCGATCTCGGAACTCGGCGCCAGCGGTGCGTTGCGGAGCGCGAGCGGGAGCAGCCGGTCCACCTCGCGCCGGGAGACATGAACGTCGTCCGCGCGACCGTCGGACAAGGTGGGATCGCTGTCACGAAGGATGACGCCGACGCCGCCGTCGAGGTCATCGACCGCATTTCCTGCGTCGATGCGCTGTGAATACCGCAGTACCGCTTCACGATTGCGGTAGTTCGTTCGGAGGATTCGGCCACGACCTCCGGCCAGGGGGATTCCGGCTTCGGACAAGGTGCAGCCGCCGGCATAGACCTGCTGCTGTCCGTCTCCGACCAGAAGCAGTTGGCTCTCGGAATCACCGCCCGCTATCTGATGCACCAGCTGTAACTGGGCGAGGGTGAAGTCCTGCACCTCGTCGACGACGACCATGGCGTATGCCTCGGTACTGTCGAGCGGTCGCGCTCGGAGCTCGTCGACGGCCAACGAGATCACGTCGTTGAAGTCGTGGATATTCCGCGCATCCAGGAATTCCTGGTAGGGCTGATACAGGGTTTCCCAGACGAATTGGCGACTCGAGGACCGGAGGCTGATACCTTCACGACCCACTCTTCGCACGCGCTTGTACGTCAGCAGATCGGTGATCCTGCGGCCCTTGATCACCCTGTCGATCTCGTCCTTCCAGTACCCGCGATCGGTGCCCTCGACCCGATCCAGTACCCCACTCGCACCCCGCCAAGCTTGGCTGAACGCCTCCTTGATCGTGGCGTTGTCGAGTTCGAACTTCACCCTGCGGCGGCGCAGGAACGCTGTTGCCCACGCATGCAGGCCCTTGAATTCAGCACGATCGACGGCGTGTGGCGCCAGCTGTGCGAATCCTCGCTCGTGATAGGCGGGCAGGCTTTTGACGAATGTCGTGAACAACAGCCGTCCTGGATTGCGCTTGGCGAAGTGTGCCATGCGGTGCAGAGCGACGACCGACTTCCCGGTCCCCGCCGGACCGCTGAACCGGGCAGGGCCGGTGAAGGTGGTGTGCACGAGTGAGAGCTGATCGGGGTCGAGGAAGGTCATCCAATCGCTGAACGGTCTGGCAAGCGCGGCTGTCCTCGCGTCGACGCGCAGGTCGTCCTGGTCGAACAGCCCACCGGCATCGACGGTCTCCGCCGCAGGAGCGTCGTCAGCACAGAGGTACCGGTGTGCGCTGAGCTTCTCCGCGGCGGTCGCGGCCAGCTCGCTGACCCGCTCCGCACGCATCCGCTTCTCTCGGTGCGTCAGAGTGTCGACGAAGCTGGTCTCATCGACTACGAGATAGCGGCCATCTGACGCGGCCCGCGAACCACGGGGCATGAGCAGCATGATGTCGAGGGAGTGCGGCACGAATTGGGAGCCGCCGACCACCGATTTGGCGAAGGTCCGCTCGGCCTCGCTGCGGATCTTCAGGACGTCGACGGAGCTGGGCAGCGTGTCGGTGAACACGAGTGCGAACACGCCCGTGCGCCCCAGCGCAACGCCGCGATCCGATCGGGCACGGGCGAACCGCTGTCCACGAGCAGATGCCAGCCGCGCACAGTGAGCAGGCCTGCCAGGAACCGACGCTGCCCCGGTGTCAACTGTCGCTGTTCGGCGAGTGTGCGCTCCGCCCACCGTGCTACCCGCTCGCGATGAATATTCGGCATCGATCCCCCTCCGGATGCCAGCTCCGCGCAGCTGGTGGAGCTGTAATGCGTTGAGTACCAACATAGTTGACATCGGTTGCGAAAACATGCGGATCGGATGTCCGCGCTGCGGGTGGGGTTCCTCCTGATCGATGGCGCTGCCGCGAGCCTCGGCCTGATTGTGGTCATGCGATCGGCGTATTTCCAGCAGCGTGCTCCATCATGCGAAGCTGTCTGGTTCGCGTTCTTACGAGGGGATTTCATTCATGCAGCGTCATCTGGCACCCATCGCAGTGTTGGCCGCTCTGGCCGGTGTAACCGGGTGCGGGAGCGTCGATTCGCCGACGACACCAGCCACCACATCCGCGGCTGGTTCCGCGCCGACGTCAGGTCTCGGCACGCCATTCGCGTTCACCGACGCGGCGACTGGGGCGAAGGTAGGCACGATCACGTTCACCGAAGTGGCCCTCGCCCCCGCGGACTGCGTGACCGATCTGGGTGCGGGCCGCGTCGCGTTGGCGGTTCGCGCCCAGATCGAGAGCATCGGCACCAGCCGGATGTCGCGACCCGATCAGTGGCTGCTCAGCACCGTGGACCGCGCCGGGATCACCCAGCGGACCGAACACGCCATCCTCACCGACGACTGTTTCGACACGTTCACCTACAGCGCGTCTCCTAAAGCGGGAACCACAGTCGAGGGCTGGTCCGTGGTCCAAGCATTACCCGACGTGGTCGCGCTGCAGTTCGTTCCGCTGGTCCAGGACGAAAGCGCCCCGATGAACGCGCCGCGCTTCGTCACCCCGGCGCCGGCGAAGGTCACGATCCCGCTCGCGACCGCTCCGGCACCCGCCACCGTGACCGCCCTGGCACCCGCCACCGCGACCACTACTCCATCGGCCGCCGCTCCACTTCCCGCCACGACCCCGGAGCTCGCGCCCGAAAGCAGCACCACCGCAGTGCCTACCACCGTGCCCACACCGAAGAAGACGACATCCGCAGTCGGTGTCGCGTGCACCCCGCCCGGCGACGACTACGCCACCGCAGCTGACGGAAGCACCCTCAAATGCACCAAGGCGGGGGGCCCGAGCGCGAAATGGGTGCAATCAGTGCCCCTGCTCGGTACTCGCACTCCGGGTGCACCCTGTGAGGTGGGCTCGGGTGTAGCGACATCGCCTGACGGTGAGGAAATGTTCTGCCTCGGCGAGGGACCGGACACCAATGTGTGGACCGTTTTGAATTGACGCCTGACCCGAATGCTCGGGGCAACGACTTTGCTGGATTTCCGAGTTACGCCTGCTGCCATAGCGTTTCATCCGCACGGCTTTCGACCGTAGGAGTGATGGATGGTTACAGGGGTGTTGGCTCAGCGGGAGCCCGTGGTCGATGGCATCGAGCGGGAGGCTGTGGAGCGGTGGCGTCCGGCGGTCCGTGTACTTTTCCGGTTCGGGTTCATCGTTGTCGGTGTCGGGATGGCGGGGGTGTGGCTGCTGCACGCGCTGTTGCGCACCCTGGGCGTGCCGCAGGAGATGGTGAGCGAGGTCGCCGAATGGACGGCGCTGCATCCGCTCACTGACTGGGTCGGCACCCAGATCTTCGAGGTACCCATCGATTACACGGTCACCGGCAGCGGCGACACAGCGGCGAAATGGGTGGCTGTTTTCACCCTCCTCCTGGTTGCCGTGCCGGTGACCGCCGCCTGGTCGGTCCTCGACCGGCGTCGCCCGAACTACACGCGACTGTATGAGTGGTTCCGGCTGCTGTTGCGTATTTCCCTGGCGAGCGCCCTTTTGCTGTACGGGATGATCAAGGTGTTGCCGTCGCAGATGTCGTTCAATCTCGAGCGGTTGGTCGAACCGTTCGGTCAGATGAGCCCGATGGCGGTGCTGTGGGCGCAGTCGTCGCTGTCGGAGCCGTATGAGATGGCGTTGGGTGCGGCGGAAGTCGTTGCGGCGCTTCTTCTCATCCTGCCGGTGACCGCGGGGCTCGGGTCTGTTCTTGCTGTCGTTGTGGCGTTGCAGGTGCTCTTGATGAATCTGACGTTCGATGTGCCGGTGAAGCTGTTCGCCCTGCAATTGTTCTTGTACGCAACAGTATTGGCCGCACCGGACGTCATCCGGGTCGTTCGGGCCCTGCTCGGCCGCGCAGTCGTAGCTCGAACGCCGACACCCTTGCTGTCCACTGCGCGTGGCAACCGAATCCTGCTGACAGTCCAGGTGCTGATGGGGGTGTGGCTGCTCGGTGCCACGACCGTCGAGGCATACGACGGCTGGCACACCTACGGCAACGCACGGGCCAAGTCGCCGCTCTACGGCATCTGGAACGTCACCGAGTACTCGATCGCGGGGGAGCAGGTGCCCGCACTGGTCGATTTCCGTGAACCGCGGTCCAACAGCGGAATGCCGACCGCCACTGAACGATTTCGCCGCATCATCTTCGACATCCCCCAGGGCATGACCGTGCAGCGGCTGGACGATTCACTGGTCTCCTTCCCCGCTCGGGTCGACACCGACCAGCACACCATCACGCTGTCGAAAGACACGGGGCACCAATGGAAGCTCGCGACGTTCAGTTATGTGCAGCCACAATCGGATCGGTTGATTCTGGAGGGCGTACTCGGCGGACGTCCGGTACGAATGCAGCTGGATCAGGTCGACCTCGCGCAGTTCCCGGCTGTATCGCGCGGGTTCCATTGGGTGCAGGCAACGCCCTATTTCCGGTAGCAGGATTCATTGCACTCCAATGGAATAGGTCTCATCCGCCGGCAACCGACGGGATGATCATCACCTCGGTACGTGCGCCGACAGCGGTGTCCTGGCCGTCGAGGAGACGGCATTCGTCACCGTCGATGTAGAAGTTCACGTACCGGCGCAACACCCCGCGTTCATCGCGGAGACGCCGCTCCAAGCCGGGTGATCGTTCGCGCAGCGCATCGAGGACCTGGTGCAGGGTCGCACCGTCGATATCGAGTTCCTTGGCGCCGTCGACATAGGTGCGCAGCATGGAGGGCAGGCAGACGCGGGCCATCGCGCTATCCGATGACCGCGGCGCGCACGCACAGCACGTCGGGCAGCTTGTCGGCCACGAGCTGCCAATGGTCGCCTTCGTCTGCGCTGCAATACACTTCGCCGTTGCGAGTACCGAAATAGATGCCGGTCGGGTCGGCATCGTCGGCGCACATGGCATCGCGCATGACCGCAGCCCAGAACGGGACCGTGGGAAGTCCATCGTTCAGCTTCGACCACGTCTCGCCGCCGTCCGCACTGCGATACACCGCGCAGACTGCATCGGGCGGAAAGCGGAAACGATCCATATCCGCCACCAGCGGGAAAGTGTAGATCACCCCAGGCTTACGCGGATGCGCGACGATCGGGAAGCCGAAATTGGACGGCGGTAGCCCGCCGTCGATCGACTGCCAGCTCACGCCCGCATCGGTGCTCCGGAACACCCCACCGTGGTTCTGCAAATACATAGTGCTCGGCGACTCGGCATCAAGGGCGACTTTGTGCACGCACTGCCCCCATTCCGGGAACTCGCCGGGCATGAAGTCCGCGGTGACCCCCTTGTTCGTCGGCGTCCATGATTCCCCGCCGTCGGCTGTTTGATAAACCCCGCCGGTAGACATGGCCACCGCCATTCGCCGCGTATCCACCGGATGAGGCAGCACAGTATGCAAGGCCAACCCACCACCACCCGGCTCCCACTGTGGCCGATGAGGATGCTCCCACAACCCCCTGACCAGCTCGAACGTCCGGCCACGATCAGTCGACCGGAACAAAGCAGACGGCTCGACACCCGCGTACACCACATCCGGCTCGGCTTCGGTAGCAGGCGCGATCTGCCACACGCCGCCCAGCGCCGCCCCGGTGTCCTCGGGAAACGCCAGCGGCGCGTCATCCGGCTCGCTCCACGTCTCCCCGAGATCATCACTGACCACCAATGTAGGCCCGAAATGACTGTTCAATACCCCGGCGAGCACTCGCGGCGTCCCCCGCCGGGTGTCGATCGCCAACGCCTTCACATCAGCCACCGGAAACTGCGGTGGCGACACGGTCCAACTGGCCCGCCCATCCCGGCTACGAGCCAAAAACAAACCCTTACGTGTTCCGATCCCGAGCAGCACGTCCATCGCGAACCTCCGGTTGGTCACCCGCAACGCCGATATGCGTGACACTACGCCGCCCCACCGACAGGACCTGCGGATTCATGGGTCGTTCGCCACGGTGTTCGTGAACTCCTTCGGCGTCTGGGAGCATCTAGTAAGTGAAAGAACCTGGGCTGGAATGGGTTCGACACAGATCGGTAGGTGGGGACATGTCCAATCTCGATGAGCGCATGAGACTGGCGGTCGAGTGGTTCGAACGTTACCAATTCTCTGATGGCGCGGGCGGGGCCGGCTGGGGCTGGGTCCATGACGTGCCGCCGAATCCGCAGAACACCGCGGAGGTGGTGTGTGCGCTGACTGCGGCAAGGTATTCCTGTTCCGCGGGCAGACGAGGTGCTGCATCTGGTACGTCGGCAGATGATCGTGCCGCCCACCGCGGGTGCGGGGGAGTTCACGGGGCCGATCGACATCGCGTGGCAGCTGCGGGCGATGCACTGCCTCGGGGTGGCCGACGACGATTCCGACGTCCGCGAGTGCATCAGAACGTTGATTCAGGAACAGGATGCCGAATCGGGCGGCTATCGGATGTCCGGATCTGTCGGCCCCGTGTCCCTGACCGCGACGACCGCCGCTATGCATGCACTCGCCCCGTACGCGGCCGACGACGTGGAAGTGGCGCGGGCGACGCTGCGTGGCGTGACCTTTCTGGCGCTGACGATGCTGTCCGACGACGTCCGCGCCGAACCGCTGTACTCGGCGGCCCACATCGCCACGGTGCTGGCCCGTCCCGAGTACGCGTCGGTGGGCGGCAGGCGGGCGCGGCGGGCATCCGAGCTGGCGATCGAACGGATGCTCGACGGGCTTGCCAGCGGTGCCAACTGCAACGGGGACGAGCATTTCCTGCGCGGCGATGTCGCCCATATCTGGACCCACCTCGGGCTGCATGCGGCAGTCGGTGCCGTGCTGGTCGCCGATGGCACGCTGATCTTTCATCCGGCGGTCCGGGCGGCGTTGACCGCGTTGTTCGATCTGCAGGTGATGACTCAGCAACTGCCGAGTCGCGGCGGATTCCGGACATCGAGTGAGGGGTTCATCACCGCGTACTCGACGACCCTGGCCGTCGAGGCCATGGTGCACGCGCGAACCGCGGTCGCCGAAACCGTCAACCCCGGAAGGGTTTTCGACCTGATCTGTCAGGTCGACGGCGCGCACCACAGCGATGGCCGGGTGGTGACCGAATGGGGGTCACGCCGACTGGTGATGAACAGCCATGTGGGCTTCGCGATGTTCGTGTTGGCATCGGCCGCCGGACTGACGATCGTGGGGCTCGGAGCGCTGTTGAAGGCAGGTCTGGCTGAGGAGGCTCCGCTCCCTCAGCGCGCCGCCGCGGGTGGCTTGATCGTGTGGGGCACCTTCGTGCTCGCGTTCGGCACACTCGCCTGGCTGACCAGCCGATTCCCCAACTTCTCCCAGCGGGCTATTGCGGCGGGCGTCTTCGGCGGGTTCACTGCTGTGGTGCTGCCTATCGTGACCTACATTTTTTGACCGCAGTCCGGTCATCGCTCACACGATCGTCGCCGTGGATCATGCTCGCGGCGACCTTCGTGTGGGGCATGTCGAGTGCCGCGCTGGCGGCGCTCGAGGGTTCCCTCGCCTCCTCGGCGCTTGTTGCTGCCGGGGGCGGAGTGACATTGCTCCTCGTCGCGGGCGCACGCCGCCAAGGTCCGATTCGAACACTGCTGGAGTCGCCCGGCCTCTATGTGCGATTGGGCGCGCTCGAGGCGGCCAACTTGCTGCTGTTCGTCGCAGCGTTGAAATGTGGACCGTTGCCTGTGGTGGTGGCATTGCATCTGATCGCGCCCCTGCTGTTGCTCGCCGCCGAGATAGTCCGCGGGCGACGCCGACCGACGGTGCTCGTCGGCGTCGAGTTCGTGCTGGTCGGTGCCGCAGTGGCGGTGGCGGTACCGGGCAGCTCGGCTGAAATCGGTATGGACAGAGCGCTGTTGGGCTGTGTCCTCGCAGTCGGCAGTGCGGTGTGTGTCGCACGGCTGGTCAGCCTCATCGCCCGGGAGTCGGCACAGCGACCGACGATCGCGTCGGCGGGATGGCAGTTGGTGGTGGCCAGTGTGCTCGGCGGCGGACTGATCCTGACCGATCCACCGGACGCTCGGACCGCTGGATCGCTCGTCCTGGTCGGGGCGCTACTGCTCGGACCGGGCTTCTGCCTCTACTGGTTGGGCCTGCGGGGCTTGGACGCGACGACTGCGAGCATCATCGGGCTCAACGAAGCCGTTTTCGCGGCCGTGGTGAGTGCGATCTTCACCAACACACCGATCACGCTGGGGGCGGTGATCGGCGGGGCACTGGTGCTCAGTGCTGTTGTGCTGGATGACAAGTCGAGGCGAGCTCCCGGGTCGCGGCCTTGACGAATTCAGCGCATGCCGCCTTTGACTTGTTGCCACCGGCGTCGTCGACGCCGGTGTTGACGTCCACTCCATAGGGCCGCACGAGGTCGATTGCCTTACCGACGTTGGCCGGGGTGAGACCGCCGGCCAATGCCACATCCTTGCGCCCGGCCAACGCTTCGACGATCTTCTTGCTGATGTTCCAGTCATGTGTTTGACCGGTTCCCCCGAGACGGCTGGGCGTGCGCGAGTCCAGAAGGACAACGTCGCAATACTTGGCGACATCCTCGACGGCGGAGAACACGCCCTCGTCGGTGACGTGAACCGCCCGCAGGATCTCGCGATTGCCCCTGTGCTCGTAGACCTTTCGCAAGTTCGCTCGATTTACCAGGCCATGCACCTGGATAGCCTCGACGTCGACCATCTGCGCAAGCTGCAAAATCGCGTCAGCGTCTTCGAGGTGGGTGACCAGCACACGCTTCACCGAGTGGGCGCCGACTCGGCTCGATACCTGCGCGGACAAGGCCGCCGCCTTCTCCGGTGTGAGCGCGTCCTCGCTGAAGTGCGTGATGCCAGAGATGAACCCCACGGCATCGGGCCGAGCACTCAACGCCGCAGCGAGGTCGAGTTCGGACCTGATACCACAGATCTTCACTTGGACGCGTTTTTCCATATGGTCAACCCTAGTATCAAGGTGCTTCATGGGTGGGGTACGGAGGGTCTGGTCACAGTAGATGCGGTCTCGCGGATACACGGCGGGGCGCAGGTCCGTTGGCCGTTCGTCCTCGTCCCAGATGTATGGGCGCTGGAACGGGCGCAGCGACTTTATCGACGACTCCTCACTGCTCCGCTCGACATTGCTCTACCGATTTCACAGCGATGCATTCCATCCACTTGCGTTGAACCTCACCAGAAGTCGGTGCTTCACCACACTGTGTGCCGCACCGCCGATAACCCGGGACCGGAGAGCCATCGGGGTAGGTGCAGTTGGTTCCTTGCGCATCACACTGGTAGTCGCGACCGTGCGGGTCTTCGTTAGCGGTGGGCTGTGGGCAGCGTGGGTCCCCGACTACGTACGACTGATCGCTATATATCGCGGTGCCGTTCTCGCAATACAAGAAGGTCGGCTCTGATTGTTGGATCGTGGGTGAGGATGCGGGCGGTGCCGGTGAGGCGTGCGGGGTCAACTCAGCCGAAGGGGCCGGGGTGGTGGTTTCTGGGAGGTGGGTCGACGACATCGACGCAGCGGGCCCCTCGGACAAAGACGCGGACGCCGTCGTACTCGGCGATACCGACTCGCTAGGTGCGGTCGGTGGCGGGTTGCCGTCGCATCCTGCCAACGCCAGTGTGGCCGCGGCAATCAGTCCGACAGCGAACCGAACAGCAGTGACGGTCATCAGCACACCTTCCTGGAAGCGTTGGTCCTCGCAGGTCAGCGTACGTCTGTAGGTGGTATGTGCTTGCTCCTGCCGGCTTCCCGACCATCGCTCATTGAAGGGGAGACGCGATCTGCTGAGTAGCAGCCGATATTCCGCTTGATGTGCTTGCGACAATGAGTTCACCATCCACGGGAAGGGAACCCAAGGTGAGCTCTGCCGGTGTTGTGCCGCTGCTCGGACGTGTCGCTGCCGCTGTGTCGGAGGCGATCGCCCGAGTCCGTCCGGAAGCGGCGGATGCGGACCCGGTAGTGCGACGTTCCGATCGCGCCGACTTCCAATCCAATGTCGCGCTGCCGTTGGCGAAGCGGGTCGGTATCCCGCCGACGAAGCTCGGCGCTGAGCTCGTCACTTGGATCGATCTCGCTGATGGAGTGATCGCTGATGTACAAGTGTCAGGCCCAGGTTTCTTGAACATCACCCTGGCCGATACAGCGGTGTGGCAATCCGTCGCAGCGCGCCTGGCTGATGACCGGCTCGGTGTCCCCACCACCGAAGACGGGCAACGGGTCGTCATCGACTACTCGGCGCCGAACGTGGCGAAGGAAATGCACGTCGGACACCTGCGGACCACCATCATCGGGGACAGCCTGGCCCGGGTCTTCGGGTTTCTCGGCGCCGATGTCGTCCGTGCGAACCACCTGGGTGACTGGGGTACACAGTTCGGGATGCTCATCCAATACATCGACGAGCACCCCGAATCGCCGTGGCATACAGACGAACTCGACGAAGACACCAGCTCGGTGTCGGCGCTGGACAGTTTGTACAAGGCGGCCAGGAAACAATTCGACTCGGATTCAGGCTTTGCGGACCGGGCTAGGACTCGTGTGGTTGCGCTGCAAGCCGGTGACCCTGACACGATGGCCCGTTGGCGGGAGATCGTCGCGGAGTCCGAGAAGGCGTTCGCCGCGATCTACGACCGGCTCGGTGTCCTGCTCACTCCGGGCGACTACTTCGGTGAGTCGTTCTACAACGACAAGCTCGCCGATACAGTCACCGAACTGCTGGACAAGGGCGTCGCGGTCGAGAGTGACGGTGCGGTCGTCGTGCTGTCCGAACAGGTCAAAGGACCCGATGATCAGCCGGCGGTCCTGATGGTCCGCAAAAGCGACGGTGGCTACGGCTACGACAGCACCGACCTGGCCACCATCCGGTACCGCATCACCTCACTGCACGCAGACCGGCTGCTGTACGTCACCGACTCGCGGCAGGCTCTGCATTTCCAGCTGGTGTTCGAAGCGGCACGGCGGGCAGGCTGGCTCACCGAGGCGATCGAGGTCGCTCACGTCGCTTACGGCACCATCCTCGGGCCGGACGGCAAACCGTTCAAAACCCGTGCGGGTGGGACGGTTCGGTTGATGGACCTGCTCGACGAAGCGGTCGGGCGTGCGCGTGCGGTGGTCGTCGAGAAGAACTCGGACCTGTCGTCGGCGGAGCTCGATGCGATCGCCGAGCAGGCGGGAATCGGCGCGGTGAAGTATGCGGATCTATCGACATCCAGGGTCAAGGACTACACCTTCGACCCGGACCGCATGACTACGCTCAACGGCAACACCGGTGTCTACCTGCAGTATGCCCACGCAAGGGTCTGTTCGATCTTGCGCAAAACCGACGCCGCAACCTCGGCGGTCGTAGATATCGGCGGGCCGATGGAACCAGCCGAGCGGGAACTCGGTCTGTGCCTCGATGGCTACAGCACTGTCCTCGCCGAGGTGGCCGACACATTGGAGCCACACCGGCTGGCGGGCTATCTCTACGAACTGGCCCGCGCCTACACCAGCTTCTACGACTCGTGTCCGGTCCTTGCGGCTGACGAACCGATGCGTTCGAATCGAATCTCGTTGTGTCAGTTGACTTCCCGCACGCTGGAAATCGGATTGGGGCAGTTGGGAATCGCGGCACCGCAGCGGATGTGACCTGCCCGTCGGGTGGACTGGTCAGCGGACGGAGCGTGGATCAGTAGCCGTTGCCCAACGCGTCCGTTGCTTGCGCTTGGGCTATTTGCTGGTCCTCGTACTTCTTCACTGAGATCTCGATGGTGTCGCGGATCAACGTGAGCACCTCGATGTGTTCTTTGAAGGCGGTGTCGAAATCACGCTCTCCGCCAATCGCTTTCATTCCGAGCATCTTTGCAAGCTCGTCAGCTGCATTGAACCGGCCGAGACCAGACACCGAGGAGACGTACTGTAGGTCATTCTTCAGTTGGACAAAGAGGTCGATCTGCTTGTTGCTTGCGTCGCGACAACTTGTCGCGACCGAGGGGTCGAGGTAGAGGCGGCCTGCCTTCGCCTCTTCGTTCAGATACTGCCAGCGGGACTTCTCGTCTTCTGAAGTCATGACACCCCCTGATTTCGAAAGTTCTATTTGGGAAAGAGCGGGACGATCGCTTCCGCGATCGGTTGCAGTCGTTGGCATGGCGGCACTGACTTCTCTTTGACGCCGCTGTTGAGCATGTCGAGTTGCGTGAATCCAGTCGACGTCGGGAAGACGATCGAGCAGTCTTCGTTAGCGTCGTAGTGGCTTTGCCGGAACTGCACACCGTTGCGGCCTGCGATCACGACGTCCTTGAACTCGATGTTGGTGGACTTCGCCCGCACTTCGTCGACCGTGTGGATCGTTGAAAAGACACCGATGCCAAAGCCGGAGGGGTAGTTAGCGTCATCCCACGCGCAGATCTTCCAGCCTGGCTCTTCTGCCCCGAGGATGCCGGATCGCTTCGACGCCACGTCGAGCCCCAATCTGGTCAACATCGAGTCCGGGATCTGACTGCACGGATCCCACAGTGCCGCAGCAGCCGCCGCTGGGTCAGCCGAACTCGGCTGTGCGTTCCCGCTCTCGGTGGTGGAACACCCCGACACCGCGAGTACCCCACACACCACCGTGGTCACCACTGCAGACCGTCGCCGCACGAGCATCCTCCGTCTTTCCCGATCACTGAGCCATACCGTCCGGCGGACCCCGCTCCAACCCCACGGCCGCTCCGAGTACTCCCGACACCCGGCCACCCCGTCATTCCGCATAGCCTACGACACCGCCCCACAATTTCACCCTGGCGAGTTCCCGTCGCTCGTGAGACGCCCACAGTCGAGCCATGCTCCACCGTGTGAGCCCAATGTGCCAAGAAGATGGCACTCCTTCACGTCCTTAGACGCACTGAAGCCCCTTCCGGTTCCATCGATTTCACCGCACGGACCAACCCTGTCGTATCCGCTACGCTCGGCGATTGGCACTGCGTGCCGCAGGTCTGACGTACCGGTACTTCCGGTGGTTGTGACCTGTTCGATCAGGTTCGACACCGCAGGTCGCGGGCAGGGTGTGCTCGCCGTCCTGGGGTGGCATCACACGAGGGGCGGGGCAGTAAATATGACCAGTGCAGGCGGGGAACTCAGCATCTCCCCGGACAAGATCAAAACCCACGCCACCAACGTC
>NZ_JBHXWQ010000016.1:0-30765 GCF_042671725.1 Nocardia sp. NPDC127606 | reverse complement strand
AGCACCCGCTGTCCTGGTTTGACGTCGGCGACGTCGACAAGTGCCTGCCATGCGGCCAGTGCGACGAGAGGAACCGCGCCTGCCTCGGCGAAGGAGAGCGAAACGGGCTTGTGGGCTACGTCAGCTTGGTTGACGGCGGTGAACTCTGCGAAGGTGCCGATGCGCAGGTCGCGGGGTCGGGCATAGACCGCGTCACCGATACTGAAGTCGCGGACCGCAGATCCGAGGGCGGTGACAACGCCGGCAACGTCGTGACCGAGAACGAATGGTGTCTTGTACCTGAGGAGCTGTTTGAACTCCCCGTTGCGGACCATCTTGTCGAGCGGGTTGATGCTCGCCGCCCGCACGTCGATGAGGACGTCGTCGGCTCCGACTGCAGGGACCGCCACATCGACGGATTTCAACCCATCGGGTCCGTATTCAGTCACCGCGAATGCCTTCATTGGTGGTCTCCTGACTGTTGAGGATGTTGCCACCTTCATAATAACGAAGTTATTGTGTAGGTGTGAAGCAGGATCTGACGAACAAGCGGCTGGTGGTAACTGGTGCGGCAAGAGGCATCGGCGAGCATGTGGCGCGCATCGCGGCCTCGCGTGGCGCGCGAGTCGCGGTACTCGGCCTCGAGCCCGACCGACTCGCGACCTTGGCCGACGACATCGATGGCCGATGGTTTGCTGCTGACGTGTGCGACGGGAATGCGCTGCGGCGGGCAATCGACGGTGCCGCCGAGTCCCTCGGGGGAATCGACCTGGTCGTCGCGAATGCGGGAATCGTCGATTACGGCACCGTACGCCAGACCGAGGACGCGGCGTTCACGCGAGTACTGAACGTGAACCTGACCGGCACGTTCAGAACGCTGAAGCTCGCAACACCGCATCTGGCGAGGTCCGGTGGACACGTGAGCGTTGTGGCATCCGCGCTGTCCTTTCTGGCGTTGCCGTCGATGTCGGCGTACTCAGCCAGCAAGGCCGGTGTGGAGATGCTCGCCCTGACCTATCGGCAAGAAGTCGCTCACCTCGGAATTTCGGTCGGTGTGGTGCATCCCTCGTGGATCGAAACAGACCTCGTGCGGAGTATCGACAGAGATATTCCGTCGTTTCCGGCAATGCGACGCAGGCTGCCATATCCGGGCAATGTCACGACGCATGTCGACAAGGCCGCGGTCGCCATTGTCGATGGCCTGACCACCCGGCGTCCACGTGTGTACGTGCCGCGCGCGGTCGCTGCGGTCGGGTGGGGCAAGGCCGCGCTCGCTTCGCCTGCTGGGTGGTTGTGGGCGCGCCGCTTTGCGGCCACCTGGGCGCCACGGGTCGAACGGGAGATTGCCGCGCGCGATGCCCGGCGACAGGGATGAGCCGCGGCCGATTCAGGAGCCTGGCGAGATAGTCGGTGACAGGGTGAGCGCGCGCTGGTGAGAGGCTGTCGCGGCCTTGGGATCGTCACCGAGGCCGACGCAGAAAGTGACGCCCATCGGTACGAGAACCTCGCCGACCGGGTCATCGAACTCGTCGAAATGGTTGGCCAGCTCCAACATGATGTAGCCGTGGACGTAGCTCCACAATGCGCCCGCTACGGCCTTGGGATCGGTCGCCGCGACGCGCTCTGAACCGACCAGCCGGGTACAGGCATCGGTGATGTGGGCGTATGCCGCTCGAAAGGCGGCAGAGTGACCTGCCAGACGCACGTCTTTGTCGGAGGCGGGACGGTAGGTCGATCGAGTGGACAGACCGAACATCGCATCGTAGAGGTGTGGATTGGAGCGGGCATAGGCGACAGTGACGAGCGCCATCGAGAAGAGGTCGGCGACGGAGTCGTCGGTGTTGGGCAGTTCGGCGAAGGCGGTACCGAGCTGGTCGAATCCGTGGTCGGTGAGGGCTTTCACCAGCTCGGGTACGCCGCCGAAGTAGTTGTAGACGACCATGCTCGACATGCCAGCCTCAGCGGCGACGGTGCGTGCTTTGATCGCCGACGGACCTTCGGTGGCCAGGAGCCTGATCGCGGCATCGATCAGGCGTTCGGCGATGCCGTTCGACGGGGTGTCTTTCGGGTGCGGTGCTTCGGCCATAATCGGTCATTGTCCCATTCGCGAGGGTTGGTCAGAATGCGGCTGGTTCGCGGTCGGCGCAGTGCGATACATGCTGCATGGCATGCTCGGCCAGCGCCGTGATCGTCAGCGCCGGGTTCACGCCGGGATTGGCGGGGAACGCGGCGGCATCGCACACGATCATGTTCCGGTAGCCGAATACCGTCATGTGTGGGTCGACGACGCCGGTTTCGGCCGTTGACCCGATAACGGCACCACCGACCACATGGGCGGTCATGGGGCGGTTGCCGAGAACTTCGAAAACACTGGCTTGCGCGATACCGCCGGTCTGTTCGGCGAGCCAGGTCGCCACCTTGTGGCCGATAGCGAGATGGGTTGGCGCTGGCCGCTTCGCGTCGATCCGCGTGGTGAGCCGGTAGCCGCGACCGAAGCGGCGTCTGACCGGAGTGAACGCAATCGCGTTGTCGCGTGCCTGCATGACGAGCATCATGAGCGTGCGCCGGCTCCACCCGCGACGCAGTGTCGCTACCCATCGTCTCGGATGGCTCAGCACTTCTGCGGCCCACTCGATGGCCCGGCGGCGGCCGTCGCCGTGCCCGCTCAGCACGGTGAAGAGTAGTCGCATGAAGTCACCATTGGGCCCGTAGGTGAGCAACTCGATCTGGGTGTCCCCGTCGATGAGGACCCGACTGCTGGCAGTGACATCGCGCCAGGTCTGCATGTCCTCGGGCAGCAGAACAGTCAGGACCGCTTCGCTGTTGGTGCGCACCAACTCGCCGAGTCGATCGCTGATCCGTGGCAGCGAACCGCGGTGTTTGCAATCCGCCAGCAGCTCGTTGGTCCCGACTGCCCCTGCCGCGAAAACGACGCCGCGAGCGGTGAGTGTGCGCTGATCGCGACGCGGCCCGACTCCTGGCCGCCGGGTCGTGATTCGGTATCCGTCGCGACCGTCACTACTGCTGGCAGGCCCGAGCGGGGCGACGTCGACGACGTTTCGCTCGGCGAGGATCTGCGCGCCGCGCTTTTCCGCGAACCACAAGTAGTTCTTCGTCAGTCGATTAGCGGCACCGACACGACACCCGATCATGCACTCGCCGCACCGCGTGCACCCCGTGCGCGCAGGCCCTTCGCCGCCGAAGTACGGGTCGGGCACAGTCTTGCCGGGCTCGCCGAAAAACACCCCGACAGGGGCGGGGGCGAAGTCGTCCGGGCTCGCGAAGCGCGCTGCCACCGCACGGGTCAGGTCCATTGTCACCGACTCCCAGGGGGTCTGCTGCACGCCGAGCATGCGCTCGGCGGTCGCGTAGTGAGGTGCGAGCGCGCGATCCCAGTCTCCGAGGTCTCGCCATTGCGGGTCCGCGAAGAACCCGGGCTGAGCACGAAACAGCACACCCCCGTACACCAGGCTGCCGCCGCCCACGCCGGTCTGGCTCGAGCTGAACACGTGTGGCAGAAGGATGTTGCGCATTATGCCGCGCAATCCGATGGCCGGTGCCCAGAGAAACCGCCGCCAGTCGGAGGCTGACGTCGGCAGATCGGCGTCGGCGTACCGACGGCCGCGCTCGATGACCACGACGCGGTATCCCTTCTCGGTTAGGCGTAGCGCTGCCACGCTGCCACCGAAGCCGGAACCGACCACCACCCAGTCGAAATCGAACTCCTGGCCTCGGCGTTCGGTATCGCTCTCGACCGGTGCCGACGTATCCATGGACTGCCTCCTGTGAGTGCTTGCGCCTCCACAATAACTTCGTTATTGTGGAGTGGCAAGCCATCCGTATGCGCCAAGACGCAGGACGCGGAAGGCGGTCCACAGTGCGGAGTCGAACGCATGTGCTCGGCCATCCGAGCCCATGTACGCGACCGACGCACTTCACGACTCGATAGATGGAGCGCGCACAACCATGACCTCGCTCAAAGGCGCCGTCGTCCTCGTCACCGGTGCGAACGGCGGCATCGGTACCCACTTCGTCCGCGAATCCCTTGCTCGCGGTGCTGCGAAGGTGTACGCCACGGCGCGAACTCCGCGCGACTGGGACGACGATCGCATCGTCGCGTTGGCGCTGGACATCACCGATCAGAAATCCATCGATGCGGCGGTCCAGGCAGCACCGGATGTGACCATCCTGATCAACAACGCGGGCGCATCGGTATCCACGCCGGGGATCCTCACCCACACCGGAGAGGAGATCCGGCGCAACGTCGAGACCAACTTTCTCGGCCCGCTGTTCCTCGCTCGCGGATTCGCGCCGATTCTCTCCGCCCACGGCGGCAACACGGCGATCATCAACATTCACTCGGTGCTGTCGTGGTGGGCAGTCGCCGGGATCTACTCCGCCACCAAGGCGGCCCTGTGGTCATCGACTAATTCCTTGCGCTTGGAGTTGCAACCGGCCGGGGTCCAGGTCGTCGGAGTCCACGTCGGCTATGTCGATACGCCCATGGCCGCGCACGCCACCGGCCCCAAACTCGACCCCGCGGACCTGGTGAACCAGGTCTTCGACGCCACCGAAGCCGGCGAGTACGAGGTGCTGGCAGACGAAGGCTCCCGGCAGCTCAAACAAGGCCTCAGCGCCCCGCTCGAGGTCGTCTACCCCCAGCTCGCCGGCCAGCAGTGAAGTCGGCACGACAAGGAAGCAGGGATGTGCGATGACAGAAGAAGTACGAGGACGCCTCGACATCGAGCACCGTGGTTCGGCGCTGCTGGTCCACGTCGATGGCGGACCACTGGGGCTGTTCGGCAACGACATCGCCGATCAACTCGACCAACTCGTCGACCGCGCTGACGCGGACCCCGACATCAACGCGGTTGTTTTCACGGGCACCCATCCCGGTCGCTTCGTCAGCCACGCCGAAGTTCGGTGGCTACAGGAGGGCGGCGCCGCGGTGCCACCCGTGGGGTTGCGTGGCGCCGCGACATTGGCACGTGCGGCCAGGGGAGTGAACAACGTCGGCGGGATGCGGGCAGTGCTCGGCAAGAGTCCGCTGTGGCCGGCCGTCCAGCTCGAACGAGTTCATCAGACATTCTTGAAGATGAACCGCAGCGGGGTGATCTTCATCGCCGCACTCAATGGTTCCGCACTGGGGCTCGGCGCAGAGTTCTGTTGGGCCAACGACCTACGCATCATGGCGGACGGCGACTACTTCATCGGGCAGCCGGAGATCCTGCTCGGCATCATGCCCGGGGGCGGTGGCAGCCAGCGCCTGCCCCGGCTGGTCGGCAATCACCGGGCACTCACGGCGATCCTGTCCGGCAAACCCTTCACCCCCACAGAAGCGTTGGAGATCGGCGCCGTTGACGATGTCACCGCCCCTGAGAAACTGCTCGATCGAGCATTCGAGCTAGCCGAATATTTCGGGGCACGGCCCAAGTCGTCACGCGCGGCGATCAAACGCGCGGTGTATTTCGGCGGTTCGTCGAATCTCGAAGACGGGCTGCACATCGAACGTGCGGAATTCCTCGCGACCGCGCTGTCGAAGATCGGCCAAGAACTGATGCTCGACTACATGGCCAACACCGACGCCAGCGGCGAACTCCCGCTGTACCAGCCCGGCGTCTTCGATCAGGTGCTCGAGCACGGCAACACCCGTGGTGCCGGCGCACCCACCGCAACCACCACGCGGGAGCAGTGATGACATCCCATACCGTCACCCGCCACGACATCAGCTTCGGGTCGGGCGGCGACACCTGCGCGGCCTGGCTGTTTCTGCCTGACGGTGTCCAGAACCCGCCCGTCGTCATTCTCGGCCACGGTCTCGGCGCTACCCGGGAAATGCGCCTCGACGCGTTTGCCGAACGATTCGCTCAGGCAGGCATTGCCGCACTGGCATTCACCTACCGGCACTTCGGAGACTCCACCGGCCGACCTCGCCAGCTGTTGTCGATCAAACGCCAGCTCGCAGACTGGGACGCCGCCATCGCCCACGTCAAGACCCGCCCCGACGTCGATAACACCCGAGTTGCCGTGTGGGGCAGTTCGTTCGGTGGAGGTCACGCCGTCATCGTCGCAGCCCGCCATCCCGAGCTGCTCGCCGCGATCGCCCAGTGCCCCTTCACCGACGGCCTCGCATCAGCACGCGCGCTCGGCCCGAAGGGCACGATGCGAGTGCTTCCCGCCGTCGCGGCCGACATTCTCTCCCATGTCAGAGGCAAGGCTCCGGTCCTGCTCACCCTCGCCGGTGCGCCGGGAGACAAGGCGCTGATGACCGCGCCCGACGCGCTGCCCGGCTACCTCGCACTCGTACCCGAGGGCGGCACATTCGTCAACGAGGTCGCTGCCCGGGTCGCACCGACCATCACCTGCCACCGCCCGGGTAAGGCTGCAAAAGATGTCCAGATGCCGATCTTGTTCTGCATCTGCGACCACGACTCGGTCACACCGCCCGACGAGACAATCGCCTACGCCCTAACCGCACCCAAGAACGAGATCAAGCGGTACGACGCCGGCCACTTCGACATCTACCTCGGCGAGCCGTTCGAGACTGTGGTCGCCGACCAGACCGAATTCCTCACCCGACACCTGAAGGCCTGAACAATGACGTTCTCCACCTTGCCCGACCGGCGCAGCGCCTCCGCGCCCGGAGCTCTCGCGGTCACCGATTCCAGGCAGTCTTTGACCAACGCTGAACTGCACCGCCGAGTGGAATCGGTCGCCGCCCAACTCGCCCAGCACGGCGTCGCCAGCGGCGACGTCGTCGCTCTGCGACTGATCAACCGTGTCGAATTCGTTGTCCTGCTGTTCGCGGCGTGGCGCATCGGCGCCACGATTACACCGGTCAACCCGGCGCTGACGACGGTAGAGGTCGATCGACAGCTCAGCGATTGCAGTGCCCGAATCCTGGTCACCGAGGACGGCGACGACACCGTCCCGGGGTTCCGGTCACTTGCCGTGTCCGATCTGCGCTACGACCTCGTCGCGGAGCACGATCCCGTCGACGATCCGGATGCCCTCGCACTCCTGATCTACACCTCGGGCACCACCGGGGTTCCCAAGGGCGTCATGCTCGACCATGCCAACCTCGATGCGATGACCGGAATGGGTCGCGGCGCACTGCAACTCGGCTCCACCGACCGGTGCCTGCTGCTCCTGCCACTGTTCCACGTCAATGGAATCATCGTCAGTGTCCTCTGCCCGCTCCTGGTCGGAGCGAGTGTCACTATCGCCGACCGATTCGATCCACGGACCTTCTTCGAAGCCGTCGAACAGGTGCGACCCACCTACTTCTCCGCAGTGCCCACGATCTACAGCATGCTCGCAGCCCTGCCCGAGGAACTGAGCCCTGACACTTCATCGATCAGATTCGCCGTCTGTGGCGCGGCCCCCGCCCCTGCCGAATTGCTCACCAGGTTCGAGCGCCGGTACGGTTTCCCGATCATCGAGGCATATGGGCTGTCCGAGGGCACCTGCGGCTCGACGATCAACCCGATCCACGGCCCCCGAAAGGCAGGTACCGTCGGCGTCGCGTTCCCCGGCCAGGAACTCCGCGTCATCGGTCCCGATGATCACGAGCTGCCTCATGGGGTGAACGGCGAAATCGTCGTCCGCGGGCCGAACGTGATGCGCGGCTACCTCGGTCGTCCCGCAGAGACCGCCGCGACCATTGTCGACGGTTGGTTACACACCGGGGACATCGGTCACCTCGACGCCGACGGCTACCTCACGATCGTCGGTCGTAGCAAAGAGATGATTATCCGCGGAGGCGAGAACATCTACCCGAAAGAGATCGAGGACGTTCTCACATCTGCACCGGATGTGCTCGAAGCCGCCGTTGTCGCGGTCCCGGACGCGAAGTGGGGCGAGATCGTGATTGCCTACGTCCAACCTCGGCCCGGGGCGATCATCGACCCAGAAGCGCTCGAGGCCCTCTGCAAGGACAATCTCAGCAGCTACAAACGGCCGAAGCGTATCCACTCGATGGAGACCCTGCCCAAAAACGCGGTCGGCAAGCTCGACAAAGTCGCACTCCGAACCATCGCCTTGCGCGCCGCAGTTTGATTCGGCCGACTGTCGCCCGGTGGAAAGGTCGGCCTTCGAAGGCGTTGAGCGTCTTTCCGTCGGGTGGCGTTCGGCGCGGTCTCGAGTGTCTTCAGTGCATGAAGGTGAGCGCGTTGTGTATGCCTTCTTCGAGAACCTCGTCGGAGAGTTTCTCATCTGACAGAGCGCGGGACAGCTGCAATGTTCCGACCATGACGGTGTACAGCCCGAGCGCCTTGCCCCGTGCGGATTGTGGGTTCTCTGGCGCGAGGTGAGCAGCGATCACCTCGACTATGGAGCGGGCACCCTCGGTGTAGGCGCGCCTTATGGCGGTATCGCAGCGTCCGATCTCGTCGAGCAATGCTGCTGAGGGGCATCCGTCGCCCCGGAGATCCCGGTGTTGTCTTGAAAGGTATTCGCGCACAAAGGTTTCCAGAGCTTCGCGGCTCGACTTGAGCGCGTCCAGCGTTGCGCGCTGGGCGTCGAGCTCTCCGGCGACGACATTGGCTACCAGGTCGTCTTTGGATCCGAAGTGGGCGTAGAACGCGCCGTTGGTCAGGCCCGCGTCGGCCATGAGTACCGCGATGCCCGAACCGTCGATCCCGTGCTGTTTGAACCGGCGCCCGGCAGTCTCGATGATCCGCTGTCGCGTCGCGTGTTTGTGCTCGGTGCCGTATCGGGCCACTCGTCTGCCTCTCGTTGAGCCTTGCGTTCCTTCACTCTAGCAAATAGGCTGTCGGTCATAATATTATGATCGACAGATAATCTGCTTACGAAGGGCCGATCGATGACTTCAGTGAACGAACCACTGCCGCTGCCGTGTGGACAGGTGTTGCCCACGCGGATCATGAAGGCTGCGATGAGCGAGGCGCTCGGTGACAGCACCAATGCTCCTGATGACCGACTCGAGCGTCTCTACCGGACTTGGGGTGAGGGCGGTTACGGCTTGCTCGTCACCGGAAACGTGATGGTCGATCGCGCCCAACTGGGGGAGCCCGGCAATGTCGTGATCGAGGACGAGCGTGACCTCGACGCGCTCACGCGGTGGGCCAAGTCGAGCCACGACTCCGGCGTGCCGATCTGGGTGCAACTCAACCACCCCGGGCGCCAGTCGAACCTGCTTGCGCTGGGGCGCACGCCAGTCGCCCCGAGCGCGGTGCCGCTGAACCTCCCAGGTGCGCCGATGCCGCGTGAGCTGACGACCGTGGAGATCGGCGACATTATCGATCGGTTCGCGAACGCGGCGGTGGTTTGTGAGACCGCCGGGTTCGACGGCGTTCAGGTGCATGCCGCGCACGGTTACCTCGTCACTCAGTTCCTGTCGCCACTGACGAATCTGCGCACCGACGAGTGGGGCGGCGACCCGCAACGGCGCATGCGGTTCCTGATCGAGGTCGTCCGTCGGATCCGGTCGCGAGTGTCACCAGGTTTCGCCGTGAGCGTGAAGCTCAACTCCGCCGACTTCCAACGGGGCGGGTTCACCGAGGACGAGTCTCGTGACGTAATCGCCGCCCTGGCGACCGAGGGCCTGGATCTGATCGAGATCAGTGGCGGCAATTACGAATCCCCGGCGATGTCGGGCTCGGCTGCCGACAGCACGCGTGCTCGCGAAGCCTACTTTCTCGACTACGCCCGGACTGTGCGAGACCTGGCGCGCGATGTCCCGCTGGCGGTCACCGGCGGATTCCGGTCTCGCACAGGCATGGACGAAGCGCTCGACGCCGGCGACTGCGACGTCGTCGGAATTGCTCGGCCGACCGCGACGGCACCGGACGCCGCCGCCACGATCCTGACCGGGCGCGTGGCGACTCTGACGGCCCACGAACTTCGCTACGGGATGCGTCGCGCCCTCGGCAAGGTCGTCGATATCAAGGCCCTCGATGGGGTGCTGAACATCAGCTGGCACACCGATCAGCTACACCGCCTGGGCGCCGGTCGCCAGCCCGACCTCGACCGAGGCCGACTGGCCACCACCCTCGCGTTGCTCCGTCGCAACGGGCTGGCCTCCTTCCGCCCCAAACGTGGGCCACGCTCATGAAGGCCGTATATGACCTCACCGGCAAGGTCGTTCTCATCACCGGCGGCTCTGGCGGACTCGGCCACGCCACGGCGACGGCACTGTTTTCGAGCGGTGCGCGGGTCGCGATCGTCGACATCGATCCAGCGACACCCGACATCGCGGCGCGCATGTCGCCCACCGATGTGATCGGTGTGGTTGCAGATGTCCGTGACCGCGGCGCACTCGATCACGCAGTTGCTCTGGTGGTCGAGAGATTCGGGCGGGTCGACATCGCGATTGCTAACGCGGGCATGCTGTCTCGCGGCGCCACCCTCAGGTCGATCCCGGCGACCACGATCGACGATCTGTTCGCGGTGAACATCAACGGGGTCGTCAACACCGTCAACGCAGCCATGAATCAGATAATCGCCAACCACGGCCAGATCGTCCTCATCAGTTCGGTCTTCGCGTTCCTCAACGGCATCGGAACGATTCCCTACGCCATGAGCAAGGCCGCCATCGAACAACTCGGCCGTGGCCTGCGTGTGGAACTGGCCACGCACGGGGCCTCGACCACTACCGCCTACTTCTCGCTCATCGAGACGGACATGATCAAGCACGGCGTCGACGATGATCCGACCGTTGTCGAACTTCTGTCGACGACGTTGCCACGCCCCTTGCTCAAACGGCTCCAGCCGGCCGCCGCCGCGGCCGCGATCGTGGACGGTCTCCTGTGCCGGTCTCCGCGAGTGATGGCGCCTGCCCGATGGAAACCGTTCTCGATGCTGAGAGGCCTCGTCAACCCAGCCTTGGATGCACGCCTGGCCAACGATCGTCGAACCCGAGCCATCCTCTCCGAGCTCGACGCGCGATAGATCAAAATTCGCAGCAACGAGCACATTTCCCGAACCACCAAACAACGAACGAGGGATCGCAATGAATTGGAAAGACACACCGACCCGCACGATTGACGTCAACGGGGTGTCGTTCGCCTATCGTGAACTTGGCACCGACTCTGCCGTTCCCGTGGTGTTCCTGCACCACTTCACCGCGGTACTCGACGACTGGGACCCGAGGGTCATCGACGGCATCGCCGCCCATCATCGGGTGATCGCGTTCGACAACCGCGGCATCGGCGCGACCGGATCGTCTGTGCCGCACACCGTCGACGAAATGGGCAGCGACGCCATTGCCTTCATCCGCGCACTCGGACTCGAGAAGGTCGACCTTTTCGGTTTCTCGCTCGGCGGCGGTGTCGCTCAGATGGTCGCGCTGCAAGCACCTGACCTCGTCCGCCGGATGGTCCTCGCGGGCACTGGACCCAAGGGAGGCGGAGGCATCAACGAGATTGTCAAGGTCGTCGCGATCGCCTACCTCAAGGCGGCGCTCACCCTCAGTGACCCGAGAAACTTCCTGTTCTTCCCTCGGGACGCCGAAGGCAAGCGGGCGGCGAAGGACTATTTCAAGCGACTGAAGGAACGCACCACCGGCCGCGACAAGCGCATCTCGCTACAGGCCACCGGTGCCCAACTGATAGCCATCCGAGCAGCCGGGAACAGCAAGCCCGACGACCTGTCCGCTATCACCCAGCCCGTCTTCGTCGTCAACGGTGACAACGACCTCATGGTTTCCAGCAGCAACTCCGCCGACATGGCCCGCCGCCTGCCCAACGCCCAATTGATGATCTACCCCGACTCCGGACACGGCGGCATCTTCCAATACCACGAGCAGTTCGTCCCGAAGGTTCTCGAATTCCTCCAGCACTGACCGTGCAGACCGACAAGAAGCGAGAAGCAATGCCTTCCGTGCTGGTACCAACCGGTGCCGGCCGAGGGGTCGGGCTGGCCATCATCGGTATGGGGCTCCGAACCGGGAAGGTAATCTTTCAGGCTTGTGACGCAACCCGTTCAGCAGCAGGGCAGCACGTTCGTTGAAGGTGTCTGCGGCTGAGAGGCTGGTGCGTTCCAGTAGGACGCCGGACTGAACTCCCTCGATGGCGAGCGCGATGAGTTGGGAGGCGAAGTGCCGTCGGTGGCACGGACTTGGGCCGACGCGATGCCGTCGTCGATCATTTCACGGACCCTTTCAGCTGCGCGGGCGGTGTTACGCGCAGAGATTTCGGCGGTGGGAGCGAAGCCCACCATGTCCTCGGAAAAGGCATGGGAGTTGCGTCGCATCGCGTTGGCCACGCCACCGGGGTAGGCGAGGATCTTGGTTTTCGGATCGGTCTCGGTGGCGACGGTGGCCTCGATCTGGTTGGCGGATTCTCGAAGAAGTGTGAAGAAGTGTTTGGTGGCCAGCACGACCAGCTGCTCCTTAGTCATGGCAAGCCTGTAGAGGGTGGCCTTGGAGCAGGGCAAACGCTCGGTGAGCTCGATCATCGTGAGGGAGGGTGAATCCTCGTTCAGAATGGTGTGCTGCACCTGGCGCAGCAGGTCGTCGCGACGTGCCACATCTACCCGCCACTTGCGGGGGTGGTGACGGAGGGATGGCGTGTGAGGCGCTACGAGGCATGAGGTCGAGTGTTGCTCATCGGTATCAGCCAGATTGCGGGCCGACTCCTCCGCGTCCTTTCCGTGAGGTACGATTATGGGTACCGAGTAATATGATAAAGTACCCACATTGGAGTGCCTACAACGTTTGGTCGTATTATGTCCGAATACTCCACATCGTATGAGACAGAGCCCGACGTCGTGATCCAGATTCACTGGACGGACATCAGAGGTGAGTGCTGGGATTCCTTCTACGAGGCTTGCGTCACCGCGGCAGACAGATTCATCGCCGCGTTCAACGCCACCCACGCCAACGGCAATGCCACTATACGTGCCCGCACTGTCGCACTGTTGCTGCCACGACTCCCATGCGAACGAAACTGGTTAATCCCCTGATGACCATGCCAGATCTGCTCAATCCGCCACCGGTAGTGCACAAGTGTACCGATGACCCGGATCGATCCGCTCGGACTTTGCGGCGATGGCTTCGTTGATGACTGCCGACCGGCCTGGTGGCAGGCCTGCTGAATCTGGATTCGCGTCTCTTGCGATCAGTTCGGTGCGATGAGGTTGGGCGTGGGGGAGCCCCAACAGGGCTGATCTCCTCGGGACTGTTTCCGCTTTATGCTGTCGCCGATCGACAGCTGACCACAAGCTGGCAGGCAGCGATGCGCAGGCGATTGAAGCTGACGCGCCCGACTGTGTCGCCTGTGAACTACATTCGGATTCCAACCCTGGGTAGCGGCCTGCTGTTGTTGCTGTTCTTTCCCGGTATCTTCGAGCAGGGGAAGGCAACGTATCTCGCTGCCACCGGCCAAACCCAGCAGCCTTTCCTTGTCCGGTGGTTGCTGGTGTGCGCTGTCATGTTCGGTGTCAGCGCCTTCTCCTACGCCATCGCACGCTGGATCGCCCGCACACAGAAGACGCCAGGGCAGTGAGCCCGAAGAGGTGTGGCAGGAGTTTGCCGACGCCTTTTCCGCGCTCTTGTTTTTCGGCGATTACTACCGGGACCGCGGGTCACACCGCGAACGCGAGCTGGTCGTCGGTGGTCTGCGCACGCAGATCACCCAGCAATTTGGTGAGTTTGCGAGACACGCCCATCTGGGAGATTCCGAGGCGTTGAGCGATCTCTCCCTGGGTGAGTGTGTCGTAGAACCGCCAGATCAGCAGCTGCTGATCCTGCGACGACAACTGCGCCAACAAAGGTGCGACGGTGATCGTGTCTTCGGCCAGCTGGAAGCGGGGATCTTCGTCGCCGAAGGTCTCGGCGATAGTCATGCCCGGATCACCGTCGGTCTCACGGGCGGGCGCGTCGAGGCTACGCGTCTGGAACGCGTTGGCCGCCACCAGAGTGCGGGCGATATCGGTGACCGCAACATCGAGCTCGGTCGCGAGTTCTTGAGCGGTAGGGGAGCGGTGGAGTCGACGGGTCAACTCGTCGGTCATCACCCTGACTTTGCCCTGGAGCCCCTTTTCGCGACGCGGCACATGCAGCGGCCAGATGTGGTCGCGGAAGTGTCTGCGTACTTCACCCATGACGGTGGGGACCGCGAAACCCAAAACGGTGATCCGGTGCTCACGTCGTAGCGGTCGACTGCCATGACCACGCCCAGGCGCGCAGTCTGGACCAGATCGTCGAACGCTTCACCGCGGCCGGCGTATTTGCGAGCGATGTTCTCGGCGAGGGGCAGGCAGATCTCGATGATCTGATCTCGCAGGGCGTCGTGTTCGGGGCTGCGTGGGTCGGTCAGCGCCAGGTGCGCGAACAACGGTTCGGCGTGTTCGTAGGTAGGGAGGGCGGTGGTGGTGGACATGCGGATCAGCTCCTGGCGTTCGTAAGCTCAACGGGGAGAGGTGACTTAAAGGCCGTTGAGGCCCAGCATTTTGGAGGACATCGTCATCGCCACACCCAGGCTGACGGAGCCGAAGAAGGCCACGGTCAGCGACCCGGTCAAAGCGGTCAGACTCAACACAAAGAACACGCAGGTCGCCAACACGATGGTCGCGCTGGTCAGATCCATACTCGAAACCCGACTACGTGCGTTGGTCATGAGTGAAGGGTTCACCGTCGAGCAGGCGAATAAACCGGAACCGGTCAACGATGTTGATATGGCGACATTTTCGGACTTCGGGATTGAAGCGCCCAGCAAATGGAAGAGGTCGGTTCACCTCCCGCCCTGAACAGTGTCCCGATGCCCCTGTGCTCATGCCGGATCGTGAAGCCACCGCGGCGGTAACTGCGTTCTGGTCGTGCTCGTGCAGCAGCCGCGGAACGAGGGAGGCGGGGGATGAGGGTTCTTGCTCGATGTCGCGGTGTAGGCAGGCGGTGCCATGGCTGCTCGCGCCAGATGCTCATCTAGGCGTGGGTCTACGGGCGGCGATGCTGTGTCGCCGATAGTCTGGGATCGGGCGGTCGTGGTGAGGTGGAAGTCGTGGAATCCAACGAAGCGGCGGGCGAAGAGATGGGGCCGCCTGCGCCACTTAGTGTGGACGTCGAACGGGAGGACGGTCAGGTTCCAGGCCTGCCTCGGCCGCGATCGGACGGAATGCCTGTCCCGTGGACGACATTCATGCTCGATGTCGAGGATGTGTGGTGGCGCACGATGGATACTCCGCGGCTGCTTAGGTGTCAGGCCGAGTGGTTGTGTCAGGTGTGTGGGCTGGACCTTGCATCGACGGCATGGGTTGTGGTCGGTTCGGAAGGTGAGATCCTCAGCGACGCGGCACTTCATCGTGACTGTCTCACGATCGCGCACAGATGGTGTCCGGAGCTGAGTCGTTCAACGTATGAGCCGGTCGAGGCCGACCGACAGCGGATTCTTGCCGATGGACTGCCACTCAGCAGCTTTGCTGACAGGAATTTCGGCGGAGGGTTCGGAGCCTACGGCGACGTCGTTCGCCGGTGGACTCTTGCGAGGACCTAGCGTTGAGCAGATCAGGCAAAGTGCGAGGTAGCGACGTTCGACGGCTATTTCCGACAGCATGCTATTGATCGCTGGGATGGAGCTGCTCGTGGAGGGTGTTGTCACGACTTGTCGATGCGCGCTTGTCATGAAAATGCCTGGCCGGGATAAGTGCGATGCAATTGACCCGACGGTAAATTTCTTGCAAAGTGGTCAGGGAATAAGGCCGGCGCGGCGGGCGTTTACGACGGCTTCTAGGCGTGTCTTCGCGTGCATCTTGGACAGAATCGATTTCATATAGCTCTTGACGGTGTGAAGAGTTAGCCCGAGGATTGTTGCTATCTGCCGGTTGGGCATACCCGCTGCGGCCAGGCTCACAACGTCGATCTCGCGGGGGGTCAGGGGGGAGTGGATTGCGGCAGGTGGGTTGTCGGCTCCAGCGAGCTGGAGTGTGATCCGCTCGATCGCCTGTCGCAGTTCAGGTTCTGTGATCGTGCGACTCAATAGACGCAGCTGGTTGTGGGCGACCCGGAGCTGCTCACGGAGCTGAGTCCCGTCGGACTGGGGACTGGTCTTGATAGCTCTGCGGACGACGAGTTCCTGTTCAAGTGCCCGCGCTTCTTGTGCGATGAAGTCTTGAATTCTGTCCCCGATGACCTGGGTGCCCCGGAATGCTCCATAAATGATCGCCACTGGGTGGCGGGCGATGATGAGAGGAACAGCGACCACCGATCGCAAGCCTTCGACGCGGATGAGTGCGTCGTAGCGGTGAGTGATGCGGTCGGATTCGAAGTAGTCAGTCACCGCAACGGACCGCATGAGGGCGAGCGATCGTCCTCCGAGTCCTTCGTTGACAGTCAAGGTCAGGCCCGCTAGGGCCCCGGTCGTGGGTCCGGCGAAGTGTTGGAGGCGCACGTCGCCTGAGTCCTGCGCGGAGCCACCGAAAGCCACAGAGACACCTGTCGCTGCCCAGATGCGCTCTAGCGCCCGCGCCATCCCTGTTTCGAGGTCATCGGCTGTCGGCAGTGATCGGGCACTGTGAATGACATCCGGATCAACCCGATCATGTGGTGGCCAGGAATAGTTCATATGACGGTGACTACTTCGACGGTGAAGTCCGGGGCGGCGGCGCTTGCAATCGTAAGCTCAGTAAATCCGCTGTGGATATCACGGTTGCGACGCGCCAGCAGCTGCAACGGGTGCTGTGCGGATACCAAGGTCAATGCACTCTCCTGGGCGACAAGCAAAGATGCGATCGCCTCCAACGTACCGCCACCAGACGAACAGCTATGCCCCAACGCTCTCTTTCGCTAGGTGTCAGGGCCAGCTCGGTGTCGGCGGACGCTGCTCCGCTCGTGTGGAGTCGGGTCTCCCGACCCTATAGCGGCGGAGAATTTTTCCGGACCAGCTGCTAGCGCTGTCGCAGCAGAAAGCGCTGAATCTTGCCGCTGGGAGTCTTTGGCAACTCGTCGATGAAATGGACAGTGCGGGGATAGGCGTGCGCGGCGAAGCGCGTCTTGACCAGTTGCTGCAACTCCGTCTCCAGTGACGGGGAACCGTCGATTCCGGGTCCTAGTACGACGAAAGCTTCAAGAACCTCACCGCGTAGCTGGTCCGGTCGGCCGACTACGGCAACGTCTATCACGTTGGGGTGAGTGATGAGCACGCTCTCCACCTCGAAGGGACCGATGCGATATCCAGCCATGATGATCACGTCGTCATCGCGAGCCGTGAAGTAGAAGCGACAGTTCTCATCGACTCGGCCGGTATCACCGGTGAGATACCAGGAGCGGTCCTCGGTGAATCGTTCTGCAGTCTTTACTGGAGCATCGAGGTATCCAGTGAAGAACATCAGCGGGCTGGAAGCGACATCGATGGCAATCTGGCCGTCAACTATTCCTGTCGCGAAGCCCGGCATCGCAAATCCCATCGAGCCTGGTTCGACTGATGAGCGCAGGCTGTCATGCCAGTGGTTGTTGATGAACATTCCGTGCTCGGTTTGTCCGTAGTGGTCGCGTACCTCGGTGCCCAGTGCTGTGCGCGACCATTCGACGACGTCCGGTGTCAGTGGCTCACCCGCCGAGGATGCGCGCCGCAGCATGATTCCTTTGATCGAGGGATCCTTGCTCAGGGTGCGGTAGACCGTCGGGGCGCTGGCGAAGTTGGTGACGCCGAACTCGGTGAACACGCGCGCGGTGACCGCGGCCGAGAACCCTCCGCGAAGCAGCAAATTCGGTCGACCGATCGCAAGCGGGCCGAGGACACCGTAATAGAGGCCGTAGGCCCAGCCCGGGTCCGCCGCGTTCCAGAAGACATCGTCGTCTGCGATGTCGAGACCGTAAGTCATGTAACAGGCGAACGCAGCGAGGGCGCGCACAGGAATTGGTACCCCTTTCGGCGCTCCAGTGGTGCCGCTGGTGAACAGCAGAATCAGGGGTGCGTCGCCGCCGACCGCCACTGTCTCGGTGGTCGGCGCAGACTCGGCGACGAGCTGATCGAATTGTTCGCCAGCGACTATGGTCGCGACCTCGAGTCCGTTGAGTTTGTCGACCTGGCTGGATTCTGTGACCACGACCCGTACTTGCGCTGCAGTGAGACGCATCTCGATAGCAGGCGGAGCGAAAGCAGTGAACAGGGGGACATACACCGCGCCGAGCCGTGCGATGGCCACGAGCGTGACCACCAGTTCCGCACGTTTGCCCATCAACACGCCTACGCGGTCACCACGGCCGATTCCGTGAGCGGTGAGCACGGTCGCAAAACGCTTGGAACGTTCGGCCAGATCGCCGTAGGTGAGTTCGATCGATTCCAACCGTTCGCCCTCGGGCTCGATGACGGTGAAAGCAACCGAGCAAGGGTCGCGGCGATCAACGAGCAGCGTGGCGACATCGGCATCGGGTGCGGCAAATGTGTGCAGCCACTCCTCGATGGAGTGCGACACCGTGGTGTCGGGATCGACGCCGGGTGAGGTGGAGTGTGTCATTGTCGAACCTCTTCGGTCTGGTCGGTGTAAATCGTGTCACAGTGTCGATCTCATGTGAGATCAGCGCTACCCCCCAAAGCGGGTGCGCTGATCGGAGCTCACCACTCTGCATCTCCGTGCTGAAGGCCCGGCTCGCTGCTACCGATGGGCACAGGTAACAGCGGATCAGCGTCAGCTGTGATGGCGAACCGCGAAGAAGTGCGACGGAGGACGTCAGGTGCGAATGCCGTGCGTGAGAATCGAGGCAAGTTCACGGTAGGCGGCAGCGTCGTCCAAGCCGGTTGCAGCACGCACACCGCGTTGTTGGATGCGAACCATCATTGTGGCAGCGAGGTCGGCGGCAAAAGACGCGTGCACGTGTCGGAATGCGCCGCTTGCGACACCTTCGTCGATGAGATCCCGAACGCGACGAGCGGCGATGCGAGTGTTGCGTTCGTACACTGCCCGCGCCGGCGCGAAAGCTTCGAGGTCGGTCATGAATCGTTCCGATGCCACCGATAGCGCGGCCCCGACGGCGGTGAGGTACGCGGGAATGCGCTCGCCTGCGTCTGTGGTCGCGGCGACCTTTGCTTCGACGGCGTCGGTCGCGCGCTTGAAGAAGTGCACCGTCGCGGCTGCCACCAGCTGCTCCTTGCTTCCGGCGAGGGTGTACAGGGTGGATTTGGAGCACTTGAGCCGGGCAGCGATCGCGTCGAGAGTCAAGTGGGCAAACCCCTCGGTCAGGAGTAGATCCACCAATTCATCGAACAGTTCGATGCGGCGGGCGGTCGCGAATGCCGAGGGTTGCTCCATGCCACCCAATAGTACTGGCGAGTATCTTGCAGTACCGTGGGTCGATGAGTACTGTGGAGAAGTCTCTAGTACTGTCCGTCGTATCGCTTCTAAGGGGATGGCCGTGCCTGTCGATCGACACTTACTCACTCAAGAGGCCCGGGACCTCCTCCAGCTCACTCGTGATGTCGCGGATAAGGCTCTTTCTCCAATCGTGGACGAGCACGAGGAGACCGAGTCCTATCCCGAAGAGATATTCGCGACGTTGGGCGAAGCCGGGCTTCTGAGCCTTCCCTATCCCGAGAGCTGGGGCGGAGGCGGACAGCCCTACGAGGTCTATCTCCAGGTACTCGAAGAGCTCGCCGCGCGTTGGGCGGCAGTGGCAGTCGCGGTGAGCGTGCACAGCCTTGCCTGTCATCCGATGCTGGCGTTCGGCAGCGAGGAACAGAAGCAGCGATGGCTCCCGGAAATGCTGAGCGGCAGCACGATCGGTGCCTACAGTCTGTCCGAACCGCAGGCCGGCTCGGACGCCGCAGCACTCACGTGCAAGGCTGCAGTCACCGACGACGGGTACCGGATCACCGGCACCAAAGCCTGGATAACCCATGGCGGCATCGCAGACTTCTACAACTTGTTCGCCCGTACCCGTGAGGGCTCCCACGGCGTCTCATGCTTCCTGGTTCCGCGTGACACCGCCGGACTGAGCTTCGGTAGGCCGGAGAAGAAGATGGGTCTGCACGCGGTGCCAACCACCTCGGCGCACTTTGACAATGCCTTCGTCTCGGCCGAGCGCCGCATCGGCCTTGATGGTCAAGGACTGCAGATCGCGTTCAGTGCCTTGGATTCCGGCCGGCTCGGCATCGCCGCAGTCGCGGTAGGTATCGCACAGGCGGCACTGGACGAAGCCGTGAACTACGCCAAGGAGCGAACGGCCTTCGGACGCAGAATTCTCGATCATCAAGGGCTCGGTTTCCTGCTCGCCGACATGGCCGCTGCCGTGGACTCCGCCCGTGCCACCTATCTGGAGGCGGCGCGGCGCCGAGACGCTGGTCTGCCCTACTCGCGCAACGCGTCAGTAGCCAAACTCGTCGCCACCGATGCCGCCATGAAGGTCACCACCGACGCGGTTCAGGTACTGGGCGGCTACGGCTACACCCGTGACTTCCGCGTCGAGCGGTACATGCGCGAGGCCAAGATCACCCAGATTTTCGAGGGCACCAATCAGATCCAGCGTCTGGTCATCAGCCGCCACCTCGCCGGCTGATCCAGCCGGCTCGATCCGAAAGAGGTTCCACCAGTGCACACGTCCGTGATCATTGCGGGTGCCCGTACCCCGATCGGCCGCCTCGCGGGCAGTCTCGCTGGATTCACCGCCGCAGAGCTCGGCGGAGTGGCAATCGGCGGCGCTCTCGACAAGGCCGGACTTTCTCCCGATCGGGTCCAGTACACGATCATGGGACAAGTGCTCACCGCTGGAACAGGGCAGATGCCGGCCCGGCAAGCCGCAGCGAAAGCCGGTATCTCGATGTCGGTGCCCGCGTTGAACATCAACAAGGTGTGTTTGTCCGGTGTCGAGGCGATCATCCTGGCCGACCAGTTCATCCGCTCCGGTGCATTCGAGGTGATCGTGGCCGGTGGCATGGAGTCGATGAGTCGAGCTCCGCATCTGCTGCCGGGTTCGCGGGCCGGGTACAAGTACGGCGGAGTCACTCTTCTCGACCACATGGCCTACGACGGTTTGCGCGATGCCTTCACCGATCAGCCGATGGGGCTGCTTACCGAAGCCGGTAACGACCGCGACCCGATCGCCCGTTCCGACCAGGATGCCTTCGCCGCACGCTCACACCAGCTGGCCGCAAAGGCATGGGACGCAGGTGCTTTTGGCGAGGAGGTGGTTCCGGTCGAGATTCCTGCGGGGAAACGGCCGGGTAGTTGGTTCAGTCGTGACGAGGGCATCCGGCCCGACACCACCGTCGAGACTCTGGCCCGGCTGCGTAGCGCCTTCCGAGATGACGGCACCATCACCGCTGGAAACGCTTCGACGATCAACGACGGCGCGTGCGCTCTGGTCGTGACCAGCAAGGATTATGCCGAAGCGCACGGTTTGACCTGGATCGCCGAGATCGGTGCGCACGGGATGGTCGCCGGACCGGACTCGGGCCTGCAACTGCAGCCCGCCGCGGCGATCTCACAGGCCTGCAAAGTACAAGGAATCGCTCCCACCGACCTGGACGTGGTCGAGATCAACGAGGCCTTCGCCGCCGTCGGAATCGCCTCGACCCGTGCATTGGGGATCGATCCCGACCGGGTCAATGTCAATGGTGGAGCCATCGCCCTCGGGCACCCGATCGGAATGTCGGGCGCCCGGATCACCCTGCACCTGGCACTGGAACTGGCCCGCCGCGGGGGTGGCACCGGCGCCGTCGCACTGTGCGGTGGTGGCGGCCAGGGCAACGGATTGATCCTTCGCGTGCCGAACTGAACATCCACCTGCAATCAGATTACGCAAGAGGCCAGGAGAGTCATGAACATCGAAGGTGCCGTCGCAATTGTCACTGGCGGAGCATCGGGGCTCGGTAACGCCACAGCCCGTGCCCTGCACGGGCGTGGCGCAAAGATTGTGCTGATCGACCTGCCATCGGCAGACAGAGATTTCGCAACAGCAGGATTCGATGACGGTGAGGTGTACTTCGCGCCCGCTGACGTTACCCACGCCGACGACGTAGCAGCCGCTCTCGACCTAGCCGTCGGGCTCGGGGAATTGCGGATAGTGGTGAACTGCGCGGGAATTGCCACCCCCGGTAAGGTGTTGGGCCGAAACGGGCCACTGGAGCTCGAGAAGTTCGAGCGCGTGCTCCGAGTCAACCTTGTAGGCACGTTCAATGTCATCCGGCTCGCGGCTCAGAGAATCGCCGACACTGAACCAGTGGACGGCGAGCGAGGCGTGATTATCGATACCGCTTCTGTGGCGGCCTTCGACGGCCAAATCGGCCAGCCCGCGTACGCAGCCTCCAAGGGTGGTGTAGCGGCAATGACGTTGCCTATCGCACGCGAGCTCGCCGAGCATCTTATCCGGGTGGTAACCATCGCCCCGGGCATCTTCGAAACCCCGATGATGGCCGGGCTACCTGTCGCCGCGCAGGAATCTCTTGCAAAGCAGGTGCCGCACCCATCGCGCCTGGGTAAGGCGATTGAGTACGCTGCGTTGGTTACCCACATCGTCGAAAATCCCATGCTCAACGGAGAGACTATACGACTCGACGGCGCCGTCCGAATGGGCCCAAGATAGTCGGCCTTCGAGGAAGCGAGGAAGCGAAGAAGCTGCGTGAAGATTGTCCTGGACGCAAGGCGAGTTGCTAGTCTATATATTGGGTATTGACGCCATCGATTGGCTCGATGG
The DNA here is from genome assembly GCF_042671725.1 of Nocardia sp. NPDC127606. Taxonomy (NCBI): domain Bacteria; kingdom Bacillati; phylum Actinomycetota; class Actinomycetes; order Mycobacteriales; family Nocardiaceae; genus Nocardia; species Nocardia sp. NPDC127606. The sequence continues at coordinate 8,201 of NZ_JBHXWQ010000016.1, read as the reverse complement.
CGGAGCGAATACCGTCCTAATATGGTGTGAGGTAACGGGTCCCAATCCCTCGCTCCTATTTCGCAAGTGCCTTGTCGGCACGGCGTCGCGCAGGGTTCGCGATATCGAAAAACTGTGCACGACTTACGTCCATTGTGGATCATACGCTTTGCATGCGTGAGTCGCGAGGGTCGGCTGCCGCAATCCTGTCGGCATCTGTATTCCGCGCGCCTCACACCGAGAAGGTCATGGGTTCGATTTCCCCTAGATCCACCATGTGTGCAGGCCAGGACGGGTTCCGAAAACATCTTTGGAGTCCGGCCTGACCTATTACTTGTAGTAAGTACCCACTAATGTTCGCGACCCAAACCCACTATTCTCGAACCCTTCCCCGGCAGCGGCGTCGTATACGTGACGGCTGGCGGTATCACCAGCCGCGGCCGCTGCACATGGTTACCCGGCGAGCGCGCGTTAGAGACGACGGTCGTCACCGGTGCCGGTTGCTGATACCGCGACGGGACCTTACTCGCCCTAGCCGTCGTGCGAACGTCCGCGCCCCGCGCGTCCCGAAGCGAGCGGGGCGGGTCGTGGAAGTAGGGGCAGCTCGGTGGTGGCGGCCGAGTTGAGGGGGAGCTCCCGGATGAGTTATCCACTAGTGCTATGAAGGCTTCTGTGTGTGGGGATCTCTGCGTGTTTCCGGTTGGCGCCATGCGCCGTGCAATATACGTGCAATAGTGCAGCCCAATGTTGCCTATCGGTGCGTACATCTGCGTGATCGCGATGGAGTGCAAAGTTCCTGGTAATCGCCGGTTTTCCGAGGTGGGAGCTGGTTTCGGTCTCCTGGTGTCTGCCGGTTCGAAACCAGCTGGGACCACCACAAAAATGCAGGTCAGGGCCTTATTGGTGACGGCCTGCACTTTTCGTGCAATATACGTGCAATAGCGTACGTCGCTAGGACGCTGAGGCGGGGCCAAATTGGGTCGCCAGGGGCATCGGGATGCCTCGCCTACAAGTGATTCCAGTCACAATGGCTTGCAACCGCTGTCTGATGCACTGGCTGCCTCAGTTGATCGGCCACATCGCCGCGTCGATATCTTCGATCGCGATCCGGATCTGACTGCGGAATCTGTAGGCGGCAAGCGTGCCGTCGGCGATCATCCTTCGAATGGTGTCGGTACTGACGCCGGCTCGTTCGGCGGCAAATTTGACGGAGACATAGCGGCTCGGGTTCGGAGTCCGCTTGGCGCTACGCCGGGGATGGCACGCCAACCCAACGTGGCCGCCAGTCTCGTCAGGAGCGAGGCGTCCGCAGTAGTGCTCGCAGCAGATCGTGTTGCCGCGACATTCGTGGTCCGGGTTCTCGATCACCGCACCTTGGGTGCATGGGCCGACTAGTAGTTCTGGTCTCTCGGCTGCCGCTGTGATGGAGGTTGATGAAGGCATCAAGAGGGGGCTGGCCGTCGGTCTCGATGACGAGAGTGGTTCGTTGGTAGTCGTGAATCGCGAAATATCCAGTGTGTACATCGGGCACCTATCGGTGTATGCCCGCTCAATGACTCTTTCCTCCTCTAGGAAACCTGATATTGGAGGATTTCGCCAGCAACTGTCCGTAGACGGAGTGGAAGCAGGCGAGGCGGGACACGACAACGAAACAACCCATGCGAACCTCGCACAGGTGGTGCAGGTTCAAATCCTGTCAGCCCGACAGTGAAAACCCCCTCTGACCTGGGTCGGAGGGGGTTCCGTATTTTCGGAGATTTGACGCTTTTCGGCCAATTCCCACAGAAACCCCACGTTTTGAACTCCACGGCCCGAAAAAGACTCGCGAGTAGACTGCCCTCGCGGCGCCTGTCGACGAGTTCAGCTGAACTCGTTCCACCCTGATGCCGAGGGTTCGTTGGCTGGACCTGGCGCTGTTTGTGCCCGTCGGCGTTTGCGCGGCTCTCATGATCAACCTGCTGACTCGACTGGGGTCGAGCTAGCCTGCGACGTGGCGGCGGCGCGCGGGTGCACGTGGAAGGACTCGGCTCGACCGGGAGGTCGGTCGAGCCGAATAGCTCCCACGAGTAGATCCTCGGTACGCATCTCTCCAGCCCGAGTCGATCAGGGCGACTGTGGATCCCGCCCGCCACGCTGGACGAGGCGCAAGTTGCCGGGTGTGGGTAGCTTGCCTGCTGTGATGCGACCGAACCAAGATCTCGCGACGGTAGTCCTCGACCAATGGGGCGCCGTGTGGTGCCGAGCCTCAGCGACGACCCCGACTCGGGCCGGTGGGGCGAAGGCAACCATGATCTCGTCGGATTACCTCGTTTGACGCCGGCCACCGCGCCGACATCATGGCGCGCTGACTGGCGATGTCTCACAAGACCTCGGTATCGGCCATGAGAAACCAGTCCGCGAATTCCCTGGCGCGAGGCCGGCAATCGCGTGACCATCGGCAGCCTCTCTATCGCCGCTGCGGTCGGTGAGCGGGAGAACTCCTTGCGCACCGCGCTGTGTGTGTTGCTTGACATCTATCACCGGCACCCGGAATTCGACCGGGAGTGGATCGAACCACTAATGCCGCTACTACCTGCTCGGCGATCGTGGGATTTCGGCAAGCCGGGCAACCGGGAGTTTAGGACTTGAACGATGCGGGGCGCGCAGGACTCAGTGGCCAGTCGTCTGCCGACGTTCCCTGCCTCTCGCGCTCGTCAGCTATCTCGAACTAGCCACGACGGCCCCCGTGAGTTCGCGTCAGACATTCTGCTCGAGCAATTGCCCGGGGTGACCAAACGTGTCGAGCGCGGGTGTTCGGCCTCGAAGCGTCGGGGTAGGATTCGAAATGGGTTTTGATTTTGATCCGCACAGGGTCAAGGCTCACGCCGCGGGAGACGGGATGACGGTCCTCCTGGATCAGCGGTCCGGTGGTTGCCGGCAGAGAACGTATGAGGACTCTTGGCGGTCGGGACACCAAGGGGCTTGTGTCGGCAACCGCCGATCCACATGGAGGTACCCGGATACCCGAAGCCTGCCGATTACCGGTGGCGCCCGCGCTGGCAGGTCTGGATGAAGTTGTGAATCGGTGACAGGACCCGCCTTCCTTCGGGTGCCGCGATCTGTGGGGTGCAAGCGTTCGCGGGTGGGGTAACTGTCCTCAGCCCGCACCATGGTTCTGGCGATTCAGCAGCGCGGAACACTGTTGGTGGATCTGCGTACTGCCCCTGATGGCGGGCGTCCGTGACCCGAGCTGGCGACGTGGTCATGTGTCAGAGTTGGGTGATGATGCGAGTGCCCAAGTCGCTGGTGAACAGTGGCTTGCCAGCCGGTGCTGCTCCGATTATGGCGTCATCGAACTCGCCTGGGGTCCATCGGTAGTTGTCGTCGGTGGTGATGATTTCGACTTTGCGTGGCAGGATCGGCCAGTGACCGACCTTGGCCAGTTCGGTGGTCTGGCTGTTGGTCGGTTCTGTGCTGGAGTAGGACAGATAGTTTCGGACCTGATGGTCGATCCGGGTGATTTCCAGCTTCGCCAGCGCGTAGCGCGTGAGCAGCGCACCCCGCCCGATGCCGCAGATCGTCAGCGGATGGTGGTCGCCCTTTTCGGCGATGGTGCGCAGGATGGCTTGCTGCAGGCTCGAGTAGGCGGTGCCATCGAGAGTGTCGCTGGTCATGGGATGGACCAGGATAAGGTCGTAGCCCGCCTCGTGGAGTGCGTTTCGGAACGAGTATTCGCCGTGGTCGACCTCGGCAGTCAAGGCGGCAGCATCGTGGACGCGGGAACCGGAGCTGCCGACCAGAATGAACGGGGCCCTCAATGTCCTCCTGCCGACTGGGTACACCGATGCGCTGCCGAGAGGCAGCGCCCATTCATAGGCGGGTGCAGCAGTTGTCATCGTCGAAGCTCCTCACACAGGTCGAAGTCGGAACCCATTGCTCAGCTCGAACTCGAATAGGAAACCACTGCTCAGGCTGCCCAAGAGGTGGATTGGACGATATCGGTACCGAGCCGGCGACTTGTTCGGTCAATTCCGCGATGGTGTTGTATCGACAGGGCGACACCGCGGTGCGTTGTGGCTACATCATGGTCTCGACTCTGGACCAGAACACCATTCGCCAACTCGACGGGATCGATGTCGAATGTGTCTTCACAGACAGGGCCCCTCCGGCAAAGACGCACCGACCCGCGCCGTGTGGCGTTGTCGGCGGCAAACGTCAAACGACCATCTACTGCTGCCCACGCTGCTCGACCGGGTACAGCCCTTACAAGGGCGTCCGGGCGGGCACGCCGCGACACCCGCTCGCGGCATGAACCACCACACCCGCGAGTCAACCGAACTCGGGGCACTCCCCGACGGGTATGTGACGAACTGCGATAACGACGTATCACCGAACACCGTGAAGGTTGTTCAGAGCCACTTGATACGGCGGAACACCACGACCAGTGTCGCGCAGATGGTGGCCATCGTGGCCAAGACCGCGGGGTAGCCCCACGCCTGCTTCAGCTCGGGCATGTAGTCGAAGTTCATGCCGTAGATGCCGGCGATCATCGTGGGCACGGCGATGATCGCGACGAATGCTGAGATCTTGCGCATATCTGTGCTTTGCTGGACGGCGATCTTGGCGACCGCGGCGCCGACGAGCGTGGTCAAGGTTTCGTCGAGGTCGTTGATGCGTTCGGCGATGCCGCTGTGGTGGTCGGTGACATCGCGCAGGTAGCGGCGGACTTCCTTGGGCAGCGGTGTCTGCGGGCCCGCGAGGGATTGCAGCGGGCCGGCCAGTGGGCGTACCGCGCGGCGCAGTTCCACGATTTCGCGTTTGAGCTGGTAGATCGCCTCGATCGGGATGGTGGTGCGTGGGGTGAACAGTTCTTCTTCCATGGACTCGACGTCGTACTCCACCGCCGAGGTGACGTCGTGATAGGACTCGACGACATGGTCGGTGATCGCGTGCAGGACGGCTCCGGGCCCGAGAGCGAGGCGGTCGGGGTCGGCCTCGAGCCGGTGGCGCACTCGGGCGAGTCCGGTGTGGTCGCCGTGGCGGACCGCGACGACGACGTCGGGCCCGGTGAAGACCATGATCTCGCCGGTTTGCACGATCTCGCTGACGATGTGCATGTCGTGTTCGACGTAGGCGACGGTGCGCATCGCGGCGACCAGGGTGTCGTCGTAGCGTTCGAGCTTGGGACGTTGGTGGGCGTTGACGGCGTCCTCGACCGCGAGGGGGTGCAGACCGAAGACGTCCGCGATCTCACTCATCTGATGCTCGTCGGGTTCGAACAACCCGACCCACACGAAACCTGTAGCGCGGGTGCGGATCTCAGCTAGCGCGGTGGCCGGTGTGAATCGGCCGGGGAGCCGGGCGCCGTCGACGTAGGCGGCGCAGTCGACGATAGCGCGCGCGGTCGGCACGGTCGGTTTGGGCACCACCTCGACGACTCGGCGGCGCCGGGACCGGAACTGTGCACCCGCGACCATCGAGCTGATGCTGCGAGGCGACGTCGCCCCTGCCGCTGTTGTACCGGTGGAAATCATCTTGTGAACCATCGATTCGACCGTTTCGAAGATCAGCTGCCGTGTTGGTAAGGCAGGGACGGATTAGGCGCTCCCGGAGTCAAGTCGATGTCAACATGTCTCGCAGCATGGCAGGCGTCCGAACAGTCGCATAACCGCGTCGGCATCGCCTTCTGTGCGGGCGTAGAGATTGCGTAAGGATCGCCGTGGTGTCGTCCGATACGCCGCCTTTGGCGCTATCGTCGCGAGCCGGGCCGCCGTCGGGCTGCCCGTTGCTCGCGGAGGGAACAGTGTGTGACCGAGACGTCGACGCCCGAGACCACAACCGGGCGTAGTACGCCACGCGAGGTCGTGCGACTCGCTACCATCGTCGCCGCACTGGGCGTGGTGTTCGGTGACATCGGCACCAGCCCGATCTACACCCTGCAGACGGTGTTCAATCCGGCCGATCCGCATCCGGTGCCGGTGAGCCAGGACAACGTGTTCGGGATCGTCTCGCTGATCTTCTGGTCGGTGACGGTGATCGTGACGATCACCTATGTGATGCTGGCGATGCGTGCCGACAACGACGGCGAGGGCGGCATCATGGCGCTCATCACGCTGCTGCGGCGCTGGAGCGCGCCGGGCGGCAAGCGGACCGCGGCTTTCCTCGCGGCACTGGGGATCTTCGGCGCCTCGTTGTTCTTCGGCGATTCCATGATCACCCCGGCGATCTCGGTCCTCTCGGCTGTCGAGGGATTGAAGATCGTCGAGCCGTCGTTCGAGGAGTTCATCATCCCGATCACCGCGGTCATCATCGTGATCCTGTTCCTGGTGCAGCGCAAGGGAACCGCGGTCGTCGGACGGGTATTCGGGCCGGTGATGATCGCGTGGTTCACCGCGATCGGGGTGGCCGGGATCGGGGGCATCAGTGACAATCCGGAAATCCTGAAGGCGATCTCACCGACCTACGCGCTGGGATTTCTGTTCGGCCACTTCGAAATCGCGTTCTTCGCGCTTGCCGCGGTGGTCCTCGCGGTGACCGGCGCCGAAGCCCTCTACGCCGACATGGGTCACTTCGGGCGGCGACCGATCGCCCGAGGCTGGCTGTTTCTGGTGTTCCCGGCATGCATGCTCAGCTACATGGGCCAAGGCGCGCTGATTCTGTCCGACCCAGCGAACATCACCAGCCCGTTCTTCCTACTCGTTCCCGGCTGGGGTCGACTCCCGATGGTGCTGCTGGCCACCGCCGCGACGGTCATCGCCGCCCAGGCCGTGATCACCGGCGCGTTCTCCGTCGCCTCCCAAGCCGCTCAACTCGGTTACCTGCCGCGACTGCGGATCGTGCACACCTCCGACTCCACCATCGGTCAGATCTATGTCCCGTGGATCAACTGGCTGCTCATGGTCTCCGTCTTGGTTCTCGTCTTCGCGTTCCGCAGCTCCCACGCCCTCGCCTACGCGTTCGGGATGGCGGTCACGGGCACCATCACCATCACCACGCTGCTGTTCTTCTACGTCGCCCGCGCCCGGTGGCGTACCCCGTTCTGGCTGCTCGCGCTCGGTGCGGTGCCGCTGCTGGGCATCGATCTGCTGTTCCTCGGGGCGAACCTCACCAAAATCGTGCACGGTGCGTGGTTGCCGTTACTCATCGGCGTCATCGCGTTCACGGTGATGACCACCTGGGAACGCGGCCGCGACATCGTCACCGCCGCACGCGAGCGCCTCGAGGGCCCGCTGCAGCAATTCGTCGACGAACTGCGCGTCGACCGCCCGAAGACCTTCGAAGTTCCCGGCACGGCGATCTTCCTCAATCGCGGCAAACAGACGACCCCGCTGGCCATGCGCGCCAACGTCGAACACAACCATGTCCGCCACCAGCATGTCGCGATCGTCAGCATCACCACCGACCCGATTCCCCGGATCCCACCGGAGGAACGACTCACGATCGATCCCCTCGGCCACGGCGACGACGGCATCATCCACGTCACCGCCCGCTACGGCTACGTGGAACGACCCGACATCCCGGAAGTACTTCGGCTGCTCGACCCGTCGGCGACCGAAGGCCGACTCGACCTCGAACACGCCTCCTACTTCGTCTCCAAGATCGAACTCCGTCGCGGCGACCAACCGACCATGGCGGGCTGGCGCAAACGACTGTTCATCGCCACTTCCTACATCACCGCCGACGCCGCCGACTATTTCTCCCTGCCCCGCGATCGCACCGTCATCATGGGCTCGCACGTCGACGTCTGACCGCGGACGGTTCGCGAGTCAGGAGACCTTGCGCCGGTAGGCGGCCGTGGCGACGAGGTAGGCGACGACGAGGATGCCGACGCACCAACCCAGGGCGATCCAGATGTCGGTGCCCACCGGCTCCTGGGTGAACAGATCGCGGATCGCGTTGACGATGGAGGTCGCGGGCTGGTGTTCGGCGAACGCGCGCACCGGGCCGGGCATGCTGTCAGTGGGCACGAACGCCGAGCTGATGAACGGCAGAAAGACCATCGGTGTTGTCACCGCTGTCGGATCAAAGGTCCGCGACTTCAGTATCGGTGATGCGGTCTATGCCCGCCCTCGAGACCTGCGCATCGGCACCTTCGCCGAGTTCATCGCCGTCGACCAGGCCGACGTTGCCCACAAGCCCGTCTCGCTTTCCTTCGCCGAGGCAGGCGCGGTTCCTCTCGTCGCACTGGCCGCATGGCAGGCACTTGTCGACGTCGCCGACGTCAAACCAGGACAGCGGGTGCT
>NZ_JBHXWQ010000015.1:0-44386 GCF_042671725.1 Nocardia sp. NPDC127606 | reverse complement strand
CCGGCGACCCGGCCGCGGACCGGCCACTTCGTGGCCGTCCCTCCCTAGGGGTCGGGAGTGCGGTGGGTGGGTTGGGTGGGTTGTTGAAGACGGGGACAGGTTGTTGTGGGTCCGGTCAGAAGCTGTGTTCTGGGCCGGGGAAGGTGCCTTGGCGGACTTCGGCGGCGTAAGTGGCTGCGGCGGTGCGGAGTTCGTCGCCTACGTTGCCGAAGCGCTTGACGAACTTAGCGGTCTTGCCGCTGGTGTAGCCGGCCATGTCCTGCCAGACCAGCACCTGGGCGTCGCAGTCGGCGCCCGCGCCGATGCCGACGGTCGGGATGGTCAGCTTGCGGGTGACCTGGCCCGCGATCTCGGCGGGGACCATTTCCATGACCACCGAGAACGCACCGGCTTCCTGCACGGCGATCGCGTCGGCGACCAGCTGCTCGGCGCCGTCGCCTCGGCCCTGGACCCGGAATCCGCCCAGGGTGTTCACGCTCTGCGGGGTGAACCCGATGTGGGCCATCACGGGGATGCCCGCGGAGGTGATCAGCGCGATCTGCTCGGCGACCCGTTCGCCGCCCTCGAGCTTCACCGCGTGCGCGCCGCCCTCCTTCATGAAGCGGATGGCGGTCGCCAGGGCCTGCTGCGGCGAGGACTCGTAGGTTCCGAACGGCAGATCGGCGACGACCAGCGCGTGCGGGGCACCGCGCACGACACCGCGCACGAGCGGGATGAGCTCGTCGACGGTGATCGGCACGGTGGTGTCGTAGCCGTAGACGACATTGGCGGCGGAATCGCCGACCAGGAGCACGGGGATACCGGCTTCTTCGAACAGTCGCGCGGACGAGTAGTCGTAGGCCGTCAGCATCGACCAGCGCTCACCGTCGGCCTTCATCTGCTGTAGATGCTGGACGCGGGTCTTGCGGCGTGGCTTGCTGTCGGCGGGAGTGGCACCGTAGGCAGGACTCTGCTCATCGGATACGGACATCATCGTCCCTTTCGTCTGGTTCCTCGAGGCCCATACCGGGTCCCCGGGCTTTTCTGACCATCTCAGTGTGCCACCTGCGCCCGCACGGGTTTAAGGCCCGGCACCGGTGTGATCGGTCACATCCGGTGATTCGGTTACCGTGATGCGAGCCCGTTCGGGCGCAGGTGTGCGCCGCGGGGCGCGGAAAGGTGGGCCCACTGTGCAGCGAGGCCGGCTCGTCGTGCTCCTCGGCGCTGTCTCTGCGTTGATCGTCACCGGATGCGGCACCGGCGAGGACAGCGCACCGCGTGCTGAACTGCCCCCGCCCCCACCGGGCCTGGACAGCTTCTACGACCAGCAGGTCGACTGGGGCTCGTGCGAGGGCTACGGCAGCCCGGAGGACCGGCTGCCGCCCAAGGCCGAGTGCGCGCGGATCACCGTGCCGATCGACTACGCGCGCCCGGACGGCCCGACCGCCCAGATCGCGCTCTCCCGGATCCCGGCCACCGGCGAGAAGGTCGGCTCGCTGCTGATGAACCCGGGCGGACCCGGCGTCTCCGGCCTGTCCATGGTCGGTGTCGGCAATCGCACCGAGCTGGCGGAGAAGTTCGATCGGGTCGGGTTCGATCCGCGCGGGGTCGGCTCGTCGCTGCCCTCGATCGTCTGCCTCACCCCGCAGCAGGCCGACGCCGAGCGCGCCGAGCCGCCCACCGACAACACCCCGGCGGGCATCGCCGAGGCCGAGGCCGACAACCGTGAGTACGCCGACCGCTGCGCCCAGCGCACCGGCGTCGACCTGCTCGGCCACGTCGGCACCCGCGAGGTGATCCAGGACATGGATGTCATACGGGCCGTCCTCGGCGACGCGAAACTGAGCTACCTCGGCTACTCCTACGGCACCCGCCTCGGTTCGGCCTACGCCGAGAAATACCCACAGAACGTGCGCGCGCTCGTCCTCGACGGCGCCGTCGACTCCTCGCAGGATCCGGTCCAGGAGTCACTGCGTCAGGCGGCGGGCTTCCAGGGCGTGTTCACCGCCTACGCCACCGACTGCGCGAAGAACGCCGACTGCCCACTCGGCACCGATCCCGCCCAGGCCGTGACCCGTTTCCGCGAGCTGGTCGGACCGCTGGAGAAGACTCCGGCGCCGACCGCCGACCCGCGCGGCCTCAGCTACAACGACGCGATCACCGGCGTCCAGCAGGCCCTCTACAGCGACGACCTGTGGCAGATCCTCACCCAGGGCCTCGCCGAACTGCGCGCGGGCAGCGGCGACACCCTGCTGCAACTGGCCGATATGTACGACGGCCGCCGCCAGGACGGCACCTACGCCAACACCCAGGACGCCTTCAACGCGATCCGCTGCGTCGACGATCCCCGCGTCACCGATCCCGCGGTAACCGGCCGCCAGGACACCGAGTACCGCAAGGCCGCCCCGTTCCTCGACGACGGCAAGGGCACCGGCGCCGCCCCGCTGGAACTGTGCGCCGCCTGGCCGGTGCCCAACACCAGCACCCCGCATCGCGTCTCGGCCCCTGGGCTGCCGCCCACCGTCGTGGTCTCCACCACCGACGATCCGGCTACGCCCTATCAGGCCGGTGTCGACCTGGCCGCACAGCTGGGCGCCGACCTGATCACCTTCCGCGGTAATCGGCACACCGCCGCGCTCGTGGCGGGGGATCAGTGCCTCGACACCGCGGTGATCGACTACCTCGTCGATCTCGCCACGCCCGCGCCCGGTCTCACATGCTGAGAGCCACATTTGCTCACCGCGCCCCGTCGTGGCCGGTGAGATGTGCGAACGATGTGACGAGATCGCAAACCCGTCTCCGTATGTAACACGGATTTAACGCCGGGTGCTTACTCTCGCCGGTATGGATCGCCAGAAGGAATTCGTGCTGCGGACGCTCGAAGAGCGGGATATCCGCTTCGTCCGTCTCTGGTTCACCGATGTGCTGGGCTACCTCAAGTCCGTCGCCATCGCCCCCGCCGAGCTCGAAGGCGCCTTCGAGGAGGGCATCGGCTTCGACGGCTCGGCCATCGAAGGCTTCGCGCGCGTGTCCGAGGCGGACATGGTCGCGCGCCCCGATCCGTCGACCTTCCAGGTGCTGCCGTGGGCCAGTTCCAAAGGCCACCAGCACTCGGCGCGGATGTTCTGTGACATCACCATGCCCGACGGTTCGCCGTCCTGGGCCGACCCGCGCCACGTGCTGCGCCGTCAGCTGAACAAGGCCGCCGACGCGGGCTTCAGCTGCTACGTGCACCCCGAGATCGAGTTCTTCCTGCTGGAGAACAACCTCAAGGACGGCTACGAGCCGACCCCGGCCGACAACGGCGGCTTCTTCGACCAGGCCGTGCACGACGCGGCGCCGAACTTCCGCCGCCATGCCATCGACTCGCTCGAATCCATGGGCATCTCGGTCGAGTTCAGCCACCACGAGGGTGCTCCGGGCCAGCAGGAGATCGACCTGCGCTACGCCGACGCGCTCTCGATGGCCGACAACGTGATGACTTTCCGCTACCTGATCAAAGAGGTGGCGATCGACGAGGGCGTGCGCGCGACGTTCATGCCCAAGCCGTTCTCCGAGTACCCCGGCTCGGCCATGCACACCCACATGAGCCTGTTCGAGGGCGAGAACAACGCCTTCGCCGATCCCGACGACCCGAACAACCTCTCGGGCACCGCGCGCTCGTTCATCGCGGGCATCCTCGAGCACGCCCCCGAGATCAGCGCGATTACCAACCAGTGGGTCAACTCCTACAAGCGCCTGATCCACGGTGGCGAAGCCCCGACCGCGGCCTCGTGGGGCCGGTCCAACCGGTCGGCGCTGGTGCGGGTGCCGATGTACACCCCGAACAAGTCGTCCTCGCGTCGCGTCGAGATCCGCAGCCCTGATTCGGCCTGCAACCCGTACCTGACCTTCGCGGTGCTGCTGGCCGCGGGTCTGCGCGGCATCGAAAAGGGCTACACGCTGCCCCCCGAGGCCGAGGACGACGTGTGGTCGCTGACCGACGCCGAGCGTCGCGCCATGGGCTTCCGCACTCTGCCCGGCACCCTCGACGAGGCCTTGCAGGCGATGGAGCGCTCCGAGCTGGTCGCCGAAACCCTCGGCGAACACGTCTTCGACTTCTTCCTGCGCAACAAGCGCCGCGAATGGGCCGCCTACCGCTCGCAGGTCACTCCCTGGGAACTGAAGGAATACCTGAGCCTCTGAGCGATCCTGGGCCGAAAACCCGCGGCGCCAGCCGCTAGGCTTACAGCTATGGTCCGGCCACCGACTGCCCGCTCCGCTGTACCCGGCGTCGGCCGGCTCGGTTTACTCGAACCGACAGCGGCGGCTTCCCTGCACCAACTCGGTTGGGACAACGTCGACGGGGTGCCGGTGCTCTGGGCGCTCTCGCGTTCGCCCGATGCCGATCTGGCGCTGTCCACGCTGGTGCGGCTGCGCGAATCGCTCGAAGACGAATGGCTCGAACTGGATTCGGCGATCCGGTCCGACACCACGTTGCGCGGCAGGCTGTTCGGCTTGCTCGGCTCGTCGACGGCGTTCGGCGACCACCTGGTCGCTGTCCCGGCGGCGTGGAAAGTACTGCACAAGAACGAACTTCCCAGCCGTGACGAGCTGATCGCCGATCTGCTCGACGCCGTCGACGCGGCGCCGGAGACCGGGCCCAACGCGGGGCCGATGCTGTTCCGCGCCGGGATCGCCGGTCCGGAGGCGGTCGCCTTGCTGCGCAGCAGGTATCGCGATCAGCTGATGCTGCTGGCCGCGGTCGATCTCGCCTCCACGGTCGAGAACGAACCGGTGCCGCCGTACCTGGTGGTCGGCAAGCACCTGTCGGATCTGGCCGATGCCGCGCTCACCGCCGCCCTGTCGGTCGCGGTGGCCAGGGTGTGCAAGAACGGCCCGGTGCCGGTGCGACTCGCGGTGATCGCGATGGGCAAATGTGGTGCGCGAGAACTGAACTACGTCAGCGACGTCGACGTGGTGTTCGTCGCCGAACCGGCCGACGCGACCGCGACCCGGCTCGCCGCGGAGATGATGAGCGTCGCGAGCTCGGCCTTCTTCGAGGTCGACGCCGCGCTGCGCCCCGAGGGCAAAGCGGGCGCCCTGGTACGCACCCTCGACTCCCACCTCGCCTACTACAAGCGGTGGGCGCGCACCTGGGAGTTCCAGGCGCTGCTGAAGAACCGGCCGATGACCGGCGATCTGGAACTCGGCAAGCAGTACCGCGACGCGCTGATGCCGATGGTCTGGACCGCGTCGGAACGCCCCGACTTCGTCGCCGACGTCCAGGCCATGCGCCGCCGGGTCGAGGATCTGGTCCCCGCCGACATGCGTGAGCGCGAACTCAAACTCGGCGCGGGCAGCCTGCGCGATGTCGAATTCGCCGTGCAGCTGCTGCAATTGGTGCACGGCCGGGTCGACGAGGCGCTGCACGTCACCAATACCGTCGAAGCGCTCACGGCCCTCGCCGCGGGCGGCTACGTCGGCCGCGAGGACGCCGCCAACCTCACCGCCTCCTACGAATTCCTGCGCCTGCTCGAACACCGCCTGCAATTGCAGCGGCTCAAGCGCACCCACACCCTGCCCGCGGCCGATGACGAGGAGGGCATGCGCTGGCTGGCCCGCGCCGCCCACATCCGGCCCGACGGCCGCCAGGACGCGGTCGGCGTGCTCGACACCGACATCCGCCGCAACGCCGTGCGGGTCCGGCGGCTGCACGCGAAACTGTTCTATCGCCCGCTGCTGGACGCGGTCGCCCGGATGGACTCCGACGCGCTGCGCCTGAGCCCCGACGCCGCCGTCCGCCAGCTCGCCGCCCTCGGCTACGGTGCACCGGCCAACGCGCTCGGCCATCTCAAAGCGCTCACCGGCGGCGTCTCGCGCAAAGGCCGCATCCAGGCCCTGCTGCTGCCGACGCTGCTCGAATGGCTCGGCGACACACCGAATCCCGACGCCGGGCTGCTCGCGTACCGCCGGGTGTCGGAGGGGCTCGACGACCAGATCTGGTTCCTGCGCGTCCTGCGTGACGAGGGCGCGGTGGCCCAGCGTCTGATGATCGTGCTCGGTTCCTCGGAGTACCTGCCCGATCTGCTGATCAACGCGCCCGACACCATTCGCATGTACGCCGACGGGCCCGGCGGCCCGCAGTTGCTCAGGACCGAACCCGAAGACGTCGCCCGTGGCATGCAGACCGCGGCCGCGCGCTACGACGACCCGAAACGTGCTGTCGCGGCGGCACGTTCACTGCGCCGACACGAACTGGCCAGGGTCGCCTCGGCTGACGTGCTCGGCATGCTGGACGTCCCGCAGGTGTGCGCGGCGCTGTCGTCGGTGTGGGTCGCGGTGCTCGAGGCGGCACTGAGCGCGGTCATCCGCGCCTCGGAGGCCGAACGCGGAGCGCCCGCGCCCGCCGACTTCGCGGTGATCGGCATGGGCAGGCTCGGCGGGATGGAACTGGGCTACGGATCCGACGCCGACGTGCTGTTCGTCTGCGATCCGCGCCCCGGTGAAGACGAGGCCGCGGCCGTGAAATGGGCGAACGGGATCGCCGAGAAGGTGCAGCGGCTGCTCGGCGCACCGAGCGTCGACCCGCCGCTGCAGGTCGACGCGGGCCTGCGCCCCGAGGGCCGCAACGGACCCCTGGTGCGAACGCTGACCGCCTATCAGGCCTACTACGCGCAATGGGCCCAGCCGTGGGAGGTGCAGGCGCTGCTGCGCGCCCACCAGGTGGCGGGCGATCAGGATCTGGGCGTGCGCTTCCTGCACGTCATCGACCCGATCCGCTACCCGACCGGCGGGGTCTCGGAGGAATCGGTCCGCGAGATCCGGCGGATCAAGGCGCGCGTCGACTCCGAGCGACTCCCGCGCGGTGCCAACCCGTCCACCCACACCAAACTGGGTCGCGGCGGTCTGGCCGACATCGAATGGACGGTCCAACTGCTGCAATTGCGCCACGCGCACGAGGTACCCGCGCTGCACAACACCTCGACCCTGCAGTCGCTCGACGTGATCGAGGCCGAGGGCATCCTCGAACCCGACGATGTGGCGCTGCTGCGTGAATCGTGGATCACCGCCACCGCGGCCCGCAACGCGCTCGTCCTGGTCAAGGGCAAGCCGTCGGATCAACTCCCCGGCCCCGGCAAGCTGCTCTCCGCGGTCGCCCGGGTAGCGGGCTGGCCCAACGACGACGGCAGTGAATTCCTCGACACCTACATGCGGATCACCCGTCGGGCGAAGGCTGTCGTCGAGCGCGTGTTCGGGGCATAGTCCGGGCATGAAAAAACCCCGCACCACTGGTGCGGGGCATCTTCAGTTCACGCCGAAATCAGATGGCGCGGACGTCCTGGGCCTGGGGGCCCTTCTGGCCCTGGCCGACCTCGAACTCCACCCGCTGTCCCTCTTCGAGGGACTTGAAGCCCGAGCCGCCGATAGCCGAGTAGTGAACGAAGACGTCGGGGCCGCCTCCGTCTTGGGCGATGAAGCCGAAGCCCTTTTCGCCGTTGAACCACTTGACGGTGCCTTGAGTCATGTTTTAAAAGTCTTTTCCGTAGGTGAGCCATGGCGATCACTTGCGATCAGCCCAGTCTCAGCAACCCAGTATGCCATACTCGCCAGCAAACCGCGCCTTGCGGTTTGTCACACCGCAATGTGGGCGGCGTATGCCGTGGAAAACCGGCGTGTTGCGTGGGTCGGCAACCAATGCGTGCGCCCCTTTCCCATCGCGCCGCGGACTGTGCCAATCTGGGCGGTATGGGTGAGATGAACGCGGGGCGTGGCGGGCACGTCGACCTGGCCATGCGGGTGCTCGACGCACACGTGGCGTTCACCAAGCAGCAGTTGCGCGAGCCGGCCGAGTTCCTCGAGTTCGTCACCGAGGAGATCGACGGCGCACTCGACGAGGCCGCGGAGCTGACCCTCGCGCAGGCGGTGACCCGTGAGCAGATCAAGGCGGTCGCGCACAAGTTCGCCGTGCAGGTTCCCGTCGAGGGCGCGATTCCCGAACTCGTCGGTGAGATCGCCACCCGCCTGTACAACCACCGCGCCAACGACGAGATCGAGGTCGGTGAGCTCGTCGACAACCGCCGCTTCGACGAGCTGGTCGACGGCGTAGCCGATCTGGATCTCACCCACCGGCTGGTGCGGCTGGTGCTCAACAGCCCGGTGACCATCGACGCGTGCGTCGAGGCAGTCCAGCGCGCGGTGGTCACCGCGGTCGACGACGGTTTGCACCCCGAAGGCGGCGGCCTGGCCCGCACGCTGCGCGGCGCGCTGTCGCGGTTGGCCGAACCCGCGATGCCCGCGATCGAGCACGGCGTGGGCAGGCTCACCCGCACCGGCGCGCGATTCGTGTTGCGCGGCAACAGCGGTGACGCCGACGAGGTCTTGCTCGACAGCGCCCGCGAGACCTGGCGCAAACACACCGGCGACGCGGTCGGCTCGTTCCGTGATCTGGTCTCGGCCGACGATGTCGAAGACATCGTCGTGCTCGTCTTCGAATTCTGGCGCACCTTCCGCGATACCGACTACTTCCGCGCCCTGCTCGACGAGGGCGTGGACCATGTCTTCGACAAATACGGCGACACCCCCCTTGCCGAATTGCTGGCTGAGCTGGGCGTAGGGCGCGCGGAGATGCTCGAGGAGGCGCTGCGTTTCGGCCCTCCGGTCCTCGAAACACTCGACGAGCGCGGTTATCTCGACATCGTGCTGCGGCGCAGACTCGCTCCGTTCTATGCTTCGGACGCCTTCCGGGCCGCAGTGTCCGGGATGGAGTGATCGCGCCAGTTCCGTTCGGCCGCTGGCATGTCGGGATGTGTCGGTACGATTCGTGCAACGATGGGGCGCTTGTCTGCCACCGGATCTCGATCGAAAGGCTGCCGTGACACGTCTGTCCACCCTGCTCGACCAGATCGACTCCGGTGCTGTGCTGCTGCCCGAATTCCAGCGTGGCTACGTGTGGAACCGCGACCAGGTGCGTGGACTCATGCGGTCGCTGTATCTCGGGTATCCGGTTGGTGGGTTGCTGGTGTGGGAGACCGGGTCCGAGGAGATCGCGGTACGCGGGTCGACGACCGGCTCGGGGCTGCGCCAGCTGCTGCTCGACGGTCAGCAGCGCATCACCACCCTGTACGGGATCATGCGCGGAACGGCGCCGTCGTTCTTCGAAGGCGACGAGATCGCTTTCACCGGTCTGCATTTCGATGTCGAGCGTGAGCTCTTCGAATTCCAGGTGCCCGCCCGCGATACCGCGCCGGCCTGGATCGACATCACCGAACTGTTCGCCCAGGGCCCGATGCACTACCTGGCCAGGTTCCCGGACGAGTCGCCCGAAACCCTTGCCCTCTATCTCGATCGGCTGAACAAGGTCCGCGAGGTCGCCAACCGCGAGTTCAATGTCGAGACCATCACCGGATCGGATCGCACGGTCGACGAGGTGGTCGACATCTTCAACCGGGTCAACTCCGGCGGCACCAAACTGTCCAAGGGCGACCTCGCGCTGGCCACCCTGTGCGCGCAGTGGCCGCAGGCCCGCGGCAACCTGCGCGACCACCTGATCCGCTGGGACAAAGACGGCTACACGTTCACCCTGGACTGGTTGCTGCGCAACGTGATCGCCGTCGGCAACGGCCGCGCGCACTTCGACGCGCTCGGCGATCTGGCACCCGCGGAATTCGAGCAGGCCCTGGTGGCCACCACGAAACAGGTCGACACCTTCCTCGACACGGTGGCGGGCCGGCTCGGCCTCGATCACGACCGAGTTCTGATGGGGCGCTACGCGATTCCCGTGATCACCCGCCTGCTGTTCCTCAACGGCGGCCGCTTCGACGACGATCTGCACCGCGACCGGGTGCTGTACTGGTACGTGCATTCCGCGCTCTGGGGCCGGTTCAGCGGGTCCACCGAGACGTTCCTGCAACAGGACTACGACACGCTCGAACGCGGCGGCATCAACGCGCTGATCGGCTCGCTGGAACGGCTGCGCGGCGGCTCGCTCGACCTGTGCGCCGACGATTTCGCCGGTGCCACTCGCGGTTCCCGGTTCTATCCGCTGCTGTACATGCTGACCCGCGTCGACGGTTCACGCGATCTCGGCACCGGCTCGGAGCTGGGCATCGAGCAGTTCGGCGAGCGCACCCCGGTACAGGTGCACTACCTGTTCCCGAAAACCCTGCTGCGCGATGCCGGTTACGAACGCAACGAGATCAACGCGATCGCCAACTTCTGCTTCCTCAGTCCCGGCTCCGAGGCCGAGCTCGGCGAGCGTGAGCCCGCCGACTACTTCGCCGAGGTGGAACGCCGCAACCCGGGTGTGCTCGCCTCGCAGTGGATTCCGACCGACCCGTCGCTGTGGCGGGTGGAGAACTACCGTGAGTTCCTGCGGGCGCGCCGCAAGATGCTCTCCGCCTCGGCGGATGCCTTCCTCGAAAAGTTGCGCACCGGCAAGCTGCACCGCCCGACCCTGCTGACGGTGGGTGTCGCCGGGGTGACCATCGGCGATCCCGCGGTGGACCAGGTCAACGCGCTCGTCGACGATCTCATCGCCGACGGCTTCGGCTTCCCGCTGCTCGACAGTGAGGTCTCCGACCCGGTCACCGGCCGCGAACTCGCTGTCGCCGAAGCCTTTTGGCCCGAAGGCCTGCAGCCGGGCGTCGGTATGCCGGTGGTGCTCGTGCTCGAGCCGTCCAATGCCGACCTCACCCGCTTCGCCCAGCTGGGCTACGCGGTGTTCACCTCTGTCGACGCCCTGCGCGGTTACGTCGACAACCTGCGCGTGGAAGCCTCCGGCGACAGCGGCATCGACGGCCCGGTCGGCGATCTGGCCGCATTGGCCGACCGTCTGCCCGCCACCTGGGTCGGCAATTCCGAACAGGTCTGGTTCCGCTTCGCCTGGAACCTGCTGGAGCGCGACCGCGCCGAAGGCCCCGACGCGCTGCTCGGTCCCGAACAGCTCGCCCTGCGCTACATCGCGCTGTGGGCGCTCACCCGCACCTTCTACATCCACGCCTTCGACCAGGGCAACCCCGGCGAATGGCGCTACTACCTCGGCGACGCCATCGGCCCGAGCCCGCTGGTCCCGCGTGCGTGGCTGGCCCAGCGCGCCGTCGAATCCGGTGCGCTGGCCCCCGGCATCCCGCCCGGCGACGAAGACATCGCGATCGCTCTCGTGCACGGCGTCATCGAGACCGTCGACGAGGTAGCCACCGCGCTGTCCCACCTCCTCGGCGGGCCCGGTCTGTTCGCCTCCCTGTGGGCGTCGGCGGGCGCGGCCGAACACTACGGCTACCCCCTGTCCACCGATCAGATCAACGACCTCATCAACCAGGTGGTCAACGATCCCGAGTCCCGAAAGATCCAGGCCTACAACTGGATCGAGGCGGGTCTGCCGCTCTAGGGCTTGCCGGTCGCGCGCTGGAAGGTCGTGACGAAGTCGGTCAGCGCGGTGCGGTCCTCTAGGTCGGCCGGTCGGTAGCCGCGGTCGGCTTCGACGGTGATCGCGGTGCCCGCCCCGACGCGCAGCTCGTCCCAGCAGACCGGGAGAACCGGGAGCTGCACGGTGCGCTCACCGACGGTCAGGGTGATCGCCGAGGTGTACTTGTTCGCGACGGTCATCAGCTCCTCGACGGCCCGCTCGGTGAGTGGACCCGCGGCGGCGAATTCTTCGATGTACACGGTCACCTCCCTTCCGTCGGCCAGTGTAGGTCCTCACAGAGTTCCCAAGACAGCCACAAGAGACCTGAAAGTGGCGCCGCTTAGGGTGACCTCATGATGCGTAAATGGGTGGAACGGGCGTTGCTCGTCCTGGGGTGGGGCGCGGTGGTCGCGGCGGTGGCCGGGATCGTGTTGCACGTCGTGGACTGGCGCCAGAAGTCGATGGTGCTGTTGGCGTCGGGGGCGATGTGGTTGATGCTCGGCGCGGTCGTGGGGCTGGTGCTGTTGCTGCTCGCGCGAGGCTGGCGCAGCTCGGGGGCGGCGGCGCTGGTGCTGGCCGGCGCCGCGTGGCTGGTGGTGCCGTCCTACATTCCGACGGCCAGGGCCGCCGATGGGCCGGAACTGGTGGTGATGCAGTCGAACATCCTCTTCGGCAAGGCCGACCCGGTCGCCGTGGTCGGTGCGGTGCGAGAGAACAACGTCGACGTGCTCACCGTCGAGGAGTTGACCATCGACTCGATCACCGGTCTGCGTGGGGCCGGACTCGAAGAACGACTGCCCTACTTCTACCTGGAACCCGCGCAGTCGGGTGGTGGCGGCACCGGCATCTACAGCCGATACCCGTTGCGCGACACCAAGAAATACGACGGCTTCATCATGAGCAACATCTCCGCGACGATGCAACATCCACAGCGCGGACCGATGTCGGTCTTCGCCTTCCATCCGATTCCGCCGAACCTCGACTTCGGCGCCTGGTCGGCCGAGATGCGCCGGGTCGACGAGATCCTCGCGGCGACCAGCGCACCCGCGATCGTCGGCGCGGATTTCAATGCGACGCACGATCATTCGGCGTATCGCGCGCTGCTCGACGGTGCGTTCGCCTCGGCCGCGGACCAGACCGGTGACGGTGTGCTGCTCACCTACCCGGCGGATCGCCGGTGGGGGCCGGTGATCGGGATCGATCACATCCTCGTCGCAGGTGGGGTGGCCGAACAGATTCGCACGCTCACCATCCCCGGCTCCGACCACCGCGCGGTGCTGGCCACGATCCGAATGGGCCTGTGACAGCGGTCGTTTACCATGTGAGCGCTCTATCGCGGACCGCAAGGCGTCCGCGTCATTTCCGGGGAGGACAGCGCATGAGAAGACATCGGTTCGGCGCGACCATGGCAGCTTTGATGAGTATCGGCATGCTCGTATCCGGTTGCGGCGCGACAACTGTCGCGAGCGACCAGGCGCAGCCGATCATGGACAACCCGTGGGAGGTGGCGGGCGCGGCGTCGTCCACCGGTCCCAGTGGGTCGCGTCCCGGTGTGCCCGACACAGACAAGAAGGCCGACAACGGCGACAACGGCAAGATCGACAAGCTCGCGCTCAACGCCATCGCCGACATCGAAGAGTACTGGCAGACCGAGTATTCCAAGACTTTCCGTGGCAATTTCAAGCCCGCCTCGAAGTACATCTCGTGGTCGGCGAAGGCGCCGGAGTCGGAGTCGGTGCAGTTCTGCAAGAGCAGTACCTACAAGCTGGTGAACGCCGCGTACTGCCCGCTCGACCACACCATCGGCTGGGACCGCACCGTCCTGCTGCCGCTGCTGGTCGACAAGTACAAGGAGATGTCGGTGGTGATGGTGCTCGCCCACGAATACGGGCACGCCATCCAGTCCCAGGCCGACCTGTTGCGCGGGTTCCTCACCGACGCGCTGGTCAAGGAGCAGCAGGCCGACTGCCTGGCCGGTGTGTTCCTTCGCCATGTGGCAGAGGGCAATTCGAAGCACTTCACGCTCAACACCACCGACGGGCTCAACGGTGTGCTCGGCGCGACCGTCGCCGTGCGCGACCGCGACCCCAATGATCCCGACGCCGTGCACGGTTCGGCGTTCGAGCGGGTGACGGCGGTGCAGATGGGTTACACCCAGGGCGCCAAGTCGTGCAAGGACATCAACGAGGACGAGATCGAGAAGCGTCGCGCCGGTCTGCCCGTCACCTTCGAAGAGGGGGAGCGCGACGAGCAGCTCCCGGTGAACAAGGAGACCCTGACCACCCTGGCGGCCCAGCTCGGCAAGTCGATGCCGGTGAAGACCGCGCCGAAGTTCGACTACGCCGGCGTCACCCGCAACTGCGCGTCGACGACCACCACCGAGCCGGTGTCCTACTGCCCGGGCTCCAACACCGTCGGCACCGATGTCCCCGGCATGGCCAAGCGCGCGGGTGAGGGGTCCAGCGCCAAGGAGGAGCCGCTGTCAGCGGTCGTCACCGGCGACTACAACGCGGCCGCGGTCTTCGTGTCCCGCTATGCCCTCGCGGTGCAGCAGGATCGCAAACTGTCGCTGTCGGGCGCCGAGTCGGCGGGCCTGCGCACGGCGTGCCTGACGGGCGTGCTCACCACGAAACTCAGTGAGCCGAACAGCGATCCGCGCCTGTCGGCCGGTGACCTCGACGAGGCGGTCTCCGGCCTGCTCGCCGACGGCCTCGCCGCCTCCGACGTCAACGGCAAGGTGGTGCCGAGCGGATATCAGCGCCTCGAGGCGTTCCGCACCGGCGTCCTCAGCGGCGAGCAGGCCTGCCTGAACCAGTTCAAGTAGGTCAACTGGAGGTAGGCAGTGACCGCAGGGAGCTGAGGGTGTTCGCCACCGCGCGGGCAGCCTCGGCTCCCTTTGTCACGAAGTGGTTGGTGTAGTAGTCCACGTGCTCGCTGTGCTCGTGGAAGTGGTGCGGGGTGAGCACCACCGAGAACACCGGCACATCGGTGTCGAGCTGCACGCGCATCAGGCCGTCGATCACCGCGGAGGCGACGAAGTCGTGGCGGTAGATGCCGCCGTCGACGACCAGGGCCGCGGCGACGATCGCGTCGTAGCGGCCGGTGCGGGCCAGACGTTGGGCATGCAGCGGGATCTCGAAGGCGCCGGGGACGTCGAACACCTCGACGACCTCGGGATCGAACCCGAAGCCGGTGTATTCGGCGAGGAAGCCCTCGTGCGCCTTGTTGACGATGGAGCTGTGCCAGCTGGCGCGGATGAAGGCAACGGCGCCGGTAGACGTGGTCATGAGTCGCAAGTCTACTAGTGTCGCCGACGCGAAAACTTACTGGCCGGTAACATGGGTCGACAGCCAATCGGTGACATCGCCGAGCACCTGCGCGCGCTCGGGCTCGTTGAACACCTCGTGGTAGAGCCCGGGGTAGCGCAGCACTGTCACATCGGTCGAGCCCGCGTCACGTTCGAGCAGATCCGCGCTCGACGGTGACGCGATCACGTCGGCGGTGCCGTGCACTACCAGCAGCGGCGCGGTGAGCGCGCCCAGACGCTGCTTCACCAGCGCGGTGTGCTGCAGGATCTCCACCGCGGTGCGCGCGGGCAGCTTGCCGCGGAAGACCAGCGGGTCGTCGTCGTAGGCGCGCACCACCTCGGGATCGCGGCTGATCGTGGACGAATCCAGGGTCAGCACACCGAGATTCGGTGCGAACCGGGTGAGCAGGGGAGCGGCGAGGCGCTGGATCGGATTGCCGAGCGGAATGTCCAGTGGCGGCGCGGACACGATGATGCCCGCCACGTCGACCGGTCCGCGGGTCGCCTGGTGCAGGACCACCAGGCTGCCCATCGAATGCCCGAGCAGGAACCGGGGGACACCGGGATGAGCGGCGCCCGCGAGATCGAGCAGGGTCGCGACATTGTCAGCGGCGCCCTGCATCGAACCGATATTGGCCGCCGGGCCCTCGGACAGGCCGTGCCCGATGTGGTCGAGCGCGTAGACCGCGAAGCCGGCGTCGGCCAGCGTGGTGCCGACGTGTTCGTAGCGGCCCGAGTGTTCGGCGACGCCGTGCACCAGCACCACCACCGCGCGCGGTGCCGACTCCGGTTGCCATGCGCGCCAGGCGATCTTGCCGCCGTGGCCCGCGAACTCGCCGGTGTCGGTTGTCATCGTGGCGCTCCTCCTGCTGCTTCGGGCGCCGCGGCGAGCCGCTCGATGAGACGCCGGTTGAACTCGATCAGCCGAGCGTAGTTGAGTCGCGAGATCCGCTCGTCGGTTCCGTGGATCCGTTCCAGATCCGCCGCGGTCAACACGATCGGCGCGAAGTTGCAGCGGGTCGCGGCCAGGCCGTCGTAGTGGCGGGAATCGGTGGCGCCGGGCACGATCCCGGTGGTGGTCACGATTCCGGGCACCACGCTCGACGCCAGCTCGGCGACCATGTCGAACGCCGGACCGGGCCCGTGGAACCGCGAGGGCTCCGACGCCGGTCCGACGAGGTCGATCGCCACGCCGATATCGCGGATCACCCTGGTGCAGTGCGCCAGCACCGCCGCCACCGAATCACCGGGCAGGATACGGAAGTTCACCAGCGCCTCGGCGCTCTGCGGGAGCACATTGGCCTTCACGCCGCCGCTGATCACGGTGGGCGCGGTGGTGGTGCGCACCAGCGCCTCGGTGGTCGGGCCCGCCGCCATGATGCGGGCGACGAGCGGCCCGGCCAGCCTGGACAGCCCGCGTGCGTCGGTGAGCTCGAGCAGCCGGCGGCGCGGTTCGGGCAGCGCCTCCCGCATGCGGGCGAGCATGTCGCTGATCACCGGCGTCAGCCGCAGCGGCATCGGATGATCCTGCACCCGCGCGACCGCGCGTGCCAGCCGCCCCACCGCGGTCTGCTTGCCCGGCATCGAGGAGTGACCGCCGGTCTCGGTGACCGAAAGCCGCACCGTCGCATAGCCTTTCTCGCCGAGCATGATGCTGGCCACCGGCCGGTCGACCCCGTCGGCGACGCCGTCGGTGATCACCCCGCCCTCGTCGAGCAGCAGGTCCGCGCGCACGTCCCGCTCGCGCAGGTGCTCGGCCATCCGGACCGCGCCGCCGTCACCGAAGACCTCTTCGTCGTGACCGAAGGCGAGGAACACGGTGCGGCGCGGGCGAATTCCGGCTGCCAGCGCCGACTCGACCGCTTCCAGGACGGCGAGCACGCGGCTCTTGTCGTCGATCGCGCCACGGCCCCAGATGAATTCGTCGTCGACGACACCGTCGAACGGGGGATGGGTCCAGCGTTGCGCGTCGTCGACCGGCACCACGTCCTGGTGGGCGAGCAGGATCGCCGACACCGCACCCGGCTCGGCGCCGTCCCAGCGGTAGAGCCTGCTGTGGCCGAAGGTCGTCAATGTCAGCTCGGCGTGCACGCGGGGGAACGATGTCTCGAGGTGGGCGGCCAGGCGCGCGAACTCCGCGTCGGCGGTGTGCGCGGGATCTTCCGTCGACACCGTCACGCACTGCAGCGCGACAGCCAGTCGCCGGGCGACCTCGTCGTCGACGCCCTCGGTGACGGGGGTCGGGGTGGGGTTCTCGGTGATCGGGCGCATCTCAGCCATTGTGGCCCGTGGTGAGGGCAGCCGCCCGCCGAACGTGCCCGAAACGCCGTGATCCTCGCGCGGTGTGATGCGGTCAGACGCCCCGGCGGCGCGCCATCTAAGCTGACACCATGGCAGGAGGCAAGGGCGGCAAGCCGTCGAAGGAAGCCAGGGCCGCGGCTAAAGCGGCCCGTAAGCAGGCATCACGCGAGCGTCGTCAGCAGTTGTGGCAGGCGTTCAACATGCAGCGCAAGGAAGACAAGGCGCTGCTGCCGCTGATGATCGGCGCACTGGTCGGCACCACGGTGGTCTTCTTCCTCATCGGGCTGATCTTCGACATGCAGTGGTTCCTGCTGCCGCTGGGTCTGCTGCTGGGTGTGCTGTTGGCATTCATCCTGTTCGGGCGCCGCGTGCAGAAGAACGTGTACCGCAAGGCCGAGGGTCAGGCGGGCGCCGCGGCGTGGGTGCTGGAGAACCTGCAGGGCAAGTGGCGGGTCGCCAACGGCGTCGCCGCGACCACCCAGCTCGACGCCGTGCACCGCGTCATCGGCCTGCCCGGGGTGATCTTCGTCGCCGAGGGTTCGCCGCAGCGGGTCAAATCGCTCATTCAGCAGGAGAAGAAGCGCACCGCCCGCCTGGTCGGTGACACCCCCATCTACGAAGTGATCGTCGGCAACGAGGAAGGTCAGACTCCCCTCAAGGAGCTGCAGAAATACCTCACCAAGCTGCCGCGCAACATCGACGTCAAGCGGATCGACCAGATCGAGGGCAGGCTCTCGGCCCTGAGTTCGCGCAGTGGTCCCGCGATGCCGAAGGGCCCGATGCCCCCCGGTGCGAAGATGAAGGGTATGCAGCGCGCGATCCGTCGCCGCTGACCCAGTCCCGCCGCGAGCCCGTCACCGTGTCCGGTGACGGGCTCGCGACGTTTCAGGCGTTGGGTGAGCGGCCGGTCAGCAGCCACAGAACCCGGTCGTATGCCAGTAGGTGGTAACCGACGAGAACAGCCGCCGAGATCAACGCGAGGCGCGGCAGCGAAGCGGCCCACAGTGCCACGGCGCCACCGAAGAGCACCGTGAACTCGACGAGCAGCCGGACCTGGCCGGAGACGGGCACCGGTGAACCGCCGCCGCGTCCCGGATCGTCGGGGAGGGTGAACACACCCCACAGCGTCGCGGCCGCGATCGGCAGTACCACCACGAGCAGGTACCGCCATGGCGAGTCGAAGGCGCGCCATCCGTAGACGCCGAACGAGGCGATGGCGATCAATTCGAGCAGAAAACGGACGGCCAACATGGCCGGATTCAGTGACACGGCCTGATCGTATGGCTGTGCGCGACTACGAGCATGCCCAACCGCTCAGCGAGCGTTGACCAGGGCCGTCCCGGTCGCCCGGTCGTGCATGCCGCGACCGTCGGCATCGGTGAACAGCGCGGGCACCACGAACACCAGCAGCACCTGCCTGGCCAGCGCGCGCACGAATCCCACCGCCACCGGAGCGTCGATGCGCAGGACCCGCAGCTTCATGAAGTACTGGCCCGGGGTGAACCCGAACAGCGTCACCGCGGCCACGCCGACCACGAACCACACCAGCAGCGGCACCGACGACGACACGAAGCTGCGGGTGATCACCGCGGCGATCCCGACGGCGATGAACCAGTCGATGAACAGCGCGACGACCCGTCGCCACGTCGGGGCGAGCGATCCCGCTCCCTCGCGCGGCAGCCCGTACAGCTCACCGGGGTAGCCGGAGATGTCCGAGTCGCCGGGTTCGCCCGGGGACCCGGATAGCCATGTGCCGGTAATACGCGCCATGGGACCCAGGATAGTGGCGCGCGATCGGTCGCCCACGACCGCATTAATGGAGGTCACGTCAGCGCGGGATCGCGCGGATGGCAGGATTAGCGTGAAGATCGCGCCCGGATGGCTGACATCACCCAGGCATCCGGCTCGCGTAACACTGGCGAAACATAGCCTTGACTGTTGGGAAACACCGCGTCCTTAGCGTCAGGTCGCGACGAACCCCTTCGTAGCGACTGCGCGCAGGTCGTTCGAAAGGGCCAGCATCGCGACTGGCTGGGAACCGATTCGTAAGGAGAGCAAGTGACGTTCAGCACGGCCGAAGAGGTCATCCAGTACATCAAGGAAGAGGACATCGAATACGTCGATATCCGCTTCTCCGACCTGCCCGGCGTCCAGCAGCACTTCTCGATCCCGGCCAAGGCGTTCACCGCCGACCTGGCGGAAGAGGGTCTGGCGTTCGACGGCTCCTCGGTGCGTGGCTTCCAGTCGATCGACGAGTCGGACATGCTCCTGCTCCCCGACTTCAGCACCGCCCGGATCGACCCGTTCCGTGCCGCGAAGACGCTCAACCTGAACTTCTTCGTCCACGACCCGTTCACCCGTGAGGCGTACTCCCGCGACCCGCGCAACATCGCGCGCAAGGCGGAGGAGTACTTGCGTTCGACCGGTATCGCCGACACCGCCTTCTTCGGCGCCGAGGCCGAGTTCTACATCTTCGACGGCATCCGTTACGGCTCCGGCATGAACGGCTCGTTCTACGAGATCGAGTCCGTCTCCGGTTCGTGGAACACCGGCAAGGAGTTCAACCCGGACGGCAGCCGCAACCTCGGCTACAAGGTCCGCAACAAGGGTGGCTACTTCCCCGTTGCCCCGTACGACCACTACGTCGACCTGCGCGACGAGATCTCGACCAACCTGCAGAACGCGGGCTTCGAGCTCGAGCGCGGCCACCACGAGGTCGGCACCGCCGGTCAGGCCGAGATCAACTACAAGTTCGGCACGCTGCTCTCGGCGGCTGACGACCTGCAGCTGTTCAAGTACATCGTGAAGAACACCGCGTGGAAGGCCGGCAAGTCGGTCACCTTCATGCCGAAGCCCCTCTTCGGTGACAACGGCTCGGGCATGCACGTGCACCAGTCGCTGTGGAAGGACGGCAAGCCGCTGTTCCACGACGAGGCCGGCTACGGTGGCCTCTCGGATCTGGCGCGTCACTACATCGGCGGCATCCTGCACCACGCCCCGTCGCTGCTGGCGTTCACCAACCCGACCGTCAACTCGTACCACCGTCTGGTGCCGGGCTACGAGGCCCCCATCAACCTGGTGTACTCGCAGCGCAACCGCTCGGCCGCCGTGCGTATCCCGGTGACCGGCAACAACCCGAAGGCCAAGCGCATCGAGTTCCGCGCGCCTGACTCCTCGGGCAACCCGTACCTGGCCTTCGCCGCCATGATGATGGCCGGCCTGGACGGCATCAAGAACAAGATCGAGCCGCTGGCTCCGGTCGACAAGGACCTCTACGAGCTCCCGCCGGAGGAGGCCAAGAACATCCCCCAGGCCCCCACCAGCCTGGCCACGGTCATCGATCGCCTCGAGGCGGACCACGACTACCTCACCGAGGGCAACGTCTTCACGCCTGACCTCATCGAGACCTGGATCAACATCAAGCGCGAGCACGAGATCGCCCCGGTCAACCTGCGTCCGCACCCGTACGAGTTCGAGCTCTACTACGACGTGTGATCCTGACCTGCGGGAACGGGCCTGACCGGCCCGTTCCGTCCGCAGTGGGTACGCAGTAGAACGGTTTCGAGTCCACCCGCTCCGTGATCACAGAACGTGATTACGGGGCGGGTGGACTCGTCTGTATCCGGGCACAGATGCCCGGATACGTCGAGGTAGTGCGCTATGAACCACCGAGCGACATGGACGTCACCGTGCGCGTCGAGCAACCGTCCGACGCGGCCTGCCCTGCCAGACGCTCATCGACCCAACGCAGGACCGCGGGAGTCGCACTGATCGCGAGGCTGACGTGCTCGCTCAATTGGTCCCGCGTGTACGTGATTCGTGCCCCCGACGCGCACCACTGTGCCACCGCCTTGTCGGGCCCCGCGATGGTGACGATCTCGTCGTGCACGGCGTTGTAGAGGAACAGCGGCGCGGTCTGCGACGAGGGGGCGAAGTCCAGCTCGGCCAACGACTCCTGTATCTGCTCGATAAGTTGCGCAAAAGGAATCGTCAGGTAGTCGTCCATGCGCAGGAACGCGTGCTGAGCCACGTTCGGTGTCACACATTTGCTGTCCCCCGCGGCCATCAGCGCTTGCCCGGCAGGCGTCAGATATTTGTCGAAAGCCGCCGCCACACGTGGATCGGCGCGCATCATGCCCGGCAGGAGCGACGGCAGGAAACCGGAGAACGGACCGGCATCGAGGGTCCCCATGTAGCTGCCGATGGGCGCTGTCCCTCCACCCATGGTGACCCCGACCAGTCGTATTTCGGGAGCGTAGGTCGGCTGCACGTGCGCGACCCAGCTGGTGCCGTACGCTCCGCCGGA
Source organism: Nocardia sp. NPDC127606 (assembly GCF_042671725.1). Classification (NCBI taxonomy): domain Bacteria; kingdom Bacillati; phylum Actinomycetota; class Actinomycetes; order Mycobacteriales; family Nocardiaceae; genus Nocardia; species Nocardia sp. NPDC127606. Next base: position 23,107 of record NZ_JBHXWQ010000015.1, on the reverse strand, counting down.
GTAGCCCATCGCGGCAACCGGAGTATCGGTGCCGGACAGGCCGAGCGGCGCGAATCCCTGGGCCGCGCGCACTCCGTCGAGCGCGGCGTAACCCGGCTGCCTCGGGGCGAACAGCGTCCCCTTCGGCCCCTCCCAGTCGGGTACGGAAATCGCATGACCCGACGACAACATCTGGTCGATCTGAATGAGATCCAGTGAGGAGTCGTACTTGTCCGGCGCTCCTTGCTGGAGCACGTACGAGGGCGCGCACTGTGGGGCCGAGGCGTCCGTGGCAGCCTGATAGGTGATCAATCCGTTGACCTGCCCGGTCCGTGGGCGCAGCACCGTCGTCACGGTTGCCATGGGTCGGCCGTCGGTATCTGTCGTTCGGTACAGCAACTGCCAGGCGTCGGCGTTCTGCGCCTGTGGCGTCAGCGAGGCCACCTCGACGGGTCGCGAATTCAGGATGGCGCCCGGTGCCTGCGAGTCCCAGCCCGACGGCGGGGTGTAGAACGGGTCGTTCTGCGGAGTGGTCAGCGGGTCCGCACTACCGACCGCCATGGGAGTACCGGTCAAGCACAACACGGCCGACACCGCGATCAGAGCCGAGCGCAGCTGACCGCGCTCGACCACTGAACACGATGCACCACAGGCTGATACGACACTGTCTACCATTCGGACTTCCCTCCCTGGAGGGGGACCGCTCCCGCGAATCCCCCTGAAGGCAGCCAGATTACATCCCCTGATCCGGATGAATGCCCGAACTGACGACAAAGTTGGTCCCTTGATCAGTTCGCCCGCAGCGAGCGATCTGACCGAGTTGGTGGCGCGGGCGTTTCGTTTATCTACTCGCCCGCGAGGCGAGTCACGTGCGTCGGGGAACGGATTCGGCCAACGCCGTGCGGGCATCGATCAGATGCTGGGCGAGGTCGCCGCCTTCGTGGAGCCAGACTCGGTACGCGGAGAAGAAGCACGCCATCCCGATCTTCGCCCACAGGGCCGGCCGCACGTCGCTGTCGACAGCGACGCCCAGTTGGCCGGCAAGGTGGTGTTCGATGAGCTTTTCCACGGCGGCCTGTTTGGCCAGGTCGCGGGCTTGTAGCGCCGGCGTGCTGGTGATCAGGGCGTCGCGGGTGCGCGCCTGTGTGAGTTGTTCGCCGCCGAATCTGCTGATCAATGGGGTGATGACGACGGCGAGGGTGGTTTCGGGGTGTTCGCCCTCGGGGCGTTCGGCGAGGAGTCGGGCCAGGTCGGCGCGCAGGTCATCGTCTTCGGGGAAGACCAGCTCTTCTTTGCTGGTGAAGTAGCGGTGCAGGGTGCGGGTGCCGACTTCCGCGGCCGCCGCGATCTCGGCGACGGTGACGCCGTCGAAACCTCGTTCGGCGAACAGGCGGAACGCGGTGTCGACGATGGACTGCCTGGTCCGTTCCCGTTTGAGTTCCCGCAGCGACATCGAGACAGTGTCGCACGACGCCACTATCTGGCAGACTGTGCCATATGACATCAAGTGACAGAACATTCGTGGTCACCGGCGGCACGAGCGGTCTCGGCTACGAATGCGCCAGGAACCTCGCGCTCGACCCGAGCAACACGGTGGTGATCACCGGTCGCGACGCGATGCGAACTCGGGAACTGGCTGCGACGATCGGCGCGCGCGGCATGGCACTCGATCTGTCCTCGCGCCCGTCGGTCAGCGCTTTCGTGGCCGAACTGGTCGCCGCCGACCTACCGCCACTGTCCGGACTGGTGTGCAACGCGGGCGTGCAGTTCACTCGTCGGACCCTCACCGTCGACGGCATGGAGGCGACTTTCGCCACCAACCACCTGGGTCATCTCGGCCTGGTCAACGATCTTCTCGACCACCTCACCGCACCCGCGCGAATCATCATGGTGTCCTCGAGAACCCATGATCCCGAGCAGTTCACCGGGATGCCGCACCCACTGACCGCCACCGCCCGCGAACTCGCCTACCCGCCGCCACCGACCGAATCCGCACAGCGCGACGCCCGCCGCCGCTACACCACTTCGAAGCTGGCGAACGTGCAGACCGCCTACCAGCTCGCTCGCGAGTTGGCCCCACGCGACATCACCGTGAACGCGTTCGACCCGGGCCTGATGCCTGGAACCGGATTGGCCAGGGACGCGAACGCTGTCCAGCGGCTCGCCTGGAGAACGATCGCCCGCGCCCTTGTCGTACTCCCCGGTGTTCGCACGCCGCGTGGGTCCGGCGCGGATCTTGCGTGGCTGGTCGCAGCACCGGACCGAGAGGGCATCACCGGTCAGTATCTGGTGGGTCGGAGACCGGTCCGATCCTCGGTGGCGTCCTCTGACGAACCGGTGCAGCACGCTCTCTACCGGGACAGCCTGGAGTTGCTCGCCGAGTTGGATGCCCGAGCCGAAAGTTGATCGGCGACACGCCCCGGATTATCGGGGCTGGACGGCGAGGCGGGGACCGGCCATAGTCCGGGGGTGCGATTGGGTGTGGTGGTGGCGCGGGCGGTGGCCGGTGTGGCGTTGGTGCTCGGATCGGTGGCGCCGGCGACGGCTGAGCCGGTGAATGTGGCGTTCACGTGGACGCAGGAGTATTTGACCGCGCCCGACGGGACGCGGCTGCACGCCGATGTCCTTCGGCCGCCGGGGGTGGCCGCCGACGCGCGGACTCCGGTGCTGCTGACAGCCAGTCCTTATCGGGCGCACCTGGCATACCTGTCCCAGCCTCGCCCGGGTGGCGGGCCCTCGACCGACAACTTGCCGGTCGAGTGGGCGCTGCGGGCCGGGTACACGTATGTGATCGTCGACCTGCGCGGATTCGGTGGGTCCAACGGGTGCCCGGATTTCGGCGGCCCGGGGGAGCGGTCGGATGTGGCGGCGGCGGTGGAGTGGGCGGCGAGCAGGCCGTGGTCGACGGGGCGGGTCGGCGTGGTCGGCACGTCCTATGAGGGATGGACCGGGATGATGGCGCTGGCCGCGAAGCCGAAGGGGCTGGCGGCGGTGGCGGCGTTCGAACCGGTCGTCGATCCGTACTCCTACCTCTACATGCAGGGCACGGCGTGGAAGTTCGGCGGAAAACCGTTGACCGAGGACGGTATCCGCCCCGCCGACACCGCGGGCGCGGAACACCTGGCCATCGCCTCGACCCCCGGGCACCCCGACGACGGCGACGAGTACAGAGCCAATGCCGTCCAGATGACCCAGGACTGCGCCGCCCGCTACCTCGCCCTCACCACCGACCACAACGGCGCCAACCCGGACTGGCGCGAGCGCGACATGGTCGAGGCCGTCCGCGGCAACACCACCCCGATGTTCCTCGGCCAGAGCTTCCTCGACTCCAATACCCGTGCCGACCGCATCATCGAGGCATGGGAAGCCAGGGGCCCCGGCGAACACCGCGCCTGGTTCGGCCAGTGGGGACACTCGGACTGCCGCGAGAAGTGCGGCACACCCCACTTCGCCTCGGAGCTCTACGCATTCCTGGACAAACACGTGGCGGGCGCCGATGTCGAGGTACCGGGTCCGCCGGTGACCGTCGGCCAGTTCGACGGCGGGTGGCGCGGTGAAACCGCCTGGCCGCCTACGGATTCCCGGCGCGCGTCGGTCGCATTGCGCACCGGAACCTTCACCGATCGTGGTCTACTGCCCGGCGCGGACCGGGAAATCTGGTCGATCTCGGCCCCGGTCGCCGAGCCCGTGCACCTCGCGGGCCGCGCCACTGCCGCGCTGACCCTCACCGGCCCGCCGGAAGCGACTGTCGCACTGGAGCTCTACGACATCGCCCCCGACGGACGCGCCACCGTCATCACCCGCGGCATCGCCCCGGTCCGCTCCGAATCCGAGATCCGGCTGCTCTGGCAGGACGCTCGCCTGGCCACCGGCCACCGACTGGGCGTCCGGATCACCAACGCGGTCGACGACGTGTGGTCGCACACGCCGACGAACGCCGCCGTCACCGTTACGTCGGCCCGCCTGAACCTCCCCCTGCTCACCACCCCGCGCGAACTGAATCTTCCCGGCGGCGTCCCCATCTGGCACGCACGGTGGCGTACCGAGGAAACCATCGCACTCCAGCCGGAGATGGTGAACGACCCCGCACTTCGGATCGAACTCACGGCTCCGGCCGGGTGAGCGTCGCGGACCGATCTGTCTGTCGGCCCGACTAGCGGATGCTGCTCCTCGGGTGGTCTTGCGGTGTAGCGGAGACCGATTCGCCCCGCAGGGCACGCGCGACAAGATCCGGATGGGTCAGCTGCGGGTAGTGCCCGGTGCCGTTGATCATGGTGACCGGCCGATCGGTCGGCTCGACCAGTGGATCGTCCGAACCGACGATGATGTCGACCGGAACCGTAACCCGGGTCAGCTTCGCGGCGAGTTCGTCTCGCGAGGCGCCGGCGGCGCGCAGGGCCGTCCAAGTGCGCTGAGCAACACCGGGTCGGCGCAGATCCGCGAGCGCGGAGGTGACGGCAGGACCTTCCGGAATACCCAGTCGCGCGGCCAATGTCGCGGCGGACATCCGCTTGACGACCTCGGCGGCGATGGGCGAACCCGTCAGCCGGGAGGCGGGCTGCTGGAGGAAAGCGGGCGCGATCAGTACCAGCCGTGACACCCGATCGGGATGACGCAGCGCGAATTCGATTGCGGCCCAAGAGCCCAACGAATGACCGACGATGACCGGTCGCGTCCGCACCGGCGCCATCAGTTCCTCCATCCAGTCACCGGTCGACCGCGCGGACACCGCCGAGCGCCCGAGCCCGGGAAGGTCGGCCGCCAGAGTGGGGGCATCCAACTCCCGCACCACGTCGGACCATGATTCGCTGTCGAGCGGAATCCCGTGCAACAGCACATATTCCGGGTCGGCTCGTTCGCCGACCAGCCACGTCCCGTCGCGGAATCCGGATTTCGGTGTGGGTGTGACGGTGCCGTTGCGGCCGGCGACGATCCCGTCGGCGTAGGTGCGCAGCAGTTCGTCGACCGGTGGATGGCCGATGCCGAGACGCCGTGCGATGACGTCGCTTCGGCTGGTGTCGTACCGATCGCTGCTGAGGAACGACAGCGCTTCGGGATCGGCGTGGGTCACGGCCCGGGGCAATCGACGGACCAGCGCGGTCGGCAGCGTGAAGCGCGGCGCGGCGACGTGCAGGTGGTCGGCGACGAGCCGAATCAGTTCGGGCAGTACGGGAGTCGCGGCATCCAGCAGCGGATAGGACCTGCCGACCGTATCGGCTTGCGTGGGCAGTCCCACGATGAACCGGGCCACGTAGTCGAGATCGACCACCGGAACGAAGGTGTCGGCTGAGCCCGGCAACGCGGGCAATCGACCCAGCCAGAGATTGTCGATGATGTCGGAGAGCCCGAAGTACTGGCCGGGTCCAAGCACTCCGGCCGGATTCGCCATGGTCAGCGGGATGTCGCGCTCGGTCGCGAGCCGCCGCAGCACGGCATCGGCCTCGACCTTCGATGCCTCGTACGCGCCGTTGCCGTAGTCCTGCTCGCCCCCGTCGTCGGCCGCGCGATAGCCGGTGATGTGGACGATGCGCCGCAGATCCGGTTGCCGTGCGGCCCATTCCAGCACGTGCACCGCGCCGTCGAGGTTGACCCGCCGCGCCACCTCCGCGTCCAGCCCGAACTTCATCAACGCGGCCGCGTTGTACACATCACGCACCCCTTCGACGGTGTCGCCGAGCGCGAGATCCGGTTCGCCGATATCGGTGTTGGTGACGGTCAAACCGGCGGTGTCGACACTCTGCTCGTCGAGCCAGGTCCGCAGTCGATCCTGACTGCCCGCACGCAGCGCGGCAGTGACGGTGTTCCCGTTTCGCAGCAATTCGGCGACCAGGGAGCGGCCGATGAACCCGGCGGCGCCGAAAACGATGGAGTCGGTGTGTGCCATGATGTCCAACTTTCAGTAGACCGATTTACATATTTTCAGGATATGACTCGAGTGGCAGGTGGGAGAACGGCTCAGATCAGCACGTCGATGGTGTCGGCGAGGTGCTCGAGTGGTCGGCGGGAACGATGGGTGCGAGCCAGCACCAGCCCGCCTTCGATCAGGGCGAGCGCGACCGTGGTGATCCGTTCGGGTTCGGGATGGCCGAATCCGATCAGTCGTTCCCGAATCGCCTCTTCCCAGAGTCGGTAGGTCGCCGAACAAGCTTGCTGCACAGCATCGTTGGTCGACGCGGTGTCCAAGGCGACGGCCGCCACCGGGCACCCGATGGTCCAGTCCGACGCTTCCAGCTGATCGCCCAGCAGGTTCACCATCTTTCGCGCGAAATCTCGCGCGTCCGTCGCCTCGACCGTGCGGATGATCGTCGCGATGTCGGTACCGCTCTCGGCGAGCGCCGCCGCCACCAATTCGTCCTTACCGCCCGGGAAATGGAAGTACAGCGACCCGCGCGGCGCACCGCTCTCCTGCACGATCTGATTGAGCCCGGCGCCGAAATACCCGTGCGACTCGATCAGCGACCGCGTCGCCCTGATCAACTTGCACCGCGTCTCGGCTCCCTTTTTGCCCACTCGCTCAAACTAGACCGATCTACATAATTTCGCAAAGGGTTGCCCCGGTCGCGACCAGCCTTACTCGTGGCGTGACGCCAGCAGCTCGGCCGCGTCCCCGCAGAGTCGGCCGATAATGGCCGCCGCAGGCTCGATATGGGTCACCAATCCGACACCCTGACCCGCATCCACCGGTGCGAGCCGAGGATCATCGTCCGCGATCGCCGCGCGAAGACGGTCGGAATCGGGCACGTCGTCGCCCTCGAGCCGCGACCACGGATCCGTGAACTCGTTGCGCAGGACGCGCGCCGGATAGATCGGTGGCCAGGGCAGATCGAGGGCCTCGTCGAACGCGGTGGTGACAGTGGTGCTGCTGGAGTCGGCGGCGAGCATCGCGAGGCGGGCCGATTCGGGCAGCAGTGATTCCTCGGCTGCGGCCAGGCAGGTCCCGAGCCAGGCGCCCGCCGCTCCCGCCGCGAGCACGGCCGCGAGCGTGCGCCCGGACCCGATGCCACCGGCAGCCAGGACCGGGACGGTCGCGATGTCGAGGACGGCGTCGAGCAGCGGCAGCAAGGCCAATCGGTCGGCGCCGTGACCGCCACCTTCGCTGCCGCGCGCCACCAGAACGTCGATACCCGCGTCCTGCGCACGGTGGGCGCCCGGTGCGTCGTACACCTGGGTGACGGCGAGAATGCCCGCCGCCCGCACCTGGGGGACCCAGGAGAAGTCAGTGCCGAAACTGACCGAGATAATCCGTGGACCCGCGGCGATCGCCGCCTCGAGCAACCCGGTTTCGCGGGCGCGGACCCAGTCGACCAGCCCGATCCCGTCCGGTGCTCCGGCGACGTCCAGTTCGCGGCGCAACGCCGCCACCGATCCCGCACTGCCCATGCCGATCATCCCGAGCCCACCCGCCGCGCTCACCGCCGCCGCGAGCCGTCCACCGGCCGCGCCGCCCATCGGCGCGTTCACCAGCGGCACCCGCAGCCCCAGCGATCGTGACCACAGTGTCGACAGCGTCTGCTCTGACATCGGTGCACCTTTCGCCACGGCTATGACCCAACCATCATGGCAGCTGAGCGGCGCAGCTCTCCCCAAGCGACGCGCGCCGGGACGCCTGTGCCGACCTCCGAATCGGAAAGAGATGGCTGACAACGCTATTCGTCATGCGGGCTCGATCCGGTGATCGGCGGCGCGCCGCCGGGAAAGAACCTCGGCGACGGATACGCGGTGCGCGTATGTTCGACGGCAATGCCGGACGACGAGACAGGATGGCGATGACGATCAGAGATCGCGTCGAACAGCTGGTGACCGAGCCGCCGATCGTGTTCGGCGAGCCGATCGACACTCCCGGCGGCGCTACGGTCATCACCGTCTCGCGCGGTGGTGGTCCGCTGCGGCACCCTCGTCCGGTCGGTGTGTTCGTCGTCCACGAAGGGCGCGCGCACTGGACGCCCGCGATGGACGCCAATCGCATCGCTCAGCTCGGCGAATGGATCGGCCTGCTCACCGGGGTCATCGCGGCGCTGGCGATTCTGCGTCGCCCGCCGTGGCCGGACCTGCGTCGCCGGAGCCAGTGAGCCCGTACAGCGCGAGCGTTTCGAACCGCTGCCACGCCTGGGCCGGTGGCGTCGGCGCGGTCGGCTCGATCACCGGACCCAGCACGCCGAGCAATGCCCACGACAGGAACTCGATCGTGCCCGCCGGCTGCTCACCGAGGAGTTCGCCGACCAGTTCGGCGACACACTGCCGGTAGGCGCGCACGACGGCGGCGGTGGCCTTCGGCCCGATCAGCGGGCGATACACCTCGGGATACTGCGCGGCGAGATGGAACATCACGCGTAGCGGCGCGAGCGCAGAACCCGGTGTGGTCGTGCGGATGATCTCGCGGCGCAGGAACTCGGTGCAGCTCACCAGTAGCAGGTCGTCCTTGTCGCGGTAGTGCGCGTAGAAGGTGGACCGCCCGACGTCGGCACGGCCGATGATGTCGCTCACGGTCACCTTGTCGTAGCCGCGCTCGATCATCAGCTCGATCAGCGCCTTGTGCAGTGTGTCCCTGGTGCGTCGAACCCGGCGATCAGGGTGCTCGGCCATCGCTTCCTCCTGCACGGTTTCCCCGGATCTGTTCGATAACGGACACCTCCGGCGATTCTGCTCCTGGTGACGTGCGCGGCGGCGCCCGACGATGAACTCATGTCCCGAAATCAGCTTCTCACCCCCATGTTCGTCGACGACGCAGGCACCGGTCTGGTCATCGCTGGCCTGCGCCGCTACAACCTCTTCACCACGGTGTTCTTCCTGGGCAGGCATCGTCGTCTGCTCGCCGAATTCGTCACCGGATCCGGTGCGCGCCCGGGTTCGCGGGCACTCGATATCGGTTGTGGGCCCGGCAAACTGGTTCGCGCGCTCGGCGATGCGGTCGGACCGAACGGCGCGGCGGTCGGCGTCGACCCCTCGGCTACCGCGGTCGCCGACAACAGTGCCCGTGATCGCGCCACACACCATCGCTACGTGCTGGGCCCGGCGCAGTCGCTGCCTGTGTCCGATGCTGAATTCGACGTCGTCACCTGCACTTTCGTCATGCACCACATCCCCGAGTCGCAGCGTGACGCCGCGATCGCCGAGATGTGGCGGGTGCTGCGACCGGGTGGACGTCTGCTGCTCGCCGACGCGTCACCCTCACCCCGGATGCGGGCCGTACTCTCTCTGTTTCTCGGCCGCGGTGGCGATCCGTTCGCCGACGCCGATATCCGCCATTACACCGGTCAGATCGAGGCCGTCGGCTTCACCGATCTCGGCTATACCCAGAGCCGCGACCAGACGGGCATCCTGACCGCGCGGAAACCAGTCGCCCAGCACTGATCCCGGCAACCTGTCGGTGCCCTCGGCTAGGGTCGATCTCGACACGATCACCAATCGAGCACGGGGGTGCGGCATGGAGTTCGATCAGCGCGAAATCGAAGCACGGGAATTCGCCATCGCGGCACACGGCGATCAGCGCTACGGCGTCCATCCCTACATCACCCATCTCGCGGCTGTTCGGGGTGTCCTCGACGATTTCGGCTACGGCGGTGAACTCGGCCTCGCGGCCTGGCTCCACGACGTCGTCGAAGACACCACCGTCACGGCGGAGGATGTCGAATCCCGTTTCGGGCGTGAGGTTCTCGACCTGGTGTGGGCGGTCACCGGCATCGGCCCCGATCGCAAGGCACGAAACCAGAACGCCTACACCAAGATTGCCGCCCACCCCAGAGCCGTGATCCTCAAACTCGCCGACCGCACCGCCAATGCCGAGGCCAGCCCACCCGCCAGCAGTTGGATGGGCATGTACCGCACCGAGCATCCCACCTTCAAGGCCCACCTCGGCGGACTCCTCGCCGAAGACCCCACCGTGGCCCGCATGTGGGAGCGGCTCGACCGCCGCCTCGACCCGTCGGTGGCCCCGCCCATCGATCAGTGGGCCGATATCGACCAGCTGGTCGTGGCAGGCGAACACGACAAGGCTGTCGCCGCGGTGCAGGCGGCCTTCGACTGCGACCCCGGCGAAGCCGAGTTGATCCTGGCCGAGCGCGCCTGATCCGGCCACTCGATGGCGCGCCCGATTCAGGCTGTCGGGTGTCCGCGGCCGGCTGACCGGTCCGTGGCCGCCAGTTGAGCGGCCGCGGCGGCGGCGAGCTCCTCGTCCAGTTGCTCATGGCCGGACCTGCCACCTCCGCCCGGGCCGCCGTCGTCAGCGATGACACGTCGGGCCGAGAGGTGGATCGCGTCGACGCCTGCCCGGTGTAGTGCCGGAATATCGTCGACGGTGATCCCGCCACCCGCCATGACCTGGATGCGGCCTGCCGCGTGCACGACCATCGCGGCGAGTTCCTCGAGTCCCGCGGCGCAAGCGGCCGCTCCACCTGAGGTGAGAACCCTGGTCATGCCACCGGCGATCAGGGTGTCCAGCGCGGTCTCGCGGTCGCGGATCTGATCTATCCCACGGTGAAAGGTCAGCTCTATGCTTTCGACAGGAACGTCATCGAGAACACGGCGCAACCCTTCGACGTCGACCTGGTGGTCAGGGGTGAGCGCACCGATCACCAGCCCGGCGGCACCAGCCGAAATCGCCGCTCGCGCATCAGCGTTCATCACCGCCAGTTCATCGGCATCGGCGTAGACGAAGCCCCCGGCCCGGCACCGGATCAGCACGTGGACGGGAATCCCGGTTTCCACCACAGCCTCGATCGTTCCGATACTGGGCGTGAGCCCACCCGTACTGCCCAGCGCCGCGCACAATTCCACCCGATCCGCCCCGACGCGGCGAGCGCCGAGCGCGCCTGCCGCGTCCTGCACCGCGAACTCGAGGGCGGTCACGTCAGAACGACTGCCAGGCGGGCTTGTTGGCCAGCGCGTACTTGTAGTAGTCCGCCAACTTCAATTTGCTCGCCGCGGCCTCGTCGATCACCACCGTGACATGGGGATGCCACTGCATGACCGAGGCCGGGCAGAACGCCGACAACGGTCCTTCGGCGGCGGCGGCGATCGCATCGGCCTTCCCCGCGCCGAGCGCGATCATCACCAGGTGTCCCGCCTCGTTGATGGTGCCGAGGCCCTGGGTGAGCACGTGATGCGGCACATCCTCCGGCCCGTCGAAAAAGCGCGCGTTGTCCTTACGCGTCTGTTCGGTCAGCGTCTTCACCCGCGTGCGCGAGGTCAGCGCCGACCCGGGCTCGTTGAACCCGATGTGCCCGTCGGTGCCGATCCCCAGCAACTGCACGTCGACCCCACCCGCGGCGGCGATGGCCGCGTCATACCGGCGGCCCTCGCCCGCGACATCACCCGCCTCACCGTTCGGGCTCAGCACCCGCGCGGGATCCAGGTTCACATGGTCGACGAACTCCGACCGGATCACCGAAAAATATGACTGGGGATGATCTTTCGGCAAACCCACGTATTCGTCGAGCAGGAAGGCGCTGGCGGTGGTGAAGTCCAGCTCGCCCTCGCGGTACCGCCGCGCCAGCTCCTGATAGCTCCCCAGCGGCGACGACCCCGTAGCCAAGCCGAGGATCGCGTTACCGCCCTGCACATAACCGCCGACGATATCGGCGACCGTACTCGCCACTTCGTTTTCGTCAGCCCGGATCACGATCTCCATCAGATTCCTTCCGTTCCGGCGACGAGCACGCGCCGCGGCCGCAATGACTGGTCGGTGACAAGAATGTCGGCACGCGCACCGACGGTGAGACTGCCGCGTTCGTCCTCGAGACCGAGGACACGAGCAGGGGTTCGAGTCGCGGAGACGACCGCGTCGGACAGCGGTATGCCCGCGACATCGACGGTCCAGCGCAGCACATCGACGAGCCGTGCCGTGCCGCCCGCGATCGCCCCGAGCGAATCGCCATCGGTGGCCAGCCGGGCAACGCCGTCGTGCACCTGAACATCGAGGGCGCCCAGCCGATAGTCGCCGTCGCTCATGCCCGCCGCCGCCATCGCATCGGACACCAGCGCGATCTGATCCGGGCCGACGGTATCGAACACCATCGTCACCGTCTCCGGCGCCAAATGCACACCGTCAGCGATCAATTCGACCACCATCTCGCCTCGCCCGGCCGCGGCCAGACAGGCGGCGACCGGCCCGGGGGAGCGGTGATGCAGCGCGGGCATGCCGTTGAACAGGTGCGTAGCTGTCACGGGGCCACCACTGGCCTCGGCGATGCGCGCCGCGGTGGTCGCGGCATCGGCATCGGTGTGCCCGAGGCTGGGCAGCACATCATGCCGGCGCATCGCGGCCAGCAGTTCATCGAAATGCGCGGTCTCGGGAGCCACTGTCATCGACCGCACCGTGCCGCGCGCGGCCGCGTAGAGCCGCTCGAACAACGCGGGATCACCGGGAATGATCGCCGCGGGATCCTGCGCCCCACACCGGATCGCATTGATGAACGGGCCCTCGAGATGCACCCCGAGCAAAGCCCCGTCCTCGACAAGATCGGCCAACATCGCCGCCTGCGCGACCAGCACCTCCGGCTGATCCGACACCAAGCTCCCCATCAACCCGGTGGTGCCGTGCGCCCGATGATGCGCCGCCGCGACCCGAGCGCCGTCCGCATCAGCATTGGGAAACCCGAACCCGGCCCCACCGTGACAGTGCAGATCGATCAATCCCGGAAGCACCAGATCGTCACTGGATGCTGGAAGCCGATCGGGTGCAGGATGACTCGCCACATCGCCGACCCAGGTGATCAGCCCGTCCGCGAATTCGACGACGCCATCGGCGATGTCACCCTCGACCGTCCCGACGAGACGACCGCGCACGATTCCCGTCACCACGAACCTTCCCCATCACCGGAGCCGTGGTCGGCCCCAACACCTGAACAACCTGATACGGCTTCCACCTCAGCGATCGAGGACCGCCGCCGGACACCGCATCGCGATCCGACCGACGGCCGGACCGCGTGCACAACAACCCTTTTCACGCCCGCCCGATGATCGCCGCGACCGCCGCCCGCCCCACCTGTGGATTGCGCGCCGCACGCGCCGCATCGGCCGCGTCCTGGCACTGCTGCACATCCACCGCGGCCAACGCTGCCCGCACCCCGGGCAACGCGGGCACCGACATCGACAAACTCGTCACGCCCAGGCCCACCAGCACCGGCGCCAACGTCGGATCCGACGCCGCCTCACCGCACACCCCGACCGACTTACCCGCCGCCGCGCCTGCCGCACCGACCATCGCGATCAGATCGAGCACCGCGGGCTGCCATGGATCGAGCAGCTGCGCGAGCCCGCCCGCCATTCGATCCACCGCGCACGTGTACTGGCTCAGGTCGTTGGTTCCGATGCTGACGAAGTCGAGATGCGCGAGCAGATCAGCGGCGCGCAACGCGGCCGCCGGGATCTCGATCATCGCCCCGACCTTGGTCAGTCCGGATTCCCTTGCCAGCGCGGCGAATCCGGCAGCCTCGTCCGCGGTGGCGACCATGGGCGCCATCACCCACAGATCGGCCCCGGTGGCCTCGCCCGCACGGGCGAGTGCCGTGAGCTGTGTGGCCAGAGTTTCCGGAAACACCGTGCCGATCCGCAGCCCGCGCACACCGAGCGCGGGGTTCTCCTCGGTGCCGAGATCGAGAAACGGCAGCGGTTTGTCCGACCCGGCATCGAGTGTCCGCACTACGACTCGTCGACCGGCGAACTGTTCGAGAACCGCTGTGTACGAAGCGGTCTGCTCCTCCAGCGACGGCGCGGAAGTCTTTCCGAGATACATGAACTCGGTGCGGAACAGGCCAACCCCCTCACTGTCGACGGGCCCGGCCTTCGCCGCGTCGTCGACGGTGCCGATGTTCACCAGCAGATGCACCGGCGTCCCATCAGCGGTATGTCCCGGCCCGCTGGCCGCCGCGATCCGCGCCTTGTCCGCCGCTGCCTGTTCGAGAGCTGTCTGCTGATGCTCGGGACTCGGATCGATCACGACCTCACCGGTGGCGCCGTCGAGCAGCACCGGCACACCGTCGACGAGCCGATCGGTATCCGGACAGTTCACCACCGCGGGCAACGCGAGGGACTTCGCGAGAATCGCGGTGTGGCTGGTCGGCCCGCCCTCGGTGGTGAGCAACCCGACCACATCACTGTCACCCAGCATCGCCGTATCGGCAGGTGCGAGATCCCGTGCGACCAGCACGAATGGATACCCGGGCTCCGGAATGCCCGGCATCGGCAGCCCGAGCAGCACCGCGACGGTCCGCCCGCCGATATCGCGCAGATCGGTCGCCCGCTCGGCCATGTACCCGCCGAGCGCTTCCAGCTTGGCGCAGAATCCCTCGAACGCCAGGTGCACCGCGTGCGCCGTCGGCATCCCGGCGGCGAGCTCCTTCTCCGTGGCGGCGACGATGCCCGGATCACGGGCCATCGTCGCCGACATCGAAAGGATCTCGGCCGCGACACCACTCACTCGCGCGGCCCTGGCGGTCATCTCGTCGGACACGCCACCGAGCGCGTCCTTGACCCGTGCGAGCTCGTCGGCAACCGAGCCGCCGACGGGATCCTGCGCCGACGTCTCGAGCTGCGATCCGAACCGCAACCACGGCGCGCACACCACGCCCGGGCTCACTCCGAGTCCACGGATCACCTGTTCCGGCATCAGGCGGCGTCCAGATCCGAGGCGATGAGTTCGGCCAACTGGTCCAACACCGCATCGGCGCCCTCGGCGTGCAGGGTCACCTCGGCCCCGTGTCCCGCGCCCAGCGTCATCACCGCGAGCACGCTGGCCGCGTCGACCGGTTCGCCACCTCCCAGCGAAATTCGCACCGGCACCCCCGCGGCCTGCACGGCCTGCGTGAGTTTCGCGGCGGGCCGCGCGTGCAGGCCTACCTCGGATCCGACGATGACGGTGCGGGTGCTCATTGCCTCACTCACCTTCCAGTTTCTTGTCCAGCTTCGTTTCGACTTCGGCGACCGAGGGTGCGTCGGTTCGAGTATCGCCCGTGGCCGTCTGGGCGGTCTCCGCTTCGACCAGGGCCGCGTCGGGCACACCCGCTTCGACATCGGTTTCCGCCTCGCGACCCGGCGTGCGCAGGTTCCACTTCTTGATCACGAAGCTGAAGAGCACGTAGTAGATCACCGCGTAGCCGAGCCCGATCGGGATCAGCATCCAGGCGTTGGTGGCCTTGCCGAAGTTCAGCAGGTAGTCGATCGCACCCGCGGAGAACGTGAATCCGTCGTGGATACCGAGCGCGTTCACCAGCGCCATCGACGTGCCCGTCAAGATCGCGTGCACCACATACAGCGGCCACGCCACGAACATGAACGAGAACTCCAGCGGCTCGGTGATGCCGGTGACGAACGCGGTCAGACCGGTGGAGAGCATGATGCCGCCGACCAGCTTCTTCTGCGACGGACGCGCGTTGCGCCAAATGGCCAGCGCGGCAGCGGGAAGCGCGAACATCATGATCGGGAAGAAGCCCGTCATGAACGTGCCCGCGTTCGGATCACCGGCGAAGAAGCGGTTGAGGTCACCGCGCACGAGCTGGCCGGAGGCGTCGGTGTAATCGCCGACGAGGAACCAGACCGTGGAGTTCAGGATGTGGTGCAGACCGGTCGGGATGAGCAGGCGGTTCGCCGCGCCGTAGATGCCGCCACCGACGACCGAGTTGTCCGCGACGGTCTCACCCACCCAGGTGAGCGCGGAGTTGAAGGCCGGGTAGAGGAACGCCATGCCGACGCCGACGACGAGGCCGGTGAACGCGGTCAGGATCGGCACCAGCCGCCTGCCGTTGAAGAAGCCGAGGAAATCGGGCAGCTTCGTGCGATAGAACCGCTGCCACAGCATCGCCGACAGCAGACCCATCACGATGCCGGCGAGAACGCCGT
Source organism: Nocardia sp. NPDC127606 (assembly GCF_042671725.1). Classification (NCBI taxonomy): domain Bacteria; kingdom Bacillati; phylum Actinomycetota; class Actinomycetes; order Mycobacteriales; family Nocardiaceae; genus Nocardia; species Nocardia sp. NPDC127606. The sequence goes on along the minus strand of NZ_JBHXWQ010000015.1, from coordinate 7,294 downwards.
AGTTGATCAGCGCCTGCGCGCCCTTCGGGTCGGTTTTCCCTTCGAGCACGATCGGTGACATCGCTTCGAACACGCCGTTGATCACCATGTAGCCGACCACCGCGGCCAGTGCCGTCGACCCGTCGGCCTTCTTCGCCCAGCCGATGGCGATACCGACGGCGAAGATCAGCGGCAGCCAGGTGAACACGGCCTGTCCGGCTGCCGAGATGACCGAGGCGGTGCTCTCCAGCGCGGAGAAGCGGCCGAGGAGATCGTCCTGGCCGACGCGCAGCAGAATGCCTGCCGCGGGGAGCACCGCGATCGGCAGCATGAGGCTGCGACCGAGGCGCTGCAATCCCGCGAACACCTTCGATTCTTGTTTGGGTGTGTCGGTAACGGCAGTCATGTCGACCTTCTTCGTGCCGGCTCTCCGGCGGTCTCGGCGAGGGAGGACCGGCTTGCCCGCCGATCCGGGTTAACTGTTGTGAACCGGTGTACCTGACGGGTACTGTCCGGTCATAACCAGTTGCCAGTTTGACCAGGTGGAGGTCGGATGTCAACCGCTGAATATGATGTGGCGCACATTCGAGACTCCCATACTGGTACTGGCAACCACCGCCGAAAGGGAGAACATATGTCCAAAGCGGAAGCGATCGTCCAGGGCTTGGGCGGCGCGGACAATATCGTTGAGATCGAGGCCTGCATCACCCGGTTGCGCACCGAGGTGAAGGACGGCAGCTTGGTCGACGAGGCCGCGCTCAAGGCCGCGGGCGCCCACGGTGTCCTCAAGTCGGGCACCGTCGTGCAGGTCGTCGTCGGCCCCGAAGCCGACACCCTGGCCGACGACATCGAGGACATTCTGTGAGCATCCCGGTCATCGCTCCGCTGCCCGGCAAGGTCGTGGCCCTGTCCGAGGTCCCCGATCAGGTCTTCGCCGAACAGATCGTCGGCTCCGGCGTCGCGCTCGACCCCGACCGCACCCGCGGCACCCTGATGGTGACGGCCCCCATCGCGGGCAAGATCCTCAAACTCCACCCTCACGCCTTCGTCATCCTCGGCCACGGCGTCGGCGTCCTGGTTCACCTGGGCATCGACACCGTGAAACTCAAAGGTGAAGGCTTCGAACTCCTCGCCACCGAAGGCGACACCGTAGAAGCCGGCGCCCCCATCGTCACCTTCGACCCGACGAAAACCGCCGCCACCGGCTACTCGGTCATCTGCCCCGTCGTAGTCATGGACTCGGCGAAAGACTCCGTCTACACCGACACCATCGGCACCACCGTCGAATCAGGCAGCCTCCTGTTCGATTCTCCGTAGCCACCCTGACCTGCTGCTGAACCTTTCGGCCGACCGACCCGTAATCCGTATCAGCGGGTCGGCGTGGATCCGTATCGCATCAACAGGAGGACGACTGGTGAGCGCAGTGGAGCAGTCCGGTGAGCAGTTCGCCGAGCGGTTGTTCGGGGCCGCGCTCGGGGCTATCGATATTCTGGCGGTGCATCTCGGGGATCGGCTGGGCTGGTATCGGGCGTTGGTCGAGGGTGGGCCCGCGGATGCGGGTGAGTTGGTCGCGCGGGCGGGTGGGGACCGCCGGTACGCGCAGGAGTGGCTCGAGCAGCAGGCGGCGACCGAGATTCTGACGGTGGCCGCGGACGGGCGGTTCGTACTGCCCGCCGGTGCTGCCGAGGTTCTCACCGACCCGAACAGTCTCAATTACCTTGCGCCACTGGCTCGTATGCTGGCCGGTGCCGCCGCCCAGATGCCCGCGCTCGTGCGCGCTTACCGCGACGGCGGCGGCGTCGGTTGGTCCGAGTACGGCGCCGACATGCGCGAATCCCAGTCGGACATGAACCGCCCCTGGTTCGAACAACGTCTCGCGACAGACTTGGCTGGGGTCGCCGACATCCACGCGCTGCTGTCGCGCCCCGATGCCAAGGCAGCCGACATCGGCTCAGGCGGTGGCTGGTCCGCGATCGCCCTTGCCCGCGCCTACCCCGAGCTGACTGTCGACGGCTACGACATCGACCAGCCCTCGGTGCGGATGGCCGCAGAAAACGCCACCGATCTCGGCGATCGCGTCCGCTTCCACCACGCCGATGCCGCCACCGACCTCCCCGAATCCGCCTACGACGCGCTGTTCGCGTTCGAGTGCCTGCACGACATGCCACACCCCGTCGAGGTACTGACCTCGATGCGCAAAGCCCTGCGCCCAGGCGGCGCGGTGATCATCATGGATGAGGCCGTCGCGCCGGAATTCACCGCGCCGGCGAGCGATATCGACCGCCTGATGTACGGGTTCAGCCTGCTGGTCTGCCTGCCCGACGGCATGGCGCATCCCGACTCCGCGGGCACCGGCACCGTCATGCGCACGGCGAAACTGGGGGAGTATGCCGAGCAGGCAGGTTTCACCGCCGTGGACATCCTCCCGATCGAGGACTTCGGATTCTGGCGTTTCTACCGGCTCACGGTCTGATCGGCGAGCAGTTCGGTCTCGACCGTCCAGCGCCTGGCGAGATCGTCGAAATAGCGCTGGCTGCTCCACAATCGGTAGTTACCGATGACGTAAACCCGCCGCCGAGCCCGCGACACCGCCGTGTTGAGCACATTCGGATTCGTCGCCGCCCACCGTCGCGACCCGCCGGCGGCGGGCGATGTCCCCAGTATCAGCACCACGACCTCGGCCGAATTGCCGTGCATCGCATGGACAGTGCCCACCTGCCGCTGCGCGAACTCCGCACCGAGTACCTCACGCGCGATCTCCTGCGCACCGAAGGCGACATCACGGAACGGGCTGACCACCCGGATATCGGCCGCCGCCACTCCGTCCTCGGTCAGCCGCGCGAGCAGCGCGGCGAGCGCTTCGCCCTCACCGGGAATCCAATTACCTTCGGCCCGTGCAGATCTGACATCGATCCACCGATCGTGCCCGGGGAACTCCGGCCGATCCGGGGTGGCGAACACCAGCAGATCATCGTCATAGGCAATGTGATGCGTGAGCTCGAAAATCTGCCTGTCACTGCGCCGATGGACCCGCAACGGTGCGCCGACCCATACCGGCGCGATCGAATCGGAGGGCATCAGCCAGGTCCCGAACCGCACCCCACGGTCAGCCGCCTGGCGCGCCGAGGCCTGATCCGGCATCCACTCCGCGTCGAGCCCGTACTGCTGCACGAATGCTTCCTGCGCCGAAGTGGGCAGCACACCAACAGGTCCCAGCTGGCGATGATCACCGACGATCACCGCTCGCCGAGCCCGCCACAACCCACCGGCCACCGACTGCGGCGCAGCCTGCCCGGCATCGTCGACGAACAACCACCCGAGGGCCTGCGACCCCAACCCGGCGAACAACCGAGGCAGCGCGGTGAAGGTCGTCGTGATCATGGGCACCGCGAAGAACAGTGTCTGCCACGCCGCCGCAACGGTTTCCGGCTTCGGCTCAACCGCGAGCTCACCACGGATCAACGCGATGGCGACGATGAGATTGTCGCGAATCCGTGGGGCCGCGTTGAGCAAGAACGCTCGATGCAACTTCAACGCCGACAGGAACAGTTCACGCCGTGCGCTCGCGTACTGCTCGTCCGCCCACGGATTGCACAGCTGGAACTGCTCGTCGTCACCCGCCACATCACCGAACGGGATTGTGCGCGACCAGTTCTCGCGTCCCCGCTCGATAACATCCAGCGCCGCCGCCCGTCGCTCCGTCAACTCCACGTGCTCGCGAATCAGCGTGCGTCCGTGCTCGGCCGCCTGCGCCCACTGCTCCCGCGTGTACTCGACCTCGGTCTGACGTCGCCGCATATCCGCCTCGGCGATATGTCGTTCGCGCAGCAACTCGTTGCTGCGCGCGCTCCACCGCCGTCCCGCCCGGAATCCCGTCGAGAGCGACGCCACGAACCCCGGCTTCTGCCCACCGTGCTCGCTGAGGAACTTGCCCGCCCGGTGGTGCGCGGCCTGCGCGGTCCGCAGATGCTCGGTGGCCAGCTGATGACGTTCGCGCCAATGCGCGTGCGCGTCATCGGCGTTGGCGATCTCGGCCGCCGCCGACTGCAACCCCGCGTTCATGGTCGGCAGCTCGGCGACCGCGTCGGCGACGTTCTGGCGCGCTTGCGCGAGCCTGCGCACCTCGGCGCGGCGAGTGGTGAAATCCCGCACCGCGGTCGGCCAGTCGGGAATGGAATCCGGGTCGGCCTCGGCCTGCTTGAGGATGTCGAGCATCCCGCCGTTCGGTGTGCCGGTCTTCCGCTCGGTCGCGAACCGATCCCCGAACCAGAACTGTTCGGCGAACGTGCGTCGCGTTCCGCCAAGGGCCGCGGCGACCAGTCCCCACGCCGGGGCTCCGCCGACGAGTTCGGCCAGGTCGGTGAAGTGATTGAGCTCGCCATCGATCGCGTCGCGGTGCTGGATCTCGGCGACCACATCGGCCGCGGTGGCATCGCTGCCGGTCGCCAGCACCACTTCGAACCCGGTGACGCAGTTCGCCAATCGATGCGCGCCCACCGTGTAGTTCTTCGCCACCTGCACCTGCTCGGTGATCCCGGCGAACACCGCCATCGGATCATCGAACGCCGCCAGCTGCGCGGCCCGCTCGACCAGAATCCCGGCCAGCAGGTCTCGCAGCATCGTCGTCGTCCCGGTGCCCGGCGCGCCGTGCACCGCGAAGATGCCCGCATCGTCGCGCAATTCGGACAGCGCGCGATCGACGGCGAACTGCTGTCCGGATACCAGCGGATCACCCGGCCAGCGTCCGTCCGGAATGAGGTGGGGGAGTAGGCCCTCGACGACCGCGTCCTGGCGTCGACGGACATCGATCCGGTCATCGAGCGGCAGCGACTCCGCCGCCGCGAGGTAATCACGCAGCGCCGCACCGATATCGCCGCGCTCGACCGCCTTCGCGAGCTCGGCGAGATCCGTGCCGAACCCGCTGTTCAGGCGATCCACGGCGGCATCACTGTCGGCGTCACGCGCCGCGACCTGGACGCACGCCACCCGGACACCGCCGGCCCGCAATTCCGATCGAATGCCCAACGCGGCACACAGTTCACCGGTGAAGGTTTGCAGGTCGCGGCCGGTCAGCCGGGGCGCCTCGACGATGTCGTCGTCGGGCTGGACAGCGAACCGTTCAGCGAAGGCCAACGCCGACATCCCGGCGAGCCCCGGGGAGATGACGCCATCGGCTCCTGCCGCGATCACCGAAGCCGCTACCCCGCGGCCTGCCACGTCCAGCGCACGCCAGCGCGGCGCCGGACCCATCTGTTCGGCATCGGGGTGGGTTTCTCGCGTCAGCGTGTCGAGCGCGGCGGTGAACGCCGCCGAGTCATGGTCGAACCCGTCGGCCCAGCCGATGTCGTCGGGTCCTGGCGCGCGCAGCCGGTTCACGGCCCACGCCAACCCGGACAATGTCGCCGAGCCTTCGACAACCACTCCGCTGTCGGTCAACGTCACCGCGAAAGCCGCTGTGGTCCCGGCCCGTCGGGCGTCGGCCTCCAGCTGGTCCTCGCCGAATGTCCGCACCAGCGCTTCCCGCGCGCGCCCCACCTCGAACAATCCGCCGTACACGACGAACTGCCACACCCGCCCGGTTTTCAACGCGGGCAGCGCGGCGAGGTCTTCCCACGGCGCGCGGTCATCCGGCGCGAGATCGACCACCAGTCCGTCGGTCTCGACGTCGGGCACCAGCTGCGGACCGAACAACTCGACGGTCTGCCAGAAACGCACGAGCCGCGCGGCGTGCTCGGAACCGCCCACGATGCACCCCAATCCGGTCGGCGATCATTGCAGACAACCCCGATCACGGTACGCGATCCGGATTCCTCCAGCACGCCACCCCGGCCCTCGCGTCTGCCGTGGCGAGAACATCGGCGCTGGTCCCGCCGTCGCGGCAAGCACCTCGCCGCCCACAACGGCCCGGGAAAACCCTTTGACCCATCAACCTCGCGCCGCGCACGCTGAGACCATGAACGACTTGGCCCACGCCGCAGACCGATTCGTGCTCGGTGAGCTCAACGGCGCGGACCTGTCGATGGCCGCCGCCGAGGCGCTCGCTCGTGGACTCGACAGTCCGGCACTGGTCGAGCTCGCCTGTCTGCACCGAACGGACTGCGGCGCAGCTCCCGAACTGTTCCGCACCGCGATGGCCGAGCTCGGGCTGGTGCACGACTGGAGGGCGCGGGAAGTCGACGTCCGGGTCGGGCTGGCACGAGCTCACGCGACTGCCCTGCTGGCTGATGATGCCGCGCCGGCCGACCACTTGGGTGGGATCACCGGGCAGCTCCGGGAGCTCGCCGGATACCCGGACCCACCCGCACCGGATATGGAAGACCTGGCCAGGGAGTTCGAGGTGTTGTCGGAGTACCTGGAGTTCGCCGACCCGACCACCATCCGCGAACAGATTCGACAGGGGTGCCGCAACCTCTTGGCAGGACCGCCTTACGCGCTGGTGTCCCCACATCTGGTCACAGCGCCTCCCGAGCGGCGGTCGGCACGGCCCGCGAGGTGGCGGCAATTCATCGCTTCTCTGCGCTCCCGGCGAGCTGTCAGCGCAGAAGCATCTCCGCCATGGCCTTCGGCGCTGCAAGCCATTCACGAACGTTGTTGCGTACCTCGGTGACCTGCCTGCACTCGCAATAGGCGACCACCCCGTCGGCCTCGATGCCCGCGGCCCGGCACAGCGCGACCGCGCGGGGGAGATGTTGGTACTGGCTCACGATGATGGCCCGGTCGATGCCGAACAGCGACTTCGCCCGTTCGCAGGTCTCCCGGGTGGAAAGCCCGGCACGATCGGATCGGACGATGGCCGGGTCGATGCCGTGGTCGAGGAGATAGCGCGTCATCGACGCGATCTCATCACCTGACGAGCCGCCGGCATCCCCGGACAACAGAATCTCCTTGGCCTTGCCCGCTTCGACCAACTCGATCGCCACATCGAGGCGTCCCCGTAGGTAGGCCATCGGAGTTCCGTCCGGCCCGACCTTGGCACCCGGGATGATCACGACGGGTGCGCTGGGTGCGGTCGCCACATCACTTCTATGGCCGGACGACAAAGTCCACATAGCGATGTTCGCCCCAGCCGTCACCAACACCAGCCCACCCGCCACGACAAGTCCGGCTCTCGCGATACGACGCAACCGCCGGCGCTTCCCGCTATGTTCCTCCGCCATGCGCACTTTCATACATGAACACTGCGAAAATATCCCCTGACTAGGGGATTTGACATTGCAATTGTCGGCACGTAACTTTATTCGAGTCAGAGCGACACGGACACCGACTCAGCCGCCCAGCGGCCGAGACACGAGGTAGTACGATGAGCGCCTGACTG
>NZ_JBHXWQ010000014.1:0-64544 GCF_042671725.1 Nocardia sp. NPDC127606 | reverse complement strand
ACTACCTCGTGTCTCGGCCGCTGGGCGGCTGAGTCGGTGTCCGTGTCGCTCTGACTCGAATAAAGTTACGTGCCGACCAACACGAAGTCAAATCGCCTGGAAGATTCGACATTTCCCCAGGTCACGCCCACCACGGCACTGCGGGTTCAAGCCACGCGCTCGCCGCGAACATCGCGATCGCCGAGGGTGAGCGTTCGGCGATCAGGCGGCAACTGATCATTCGTCCAGGGCGCCGATGATCTATAACACACGTTCTACCTGGTGTCATGACGTGACAAGCATGGACAGGACCGGCCCCCCGATATACAGTTTGCCATCGTTCAGCAATTTTGCAGCTAACACACGGGTGGAAGGTAGACCGAGGTGATAGAGGATTTCGACTCGGTCGAGCGCCGCGCCTGGAGCGCGGTGGTCACCCTCTCGATGCGCGTACCGAGCGCACTCGATTCACGACTACAACGAGAGTTCGGGGTGACCCATTTCGAGTACCGGGTGATGGCCCTGCTCCACGATGCGCCGCGTCGCCGGATGCGGTTGAGCACGCTCGCGGCCCGGGGGCACGGGTCCATTTCACGGGTCTCCCACGTGGTGTCGAAGCTGGAACGGGTGGGATGGGCGCGGCGGGAAGCGGCCGAATCAGGGCGCGGGATCGACGCGGTACTCACCGAAAGCGGGCAGGCCAAGGTGGTGGAGGCGACGCCGGACTACCTGGTCGCGGTGCGCAAGCTGGTGCTCGACGGACTCGACGATCCGCAGAAGGCCGAGCTCGCCGTCCTGGGCGAACGGCTGTCGTCGCATCTCGTCCACACGCTCGGCGACGCCGAAGCGGGGCAGCCTGCGCTCGACTACTGAGACGACCAACGCCGCCCCGATGACCGGGGCGGCGTTGTCGGATGGATCAGGACAGCTCAGACGTTGTTCGGTCGCCAGGTGGCCACTGCCCAGATCACCACGATGTTGACGGCGATGATCAGGATCGACCACCAGGGGTAGTAGGGCAGCCACAGGAAATTGGCGATGATCGACAGTGCGGCGATCACCATTGCCAATACCCGGCCCCACGTCTGACCGGCCAGCAGGCCGATCGCGACGATGACCGCGATCGCGCCGAGAACGATGTGCCACCAGCCCCAGCTGGTGAGGTCGAACTGGTAGGTGTACTCCGGTCCCACAACGATGAGATCGTCGTTGGCAACCGCGGAGATTCCCTGGAAAATCTGCAGGACACCGACAACCGCCAGCAGGATGCCAGCGCCGATGGAGGTTCCTGCCGCGATTCCGTTGCGCAGCTGGTGCTGATTCGTGTCTGTCATCGCTGGGCCTTTCCCGTCAGGTCAATGCCACGTGCCACCACGGCACACGACAACGGTAGAAACCCGACGAGCCCCGCGCCTCACCCGTTGCGGGTGAACTCTCCTACTCGACGCGGCACCGGTCGCAGGGTTTTGCCGAGGTCGGTGCGCAGGGTGATCAGCGCGTCGAGCAGGTAGTTCTGCCTGACCCGCCACGGATGACGGTCGCCCTGACGGGGGAACGCCGCGATCGAGCGCAGGACATAGCCTGCGTTCAGGTCGAGCAGTGGGCGTTCGGCGAGCGCACCCTTGGGTTCGGGGACGACCGCGGCGCTGCCGGTGCGGTCGAGGTGGGTGAGGACTTTGCAGACCAAACGGGAGGTGAGGTCGGCGCGCAAGGTCCAGGACGCGTTGGTGTAGCCGACGCAGATGGCGAAGTTGGGCAGCCCGGTGAGCATGGCGCCCTGCCAGACGAACTGGTCGGCCAGGGGCACGGGGGTGCCGTCGACCGAGGGCGCGATGCCGCCGAACGCCAACAGGCGCAGGCCGGTGGCGGTGACCACGATGTCGGCGGGCAGCGTCTCCCCCGACACCAGGCGGATCCCCTCCGGCACGAAGGCGTCGATCTGGTCGGTGACCACCGAGGCCTTTCCCTTTTTCATCGCCTTGAAGAAGTCGGCGTCGGGGGCGGCGCACAGACGCTGGTCCCACGGGTCGTAATCGGGTGTGAAGTGTTCGGCGACGAGCTTGTCGTCTTTGAGAATCCGGGTGGTGAGGTCGGTGAGCAGCTTGCGCGCGGCGGCGGGACGACGGCGGCAGAACTGGTAGAAACCGATGTTGAACAGGATGTTCTTGGTCCGGATCAGCCGGTGGGCCAGACCCGCGGGCAGCAGCTCGCGGATCTTGTCGGCCTGCTTGTCGCGGCCGGGCACGGCGCTGATCCAGGTGGGGCTGCGCTGCAACATGGTGACGTGGGCGGCGTCGGCCGCGAGGTTGGGCACCAGGGTGACGGCGGTGGCGCCGCTGCCGATGACGACGATCCGCTTGTCGCGGGTGTCGAGGTCGGCAGGCCAGAACTGCGGATGCACGACGGTGCCCGCGAAGGCGTCGCGGCCGGCGAACTCGGGGGCGTGCGGCTGCTGGTAGTCGTAGTAGCCGGCGCAGGTGTAGAGGAAACCGCAGGTCAGGGTGCTCAGCTCGGGTCCGTCGGGGCCCTCGTGGGCGATGGTGAGCCGCCAGTGGGCCTGCGCCGATGACCAATCCGCGCCGATCACCCGCGCACCGAAGCGAATGTGCCGGTCGATGCCGTTCTCCTGCGCGGTCTCGCGGATGTAGTCCAGGATCGCGGCGCCGTCGGCGATGGAGCGGGCCGCGCGCCACGGCTTGAACGGGTAGCCGAGGGTGAACATGTCCGAATCCGAGCGGATGCCCGGGTAGCGGAAGAGGTCCCAGGTGCCGCCGAGGTCGGCGCGCGCCTCCAGGACGGCGTAGCTGCGATGCGGGTGCTCGGTCTGCAGCCGGTAAGCGGCCCCGATGCCGGACAACCCGGCGCCGACGATGACGACGTCGAGGTGTTCGGGGGCAACGGCGGTATCGGTCATGGGCTCCAGTGTGCCTGGCGCGGGACCGCGGCAGAAGAGCGTGTACCCGCCTCGATCGCGGCCGAGGCGGCCATCGTGGCGATTTCGGTATCGTCGGTGCCGTGTCGATCTTTCGGCGTGCGGGATGGTTGCTCGTCGGCGCACTTGTCACCGTGCTGGCTGTCGCATTCGCCGGCTGGCCGGTCTTCGTGCATCCCCAGATCGACCCGCTCAGGCCCGCCGATGTGATCGTGGTGCTCGGTGGCACCCCGTACGAGCGGTTCGACCTCGGCATCGAACTCGCCGAGCGCGGTCTCGCCCCCGAGGTGCTGATCTCGCAGTCCACCGGCGCCGACGACCCGATGATGGACAAGTACTGCGGCGGCCGATTCGCCTTCCGTGTCTCGTGTTTCGTGCCCGACCCGTGGACCACCGACGGTGAGGCACGCGAAATCGTGCGGCGCGCAAAGATCTACGGCTGGAACCACATCATCGTGGTCACCTTCACGCCGCATGTGTCGCGCGCCAGGTACATCGTGGAGAAGTGCTACGACGGCGAGATCACCATGGTCGCCAGCCCGTCGGAATCGGGGCCGGGGTTCTGGTCGTATATGTACGTTCGCCAATCCGCGGGGTACATCCGAGCTTTCGTCAATCAGCATTGCGAGACCGACTGACACACGATGGCGCTGCTCTTACAGTGAGATCAGCGGTGCGGGGGCACCGCCGGTGAGAGGACCGCCGATGCTTGTAGAGGATCTGCGCACCGTCGGTGACGACGCGTTGCGCACCCAGATCTGCGTCATCGGGTCGGGCCCGGCGGGCCTGACGGTGGCCACCGAACTCGCCGCCGCCGGACTGCGGGTACTGGTGCTGGAGAGCGGCGGACACGAGATCACCGCCGACGACACAGCATTCGCCGCGATCGAGAACATCGGCGCACCACGCGCGCACCAGCACCGGATCGCGGGAAACCGGGTGCTCGGCGGCAGCTCACACACCTGGGCAGGGCGCTGCGGCGTGCTCGACGACCTCGACTTCGCCAATCGGCCCTGGGTCACCCGGTCCGGCTGGCCGATCGACGCGGGCGCACTGCGCCCCTTCGCCGAACGCGCCGCCGCGCATGCCGGGCTCGGGCACGGCACCGGCTTCACCGAGACCGAGTTCTGGCCGCTGGCCGGGCGGCAAGCACCCGCCGGCGCACTCGACACCGCCGCGTTGCGCCCCTACTTCTGGCAGATCAGCCGCGACCCGGCCAATCGGTTCGACTGCAAACGGTGGGGGCCGCAGGTGCGTGACATCGTCGCGCCGACCGCGCGGGTACTGGTGAACGCGACGGTCACCCATATCGATACCGATACCACCGGCGCGCATGTGAATTCGGTCGAGGTGACCGGCGCCGGCGGCCGTGTTCGCACCGTCGAAGCGCGGGTGTTCGTGCTGGCCGCGGGTGGAATCGCGACACCACGGCTGCTGCTGGCGTCGCGGCGCACCGTCGTCGGCGGGATCGGGAATCGGTACGACCAGGTGGGGCGATACCTGATGGATCATCGCAGCGGGGTGGTGGCGACGCTGCGCCCCGCGCAGGCCCGGGCGGCGCTCGATCGGTTCGGCAAGTACGTGGTGAAGAGCGCGCGAGGTAAGCACACCTTTCTGCACGGGATGGCGTTGTCACCCGCGGTGCAGCGGCGCGAGTCGCTGGTGAACTGTGCGCTGTGGTTGCAGGAGATCACCGCCGACGACGATCCGTGGGACTCGGTGAAGCGGTTGTTGCGCGGGCGGGTTCGGTGGCAGGACCTGCGAATAATGCTGTCCGACACCGGACTTCTGGCCAGCGGCGCGCGGCGCAGATTGGTCGACGGTGTCGGGTTGCCACACCGGCTGGCCGACGTCGAGGTGCGGGCCGTGGTGGAGCAGACACCGGACGCCGACAGCCGGGTACGGCTCTCGACGTGCACCGACCCGATGGGAATGCCGCTGCCACAGGTGGATTGGCGGATCAGCGATCAGGAGGATCGGACCGTGCGCCGGGCGACAGCGTTGCTCGTGGGCGAGTTCGCCCGGCTCGGGCTGCCCGCGCCGCAGGTGGTTCCCGCGGCGCTGCCCGACAGCACCGATCCCCTACCGCTCACCGACTGCGCGCACCCCAGCGGCACCACCCGGATGTCGGCCGATCCGCGGCACGGGGTGGTGGACCAGCACTGCCGGGTGCACGGGGTGGACAACCTCTACATCGCGGGCAGTTCGGTCTTTCCGACGAACGGGCACGTCAATCCGACGTTGACCGTGATCGCGCTCGCGGTGCGTCTGGCCGACACGCTGCGCGCGGGCCTGGCGGCCACTGCTGATTCCTCGATTGCCCGACGGAACTGAGCGAGTGGCCGACTTCGCTGCGGCGAGCCGATGATCCGCTGGTTGTCCCGACTAGGCTGAGCGGGTGCCGGACTCGCCCACAGAGAACAGTCGACCGCAGGGGGCCGGGGGTGCGCCCGGGTCAGGTCATCCGCATGAGCCGCACACCGAAGGTCTTGCGACCCGGTTGAACTGGTTGCGCGCCGGCGTGCTCGGCGCGAACGACGGCATCGTCTCTACCGCTGGGCTGGTCGTCGGTGTCGCCGCGACCACGAACAATGCCCAGACGATCCTCACCGCGGGCATCGCGGGACTGGTGGCGGGCGCGATCTCGATGGCCGCGGGCGAATACGTGTCGGTGAGTACCCAGCGGGATTCGGAGAAGGCGCTGCTGGCCAAGGAACGCCGTGAACTGGCCGACGAACCCGATTTCGAACTGGCCGAGCTGGCCGGGATCTACGAGAAGAAGGGCCTCAGCCCGGCCACCGCGCGCACGGTGGCCGCCGAGCTCACCGCCCACGACGCGTTCACCGCGCACGCCGAGGCCGAACTCGGCATCGACCCGCGCTCGCTCACCAACCCGTGGGCGGCCGCGATCTCCTCGGCGATCTCGTTCACCTGCGGTGCGCTGCTGCCACTGCTGGCGATCGTGTTGCCGCCCACCGCATGGCGGGTACCGGTGACGTTCGCCGCGGTGCTGATCGCCCTCGCGATCACCGGGTCGGTGAGTGCGCGACTCGGCGGGAGCAACCGCGGACGCGCGGTGCTGCGAGTGGTGGTAGGCGGCGCGCTGGCCATGGCGATCACCTACGGAATCGGCGCCGCCACAGACTCGCTGGGAAGCGGCTGAGTTCCGAGCAGGTCTCGAGACCGGACATCGAACGGTGCGCACTCAATGCATCGGGCCGAGGTCGAGTCGGCGGGTGACTCGGTCGACGACATCCGGGGGCATGCCGGGTTCGCGACGAGCGGCTTGGGCTTCGCGACGGCCTGCCTCGGTCACGGCGGCGCGGACCGCACGCATCTGGGAGGCGAGTTTGCGTTCCTTGTCCAGCGTGGCTTTCGCGTCGGCATCGGCCGCCTCGGGATCGGCCTTGGCGGACAGCCGACGCAGCAGCGCCTTGAGGTCCTCGTAGACGTCCTCCGGGAGGTTGTCGCGGGCGGCGATCGCTTTGAGTTCGGTGAGTTCGGCATTGACGACCCTGGTCCAGAGCGCCTGTTCGACGGCGCGTTCCTGGCGGGTGTCGGCGTGTACTCCGGTGAGGCGGACCACCAGCGGGAGGGTCGGGCCCTGTACGAGCAGGGTGAACAGCACGACCGCGAACGCGATGAACAGGATTTCCGAGCGGGCGGGGAAGTCGGCCCCGGTGTCGAGGGTGAACGGCACGGCCAGTGCCAGCGCCACCGTCGCGACCCCGCGCATGCCCGCCCACCAGGTGACGATCACCTCGCGCCAGGTGAACGGCTCGTCGGTGTTGGGCAGTTTGCTGCTGATCGCCCAGGTGGCCATCAGCCAGGCCAGGCGCAATCCGACGACGACCGCGATCACCGCGGCGGTGACCCCGGCCAGTCCCGGCCAATTGTGTCCGGTGGTGTCGATGACCACCCGCAGCTCCAGGCCGATCAGGGCGAAGGCGAAACCGGTGATGAGCATTTCGGTGATGTCCCAGAACGAGTCGGCGACCAGGCGATAGTCGCGGTCACCGATTTCGGTCACGGCATCGGTGAGGTACAGCGCGCAGACCAGCACCGCGAGCACCGCCGACCCCTCCCAGTGCTCGGCGATGCCGTAGGCGGCGAAGGGCAACAGCAGGCTCACCGCGACCTGACCGGTGGCCGTGTCCAAATACTTGGTGAGCTTGCTGCCGAGCCAGCCGAGCAGCAGGCCGACGGCGACGCCGACCACCGCGGCGATCGCGAAGTCACCGAGCGCGTGCCACGGCGAGAACAGGCCGGTGACGACTGCCTGGATTCCGACCGTGTAGATGACGATCGCGGTGACGTCGTTGAACAGCCCTTCGCCGCCGAGGGTCACGATCAGCCGGCGTGGCAGGCCGAGGCTGCCCGCCATGGACGTGGCCGCGACCGGGTCGGGTGGTGCGACCAGGGCACCGAGCACCAGGCCCGCGGCGACCGCCGTGGCGGGATTCCACGCGTGGAAGACCGCGGTGACCGCGATCGCGGTGACGATCACGAGCCCGACCGCGCGCAACGCGATGATCTGCCAGTTCTCCGCGAACTGCCGCCACGAGGTGCGGCGGGCGGCGGCGTAGAGCAGTGGCGGCAGGACCAGCGGCAGGATCAACTCGGGCGGGATGTGCAGGCTCGGCACGGCCGGAACCAGCGCGAGCAGGCAGCCGAACACTGTCATCAGAATCGACGGCGCGAGACCGAGGCGCGCGCCGAGTGGTTCGGCGAGCACGGCCGCGAGCAGGATCACCAGAGTCAGCACCAACTGGTCCATAGCTGACCAGTCTCACCGACATCGGCGGCGCGCGGGCATCGACCCGCCGCCGGTCAGGGCCGGACGGCTGCCGCCGGTGGGAGCAGGATCGGCGGAAGGGGGAACGGGAGTTGCAGGACAGGCGGAGGCGGAGGCGGTGGGGGCGGCGCCGGGGCGGGTTCGGGTTCGAAGACCGGGGGCGGCTCGGGCGGCGGGGGCGGCGGCTCATAGACGGGCGGCTCGTAGACGGGCGGCGGAGGCGGAGGCGGAGGCTCGAATGCGGGCGGCGGCGGAGGCGCCTCCACCGGCACGGGCCCGGGGGCGGGTTCGGTTCCGGGCGGCGGTGGCGGCGGTGGCGGCGCGGGGGCCGCTGCCGGGGGCAGGGCGTCGGGGGTGGTCACCGTGCACTGCCAACTGCCGTCGTCGTGGACCCGCCAATGCGCGACGATGCCACCGGCCGAGCAGTTCCCGCCGACCCTCCTGGCCGGCCACGGGGGCGCGAATTCCTGGTCCGAATCGGACCCGGCGACCGGGAGACCGTTGGCGTCGGATCCCATCGGGTTCACCGACGGGTTGTCGTCACCACCCTGGTCGGCGCGCATCACCAAGCCGAGCGCGACCACCAGCGCGAGTATCGCGGCGAGCACCGCCGCGATCGCGATCATCCGAGTACTGCTGCCGGTCCGTGTGTGCGGACCCTCGCTGCTCTCTGCCATCGCACCGCCTTTGCCGCGGACCAGGTCTCCCCTCGTTCGGTCACGCTACCGCACGGTTGCTCGCAGATCGCTCTGCTCAACGGAACAACCACTGGCCAGGGCAGATACCTATATCCGATGGTTGCCGGATGTTTACTTGATCGCGACCCGCACCTTCACCGCGTCGGCGTCGGTGTTGTGCAGAGCCTGCGCGATCAGTGCGCTCAGATCGAGCTGCGGAGCGGTCGAGGTCACCGATTCGGTGAGCGGGCGTAGTCCGGGCAGCAGGGCGGAGAGCTCGGGGCCGAGTTCGTTCAGCTTGGCGGTGAGCTGCTCGAGCAACGGCACCAGACCGTCCTCGCGCAGGTACATCCGCGGATCGCCTTCGGTGGCCCGGCCGACGGATTCGACGAACTGGTCGATCACCTGGCTCAACCGGATGAAGGCGGGCGCGGCGGCCGAGGTGGCGGGCCCGGCCCAGCCGATGTCGCCGGAGACGTACTCGAAGTTGTTCTGCAACTGGCCGATCGCCGGTGCGCGACTCATGAGCGCCGCGGCGAGCAGGTCGCCCGCCCTCGCCAGCTCGGGAACGACGTTCTCGGTGCCGACCATCGCCGTGCCGAGGGTGTCGACCAGGGAACCGACGACCGCGGGATCGAGCTGCTCGACGGTCTTGGTGACCAGCCGCGCGACCTCGGGGATCGACATCGGGGTGCGCACGTTCTCGCCGGACAGGCGCTGCCCGTCGGTGAGATAGGGGCCGCGTGCGTCGCGCGGCACGAACTGCACGTACGGCTCACCGAGCGAGGACAGGTGCTCGATGGTGACGACGCTGCTCATCGGCACCTTGTGCTCGGCGGCGAACCGGAACCCGACCTGCACGCGACCGCTCGCCGAGGTGTCGACGCCGGTGACCTCACCGATCTCGATACCGGTCAGCAGGATCGGCGAACCGACACTGAGGCCACCGGAATTCGCGATCTCGATCGAGGCCGCGGTGTAGTCGGCGAACGGGTCGACGCGCACCACGCCGAAGGTCAGGTAGCTCGCGCCGAGCACGGTGATGGCGGCGATGCCGCCGAGGGAGGCCAGTGCACCGATCTTCATCGCACCATTCCGATCATCCGCAGCGCGGTGACGATCTGCGCCAGCTGGTCTTCTTCGGACACCTCGACACCGGTGACGTTCACCTTCGGCCCGCGTTCGGCGAACGGGATGATCTTGTCGCGCAGCAGAGCGATGAGCAGTGCCATGTTGGTCGAGGAACGCAGATCGGCCGAGCCACCGGTGGCCAGCGGCAGGAACGCGGTCGCGGCCGCGTCACCGGAGCTCGCGATCGGGGCCAGCCAGGTGAGCGAGGAACCCACCGGGCCGAGCGCGTCGAAGATCTTCATGGTCTTGGCGATCGAGTCCTGCGTACCCGTCAGCGAGGCAACGGCTTCGGGGGTGAGGATATCGGTCAGAGCCTGTTCGGTGTCGTCGTGCAGGATCGCCGCATTGCGGGACAGCCCGTTGACGAGCAGATCGACCTGATCCAGGTGCGCGGCGAGGTCGGCGACGTCGGCGCCCATCACCGCGGAGATGCGCGCGGTTTCCTTGGGATCCTGTGGCATCACCGAGTTGATCCGGCCGAGCATCTCCTGCAGCTGACCGATCGCGCCGCCCTGCACGAACAGCGCCATGGTGGCCATCGTGTCTTCCAATTGCACAGGCGGTTTCGTGCGCTCGATCGGAATGGTGCCGCCGTCGCGCAGCAGATCGCCGAAGCCGTCCTTCGGAGTGGTGAGCGAGAGATGGATGTCGCCGAGGATGGTGTCCTGGCGCAGTTCGGCGATGGACTTCGTCGGCAACTGCACGGTGTCGAGGATGTCGGCCTCGACGATGACGTAACCGCCACGGCCCGCGGGCGCGTCGGCGGGCTGGACCACCCGCACACCGTCGACGATGCCGATCTCGGCACCGTTGGCGATCACCTTCGACTTCGCGGGCAGGTTCAGCGCGCTGCTGAACTCGATCTGCACACGGTAGGTCGAACCGCTGACTGTCGAGCCGGGCACGGGTACTTCGGCGGGGTCGAAACCGCAGCCGCCGACCGCGAGTCCGGCCGCGACGACGAGTGCGACCGCGTTGCGCCGCAACATCTTTCGGGTGTTCACCGAGCACCTGCCATTCCCAGCACAACCTGCACGAGATTCACATCGGCCAGTCCCCGCGCCGGGTCGGGGCACTGCCCCGGCATCAGCTCGTTCACCGCGCCGCACACCTGATCGGCCTCACCGACGGGCAAGGCGACCTTCGGCGGCGCGTAGGTGATCGCGGTGCCGCCCGCGGGATCGGTGGCGCTGCGGAAGGCGGAGGCGAGCGCGGGCATCTTCGCCACGATCTCGCTGAGCGAGCCGACGTTGGCGCGCAGCAACTTCACCAGCGGGACGGCGTCGTCGAGCGCGCCGATCAACGGATCGCCGAGGATGATCGCGATGTCGTTGAGCATCGGCAACACCTCGCCGAGACCGTCGAACAGCGAGGTGGCCGGGCCGAGCAGGTCGTCGGAGGCCATGTTGAGCAGCGGCGCCAGCCGGACCAGCATCGTCTGCAGGTCACCCCAGTTGGCGGCGACCCGGTTCGAGACCGAGGCGAACGCGTCGAAAAGACTGGCGAGATGGCCGATGTCGGCGTCGGGCTTGTTCATCGCCGACCCGAGCTTGTGGATGAGTTCGTTGACCGTCGGGCCGGTGCCCTCGGTCGCACGGTTCAGCGAGGACAGACCCTCGGACAGCGCACTCGGCGCACCCGCGGTGCCGCCGGAGAGCTGATCGGACAGGCTCGCCAGCGCTGTGAGAGTTTCGGTGATGCTCTTGGGGGTCAGCGTTTTGGTGATGCAGCCGCCCGCCAGCGGGGGCGCGGTCTTGCCGCTGGTGAGCACCGCCAGATTGCGGTCCGCCGCGACCGAATACGCGACCGTGGTCGCGGAAGCGTCGGAGTAGACCGGGAATTCGGCGTCGACTTCGAATTCGACCCGCACCTTGGCGCCCTCGTTGCGCACCGCGGTCACCTCGCCCACATCCATGCCGCGCATGGTGACGTGGTTGCCCGGGTAGAGGCCGATCGCGTCGGGCATCAGCGCGCAATAGGATTCGGTCTTCTTCAGCGGATCGAAGGCGACGAAATAGCCACCGGTCACAAGCGCCACGAGCACCGCGACACCGGCGATCGACATGAACGCCTGGGATCCGAGCAGTCGTTTCAGCATCAGCACGCCTTCCCGGGCAGCGGTACGCACACACGGGCGCTCGACTGGTCGACTACGACCCCGGCGTCGGGAGTCGTCAGCTGCGACAGCTTCGTCTGCAGGTCACCGACGGTCCCGATCACCGGCTCGAGTCGGCCGCCGAGTTCCTGCAGTCGCGGCAGGGCGTCGGCCAGGGCCTGCACCTGCGGTTTCAGGGTGGATTCCCAGGTCGGCGCAAGGCCCGCCAGCCGATTCACGACCGCGGTGAGCAGTCGGACCGCTTCGGCCAGTTCGGCTTTCTTGCTCAGCAGCAGGTCCTCGAGGAGGTTGACGTTGTCCATCAGCCTGCCCAGATCGGACTTGGCGCCGTCGTACATGGTGATGTACTCGTCGACGACCGCGATCGACTTCGACACCTGACCGCGCTGGCGGTCGAGCATGTCGACGTACTTGCCGACGGTGTCGAGCGTGGTGCGCAGCGCCTCCGGCGAGGTCGCGATCGCGGAGTTCGCGGCGGCCAGGTTGTTGCGCACGGTGTCGCCGTCGACGGCGGCCAGCGGCGCGGTCGCGTCCTGGAAGGTCTCGATCAGGCTGTAGGGCAAGCGGATTCGATCAGCGGGAATCGCCTTGTCCCTCAGCGGCTTCGAGCCCGCGGGGTAGAGCGCCACGTAGTGACCGCCGACCACGGTGAGCATGCGGACATCCAGGGACGTCTGATCACCCACGAAGACGTCGTTTTTCACGGTGAACTGCATGAGCACCTTGTCGGGCTTCAGTTCCAGCGAGGTGACGCTGCCGACGGAGATACCGGCCAGGCGCACGTCGTCGCCCTCGCGCACCGACTGCGCTTCGCTGAGCTCGGCGGTGTAGGTGTGCTTGCCCAGCGGCACCACGTAGACCACGCCCGCGGCGATGATGAACAGCACCACCAGGCTCAGGCCGATGATCCCCATCCGCAGTTCCCGTGCGAGTTTGCCCGCTTCATCAGGGATCGGGCGATCACCGGCGAACAGCGCGGCGAGCTTCTTCAGCGGTTGCATACGGTGACCTTCTGTCCGGCGATCAGCACCTGCAGCGGCGCGGGCACCTCGGCGGCGCCGTTGCTGCAGTGCGGCGTGAAGTCGGCGAAACCGCGCGCGAGCGAGGCGTCGACCGTGGCCAGCAGACCGGGGAGCTTGCCGAACACCTCGACGGCTTCCTGTGGATTCGGGAACAGCGCGCGGATCATCGCGTCGACATCGGCGCCGCCGCCCTCGACCAGGCCCAGCGCGGCGAGTAACCGGTCCACCGGTGCCAGCACCGAGGGCGCGGTCATCGCGAACTGCGCGACACCGCCGATATTGCGTTGCATCGCCTCGAAGATGTCGGTGAGCCGGGCCAGCAGCGGCACTAGGTGCCCGACCTTGCCGCCGTGGCGCTCGGACAGTTCCGACAGGTTGTGGATCAGTGTGCTGATCACCTGCTGACGGTCATCGGCATAGCTCGCGAGCTGGTCGATCGCGGTGAGCGCGGGGCCGAGGCCGGTGCCGTCGCCCTCGATCACGGCGAGCATGCTCGCGGTGAACTGGTTGATCGCTTCCGGCGACAGCGTGGCGAGCACCGGCTTGAGGCCGCTGAACAGACTCGTCACGTCGAAGGACGGCACGGTCATGTTGGCGCCGATCCGTGCGCCCGCCGCGATGGTCTTGCCCGGGTTCGGCGCCTGCTGCAGGTCGATATAGCGCTGGCCGGTGAGGTTCTGGTAGCGGATCGCCAGCTTGGAGTTGTCGTAGATCGGGGTGTCGGTCTTGACCGTGATCGCGACCTTGGCCTTGTCGCCTTCGAGGCTGATCTTCTCGATCTTGCCCACCTGCACGCCGAACATCCGGACGTCGTTGCCGACCTTGAGGCCGTTGGCGTCGGTGAACAACGCGTCGTGGGTGTTGGTGTCACCGTCGACCGGGCGCTTGATCAGGGTGAACACCATGCCGAGAATGGCGATCATCACCAGGCTGAAGACGCCGAGGCGCAGTGCGGTTCCGCGAATCTTCATCGCCCACCGGCCTTTCCGAACAGCGGCACCGCGATGCCGGGGACACCGCTGAGCTCGACGTCGAGATTGAGGACGGGTCCGTTCGGGCCGTCGGGCATGGCGCCGCGCAGGTTCTGCAGCAGGGCGGTGAGATCGGCGCCGGTCCGGCTCGGATTCGGCGACATCTGCGCCAGCGCGAGCAGCATCGGCGCGAGCATGTCGGTGGTCTCGGCGAAGTGCCCGCCCGCGGTGCTCACGGTGGTGGTGAGCGCGGGCAGGATGGAGCCGCCGATCACCCCGACGCCGATGTCGTAGCGCTCTTTGTCGACCTGGGTCACCCGGATGTCGCTGAGCTGGTCGATCACCTTCATGGTGGCGCTCGCGAACTCGCCGCCGCCGTCGAAGGCGGGACCGAGCTTGCCGAACAGCTCCGACGGCATCACGTCCTGGTTGTCGGCGAGGGTCTTGGCGACCGTGATCAGGGCCTGCACCAGCGGGGTGAAGGCCTTGAAGTCGGCGGCCAGCTGGGAGATGACGGTGGCCATCTGGGGGCTGGTCACGGTCATGCCGACCTGCGAGAGGCTGCGCAGGATGGCGCTCATCGTCGCGTCGTAGACCCGGTCGTTGTTCGTGCCGGTGAGGTCGAGGACCGCGCCCTCGCGCAGCGGCGAACCGCCCGCGCCACGGCGCAATTCGATCTCGGCGATGCCGAACAGGTTGGTCGGGGCGTAGTCGATCGCGAGGCTGTCGTCGATGCCGACCAGTCGCTCGGTGTCGAGCAGCAGCGCGATCTGCTGGGTGCCGCGTTCGCCGGGGGTCACCTCGGCGACCTCGCCGACCGTCACGCCGTCGACGCGGACCTGGCTGCCCGCGCTGATGCCGTCACCGAGGTGTTCGGTGTGCAGCGCGATGCGCAGGCCTTCTTCGGCCCGCAGGTTCGTGTAGGTGGCATAGGCGAGTGCGATCGCCGCGATCACCGACAGGATGATCACGCCGGTCAACCGCGAGGTGCGCCGATCGGCCGCGACCCCGGGCATTCCATAGTTAGGCATCTACTCTTCTCACCCCGTAAAACTGATCGCCGAGTTGAAGCCCCAGAGCATGATCGTGAGCACCATGTCGATGGCGATGATGGCCACCGAGCTGGCGCGCACCGCGCGACCGGAGGCGATGCCGACCCCCTCGGGGCCACCGGTTGCGAAGAACCCGAAGTAGGCGTGCACCAGGATCACCACCGTGCCGAACACGGCCACCTTGATCACCGCGGCGATCATGTCGAAGCCGGAGATGAACTGGAAGAAGTAGTGGTCGTACACACCGGCCGACTGCCCGTAGACCATCGTGAGCAGCCCACGGCAGGCGCCGTACGCCAGGATCAGCGCGATCAGGAAGGTCGGCACGATGGCGATGGCGCCGGCGATCACCCGGGTGGTGACGACGTAGGGCACCGAACGCAGGCCGAGCGCCTCGATCGCGTCGATCTCCTCGGAGATGCGCATCGCGCCGATCTCGGCGGTGATCCGGCACCCCGCCTGTGCGGCGAAGCCGATGGCCGCCGCGATCGGAGCCAGCTCACGGGTGGTCGCGTAGGCCGAGATCACGCCGGTGACCGGGCCCATGCCGAGCATGTCGAGCGAGGCGAACGATTCGACGCCCACCGAGGCGCCCATCACCAGGCCGAGCACGATCATCATCGGAACGGTGCCGCCACCGACGATGATCGACCCGCGACCCCAGGTCATATCGGTGACCGCGCGCAGCGTCTCGTCCCGGTAGCGGCGCAGCGTCAGCGGCACCGACGACAGCACCTGCCAGACGAACACCGCGACGAAGCCGAGTGATTCACCGGCGGTGACGATCCGTTTGCCGATGCGTGCGGGCTTGCGCAGCCAGTGCAGCGAGGTGGGGATATACGAGGAGGCAGCCATCACGCCAACTTCGTCGGCAGGAACATGGCGCTGATCTGGCTTGCGAGGAGGTTCACGATCGCGATCGAGACGACCGAGAGCACCACCGCCGCGTTCACCGCGTCGGCCACACCGCGCGGTCCGCCCTTGGCCTCCAGTCCGCGCTGGCAGGAGATGATCACGACCAGGAATCCGAAGATCAACGCCTTGAGCAGCGAGACCCACACGTCACCGGCGGTCGCGAACGAACCGAACGTCGACCAGTAGCTACCCGGCGTCACGCCCTGACCGCCGACGGCGACCGCGTAACCGGCCAGCACGCCGACGAAGATGATGAGCACATTGAGCATCGGAGCGACCAGCAGCATGGCGGCCAGGCGCGGGATGACGAGCCGGTGCACCGGGTTGATGCCCATGGTGTTGAGCGCGTCGATCTCCTCGCGGATGGTCCGCGCGCCGAGGTCGGCCGCGATCGCCGCCGCCCCCGCGCCACCGAGCAGGAAGCCGGTGGCGATCGGTGCGCCCTGCTTGATCACGCCGAGGCCGCCGGTGGCGCCGAGCATGGAGTCGGCGCCGAGGCTGTGGATCAGGTTGCCGACCTGGACCGAGACGATCACGCCGAACGGGATCGCCATCAGGATCGCGGGAATGGCGGTGACGGTGATCAGGCGCCAGGCCTGCACGAGGGTCTCCCGCCATTGGAACTGCCTGCGGGCGATGTCGGAGAACGAGCCGCCGACCGATTGCTGTGCGAGATCTACCGCACGCCCGAAGGTCCGCAGCGACGACACGACCGTGTCGGTGAAGTTCTTGCGGACGATCTGGGTAGCGGAATCCGGCTTCGCGGAGTGCAGATCGGTAGACATCAGGAATGCCTCCGGGCCGCTCGTGAAGCACGGGGCTTGGTGATTTTCATACCGCACTCTCTGGCTTCGGCGTCGGTGCCAACTCCAGCAAGCTAACCGGTACTCTGCGTCACAACAAAATTTCCGGTGGGTGACCCTCGTCGCTTTTCCGCGGTTTCCATGACAGATCTACCTGCCATGTGATCCGCAACACTTCAGCTACGGGCTTGCGGCCAGGAACACAAACGCCGCGAACAACGCCAGGTGAACGCCGCTGTGTAGCAAGGTCGCGCGGCCGGGAACGATCGTCAGCGTGCTCACCACGACGGTCAGCGCGAGGAGCACCATCTGCGTGGCGCCCAGACCCAGCACCAACGGTCCGCTCAACCAGATGGTCGCGATCGCGATCACCGGAATGGTCAGGCCGATACTGGCCATCGCCGAGCCGAGCGCCAGATTCAAACCGATCTGCACCTGATTGCGCCGCGCGGAGTTCACCGCGGCGATCGTCTCGGGCAACAGCACCAGCATCGCGATCACCACACCCACCGCCGACTGCGGCAAGCCGGCCGAGGCCACCGCCGATTCGAGCGCGGGCGAGACCACCTTGGCCAGGCCGACCACGCAGACCAGGGCGAGTACCAGCATCCCGAGGCTGATCAACGCGACCCTGTTGGACGGCGCGTGGGTGTGGGTGTCGCTGTCGTCGACCGCGCCGCCGTCCTCCACCGGGAGGAAGTCGTCGGGGTGGCGCACCGTCTGCACCATCACGAACAGCCCGTAGAGCGCCAGCGAGGCGACCGCGGCGAAGGCGAGCTGCGCGGGTGAGAACTCCGGGCCCGGCGCGCTGGTGGTGAAGGTCGGCAACACCAGACTCAGCGTGGCCAGGGTCGCGACGGTGGCCAGGGCGGCGCCGGTGCCCTCCGCGTTGAACACCGCCACCCGTCTGCGCAGCGCACCGACCAGCAGCACCAGGCCGAAGATGCCGTTGCAGGTGATCATCACCGCGGCGAACACGGTGTCGCGAGCGAGCGAGGCCGCCTTGTCGCCGCCGGAGATCATCATCGTGACGATCAACGCCACCTCGATCACGGTCACCGCCACCGCGAGGACCAGCGAGCCATAGGGTTCGCCGACCCGGTGGGCCACGATCTCCGCGTGATAGACCGCCGAGAGCACCGCGCCGACCAGTGCGACACTCACCAGCGCGACGATCAATCCCGGTACGGAACGCCCCCAGCTGAGTACGAGCACGAGCGCGGCGAGGATGGGCACGTACAGGGTCCATTTGGTCGTCAACGCGGCAATCATGACCCCCATCCTTCCAGCTACGACCGGGCACACCCGGAATCGTCACCGCACGGATCTCGGCGATGGATTCACTCGCGCCCCCTCGATGGGGAACAATTCAGCGCGTGCGGACCCAGTTCACCCTCGAGCTCGTCGCTTTGGCCAACGATCTCACCCTGATGTCGCGCGTCGCCCATGACGCGACCGAGCGGGTTACCCAGGCGCTGGCCGGCGCCGACCTCGCCGCCACCTACGAGGTGTTCGCGCTCGACGAGCAGCTACAACTGATGTTCGCCGCCTGCGAATCCCGCACCATGGCCCTGCTCGCGTTGCAGGCGCCGGTCGCGCGCGATCTGCGCCATGTGGTGACCGCGATTCAAGTCGCCGGTGAGCTGTCGCGGATCGGTCGGCGCACCGAAACCGCTGGGCAGTACGTATATCGGGCGCATCCGGGCGTGGTCGCACCCGCATCGGTGATCACCGAACTGGTCTCGATGGGCACGCTCGCGGCCGCCTGTGTCGCGCGGGTGAGCGCGTCGGTGGCCAGCGGTCGATTCGCCGCCGACGACGGCAGCGACATCGCCGCGATGGAAACGCTGTGCAAGCAGTTGCGCACCGCCCTCGGCGCGGCCGAGGTGAGCACCGAGGCCGCGATCGATATGGCGTTGCTGGGCAGTCAGTTCCAGCGATGCGTCGACCATGCCGCCCGCATCGCACGGCTGATCCGCTTCCTGGACACCGGGATTCCGCCGGAGTCGGGATCACTGCCCGATTGAGGCGATTGTGATATCGGTCACCTCGAGTTTGCACTCGGACGTCAACGGTCATTTCCGTCGATAGATGAACGCTATTGAGCCACAATCGGTTCCCGCTGTGCTGTGCGGAACCTCATAGCGGACAATCACTGACGACACCCGGTGCGGCCGTTAGGTTGTGCCGGTTCATTTTTCGACGGAGCGTCTGGGCGGTACGGGCATGAAGTGGTCTTCGATCAACGGCACGATCCTGGGACGAGCCCCGCTCGCCTTCGCCGCGGCGGTATGCCTGGCCATGGTGGCCGCCTGTTCGAACTCGCTGCTGGACGAGGTGAATCCCGGGCCTGGGGCCGCGGGCGCGGCGACGGTGTCGGGCAAGGAGGTCGGCGATCTGGTCGCCACCCTCGTCGTCGCGAAGGAAGGCCCGATGACGGGCTACACGCGCGAGAAGTTCCCGCACTGGGACACCAACAAGCCCGAGCACGGCTTCACCGGCGAGCTGGCCAAGTACACCAAATGCACCAGCCGCGAGGTGATGATGCTGCGTGACGCCAACGGCAAGGTCACCCTCGACGCCAAGACCTGCGACTTGACGGTGGCAGCCGGTGGCGGCTGGCAGGACCACTACGGCTTCATCGACAAGAAGACCGGCCAACTCGGGCCCTACAAGTTCATCACCGATCCGTCCAAGGTCGACGCCGAACACATTGTCGCCCTTGCCGAAGCGTGGCGATCCGGTGCCGCCGACCGCGACGAGGACACCCGCCGCCGCATCGCCAACGACTCGATGAACCTGGTCGCCGCCGACCCGTCGGCCAACCGTTCCAAGGGTGATCAGGATCCCGCGAACTATTTGCCGCCCGGTAACTTCCGGTGTGCCTATGTGGAGCACTACGTCAAAGTGAAGGTAAAATACGCACTGACCGTTGATACCGCAGAGCACACCGCATTGCGCACCGCAGTCGATGACTGCCTCCGCCGAGGAGAATTCAAATAAGCGAGCCCATCGAGATCACTGCCGAGAGCGCCGTCATGACCGAAGAGGAAGGGACGGTGTCCGGCGAGCTCGATGTCATGCTCGACGACGCGGGCAAGGGCCTCGTCCGCTACCGCGGCACCGATACCTGGTTCACGATCGGCAACATCGACTGCGAGCCCCCCCGTACCTGGGACTGCGTCGCCGACCTGGTGAAGGCGATCAAGAAGGACGCGGGCACCCGAGATGTCGCCGGAAACATCGTGGTCTTCGAAGCATGAGGATTCACCTGGCAATCTGGTAGTTATGCCGACTGCCTCTCGACAATCGCCGCCACCCGACATCGCCTGGTCGACGCTGTGCCGTCGGACACCGCGCGTGCTCGCCCTCATGGCGACCGCCGCGGTGCTGATCATCGCCCTCACCTGGGAGGTCACCAGCGGCATCAGCCGGATGGACACCGCGGTGCTCGACTGGATGATCGCGCACCGCGGCGAACCGCTCACCAGCATCGCCACGGTGATCACCGACCTCGGCAGCACACTGTCGATGACGATTCTGGCGTCGTTCACCGTCGGTGTCTTCGCGCTGCGGCGCAATCTGCCGGTCGCCGCCCTGGTCGCCGTCACGTCGCTGGGTGCCGGAGTGCTGGTGTGGGTGATCAAACGTCTCGTCGGCCGCCAGCGACCGCCCGAGGCGTCGCGGCTGGTCTTCGAACCCAGCCTGTCGTACCCGTCGGGGCACACGCTCGGGTCCACCGTGGTCGTCGGCATCGTGGCGATCGTCCTGGTTCCGCGGATCACCCAGCACTGGCTCCGTCTGACCGCCACCGTGCTCGCGGTCGCCTTTCCGGTCGCCGTCGGGTTGTCGCGCATCTATCTCGGTGTGCACTGGACCACCGATGTGCTGGCCGGTTGGATCATCGGCCTGCTGTGGCTGGTCCTGTGCGTCACCGTGTTCACCCGCGTGCTGAGCCCTCAGCCCACCGCGATCACCACCTTGCCGAACGAGGCACCCGATCGCAGGTAGTCGTAGGCGTCGGTGGCCTTGTCGACATCGAATTCGCGGTCGATCACCGGGCGAAGGCGGTGCTCGGTGATCACCCGGTTCATCGCCTCGAAACCGGCGCGGCTACCGACCGCGATGCGCCGGATGGCCAGGTAGGAGGAGCCGAACGGGTTGTCCGGCAGTGTTGTTCCCGGTGCGGGCGCCATCGCGCCGACCATCGTCACCGTCGAGTTGTACGCGCCCGCTCGCACCGATTGTTCGAGCGTGGGCAGGCCGACCGCGTCGACGATGTGCTCGGCGCCGGTCCCGGTCAGGTCCATCACCGCGTCACCCCAGTTGCTGGTCACGGTGCGGTCGATCACCGTGTCGGCGCCCAGCGCGCGCAAGCGGTCGGCCTTCGCCTGGCTCGAGGTGATCGAGATGACCTCGGCGCCGAGGATTTTCGCGAACTGGATCGCGTACAACGCCACCGCGCCGCTTCCGACGGTGAGCACGCGCTCACCCGGGGCAGGCGGGACGGGTGTGGTGAGCGCCGACCAGGCGACCAGGCCCGCGCACGTCAGGGTCGCGGCCTCTGCGTCGGTGAGATGGGCGGGCACATGCACGATCGAATCCTCTTCGACGAGTGCGTAGGTGGCGAGGAATCCGTCGTAGTTCGCGCCGTACTGTTCGGCGGCCGTGGCGAGGGTCTGCGGACCGTCGACCCAGTGGACGAAGTAGCTCGCGGTGATCCGGTCGCCGATTTCCGCGCGGGTCACTCCGGGGCCGAGCGCGATCACCTCGCCGACGCCATCGGAGAGCGGAATGACGCCGGCGGTGGCGGGCAACGGGTAGGTGCCGTCCATCAGCATCAGATCGCGGCGGTTCACCGAGGCGGCGCGGACCCGGATCAGGACCTGATGCGGGCCCGGTTCGGGCCGCTGCTGTTCGGTCCGCGTGAGACCACCGTCGAGGCGGTAGGCGAAAGCGTGGTCGGTGTTGAGTTCGTTGTGCGGCATGGGAACAACTGTGTCGGCGATGGCGGGATCGCGCGATTCCCTGGAGGGTATGGGCGTTGGTCTGTGGCGGGGGAATGGCGGCGGCCGTCGACGCGGTTTACTCCGGTCATGACGACCGCGCTGCCGACGACCGGTTTCGGCCCCCAACTGCGTCACTGGCGCACGCTGCGCCGGGTCAGCCAGCTCGATCTGGCGATCCGGGCCGAGACCAGTCAGCGCTACCTGAGCTTCCTCGAGCAGGGCAGATCCCAGCCGGGTCGCACGATGGTGGTGCGACTGGCCGAATCGCTCGAGCTGTCGCTGCGCGACCGCAACACCTTGCTGCTGTCCGCCGGATTCGCGCCGGTATTCCCCGAAAGCGACCTGGCCGCACCGGAACTGGCACCGGTGCGCGAGGCGATCAGCGCGGTCCTCGACGGGCACATGCCCTACCCGGCGCTCGTCGCCCGCCCGCGCGGCGAACTCGTCACCGCCAATGCCGCGTTCGACCTGTTCACCGAGGGTGTCGACCCGCGACTGCTGCGTTCGCCGATCAATGTCCTTCGGCTGGCCATGCACCCCGACGGCGTCGCCCCGCGCGTGCGCAACCTCCCCGACTGGGGCAGGCACATCATGGATTCGCTCCGGGGCCGCGCCGCGCACACCCCCGATCCGGCCCTCGACCAGCTCATCGCCGAGCTGGCGAGCTACCTGCCTGCCCCCTCCCCCGGCCCCGACCATGTCGGCTTCGCCGTTCCCCTCCACCTGCACACCCCCGACGGTGACCTCCGCCTGATCACCACCCTCACCTCCTTCGCGACGGCCACCGACGTCACCATCGCCGAACTCCACCTCGAGGCATTCCTGCCCGCCGACGCGGAAACCGCGCGCATCCTGCGACTGCGCGCGGACCGGCACCGAACGAAGCAGTGATCGCGCACTGCGTGACAGCCCTCGATCACCGCGGACCGAGGGTTGCCCGGATCACTGTGCGGCAGTAGCGGATTCCGCCCGCACCGGCGCATCCCAATCGATGCGGTACCGGCGTTCGACGCCCATCGTCTTCTCCGGGTTCATCACCGTCTTGACCATGAGCGGCATCACCGCGTTCATCACCTTGCGGGCGAGGGGTCCCGGCGTCTTGCTGTGGTTGATCTTCGCCGCGCGCGCCGCGATGCCTTCCACGCGGGCCCGCCGCAACTGCTCGTAGACCGCGAAAGCCTCGGTGGGCGAGGCGATATCGCGCAGGCATCGCGCCAGCTGCACGGCGCTCTCGATCGCCAGTGACGCACCCTGTCCCGAGCTGTTCGACGGTGCGTGCACCGAGTCGCCCACCAGTACCATGCGGTCGCGATACCAGTGCGGCACCGACGGCATGATGTGCAGTGCGCCGGTGATCTCCAGGTTCTGCGCCGTGGTGCGACGGGTGAATTCGGCGCCGGGAGAATCGGGCGCATACGTCTCGCGCAGTACTTCCAGCCAGTGTTGCGCGGGGACGGCACGGGCATCGGTGAGCGAAAGGTAGTGCTTGCTCGGCAGGTTCGCGCCCCATGCCACGCGGCCGTCGGCCTGCTTCCAGTACAGGTAGTACGCCTTGGCGCCGAAGGCGAACACCATGGTGTCGTCCGGCAGGTCGAGGTCGCATTCGACCAGGGCACCGAAGCCGAGCATTCCGGTGTAGTCGGGACCGGGCGCGGCCGGGTCGATCAAACTTCGCACAGTGGAACGGATTCCGTCCGCGCCGACGAGGATATCGGCGGTGGCGGTCGATCCGTCGGTGAAGTGCGCGGTGACACCGTCGGGGTGTTCGTCGACCCTCGTCAGCCGCTTGTCGTAGCTGAACGGCACGCCCGCGGCGACCGCGTGATCGTGCAGGGTGCGGTGCAATGCACCGCGGTCGACAGCCTGTAGCGGAGGCTGGTCGGCCAGCACCGGCATGATGTGTTCACGACCGCTGACGCGCAGTCGCATCTGCGCGACCGGCAGGGCGATCTCGCGCACCGCGTCGCCGGCGCCGATGATGTCGAGCGCCGCGACACCGTTGGGTGCCAGCGCGAGCCCGGAGCCGATGCCCTCGGAGGGGCCGGAATAGGCCTCGTAGACATGGGCGTCGATGCCTGCTTTGTGCAGGGCCGCGGCGGCGACGGGTCCGGCGATGCCGCCGCCGATGATCAATGCGGAACGGGTGGTGGACATGGGTGATCTCCAGATCTGCTGTCGGCGTCACCCAGCTATCCTGTGGTTGCCTCACCTCGTGGCCGGGTGCGCCTGGTTTCGGGACGGTTCTCGGGCTCGGTGGGGTGTTGCCGCACACCACCGGGTCCGGGGTCTACAAGGGTTGAGCTAGTCGTTCCCCCTCTCACCGAGCTCGGGGATCTGTTCGGCGGGCATGCCGTCGACATGCCATTGCCGCCAGAGTTCGAGGCCTTCGAAGGTGCCCGCGGCCAGTTCGTCACGCAGGGAACGCGCCCAGTTCGCCTCGGCTTCCAGCATCGCCAGGCCGAATTCGGATTCGACGAGGAACAGCCGGGGCAGCGTCAGCTCGGCCAGCTCGGCCTTGGTGGTCTCGATGGTTCGCTCCAGCGCCGCGACGCGGGTGCCGAGCAGGACGATCACCTCGTCCGGCGGCAGCACCGCCAGAATCGACAGGCCCGCGGTGAACCGGTGATGTTCGGGCACCGGCGCGGCGAGCAGTTCGCGGGTCCAGTCCGCCATCTCGGCGCGACCGGCGTCGGTGATCCGGTAGATCACCCGCTCGGGTCGCGCGCCGTCGCGTTCACTGCCGATGATCTCGAGGAATCCGGCCTTCTCCATGTTCTGCACGACGGTGTAGAGCGAACCCCACTTGATGTCCATGTCGCGGTCTTTGCCGTGGGCGCGCAGGGTGGCGGCGATCTCGTAGCGGTGCATCGGACGCTGCACGATCACCGAGAGCACGGCGAGCGCCAGCAGGTTGTTCACTTTGCGCTTGGTAGCCATGACTGCCTCCTTACTCGTCTACGAATATACGTCTACGAGTATTTGGTGGCAAGGTTCGTCCAGCGGAGTGGACAACCGAATTCAGACTCGCGATACCTCGCTGCTATCAGCGCCCTGGTCGAGCAGCTTGGCCGCGATCTTCGACAGCGCCTCGTCGAGCAGCGCGCGGTCGACCGGATCCTCGGAATTCCAGTCGTCGAGGCGGTCGCCGAGCCAGCGGCGCCAGCCCGCGCGCAGCGTGTCGACCTCGGCGTCACCGTCGACGGTCAGCGACAGGGTGCCCCCGTCGTCGTGCAACAGACCCGCCTCGACGGCCTGACGAAAGACCGGCGAGAGCACCTCCACCGGCAGCCGGTGCCGGTAGGCGATGGCATAGACCGTGGCGGGCACCCCCTCCTTGGAGTACAGGTACACCTGCCCCAGCGCCCACACCGAGTCCGGGCTCAGCGTGCTGCCCGAGGCCGCGATGAGCTGGGGAATGAGCGGTTTCTCCGCCCTGGCCTTGCGCACCGTCGTGGCGACCGAGCGTTCCAGCTGCACCACCCGGTCGTGCGAATCGGGTACCGAAAAACCCTCGCCGACATCGCCCGCGCCGTGGCGAGCGCTGTCACGCAGCCGCACCTGCGGCAGGAACCAGGCGATGACGAAACCGACCAGCGCCACCGGAACAACCCAGCGGAACACGTAGTCGATCGAATTCGCGTAGGCGTCGATGATCGGCGCGGACTGCTCCAGCGGTAGCTCACGCAGCAGTTTCGGATTCGCCGCCACCTCCGGCGAGACACCGGGGGCCTGCTGCAATGCCTCCGCCAGCGCGGGCTTGCTCTTGTTGTTGTACAGCGTGCCGAAGACCGCGGTGCCGAACGCGCTGCCCAGGGTGCGGAAGAAGGTCACCCCCGAGGTGGCCGTGCCCAGATCGGCGTAGGGCACGGTGTTCTGCACGACGATGGTGAGTACCTGCATCGACAGGCCGAGCCCGGCACCCAGAATCAGCATGTACAGCGATTCCAGCCAGACACTGGTGCCGCGGCCCATCGTCGACATCAGGGCCAGGCCGACCGCCATCACCGCCATGCCGACGACCGGGAAGTACCGGTACTGCCCGGTCTTTCCGACGACCTGCCCGGAGAAGACCGACGTGACGAACAGGCCGACCACCAGCGGCAGGGTTCGGACACCGGAGACCGTCGCCGTCGCCCCGTCGACATATTGCAGATACGCGGGCAGATAGGTCATCGAGCCGAGCATCGCGAAGCCGACGATGAAACTGAGCACCGACGACACTGTGAACACGCGGCCGCTGAACAACCGCATCGGCAGCATCGGCTCCTTCGCGCGGTTCTCCACCAGCACGAATCCGGTGATCAGCACGGCGGCGAGCACGAACAAACCGATGATCTGCCAAGAGCCCCACGGATATTCGCTACCGCCGAACTCGAGCCCGAGGATCAGCGACGACACACCGAGCGCGATCAGGCCGATGCCGAGGTAGTCGATCACCGGCCGGGTGACCGCGCGCAGGTGCGGCAGGGTGCGCGCCGCCATCACCACCATGATGATCGCGATCGGCACGTTCACGTAGAAGCACCAGCGCCAGCTCGCGTGGTCGGTGAACAACCCGCCCAGGGTGGGCCCGACCACGGTGGTCACGCCGAACACCGCGCCGAGCGCACCCTGATACTTCCCGCGTTCGCGCAGCGGAATGGTGTCGGCGATCAGGGCCATCGAGGTGACCATCAGCCCGCCCGCGCCGACGCCCTGGATTCCGCGCGCCACGATCAGCACACCCATGCCGCCCGCCACGCCGGCCAGCGCCGAGCCCGCGATGAAGATGATGCCGCTGATCTGGAACAGCAGTTTGCGGCCGAACAGGTCGCCGAGTTTGCCCGCGAGCACGGTCGCGACGGCCTCGGCGAGCAGGTACGCGGTCACCACCCAGGCCATGTGCCCGGCGCTGCCGAGGTCGGCGACGATCGAGGGCAGCGCCGCCGACACGATGGTCTGGTCGAGGGCGGCCATGAGCATGCCGAGCACGACGGTCGCGAAGATGATGTTGATCTTCGCCTTGCTCATCGGCTCGACGGGCTTGTCTACAGCAACACCATCCGACATTGCCTCAGTATGGGCTTTCAGGTCCGGTGCGGGAGCCCAGTGACACGGCAGCAATCGCCACCGATCGCTCAGCGGACGGCGTAGTTTCCCAGGCCGGGTTCGAGCGTGTCGAACGCGATCTCGGCATCGCGGGTCAGCGCGGCGGCGATCTCGGTATTGGATTCGCCGTCGAGGGTGCGGCGCATGATCTCGTTGAACAGCACCCGCTGCACGCCGGCGATCTGAGCCGCGGCAACGCGCGGGGTGATGTCCTCGGGCGCGGCGCCCGTCTCGGCGGCGAGTACGTCGGCCAGTGCCAGCTGGCGGGCGTCGTGCAGGTCGCGCCCGCGCGCAGTCAGCGCAGGACTGTCGGCGATCATCCTGGCGAACGGCTCGCCGCTGAAGCCGATGAGCTGATCTTGCGCCGCTACGGCTGCGAGGCAGGCGTGGCGCAGCGCGGCCAGTGCCGACTGGCCGGGCGCGCGTTCCCGAACGATCGACGCGAGTTGATCGATGTAGATCTCGCCGAGGTCGAGCGCCAGGTCTTCCTTGCGGGGGAAGTAGTTGGTGACCGTCATCTTCGAGACGTCGGCGGCCGCGGCCACCTCGGCGATGGTCACCTGGTCGAATCCGCGGGCCAGGAACAGCTCGGTCGCCCGGTCCGAGATCTGCTGTCTGGTCTGCTGCTTCTTCCTGGCACGGAGGCCCTGCTGCGTCGTCATGCCACCAGCATATCCGAACTCGTCCTAAATTTGTTCTTGACATATTTTTAGGTGCATTCTAAGTTTATGTCCGTCGCCGCAAGCGACACGATCGAAGGAGCCAGCGCATGCCGCACGGACCCGATATCGCCGCCGAGCCCCTCAGCACCCGTTCCACCACCGAAGGAGCAGCCGATATGGCCCGATTCACGACAATGCGAAGTTCACTCGACGACGTGGTCCGCGAGATCACGACCGCACCGCAACCCCTCCCCCTGCCCGGCCGAGCCCGGGCGGCACGCCGCGCAGAAGCGCCTTTCCCGGCGCAACGCCGACGTGGAACCGGCTCGGCCATTCGCGGCGCGCAGACCCGATCGACGGCAGTGCGCCGCCCGATCCGAATTCCCGGCAAGTAGTCCCTGCGATCCCTGAGTAACCCGACCGGTGGGGCTCTCTCACCCCACCGGTCACCAGCCCCACATCGCGCCGCACATCGAACGGGAGTTCTCTTGACCACCACCGTCACCGCCGATCCCATTCGCGACTACCTGACGGCCATCGGCCGTACTCCGCTGTTGACCGCCGAACAGGAATACGCCCTCGGTGCGCGGATCGCCGCGGGTGCGGCCGCACGTGCCGAGATCGACTCGGCCGGTGCCGAACTCACCGCCGCACGACGAGAACTGTTGCGCCGCACCGAGCTCGACGGACTGCGCGCGAAAGACCACATGGTGCGGGCGAATCTGCGCCTGGTCGTCTCCATCGCGCGCCGGTTCCCGACCAACACCGGAATGTCGCTGCTCGATCTGATCCAGGAGGGCACGCTGGGACTGATGCGCGCGGTGGAGAAGTTCGACCACGAGCGCGGCCTCAAGCTCTCCACCTACGCGACGTTCTGGATCCGGCAGTCGATCGGGCGCGCGCTCACCGATCAGGGGCGCACGATCCGGCTGCCCTCGAATGTGGCCGATGTACTGCATCGGGTGATCCGGGTGCGGCGCGAGCTGGCGCACCAGCTGGGGCGCGCGGCCACCGCCGAGGAACTGGCCGCGGGCGCCGACCTCACCGTCGCGCAGGTAGCGGCGGTGCTGCGGCACGAAGCCGAGCCGGTGTCGCTGCACGCGCCCGTCGGCGAGGACACCGATCTGGGCTCACTGTTACCCGACACCACGCCCGCGCCGGCGGATGTGGTCGCGGCCCGAATGCTCGGGGGCTATGTGGAGGCGGCCTTGGCGGGACTCACCGACCGCGAATCCGCCGTCATCCGGCTGCGTTTCGGCCTCGATCGCGGCGAGGGCCGCACGCTGGAGGAGGTGGGTTCGGCGCTCGGCTTCTCCCGCGAACGGGCGCGCCAGATCGAGGCGAAAGCCATGATCAAACTGCGTAAACCCGCCTGTACCCGTACGCTGACCGGATTGCTGGGCTGACCTTCCCTCCTATCTTACTCCAGAGTAAGATAGGAGCATGGCATGGAAACCAACTGATATCGCGGACCAGTCCGGGCGCACGTTCGTGATCACCGGGGCCAACGGCGGCCTCGGTGCCGAGACCACCAAGGTGCTCGCAGACAAGGGCGCCACGGTGATCATGGCCTGCCGCAACGCGAGCAAAGCACAGCCGATCGCCGACGCCATCCCCGGCGACGTGCGGGTGGCCGCGCTCGACCTGGCCGATCTGGCTTCGGTGCGCGAATTCGCCGCGCAGCAGGGCGAATTCGATGTGCTGATCAACAACGCGGGCCTGATGAACATCCCGTTCTCGCGCACCGCCGACGGGTTCGAGACCCAGTTCGGCGTCAACCACCTGGGCCACTTCGCGCTCACCGGACTGCTGCTCGACCGCGTTCGCGACCGGGTGGTATCGATCGCCAGCATCGCCCACAAACAGACCCCGAAGCTGTGGATCGACGATCTCAACTACGAGAACCGCCGCTACCAGCGCAATCTCGCCTACGCCCAGGCCAAGCTCGCCAACCTGATGTTCGGCCGTGAACTGCAGCGCAGGCTCACCGAGGCCGCGTCGGCGAAGAAGTCCTACGCCGTGCACCCCGGAGTCTCGGCGACAGACCTGTTCGCCCGCACCGAGACCCCCCTCGACAAGGTCAGCAAGCCGTTCATCAAGCTCATCGGCCACCCGCCGCACAAGGCCGCCCACTCCACCCTGTTCGCGGCCACCGAGCCCGACGCCGACCCCACCGTGTACTGGGGCCCCAACCGGCTGATGCAGTCGCAGGGACCGGTCGAGGCGTGCCCGTCGAGCAAGATCTCGCGCGATCCCGAGCTGCTGCGCAGGCTGTGGGAGGAATCCGAGCGGATGACCGGAATCAGCTACAAGTTCTGAGCATCCTCACTCCGCGACGGTGAGCACGATCTTGCCGCGGGTGCGCTGATTGTCGCTGATCTCGTGGGCCTTGCGCACGAGATCCAGCGGCAGGACGGTCTCCACGTGCGGTCGCAGCGCACCGGCTTCGACCAGGTCCGAAAGAGCGCGCAGGCCCGCGCCGTCGGCTTCGACGATCATGAACCCGGCACGCAGGCCGAGCGGGCGGGCCTGCTCCACCAGGGCCGCCTCCGCCGGGGAGGCCAGCGACACGATGATGCCGCCGGGACGCAGGGTTCGCAGCGAGCGCGGGCCGTACTCGCCGCCGATGGTGTCGACGACAATGTCGACACCATCGGCCGCGTCCACGAAATCTGTTGCGGTGTAGTCGATCACCTCATCGGCGCCGAGGTCGCGGACGAAGTCGTGATTGTCGGCGCGCGCCGTGGCGATGACATACGCGCCGCGCGCCTTGGCGATCTGCACCGCGACATGACCGACCCCGCCCGCGGCGGCGTGGATCAGCACCCGGTGGCCGGGTTGCACGTCGGCGGTGTCGACCAGCGCTTGCCAGGCGGTGAGCGCGACGAGCGGCAGCGCGGCGGCTTCGACGTGGGTGAGATTCGACGGCTTGCGCGCGAGGTGGCGGGCCGGCGCGGTGACGTACTCGGCGTAGGCGCCCGCGGCGCGCGGCTGACGCGGCATGCCGAAGACCTCGTCGCCCGGCGCGAACAGGGTGACGCCGACGCCGACGGCCTCGACCACGCCCGACACATCCCAGCCCAGTGGTGCGATCGCGCCGAGGAGTCCGCCGGTGGCGCGGTGCCAGGAATCGGTCGGGTTCACCCCGGCCGCATGCACGCGGATCAGTACTTCCGCCGGTCCGGGGCTCGGCTTGTCGACCTCGATCACACGCAGCACCTCGGGTCCGCCGAAGGTGTCCTGACCGATTGCCCGCATGGCATGTCTCCCTGTGTCTCCCAGGCCGTTTCGCTGCGAACCGGCCGTGTGAAGTCCACGATGCCGGGTGCGCGAACCGCCGACGAGTGGCAAGAAAGCCAATATCTGCAAGAATCTTGCCATGCATCGCGTGGTGGTTCTGGCACTGAACGGGGTCTATCCGTTCGAATTGGGGATTCCCGCCCGGATCTTCGGCACGGCGACCGATCCCGACGGCGCCGCGCTCTACGACGTGCGCACCTGCAGCCTCGACGGGGCGCCGGTGTCGACGAACGCCGACTTCACCATCGCGGTCGAATACGACAGCAGCGCGCTCGACGAGGCCGACACCGTGGTGATTCCGCCGTTCTCCGCGTGTGACGCACCACAGGAGGAGTGGATGCCCGCCGACCTGGCTGATGCGCTGGGTCGGCTCAGGCCGGACACCCGCATCGTGTCGATCTGCACCGCGGCGTTCGTACTCGCAGCCCTCGGCTTGCTCGACGACCGCCCCGCGACCACGCACTGGCGACAGGCCGACCGGTTCCGCGCCCTGTTCCCGCAGGTCAGAATGGATGCCGACGTGCTGTTCGTCGACGAAGGACGCATCCTCACCGCGGCGGGCAGCGCCGCAGGCATCGACGCCTGCCTGCACCTGCTGCGCCGCGATCACGGCAGCGCGGTCGCCAATCACGTCGCCCGCCTGTGCATCGTGCCGCCGTGGCGCGAAGGTGGCCAGGCCCAGTTCATCGACCGGCCGATCCCCGAAACCGGCACCGCGACGACCGCCGCCACCCGCGCCTGGGCCATGACCCACCTCGATCGGCCACTGCCGCTCACCGAACTCGCCGCGCACGCCCGCATGAGTGTGCGCACCTTCTGCCGCCGCTTCCGCGAGGAGACCGGCCTCCCACCGGGCCAGTGGCTCACCCAGCGACGTGTCGACCACGCCCGCCACCTCCTCGAAGCCACCGACCTGTCCATCGACCGCGTCGCCGCCGACGCGGGCCTCGGCACCGCCGCCTCGCTGCGCCAGCACCTGTCCACCACCATCGGCGTCTCCCCCACCACCTACCGCCAGACCTTCCAGGCGAGGGCCTCGCTCTGACCTCGGATCGAGCTGCCGCGACCTGCTCCTACGTGCTCTGTAGTAGGCGGGTACCGTGGAGCGCGTGTCCGTTCCACCTCCTCGCCCGGCGCACAATCGACCGGCCCTGATCGCGCTGGTCTGTGTCGTCGCGCTGGGCTGCCTGGCGCTGGCCTGGTGGCAGTGGGAGCGGTTCGAATCGTCGTCGGGAACCGGCCAGAATCTCGGCTACGCACTGCAATGGCCGCTGTTCGCCGGGTTCGCGGTGTTCGCCTATGTGCGGTTCGTGCGGCTGGAACGCGAGGCCGAAGAGCCCGCGCCGCCGCGTCCGGGCAAGGCCGAGGCGCCGCGCGAGATCCCCGCGGGCATCCTGCCCGACCGCCCCGAGGCCGCGAAGTCCGACGACCCGGAGACGGCCGCCTACAACCAGTACCTGGCGCAACTGCACGCCAGCGACATCGATGCGCAGGTCCGCACCGCCGGCTTGCACTCCCCCGAGAGGAACGCCGGGTGACCGACAACAACACCACCACCGCACCGTCGCTCGACGATGCCACCGCCGCCCCCGCGGGAAGCGCCCCCACCGCCAAGATCGCCTCCGCCCTGCAGCGCTACCGCGTGCTCGCCTGGGTCACCGGCCTGTGGCTGCTGCTGCTCACCGTCGAGATGATCGCCAAATACGGCTTCGGCGTCGACACCCCCAGCTGGATCGCGGTCGTGCACGGCTGGGTGTACTTCGCCTACCTGCTGGTCACCGCCGACCTCGCCGTGAAGGTCCGCTGGCCCATCGGCCGCACCGTCGGCACCCTGATCGCGGGCACCATCCCGCTGCTGTCGTTCTTCGTCGAGCACCGCAACGCCAAAGACGTGAAGCAGCAGTACAGCCTCTGACTCCTACGAAAAGCGCCGCCGCCCCGGTAATCCGGAGCGGCGGCGCTTTTGTCGTGGAGTCGGTCAGGCCAGGGCGGCCAGGGCCGGGATGAGCTGGGTGAGCGCGCGGCCTCGGTGGGAGACCGCGTCCTTTTCGGCGGGGGTGAGTTCGGCGGCGCTGCCGGTACCGCCCTCGGGGAGGAACAGCGGGTCGTAGCCGAAACCGCCGTCGCCGTGGGGTTCACGGGCGATGGTGCCGGGCCATTCGCCGCGCACCACCGTGGTCGTGCCGTCGGGCAGCACCAGCGCGCAGGTGGAGACGAAGCGGCCGCCGCGACGGTCGTCGGGGACGTCGCCCAACTGAGCGAGCAGCAGGGAGTTGTTCGCGGCATCGTCGCCGTGGCCGCCTGCCCACCGAGCGGACAGCACACCCGGCATCCCGTTCAGCGCATCGACTTCGATGCCGGAATCGTCTGCCACACACGGCAATCCGGTGGCGACGGCGCCGTCTCGCGCCTTCGCGATCGCGTTCTCCTCGAAGGTGGCGCCGGTCTCGGGCGCCTCCTCGTACGGGGGCACCTCGTTCAGGCTCACCAATTCGACTCCGGCGACGCCTGCTTCATCGAGGATCCGGCGAAGCTCTTTCAGCTTCTTGGCATTTCGGCTGGCGACCAGCACACGCACAGCCACGACTACTTCTTCGTGGACGGCTCGGGCAGGGTGCCCGGGTACGGCAGTGCCAGCGCCGCCTTCTGGATCGCGAACAGCTGCTCGGCGCCGGCGAAGGCCGAGTCCAGCATCTTGTCCAGGGTCGACCGCGGGAACGTCGCGCCCTCGCCGGTGCCCTGGATCTCGACCAGAGTTCCGGTGTCGGTGGCCACCACGTTCATGTCGACCTCGGCACGCGAGTCTTCCTCGTAGGGCAGGTCGAGGCGCACGCGCCCATCGACCACGCCCACGCTCACCGCGGCGATCATGCACGAAATCGGCTGCGGGTCAGCCAGTTTGCCCGCGGCGGCCAGATAGGTCACCGCGTCCGAGAGCGCCACATAGGCGCCGGTGATCGCGGCGGTGCGCGTACCACCGTCGGCCTGCAGCACATCGCAGTCGAGCGCGATCGTGTTCTCGCCGAGCGCGGCCAGGTCGATGCAGGCCCGCAGCGAGCGCCCGATCAGCCTGCTGATCTCCTGCGTCCGCCCACCGACCTTGCCCTTGACCGACTCCCGCCCACTGCGCGTGTGCGTGGCCGCGGGCAGCATCGCGTACTCCGCGGTGAGCCAGCCCAGCCCCGAATCCCGGCGCCACGGCGGCACCCCCTCGGTGACGCTCGCGGTGCACATCACCCGCGTCTGCCCGAATTCCACCAGCACCGACCCCGCCGGGTGCGTGGTGAATCCCCGAGTGATCTTCACGTCGCGGAGTTCGTCATCCGCCCTACCATCAGCTCGTCTAGACACAGCCGACACACTAGCGCGTGCCCCCCACTCCACGCCCAGCCACACCGAGCCCCACGAAGTCCACACCCCTACCGCACGCTGCGGACTCCACACACCCGGAGTCCGCAGCCCTACCGCACTAGCCGGCCCCACCGTTCAACCCCAGGTCCGCCATGACCGCACCACCAGCCACCGCACTCCCGCCCTTAGGGAGGGACGGCCACGAAGTGGCCGGTCCGCGGCCGGGTCGCCGGTCAGCGCTCGAAGCGCATGCGCCGCAGGCGCGAGTCTCGAGCGCTGACCGGCGGCCCCTCAGGGCCGCGGACACGCGCGCGCCAGCGCGCCAAAAACACAGCCTCAAACCGCCCCGGGACTACCGAACACCCGATCCCGACCTTAAAGGTCGAACGACTCCCCCGGCGACACCGCATGTACCGGCCCCGAGAAAGCCGCCTTGGCCTCCGCGATCACATCTTCACGCGATGTCCACGGCGGAATGTGGGTGAGCAACAATTCCTTGGCCCCCGCGCGGGTCGCGATCTCGCCCGCCTCGGTCCCCGAAAGGTGAATTCCCGGAGGACGATTCGCCGGATCATGAGTCCACGACGCCTCGGCCAGCAGCACATCCGCACCCTGTGCCAGGTCGACCACCGCATCGCACATCGCCGTATCGCCGGTGTAGACGAAGACCCGACCGTCGGC
The DNA here is from genome assembly GCF_042671725.1 of Nocardia sp. NPDC127606. Classification (NCBI taxonomy): domain Bacteria; kingdom Bacillati; phylum Actinomycetota; class Actinomycetes; order Mycobacteriales; family Nocardiaceae; genus Nocardia; species Nocardia sp. NPDC127606. The sequence continues at coordinate 30,060 of NZ_JBHXWQ010000014.1, read as the reverse complement.
CGCGGTGATCCGCAGCCCATAGGACTCCGGCGGGTGGAACATCCGCCGAGCTTCCACCGTATGACCTGGCCCGAACGGAATCGGAGTGTTCTCGACCCACGCCTGCGAGTCGATCACATCGGACCAGTCGTCGGTCTCGCCGCCGATCTCCGCGGAGGCATTGCCGATCCGCAGCGCGGCATCGGACGGCCCGCGCACCAGCGCCTTCCCGGTCGGCGGATTCGGGTGGTACCGACGCCACACCAGCAGTGCGGGCAGATCCAAGCAGTGATCCGCGTGCAGGTGGGTGAGGAAGATGTCGACGTCGGCCGGGTTCATATGCTTCTGCAACGCGCCGAAAATACCGGGACCGAAGTCGATGACAGTCGGCCGCATATCAGGGCCCGTCAGCAGGTAGCCCGACGCTGGGGAGTCCGGGCCGGACACACTGCCCGAGCACCCGAGGACGGTAAGGCGCATACCCCCATGCTGCCACGACGTGCTGGTGCTCAATGCAGGATCCCCCCAAATTCCAGACCGGATCCCCGGTTACCGCGTTGGTAGTGCGCGGCCGACCGATGCTCCACGGCGGCGTCGACGTTCATCTGACGAGAGTACCCAGCCCGCGAGCACTCCACCCACCGCCCCGAAAAGATGCCCCTGCCAAGAAATTCGAGGGTCGCTCGGCAGCACGCCCCACAGCATCGAGCCGTAGAACACGAGGATCACCAACCCCACTACGATCTGGCCAACATTGCGCGCGAACCACCCGCGGCAGATCAGGTACGTCAGCCAGCCGAACACGATCGACGACGCTCCCACGTGCACACTTCCCGCCGACCCGGTGAGCCAGGTACCGACGCCCGCGATCACCCAGATGATCGCCGTCGCCGCGATCCCCCGCCCGATCCCGGAGAGCAGGACGAGGAAACCGAGCACGAGCAAGGGCAGCGTGTTGGCGAACAGATGGTCCCATCCGCCGTGCAACAGCGGCGCCCACAGAATCCCGTCGAGCCCGGATACCTCGCGCGGCTCGATTCCCGCCGAGTCGAGTTCGCCGACCGATCCTGGTGGCGAATCGTAGGAGAGCACCATGTCGACGCCCTCGATCACGTACAGCGACCCCACGAAGCCCAGAATCACCACCGCGGCCCGAATCCACGAACCGCCTCGCGACGCGCCGATGCCCGAACTCGCGTTACCGCGCAGCCCCGAGATCCGATCAGGATCGAACGAGGCACCCACCCCACCGCTCACCGACATCGCCTCCACTCCGGCAAGGGACCGTCGAACAGCCCGTTGACCAGAGCGTACCGAAGCCAAGTGACATCGCGTCAGGCCCAGAGTTGCCCGTCCAGCTTCTCCTCGGCTTCGTCCAGCGTGCCGTCGTATGCCCCGGTAGACAGATACTTCCAGCCGCCGTCGGCGACCACGAACGCGATATCGGCCCGTTTCCCGGCCTTCTGCGCCTTCTTGGCGATGCCGAGCGCGGCGTGCAGGATCGCTCCGGTGGAGATCCCGGCGAAGATTCCCTCCTCGCCGACCAGTTCGCGAGTCCGTTTCACCGCGTCGTACGGGCCCACCGAGAACCGGGTGGTGAGTACCTTCTCGTCGTAGAGCTCCGGGATGAATCCCTCGTCGATATTGCGCAGGCCGTAGACCAGCTCGCCGTAGCGGGGTTCAGCGGCCACGATCTCGATATCGGGCACATTTTCGCGCAGGTACCGGCCGGTGCCCATCAACGTTCCGGTCGTGCCGAGCCCCGCGACGAAATGGGTGATCTCCGGCAGGTCGGCCAGCAGTTCCGGGCCGGTGTTCTCGTAATGCGCGAGCGCGTTGGCCGGATTGCCGTACTGGTACAGCATCACCCAATCGGGATTCTCCGCCGCGATCTGCTTGGCCATCGCCACCGCTTGATTGGATCCACCCGCCGCGGGCGAGTCGATGATCTCGGCGCCGAACATCGTGAGCAATTGCCGACGCTCCACCGAGGTGTTCTCCGGCATCACGCACACGATCCGGTAGCCCTTGAGCTTGGCCGCCATGGCCAGCGAGATCCCGGTGTTGCCGCTGGTCGGCTCCAGGATCGTGCACCCGGGGGTGAGCAGCCCGTCGGCCTCGGCCTGTTCGATCATCCGCAGCGCGGGCCGGTCCTTGATCGACCCCGTGGGATTGCGGTCCTCGAGCTTGGCCCACAGCCGCACATGATCGTCGCCGTCCCATTGGGGCGACAGTGTCTGCAGTCCGACGAGCGGGGTATTGCCGAGCGTCGCGATCAGCGATTCGTAGCGGGCCACGGGGTCAGGCGCCGCCGGCCACGGCGGGCAGGATGGTGACCGACGCGCCCGCGGGCACCTCGGCTTCCAGCCCACCGGAGAAGCGCACGTCCTCGTCGTCGACGTAGATGTTGACGTAGCGGTTCAGCTTGCCGTCCGACAGCAGCTTCTCGGCCAGCCCGGGGTGATTCGCGTCGAGATCGGCGATGAGCGCGGACAGCGTCGAGCCCTCGCCCTGCACCCGCTTCTCACCTCCGGTGATACCACGCATGATGGTCGGAATGGACACGGTTACCGGCATGGGGACTCCTCGGGGGTGGTGACTGTTCTCGGACGGTTCAGTAGGAATCGACGATGCGCACCGGTTCTTCGGTGACCTCGCCGTCGACGATGCGGTAGCTGCGCAGTTCGTGCTCCTGCGGGTCGCGCGTGGAGACCAGCACATAGTGCGCGTCCGGTTCGGCGGCGTAGGAGATGTCGGTGCGGCTCGGGTAGGCCTCGGTGGCGGTGTGCGAGTGGTAGACCACGACCGGCACTTCGTCGGCGTCGTCCATCGCGCGCCACACGCGCAGCTGTTCACCGGAATCGAACCGGTAGAAGGTGGGCGAGCGTTCGGCGTTGACCATCGCGACGAAGCGTTCCGGCCGGTCGCTGCCCTCGGGCCCGGCGATGATGCCGCAGGCCTCGTCCGGGTGGTCGGCGCGGGCGTGCGCCACCATCGCGTCAACGAGATCGGCCCTGATCACCAGCACTTCATCGACCCTTTCCACATCCTGCATGCGTGCTGTCGAGCACCTTCCTCGACAACGACTCACCCTATTCGGGTATTCCGCGGGGCACACACTCCGGTCCCGGCCTGGCCGTCACCGCGGGTGCGACGGGTCGTCGCGGGGCTGGTCAGCAGGGTGCCGCGGGTGGCGTTCAGCGCGGAAACAGGTCGTTGTAGGCGGGGATTCCGGCGATCGAGGTCGCGCTCAGCACCGCGTCGACGATGGCGCGTTCGACCACCACGGCGGCGGCGGTACACAACTGATCGAGCAGAAGCAGGTCGGCGGGGAAAGCGGCGGGTAACTCGGTGGGCGCGACTTCTCTCGCCCCGGTCGCCAGGGCGAAGATCGTGTCGCCGTCGAGCGGGGAGTGCACGGGCCGGATCGCGCGGGCGAGTCCGTCGTGCGCGGTCGCGGCCATCCGCCGGCAACCCGCCGGATCCAGGGCGGCATCCGTCGCCACCACACCGATCGTGGTGTTGAGGACCATGCTCTTGACGGGCAGCGCGACGAGCGCCGCGATCTCCTCGGGCGTACCCGGCCGCAGCCCGAAGAAGTCGGGCCCGTCGGTGCCCGCACCCCACGGCAACCCGGTGCGTGGATCGACAACCGAACCGACCGGATTCGCCACGATCACCGCGCCGACAGTCACCCCCGCACCGGGTCCATCCGCGAGAACCACACTCGCCGAACCGATTCCGCCCTTGAGCGCACCCGCCCTCGCCCCCACGCCGGCACCCGCGGTCCCCCGGGAGAACTCGGTCGACGCCGCCTCGGCCGCGCGATAGCCGAAATCGGCGTCGGGCCGGATGGTCCAGTCGCCGACCGGCAGATCGAAGATCACCGCACCCGGCACGATCGGCACCACGCGGCTCGCGTCGGTCGGGTCCATCGGAATGCCCTCGCCGTGTTCCTCCGACCAGCGCATCACCCCGTCGGCGGCGGCAAGGCCGTACGCGCTGCCGCCGGTGAGGAGCACGGCGTTCAGTTGGCGGACGGTGTTGGCGGGGTCGAGCAGGTCGGTTTCCCTGGTGCCGGGACCGCCGCCGCGGACGTCGACCGAGGCCGTCGCCCCGCCGGGGACCCGCACCACGGTGCAGCCCGTCGCGGCGCCGGTACCGAGGGTGACCTCGGCGTCGAGGGCCTGGCAGTGGCCTACCAGCACGCCCGCGACATCAGTGATCGAGTCGCGTACCCCGGGACTGCTGCGCATCGTCTCGTCCTTCGTCTGATCAGCGGGTCAGGGGGCCAGTGCCTGCAACAGTGAATCCTGCATCCAGGTGAGCCAGTGGTAGACGTCCAGATGCGGGGCGCGCGGGTCTTCCGGATCGAAATGGTCGGGCGTGTCGTCGTCGATGTCGAGCAGCGTGCCCAGCGCGAGACGAACATCGGTGAGCGCGGCCAGCCACGCGTCGGCCTGCTCGGGCGAGAGCACGATCTTGCCGCCCAGTTCCGGGCAACTGTCGAGGACGGCCTGCCCGGCGGCCAGTTTCGCGTCGATGATCTCCGGCTCGTGCAGGCTGCGCAGCGCGCTGTTGAGATCGGCGCGCTTGGCATCCGGAGAACCGGGCTCGGCGCGGTGGAAATCGGGCAGCAGACGCAGCAGTTGCGGATCGTCGGGCGGGGTGGAGTTGCCGGTGCGCAGGCCGGTGAGCGCGGTGAGTTCGTCTTCGGGGGCGTCGGCGGCGCGGTCACTGAGCAATCCGGACACCGCGCCGATCAGGGAGCGAAGGACGGTGGCCTCGTGCTCGTCCATTTCGGATCGAAGCTTGAGGCCACTCAGTGAGTTCTTCCTGCTCCACTTACGCACAGGGCCCAGGTTACTCAGGTCGTCAGTCGCGCTGCATGGTTGCCCAGAGCCCCGCGGCGTGCAGCCGGCGCACGTCCTGCTCCATCTTGTCGCGCGATCCCGAGGACACCACCGCCTTGCCCTCGTTGTGCACCTGCATCATCAACTCGGTCGCCTTGGCTTTGCTGTAGCCGAACAGCTTCTGGAAGATGTAGGTGACGTAGTGCATGAGGTTCACCGGATCGTCCCAGACCACGGTGACCCAGGGCCGGTCCTCGGCCTCCAGGATCTCGGTGTATTCGGTGGTCTCCGGTGTCGCCTGCGGTGCCGACAGTGCGGCGTTCACAGCGTCGGTGACGGCGCCGGCCCGAACGGTATTGCACACGGCCATAAAAACCAGGGTACGACGAGGCCCGCAGGAAACAACACCCGCGGTGACTAGAGTTTCTGGTGTGCAGATCCGTGACGAGTTCGCCAGCACCGCGCTGCTGACCGACCAGTACGAGTTGACCATGCTGGCCGCGGCGCTGGCCGACGGTTCGGCCCACCGGCAGTGCACCTTCGAGGTGTTCGCCAGGCGATTGCCGAACGGGCGCCGCTACGGCATCGTCGCGGGCACCGGTCGCCTGCTCGACGCGCTGACCCACTTCCGCTTCGGTCCCGACGAGCTGGCCGTGGTCGCGACATTCCTCGACCCGGCCACCGTCGACTGGTTGCGCGAATATCGCTTCACCGGCGATATCGACGGCTACGCCGAAGGCGAGCTGTACTTCCCCGGTTCGCCGATCCTGACCGTGCGCGGCAGTTTCGCCGAATGCGTGCTGCTCGAGACCCTCGCGCTGTCGATCTTCAATCACGACAGCGCCATCGCCTCGTCGGCCGCCCGGATGGTGAGCGCGGCCGCGGGCAGGCGGATGATCGAAATGGGATCGCGGCGCACCCACGAGCTCGCCGCGCCGTCGAGCTCGCGCGCCGCCTACCTGGCCGGATTCGACGCGACCTCCAACCTCGAGGCCGTGCGCAGCTTCGGCGTGCCCGGTGCGGGCACCAGCGCCCACGCCTTCACCCTGCTGCACAGCGGCGCCGACGGCGAACACGAGGCCGCGGCGTTCCGCAGCCAGATCGACACGCTCGGCATCGGCACCACGCTGCTGGTCGACACCTTCGACATCACCCGGGGCGTCGCCACGGCCATCGAGGTGGCCGGGCCCGAACTGGGCGGTGTGCGCATCGACTCCGGCGACCTCGGCGTCCTCGCCGGGCAGGTCCGCGACCAGCTCGACGAACTCGGCGCCACCGGCACGCGCATCGTGGTCTCCGGCGACCTGGACGAGTACGCGATCGCGGCGCTGCGTGCCGAACCGGTCGACGTGTACGGCGTCGGCACGTCGGTGGTCACCGGTTCCGGCGCTCCGACCGCGGGCATGGTCTACAAGCTGGTCGAGGTCGACGGCATTCCGGTCGCCAAACGGTCGAGCCACAAGCAGTCGCGCGGCGGGACCAAGAAGGCGGTGCGACTGGCCCGCGCCACCGGCACGATCGTCGAGGAGATCGTGTACCCCGAAGGCGCGGAAGCACCGGCTACCAACGGTTTCCAGGTGCGCGAGCTTCAGGTGCCGCTGGTACGCGACGGCAAGGTGGTCGACGATGTCGCGACGCTGGCGCAGAGTCGCGAATTGGTCGCGCGCGGTTTGGTGAGCCTGCCGTGGGAAGGGCTGAAACTGTCCGCGGGCGAGCCCGCCGTGCCGACGACGTTCCTCGGCTGAGTGCCCCGCGACCACCGGGTGGCCGCTCGGCGTTCCACGGCGGAGAATGGTTCGGTCGAACGAGGCGGAGGATGACATGGCACGCGGCCTGATAATCGTGGATGTACAGAACGACTTCTGCGAGGGTGGCTCCCTCGCGGTAGCGGGTGGCGCGGCGGTAGCGGCGGCGATCACCGATTTCCTCGCCACCGAGCACTACGACGCGGTGGTGGCCACCCGGGACTGGCATATCGACCCCGGTCCCCACTTCTCCACCGAACCCGACTACGTCGACTCGTGGCCGCCCCACTGCCGAGTGGGCACCCCCGGCGCCGATTTCCACCCCGCACTCGACGTCTCGCCCATCCAGGAAACCTTCTCCAAGGGCGAATACACCGCCGCCTACTCCGGATTCGAAGGCGCGGCGGCCGACGGCACCTCCCTCACGGATTGGCTCCGGGCCCGCGACATCGACGCCGTGGACGTGGTCGGCATCGCCACCGACCACTGTGTTCGGGCCACCGCGCTGGACGCCGCCGAGGCCGGATTCGACACCACCGTCCTGCTCGACCTCACCGCGGGCGTCGCCCCGGAAACCACCGAGACCGCCCTGACCACCCTCCGCGATGCGGGCGTCGGGCTGCGTCCCTGAATACTTCCCCCATGGACTATCGATTCCCGGCGCACACCCGATCCGCCCTGACGAAGGCACTCGCCGAGACCGACAGCATCCACGACGCCGCCGACACCGTCTTCTGGTCGAATCCGGCCACCGACGACCTCCAGCGCCTCGGCATCGGCGCGTTCGGCAAACTCCCCCCGGCCTTCTCCCACCTGCTGGCCCTGTCGAGCCTGCACACGAGCGTTCTCGACGCGGGCTTCTCGAGCTACCTCAAAACCCGCCGCAGCGAACTCCCTTGGGCCACAAGAGGTCTACGCGCGGCAGGCATGCCGCAACTGGCCGCCGCGGCCATCATCGCCGCCCGCGACGCCTCCCTCAGCTCCCCGAACGACGACCTCGACCGCTTCTGGGAAGACGAACACCGAACCCTCGCGAGTCCCGACCAGATCCGCCGCCCCACCGGCGACCGCGCCGAAGACCCCGATGAGATCTACGACATCAACGAACCCGAAGACTTCGAACAGCGAGTCCTCGACTACGTCCGCGATCACATCGACGACTTCGTCCGCGAGTCCTGACCGGGCTCGCCGTCGCTCGGGCAAACCTGTCCGAGGGTGCGGATAAGCTGCCAGCGTGCCCGAACTTCCTCCCGTCGCCGACCTGCTCGTCACCGCCGTGCATGCCCTCGGTGGCAAGGAACGCACCGGGCAGACCACCATGGCCACCGCCGTCGACCACGCGATCGACACCAAGGAGCACCTGGCCGTCCAGGCGGGCACCGGCACCGGCAAGTCGCTGGCCTATCTCATCCCGAGCCTGCGGCACGCGGTCCGTACCGGTCGCACGGTGGTGGTCTCCACCGCGACGATCGCGCTGCAACGCCAGCTCGTCGACCGCGATCTGCCGCGCCTGGCCGAGGCACTCACCAAGCCGCTCGGCCGCGCACCCAAGTTCGCGATCCTCAAGGGCCGCAACAACTATCTCTGCCTGAACAAGATCAACAGCGTCATCCCGGAAGACACCGGCGGCGAGGCCGAGCTGTTCGACGCCTTCGCCATCTCCCGTCTCGGCCGCGAAGTCCAGCGCCTCAACGAATGGGCCTCCGACACCGAGACCGGCGACCGTGACGAACTCGCCCCCGGCGTCACCGACCGCGCGTGGCGCCAGGTGAGCGTGGGCTCGCGCGAATGCCTCGGCAAGTCCCGCTGCCAGTTCGGCCAGGACTGTTTCGCCGAGAAGGCCCGCGCGGAATCGGCCCAGGCCGACGTGGTGGTGACCAACCACGCGCTCCTGGCCATCGACGCCATCAGCGGCATCCAGATCCTGCCCGAACACGATGTGGTGGTGATCGACGAGGCGCACGAACTGGTCGACCGCGTCACCGGCGTCGCCACCGCCGAACTGGCCGCGACCGCGATCAGCGCGGCCGCCCGCCGCTGCACCAAGCTGATCGACGAACGCGAGGTCGACCGCCTGGAGGGCGCCGCGGAGGCCTTCCATCAGGCACTGGAGGATCTGCCGCCCGGCCGCTGGGACCAGATGCCCGACGGCATCGCCCCGGTGCTCGCCCTGGTTCGCGACTCCGCCTGGAACGCGCGTACCGCCATCGCACCGCAGGGCACCGTCAAAACCCAGGACGACCCCGACAACGCCGCCGCCCGCACCATGGCCGTGGCCGCCATCGACGATGTGCACGACGCCGCGGTCCGCGCGCTCACCGCGTTCGAGGAGGCCGACCCGGCCGCCCGTCGCGATGTCATCTGGTTGTCGGCCGACGAGATGCGTGGCGTCGCCCGCCGCACCCTGCGGATGGCGCCGCTCTCGGTCGGCGGCCTGCTGCGCAGCAGATTGTTCGGCACCGCGACGGTCGTGCTCACCTCGGCCACCCTGCAGATCGGCGGCTCGTTCGACGGGCTCGCGATCACCTGGGGCCTGCCGTCGCAGTCGGGCGGCAAGGTCGATCCGACCATGGCCAACGGCGCCACCGCACCCGCCGACCTGGAATCGGTGCGCTGGAACGCCCTCGACGTGGGGTCACCGTTCGACCACGCCAAGTCCGGCATCCTCTACGTGGCCAAACACCTGCCCGCCCCGGGCCGCGACGGCCTCTCACCCGCCTATCTCGACGAGATCGAACAGCTCATCACCGCCGCCGGTGGCCGCACGCTCGGCCTGTTCTCCTCGATGCGCGCCGCCAAGGCCGCCACCGAGGCGCTGCGCGAGCGGCTCGACACCCCGGTGCTGTGCCAGGGTGACGATTCGATGGGCGCGCTGGTGCGCAAGTTCGCCGACGACCCGGCCACCTCACTGTTCGGCACCCTCACCCTCTGGCAGGGTGTCGACGTACCCGGCCCGTCGCTGAGTCTCGTTATCCTGGACCGCATTCCGTTCCCCCGGCCCGACGATCCGCTGCTCACCGCGCGCCAGCGAGCGGTGGAGTCGCGCGGCGGCAACGGTTTCATGACCGTGGCCGCCAATCACGCCGCGCTGCTGCTGGCTCAGGGCACCGGCAGGTTGCTGCGCAGCGTCGACGACCGCGGCGTGGTCGCGATCCTCGACTCCCGCCTTGCCACCGCCCGCTACGGCAGCTACCTGCGCGCTTCGCTGCCGCCGTACTGGGAGACCAGTGATCCCGAGGTGGTCGCCAAGGCACTGCGCCGGCTCACCGACTCCGCCTGAGCGAAGCCGACACCTGCAAGTCGAGTCTTGCAATCGAGGTGACCACACTCGTGAATCAGCGAGCGTGCGAACGCAAGTCGTGAGAACGTGTGGTGATGATGCACCACGCCGATGGCGAGGTACTCGGCGAATTTCTGGTCAGCGCAAGATCTTTGGCCGAGTACCGCGCGATGTTCCATCTCTCCGACGATGATCTGGCCGGGCGCCGTGTCCTCGATTGCCCCGGTGGCGCAGCGAGTTTCGCGGCCGAGGCAAGCGCGATCGGTGCCGAAGTCACCGCGATCGATCCCATCTACGCCACCCCACCGACCGAACTGGCCGCCCGCGCGACCCCCGAAACCGAACGCGCCGTGGCCTGGGCACACTCCCACGCCGACCGCTACCGCTGGGACTGGTACGGCTCCACGACAGAACACGCCGCGATCCGCCGCGGCGCCGCCGCCCGCTTCGCCGACGACGTGCGCGCCGCGCCCCACCGGTATCTGGCCGGCTCGCTGCCCTCACTCCCCTGCCCCGACGACGCGTTCGACCTGGCCCTGAGCTCGCACCTGCTGTTCAGCTACGCCGACCGGCTCGACGCCGACTTCCACCTGGCCGCCCTGCTCGAATTGGCGCGCGTCGCCACCGTCGAAACCCGCGTCTACCCGCTGCTCGACTACACCGGCGCCCCACTCGACGACCTCATCGACCACCTGCGTACCGAACTGCACGACAAGGGCATCGCCACCTCCCTGCAAAAGACCGGTTATGAGTTCCACCACGGCGCCGACACCATGCTGACGTTGCGTCCGGCGGCCTGATGGGGCGCGAGTGCGGGGCCTGCGCGGCAGCCCGGGCGGGCCTGAACGTGCACGCCGAGAACGGTTCGCCGCCAGCCGTACCCGCTTTCATGTCGTTTTCCTACCGAAGTCGGTCCGCCGCCGAACGCCGTCGACCCGGCGCGGTAGGTTCTTAGTCGTGCATACGATGTGGGCCGGACGGTAGTACGGCCGTGGCGGAGAGATCTCGAGGCGTGGCACTCCCGCGCACGACCCTGACGCTGCTTCTACTACTCGGTACCGCCGTCCTGGGCGTGACACTGCTGTTCACCACCATGGACCCGTGGATGGACAGCGGCGGAATTCTCGTCGGCGGTCTCGACGTGCACATCTACCGCGACGGCGGCTGGCGGGTCGTGCACGAACGGGCGCTCTACATCGAGCCGACGCACTATGGCCTGCTCTACACCTACACACCGTTCTCGGCCGTGGTCTTCCTACCGCTGCTACTGGTGCCGTGGGCGCACGTCACCACGACCTGGTTGGTGCTCAACCTGCTGGTGCTGTTCGGGGTTGTGCTGCAGAGCTTCCGGATGCTCGGCTACCGCGCCACCCCCGGGCTGGCCGCCGTCAGCGCACTGCTCACCCTGGCCTGCACCTTCGCCGAACCGGTGCGCACCACGCTCTACTACGGGCAGATCAATCTGGTGCTGATGCTGGTGGTGCTGTGGGACTTCTCCCGCGCCGAGAACAGCAGGTTGCGCGGCATCGGCGTCGGTATCGCCGCGGGTATCAAGCTGACTCCGCTGTATTTCATCGCCCAGTATCTGGCGCAACGGCAGTGGCGCGCGGCCGCGACCGGCGCTCTCACCTTCCTCGCGTCGATCGGTCTGACCGCGCTGATCCTGCCGAGCGACTCGTATCAATACTGGACGTCGACGTTCTTCCATTCCGGTCGCATCGCCCCGGATGTCCACCCCGCCAACCAGTCCCTGCGCGGCGCCATCGCCCACCTCACCCACGGCCCCGCGCCGGTGTGGTTGTGGCTGTTGATCGCCGTGCCGATCGCGCTGGTCGCGCTGTGGCTGGCCGCTGTCCTGGTCCGCCGCGGCGAGCCCCTGCTCTCGGTCACCCTCGGCGGCCTCACCGCCTGCGCCGTCTCCCCGTATTCGTGGGGCCACCACTGGGTGTGGTTCGTTCCGCTGATGGTCTACCTGATCCACCGCGCCCAGACCCGCGCGCCCTGGTGGCTCGCCGCAGCCGCGCTCTACCTGTCCATCGCCGCCTGGACCTACACCTACACCCCCACCTGGGTGAGCGTCGGCACCTTCCTGCTCCCCCCGTGGTGGCCGCTGCCGCAGGTCCTGATGAACATCTACGTGATCATCTATCTGATCACCCTCGCGGGCATCGCCCTGCACATCCGCACCCGCAAACTCCCGCCGGCCCCCATCGAGCCGGTTATCGAACTCCCTGTCCCCGAACAGCTTTCACCGAAAACCGGGACCGCCGCCGCCCCACACCCCGACGACGACCGCCCGGCGATGATGAACTGAACTACCCGCAGGACCAATCGAAAACGCCCGACTCCAGGTCGAGCTGGGCGTTGCCGCCGCCGAAGTTCATGCCGGAGATCTCTTCGATCTCCAGGTAGTACGGGGTCAACCCCTCGGGCAGCGCCTGGACGGGGAAGGCGGTGCCGCCGAGGTGGGAGCGGCCGAAGAGCGGCTCGGCCCACGTGGTCCAGCCGGAATCCTCGGTGAGCGGGTCCTGATACTTGGTGTTCGGCTCGTATTCGACCGGGGGAATGCCCACGTTCGGGTCGGCGGTGCGCTCGGCGAGCCAGACGCCGACAGTGGGGTGCACGTCGTCCCAGGCATTACAGCCCTCATCGCTCGCGACCGGGGAACCCGGCTTGCGAACATCGGCGGGCGGGGCGACGGGACCGCCGGCGAATTCCTTGTCGGTGAGCCAGATCAGCGCGAAGGCGCCACCGATCTCGTCATGCATGATCTGCAATTTCGGGTGCAGGCGGGTGGCGACGAGATCGCGGGCAAGGGGATCGTCCGACGAGGCGTCGGCCTCGACCGCGTCGGTTCCGGCGAACTGCCCCTCGCCCTGGAAGAGCGCGATGGCGGGGAACCCGGGTCCGCGACGCTGAAAATCGGTGGGCAGGCGCAGGGTGAGCGCGTGCATCATCGGCAGGCCGGTGACAGGTCCGCGCGGCCACGTCGCCGGATCGATGGCCGGTCCCTCACTGCCGATCCAGCCGGAGCGTACCGGCGCGTCGAGCACCAGCGGATCACCCTCGGGCGTCTCGGCCAGTTTGTCCGCCGAGTCTCCGAAACCCAGGTCGTAAGCCTTCATCGCAGCTCTCCTCTTCCATCCGCGGACAATGCGTGGCGCCGCTGGACACAGGCGCCGCCACGAGGTTAATCGCTGCCACCGACTCCCCGCGCGTGCTCGGTGGAACCACGGACGTACGGGCGATGACGAATCAGCTCGCAACCGCACGAAAGAGGCGGCGCGGCAACCGAACCCCGGTCACCGCGCCGCCTCCGGACGATCAGCGTGCTGCGTCGGATCAGAGCACAGCCTTGAAGATCAACGTCACCACCGCGGCCACGACGGCGAGCGCCACGGCCCCACCGCCCCACACCACACCCTGGCGCTGCCACGGCCGCCCGGCATCGAGCGAGAAGCGCCCCGGCCCGGTGAACGCCAGCGCCGCGGCGACCAGCGCGAACAGCAACGGCGTCGTGAATCCCGGCACCGACGGATCCGCCGGGAACAGCCCACCACTCCACAGCACGTTGATGGCGTTGATCATCGTTCCGAGCACGATGGCGGCGGCCAGCGGAGTGAACAGTCCGAGCACCAGCAGCAGCCCACCGACCAGTTCGGCGAGCCCGGCCAGGGTGCCGAAGAGTTCGCCGGGGTTGTAGCCCATGGCGGTGAAGCTGTCGGCATTGGCACGCCAGCCGGGTCCGTTGAACCAGCCGAACAGCTTCTGGCTTCCGTAGGCGGCCATCAGTCCACCGAAGCCGACACGCAGCACCAGCAGGCCGATGCCCGCGGCGTTGGTTTCGTCGGTGGTGGTGGTAGGAGTGAGGCGGGTAGCGGTGTCGGTCATCGTGTCCTCATCTGCGATTCGAAACATCCCCGCAACCGGACCACGGTCCGATTGCCTTCCTCGATCACAACCCTGGGTCCGATGCCACTATTTCACGCCGTTCCGGGCAATTCTGTGATGCCGGTCACAATCGATCGAAAAGGGCCGCCCCACCGGGACGGCCCTGATCGGAATTCCTCAGATCACCACGCCATGGTGGCGTAGCCGACCAGCGTCTCCTCGGACTCCTGCGACAGCTTCCACATGCCGCCGATGTTCTTCCAGGTCACCGGGATCGGGAAGGCGTAGTCGCCGAGGCGGCTGTTCAGAGTGGCCGACAGGGTGTCGCCGTCCACGGTGACCGGGCCGGAGACGTCCCAGCTGTAACCGGGGATCCGGTTCACGGTGTCGCGCACGACCGCGAGGCTGCCGCCGTTGCCCGACTCGAGCTCGGCCGACGAACCGTTCATGGCCGCCTGCAGCTTGCCGTACAGCTCGCCGACCGAGGGCGTGGCCGGAGCGGCGATCGCGGCGGGGGCGGTGGCGACAACAGCGGCGGTAACCGGCGCGAAGATGGTGGCAAACGCCATCGACGCGGCAACGAGCGAACGCTTCATGGGTGGATCTCCTCTAGTTAGGCAAGCCTAGGCTAGCCTGAGTATAGACACACCTACGGCCGGAACACCTACTCGACCAGGAAGAAGAAGTACGCGAGGAACAGCACCATCAGCGCCCACATGGCCGGGTGCACGTCCTTGATGCGGCCCTTGGCGACCATCACGATCGGGTAGAAGATCATGCCCATCGCCAGACCGTTCGCGATCGAGTACGTCAGCGGCATCATGATGACGGTGATGAACGCGGGCACCGAGTACTCGAGGTTCTGCCAGTCGATGTCACCGAGCGAACGCGCCATCAGGATGCCGACCACGATCAGCGCGGCCGAGGTGATCTCGGCAGATCCGGCGACCACCGAGAAGACCGGATAGCAGAACATCGCGATCAGGAACCAGCCCGCGGTGGTCACCGCCGTGAGACCCGTGCGGCCACCCGCCGACACACCCGCCGTCGATTCGACATACGCGGTGGTGGTGGAAGTACCGATGATCGCGCCCGCGGTGGTACCGACCGAGTCGGCGGCCATCGCACTCGCCGCGCGCGGCAGCGTGCCGTCCTTGTTCAGCAGACCGGCCTGGTTGGCGACGCCGATCAGGGTGCCCGAGGCATCGAAGAAATCGACGAACAGCATGGTGAGCACGACCACGATCATCTGGCCGGTGAACGCGTCGGGCAGATGGATGATCGCCTGACCGAAGGTCTGATCCAGGCCCTTCGGCATCTCGGCGATACCGTCCGGCACGCCGACCAGACCGGTCACCATGCCGAGGACCGTGGTCGCGACGATGCCGTAGAGCACCGCGCCGTGCCAGCCGATCACCAGGAAGACCACGGTCACGATCAGGCCGAACAGGGCAAGCAGGGTGGTGCCCTTGGTGAAATCGCCGAGAGTCACCAGCGTCGCGTCACTGTTGACGACGATGCCCGCGTTCTTCAAACCGAGGAACGCCACGAACAAACCGATACCCGCACCGACCGCGAACTTCATCTGCAGCGGGATCGCGTTGAGAATCCGTTCCCGGACCTTGGTGATCGCCAGGACGAAGAAGATGATGCCCGAGAGCAAGGTGCCCGACAGCGCCACCTGCCACGGGATACCCATGCTGAGCACCACGGTGTAGGCGAAGAACGCGTTGAGACCCATGCCCGGCGCGAGCGCGATCGGGTACTTCGCCCAGATGCCCATGACCAGCGTGCCGAAGACCGCGGCGACGGCGGTGGCCGTGAAGACCGCCTGCATCGGAATGCCCTTGTCGCCGAGGGCGCCTTCGTCACCGAGGATCGACGGGTTCACCGCCAGCACATACGACATCGCCAGGAACGTGACCGTGCCCGCCATCGCCTCGCGCTTGAAGGTGGACCCACTCGACGAGATACCGAAGTATCCGTCGATGCGCCCTCGGGCACGGGTTAGGACGTCGCTGGCCATGACTCTCCTCAATGATCGACCCAGGAACGGTAGCGGAAAGTTCACTGAATCGAATAACCCGGCGCCCGTGTCACCGGGTACGGTTACGCGCCCGCGACGGCCACCAAGCCCAGTTCGGCGTCGGACGCGAGCAGCGCGTTGTGGGGAAGCACACGGACCGTGTACCCGACAGCACCCGACAGCGGAACCGGAGCCTGGATCGAATACAGCTCGCTGCCGTCGTCGGTGCCGGTGTGGCCCATCTCGATCGTGGTCGTGTCGGAGAGGTCGTCGGTCGGCGAGACCCGGCCGAGTATCGCCTGCACCACCACATCCGACGGCGCGAGCCCACCGAGGTCGATGCGCGCGTGCAGTGACAGTTCCGCGCCGATCACCGGGGTGTCGGGCAGGCCGGAGCTGTCGACCTGCGCGATCCGCACCGACGGCCACGCGGCGTCGACGCGCCTGCGGTACTCGGCGACCTCCGCGGCACCGGCGAATTTGTCGGCGGCGGCCCGGCCGAACGCGGCGGCCGCGGGTCCGTAGTACTGCTCGGCGTAGTCGCGCACCATCCGTGAGGCCAGGACCTTCGGGCTGGTGGTCTGCAGGGTGTGGCGCACCATCTCGGTCCAGCGGACAGGGACATCGCTCGCGTCGCGGTCGTAGAAGCGCGGCGCCACAGTGCGTTCGACGAGTTCGTAGAGCGCCGAGGCCTCGAGGTCGTCGCGGCGGGATTCGTCGCGGATGCCGTCGGCGGTGGGGATGGCCCAGCCGTTCTCGCCGTCGAACATCTCGTCCCACCAGCCGTCGCGGATGGACAGGTTGAGACCGCCGTTGAGCGCGGACTTCATCCCCGAGGTGCCGCACGCCTCGAGCGGGCGCAGCGGATTGTTCAGCCACACATCGCAACCCCAGTACAGGTAGCGGGCCATCGACATGTCGTAATCGGGCAGGAAGACGATGCGATGACGCACCTCGGGATCGTCGGCGAACCGCACGACCTGCTGGATCAGCGCCTTGCCGCCGTCGTCGGCGGGGTGGCTCTTACCCGCCACCACCAGCTGCACCGGGCGTTCAGGGTCGAGCAGCATGGCACGCAGTCGTTCGGGGTCGCGCAGCATGAGGGTGAGCCGCTTGTAGGTGGGGACGCGGCGGGCGAAACCGATGGTGAGCACGTTCGGGTCGAAGACGTCGTCGATCCAGCCGAGTTCGGCATCGGCGGCGCCGCGCTGTCGCCAGGAATCGCGCAGCCTGCGCCGCACCTCGTCGATCAGGACGCCGCGCAACGTGTTTCGCGTCGACCACAGCTGACCGAGGTCGACGTCGCTGAGCTTCTCCCAGCCCCGCGCCTCCTCGACCAGTTCGGGCCCGACGAGTTCGCGGGCCTTGTCGATCCATTCGCGCGCGGCCCAGGTCGGGGCGTGCACGCCGTTGGTGACCGAGCCGATCGGCACCTCGGCCGCGTCGAATCCGGGCCACAGCGCCGCGAACATCTCCCGGCTGACCTCGCCGTGCAGTTTCGATACTCCGTTGGCGCGCTGGGCCATGCGCAGACCCATGTGCGCCATGTTGAACACCGAAGGGTCGCCCTCGCGCCCGAACGCGAGGATCCGGTCGACGGAAAGCCCTGGCAGCAGCGCGGATTCGGACTCACCGTGCGAGCCGCCGAAGTACCTGCGCACCAACGGCATCGGGAAACGGTCGATGCCCGCGGGCACCGGGGTGTGCGTGGTGAAGACGGTGCCTGCCCGCACCGCGGCGAGTGCGGTCTCGAAATCCAGTCCGCCCGCGATGAATTCACGTATGCGCTCGACGCCGAGGAAACCCGCGTGGCCCTCGTTCATGTGAAAGACATCGGGATCGGGCAGACCGTTGGCGCGGGTGTAGGCGCGCACGGCGCGAACACCACCGATACCCGCCAGGATCTCCTGCTTGATGCGGTGGTCCTGGTCGCCGCCGTAGAGCCGGTCGGTGACGGCCCGCAGTTCGGGATCGTTCTCGGCGATATCGGAATCGAGCAGCAGCAACGGAATCCGCCCCACCTGCGCGATCCACACCCGTGCCCGCAGTACGCGCCCCTCGGACATGCCGACGTGGATGAGCACCGGTGAACCGTCACTGGTGAGCAGGCGCAGCGGCAGCCCCTGTGGATCGAGCGCCGGGTAGTGCTCCATCTGCCAGCCGTCGGCCGACAGCGACTGCCGGAAATACCCCGAGCGGTACAGCAGCCCGACGCCGATCAGCGGCAGCCCGAGATCCGAGGCGGCCTTGAGATGATCACCGGCGAGGATGCCGAGGCCGCCGGAGTAGTTCGGCAGCACCTCGGTGACACCGAACTCCATCGAGAAATAGGCGATCCCCGCGATGTCGGTGCCGGTCTGCTCCTGGAACCAGCGCGGCCGCGTCAGGTAGTCCTGCAAACCCGCGGCGGCCGCGTCGACGCGCGCGATGTAGGCCGGATCGGCGGCGAGCTCGTCGAGCCGCTCGGCGGGCACCTCACCCAGCATCCGTACCGGGTCCTGGCCGACGGATCGCCACAGCTCGGGGTCGAGCTCGGCGAACAGATCCTGCGTCGGGCCGTGCCACGACCACCGCAGATTCGTCGACAACTCACCCAGCGCGGCGAGCCGCTCCGGCAAATGGGCACGGACAGTGAACCGACGAAGTGCCTTCACCCCGGAAGAATAAACGATGGCGCCCGCATGGGGGATCTAGGTGAACTGGGCAGCGAACTCGGGGGTGGGCGGAACCTCGGTGATCACGTCGATCAGGACGCCGGCGGGGTCGGCGACGATGAAGTGGCGCTGACCGAAGTCTTCGGTGCGCAGATCGAGTTCGGCGCGCAGGCCGCCGGTTTTCACCAGTCGGTCCCACTCGGCGTCGACATCGTCGACCTCGAAGTTCAGCACAACACCCTGTACGGGTTTTCCGAAGCCTGCCGGGATCGTGGGGTGGGTGGGGTCGAGCAGGGCCAGTTCGTAGGTCGGCTCGTCGTCGGCACCCGGCCGCCGCAGGCTGACGTACCAGTCCGCCTCGAAGACGATCTCGAAGCCGAACCAGGCCGTGTAGAAGTCGCGCGATTCCGCGATCCGGGTGGTGGCGAGAACGGGGTAGTAGCTGCTGAGTTTCATGGCGTCACCTTTCACATACCGTTGGTATGTGTCGTACCGTAGTTCACATACCAGCGGTAGGTCAATGGGAGGACGGCCGATGACATCGACAGCGCGGACGCGGCAACGCGAGCAGACGCGGCGCATCCTGCTGCACGAGACCAGGGCGCTGTTCGCCGCGAAAGGCTATGCCGCAGTAGGGCTATCGGAGATCGTGACATCCGCCGGGGTCACCAAGGGCGCGCTGTACCACCACTTCGACAGCAAGGCCGACCTGTTCCGCGCGGTCCTCACGCAGGTGCAGGAGGAGGTGGGCGCGCAGGTGGCCGCCGCCGCGGACGCCGAGTCCGACCCCTGGACGCAGCTCACCACCGGCTGCGCCGCGTTCCTGCGAGCCTGCGCCGACCCCCGTGTCCAGCGCATCCTGCTGATCGACGGCCCCGCCGTCCTCGGCTGGCACGAATGGCGGGCCATGGACGAAGCCAACTCGGCCCGCCACCTCGACGAAGCCCTGCGAACCCTCGTCGGCGCCGGTGTCCTCCCTCCGCAACCGATCGCCCCGCTGACCCAACTGCTCTCCGGCGCGATGAACGAAGCCGCGCTGTGGCTGGCCACCACCAGCGACCCCGACGCGCTGACCGACACCATCGCCGCCCTCGACCGCCTCCTCGCAGGCCTGCGTATCACCTGACCCCACGAAATCGGTTCGACATCGCCCGGCGGTCCGTGTCACCATGCACCGATGCCGCACTGGGTCGATGTCCTGCCCGAATTCCTGGTCGCCGCCATCATCTTGGCCGCGCTTCCCGGGCCCGCGACGGCGCTGTTCCTGCAGCGATCGGTACGCGACGGTCGGTCCGCCGGGCTGGCCGCGGTGGCCGGCAACGAGATCGGCATCCTCGGCTGGACGCTCGCGGGCGGCACCGGGCTGTCGATCCTGCTGGCCGCCAACCGCTGGCTCAACACCACCATGCACGTCGTCGGCGCCGCGGTGCTGATCTGGCTCGGCGTCCAGTCCTGGCGCCACGCCCGCGGCCACCACGACGAGTTCGGGGCCGCGCTCACCGCGAAACTGCCCGGCGGCAACACTCCCGCCGCCGCCTTCCGCGCCTCACTGATCTCGATCGCCGCCAACCCGAAGGCCGCCGTCTTCGGCATGACGATCCTGCCCCAGTTCCTCCCGGACGAAGGCCCCGTCATCCCCACCCTGCTCATCCTCGCCATCATCCAGGTCGTCGTCGACGGCGCCTGGTGCGTAGGCGTGGTCCTGGCCGCCGACCGAGCCGGCGCCTGGCTGCGCCGCGCGACAATCCGCCAACGGCTGGAACGAACCCTCGCCGCCATCCTGGTAGCCCTCGGCCTCGGCTTGGCCGCGGATACCCGCTGAACACCGCGTCCACCCCCGGCCGCCCGCGCTCCCCACCCAGCGAAAATGCAGTAAGTTAGCCGAGTGACCGGCCGGATTGCCATCGATGACATCGCCCCGTCCATTCCCGGCGGCCGCCCGGCCAAAGCCGCAGTCGGCGAGGTGTTCCCCGTCCGCGCCGTCGTCTGGCGCGAGGGTCACGACGCGGTAGCCGCCACCCTGGCGGTCCGCGCCCCCGGCTCCTCCCGGATCACGCGCATCCGGATGACGCCCGACTACCAGCCCGACGTGTTCAACGCCCTCTTCACCCCGCACCTTCACGGCGTGTGGACCTACCGCATCGAAGGCTGGAGCGACCCCATCGCCACCTGGCGAAGCGCGGTCGAGGCGAAGTTGTCGGTCGGCCAGTCCGCCGCCGACCTCGCCAACGACCTCGAGACCGGCGCCGTGCTCTTCGAACGCGCCGCCCAAGCCGTCCCGAAGAAGCAGTTCGAACGCCTGCGCGCCGCCGCCACCGCGCTGCGCGGTGAGGAACAACTCCCGGCCAGGGTCGCGCCCGCGTTCTCCGAGGAGGTCGCCGAGATCCTGCGCGCCACCCCGCTGCGCGAGATGGTCACCCGCGGCACCCAGTTCTCGGTTCTGGTCGAACGCCGCCGCGCACTGGTCGGCTCCTGGTACGAGTTCTTCCCCCGCTCCACGGGCGGCCGCGACGCCGACGGCACCCCGATCCACGGCACCTTCGCCACGGCGGCCCGCGAACTCCCCCGCATCGCGGGCATGGGCTTCGACGTCGTCTACCTCCCCCCGATCCACCCGGTCGGCGAGGTGAATCGCAAGGGCCGCAACAACACTCTCACCACCGAACCCGGCGACGTGGGCTCACCCTGGGCCATCGGCTCGGCGGACGGCGGACACGATGCCGTGCACCCACTGCTGGGCACCGAGCGCGACTTCACCGAATTCGTCTCCGAGGCAACAGCTCTCGGCCTGGACGTCGCCATCGACCTGGCCCTGCAATGCGCCCCCGACCATCCGTGGGTCGCCGCCCATCCGGAGTGGTTCACCACCCTCCCCGACGGCACCATCGCCTATGCCGAGAACCCACCGAAGAAGTACCAGGACATCTACCCGGTCAACTTCGACAACGACCCCGACGGTCTCTACGCCGAGATCCTGCGCGTGGTCCGGCACTGGATCTCCCTGGGCGTCACCATCTTCCGCGTGGACAACCCGCACACCAAGCCCGCCGATTTCTGGGAATGGCTGATCACCGAACTACGCCGCACCGACCCCGACGTGATCTTCCTGTCCGAAGCGTTCACCCGTCCGGCCCGCCTCTACGGCCTGGCCCGCCGCGGCTTCAGCCAGTCGTACACGTACTTCACCTGGCGCGTACACAAGTGGGAACTCACCGAGTTCGGCTACGAGATCGCGGCCAAGGCCGACGAGGCCAGGCCCAACCTCTTCGTGAACACCCCCGACATCCTGCACGAGAGCCTGCAGTACGGCGGCCCCGGCATGTTCGCCATCCGCGCCGCCCTCGCCGCCACGCTGTCTCCCACCTGGGGCGTGTACTCCGGTTTCGAGCTGTTCGAACACGAGGCGGTCCGCGAGGGCAGCGAGGAGTACCTCGATTCGGAGAAGTACGAACTGCGTCCCCGCGATTTCGCCGGCGCCCTCGAACGCGGTGAATCGCTGGAACCGTGGCTCACCCGCCTGAACGAGATCCGCCGCAATCACCCCGCGCTGCAGCAGTTGCGCTGCATCCACTTCCATCACGTCGACAACGACGCGCTGATCGCCTACTCCAAGGTCGACCCGGCCACCGGCGACGCGGTGCTGGTGATCGTGAACCTGAACCCCTATGCCGCCGAGCAGGGCCACATTTCACTCGATCTCCCCGCCATCGGCCGCGAATGGCACGACCACCCGGTGGTCTTCGACGAGGTGAGCGGCGAGGAATACCACTGGGGCCAGCAAAATTTCGTGCGCCTTGACCCCGCGCGCGCGGTCGCGCACATCCTGTCGCTGCCCGGGGTCCCGGCCGCCGCCCGCGCACCGCTGGCCTACCGCGAGACACTGTGATGAAACGCCGCGATCTGTTGCTGCTGGCCGCGGGCACCCACCCCGACCCGCACACCGTCCTCGGCGCGCACGCCAACGCCGACGGCACCGCGATCCGTGTCCTGCGTCCCCACGCCGAGGCCGTGACGGTACTCGTCGGGGAGGCCGAACATCGACTGAAGTCGTTGGGCCACGGCATTTTCGACGCGATCCTGCCGTATCCGCAGATCGACGACTACCGGATCCGCGCCGAGTACCCCGGCGGCCAGACCGTGATCTCCGCCGACGGCTACCGCTTCCTGCCCACCGTCGGCGAACTCGACCTGCATCTCATCGGCGAAGGCCGCCACACCCGCCTCTGGGAGGTTCTGGGCGCCCACCCGCGCCACTACACCACCCTCGACGGCGAAGTCGACGGCACCTCCTTCGCGGTGTGGGCCCCGAATGCCCGCGGCGTCACCGTCCTCGGCGATTTCGACCATTGGAGCGGAACCTCGGCCCCGATGCGCGCGCTGGGCGGTTCCGGTGTGTGGGAGGTGTTCGTGCCGGGCGTCGGGCCGGGCACGCGGTACAAGTACCGGATCCACGGCGCCGACGGCCGCGTCGTGGATCACGCGGACCCCCTTGCCTTTTCGACCGAGATACCGCCCGCGACCGCCTCGGTGGTGTCCCGCGCCGATCACGTGTGGACCGACAGCGCCTGGCTGGACCGCCGCGCGAAAACCGACGCGGTCCGCTCCCCCATGAGCGCCTACGAAATCCACCTCGGTTCCTGGCGACCCGGCCTCGACTACCGCGAATTGGCCCACCAGCTGGCCGATTACATCCGCGCGACCGGATTCACCCACGTGGAACTGCTGCCGGTCGCCGAGCACCCCTTCGGCGGCTCGTGGGGATACCAGGTCACCTCGTACTACGCCCCGACCTCGCGTTTCGGCAGTCCCGACGACTTCCGCTACTTCGTCGACCACCTCCACAACGCGGGCATCGGCGTGCTGCTCGACTGGGTCCCCGCACACTTTCCCCGCGACGAATGGGCACTCGCCCGTTTCGACGGCACCCCACTCTACGAACACCCCGACCCGCGCCGCGGCGAGCAACTCGACTGGGGCACCTACGTTTTCGACTTCGGGCGCAACGAGGTCCGCAACTTCCTGGTCGCCAACGCGGCCTTCTGGATCTCCGAGTTCCACATCGACGGCCTGCGCGTCGATGCCGTCGCCTCGATGCTGTATCTGGACTACTCCCGCCCCGACGGCGGCTGGGAGCCGAACATCTATGGCGGCCGGGAGAATCTGGAAGCGGTCGACTTCCTGCAGGAACTCAACGACACCGTGCACGGCACCCATCCCGGCGTGGTCACCATCGCCGAGGAGTCGACCACCTGGCCCGGCGTCACCCGCGGCACCGACGTCGGCGGCCTCGGCTTCACCATGAAGTGGAACATGGGCTGGATGCACGACACCCTCGGCTACCTGGGCCGCGACCCGATCCACCGCTCCTGGCACCACAACGAGATGACGTTCTCCCTGGTCTACGCGTGGAGCGAGAACTACGTCCTGCCGATCAGCCACGACGAGGTCGTGCACGGCAAAGGCACCCTGTGGACTCGCATGCCCGGCGACGACTTCGCCAAGGCGAGCGGCGTACGCGCCCTGCTCGCCTACATGTGGGCCCACCCCGGCAAGCAATTGCTGTTCATGGGCCAGGAATTCGGCCAGTTCCGCGAATGGGACAACGACCGCGGCCTGGACTGGCAGGAACTGGACAACCCACTCCACCAGGGTATTTCGACGATGGTCGCCGACCTGAATCGCACCTACACCGCCCATCCCGCGCTGTGGACCCAGGACACCACCCCCGGCGGCCACTCCTGGATCGAGGCCGACGACAGCACCGCCAACGTCTTCGCCTTCCTCCGCTGGGCCTCCGACGGCAGTGCGGTCGCCGCCGTCTTCAACTTCTCCGGCGCCACCCGCGAGAACTACCGAATCGGCCTGCCCCAACCCGGTTCCTGGCGCGAGATCCTCAACACCGACGCGGCCGAATACGCGGGCTCCGGCATCGGCAACCTCGGCGCCGTCACCGCCGACGGCACCCCGTGGCACGGTCAGCCCTGCTCGGCAACTGTCACCCTGGCCCCGAACAGCGCCCTCTGGCTGAGCTCGCCCGCCTAGTCCTCGCGCGCGAGGTAGGCGAGATACGGAGAGGCCGCCCCGGCAGGTCAGCCGGGACGGCCTCGAAGTAGGTGTCGGTCAGTACAGGGCGGCGGCGAGCTTGCGGCGGGCCGCGATCACGAAGGGCTCGGCGGGGTCGAACAGCTCGAACAGTTCGAGCAGGCGAGTACGAGCCGTGGTGCGGTCGTCGCCCGCGGTGCGCTTGACGATCGCGATGATGCGTTCGAAGGCCGCCTCTGGGCGCTGTTCGAACATTTCGATGTCGGCGGCGTCGAGCGCGGCGTCCAGGTTCGTCGGGTCGGCGTCGGCGGTGGCCACCACGGCCGGGTCGAGCTGCTGGGCCCTGGTCAGGAAGCGCAGCTGGCGCAGGGCCGCCTTGGCTTCCTCGTTGCCGGGTTCCTCGGCGATGATCGCCTCGTAGGCCGCCTCGGCGCCGGCGAAGTCACCTTCGGACAGCTTGTCCTCGGCGGCGACGAAGCGCGGATCCTCGACCTCGGGTTCGGCGGGGGCCGCGTCGGGGTCGCCCTCGAGCTTGCCCGCGGTCGCGTCCATCACCGCGTCGAGCCACTGACGTACCTGCGGGTCCGGCTGCGCGCCTTCGAAGTCGGCCAGCGGCTGCCCGCCCGCCACCGCGATCACCGTCGGAATGCCCTGCACGCGCAGCGCCTGGACGATGTTCATATTGGGTTCGGCCTCGATCACGGCCAGATCCCAGGCGCCGCGGTCTTCGGCGTTGAACCGTTCGAGCGTGCGAACCAGCTCGACGCTGCCCGCGCTGCGCTGCGAGAACAGCGCGACCACCACGGGCACCTGCGTCGAGCGCCGGATCACCTTGGCTTCGAAATCCGCCTCGGTGACCGTGTGGTTCCCCGAGGCCGGAGCAGCAGCGGCACCGCCGGGCGCGGCGGGCGGCTGCTTCAGCGCGGACAGATCCACCGCGCCGGACATGGCGGCGGCAGCGGCGGGCGAAGGACGGCGGGCAGCGGGTCGAGTCACGGTTTCCAGTTTGTCACGAAGCCGTCGGGGCGGCAGCCGCGGAGCCCTTGCTCGCGTCTGCGCTCAGCTCGCCCAGCTGACCGGTGCGCACTGCCCAGACCTCGAAGATCACGGTGAACAGCGGCGGAATGCTCGACGCCAGCGCCAGCACCGTGGTCTTCCAGTTCCAGTTCAGTTCACGCGAGGCCAGCAGCGCCGAGATCACGAACAGCACGAAGATGCCGCCGTGTACCGGGCCGAAGATCTTCACGCCGATCTCGTTGCCCTCCGCGGGCAGGTACTTGAACGCCATACCGGTCAGCAGACCGATCCAGGACAGCGCCTCGAGCACCGCGAAGAACCGGAACCGGCTGGCCGTTGACCGCAAATCGAAGAAACCCATGCCCACCATTGTGCCGCATGATCTACGACACCACGTAGTTGGACCGGTCACAGCAAAAGCCCTGGTACTCGCGAGGAATACCAGGGCTTTCGGCCGAACAGGGATCAGGCGGGTACGCGAATGATCAGCGCGTCGCCCTGACCGCCACCGCCACACAGCGCGGCGGCACCGACGCCGCCACCGCGACGCTTCAGCTCCAGCGCCAGGTGCAGCAGGATGCGCGCGCCCGACATGCCGAGCGGGTGCCCGATGGCGATGGCGCCACCGTTGACGTTGACCTTCTCCGGGTCGAAGCCCAGCTTGCGGGTCGACGACACCCCGACGGCCGCGAATGCCTCGTTGATCTCGATCAGGTCCAGATCCGCGGGCGTGATGCCCTCCTTCGCGCACGCGGCGAGGATGGCGTTGGCCGGCTGGTCCTGCAGGGTCGAATCCGGCCCGGCGACCTGGCCCGCGGCGCCGATCTCGGCGATCCACTCCAGGCCCAGCTCTTCGGCCTTGGTCTTGCTCATCACGATCACCGCGGCCGCGCCGTCGGAGATCTGCGAGGCGGTGCCCGCGGTGACGGTGCCGTCCTTGCGGAAGGCCGGGCGCAGCTTGCCCAGCGACTCGACGGTGGTGTCGGCGCGGATGCCCTCGTCCTCGGTCACGTAGACCGGGTCACCCTTGCGCTGCGGCACGGCGACCGGCACGACCTCGTCCTCGAACAGCCCGTTCTTCCACGCGGCGGCGGCGCGCTGGTGCGAGGCCGCGGCCAGCGCGTCCTGCTCCTCGCGGCTCACCTTGTCCAGGTCGTTGCGATCCTCGGTGAGCAGGCCCATGGCCTGGTCGGTGATCACGTCGTGCAGGCCGTCGTAGGCCATGTGGTCGACGAGGGTGGTGTCGCCGTACTTGAAGCCCTCACGGCTCTTGGGCAGCAGGTGCGGGGTCTGGCTCATCGACTCCATGCCGCCGGCGACCACGATCTCGTGCTCACCCGCGCGGATCAGCTGGTCGGCCAGCGCGATCGCGTTGATGCCCGACAGACAGACCTTGTTGATCAGGATCGACGGCACGTCCAACGGGATGCCCGCGGCGATGGCGGCCTGGCGCGCGGGCAGCTGCCCCGCGCCTGCCTGCAGCACCTGACCGAGGATCACGTAGTCGACCTGCTCGGGCGCGACGCCGCCCTTCTCGAGCGCGGCCTTGATCGCGACACCGGCCAGATCCGAGGCCTTGAAGCCCTTCAGACCGCCCAGCAGCCGACCGACCGGGGTACGCGCACCGGACACGATGACAGAAGTGGTCACGAAAGCCTCGCATTCATTGAGTCGATCCTCGCCGGACGCACACGGCAGCACCGCGCGCGTACAGGAGTTGGACTCCACGGTAACCGGTATCGGCCCGCGCCCGGCACGCAGGTCCGCGCTAGCTTCGTGGGGTGACCAATGAGAACTTCATCCCCGCCGACTACGTCATCGCCGTCGACCACGTGGGCATCGCCGTGCCCGACCTGGACACCGCGGTGGCCTGGTACACCGACAATCTCGGCATGGTCGAGACCCACCGCGAGGTGAACGAGGCCCAGGGCGTCGTCGAAGCGATGCTGTCGTGCCCCGCCGCCGCCGACCGCGCGACCGCCCTGCAGTTGCTGGCCCCGCTCACCCCGGAGTCGACCATCGCCAAGTTCATCGACCGCAGCGGCCCCGGACTGCAGCAGCTGGCCTACCGGGTCACCGATATCGATGCGGTTTCGGGTTTCCTGCGCGGGCGCGGCGTGCGTTTGCTGTACGAAGCCCCTCGTCACGGAACCGCCGATTCCCGCATCAATTTCATCCATCCGAAGGATGCTGGCGGTGTGCTGGTCGAGCTCGTGGAGCCGAACCCGGATGTTACGCACTAGTACGCCGGTACTGTCGGTAAATCTCGGCGAGATCACAATCACGGTCGAGTCTCCATAGGCTCGCTCGAGGCTGTATTTTGTGTGCCATGTCGTCACCTGAGTCCGATCGCAATCGCTTCGTTGCACTGCCCTTCACCGTTGTGCGCAAGGGTTATGCGCAAGACGAGGTGCGCAACTACTTCGACCGCTTCGACGCTGAGCTCCGCGTCACCGCCACCGACCGGGACGCTGCCGCAGCGCAGGCCCGCAATCTCGCCAGCCAGCTGGAAGATGCGCGTGACGAGATCGACGAGCTCCGCAAGGAGGTCGACCGGCTTTCCGTGCCGCCGACCACCGCCGAAGGCATGTCCGACCGTATCTCGCGCATGCTGCGCCTGGCCTCGGACGAAGCGTCCGAGGTCCGCGCGCTGGCGCAGGCCGAAGCCGCCGAGATGGTGTCGATCGCCGAGCAGCAGGCCACCGAGATGCGTGGCAAGTACGAGTCGCTGCTCGCGGAGACCAAGGAGAAGCGCGAGGCGCTCGAGATCGAGTTCGAGCAGACCCTCGCGAACGCGCGCACCGAGTCGGCCAAGATCATCGAAGCCGCCCAAGCCGATGTCGAACGTCTGGGCAAGGAGGCCGAAGCCAAGCGCAAGGCCACCCAGCAGGACTTCGAGGCCACCATGAACGATCGGCGCACCAAGCTGACCCGTGCCATGGAGGAGCTCGAGGCCACCAGTCGCGCCGAAGCCGCCCAGCGGATCAAGGACGCGACCGACGAGTCGAACCGCCTGATCAGCTCCGCCACCCAGACCTCCGAGCGCAAGATCGCGCACGCGAAGGAACTGGCCGAGGAGATGCGCGTGCTGCGCGGCCGGGTGCTCGCCCAGCTGCTCGGTATCCGCGGTCAGCTCGATTCCGTCCCCGCCATGCTCGCCGCGGTCAACCGCGAGAGCGAACTGCTCGACGGCACGCCTGAGCGCAAGTCGATCAGCAACAACGGCAACAAGTCGGTGTCGAGCTCGCGTCAGAACAAGGCCATCCCCGAGGTCGCCGACGAGGACATCGTCGATGAGGACCGCGAGAGCGCCGACGTCAACTAACCAGCTGTCGGACTCGTCACGACATTTACCCGGAAAACCGAAGGCCGCCTCGAATCATCGAGGCGGCCTTCGGTTTTGTCTCCTACGTCACGACCAGCGGCGGGTGATGCCGCGGGTGCGCCTGCCGTTCCAGCAACCCTGGTGCCAGTGTCTACGGTCCTCTTCGCCGCCCTCGGCGGCCCAGGCCACGATATGGGCGACACCGACCGCGATCTCGTGGTCGCAGCCAGGGCACCGATAGGGCTTCACCGCACGGGCGCCGGGAACCGTTCGCACGACATAGGTTTCGTCGCCCGGACCGTCCTCGGTGCGGCCGTACACATCGCCGATCGGCCTAGGCCCCGCAGAACGTCCGCTGCGCGGTCTACGTCGCGGCATGACACCCTCTCCTAGAACAGGCGGAAAACGTTGCTCTCCGTGCCGCGTAGCTCGTCGTAATCGAGCGTGAGGCACCGGATTCCACGGTACTCGGCCAGCGTCTTCGCCTGCGGCTTGATCTGCTGCGCCGCGAACACCCCTGCCACCGGGGCCAGCAGCGGGTCGAGGTTGAGCAGTTCGAGGTACCGGGTGAGCTGCTCGACACCGTCGATGTCACCGCGCCGCTTGATCTCCACCGCCACGGTGGCCCCGTCGGCATCGCGGCACAGCAGGTCCACCGGGCCGATCGCGGTCATGTACTCGCGCCGCACCAGGGTGTACCCCTCCCCGAGCTTCGTCACGTGTTCGGCGAGCAGCTCCTGCAGATGCGCTTCGACGCCGTCCTTCACCAGACCGGGGTCGACCCCGAGCTCGTGCGAGGAATCGTGCTCGATCTCCTCGATGGTGATCCGCAATTCCTCGCCGGCCTTGTTGGTCACCACCCACAGCGCCTTCGCCGTCACCGGCTCCGGCGTCTGCCCCTCCCGCAACGGCCGTACGCCGTCGGGCAATTCGGCGGGCATCGCGTCCGGAACTTCCTGCTCCACCAGCCAGCACGGCGGGCTCATCCAGTTCAGCGGCTTGTACGAGCCGCCGTCGGAGTGCACGAGCACCGACCCGTCGGCCTTGATCAGCAACAGCCGACGAGCCATCGGAAGGTGGGCGGTCAGTCGACCGACATAGTCGACCTGGCAACGAGCAATGACGAGGCGCACCCAAGCACTGTAGGCGACGGTCCTGGGAACGCAAAAAGGCCCTCCAACCGAAGTTGGAGGGCCTTTCGCAATGATGTTCCGGCAGTGTCCTACTCTCCCACACCCTGTCGAGTGC
>NZ_JBHXWQ010000013.1:0-77583 GCF_042671725.1 Nocardia sp. NPDC127606 | reverse complement strand
GCAACGGCGCCTGACCGGCGACCCGGCCGCGGACCGGCCACTTCGTGGCCGTCCCTCCCTAGGGGTCGGGAGTGCGGTGGGTGGGTTGGGTGGGTTGTTGAAGACGGGGGCGGGCTGGGTGTGCGTGCGGTGGGTTGTTGAAGGTGTGCCGGCCGGCTGGGTGTGTGGTGTGGTCGGGGCGGATCAGGTTGTGGCGGGGGCGGTTTCGGTGAGGGGCGTGGGGGTCTTGGCTGCTACTACCGAGCGGTAGACGATGGCGCCGGTGGTGAGGATTACGGCTACCGACAGGGGGCCTGCCCAGAGTTGCCACCAGCTGCCGCCGGCGGGGGTGTAGACCTCGGGGCGGGGCCAGGCCAGGTTGATGACCATGGCGATGCCCCAGACGACGGCGAGGGCGTTGATGGGGATGCCGAGGCGGCCCAGGTGGAACAGGGTCTTGTCGTCGGGGGCGGGCAGGCCCTGGATGCGGCGCAGCAGCAGCGGCACGGTGACCAGCAGGTAGGCCAGGTACAGGCTGACGATGCAGACGCTGGCGAGGGTGGCGAAGATGGCGGGGTTGCCGAGGTTC
The DNA here is from genome assembly GCF_042671725.1 of Nocardia sp. NPDC127606. NCBI lineage: Bacteria > Bacillati > Actinomycetota > Actinomycetes > Mycobacteriales > Nocardiaceae > Nocardia > Nocardia sp. NPDC127606. The sequence continues at coordinate 77,015 of NZ_JBHXWQ010000013.1, read as the reverse complement.
AGCACCAGCAGGCCGATGCCGAGGGCGCCGATCGCGACGGCGGGCCACACGGGCGTGCCGAAGCGGGGGTGCACGGTGGACAGGGCCTTGGCGAAGGGCAGTTTGCCGTCGCGAGCCATCGAGAACATCAGGCGCGAGCCCGCGGTCTGAATGGCGAGGGTGCACACGATCACCGCGACCGCGACACAGCCGAGCAGCACCGATCCGGCGGGACTGTTCAGCTTCGAGGTGATGACGTAAGCCAGGCCGCCGGTGGACAATTCGCCGTCGGACAGGCTCGGTGCCGCCATCAGCGCGCCGAGCAGCATGAGGCCGCCGCCCAGCGCCGAGACCGCCAGCGCGAGCAGGATGGTGCGGGGAGCGACCTTGCGCGGGTTCTTGGTCTCCTCGGAAAGCTCACCGGCGGAATCGAATCCGACCATCACGTACGCGGCCATCAGGCCCGAGACCAGGAATGCCGCCCAGTACGGGCCGGGGGAGGCCTGGTCGGTCTGGAACACCACATCGGGGCCGCGCTCGGTGTTGACGAAGAACAGCGCGATGATCGCCAGCACCCCGACGATCTCGACGGTGACACCGATCGAATTGATCTTCGACATCAGGTCGATGCCGATCACATTGATGGTGGTGGTGACGACGAGCAACACGCTACCGAGCAGCACCGCGTTCATCGCGCCGTCGCGGGAGGTGAGCGCGGTGTCGGTGCCGATGAGCTGGAATCCGCTCCAGATGGAGGGGAGCACCACCTGGAGCGCGATGGCGGCCGCGGCGGCGGTCACGACCTGCGCGATCACCATCATCCAGCCGGCGAACCAGCCGATCAGCCCGCCGGCCAGCCGACGAGACCACTGATAGATACAGCCGGAGATCGGGTAACGGGCGGCGAGCTCGGCGAAGTTCAGCGCGACCAGGAACTGGCCCGCGAACACCAGCGGCCACGTCCAGAAGAAGGCGGCGCCGCCGAACGAATAGCCGAAGCCGAAGAACTGGAAGATCGTGGTGAGGATGGAGACGAACGAGAAACCTGCCGCGAAGGACGCGTAACGCCCCAGTTTGCGGTGCAGGACCGGCGTGTAGCCGAAGGCTGCCAGATCGGCGCTGTCGCGGCCGAGTTCGGGTGGGGCGGCGGGGGATTCGAATGTCGTGGCCATGTCGGTGTCCTTCAGCGGTTCGGCCAATATCTATCAGTCGATAGTTTTGCGCGCGCGATCGCTCGAACGGTGTCGTGCGTGTATCGACTGGACGCCCCGCGGTAACTTCTGCGTTGCCTGAGTTTCTGTCAAATGACAGAAATACGACCGCCGGGCATTCTCGCTGGTGAGCTGCCCGCTGCGAGGCAGGTCGTGGCCCGATGACAGAATCTCCGGTGTGGCGAATCTCGGTCCCGGGCGTCCCCGGCTGGAACAGCGGCGCAGACAGGGAACTACGCCACGCGCGGAGATCCTCGACGCGGCGGCGGAGCTCTTCACCACCAAGGGGTACGCCAACACCTCGACGCGGGCAGTCGCCGACGCGGTCGGCATCCGGCAGGCATCGCTGTATCACCACTTCGCCGCCAAGGACGACATCCTCGACGCGCTACTGGCCGAAACGGTGGCGGGGCCGGTCGAACTGGCGCAGCGGATGATGAGCGAACCGGATGACGCGGCGACGCAGCTGTACGCGCTCGCCTTGTTCGACGTGCGCCAATTGCGGACGGCGCGGTGGAATCTGGGCGCGCTGTACCTGCTGCCGGAGCTGCGCACGGAACGTTTCGTCGCGTTCCGGCGGCGTCGTGACGAACTGCGCGGACACTACGAGCGTCTCACCGTCGCATCATCCACCGCTGCCGGTGCATCCGACGATGCGCGGATTCTGCCGTTTCGGCTGGTCGAGACTGTGATCGCGATCAGGTACGACGAGGGGGCGGCGGGCGTGGACACCGAGCGCGTCATCCCGGACGCCGTGCTGCGCATCGTCGGCTACCCGGGCGACATGGGTGCGGTGCGGGCAGCGGCTGCGGATCTCCTCGCACGGCTGGGCGAGATCGCTCCCGCCTGAGGCGCCGGCGCGGTTCCCGGCAGGGCGCCGCGCCGGGAGGCCTCAACTCCGGATGAACGCCAGGATGTCCTGGATCAGCTCCTGCTGATAGGCGCCGAAGACGCCGTGCGGTGCACCCGCGTACACCTTGAGTGTTCCGTTCTCGACGAGCTCGATCGACTTCAGCGCCGCATTCGCGATCGGCACGATCTGGTCGTCGTCGCCGTGGGCGATGAAGACCGGCACCTGCAGGGCCTTCAAATCCTCGGTGAAGTCGGTCGCGGAGAACGCGGCGACGCACTCGTAGGCCGCCTGGATCCCCACCAGCATGCCCTGGCGCCAGAAGTCGTCCTGCGCGCCCTTCGAGACGACGGCACCCTCGCGGTTGAAGCCGAAGAACGAGGGGGCGAGCTCCTGATAGAAGGCGGAGCGGTCGTTGAGCACGCCGGCGCGGATGTTGTCGAACACCTCCATCGGCAGGCCGTCGGGATAGGCCTCGGTGGCGATCATGATCGGCGGTACCGCACCGATGGTGACGACCTTGGCCACCCGCTCCGCACCGTGCTGGGCGGCGTAACGCACCACCTCGCCACCTCCGGTCGAGTGCCCGACCACGATGACATCGTGCAGGTCGAGTGACTCGATCAACTCGGCGAGATCGCGTGCATAGGTGTCCATGTCGTTGCCCTGCCACGGCTGCGAGGAGCGGCCGTGACCGCGGCGGTCGTGTGCGATGACGCGGTAGCCCGCGTCGGCGAAGGTCTTGCGTTCCAATGCCCACGCGTCGGAGCTCAGCGGCCAGCCGTGGCTGAAGACGACAGGTTGTCCGGTGCCCCAATCGGAGAAATAGATCTCGGTACCGTCGGAGGTGGTGAAGTAGGGCATCTGTGCTCCTGTCGGAGATGTGGATGAATAGGTTGCCCATAGTTGTCGAGCGCCGGTGCGCTGTCACCTACCGGAACGGCCGAAGATCCCGCCATTTAGGCCAAGCATTAGATTTATCGGCATGTCCGCACCCCGAAATCGTGTACGTCGCAGTGCATCCAGTGGTACACGGCGTATCGGGTTTCTCCTGTTCGACGGGGTGAAAGCGCTCGACTACGTCGGTCCCGCAGAGGTATTCGTCGAGGCGAATCAGTTCGCCGATGCCTATGAGATCGTGCTGATCTCACCCACTGGCGCACCGGTGCACAGCTCGGTGGGCCATGGAGTTGCTGTGACGACGTCCGTGGCGGATGCGCCCCTGCTGGACACCCTCGTGGTGCCCGGCAGTGAGGTGCGCCCCGCCGAGTTCGTGCGTCCCGATCTGGTCGAGGCCGCCCGCCTCCTCGCAGCGCGCAGCCGTCGGGTCGTTTCCATTTGCAGTGGCGCCTTCGTGGCTGGCCGAACTCGGGATGCTGGACGGTCGAAGCGCGACAACGCACTGGAAATTCGCCGCCGAGCTCGCCCGCCGGTATCCCCGAATCGACGTGCAGGCGGACCGCATCTTCGTGCGGGACAACGACATCGCGACCTCGGCGGGCGTCGCGGCGGGCATCGACCTCGCGCTCGCATTGGTGGCGGACGATCTGGGCAGCGACATCGCTCGCCAGGTCGCTCAGGGGCTTCTGGTCTATCTGCAGCGTTCCGGCGGGCAGACCCAGTTCTCGACGCCCATGCGCGCCGTCGCCCTGCCACCAGGTCCGGTGCGCGCGGTCACCGACCTGATCGCCAGAGACCCCGCCGCGCGGCACAGCGTGGGGGACCTCGCGCGATACGTCAATGTGAGCGTCCGCCACCTCACGCGTCTGTTCACCGAGGAGACCGGGCTCAGCCCGGCCGAGTACGCGGCGAATACGCGGTTCGATCTCGCCCGGGCCGAGCTCGAAGCAGGCAGCTCGGTGAGCCGGGCCGCCTCCGGTGCGGGATTCGCCGGCGCCGAGGCGCTACGCCGGGCATTTGTCGCGCGGCTCGGGGTGTCGCCCTCGGACTACCGACGCAGGTTCGAATCCGAGGCGAGCGCGTAGCGGGTCTCAGCGGGTGGTCGGCGGGGCGATCTGCCAGTGCTGGTTGAGCGCGCCGGCGATCTCGGGCAGCACGGTGATCGGGATTCGCTTGGCGCGCAGCATTTCCCGGATCTCGCTCACCTGTTCGCGCTTGCGCATGTCGTAGGCGCCGGTGACGGGGCGGATCACCGGTGGGATGGACAGCAGCACCAGTTCGTCGGCCGACTCGCCGTTCAGGTCGAGTGCCAGTGCCCAGCGGGCGTGCTCGTCGAGGGTGAAGCGGCCGGCGACGACGCGGTCCCACGACACGGTCGACGAGCGGAACGGGGTCCGCGCGTAGATCGCGTGCTCGTGCAGTTCGATGACATCACGGACGAACAGCGCGACACCCGCCGCGAACCCGCCGACCGCCCCGACCAGCAGCCCGGTGATCACCCGGTTCACCCCGAACATCGCCAGGAACATCCCGACGACGCCCGTGGTGACCAGGACTCCGATCAAGCAATAGAACAGACTCCGCCTGGTGGACACCACACCGGCACGCACGACCGACATGCGGACCTCCCTCTCCAGCTCGCCGGGCCCGATGCTCGCGCCGATCGGCGAATCACGATTCGTGGCTCACCCTAGCGGTGCGCACCGCCGTGGGCTCACGAGCCGAGCGACACCGCTGCCTCGGAGGTCTCGACGAGGAAGGTGAAGGTCTCCTGGAAGTACAGCTGCACCGTCTCGGCATCGTGGCTGAGGTAGCCGATCGACAGGTCCTGGCCGAGCGCGAGCTCGAAGTCGCCGCCGCGGGTGGTGAGTGCGAAACCGCCCGAGATCGCCGGCGCCCAGATGATCTCGCCGTCGATCAGCCGCTCGATGTGGGTCCGGATCGGGTGACCGTGATCGGAGGTCTCGCTGACCTGGGTGTACAGCTCGGCGCTGAGCACCACCGAATACGGGCCCTGCACGCCGGCCAGGCGCAGGCCGGTGAGGGCGTGCGAAATGGCATCGGGAATGTCGACGACATTGCTCGGAAGGGCGACGGGGGAGTTCGAGGCGGCCTCGCGGATCCCGGTGATGCCCGCGGCGGCGTAGCTCTCGAAGATCGCACGGTCTTCGGCGAAGGCGATCTTCTGCGCGGCGTCCTTGAGGTTGTCGAGGTCGGCGTCGCCCGCTCCGCGCTCGATGTCGTCGAGCTCGGAGCGTTGCAGAGTGAACGGCACCCGCAGCTCGATAACCGGCTGGATCACGCGCTGACGAGCCTGCACGCCGTCGTCGGGCGAGGCGATCGAGGTGACCCGGCCGAGGTTGCGGGCCGAGAAGTCGAAGCCGTGCGGTCCCGACACGTCGACCACCCGGCGACCCGCGATATTGCGCTTGAACGTGCGGGTTGCCTCCTCCTCGATCTGCGACCAGGCTTCGCCGGTGATCGGCGCGAGTTCGCGATGCAGGTTGTTCATTCAATTACTCCTTTTCATCGTGCCGATTGCGAGGGAGCCGTCCGAGCGAGCGGCTGCCGCCGCGTTCGCACGTTCGACGGGGACGATTTCGGACAGTGTCGCCGGCTCGACCTCGGTGGCTGCCGTGTCGGGTGCGTCGGGCAGGTCATCGAGGAAATCCACGGTGGGAGTGAAGAAGAGCGTGCCGGTCACAGCGAAGGAGAAGTCGAGGATGCGGTCGTAAGCCGCCTCGCTGGTACCGAGGAACATCCGTTCGAGCATGCGTTCGGTGACGCTCGGGGTGGCGGCGTAGGCCACGTAGTAGGTGCCGAACTCGCCGGCGCCGATGGTGCCGAACGGCATGTTGGCGCGCACGATCTGGCGTTCGGTGCCGTCGGGATCGGTGATCGTGTTCACCGCGACGTGCGAGTCGGCGGGTTTCACGTCGTCGGGCAGTTCGTAGTCGGCGAGTTTGGTCCGCCCGATCACCCGCTCCTGTTCCTCGATCGACAGCGCGTTCCACTGGTCGAGCGGGTGGGTGTACTTCTGCACGACCACGTAGCTACCACCGGTGAACTCGGGATCTTCATCGCCGATCAGCGCCGCCGAGGCCGCGCCCGGGCCTTCGGGGTTCTCGGTGCCGTCGACGAAGCCGAGCAGGTCGCGCTGCTCGAAATAGCGGAAGCCGACCGTCTCGTCGACGATGGTCGCCGCGCCTTTGAGGCGGGCGCCGATCACCATGGCGAGTTCGAAGCACGGGCCCTGGGTCTCGCCCCTGATGTGGAAGAACAGGTCGCCAGGGGTGGCCGGGGCGCTGTGGATCGGGCCGTTGTAACCCGGGAACTCGTGTAGCTCAGCGGGTTTCGGGCCGACGAAGAGCCGGTCCCAGGCCGCCGAGCCGATCGAGGTGACGCAGGTCAATCCTTCACCGGGTACCCGGAAACCGATCGAACGGCGCAATCCGGAGATGTCTGCCAAGAGGTCGCGGACCGCGGATTCGCCACCGGAGTCGATGGTGGCGACCAGGAAGATCGCGGACGGCGTGAGTGGATCGAGGATCGGCTGTGGCTCACCCATGGCGTCCACAGTACGGCTCCGGACCGACAGGTCCGATCAACGCCTCGAGATGTCAGATATTTCGGGCGATCGACCTGCTATTTCGCGACGGTCAGCAAAAATGTGACGTCGTCGACAGCTTTGACACTGTGGCGGGCGCGCGGCACCACGATGAGATCGCCTGCCGAACCCTTCCACTCGTCGGTGCCCGCGATCAGCACCAGCGTGCCGGAGAGTACCTGGATGGTGGCATCACCCGCATTGTCGTGTTCGGCCAGGCTCTGCCCCTCGGCGAGGGCGACCACCGTCTGCCGCAGCGCGTGGGTGTGGCCGCCGATGAGGGTTTGCGAACTCCGGCCGCTCGTCGAGGTGGCCGCCAGCTTGAGCTGTTGACGGGCCACCGCGGTCAGCGATTTCTTGTCCATGGATCGAGCCTTTCGCAGGCATCTCGCGGGCAGGTCTTGCCAGGAGTATGCCCGACGGCACCCACGCGTTCGGGCGTTTTGCCGCGACCGTTAGCTGTGTGTTGTCAGCCGCGGGTGTAGTGGCGAATGCGGTAGCGCAGACCGGTTTTCGAGGTCAGCCACGGGGCGTCGTCCGCATGCCATTCCGGGCCGATGACCGGGGCGAACGCATCGCCCGCCACGGTGGTGTCGACCTCGGTGACCAGCAGCGTCGTCGCCGAGGGCAGGGCGGCGCGGTAGATCTCGCCGCCGCCCGCCACCCAGGTGTCGGACTCGCCGGTCATCGTCAGCGCGTCGGGTAGAGATGCGGCGCGTTCGGCACCGTCGGCGGCCCAATCGGTCTGGCGGGTGACCACGATGTTGCGGCGGCCGGACAGCGGACGAAAGCTCGCGGGCAGCGAATCCCACGTCCGTCTGCCCATGATCACCGGGTGGCCCATGGTGGTGTCGCGGAAATTCGCCATATCCTCGGGCACCCGCCACGGAATGGTGTTGTCGACACCGATCACCCGGTCGTTCGCCTGCGCCCAGATCAGGCCGATCTGCTTCACACCGCCACCGGCGCTTTGATGCCGGGGTGATGTTTGTAGTCGGACAGCTCGATGTCCTCGTAGGCGTAGTCGAACAGGCTCGTCGCCGGGCGCAGGTGCAGCGTCGGGAACGGGTAGGGCTCGCGGGTGAGCTGTTCGCGGACCTGGTCGACGTGATTGTCGTAGATGTGCACGTCGCCGCCCGTCCAGATGAACTCGCCCGGCTCGAGCTCGGTCTGCTGGGCGACCATCAGCGTGAGCAGGGCGTAGCCGGCGATATTGAACGGCACACCGAGGAACAGGTCGGCGCTGCGCTGGTACAGCTGGCAGGACAGTTTGCCGTCGGCGACATAGAACTGGAAGAAGGCGTGGCAGGGGGCTAGGGCCATCTTGTCCAGGTCGGCCACGTTCCAGGCCGAGACGATCATCCGGCGCGAATCGGGGTCGGTGCGCAGGGTGTGCAGTACCTGGGCGATCTGGTCGATGTGGGTGCCGTCGGGGGTGGGCCACGAGCGCCACTGCACGCCGTAGACGGGGCCGAGCTCACCTTTGGCGTCGGCCCATTCGTCCCAGATGGTCACGCCGTGTTCGCGCAGCCAGGAGACATTGGAGTCGCCCCGCAGGAACCACAGCAGTTCGTAGGCGATGGACTTCATGTGGACCCGCTTGGTGGTGATCAGCGGGAAGGATTCAGCCAGGTCGTAGCGCAGCTGGTGACCGAAGATGCTGCGGGTTCCGGTGCCGGTGCGATCGGCCTTGGGCGTGCCTCGCTCCAGAACGTGCCGGAGCAGATCCTCGTACTGCGTATCAGGGGTGGCCACATCTTGCGATTCTACGGGGGTCGGCTCTGCGGATCGGCACCTGGCAAGCTCTTCGGCTATGCGCAAGCTCTACGTGATCGGCATCGGCGCCGGCGACCCCGACCAGGTGACGGTGCAGGCGATCAAGGCCATGCGAAAGGCCGAGGCCATCTTCGTGATCGGCAAGGGCGCCGAGAAACAGGAACTCGTCGACGTGCGCACCACGATCCTGGCCGAACACGTGGACACGCCGCATCGGATCATCGAGATCGCCGATCCGCCGCGTGAGCGCACTCCCGCCGACTACGCCGGGGTCGTCGTGGATTGGCACGAACGCCGCTCCGAACTCCTCGAAGCCGCGTTCGACCAGGTGGACGGCATCGGCGCGATCCTTGTATGGGGGGATCCGGCGCTCTACGACAGCACCCTGCGCATGGTCGAGCACGTGCTGGCTCGGGGGCGCGCCGACTTCGACTACGAGGTGATCCCCGGCGTCACCAGCATCGCCGCGCTCGCCGCCCGCCACCGCATGGTGCTGCACCGGATCGGCGAGCCCGTCCACGTCACGACCGGGCGCAGACTGCGCGAAGAAGGGCTCGGACCCGGGTCGACCGTGGTGATGCTGGACGGTGAATGCTCGTTCACCGAGGTTCGTGGCGACGACATCCATATCTGGTGGGGCGCCTACCTCGGCATGCCCGACGAAATCCTGATCGAAGGCGATCTACGCGAAGTCGAAAGCCGCATCGTGGCTCGCCGCGCGGAACTGCGCGCGGAAAAAGGCTGGATCATGGATGTCTATCTGCTCCGCGACGGATCCCGCGCCGACGCGCGATGAATAGCTAAACTGGCAACCGTGCCCGAACTGCCGGAAATAGAGGCGTTGGCGCAGTTCCTTCGGGATCATGCCGTCGGCGCTGTGGTCGGCCGTGTGGACGTGGCGGCCCTGAGTGCGGTGAAGACGTTCGATCCGCCGGTCACCGCGTTGTCCGGCCGCGACGTCACCGGTGCGGGGCGGTGGGGGAAATTCCTCGGAATGGATTGTGGCGGACTGTGGTTGATCACCCATTTGTCGCGCGGTGGATGGTTGCGCTGGGTGGATGAGCCGAATCCGTTGCCGCCGAAGCCGGGCGGAAAGAGCCCGCTGGCGCTGCGCGTGCATTTCTTCACGCCCGAGGGCGCCACGCCCGCGATCGACCTGACCGAGGCGGGCACGAAGAAACGGCTGGCGGTGTATGTCGTCGAGGATCCGAAAATGGTGCCGGGGATCGCGCGGCTCGGACCTGACGCGCTCGGACTGACCGAGGACGAATTCGCCGCGCTGCTGAAAAGTACGTCGCAGCGGATCAAGACCGCGATCGTGGACCAGACCCTGATCGCCGGAATCGGCAATGCCTATTCCGACGAGATCCTGCACACCGCGAAGATCTCCCCGTTCGCGAACACCAGAACAATGTCCGCGGACAAGGTTTCGCAGTTGTACATCGCGATGCGCACGGTCCTGCTCGACGCGGTCGATCGTTCCGTGGGACAGGACGCTGCCCGACTGAAGGGCGAAAAGCGATCGGGCATGCGGGTACACGCCAGAACCGGGCAGGCGTGCCCGGTCTGTGGTGACACCGTGCGCGAGGTGTCCTACGCGGAGCGGTCCTTCCAGTACTGCGCCACCTGCCAGACCGGCGGCAAGGTGCTCGCCGACCGGCGGATGTCGCGGCTGCTCAAATAGCCTTCTCGCGCCAGGCTTCCAGCAGCCGGAGCCAGAACTCGCTGACGGTCGGGAAGGCGGGCACCGCGTTCCACAGCGTGTCCAGCGGTACCTGCCCCACCACCGCGATGGTGGCCGCGTGCAACTGCTCGCCCATATCGGGGCCGACGAAGGTGGCACCGAGAATACGGTCGGCGGCGGTGTCGACGACGAGTTTCGCGCGGCCGTGGAAGTCGTCACGCGAGAGCGCGGAACCCGCGACGGCGATATCGAGCTCGACGGTGTCCACCGCGTGTCCGGCGGCGCGCGCCTCGTGTTCGGTGAGGCCGACGGAGGCGAGTTCCGGTGCGGTGTAGACGACCTGGGGCACCTGCTGGTGGTCGGCGCTCGCGGTGAACCGGGCGCCGGCGAGTGGCTTGCCCTCCGCGCGGGCGGCGATCACGTCACCGCACACTCTGGCCTGGTACTTGCCCATATGTGTCAGTGCCACACGATGATTCACATCGCCGACGGCGTAGAGCCAGTCGCCGGGCACCTCGCGCGCGGTCAGCTGGTCGTCGACCTCGATATAGCCGGCGGGCAGCCCCACCGCGTCGAGGCCGAGATTCGCGGTGGCGGGGGTGCGGCCGGTGGCGACGACGAGTTCGTCGACCTCGAGTTCGCCGTCGCCGAGCACCAGGGTGACAGGACCGCCGTGGATGCGGCCGACGCCGGTGTCCTCGGGGTCGCGGCGCGAGACCAGCAGCGGTTCGGTATGGAACCGCACCTCGACGATTCCGGTGTCGCGCAGGCCCCGCAGCACCAGCTCCGAAGCGAACGACTCGCTGCGTGGCAGCAGGCGGTCGCCCCGGACCAGCAGGGTCACCTCCTCGGCGCCGAGTTCGGCCAGCCAGGTCGCGGTTTCGCAGGCGACGACACCGCCGCCGATGATGGCGACCCGGCGCGGGACGACGGTCAGGTTGGTGGCGTCGCGGGAGGTCCACGGCAGCGCCTCGCGTACGCCTGAAATGTCCGGGATGGTGGCGGCGGTGCCGGTCGCCAGGACGACAGCGTGCCGGGCGCGCAAGAGCTGCACGCCCTCCTCGGTGTGGACCTCGACGAGTCGTTCGCCGACCAGACGGCCCGCGCCGCGGACGGGGTCGATGCCTGTCGATTTCGCCCACTCCACCTGGGAACTGTCGTCGTGGTCGTGCACGAAGGTGTCGCGGCGGGCGAGGATGTCGGCTACCTGCGGGCCGCTCGCGCTCACCCCCGGCATCGCCTCGCCGAGGTCGAGTACGGCGCCGGGGCGCAGCAGTGCCTTACTGGGGATGCACGCCCAATAGCTGCATTCGCCGCCGAACAGTTCCCGCTCGACGAGGGCGGCGGTGCGGTCGCTGCCCGCGATGGCGTAGGCGGCGGCGTTCTCACCCGCCGGGCCCGCGCCGATGACGATGACGTCGTACTCGAGCTCGGTCACTGCAGATAGCCCTCGACCTCACGAGGGGAGCGCAGCCCGGTGTCCTCGGGAGATTCGCCGGAGCCGCTGCGGGCGCGCCGCTGCCGCAACAGATCCCATGCCTGATCGAGCATCACTTCCAGTTCGGCCAGCTGCTTGCGTTCGGCTACCGGGTCGATCTTGCCCGCGGTGGCCTTGGCTCGCAGCGAGTGCTCGTCGTCGACCAGCTGTTTGATCCGCGCCAGAATGTCCTGATCGGTCATGTCTCACCACTTCGATAGTCGGAGGGGTCGTGCCGGTTCCTGGTCCATGCTACGACCGCGCGGGTCCGGCGGGGCGTGCTGCTTGGGCGAGGCAGTCGGCCGCGATGGGCATGGCGCGGGCGAGGTCGTCGCTGTTCAGCGCGGTGTAGCCGATGGCGACGCCGAAGTGGTGTGGTTCGCCGAGGTGGTGGCGGGCCAGACCGTCGAGCAGGACGCCGCGGACGCGGGCGGCGTCGACGGCGTGGCGCTCGGCGGCGGGACCGGGGAGTTCGACGACGACATGCGAGCCCGCGTCGTCGCCGATGACGGGGAGCCGGTGGCGGGTGAGCTCGTCGACGACCAGGGCGCGGCGTGGCGGGACGACCCTGCGGAGCCGACGCAGGTGCCGGGACAGATCGCCGTGGCGGGCGAATTCGCTGAGGATCCGTTGCCCGGCGGGGCTCGGGGAGCTGCCGATCTCCGCACGATGGGCGAGCACGGCGTCGGTGATGTCGGGGCGGGCGACGAGCCAGCCGACGCCGAGGGTGGTGGCGATGATCTTGCTGGTGGTGCCGAGATGGACGACGACGTCGGGTGCCATCGCCGCCAACAGCGGCAACGGCGCTGTGTCGTATCGCAATTCGCCGTCGTAGTCGTCCTCGATGATGAAAGCGCCTGTTCTTCTGGCGAATTCGATGAGCTCGACCCGGCGGGACGCGGGCATCATCGCACCGATCGGGAACTGGTGTGCCGGTGTGCAGTACACCGCGCGGACACCCGGCGGAATCCGATCCACACAAAGACCGTCGGCGTCGACGGGCACCGGCAGAACCTCGATGCCGGCGGCGCGCAGCGCGCCGACGGCGCGCAGGTAGCCGGGATCCTCGATGGCGACGGTGTCGCCGGGGCGAAGCAGCGCGGTGGCGAGCTCGCCCACCGCCGCGCTGGTACCGGCCGTGGCCAGCACCACCGATCCGGCGCCGGCTGCCAGGCCCCGATGGCGCAGGAGGTGATCGGCGACCGCCGCCCGGAAGTCCGGTTCGCCCGCACGGTTCTTGCGGGCCTCGGGAGCCTGGTCGCCCGCCGCCCGCCACGCGCGGCGCCACGCGGCGGAGTCGACCGCTTCGGCGCACGGTGCGCCCGGACCCAGATCGAGCAGGCCCGCGTCGGGATCGGCGCCGTGGCCCGCGCCGGTGGACGGTGGCGCGGCGGCGGGAGCGGTGCTGAGGTAGGTGCCGGAACCGTGTTTACCGGTCAGCCAGCCTTCCGCGTGCAATTGGTCGTAGGCGCCCGCCACCACGGCCCGGCTCACTCCGAGTCGCTGTGCGAGGGCGCGCGAGGAGGGCAGACGGTCGCCGATGCGCAGCACCCGGTCGGTCGCCGCGGCGCGCAGGGCATCGGCCACCTGTACCGACAGCGGTTCGGGGGCGCTGCGGTCGAGCGGGATCGGAAGGTCGTCGAGCATCGTCCACCTCGAATTGGCCTGTTGAACTTCTGTTGAATTGGACCTACACGTAGTCCACTTCTTCGGCGAAGCTCATCTTATGAGCACGCACGACGTCAACCGCAACCCCCTGTCACCGACCCCGCGCACCACGCTGACGCGCTCCAAGGAACGCGGCGCCACCGACCGCGCGGCACTGGACGCGGTGCTCGACGCGGGCCTGTTCTGCCACCTCGGCGTGCTGCTCGGCGGATCGCCGGTGGCGCTGCCCACCATCTACGGACGCGTCGGCGACACCCTCTACCTGCACGGATCCACCGGCGCGGGCAATATGCGCGCCGCGATCGACACCGATGTCTCCCTGACGGTGACCCACGTCGACGGGCTGGTGTACGCGCGCTCGGCCATGCACTTCTCGATGAACTACCGCTCCGCGGTGATCCGGGGCAGGGCGGTGCTGGTCACCGACGAGGCCGAGCGCGACAACGCGCTGCGGGTGATCGTCGAGCACGCCGCACCCGGAGCCTGGGATCGGGTGCGCCCGCCCAATCGCAAGGAGATGGCGGCGACGATGGTGCTCGCGCTCGACCTCACCGAGGCCTCGGTGAAGGTGCGTTCGGGCGGGCCGAACGACGACGAGGGCGACATCGCGACCGGCGGTGTGTGGGCGGGCGTATTGCCGCTGCGACAGGTGTGGGGCGAGCCGATCCCGGCCGGCAACCTCGAACCCGGCATCGATGTACCCGCCGACGTCATCGCGCGGGTCACGCCGACCGCAGTGCCCGTGAGCTGAGATCCGTGCGCCGGCGCCTATTTGCCGGACGCCCCGAGTGTCATCAGATCCTTGGCCGAGACCTCGGGCAGGTATGCCTTCGTCAGGGCGATGCCGATGCGGGGCAGATCGGCCTCGTCGCGGTAGCACAGGTACACCGGCTCGTGGCGGGGCTGGAACTTGGCCTTGAACGAATGCAGTGACCGGAAACCGTAATACGGCTCCATCGCGGCGCCGAGCCCTTCGAGCAGACGATCGATGGGCTCGGCGCCGTCGGTACCCGCATGGCGCGCCAGCGGTGCGCCCGAGAGCGAAACGATCTCGGCGCCTTCCTCTTTGAACGCCTGGCAGGACGAGCCGATGAGAAATTCCACCACCGGCCGGAAACCGTCGGGGCGCCTGCGCATCACGTCGAGGGTCCAGCCGCGGATGTCGTCGCCGGGGCCGTAGACGGGCAACCACGAGGTGACGCCGTGCACGCTGCCCTTGGCATCGACGGCCAGCCCCACCCGCACGGCCGGGTCGAGTGCCTCCTCCACGCCGCCGAGGGTGAATCCCATTTCGGGCAGCCCCTTTTCGCCCACCCACTCCTCGGAGATGGCGCGCACCTGGGCGATCACCGCGAACGGCTCATCGGCCAGCTCGACGAGCCGGAACTCGATGCCTTCCTTGTTCGCCTTGTTGATGGCGGACCGGATGTCCTGCCACGCTTTGCCTTTGAACTCGAGTTGTGGCAGGTCGACGATGGTGTCCTCGGCGATCTGCACACTGCGCCACCCGAGTTCGCCGGCGATCTCGGCGACCGCCTCGGTGGTGGAGAACAGGCACGGGACGAGTCCGTCGGCTTCGCAGCGATCGGTGAACCCGGCGATGGTGGCGGGGAGCAGATCCGTGGGGCCGATCGGATCGGTGAGCACGATGACGGTGCCCGCGTGGCGCTGATAGGCGACGCAGCGTTCACCGTCGGCGGCGAACCAGTATTTGTTCTCCGACCAGGTCGTCATCCACGACATGGTGCTGCCGCCGTAGCGGGCGAGCAGGGCGCGCACCGCCTGTCCGGGATCGGTGCCGGTGAGCGCGCCGTCGCTGATCTTGCGGCGGACGGGCACCCGGAACGCGCCGCGGCCGCTGTAGAGCAGGGCCACCTCGAACGCCCACAGCAGACCTGTTCCGAAGGTCACCGCGCCGGTGGTCTCGAAGTCGGTGCCGATGACCACCCCGAGCAGCACCAGCGTGAACACCACGTGCAGCAGGCCGTAGGCGAGAGTGCCCCACCATGCCCAGTGCCTGCCTTTCCGCAATTGCTCGGCCACCACGGTGATCACCACCACGGTCAGGATCGTGCTCCACAGCGAGCCGCGTTCGTTCTCGGTGGGGCCGAGCAGGCTGTTGCCGGGGAAGAAATACACCGCCACCGAGGCCGTCGCGATCACCAGCAGCCCGATGAAGGCCAGCATGCGGACCTCACGTCGGGTGCGTGGCCAGAAGCCGTGTTCGGTGCGGCTGAACAGCTTTTCGCCCGCGGGCAGCCAGACGGCGATCGCGATCAGATGCATGAGATCGGCGAAGGTGGATTCGAACAGGAACGTGATCGCCACGTGCGCCATCAGCACGGCCCGCACCCGCAGGCGCCACGGCGAACGCAGCGTCGCCGAGACCGCGGCCAACGCCGCGAACGCGGCCGTGGTGAATCCGACATCGCGGACCTCGGAAAGCCGGTCGGCCCAACCGAGATGGGTGTGGGCCAGCAGCCCGACCGTCACCGACGCGCCGAGGATGCCGATCAGCTGGCCCGACAGGCAGACCAGTGCGGTGCGCACGGTGCCGAGCCGCCACTCCGTCCAGCCGACCGCTGCCGCGAAAATTACTGCCATGCAGAAGTATTGGAACGGGGTGAGTCCGAAGAACCAGCCGGACAGCGGCGTCCACCACTTGCCCTCGGTGAGTGGGGGCCAGCCGTAGGCGATATCGGGATACCAGGAACGCTCGTCGAGCCTGCGCCAGAGACCACCGCTGGCGACGCCGAGGATCGCGACCACGACGAGGAAGCCGAGGGTGAACGGCATCCGGCGGATCACGGTGTGCGCCAAGGCGACGCCGCGCGAGGACGCCGATTCGGGGGCAGCCGCGTTGTCGTTCATGGAACCACCCTTTGCTGCGAGTGCGCCGCACCGGCGCGGCGAGGTCGTCTGTGTACCGTATGTCATCGCGGCCGTACCAGGACCGCGATGCGCGCGCTAGGGCGGTCGAGGTGGCATCTGTGGAGGTCAGCGATGACGCGAATCACCGATCTGTCGTTGCTCACCGGCTGGCTGCCGGTGGCGTTGACGGTCCTGGGCGTCCTGGGTGCGGTCTGGTTGCTGTTACCCCGCGTACGGCGGTATGTCACGACGATCATGCCGATCGTGGTGCTGGCCGCGGTGGTGCTCACCGTGGCGCTGTACCTGTTCGTGGAGGAGCTGTGGCGGCCCTTTCCCGATCCGATCGCCGTGTCGGTGTACGTGCTGATCGGGATCGCGGTGGCCGCGGTGCTGTTGGTGGTGCCGCGAATTCTGGTGCGCCGGACCGTGTCGACCGGTGTGGTGACCGTGCTCGCGGCCGTGGCGGTGCTGGTGGCGGTGGGAGTCGGGATCAACCGGGAGTACGCGTCGTATCCGACGGTGGGCGCGGCGCTCGGGATCGAACAGGTCGACCGGATCGACGCCGGTGAGCTGACCCGGCGCGAGCAGGTGATCAGCGCGCGTCCGCTCGAGCCGGCCTGGCACGCGCCCGGCGGATTGCCCGACGGCGGGCGGGTACTGACCGCGACGGTGCCGCCGACCGCGTCCGGATTCGCCGCGCGCGATGCCCAGATCTATCTGCCGCCCGCCTATTTCGCGGATCCGCGTCCGCTGCTGCCGGTGCTGGTGTTGCTCGCCGGTGAGCCGGGCGCGCCGCAGGACTGGTTCGTCGGTGGGCGGCTGGCCGAGACCATGGATTCGTTCGCCCGCGCGCACACCGGGCTCGCACCGGTCGTGGTGGTGGCCGACGGGACCGGCTCCCAGCTGGCGAACCCGCTGTGTCTGGACTCGAAGCTCGGCAATGTCGCCACGTACCTGGCCGTCGACGTGCCGAACTGGACGCGAGCGAATCTGCAGATCGACCCGGATCCGCGTTCCTGGGCGGTGGGCGGACTCTCCTACGGCGGTACCTGCGCACTGCAACTCGCCACCAACTATCCCGCCGTCTATCCCACCTTCCTGGACATGTCCGGTCAGGACGAGCCGACCCTGGGTGACCGTCAGCGCACGGTGGACGCCGCGTTCGGCGGGGATACCCAGGCGCTGCTGCGGGTCAATCCGCTCGATCTGCTGCGGACGCGGGCGTATCCGGACTCCGCCGGCGCGTTCGTGGTCGGCGCCGATGACGAGATGTATCGGCCGCAGGTGGAGCGGATGTATCAGGCGGCCAAGGATGCGGGAATGGACGTGCGGCTGCGGATTCTGCCCGGTGGACACAACTTCGCGGTGTGGGAGTTCGGGCTGCGTGATCAGCTGCCGTGGCTGGCCACCCGGCTCGGCCTGACACCCTGATCGGCGACGGATTCCGCGAGGGTTCGCGGAGTACAGTTCGACGCATGTCCGAGGTGAAAACCCCAGGTACGGACGTCGGTGGCCCGCCCACCGAGCAGCAGATCGTCGACGCCGCGCTCGCCATCGTCGACGCGGACGGCGCGGGGGCCCTGTCCGTCGGTGCGGTGGCGCGACGGCTCGGGGTCGACGCGGACGCGGTGCACGCCCGCGTCGGGGGGTTGGACGGCCTCGAACGCGCAGTGATCGAGACCGTGCTCTCGTCGGTGGCGCTCGGACCGCTCACCGACGACGGTGTGGAGTGGACCGCGGCGGTGATCCAGTTCGCGCTCGGCATGCGCGGTCGGCTCTTCGACCACCCCGCGGTGGCGGAGTTGATCATGTCGGGGCCGATGGACAGTCCGTCGGCCGACGGGCCGGTGGCGCGCGAGATGACCGAGTCGCTGTTCGTCTGCCTCGCCCGCGGTGGCCTGCAGGCGGCCATCCGAGCGCACGGGGTCTACGCGGTGTTCGTGTACGTGCTCGGTTCGATCGCCCTCGACGTGGCCGAAACCGACGGAAAGCCGCCGCTGCCCGGGGAATCCGAGCGGATCGCGGCCCGCCGCGCGGCTCTGCGCGACCTGGACCCGACCCGGTGGCCGCGCACCGCGGCGCACCTGGAGGAGATCGCCGCCTGGACCTCCGTCGATCAGTTCGTCTGGGGGCTTCGCGTGCTGCTCGTCGGGATGACGGCGACCTGACGCGCGAACGCGCCGCGGCCGAGCAGAGCCGCGAAGCTCAGCAGCCACACGCTCCACAACACGTAGCCGAGGAAGTTGACGACGGCGGCGGGCTCGATGCCGAGCGGGATGACGACGCCGGTCGCGATGGCGGCGGCGCTGGTGTAGCCGAGCGCGGCGAACCACCGCGGGGTGCGCAGGGCCGCGATGACCAGCGCGGTCCAGATCGCGGTGAGGGTGTACCCGGCGGTTTCGCCCAGGAGCGTGCCGAGCAGGGTGTGCTGGCGTTCGAAGGTGTCCGCGTCGGTCAGGGTGGGGACCAGTAGCGGCCAGCGCAGCAGGCCGATCGTCTGCACCAGGGCGGCGGCGATGCCCGCTCGCACCGCCCAGCGCATCGTGGGGGAGTCGTCCAGGCGGCCGATCAGGACCGACAGCGGGACGAAAGCGAAGGCCGCGGCCGCGAGGAGGGCGAACAGCGTGACGATCGTGGTCTGCTCGGCCCGGAATCGGGTGAGGATCTCGGTGGCGGGCAATTGCAGGACGTCGGGGTAGTCGAACGTCGTCCCGAGGCCGACGAAGGCGAGGTTCATCAGGATCGGGGCGCCGATCAGCAGCGTGATGGTGGTCCATGGCTTGTTTCGCACGAGAATCCATTCTGGCTGTACGGAGTACAGGTAGCTGTACGGGGTACAGTCCACCGCATGTCGAAGGCGAAGTCAACAGGTGGCGGCGCGGCGCGGCCTGCGCGGCGCTCGTTCACCGAGGATCAGGTGGTGGATATCGCGCTACAGCTCCTCGATGAGGGCGGGACCGGGGCGCTGTCGATCCGGGCGGTGGCGGGCAAGCTCGGGGTGAACCCCAACGCGGTGTACACCTACGTGGCGAGCCGGGCCGATCTGGAGCGCGCCGTGATCGAACGCGTGCTCTCGGCGGTTGCCCTCGAACCCCTGCGCGACCCTGGCGTGGAGTGGGCCGACGCGGTGATCCGGTTCGCGCTCGGCCTGCGCGCGGAGCTGCTCGCGCATCCGGCGGTCGCGCTGTTGATGATGTCGGGGCCGATGGACGGGCCCGCGGCGAGCGATGTCGGCGAAGCGATGTTCGGGTGCCTGGCTCGGGGCGGGTTGTCGGAGGCGAGGCAGGCGCACGGCGTGTACGCGGTGATCGTGCAGGTGCTGGGCGGCATCGCGCTCACGGTGGCCGAGACCGACGGAAAGCCGCCGCTCACCTCGGAATCCGAGCGGGTCGCGCAACGTCGCGAGGGACTTGCCCGGCTCGATGCCGATCGCTGGCCACGCTCTGCCGCGCAGGTGGACGCGATGGCGGCCTGGAATTCCGAGGACCAGTTCGTGTGGGGGCTGCGTGCCCTGCTCACGGGGACCGCTGCCGGCTGACTACCAGGTAGCGGGATGCAATCCCGTTGCCGCACAGGCCTTGTCGACGGCTTCGGGCAGGGAATCGTTGTCGGCGGCGAGGCTGACCAGGGCGAGTGTGTAGGTATCGCCGAGCTGGGAGAGGTAGCCCGCGAGCTGGGTGCGGGGGAACGCGGTGATGCCGGGGTGGATCGCGCGGGCGGCCACCCGGGTGCAGTCGTGCGGGCCGACTCTTCGCACCGCATCGGGGAGGGGCCCGATGTTGGAGCACAGGATGTCTCGCTCGCCCGCGCCCTTGCTGAGGGTGTAGGCCCAGCGGTCGGGGATCACCTGGAGGATCTCCTCGGGCAGGCCCGCGGGGCTGGACATTCGGCGCTGATAGGCGGACCTTGCCTTGTCGCGAATGGTCGCGGGAGTGTCGGTGCGCTCGACGGCGATCTCGGTCATCGCGAGATCGTTGTCGACTCGGGGTTCGTCGCGCGTGTCGACGGGCAGGCTCGCCGTGATGATCGGATTCGGGAAGCCGTTCTGCCACAGGATGTTCGCGACCACATGGATGAACAGGCTGTTGGGGGTTCCGCCGAGGGCGCTCGCGGTGGTGTCCCAGTGGGTGGCATCGAAGGTCAGCAGGAGGGGGCGCAGGTGCCGGTCGCTGGGTGAGCCGGGATTCAGCGCCGGGGCGCTGCTGGGTTCGCGCGAAACGTGGTCCGTGGTCGGTCGTGCCGACCGTCGGGGGGCTCTGCGAAACAACGCACGGGCCGTGCCGCCGAAGATGATGGCCCATTGGGAGACCGCATCCGTCCACTCCGAAGAAGGTGTTCGGCACCGTGTTTCGTCGGCGGACGGAAGGCCGGTCGATTCTTCGCGCGCCGGATCGAGGGATCGCAGGGCGACGGTGACGGCGTGGATCAGGCCACGAGCATCGGCCAGGGCATGCGAACAGGTCAGGGCGACAACGGTTCCGCCGTCCTCGAGGCGGGCAGCGGAGAGGCGCCAGCCGGGCGCGAACTCCGGGTCCAGATCGGTGCCGAGGCCGTCGGCCCACGGCAGGATCGCGTGGGCGGGGAGTGGACCGACACCGTGACCGGAATCGGGGTGGGCCATCGGCGTTGTCGGCCAGTCGATCTCGGAGAGCGCGGTGTGGTTCGGGAGAAGGTCGAGGGGGTGGGCGCTGGTGTTGGGGTGCCAGCCTCGGCGGGCGCCGGGAACCCGGGAGTTCGCCACCCTGCGGCCGAGCCTGCCCAGCCGCAGGCGATCGTGAATCGCTTGCAACAGCATGGGTTCCATCGCATCAGGGGTACGCCACAGTCCCTGCAGTGCGATGGGGGTGCCCATCCCGCGGTGGGTCCGCAGGAAGATCTCGTCGACGACGGTGAGGCGGTCCATCAGCGGTGGTCGGCGCTACCGTGCCTGCCCTCACCCGCGGCGAAGCGGGCGGCGCCGTCGAGCGCGCCGCCGGTGAGGGCGGTCATGCCGTGCCGGAATTCGACGCGCAGCGCCTCCTCCTCGGTGTGTCCGTACTGGTCGTACAGGGCGGCGCGGTCGGTGCGCAGACAGGTTTGGGGGAGCGCGGCGAGCTGGGCGGCCAGCTCCTCGGCCACGCGGCGGGCGTCGCCGGTGGGCACGACACGGGTGACCAGGCCCATCTGCAGCGCCTCGGGCGCGCTCACCGGGCGGCCGGTGAGGATCATGTCGAGTGCGCGGCCTTCGCCGACGATGCGCGGCAGACGCACGGTGCCGCCGTCGATCAGCGGGACGCCCCAGCGGCGGCAGAAGACGCCGAAAGTGGAGTCCTGCTCGGCGATTCGCAGATCGCACCACAGGGCCAGTTCGAGCCCGCCCGCCACGGCGTACCCGGAGACCGCCGCGATCACCGGCTTGGACAGGCGCAGCCGGGTCGGGCCCATCGGGCCGTCACCGTCCTCGGTGGCCTGATTGCTGTTCTCGGTGCCGAGAGCTTTGAGGTCGGCGCCGGAGCAGAAGGTGCCGTGTTCGCCCCACAGCACGGCGACCGAGGAGGTGGGGTCGGCGTCGAACGCGCGGAACGCCTCCACCAGTGCCCGAGCGGTCGGGCCGTCCACGGCGTTGCGGGCGTGCGGGCGATCCAGGATCACCGTCGTGACCGGGCCCGCGTGTTCGACGCGCACCGAATTCGCAGGTCCGGTCGTGCTCGGTGCGCTGGTTTCGGCGGGTGAACCTGTTTCCATTCCTCGACCATACGGCCACGGTGCCCCTTGTGTGAAGAGGTGAATTAGTGGTTCACTTCTTCACATGGTGTACCGCAGGACCCCGGCCGTGCAGGCCCGGCTCGACGCGCAACGGGCGCTGATCGTGCAGGGCGCCACCCGCGTGCTCTCGCGTGACGGGTTCGCCGGGCTGTCGATGGCCGCCGTCGCCGCGGAGGCGGGCATCGCCACCGGCACCGTGTACAAGCAGTTCGAGAACAAGGCCGAATTGGTCGCGGCGGTCTTCGAGACGGTTGTCGCCCGCGAGGTCGACGCGGTACGGGCCGCGGTGGCCGATGGTGATGTGGTGGAGCGGGTCACCGCCGCGGTGGAGACCTTCGCCGGGCGTGCGATGAAGAATCCGAAACTGGCCTACGTACTGCTGGCCGAGCCCGTCGACGCCGCCGTCGACGCGCAGCGGCTGGAATTCCGGCGGGCGTTCGCCGCCTCGTTCGAGACCGCGATCGCACACGGTGTCGCCGAAGGCCGCTTGCCCGCTCAGGACTCGAGCCTCACCGCCGCCGCCCTCGTCGGCGCGATCGGCGAGGTGCTGGTCGGCCCGTTGGCCGCCGCTCCGCACGCCGAGACCGTCATCCCCGAATTGGTCGCTTTCGCCGTGCGCGCACTCGGTGCGCGCCCGGAAACGTTGTAGTCGAAGGAGTTACCGGACATGCCGACCCACGAAGTGTTCAACCAGGCGCCACCACTGATCCCCTTCGATGCCGCGCGCAACCCCGCGCTGCTGGAAGGCCTGCACCGCGAAGGCGCGGGCTGGGCCGAGGCCGAAGTACGCGAACTCGGCGTGCTGGCAGGCGGTTTCGAGGCGCAGGAGTGGGGCAGGCTCGCCAACGAGTACCCGCCGGTGCTGCACACCCACGACCGGTGGGGCAATCGTGTCGACGAGGTGGAATTCCACCCGCACTGGCACGACCTGATGAATGTCGCGGTGACGCATGGTCTGCACGGTTCCCCGTGGCTGGACGAGCGGCCCGGCGCGCACACCGCGCGCGCCGCCAAGTTCTACACCTGGGGCGCCGCCGACGCCGGACACATGTGCCCGATCTCGATGACCTACGCGGTGGTGCCCGCGCTGCGCCACAATCCCGAACTGGCAGCCCGCTTCGAGCCGCTACTCGGTTCGCGCACCTACGATTTCGGTTTGCGCGAACCATCCACCAAGGCCGGCCTCATCGCGGGCATGTCGATGACGGAGAAGCAGGGCGGCTCCGACGTTCGGGCCAACACCACCACTGCCACACCACAACCCGATGGCTCGTACCGCATCGTCGGGCACAAGTGGTTCACCTCGGCGCCCATGTCGGACATGTTCCTCACGCTCGCACAGGCCCCCGGCGGCCTGTCGTGTTTCCTGCTGCCCCGGGTACTGCCCGACGGCACCCGCAACCCCATCCGCATCCAGCGGCTGAAAGACAAGCTGGGCAACAAGTCCAACGCGTCCTCGGAGATCGAATACGAGAACGCCACCGGCTGGCTCGTCGGCGCCGAGGGGGCAGGCGTGAAGACGATCATCGAGATGGTCAACATGACCCGCCTCGACTGCGTCATCGGCTCGGCCACCGGCATGCGGCTCGGCGCGGTCACCGCGATCCACCATGCTCGCCACCGAGAAGCCTTTGGCGCCAAGCTGATCGACCAGCCCGCCATGCGCAATGTGCTCGCCGACCTCGTCATCGAATCGGATGCCGCGACCACGGTGATGATGCGACTGGCCGGGGCCACCGACCGCGCCGGCAGCGATCCGGCCGAGGCCGCGCTACGCCGGATCGCGCTCGCCATCACCAAGTACTGGATCTGCAAGCGTGCTCCCGCGCACGCCGCCGAAGCGCTGGAATGCCTGGGCGGCAACGGCTATGCCGAGGAATCGGGCATGCCGCGGCTGTATCGCGAGGCGCCGCTCATGTCGATCTGGGAAGGGTCGGGCAATGTGGCGGCGCTGGACGCGTTGCGCGCCATGGGACGTCAGCCCGAAACGGTCGAGGCGTACTTCGCCGAGGTCGGACTCGCCCGCGGCGCCGATGCGCGCCTCGACGACGCGATCGACCGGGTGGGCAAGGAACTCACCGACCTGTCCGATATCGAATACCGTGCCCGCCGCGTCGTGGAACTGATGGCACTCGTCCTCCAGGGCGCACAGCTGGTGCGACACGGCCACCCCGCCGTCGCGGATGCCTTCTGCGCGACCCGCCTCGGGGCCGACTGGGGCATCGCCTTCGGCACTCTGCCCGTCGGCGTGGACACCGGCGCGATCCTCGAACGCGGTTTCGTCGACGTGCGCTAGCTCGTCGGTAAGGTTGGGCGGTGACCTGGACGAACGACGTGCAGTCGGTGGGCGAACTGGCCCAACGGGTCCCGGCAAACCATGAGCGGTTCCTGCTCGGAATCGCCGGACCTCCCGGCGCCGGGAAATCGACACTGGCGCAGCGGCTCCGCGTCGCGTTGATCAGCGCCGGGCGGCCCGCTGCCGTCGCGCCGATGGATGGTTATCACCTGCGCAATCAGGTGTTGCTGGCCCGGAACGCGCTGGCGCGCAAGGGCGAGCCCGATACCTTCGACGCCGCCGGGTTCGTCGCCGACCTGCGGTTGCTGCGGGAAACTCCGGTCGGATCCCCGGTGTCGTGGCCGCTGTTCGATCGGGCGATCGACGAGCCCACCGAGGGCGGGGTGATCGTGCGCGACGAACGTATTGTCATCGTCGAAGGGAATTACCTGCTGTTGACCGACGCCGAGGCGCCCGGCTGGGCCGAGGTACGCGGACTGCTCGACGCGTGCTGGTACCTGGACGCGCCGAGACCGGTGCTCACCGAGCGTTTGCTGCACCGGCACACCGCCGGTGGGCGCACGCCGGAGCAGGCGAGCCACAAGGTGGCGGGCAGCGATCTGCGCAATGCCGACCTCATCGCCGCGAGCAGACACCGCGCCGATCTCGTACTGACCGCGTCGGGCCGCGACTACCGCGTGAACTGATCCACCGGCGCGTACGGCGCGGATTCGGCGAACCCGGGGCAATCATGGAGTGATGAAGCGACCTCAGCGGGTCCCCGGGCATGTGATGCGCAACGGTGCGGCGGCTCTGTGCGCGCTGCTGTTCTACTACAGCGTGCCGGTGGGATGGGTGTTCGAGCTCGACGCGTGGCCGGGGCGGGCGGTCGGGGTGTGCGCTTTCCTCACCGGCGTGGCTGGGCTCGGCTGGTTGGTGTGGCGGCGGGTCCAGAGCTTCCTGCGCGCGCCGACCGCCGCAGGCGGGCGGGTCGACGGATTACTGCTGATCGTGTGTGTCGTCGGCTCGGTGTTCGCCCTGTTCTATTACCGGCTACAGCAACTACACCCGGATCAATTCGTCGGCCTCGAGACTCGCACCGACGCGCTGTACTACACGCTGGTCACCCTCGGCACCGTCGGATTCGGCGACGTACACGCAGTCGGTCAGGTGGCACGCGTGGTGACGATGGTGCAGATCGTCTTCGACCTGGTAGTGCTCGGCACCCTGCTCACCATCATCACCTCCAGCGTCACCAGCCGGATTCACGCCGCGACCCTGGCCGCGAGAAAGGTCAGCGGCGATGAGCCCGATACCACTCGATGAGCTCGTCGGTCGACGAATCACCCACCGACACCGGCTTTTCCGGCCCGCTCAGCAGCGGCATCAGGGCGAGGGCCTGCTGCTTGCCCAGCTCGACACCCCACTGATCGAAACTGTCGACGCCCCAGATGATGCCCTCGACGAACACCTGGTGCTCGTAGAGCGCGATCAGCTGACCCAGCGCCGACGGCGTGAGCTCCGCCGCCAGGATCGTGGTGCTCGGCCGGTTGCCCGGCATCACCTTGTGCGGCACCAGTTCCGGGTCGGTGCCCTCGGCGCGGATCTCCTCGGCGGTCTTGCCGAACGCCAGCACCTTCGACTGCGCGAACAGGTTGCTCATCAGGATGTCCTGCATGCTGCCGGTGCCGTCGCGGGTCGGCAGGTCGTCGGTGGACCGGGCGAAGCCGAGGAAATCGGCGGGGATCAGCCGGGTGCCCTGATGGAGGAGTTGGTAGAAGGCGTGCTGGCCGTTGGTACCCGGCTCGCCCCAGAAGATCTCGCCGGTCGACGAGGTGACCGGGGTGCCGTCGGCGCGCACCGACTTGCCGTTGGACTCCATCGTCAATTGCTGCAGATAGGCGGGGAATCGGGCCATGTCGTTCGAATAGGGCAGGACCACACGGGATTCCGCGCCGAAGAAATTCGAGTACCAGACACCGAGCATCGCCAGCAGTACCGGCGCGTTCTCCGCCAGCGGCGCGGTGGCGAAATGCTTGTCTATGGCGTGCATTCCGCTGAGGAATTCCGCGAACTGCTCCTTGCCGATGGTCACCATCACCGAAAGACCGATCGCCGAATCCACCGAGTAGCGGCCGCCGACCCAATCCCAGAAGCCGAACATGTGCGCGGTGTCGATGCCGAAGTCGGCCACCCGTTCCGCATTCGTCGACACCGCGACGAAATGCTTGGCGACCGCTTCCTCGCCCAGCGCGTCGACCAGCCAGCGGCGCGCGGCGGTGGCGTTGGTGAGGGTTTCCAGCGTCGAGAACGTCTTGGACGCGACGATGAACAAGGTCGTCGCCGGGTCGAGGCCGGTGAGCTTGGCGACCAGATCGGCGGGGTCCACATTCGAGACGAAACGGGCGCTGATGCCCGCGTCGACATAGTGGCGCAGTGCGCGATACACCATGTCGGGGCCCAGATCCGAGCCGCCGATGCCGATATTGACGATGGTCTCGATGCGTTCGCCGGTCGCGCCGCGCCACGCGCCAGAGCGCACGGAATCGGCGAATTCGCCCATCCGGCGCAGGACGTCGTGCACCTCGGCGTCGGCGTCGGCGCCGTCGATACAGAGCTGGTCGCCGACCGGTAGGCGCAGGGCGATATGGCCGACTGCGCGGTCCTCGGAGGTGTTGATGTGCTGGCCCGCGTACATCGCGTCGCGGCGTTGCGGCACACCCGCCGTGTCCGCGAGATCGACGAGCAGGCGCAGGGTTTCGCGGGTCACGCGATGTTTGCTGTAGTCGATGTGCAGGTCCGCCACCTGCATCGTCAGCTCGCGACCGCGTGCCGGGTCATCGGCGAACAGCTGCCTCAGGTGCATCGGTGCAACGGTGCGGTGGTTGCTGTGCAGTGCCTGCCAGGCCGCCGACGCGGTGATGTCGCTGCTGCTCACGAGCCGAGGGTACCGCGTTACCGGCGGGCTGGCGCGCGGGTGTCGACGACCCCGACAGGCCACCGGTACGGTCTGGGAGTGTGCCGGGCACGAGGCCCCACCGCCTCCCACTGCTGCGCACGCGACGCAGGGCCGAGAGCTGACAGTCGAGCTCCCGGACGACGCGCTAAATTCTCGGAGAGGCGGGACAGTGTCTGAACGCGATGTACTCGAATTCGTACCCAAGGGTTTGTGGATCGGCTCCGGACCCGTGGAGGCCACCGGGGGTGGCACTTTCGACGTGCGTAATCCGGCCGACGGGACGGTGATCGCGCAGGTGGCCGACGCGACTCCCGAGGACGCGATGCGGGCGCTGGACGCGGCCGTCGCGGCGGGGCAGGCGTGGGCGGCGACGCCGTCACGGGAGCGGGGCGAGATCCTGCGGACGGTGTTCGAGCAGCTCACCGCGCGAGCGGAGGAATTCGCGCTGCTGATGACGCTCGAGATGGGCAAGGCACTGTCCGAGAGCCGCAACGAGGTGCGCTACGGCGCCGAGTTCTTCCGCTGGAACAGCGAGGAGGCCGTGCGGATCCACGGGCGGTATCTGAACGCGCCGTCGGGAACCGGGCGGATCATGGTCGCCAAGCAGCCGGTGGGGCCGTGCCTGGCGATCACGCCGTGGAATTTCCCGCTGGCCATGGGCACCCGCAAAATCGGGCCCGCGCTGGCGGCAGGCTGCACGATGATCGTCAAACCCGCCTCGGCGACGCCGCTGACCATGCTGGCGCTGGCCAAGCTCTGTAGCGAGGCAGGTCTGCCCGACGGGGTGCTGTCGGTGATCACCACCCAGCGTTCCGGGGCCGTCACTGGCCCGCTGATCGACGATCCGCGGCTGCGCAAGCTTACTTTCACCGGCTCCACCGAAGTCGGTAAGAAACTCGTTGCGGCGTCCGCGAACCGGCTGCTGCGTACGTCCATGGAGTTGGGTGGCAACGCACCGTTCGTCGTGTTCGACGATGCCGATATCGACGCCGCCGTGGCCGGTGCGATGCAGGCGAAACTGCGCAACGGCGGCGAAGCCTGCACCGCGGCCAACCGGTTCTACGTGCAGCGCGGCGTGGTCGCCGAGTTCACCGAGAAGTTCGTCGCCGCGATGGCCGACACCGTCGTGATGGGCCCCGGCACCGACGCCGCGACCACCCTCGGCCCACTGGTGAGCGAGGACCAGCGCGAGATCGTGAGCGACCTGGTCGACGATGCTGTCGCCGCGGGCGCGCGAGCGCTGATCGGCGGCAAGGTTCCCGGCGGTCCGGGGTGGTACTACCCCGCGACGATCCTGGGCGATGTCCCGCCGTCCGCCCGCATCCTGCGCGAGGAAGTGTTCGGTCCGGTCGCCCCGATCGTCGCGTTCGACACCGACGAGGAGGGCGTCGCCGCCGCGAACGACACCGAATACGGGCTGGTCAGCTACGTGTTCACTCGTGATCTCGACCGTGCGCTGCGCATCTCGGAGGCGATGGAGAGCGGCATGGTCGGCGTGAACCGCGGTGTCATCTCCGACCCCGCCGCCCCGTTCGGCGGCGTCAAGGAATCAGGCTTCGGTCGTGAGGGCGGCACCGAGGGCATCGAGGAATACCTGAACACCAAGTACATCGCCCTGACCTGAGCCGGGCAGAAAAATAACCGCCCCGGGGATGGTGTCGCACCCGGGGCGGCTTTTTGGAAGCGGCGAACTGGCTGGTCCGCCGCGTGGTTTGTGGTCTGGGGTCAGCGGCCGAGACGGCCGCGGCCGAGGCGGAGCAGGAGCATGGCGAGGGTGTGACCCTCCTGGCCCAGCTCACTGAAGCGCTCGAGGACTTTCATCTCACGGCTGTGGACCAGGCGCGTACCACCGGAAGCCATCCGGGTGCGGCCGATGATCCGGGAGATCTCGCTGCGGCGTTTGATCGCGGCGAGGATCGTGGCATCGAGCTGATCGATCTCGAGGCGGAGCTTGTCGATCTCGGCTTCGGACTGCGGCAAGGCCGAATCGGAGCCGGTGGTCGTAGCAGGGGTGCTCATCATTCATCTCCTCGTGTCAGAACTTGGATCGGTCAAACCGAACGGCCTGTTACCCGATCTGTTCCGTCACCCTGAAACTTTTCCCGATGGGCAGTACTTGATCCCCCCGGGAGTGCGCGATCAGTACTCCCCGCCACGATATCGGATCGGCTGCCGATCCGGACATGCGGAGAAGCGCTGACCATGGGGCTCAGTCTGCCATGGGGCGCTAGGTAGGCAAAACAGTTCTGTTTGTGAATTCGCTGAGAACGCTCACCACGTGTCGCCCGCGTCGACCTGGTCGGGTTCACCGGATGTTTGCCCGGCTGTCGTCGGCTGGTCATCGCGGTGGCGGCAGTTCGCGGCTTGTCGGTGCCCGCCGGTAGCGTGGACAGACGATGGATATCACGGTCGCTCCCCACGCCTCAGCCACCGATCCCAGCGAACCCGCGCCCGCGCCGACCGGTGGCGCGCTACCGCCTCGGGACGGGGGTGGCACCGGCGCGTCCGCGCTGGCTCAGGCGGCGGCCAGGAACAGCGCCGAACAGTCACAGCGCCGCCAGGAGCGTGAACAACAGCGTGCCGAGGAGATCGAGCGGCTGCTCGACGGGCTCAACCCGCCCCAGCGTGCCGCGGTGATGCACGCGGGTTCCCCGCTGCTGATCGTGGCGGGCGCGGGCTCGGGCAAGACCGCGGTGCTCACCCGCCGGATCGCCTATCTGCTGGCGGCGCGCGGCGTACGCACCGGGGAGATCCTGGCCATCACCTTTACCAACAAGGCCGCCGCCGAGATGCGGGAACGGGTCGCCGGGCTGGTCGGTCCGCGGGCGGCCAGCATGTGGGTGTCGACCTTCCATTCCAGCTGTGTGCGCATTCTGCGGATGCAGGCCTCCCTGCTGCCCGGCCTGAATTCGAATTTCTCGATCTACGACGCCGACGATTCTCGGCGTTTGCTCACGATGATCAGTCGCGATTTCGAGATCGATACGAAGAAGTATTCGGCGCGTTTGCTGTCGACCGCCATTTCGAATCTGAAGAACGAACTGATCGGTCCGGAAAAGGCCGCCGCCGACGCGGAAGCCGACGACACCGAACTGCCCGCGCTGGTCGCCCGGGTCTACGCCGAGTACCAGCGGCGGTTGCGTACGGCCAATGCGATGGACTTCGACGATCTGATCGGCGAAACGGTGGCGCTGCTGCAGAACCATCCTCAGGTCGCCGAGTACTACCGGCGCCGGTTCCGGCACGTGCTGGTCGACGAGTACCAGGACACCAACCACGCCCAGTACGTGCTGGTGCGTGAGCTGGTCGGGCACCACAGCGAGGCGCACGAGCAGGCGGTCGAGCCGAGTGAGCTGTGCGTGGTCGGCGACGCCGATCAGTCCATCTACGCGTTCCGTGGCGCCACCATCCGCAACATCGAGGAATTCGAACGCGACTTCCCGGATGCGGAAACCATTCTGCTGGAACAGAACTACCGCTCCACCCAGCACATTCTGTCCGCCGCCAACGCGGTGATTGCGCGCAACGAGGGCAGGCGCGAGAAGAAACTGTGGACCGATTCCGGCGAAGGTGAACTGATCACCGGCTACGTCGCCGACAACGAGCACGACGAAGCGTCCTTCGTCGCCAAGGAGATCGATCGGCTCGTCGACACGGGCGAGGCCAACTACGGCGACGTGGCGGTGTTCTATCGCACCAACAACAATTCGCGTGCGCTGGAAGAGATCTTCATCCGAATGGGCCTGCCGTACAAGGTCGTCGGTGGTGTGCGGTTCTACGAGCGCAAAGAAGTGCGTGACGTGGTCGCCTACCTGCGCGTGCTCGAAAATCCCGAGGACGCGGTGAGTGTGCGCCGCATTCTCAATACTCCGCGGCGCGGGATCGGCGATCGTGCGGAGGCGTGCGTGGCGGTGCATGCCGAACAGCGCGGTATCGGTTTCGCCGCGGCGCTGCGTGATGCCGCCGATGGCAAAGTCGCGTTGCTGAACACCCGCGCGCAGCGGGCGATCGCGGGATTCCTCGACCTGCTCGACGAGATCCGGGTGGCCGGAAAGCGGGCCGACAGCGACTATCCCGATGTGGGCAATGTCGTCGAGGCGGTGCTCGACCGCACCGGATATCGCGGTGAACTGGAAGCCTCCGACGATCCGCAGGACGGCGCGCGGCTCGACAACCTCAACGAATTGGTCAGCGTCGCCCGCGAATTCAGTTCCGAGGCGTTCAACAATGCCGAGGCCGCGCGAGAGGAAGGGCTGGTGCCGGAGGCGGGCGACGGCGAACCCGAGCCGGGGTCGCTGGCCGCGTTCCTCGAACGGGTGTCGCTGGTCGCCGATACCGATCAGATCCCCGATGAGGGCACCGGCGTGGTCACCATGATGACGCTGCACACGGCCAAGGGGCTGGAATTCCCGGTGGTCTTCGTAACCGGTTGGGAGGACGGGCAATTCCCGCACATGCGGGCGCTGGGTGATCCGAACGAGTTGGCCGAGGAACGTCGTCTGGCCTACGTGGGGATCACGCGGGCTCGCCAGCGGCTCTATCTCTCGCGCGCTGTCGTGCGGTCCGGCTGGGGACAGCCGGTGTCGAACCCGGAATCACGGTTCCTGCAGGAGATTCCGCAGCATCTGCTGGATTGGCGCAGGTTGGAGCCGGTGATCTCGCCGGTGCAGCGCGGGCGGCGTCGGGGTGAGGACAGTGGGTTCGATCGGGATTGGACCAGTGGGAACGGGTGGGATCAGCGGCCCGGTGTGCGTGGGGGATCCGGTGAGCGCCGGCCTGCGCCGGGTGGGGCGGTGAAGCGGAACAACACGGAACTCGTTCTTGCCGTGGGGGATCGGGTTACCGATGACAAGTACGGGCTGGGGCGGGTCGTGGCCGCTGACGGGGTGGGGCCGTTGGCTACGGTGACCATCGACTTCGGGTCCGCGGGGAAGATCCGGTTGATCCCGCAGTTCAGCCGGACGATTGTGAAGTTGTGATGGTGGACCCCCGCCCACGCTCCCGGCATGCGGAGCGCGGGCGGCGGTCGGGTCAGTGGGGCAACAGGTCTGTCAGGGCCTCGTCGAGGGTGGGGTAGCGGAAGTCGAAGCCGACCTTGTGGAGGACTTCGGAGGTGGCGTGGCGGCCGGTGAGGCCGAGGGCGGGGTCGGTGCGGAGGGCTACCGCGCCTATTCTCAGGATCGCCGAGGGGGTGGGGGGCGATGGGGGGCGGTGCAGGATTCGGCGGAGGGTGGCCATGAGTTCGGTATTGCGGACCGGGAATTCGGTGGCGGCCACGAGGATGCCGTCGGGGAGGATGACGGTGGGGTCGAGGCCGAGGGAAGCGCGGACGATGGCCAGCCAGTCCTCGATGTGGATCCAGCTGAACCACTGATCGCCGGGGCCTACCCGCCCGCCGAGGCCGGCCTTGGTGAGCTGGCCGAGGCGTTTGAGGGCGGGGGCGTCGGGGTCGAGGACGATGGAGGTGCGCAGGATCGTCCAGTGGTCGGTGCGAGCGGGGTCGAACGCCTCCTCCCACGGCTGGGCGACGCCGGTCATCTGCGGGAGGCCGACGGGTAGGGGAGTTGTTTCGGTGCACCGGGTTTCGCCCGCGTCCGACCAGATGGCCGTGGTGCTGGCCTGGACCCAGTAGTCGACGGGGGTGTCGCGCAGGCCCGCCGCGGCGACGAGAGCGGTGGTCGAATCGACTCGGCTGGAGCGCAGTTCGGCGACATTGCGTTCGGTCGGCCTGCAGTCGACCAGCTTTCCGGCGAGGTTGATCACCGCCAGCCGCCCGGGTTCGCGCAGTTCGGCGGACCAGGAGCCGACCGAGCGGCCGTCCCATTCGGTCTGGCGGAACGGTAGATCCGGGTTGCGGCGGCGGGTCAGCAGCGTGACGCGTTGTCCGCGGCAGGTCAGGTCGGCGGCGATCTGGAGCCCGAGCGCGCCGGTGCCACCGGCGATGACGACATTCAGCGCGTCGTCGACGGGAGCGAGTCCGGCCAGCCGGGCCAGCCGGGAGAAGTTCACGCGCGCATCGGTTTCGATGAACGGACGGACGACGGTGCGCGCCGCCGCGGCGGAAGCGCCGGTGAACCGCAGTTCCTGGGTGAGCTCCGTACCGCCGTCGCGCGGAGTCAGCCGCCAGGTGAGGTGCATGGTGCCCGCGGGTTCGGGCTGCTCGATGCCGAGCTCACGATGCGGTTCGAACACGGTGACGGTGAACGGTTGCGCGAACCGACGGTGAATTCGCGCCGAGACCGCGCCGCTGGGGAGGTAGTCGCCGGTGGCGCCGACGGCAACCGGCCCGTGCATCCGCACCGAACGCACCCCGGGATTCCACTCCGGCCACTGCTCGAGATCTCCGAGCACCCCCCACACCAATTCCGGTGCGAGCCCGATGAACTGCGTGTACTTCGTCGTACCAGCCATAACCGAAACGCTAACCCCGCTACCTGCTCAGGGGAAGCGTGCCGCTGGTCACGCAACAAGACCGACCATTCACGGGCCGGTGAATACTAATCGCGCTGGGCGCCGAGGCTGATGCCGCGCGTGGCCAGCCACGGGACCGGGTCGATCTTGTCGGTGCCGTTGAGCCAGACCTCGAAGTGGCAGTGCGGGCCGGTGGAGAAGCCGCGGTTGCCCATCGTGGCGATCTGATCGCCCGCCATCACGCGCTCGCCCTGCGAGACGGTGGCGGTGTCGATGTGGCCGTAGATGGTGACGGTGCCGTCGTCGTGCAGGACACGGACCCACATGCCGAAACCGGAGGCCGGGCCCGCTTCGATGATGGTGCCGTCGGCGACCGCGTAGATCGGGGTGCCGATCGGGCCCGCGACGTCGATGCCGAGGTGCTGGACGCCCCAGCGAGCACCGAAACCGGAGGTGTAGTTGCCCGAGGTGAACTTGGTGAACAGGGGCCGCAGCTTGGCGGATTCCTGGGCGGCGAGGTCTTCGGCGAACTTGGCGCCCTTGGCGAGGATGTCGTCGAAGTGGCTCTTGTCGGCGACGGTGCTCGCGTCGAGCACCTGCGGCGACGCGCCGGTGCCGGGGTCGCCGATGTCGGCGGTGCTCATCGACTGGGCGGCGATCTCGTGGACCTGGCCCGCTGCCTCGTAATCGATGCCGTGCGCGGGCTGGCCCGGATCGGCCATAGCGGCCTGACCTGCGGCGACAATAGCGCCGGCGGCGACGGCGATGACCGCGGCGCGGCCCTTCAGCGCGGCGGGCGGTGCGGGGACGCGGTGTGCGCCACCACGACGTTCGGCGCGGCGCGGCGTCGGGCGTTCCTCCGCGGAAGTCTCTTCGGCCGTGGGCGCCCAGTCGGTGCCGTACGTGCCGGTGTCGTAGGACTCGTCCGCGGTCCATTCGTCTTCGGCGGGCGTCCATGCCGCGTCGTCGGACCACGTGTTCTGATCGCGCCACGCATCGTCGGTCTGCGGCCATGCGGCGGCGGGGGCTCGACGGGCCTGCGGATGCGACGTGTATTCGTCGGCATACCGGTAACGGTGGCCGGAGTTGGTGCGATTTTCGACTGGAAGGGTGGAGCGGTGGTTCATCGGCCGTGCCGATTCGCCAGCTGTTCCAAGCGAGTACTGAAGTACCTCAAGCTTGTCGTCCTCCTCAGTCCTGACTTGCCAGTCGTGACCTGGTTGTCGTGACCTGGTTGTGACTTCGACCGCATTGACGGTAACGAAGCGATTGCAGAGTGGCAAGCGCTGGTCGAAAACCTACACGTGTGTGTGACATTCGTCACCGTAACGCGATGGAATATCTCACCGTTTTCCGGCATCCCGGGTGAGGTCTGTCGACGACATAACGTAGTAGATGCCGGGGGTGTCCGGGTTTAGGCGGCCCGACCTGCCAAGGCGTTGTGAAACGTCCGAAAACTACTCGCCAGTAGCCTTGGCCAGCGGTTTTTCGGGGCTCCCGTTATGGGCCGTGACCTGCGCCACTTACTATGAACGTGGTCGTTTACCCCTCCCCGTGACTAGCTACAGTCCGATCCGACCCGCTACCGACGTCGGGCCGCCAACAAAGACGTTGTCATAGCAACGCAGACGAGACGGTGAGTACATGGATCTCTTCGAATATCAGGCGAAGGAGCTCTTCGTTAAGCACGGAGTGCCTTCGTCCGAGGGTCGTGTTTGCGACACGGCCGAAGAAGCACGCGCCATTGCCGAGGAAATCGGCAAGCCCGTGATGGTCAAGGCGCAGGTCAAGGTGGGCGGCCGCGGCAAGGCTGGCGGCGTCAAATACGCGGCCACCCCGGAAGACGCGTTCACGCACGCGCAGAACATTCTCGGCCTGGACATCAAGGGCCACATCGTCAAGAAGCTCCTGGTCGCCGAGGCCAAGGACATCGCGGAGGAGTACTACATCTCCTTCCTGCTCGACCGCTCCAACCGCACCTACCTGGCCATGTGTTCGGTCGAGGGCGGCATGGAGATCGAAGAGGTCGCCGAGAAGACTCCCGAGCGCCTCGCCAAGATCGCCGTCGACGCCGTCAAGGGCGTCGACCTGGCCTTCGCCCGTGAGATCGCGGAGAAGGGCCATCTGCCCGCCGACGTGCTCGACGCCGCGGCCGTGACCATCCAGAAGCTGTGGGAGGTCTTCGTCAACGAGGACACCACCCTGGTCGAGGTCAACCCGCTGGTGCGCACCCCCAACGACGAGATCCTCGCCCTCGACGGCAAGGTCACCCTGGACGAGAACGCCGAGTACCGGCATCCCGACCACCTCGAGTTCGCCGACGTCGACGCGACCGACCCGCTCGAGCTCAAGGCCAAGGAAAACGACCTCAACTACGTCAAGCTCGACGGTGAGGTCGGCATCATCGGCAACGGCGCCGGTCTGGTCATGTCCACGCTGGACGTCGTCGCGTACGCCGGTGAGAACCACGGCGGCGTGAAGCCGGCCAACTTCCTCGACATCGGCGGCGGCGCTTCGGCTTCCGTGATGGCCGCGGGCCTGGACGTGATCCTGGGCGACGCGCAGGTCAAGAGCGTGTTCGTCAACGTCTTCGGTGGCATCACCGCCTGTGACGCGGTCGCCAACGGCATCGTGGGCGCCCTCGAGGTGCTCGGTGCCGCGGCCACCAAGCCGCTGGTCGTTCGTCTGGACGGCAACAACGTCGAAGAGGGTCGTCGCATCCTCGCCGAGGCCAACCACCCGCTGGTGACGCTGGCCCAGACCATGGACGAGGGCGCCGACAAGGCCGCCGAACTCGCCTTCAGCGCCAAGTAAGGAACAGCGAACATGTCCATCTTCCTGAACAAGGACAACAAGGTCATCGTCCAGGGCATCACCGGCGGCGAGGGCACCAAGCACACCGCGCTGATGCTGAAGGCGGGCACCAACGTCGTCGGCGGCGTGAACGCGCGCAAGGCCGGGACCACGGTCAAGCACACCGACAAAGACGGCAACGAGATCGAACTGCCCGTGTTCGCCTCCGTCGCCGAGGCGATCGAGAAGACCGGCGCCGACACCTCCATCGCGTTCGTGCCGCCCGCCTTCTCCAAGGACGCCATCATCGAGGCCATCGACGCGGAGATCCCGCTGCTCGTGGTCATCACCGAGGGCATCCCGGTGCAGGACTCCGCCTACGCGTGGGCCTACAACGTCGAAAAGGGCGAGAAGACCCGCATCATCGGCCCGAACTGCCCCGGCATCATCACCCCCGGCGAGGCGCTGGTCGGCATCACCCCGAACAACATCACCGGCAAGGGCCCGATCGGCCTGGTGTCGAAGTCGGGCACCCTGACCTACCAGATGATGTACGAGCTGCGCGATTTCGGTTTCTCGACCGCGATCGGCATCGGCGGCGACCCGGTCATCGGCACCACCCACATCGACGCCATCGAGGCGTTCGAGAAGGACCCCGAGACCAAGATCATCGTCATGATCGGCGAGATCGGTGGTGACGCCGAAGAGCGTGCCGCTGCCTACATCAAGGCCAACGTGACCAAGCCGGTCGTCGGCTACGTCGCCGGTTTCACCGCCCCCGAGGGCAAGACCATGGGCCACGCCGGCGCCATCGTCTCCAGTGGTGGCGGCACCGCGCAGGCCAAGCAGGAAGCGCTCGAGGCCGCAGGCGTGAAGGTCGGCAAGACGCCGTCCGCGACCGCCGCGCTCGCTCGCGAGATCCTGGAGAAGGCGTCCATCGCTTCTGCCTGACCCGGTCAGGGCCCGGAGGCGGTAGCTTGCGTAGCCACGCAGGGCCCCCGGGACAGGCGAATTGAATACTGCCTGATCACAATCTCACACTGTCGAAGGCCGCTTTCAGGTTTAACCTGGGCGGCCTTCGTCGATTCATCCACAGGCGGTGGTTTATCCACAGCCTGCATCGGTAGGTGATGACCGGGGCCGTGGCGTGCAGTAGCGTCAGGTATCGGATCAGGCACCAGTCAGTTCGACGCGACCGATGCGCACGACTCGACAAGGAGACGACGAGACATGTCATACCCGACCGGGGGCTCCGGGTACAACACACCCGCGACACCCGCCGCGCCTCAGGGCCCGAGTACCGGAGCCGCCTCGGCTGCGCCATCGACCGCGACCGGCTCGGAAGGCAAAGGGCTGCCGTTCATTCTGACCGCGGCCGCTGCCGGACTCGGCGTCGTCACCTTCCTCCTCGGCTTCGCGCCGTATGTCGGCTTCACCGCGCTGCGTGAGACCTCGACCGGCAGCATGTTCGAGTCCAGCAACGGCGCGATCGCGACGCTCATCCTGGCCGCTGCCTTGCTGGCCGGGTTGTCGCTGCTGCCCAAGCAGAATGTCCTCGGTGTCGCCGCCGCGCTCGCGGTGGCCTCGTTCCTCGGCGTCGTCGTGTCGTTGATCAGCGTGGGCGAAGGCATGGAACTGCAGTGGGGCGCGTTCGTCGTCGCCGCGTTCTCGTTCGTCGTCGCTGTTCTGCTGGTGCTGGCGTTGCTGTTCGGGCTCGGGATCATCAAGGCGCCCGCGCCGAAACCGGCTCAGCCGCAACAGCAGCCGGGCCAGTACGGCCAGTACGGTCAGCAGGGCTACGGCCAGCAGGGTTACGGCCAGAGCACCGGCCAGCAGGCCTACGGTCAGACCGGTTACGGCCAGGCGCAGACCGGTGGCCAGTACCCGACGCAGTCGCCGTCGCCGTACGGCCAGCAGAGCCAGCCGTCGGTGCCGCAGGCGCAGCAGCCGTCCTACGGTCAGCCGGGTCAGCAGGCCTACGGTCAGCCGCAGCAGTCGCCGTACGGCCAGCAGTACGGTGCCCCGCAGCCGCAGCAGCAGCCCTCGCCGTATGGTGCGGCGCCGCAGGCACAGCCTCGTCCCGACGAGAGCGCGACGCAGACCTTCGGTGGGCAGCAGCAGGGCCAGCCGTTCGGTGCGCCGACCTATGGCGCGCAGCCGTCGTCGCCGGGTCAGCCGCAGCCGTTCGGTGGCGAGCAGACCGCCGACCCGGCGGCCGACGCGACCACCGCGTTCCGTCCGAACGACGACAACAAGTAAAACCGACGGCTGCCGCACGGTGGTTCAGGTTCGATCGCGAGCCCACAGGTACGCCTGTGGGCTCGCGGCGCGCCTGACCCGCGGCTGCCGGGGAAGCTGCCACGCTGAATTGTCATGAGCTCCCGTAACGCCCTCGTGCGCCGGACCTCCGGGTCACGCGGCACCGGGGAGACAGTCTCCGCATCACCGCCCGGGCACGAGCCCGGCTGGTGGTCGCTCTCGCCCGAGCGGGCGCGAACCCTGCTGCTGGTCGCCGCGAGGCCGACGATCACCGCCTTGGCGGCGACGGTGCTGCTCGTCCTCGTGGTCATGCTCACCACCGGTACCGATCTCACCAGTGCGCCCGCCGCGGTCGCCGCGACGTGGCTTGCCGCCCACCAGGTTCCGCTCACGGTCGGCAGGACCACACTCGGTCTGCTGCCGCTGGTGCCGACGGCCGTGCTGGTCTGGCTGGCCGCCCGCGAATGCGCGCGCGCCGTCCCGAACCGCCCGACCCCCGTCGAACTGGGCTGGTTGACCGGTGCGGTGCTGGCCGGACCGCTGCTGATGACGGCCGTCTGCCTCGCCGTCACCGGCGATGCCGCTGGCGTCACTCCGCTCGAATCGTCGGGTCCGATCGCGGCGTTCGGCTGGGTGTTCGTGCTGTATCTGTTCGCGGCCGCCGCCGGGATCGCCGGCCGGGCGTGGAGCTCACTGTGCGCGCTGGTGCCGATCGAGATCCCGGAATGGGCGGTCCTGGGCGCCCGCGCCGCGCGTCGCACCGTGTTGCGCATGCTCGGCTGCGCGGCGCTGGCCACCGTGATCTCCTTCTTCGTGCATCTGTCCCGGCTCGACGGTGCCTTTCAGCAGGCCCACAACGTCACCGACGTGCTGGGCATGACCTTGCTTTCCCTGCTCTATCTGCCGAATGTGGTGATCGGCGCGGCGGGGATCCTCAGCGGCGCCGCGGTGCTGTTCGGCGCGGGGTCGGTCGGGCTGTTCGGCGTGACCGGCGGGCACATGCCGGTGCTGCCCGCGCTGATCCCCGTGCCGGAAGGGCCCGCGTCCCCGTGGTGGGCGGCGCTGCTGCTGGTCCCGCTCGCCGTCGGCGTGCTCGGCGGGATCGAACTCGGCCGCACCAGCGATGACCGGCCCGGCGCGCCGTGGGCGACGCTCACCTGCGCCGCGCTGTCCACACTGACGTTCCTGATGCTCGCGATCCTCGGCAGCGGTCAGCTCGGCGCCGTCGGGTGGGTCGGCGTCGATCTGCTGATGCTGGTCGTGCTGATGGTCACCTGGTTCGGTTTCGGTGGCTTCGTCGGCATGGTGTTCGCCCGCCGCTTCCTCGCGCCCGCCGCGCCGACCGAGGTCTACGACGAATACGACGACTACGAGGACGACGACTACTACGACGACGACGAGTACGACTACGAGGACGACGAGGATACTGACGACGACGAGGATGCTGTCGAATACGACGATCCCGCAGTCGAAGTCGACGGCGAACTGGTCGAAGACTTCGATGACGACGTCGAAGTGAGCATCGCCGCACCCGGCTCGACCGACGAGCCCGCCGACGACATCGTCGACGTCGAAGTGGTCGAGTCGGACCTGCCGGACGAGGACGAGACCCCCGGTCGCTAAGCTCGACCCGGCGCCTATCGCCATCGCCGCCGCCCGATCACACGCAGGAGTAGAGCGCTGACGTCCTCGTTTGCCCCGTGGAAGCCCGCCAGAACACCGGCTACCGTCGTCGTTCTGGCCTCGGGCACCGGCTCGCTGCTCAACGCACTGCTGGCCGCCGCGCGCGAGCCCGGCTACCCGGCGCAGATCGTCGCTGTCGGCGTCGACCGGGACTGCCAGGCCACCGCCCACGCCGAGGCCGCGGGGGTGCCGCACTTCAAGGTCGGGCTCAAGGATTTTTCGGATCGCGAAGCCTGGAACGTCGCCCTCACCGAGGCCGTCGACGCGCACAAGCCCGATCTGGTGGTCCTGGCGGGCTTCATGAAAATCCTCGGCCCCGCGTTCATGGAACGTTTCGGCGGCCGGCTCATCAACACCCATCCCGCGCTGCTGCCGTCGTTCCCCGGCGCGCACGGGGTGCGTGACGCGCTCGCCTACGGCGTCAAGGTCACCGGCTGCACCGTGCACCTGGTCGACGCGGGCGTGGACACCGGCCCGGTCCTCGCGCAGGAAGCGGTCGCCGTGATGCCCGGCGACGACGAGGACACGCTGCAGGAGCGCATCAAGGTTGTCGAGCGACGGTTACTGGCGGAGGTCATCGCCGCCGTCGCGACGCGAGGCATTGTCTCCGACGGACGAAAGGCAGAAATACCAGTGAGCGAGCACGCCGGTGAGTGAACGTAAGGCGATCCAGAGGGCGCTGGTGAGCGTCTACGACAAGACCGGGCTCATCGAGCTCGCCACCGGGCTGCACGCGGCCGGTGTGGAGCTGGTGTCGACCGGGTCGACCGCGGGCAAGATCGCCGAGGCCGGGATTCCGGTCACCAAGGTCGAGGATCTGACCGGGTTCCCGGAGACCCTCGACGGCCGGGTCAAGACGCTGCATCCGCGCGTACACGCGGGCATCCTGGCCGACACCCGCCGCGCCGAGCATGTCGATCAGCTCGTGGAGCTGGGTGTCGAGGCGTTCCAGCTGGTGGTGGTGAACCTGTACCCGTTCACCCAGACCGTGGCCAGTGGCGCGAGCGTCGACGAGTGCGTCGAGCAGATCGATATCGGCGGCC
This sequence comes from Nocardia sp. NPDC127606, assembly GCF_042671725.1. NCBI lineage: Bacteria > Bacillati > Actinomycetota > Actinomycetes > Mycobacteriales > Nocardiaceae > Nocardia > Nocardia sp. NPDC127606. The sequence goes on along the minus strand of NZ_JBHXWQ010000013.1, from coordinate 35,824 downwards.
CGTCGATGGTGCGTGCCGCGGCGAAGAATCACCCGTCGGTGGGTGTGGTCGTCGACGTCACCGACTACGACGACGTGCTCGCCGCGGTGAAGTCCGGCGGATTCACCCTCGCCGAGCGGACCGCGCTGGCCGCCAAGGCCTTCCAGCACACCGCGAGCTACGACGTGGCCGTCGCGAGCTGGATGGGCTCGGTCGCCGTGCCCGCCGTCGCCGAGGAGACCGAGCAGTTCCCCGGCTGGGTCGCCGGTTCGTGGGAGCGCGCCGCGGTGTTGCGCTACGGCGAGAACCCGCACCAGGCCGCCGCGCTGTACACCAGCAACGACGGCACGGTCGGGATCGCGCAGGCGAAGCAGTTGCACGGCAAGGAGATGTCGTACAACAACTACACCGACGGTGACGCCGCCTGGCGGGCCGCGTTCGACTTCGACGAGCCCGCGGTCGCGGTGATCAAGCACGCCAACCCGTGTGGCATCGCCGTGGCAGGCGATATCGCCGAGGCGCACCGCAAGGCGCACGCCACCGACCCGGTCAGTGCCTACGGTGGCGTGATCGCGGCCAACCGTGAGGTGAGCGTCGAGATGGCCGAGCAGGTCGCCGAGATCTTCACCGAGGTGATCATCGCCCCCGGGTACGCGCCCGGTGCCGTGGAAGTGTTGCAGCGCAAGAAGAATGTGCGTGTGCTGGTGGCCGAGGCGCCGCAGCGCAAGGGCGTGGAGCTGCGCCCGATCAGCGGCGGTGCGCTGTTGCAGGACCGCGACGTTCTCGACGCCGACGGCGACGATCCGGTCAACTGGACTCTCGCCGCGGGCGACCCGGCCGACGTCACCACTCTGGCCGACCTCGAATTCGCCTGGCGCGCATGCCGTTCGGTGAAGTCGAACGCGATCCTGCTCGCCGAGGACGGCGCCGCGGTCGGCGTCGGCATGGGTCAGGTCAACCGTGTCGATTCCTGCAAGCTCGCCGTCGAGCGCGCGGGTGAGCGTGCGAAGGGCTCCGTCGCCGCCTCCGACGCCTTCTTCCCGTTCTCGGACGGGCCGGAGATCCTGGTGGCCGCGGGTGTTCGCGCGATCGTGCAGCCCGGCGGTTCGATCCGCGACAAGGACACCATCGAACTCTGCAAAGAAGCCGGCGTCACCCTGTACCTGACAGGCGCACGCCACTTCGCTCACTGAGTCCGAACCCGAAACGGGTGCCGCACCGAATCCTCGGTGCGGCACCCGTTTTCGTCTATCCGGCGTCGAGTACCTTGCGGCTGCCCAGCGGGGAACTCAAGGGGATCTCCAGCGTGCCGAAGACGGCGTTCATGGTGCACATCTTGTTCACCGAGTCCGCGCGTGTCCCGGAGCGCAGGGCGACGGTGACCGCCTCGGCGGTTTCGGTGACCGAGGCGTCCACGGCGTAGCACTGGGGGTTGCCGGTCTGGAAGTTGATGCTGATCCTGTTGTCGCTCAGCCGGTTCCAGGACGTGAACGGGATCGGGTGCGGGTTCACCAGGGTCGGATCCGCGGTGAAGGGCTGTCCGATGCCGGGGTTCGGGTCTTCGGGGCGGGTGTTCGTGGTGGACGTATTCGGTTGGGGCGCAGGGTCATCCGAGGATCCGCAGGCGGTGAGGGGTGCGATCAGCAGGGCCACGGCTGCCGCGGCGGCGGTGTAGCGCGACATCGTTCTCATGGTGTCAACCCTAGACGCCGCGGCCCGACAGTGAACTTTCCGCGAACCCTGCGCATAACCCCTGCATTTCCCAGCCGCGACGACTACATTCGGCTTCGATGCGGCTCTGCGGCAATCGGCCGGCATCTTCTGTTGGGCTGAAGTAATTGGCGATCGTCGAAAGGAACAACGTGGCCGACACGCTGCGCGTAGGCGAAGAACTGGGACTGGGACAGTCCCTGACCGGCGGTGCGTACACCCTGGCTCTGCAGCCGGATGGCAACCTGGTGCTGACCGAGCCCGACGGCAACGTCGTCTGGGCCGCTATGACGCACGGGCAGGACGCGCAGCGCGCGGCCCTGCAGCACGACGGCGACTTCGTCGTCTACAGCGGTGGCGGCGCGCGCATCTGGGCGACCGACACCAGCGGCAAGAACGTCGAGAAGCTGGTTGTGCAGCCCGACCGCAACGTGGTGCTCTACGGCACCGACGGCTCGGTCGCGTGGGCCACCGCCACCAACACCGACAACCCGTTGCCTGCTCCCGAGCCGGTCGCGGCCGCCCCGATCGCCGAAGAGGTCCCGCCGCCGCCGGCCGCGCAGACCTACACGGTCGAGTCGGGCGACACCCTGTGGGCCATCTCGGAGCGCTTCTACGGTGACGGCAACCGCTACCAGGAGATCGCCGCGGCCTCCGGTATCGACAACCCGGATCTGATCAACGCCGGTCAGGTACTGACCATCCCGTAAGGCGCAGACGAAAGTGGCCCCGAGGCAACAGCTTCGGGGCCATTCTCGCGTTCACGGCGCTACTTGGTGGTGGTGAACGGCAGCAACGCCATCTCGCGCGCGTTCTTCACCGCGACGGCGACCTGACGCTGCTGCTGCGGGGTCAGGCCGGTGACGCGGCGGCTGCGGATCTTGCCGCGATCGGAGATGAAGGTACGCAGCAGGTTGACGTCTTTGTAGTCGACGTACTCGATGCCCGCGGCGATCAGCGGATTCTTCTTCGGCTTACGCCCCTGGTCGGCGCGTGCCTTCTTGGACGGTGCTCGCTTCACTGCCATGGGATATTCCTTCTCACGAATCAGTTTGGGGAGTCTCTACCAGCTCGATTTGTGGACCCCGGGAAGCTCGCCCCGATGGGCCATCTCGCGCACACGAACACGGGAGAGGCCGAACTTGCGGAGATAGCCGCGTGGGCGGCCGTCAGCAGCGTCCCGATTGCGCAATCGTACCGGACTGGCATTGCGTGGCTGGTTGCGCAGTTCGGCCTGGGCGGCGGAGCGTTCGGTCTCGCCCGTGCTCGGCTTGCGGATGATCTCCTTGAGCTCGGCGCGCCGGGCCGCGAACCGTTCGACGATCTCGCGCCGCTGCTCGTTGCGCGCGATCTTGGATTTCTTCGCCATCAGCGCTCCTCGCGGAAGTCGACGTGGCGGCGCACGACGGGGTCGTACTTGCGCAGGACCAGCCGGTCGGGGTCGTTGCGGCGGTTCTTGCGGGTGACGTAGGTGAAGCCGGTGTCGGCGGTGGACTTCAGCTTGACGATCGGCCGGATATCGGTCGCTTTCGAGGCCATGTTCAGCTCCTAGATCTTGTCCCCGCGAGCGCGGATGCGGGCCACCACAGCCTCGATCCCGTCGCGGTCGATGGTCTTGATGCCCTTGGTGGAGACCGTCAGCGTGATGCGGCGGCCCTCGCTGGGCAGGTAGTAGGTCTTGTGCTGGATGTTGGGGTTCCAGCGTCGGTTGGTGCGCCGGTGCGAGTGGGAGACGGCTTTTCCGAAGCCGGGCTTGCGACCGGTGACCTGGCAGTGGGCCGACATGCGACCTCCTTCCATGGTTATGACAACCATTTTCGACAACGATTATTCCGCACTGTACAGTCGCCGTGAGGTAAATGAAAATCATTGTCGAAAGGGGTATCGGGTGCTGGACCAGTCAGACCGGAGAACGCCCGTGGTGCTGCTGGCCGGCTTCTCCGGACCCGCCATGGGCGGCGTCGAGCACATCGCGGCGACGCTGAGCGAGGACGCGGGCACCGTGGTGGTGCATCACGACCTCGCCGAACTGCGTGAGGGCGTGGTGCGGCGCACGGTGCGGACCGCGGGCAACGTGAGCACCACGGTGCTCGAACTGGCGCACGGGTGCGTGTCGTGCACGCTGCGCGCCGATCTGCTGCCGATGCTGTGCACGCTCGCCACCCGCGACCATGTCGAGCGGATCGTGCTCGCATTGGATCCCGGCATCGAGGCGGAGGCGCTGTGCCACGCGATCGAGCATGTCGAGGTCAGCGGGGTGGCCGATCGCGTCGACGGGCCCGCCGGTCGCAGTGTGCGGATCGAAGCCGTGCTGACCTGTCTGGACGGGCAGCAGTGGCTGGCCGACGCCACCGGCGACGAGGTGCTGGCCGATCGCGGGCTCGCCTCGGCCGACGACGAGCGCACGGTCGCGCAGGTGGCCGTCGGCCAGGTCGACTTCGCCGACGCGCTGGTGGTGCTCACCGCGGGCGCCGACGCGCTCGACCAGGACCGACTGGCGGCCGTGCTCGCCCGCCTTGCGCCCGCCGCGCCGGTCGCCTGGCTGCCCGAACTCCCCGGCTTCGACGCCTTCGAGATCGGTGCGCTGCTGACTCGCGTGCCCGCGGACTCCCGCCGAGGCCGGATCTTCGACGCGCACGCACCGCTGCTGCGCGGGCAGCCGCCGCTGAGCACCGACTACGGCGTCTCGATCGTCGAATTCGCCGCGCGCAGGCCGTTCCATCCCGAGCGGTTGCACGAGGCCCTCGACGTCCTCCTCGACGGCGTCGTCACCGCCCGCGGCCGGATCTGGCTGGCGACCCAGCCCGATCACGTGGTCTGGCTCGAGTCGGCCGGTGGCGGACTTCGAGTCGGCGGCGCGGGTCGCTGGTTGGCCGCGATGAGCGCCGAGGAACAGGCCGGCGCCGACCCGGATCGGCGGGCGATGGGTGCGCTGGGCTGGGACGAGCGGTTCGGCGATCGCGACGTGTCGCTGGTGATCCTGGCCCACGACGCGGACCCCGCCGAGATCCGGCACGCCCTGCACTGGGCGCTGGTCGAGGACGACGAACTGCTGCTCGTCGACCGGGCGCCGGAACGAGTCGCGGTGTGGGAGGACCCCTTCGGCGACTGGCACCAAGATCCCTGCGCCGATCCCACCGAGGCCACTGCCTCGGCGAGCGAGCGCACAAACCCCAGAGGAGAAACGGCATGAAAACGGGCATCCACCCCGACTACCACCCCGTCGTGTTCGAGGACGCGAGCACCGGGAAACGGTTCCTGACCAGGTCGACCGCGACCAGCGACAGCACGATCGAATGGGCCGACGGGAACACCTACCCGCTCATGCTGGTCGACGTGACCTCGGATTCGCACCCGTTCTGGACTGGCACCGCCCGCAACCTCGACACCCAGGGCCGGGTCGAGAAGTTCGAGCGCAAGTACGGAAAGCGCTCGCGCGCAGGCAAGGAAGGCTGAATCATGGCGGTCCCCAAGCGCAGAATGTCGCGCTCGAACACCCGAAGCAGACGCGCACAGTGGAAAGCGGAAGTCCCGCAGCTGGTCCCGGTGACAGTGGGCGGTGTCGAGTACCGAGTACCACGCCGCATCGTCAACGCCGTCCGCAAGGGCATGATCGACCCCGCGCGCCTCTGAAACTGACGACAACGGCCTGCCGGAACCGCCCGGCAGGCCGTTGTATGTCTCTACTGTCCTGGGTTTGCGGCCCGCCTCGGATCCGAGGGCGAGACGCAACGGCGAAGCCGCAGTATCGCCCCTCGGATCCGAGGCAACCGGGGGCCGCAAACCCCGCGGCGCCAGCCGCTATGTGACTCAGCCTTCGCGCTCGGCCACCGCTACCAGAGCCGCGGCGAGCTGGAAGAACTTGTTGTTGCCCAGGTCGGCGATGGTCTTGATCTTGAGAGCCTCGAGCAGCTGCTTGTCGTGCGCCTCGGTGAGGCCGGCCAGCGCCGACGGGGGCGCGGCGAGAATTTCGGCGAGCGTCTTGTTCTCGAATTCCTTGTCGAGAACTTTGTCGAGCACCACGTTGACGGCCATGCGAACTCCTTCGAACGAACCTTGGATGTGCCGGGCGAGACGAATGCGCCCTTCAGCGACCATAACTCGGTTGGCGCACCATGTGGTGGGCTTCCACGGGCTCGGCGGTTCGTTCTGCCCTGCCATCTGTCCAGGGGACTTACTCCGGCGGTGTTATGCCTGTTCAGGGCCCTATGGGAGTTTCGGGGCAACCGTTCCGTTAACCGTGTGACGCACACCACTTGGTACGGACGTGCGCAAGGGCTTGCGGAACGTTTGCTGGTAGTCGAATTACCAACTCTCGGTTTGTTTTTCGCCACAAGAAAATTCCCGAACCACTGATGCGGAGTCCCTCACAGGTATGTACTCTCGTGCGGGAGGGCGGGTTCCCCGAGTTTGGGGAACCCGCTCATCGCCACTTCAGAGGCGGTTTTCGCGGCAGTTCGCCGCAGGTTGCGAGAGCTCGGATCAGCGGGGCGGAAGACCGGAAAGATTCCGACAAACCGGACGTTAGCTGGTTGCGCTCACCGGGCCGGAACGGGCTGACGCACCGGGACCGCGACATCCCGCCGATCCGGCGCCACCAGCACCGCGGTGATCGGCACGGTCAGGCCGAGCGCACCGATCACGAACATCGGGAACACCAGGTCGAACAGTGGCATCCCGGCCGGTGTCCGGATACCCGGATCGATCGAGAAACTCAGCGCGGCGATGGCCGTGTAGTACACCGCCGCGACGCCGAGCGCGAACAGCACGGACACCAGCACCCGCATCGGCACCCGCCGGACCACCTGCGATACCCACAGGGTCGCGGTGCACAGCGCCATGGACACCAGCACCGACACCCCGATGAGGCCGAGTGACTCGTCGACAGTGCCCTGCACGGCGAGCGCGTCGAGGGTCAGATAGGTCGACAGCCCGACGCTCAACCCCATCGTCAGCCCGCCGATGATCAGCCGCGGCACCTGGGGGGTCCGGCCACTGATCAGCAATCCGGCCAGCACGCCGACCACCGCGATGGCCAGTGCCGCCGCGCCGAGCGCGACGTTGTACCGCATGGTGCTCTCGTTCACCCGCATCGCGAGGAGCGCGACCGAGTTCGCCAGCCACAGCCCGACCCCGCCGAGCGAGACCGCGGCCATCGTCAGCCAGATCAGCCGGAACCGGATCGAGTACTTCGCATGCCGGATACAGGCGAACGACACGAGCGCGCCGAGCGCCGACAGGTCCAACGCGAGCCACGCGATCCCGGTGCCGTGCGCGAATGTCTCGGCACCGGTCGCGGCGAGCAGATCAGGCACGCCTGCCCGCTCCTTCGAACTGCTGCGGCTCGAGTTGGGCGATGGCGTATTCGGTCACCGCCGCCAGTGCCTGACGGACCTCGACGGCATTGCGCGCGTCGATGTCGACGATCGGGATGCCCTCGCGCACCGAGAGCGCTTCGCGCAGTTCGGCGATGGGGAAGCGGGGAGCGTTGGGGAAGCGGTTCACCGCGATCAGGAACGGCAGTCCACGCGCCTCGAAGAAGTCCACGGCGGCGAAACTGTCTTCCAGCCTGCGGGTATCGATCAGCACCACCGCGCCGATGGCGCCACGGATCAGGTCGTCCCACATGAACCAGAATCGCTTCTGGCCCGGGGTCCCGAACAGGTAGAGCACCAGGTTGCCGGGCAGCACGATGCGCCCGAAGTCCATGGCCACGGTGGTGGTTTCTTTTTCCGGCGTTTCGGCGAGATCGTCGATGCCGTCGGAGAAATGGGTCACCATCGCCTCGGTGCGCAGCGGCACGATCTCCGACACCGCACCGACGAAAGTCGTTTTCCCGGCGCCGAATCCGCCGGCTACGACGATCTTGGTCGACGCGACCCGTTGTTCTTGTGCCGGCGGGCGCATGCCATCAGAGGCCACGGAGTCCACGCAAAGTCCTCTCCATCAGTGATCGGCGTTCGTCGTAGCTCGCCTGTTCGGTCAGCGTCGAATGCACTCGAAGTATCCCGCCCACTACGAGATCACCGATCATCACCCGGACCATACCCAGTGGGCGACCAAGGTATGCGGCAATCTCGACGACAGAAAGCCGATGTGTGGCAAGACGCACGATTTCGATCCGCAAATCGCCTGCGGACCAGTCGTTGTGCGCTGTATAAGAGACCGTTTCGACGACCGCCTCCAGCGGCAGCGCGATCGCGGGCTCGGTGCGGCCGGAGGTCAGGGCATAGGGCCTGACTCGGGTAGTCGGCCGGTGATCGGATCCGTAAGGGGTCGACATCTCACCTCAGCCGGCGGAGCGGGCGGTGGCGGTAACCGCCGAGCCCACCCGGTCGACGAGCAACGCCATCTCGTAGCCGATGCGGCCGATGTCGTGGCTCTTGTTGGCCAGAACCGCCAGGTGCGAACCGTTTCCGACGCTCATCACCAGCAGATAGCCCCGCTGCATCTCCACGATCGACTGCATCACCTTGCCGCCGTCGAACAGGTGCGCGGCACCCATCGACAGACTGGCCAGACCGGCGGTGACCGCGGCCAACTGTTCGGCGCGGTCCGAGGGTAGGTGCGGACTGGTCGCCTGGAGCAGTCCGTCGGCCGAGACGAGCACCGCGTGCGAGACGCCGGGTACGTCGCGGGTGAAGCGGGCGACCAACCAGTTCAGATTCTCGTCTGTGGGGTGCGCGTTGCTCATTCGAGGCCTCCGTCGTTGTACTGGATCTCGGCACGGCCGCTGCGGACGCCGCTGAGATGTCGGGTCAGGTTGTTGCGGATCTCCTCGGGGTCGCGAGCGCCCGCTTCCTCCGCGGGGGTGAGCCCGCCGGGGACGAGCTGAGCGCCCGGCTTGCGGATCGGCAGCCCGCCGCTCGTTCGCGAGGACGTGGGTGGGTGGTCCGCCTCGGCGGCGGCCGACCAGCCCGCGTCGCCGGGAGCGCTCCACGACGCGCCGTTGCCGTTACCGGATTCGGTGGGGGCGGAGGCGGGTTCGACGAGCCACTCCGAGACCATCCGCTGGTAGATCGGGGTCGGGGCCGGGCCGGAGACCGGCTGTAAACGGGTGCTCGTCGTCGGCATCGGGTCGACGTCGATGGGACGCGGCGCCGGTTCCGGCTCCTGGGGTGCGGCCGGTGCGGAAGACGCGGCGAGCTCGGCCAGCGCGCTCGCGGGGATCCGCTGCGGCAGGCCGAAAGGCGACGAGTCGGGGGCGGGCGTCGGCGGATCGGTCGCCACCGGGAGATCGTCGGTGTCGTGATCGTGCTCGGCCCACATGCCCGCCGGTGCCGCGTCCTCGTCGGGTTCGACAGTGACCGGTTCCGGAGGCGGCGCCGGTACCGCGGCCGGAACACGTTGCGGGAGACCGACACTGGTGAGTGGGGTTTTGGGGGTGCTCGCGCCGTTGGTCGGGACGAGCGGATTCGGACCCGCGAACGTCGGCAGCGCGGGAAGCGGTGAGGCCGGCAGGTCGAGACCGGTCACGGCGTCGAGCGAGACCAAGGGGCGCGGTCCGGTCGGCATGATCGGATTCGGGCCGGTGATGTCGGCGGGAGTCAGCGCGTACGGCCCGATCCCGGCGGGCACGATCGGGTTCGGCCCGGTCGAGACCAGCGGGTTCGGTCCGGTGGACGGACCCGACGACATGGGCGGCGACGGCGCGACGAGCGCACTGGGCAGATGCACGCTGGCCGTGATGCCGGGCTGCGGGGCCGCGCCGCTGGTACGGCGCAGGCTGACGGTGATGGTGTGGCGCTTGGCGAGCCTGCCGACCACGAAAAGGCCCATGCGACGGGCGGTTTCGATGGTGACCTCACCACCGGAGGCGAGCCGGTCGTTGGTCGTCTGCAGATCCTCGGCCGACATGCCGAGGCCGCGGTCGGTGATCTCGATCAGATAGCCGCTGTCGACCGCCCGGCCGACGATGACCGCCACCGACGTGCTCGGCGGGGAGTAGCGCAGCGCGTTGTCGATGAGCTCGGCGAGCAGGTGCTCGATATCGACCGCGGACTCACCGGCCACGACGCCGTCGGGCACATTGCCGATCTCGACGCGCTGGTAGTCCTCCACCTGCGAGACCGCGCTCCACAGCATGTCCGACAGCGGCACCGGCGGCAGATGACCGCGGCGCAGCACGGTGCCCGCGAGCACCAGCAGGTTGTCGCCGTTGCGGCGCATGCGGGTGGCGAGATGGTCGAGGCGGAACAGTGTCTGCAGGCGCGAGGGGTTGTCCTCGTCGTGCTCGAGTTCCTCGATGAGCGCGAGCTGCTGCTCCACCAGCGACTGGCTGCGCCGCGACAGCGTCTCGAACATGTTGCCGATCTGCAGGCGCAGGCGGGCCTGATCGCCCGCCAGATTCAGGGCCTGCTCGTGGATCTCGTCGACGGCACGGGCCAGCTGACCGATCTCGTCGGTGGAGTGCACACCCACCGGCATGATCTCCGGCGTCGCGCCGCCGCTGCGGACCACGGCCAGCTCGTCGGGCAGCTTCACGTGCGCCACCTCGAGCGCGTCGCGGCGCAGCCTGCGCACCGGCACCACCAGGGTGCGGGCCACGGCCAGCGCGAGCGCGAGGCCTGCCAGCAGCATGCCGAGCACCAGGGTGGTCTCCCGCAGGGCGCCGGTCTGGGCGGTCGCGGTGTTGCTGTCGAGGGTGTGGTCGATGTTGTCGAGCAGGGCGGAGATCGTGGAGGCGTAGGTGTCGGCGCTCACCTGGAGCGTGTTGAGCACTGCCGCGTTGGTGGTCGGATCGCCGTTGTTCTGGCTGAACACGCTGATCCGGGTCTGCACCGCGTCGAGCAGCGCCGCCTGGCTGCCCGAGTGCTCGGGCAGGATCATCCCGTAGGTCTTGATCATGTTCGCTTCGGAGCCGAGCTCGACGAGCATCTTCGACCGCGCGCTCTGACTGCGACCCGACTCGGGCGAGACGACCAGGGTGCGCTCACGGGTGAGCACCCGGCGGGCCTGGTGCAGCGCGGTCAGCTGCAGGAAGTAGCGCTGCACGACGAAGTCCTCGACCTGTGGGGTCTTGGACAGCGCGTTGCCGATCCGTTCGCCGATCTCGTCGGTCTGCTCACCGACCATCGCGGGGGAGCCGCCGCGCACGGTGTTGCGCAGGGTGGCGCCGGTGGTGGTCGCCGCGGTGAGTTCACTCGCGACGCCGGGATCGATGCGGGCCGAGCGCAGCGCGCTCTGCACCTCGGCGAGCGCCTGGTCGTAGGTGGTGAGCGCGGCGTCGGTCTGGGGGTCGGCGATCGCGCCCCAGTTGGCCGTGGCGGCGACGGCGAGTTGTTCGGTCGCGGTGGCGAATTTGACGACGGGACGGATGACGGTGGCCTGTTCGGTGGCCGCGCCCAGCTGCGTCATCGTCTGCAGTTCGTTGTTGATCCGCAGCACGGCGAAGGTGGTCGCGAGCATCACCGGCAGCACCAGCACCACACCGACCTTGCGCGTAACCGACCAGTTGGACAGGCTGAATTGCCAGGAGCGCGATGCAGGTTCCATCCGCGTGCGTTGCCTCTGCTTCCACGTGTGACCCCGGCCCGCGCGGGGAGGTCGCGGAGCGATGCGAGCGCAGAACCAACTGGAGGTCTTCTTTTACCGCAGGAAAGATACCGTGCCGAGTGGGCATCGGCAATCCGGGCCAGGCGGTCTGTAATTCGCCGAATATGCGCTGACACAACGACGATTCGTTGAGGTTTGTCAAGACCTACAACATACATCGCCTAGAACACGACGTTCGGCGCGCCGAGCCCTCTCAGTACGTTCTCAGTCGGTCACGGCAAACTACAGCACATGCGCATTCTGGTAGTCGACGACGATCGCGCGGTGCGGGAATCACTGCGCCGGTCACTGAGCTTCAACGGCTACACCGTCGACCTGGCTGTCGACGGTCTGGACGCACTCGAAAAAGTGACCGCGGCCAGGCCCGATGCGCTGGTTCTCGACGTGATGATGCCGCGCCTGGACGGCCTCGAAGTGTGCCGAAGGCTGCGCAGTACGGGTGACGATCTGCCGATTCTCGTTTTGACCGCGCGCGATTCGGTGTCCGAACGCGTGGCCGGGCTCGACGCGGGCGCCGACGATTATTTGCCGAAACCTTTCGCGTTGGAGGAATTGCTGGCGCGTTTACGGGCGTTGCTGCGTCGTCGAACGCCCGACCCCGGTGAAGCGTCGGAGGCGATGGTGTTCGCTGACTTGTCGCTGGATCCGGTCACGCGTGAGGTTTCGCGCGGCGAACGCGCGATCAGTCTGACGCGCACCGAGTTCTCGTTGCTCGAGATGTTGATGGCCAATCCGCGCCGGGTGCTCACGCGCGGACGAATCCTCGAAGAGGTCTGGGGCTACGACTTTCCGACCTCCGGCAACGCGCTGGAGGTCTATATCGGCTATTTGCGCCGCAAGACCGAGGCCGACGGCGAGGAACGACTGATCCATACCGTGCGTGGCGTCGGCTACGTGCTGCGCGAGACCCCTCCGTAGGCGGGCGAGATGGCACACAAGGAACCCGCGGTCGCCGTTCTCGGCAGGCCGCTGGACGCGAGCGAGATGCGTCCGCCGACCCCGCTCACCCGTTCGGTGTCTCTGCGCTGGCGGGTGACGCTGCTGGCGGCGTCGGTGGTGCTGATCGCGGTGGCGGTCACCTCGATCGCCGCCTACGCGATGGTGGCGCGCGCGCTCTACGCCGACGTCGACGCCCAGCTGGAGGCCCGCGCGGCGACGATGATCAACAACAATTTCGAGACCGCCGGTTTCCAGTCGATCGTGTTGGCCGGGCTGTTCTCCAACGATGTCGGCGTCGCGCTGATCTATGCCGGTCACAAGCCGTATATGCCACCTCAGCAGACGATTCCGCCGGTCGGCGCCCAGGAGCTCGCGGTGGCCGACGGCAAGATCAATTCCTCGCTGCGCACCGTCGGTGACCAGCGGGTACTCGCCGCGCGTACGCACAGCGGCGCGACGCTGATCATCTCGCAGAAGCTCTACCGCACCCGCGAGGTGCTCGATCAGCTGGCATGGCTGCTGTTCGTGGTCGGCGCGTGCGGTGTCGTGCTCGCCGCCGCGGCCGGCACCGCGGTGGGCCGCACCGGTCTGCGCCCGATCGCCCGGCTCACCGCGGCCACCGAGCGCGTCGCCCGCACCGACGACCTGACGCCGATCCCGGTGACCGGTGACGACGAATTGGCCAGACTCACCGAGAGTTTCAACACGATGCTGCGGGCGCTGACCGAATCGCGCGATCGGCAGCGCCGACTCGTCGCCGACGCGGGCCACGAACTGCGCACCCCGCTCACCTCGCTGCGCACCAATATGGAGCTGCTCATCGCCTCGGGCAGGCCGGGCGCGCCCCGGCTGCCCGACGAGGACATGGCCGAATTGCGCGCCGACGTGGTCGCCCAGATCGGTGAGCTGTCGACCCTGGTCGGCGACCTGGTGGACCTGGCCCGTGAGGATGCCCCCGAAACCGTGTACGAGCGGGTGGATCTCGGCGAGGTGGCCGAGCGTGCGCTCGAGCGTGCGCGCCGCAGACGGGTGGGGATCACCTTCGTGGCCGATCTGGCGCCCTGGTTCGTCTACGGGCACGAGGCGGGGCTGGAACGGGCCGTCCTCAACGTCCTCGACAACGCGGCCAAGTGGAGTCCGCCCGACGCGGTCGTGCGGATCACCATGCGCCCGGCCGGTCCTGGGCTCCTCGAACTGGCCGTCGGCGACGCGGGCCCCGGCATCCCCACCGGCGAACGCGAACTGGTCTTCGAACGCTTCTACCGCACGACCGCCTCGCGCTCGATGCCCGGTTCCGGACTCGGGCTGGCCATCGTCAAGCAGGTGGTGACCAAACACGGCGGCACCATCGCGGTGGACACCTCCGATCGTGGCGGCGCCCTGGTGCGCATCGTGTTGCCGGGGGAGGCGCCGACCGTTCTCGACGAGTCCGGCGCCGAGTGATCGCCGTCAGTCACGGCGAACTGATAGTCCGATCTCAGGCGCCTCTCAGTAGCCGTCAGGAAGCTGGTCTGCAAGCGTGAGGAGACAACACCATGACCGACGATCCCCAGCACCCTGCTGACCGGCCCGCCGCGACCGGACCGGGCGACGCGGGCCGTCCCGCCGAGTCGGGGCGGCCGGCAGGGCACCAGGCGCAGGCACCCGGCTTCGGCGACCAGCCGCCCTACAGCGACCAGCCCCACGGCGGACCCGCACCCTTCGGCGCGCAGGCACCCTACGGCGGACCGCAGGCGCACAGCGACCACGCGCCCTTCGGGAGCTCCGCGCCGTACAACGGCCCCATGGCGTTCGGTGCCCCGCCTTCGCAGGGTGGTCAGCCGCCGCACGGCGCGCAACCCCAGGCCTTCGGTCCCGAGCCGCAGCGAAAGCCGTTGCGGCTCGGCCTGATCGCCGGTGCGACGGCGCTGGCTCTGGTCAGCGGTGGTGTCGGTGGCGTTGTCGGAGTGCTCGCCGCCGACTCGGGATCCGCGCCGGTGACCAACGCGCTCGAGGCGCCGAAGCCCGCGGTCAACAACGTCGCCAACGCGCCCGCCGGGTCCACCCAGGCGGTGGCGCAGCGGGTGTTGCCCAGTGTCGTGATGATCAAGGTCGCGGGTAATCGCGCGTCCGGCGAAGGTTCCGGGGTCGTGCTGTCCACGGACGGTTTGATCCTCACCAACAATCACGTCGCCGCGGGCGCGGGGGCCTCGGCGAAGATGGAAGTGGTGTTCAGCGACGGCAGCACCGCGCCCGCCACCATGATCGGCGCGGATCCGGTGTCCGACCTGGCTGTCATCAAGGTCAGCGGCAAGACCGGCCTCACCCCGATCGAACTCGGCACCTCCGACGGTCTGGCCGTGGGTCAGCCGGTGATCGCGATCGGCTCGCCGCTCGGCCTGGCGGGCACGGTCACCACCGGCATCGTCTCCGCCCTCAATCGCCCGGTCTCGACCAGCGGCGAGGGCACGCCGAGCCAGGTGAACCCGGTGATCGACGCGATCCAGACCGACGCGGCGATCAACCCCGGCAACTCCGGCGGCGCGCTGGTCGACGGGCAGGGCAAGCTGATCGGTATCAACACCGCCATCGCCAGCCTCGGCGGCGAGGCGGCGGGCGGCACCCAGAGCGGTTCGATCGGGCTCGGTTTCGCGATCCCGGTGGATCAGGCGCGCCGGGTCGCCGACGAACTGATCAAGACCGGCCACGCCACCTACGCCCAGATCGGCATCAAACTGCGCCCGCAGGACACCGCCGCACGCGTACTCGAGGCCACCCCCGAGGGCCCTGCCGCCAAGGCGGGCATCCCCACCGGCGCCGTCATCACCCGCCTCGACGACCGTCCCATCGACTCCGGCGACGCGCTCATCGCCGCCGTCCGCTCACATCAGCCAGGAGACAAGGTGAAGGTGACTTACACCGACGAACAGGGCGGTAACTCCAAGACCGTCGAGGTCACGCTCACCGCCGCGGCGGCGGAAGGCGGCCGATGATGCGTTCGAACGCAAACCTGTCGTGCGTAGGCGCTACGGTGATGACCATGGACATCGATGCTCCCGTGGCAGGGCGCGCACTGGTTGTTGTCGTCGACGATCGGACGGCTCATGGCGGCGTGGATTCGCTCGGCCCGCTCGTCACCGAATTGCTCAACGAGGCCGGATTCCTCGTCGACGCCTCGGTGACGGTGCAGGCCGAGGAGGTCGAGATCCGCAACGCGCTCAACACCGCGGTGATCGGCGGCGTCGACCTGGTGATCTCGGTCGGCGGTACCGGTATGTCGCCGCGCGACATCACCCCCGAGGCCACCACTCAGGTGCTCGACCGTGAACTGCCCGGCATCACCGAGGCATTGCGCGCGTCCGGCCGGGTGGCGGGCTCGCTCGACGCCGGTCTGTCCCGCGGCGTGGCAGGCATCTCCGGCAGCACCCTGGTGGTGAACCTGCCCGGCACGCGCGCGTCGGTCCGCGACGGCATGGCCACGCTCGGCCCGCTGGCCAGCAAGGTGATCGGCGAACTGTCCGGTCTGGACGAATGACATCGGAGTCTCACGACGCGGTTCCCGGCCCCGATGATCAGGGCCGGGAGCCGACTTCGGCGGAGGAATTGCGCCGGAAAGCGGCCGAGGCAGCGCGACTGGCGAGAATCTTCGGCGATGTTCTCCCGGAGACCACCGGTGACGAACGCGGCGAGGGTTCACGCGGCTCCGGCACCGATGATTGGTTACGGTCGCAAGTTCCACCGCACCACGGGTGATCAGCCCGTTATCTACGTAGCCGCTACGTAATAAGCGGCCTTCGAATTGCCGATTACGGCACGAACGCGCACTGCGGACAAATACTCGAGACCACGCGAAAGCGTGGTCTTTTGTCGTTCGGCGGCCCAGATCGTTACCCGCGGCCATCTCCTGTCAAGGCCACGTGACAGGAGCCTCCACGACTGCATCAATGCACGTCAAGGCATGTGGCGATGTACGAATGTGTGCTGTGCTTCACAGTGAAATTTACGAACTCTTTCGTTGCCGTATCCCGGGAACGGCGTTTAATGTTCGCCATTGAGCCACCAACTATCGGTCCCCGCAGTACTCCCACCTCTGTGCGTTGAACCACCCGGTGGAACCCTGGCTCGGGTTCGCCACACCGGCCCCGGCCGTATCGTCGAAATAACAGTTAGTTACGTAACGGCAACAAAGGGGCGACACACTGATCTGGGCCCTGTGAGGTCCATTTGTCCGGCTTCGAAAGTCGAGGTCGGCTGTTAGACACCTGATGAGGGGAAGTATGAGCGAGAACCGCACCACCGGTGTGCGCCGTGGCGTCCGTGCCGCGGGCGTCGGCGCTGCCGCGGCCGCCGTGGCCTTGGGCCTGCTGTCGACCGGTGCCGCCAATGCCGATACCTTCGTGCCGTTGCCGGACGGCCAGAAGGTCAGCCCTGCTGGCGTGACCATCACCCGCACCCACGAGTCCGCACTGATCTCGCCGTCGATGGCCGCCAATGGCGCGGGTCGCGTCGTGTGGGTGTCGGGCACCGCGGTCGCCGAGGTCACCGAGACCCCCGAGGGCGAGGTCGGCCCCTGGAACGGCCCGAGCGGTCGTCCCGGCTCGAACAACTCGTCGACGCACGGCACCTCCCAGCTGAACACCGGCTACATCGTCGGTTGCCAGGTGAGCATCGCCGATGACGCCATCGGCGCCGGTGTCTCCGGCGGAATCAGCACCGGCGGCGTGACCGCCGGCGGCTCCATCGGCGTCAACCTCGGCCCCGGTGAAGTGAAGTTCGTGCAGATCAGCTCGAAGGACATCCTGAAGGCCGGTACCTACGCGATCGATTACCAGGACGCGGAAATCGAGATCCAGGGCTGCGCCGGCTACGCGCAGGCCCGGGCGTACACCGTCGTCGAGGTCATCGGCGACAACTACTCGAAGACCACCCTGTACGGCATGCCGTTCAGCATCGGCTGACGTCTTTCGATCCGGCACGAATCTTCTTCTCGCTGCGGCGAACTCAATCCTCGAGGGACAAATCCTATGATCAACCGTAAGTTCATGGCGAAGGTGGCGGGCGTCAGCGCTGCGGCCACCGTGGCCGTCGGCCTGTTCTCCACGGGCGCGGCCAATGCCGATACCTTCGTTCCCCTGCCGGGTGGACACCTCACCAAGACGCTGTCGGACGGCACCGTCGTCGACATCGCCCTTGTCGGCGAGTCGGCCCTGATCAGCCCGTCCATGGGTTCCACTCCGGTGCACCGCAACTCGTGGGTCTCCGGTAGCGCTCAGGTCACCGTTTCCGACGGCGGCTCCGGCAAGATCTACCCGGGCTACACCGTGGGTTGCCAGGTCAACATCTCGGGCGGCGGCGTCTCCGGCGGCGGCGACGTCTCGGTCGACCCCGAGGGCAACGGCTCCGGTGGCATCACCACCGGCGGCGAGCTCTCGCTCGGCCCCGGTCAGTCGTCCTCGTTCTACATTCTCGACCGCGAGCAGGCCGACGACTACGGCAGCGAATCGCACAGCAAGAGCAACAAGTTCAAGAACGGCTCCGGCTCGGTGACCTGGTCCGACACCACCATCGGCCTGAGCGGCTGCGCCGGCTACGCGCAGGCGCGTGCCTTCGTGTCCGTCGAGGTCGAGACCGACAACGTCATCTCCTGGGTGACCCTGTGGGGCGCTCCGTTCAGCCTCGGCTGATCTGTTCGCATCCCGAACTCGAAACGGGCCGGTCGCTATGCGACCGGCCCGTTTTGTTGTGCGCTCACCCTTGTATCGCTGGACATTACGAGTCAGTCTCACTATGTTGAACCCGAATCAACTGCCCCGGCAGTCGAAATCATCTTGCGTTTTCGTTCGCCGATCGGCTGAGAGTCGCGCCGATCCGGTGACGACCAGCTTCTCGATCCACCTCCCGGCAGGGCGCATCTGTCCTGTTGCCAGCGGTGCCTGTCCTGTGTGACACACCCCAGCTGGGTCCGGGCGCAACACAGATATCGGCCTCGATGGTCGAGGTCGGATTTGCGTATACCTCGAGGGGAAGAATGAGCGAGAACCGCACCAACCGCGGGCGTCGCGGCGCGTGGAGCGCGGGCGCCGCAGTGGCCGTGACGATCGGCCTGTTGTCGGCCGGTGCTGCCAACGCGGATACCTTCGTACCGCTGCCGGACGGCCAGAAGCTGGGCCCCGGTGTCACTTTGAGTCGTTCCGGCGAGCATGCCGTGGTCTCTCCGTCGCTCGCTGCCAATGGTGCGGGTCGCGTCGTGTGGGTGTCGGGCAATGCCCGCGCCGATGTGCAGGTCACGCCGGAGGGCGAGGTCGGGCCGTACAACGGACCCACGAACCGTCCCGGCTCCAACAATTCTTCGACGCATGGTGCGTCGCAGCTGAATACCGGTTACATGGTGGGTTGCCAGGTGAGCATCGGTGACGACGCGATCGCTGCCGGGTTGGCCGGTGGAGTATCGACCCTCGGCGCCTCCGCCGGTGGTGCGATCGGCCTCCACCTCGGCCCCGGCCAGGTCGCCTTCGTACAGATCGATGCCAAGGACATTCTGAAGCCCGGCGTCTATTCAGTGGAGTACCAGGACGCGGAGATCGAGGTCCAGGGTTGCGCGGGTTACGCCCAGGCCCGGTCCTACTCGGTGGTCGAGATCATCGGTGACCACTACTCCAAGACCACGCTGTACGGAGCGCCGTTCAGCATCGGCTGATCATCGGCGGTATCGAAACTCTTTCTCGTTCACACGAATTCACCCTCGAGGGGTCACTGTGATGATCAACCGTAAGAGCATGGCGCGCGTAGCCGGATTCACGGCGGCGGCGACCGTGGCATTGGGTTTGCTGTCTACCGGTGCGGCGAATGCCGACACCTTCGTTCCGCTGCCGGGCGGCCACATCACCAAGACGCTGTCCGACGGCACTGTCGTGGACATCAGCCTGGTCGGCGAGTCCGCCAATATCAATCCGTCCATGGGGTCCACCCCGGCGCATCGCAACGCATGGGTTTCCGGCAGTGCGCAGGTCTCGGTTTCCGGTGATGGCGGTGGCAAGATCTTCCCCGGTTACACCGTGGGTTGCCAGGTCAATATCTCCGGTGGTGATGCGCTCGGAGACGCTGGCGGGGAGGTCGTGGAGGGCGTCGGCTTCGGCGAGGTGAACACCGGCGGCGAGCTCACCGTCGGCCCCGGCCAGGCGAAGTCCTTCTACGTCCTCGATCTCGAAATGCCCGACGACTACGGCAACGAATCCCACAAGACCCGCAATGCCTTCAAGGGCGGGTCGGGCTCGGTGACCTGGGCCGACGAGACCATCGGCCTGTCCGGCTGTGGTGGTTACGCCCAGGCTCGTTCCTTCGTGAGCGTCGAGGTGGAAACCGACAACGTCATCAGCTGGGTGACCCTCTGGGGCGCGCCGTTCAGTCTCGGCTGAGCGAACACAACAATCGAGTTCGGGTCCCGCACACTGTGGTGTGCGGGACCCGAACTCGTTGTGGCAGTAGGGAATCAGTAGGCGCTGTCGCCGTCGGTGTGTTGCGCCGACTCGGCCCGGAGCCCGTGCTTGCCGTTCGAGCGACCGCGCTGCTCGGCCAGCAGGTCCCTGATCTGGATGAGCAGCTCGTTCTCGGTGAGTTCCTCGTCGGCCTGGGAGAACCGCTTCTTCATCCTGGTCGCGGGCACCACCAGGATGAAGTACAGGATCGCGGCGACCAGCAGGAAGTTGATCGCCGCGGTGATGATCGGCCCGACCTCGATGAAGGTGGCCGGTTTATCCGCGACGAGCTGGAAGCCCAGCCCCATCTCGTTCGATCCGCCGAACAGCGCTAGCAAAGGATTGATGATTCCCTCGCTGAACGCGGTGACGATCGCGACGAACGCTGTGCCGATGACAACGGCGACCGCCAGGTCGACCACATTGCCGCGGAGTAGGAAGTCTCTGAAACCTTTGAGCATTGCCGATGTCTCCTTCGTACAGGAGCCGGCCCGGGGCACTGCGCTCCATATCGAATGCTGCGAAACGGTGTGCTTGGTTCCTGTGTGATGCTAACGAGAGTTCGGGCAAATTTCTCGCGAACTACGCCGGGTCGACCGACGAGGCTGTCAGTGGAAGACGACGGTCAGCGCCGTTCGCAGTGACGCACCGGCCACAGCGGTGGCGTATGCGGTATCCAACGCGAGCAGGACCACCCGTTCCGCGCCGCGCCGATCGCCCGTCGCGGTGACGAGTACCACCGCGGCGTCGGTGGCCAGCGTCCGCGCGGGCTTGGCGGCACCTGGCGCACCGGCATCTTCCACGCCGACGACATCGACCCGATCGCCCGCCCGCAACACGTCAGCCACCGCGGCATCGGCCAACCGGATCGGCACGATGCGCGCATCGTCGCTGCCCGCGGCCGCGGCGGCCAGCCGGGGGCCGACGACGCGCAGATCGGTGAAA
The DNA here is from genome assembly GCF_042671725.1 of Nocardia sp. NPDC127606. Classification (NCBI taxonomy): domain Bacteria; kingdom Bacillati; phylum Actinomycetota; class Actinomycetes; order Mycobacteriales; family Nocardiaceae; genus Nocardia; species Nocardia sp. NPDC127606. The sequence goes on along the minus strand of NZ_JBHXWQ010000013.1, from coordinate 15,242 downwards.
GTCTCCCCGGTATGCATGGCGCCGGTCAGCGTCGCGCCGAGCAGGAGAGCGGTCTCGCTGACCGAACCTGCTGGTAGCGAACGGGATTCGTGATGGTCGATGCGCAGATCGTCGGCGGTGAGCAACCGGCCGGGCGCTAGATCGCGGGCGGCGACCACCACCGCGACCCTGGCGCCACCGGGGTCGCCACGGACGAACAGGACGACGGCGGCCACGGCAAGCACGGCGGCGGCGATACGGCGGACGAGCAACGCGTCGGCCCAGGCCGGACGATTACCGAGGGCGAAACGCCAGGAGCTGCCACGTCCCAGATCGGCGAGACTGCGAGTCATGGGCGAAAGCGTAGAGCCGCGGCACTGCGGAAAAGCCGCTGAAAGCCCCGCCTGTGGATAACCGCGGGGCTGTGGACAACTGTCGAAAAAGTCAGCTGGCGGCGGCCGGAGTGGAGCTGGTCGAAGCGCTCGACGACGAATCGCCGTTGCCGCCGGATCCGTTGTTGCTCGACCCGTTGCCGCTGGTGCTCTCGGACGAGGTCTTCGCCGGTTCGCTCGCGGTGGACGCGCCGCCACGGCTGTCGGTGCGGTAGAAACCGCTGCCCTTGAACACGATGCCGACCGAGTTGAACAGCTTGCGCAGCTTCCCGGAGCACTGCGGGCACACCGTCAGTGTGTCGTCGGAGAAGGACTGAACGATGTCGAAGCGGTTGTCACACTCGGTGCACGCATACGAATAAGTTGGCACAGGATCCTCCGCAAGTCTCTCGTCGATCTAGCACTCTACCGCCGACACTGCCAACGTCGCGAATCGCCGTTTCATTCCGGCGAAACGGGGAGGTCGCGGCCCAGCTGTTCCAGTCCGCCGCCCGGGGTGAGTACCCAGCCCATTCGCCGATCGTGCGGTTCCTCGGGAAGCCGGTCGACCAGTTCATTATCCCGGACAACAGCGATGAGGCGCACGTCCGCTCGCGCGGCACCCAGCGTGCGGTCGTAATACCCGGCGCCGCGCCCGAGCCGTACCCCGCGCCGATCGACGGCGAGCGCCGGAACCAGGATCGTCGTGGCGCCGGCCACCGCCGCGGGCGGCAAGGTCTCGGTGGCCGGTTCGAGCAAGCCGTAGCGGGCTTTGCGCAGCGAATCCGCGCCCTCGTAGCGCGCCCAGCTCAGCGGACCCGGCTCGCCGGTCACCGGCAGCAACACCGTGGCGCCACGCTCGCGCAGCGCGTCGAGCATGCGCAGATCGCCGGGTTCGCCGCGGACCGGAACGTAGGCGCACACGATGTCATCGTCGGTGGCCAGCCCGACCGCCGAGGCTGCGAGCGCGGCCGCGTCGACGGCGTGTTCGGCGGAGCCCACCTGTGCGCGAGTGGCCAGGATCTCGCCGCGCCACGCATATTTGGTGCGCTCACCGGGCATATCCACAGCGACCACCATAGTCTGCACAGGCGCGCGTCGATCCGATGTCTTCCGCGCACGGCCGAGCCGACGGCGGACGCCTAAGCTCTTGCCGACGCCGGATCGTCGCGGAGAGGCGATCGGACGGCACTGAATGGATAGGGTATGCGCATGACAGACAAGACTTCCGGTTTCCGCACTGCGGTGGTACCCGCGGCCGGACTCGGGACGCGGTTTCTGCCTGCCACCAAGACGGTGCCCAAGGAATTGCTGCCGGTAGTCGACACCCCCGGTATCGAGCTGGTCGCCGCGGAGGCCGCCGATTCCGGCGCCGACCGGCTGGTGATCGTGACCTCGCCGGGCAAGGACGGAGTGGTCGCCCACTTCGTCGAGGACCTGGTGCTGGAGAGCACCCTGGCCGAGCGCGGGAAGTTCGCGCTGCTCGAGAAGGTACGCAAGGCGCCGGGCCTGCTCGACGTGACCTCGGTCGTGCAGGAAGAACCGCTCGGCCTCGGCCACGCGGTCGCCCAGGCCGAAGCCGTGCTCGACGACGACGAACTGGCCATCGCCGTCCTGCTGCCCGACGATCTGGTGCTGCCGTGTGGCGTGCTCGAGACGATGAGCCGGGTGCGCCGCGAGCGTGGCGGTTCGGTGCTGTGCGCCATCGATGTGCCGAAGTCCCAGGTCAGCGCCTACGGCGTTTTCGATGTCGAGGAATGCGCCGACAACGCCGAGACCGACGTGCTGCGCGTGAAGGGCATGGTCGAGAAGCCCGATCTCGCCGACGCGCCGTCGACCCTGGCCGCCGCCGGTCGCTATCTGCTCGACCGGGTGATCTTCGACGCACTGCGCCGGATCACGCCGGGCGCGGGCGGGGAACTGCAGCTCACCGATGCCATCGCGCTGCTGATCGCCGAGGGTCATCCGGTGCACGTGGTGGTCCACCGTGGGTCGCGCCACGACTTGGGCAACCCGGGCGGTTATCTTCGAGCTGCTGTGGATTTCGCCCTCGAGCGGGACGAATACGGCCCGCAGTTGCGCGAGTGGCTGAAGTTCCGGCTCAGCCCGGAGTGGGATCCACAGTCGCCCGTCGCCTAAACGCGGTAGATACGCCGCCGCCATAGATTCAGGAGCTCGATGCGCTCGGTTGAGGATCAGCTGATCAAGGTCACCGCGGCTGCGGTCGCACCCCGGCCGGTCCGGGTGGCGATATCCGAAGCCCAGGGTTTGCTGTGCGCGGAAGACGTCGTCACCGAACGGCCGCTGCCCGGCTTCGATCAGGCCGCCATCGACGGATACGCGGTGCGCAGCGTCGATGTCACCGCCGCGGGCGTCGATGTGCGCGACGAGGAGGGCGAGCTGATCGACCTCACCCTGCCGGTGGTCGGCGAAGTAGTGGCCGGTTCGCGCCAGCCCATCCGGTTGCAGCCGCGCCAGACCGTGCGGGTCGATACCGGCGCACCGATGCCGACCCTGGCCGACGCGGTGCTGCCGGTGGATTTCACCGACGGTGGGCGGGCCAGGATCAAGGTTTTCGAGCCGGTTCGCTCGGGCGACTACGTGCGTCGCGTCGGTGACGATGTGCAGCCCGGTGACGTGGCCGTGCGCGCGGGCACGATCATCGGCGCGGCCCAGGTGGGCCTGCTCGCCGCGGTCGGCCAGGACAAGGTGCTCGTGCACCCGCGTCCCCGGCTGTCGGTGATCTCGATCGGCGGCGAGCTGATCGACATCGACCGCACCCCGGGCCCCGGCCAGGTCTACGACGTGAACTCCTACGCGCTGGCAGCAGCCGCGCGCGACGCGGGCGCCGATGTGAACCGGGTCGGCATCGTGAGTGCCGATCCGCGCCGGCTCCGTGATGTGGTCGAAGGCCAGCTGGTGCGCTCGGAGGTCGTGGTGATCGCCGGCGCGGTCGGCGGCTGGGCCTCGGATCAGGTGCGCGAGGCCCTCGACGGGCTCGGCGAGCTGGAGGTCGACCGGGTGGCGATGCACCCGGGCTCGGTGCAGGGTTTCGGGCGGCTCGGGCGCGACGAGGTGCCCACCTTCCTGCTGCCCGCGAATCCGGTGAGCGCGCTGGTGGTGTTCGAGGTGATGGTCCGTCCACTGATCCGGATCGCGCTCGGCCGTCGTCAGCCGATGCGGCGGATCGTGAGCGCGCGCACCATCACGCCCATCACCTCGATGCCGGGTCGCAAGGGGTATCTGCGCGCGCAACTGCTGCGCGACGAGGCGACCGGCGACTATCTGGTGCAGCCGCTCGGCAACGGGAACGCGGGCTCCTCGCACCTGCTGGCGACCCTTGCCGAGGCCAACAGCCTGATCGTGGTGGAACCCGACGACACCGATTTCCGTACCGGTGACGAAGTGCAGGTCGCGTTCTTGGCGCAGCGCGGCTGACAGTGGACTCCATGAACGTATTCCGGGCCGGACAGCATCCCGGCTGGCCCGCCCGGCTCGGTCCGGTGATGGTGGCAGGCGGCCGGGTGACGCTGCGGCCGGTGCGCTTTCGCGATGCCGCCGCGTGGAGCCGGATCCGGCTGCGCGACCGTGACCACCTGGAGCGCTGGGAGCCGACCGGGCGCGGCAGCTGGGAGGCGCGCAATCACGCGTCGAACTGGCCGTCGCTGTGGACGAGCTTGAAGGCCGAGGCCCGGCGCGGCGCGATGATCCCGCTGGTCATCGAGGTCGACGGGCAGTTCAGCGGTCAGCTGACCATCGGCAATATCGTGCGCGGGGCGCTGCGGTCGGGCTGGATCGGGTACTGGGTGGCCAAGGATCTCGGTGGCCAGGGTGTGGCGACGGCCGCGCTCGCGCTCGGGCTCGACCACTGCTTCGGCCCGGTCGGCCTGCATCGCGTCGAGGCGACGGTGCGACCGGAAAACCATGCCAGTCAGGCGGTTCTGCGCAATGTCGGCTTCCGGGAAGAGGGCTTGCTGCGTCGCTACCTCGATGTCGACGGTGCGTGGCGCGATCACCTACTGGTCGGTCTGACCGTCGAAGAGGTTATGGGCACTGTGGTGGATCGCCTGGTCAGGGAGGGTCGGGCGGCGCTGCCGTGAAATTTCTGTTACTCATGTGGCAGGTGTGCACGGCGCGCCTGCCACACGGGCGCGTCTGCCCGAATTAACCTACGGACGTCAGTGGTGCGTCCACAGAGGGACAACACGTAGGTGGGGACGGGAGGTGATGACCGCGATGCCGAATTCGATCCTGTGGATCGGACTGGTTGTGCTGTGGGTCTTCGTCCTGTTTCCGATCCTGGCGGACCGGCATCCCCGGATCCGCCGCACCACCGATGCCGCGCTCGCCACACGCGTGCTGCACCGTGGCGGGGCCGAACGACGGATCCGCATCGGCGCGGCAGGCGGTCACGAGAGTGACCCCGATTACCGACCCCGTGTGCTGCGTAAGCGCTCCCACCGAACTGATTCGGAGGATCGGATGACGACTGAAGAGCCCGTCACCGAAGACGACGACGAAAAGCTGACCCCCGCAGCCGAACTCGAGGCAGCGGTTGCCGAGGTGGACACCGACGACGTCGGCGAGCCCACCGCGGCAGCCGATCTCGACGACGGCGAGCCGGCGGACACTGCGGCGGAACCACTCTCGGCGCAAGCTGACGAGGAGCCGCCCGTCGCCGCGCGCATCCCACCCGCGCCACCGGCGCGGCTGGACGACCTCGTGGCCGAGGACGCCGAATTCGACGACGAGGACGACGACTTCACCCCCTCGCGCCGCGGTCGCGGTGGCTACGACCCCGAGGCCGATGCCATCGCCCGCGCCGCCCGCTACAGCTTCCGTCAGCGCGCGGTCATGGGTCTGGTCATCGGCCTGATCCTGTTCGCCGCGTTCGGGCTGCTGCTCAACTCGATGTTCTGGTGGGCGTTCGGGCTGTCGGCGGCCGTGCTCACGGGCTATCTCGCGTACCTGCGCAAGCAGGTCCACGTGGAGGAGGAGATTCGCCGTAGGCGCGCTGCCCGCCTCACCCGCGGCAAGCGCCACGAGGCCGCCGAAGTCACCCCGGAAGCGGCCACCACCCGTCGCACGATGGACCGCGACACCGCACGCGCCCTGCGCCGCCGCTCCACCCTGCTCGACACCGACGACGAGGATCCGAGGTTCGAGTTCCTCGAGATCTTCGATCCGGCCACGTCTCGCGCGCTCCGCAACCGGGTCGAAGACCTCGGTCAAGCCGTCGGCGAGTAGCTGGTAGTAACCACGCAAAACAGCAGGTCAGAGTACCGATTCGGTATCGGGGCGCAACCCCTGATACAGTGTCACAGCGCGGTTCACCAGAGCCGCACGGGGCTATAGCGCAGTTGGTAGCGCGTCTCGTTCGCATCGAGAAGGTCAGGGGTTCGATTCCCCTTAGCTCCACAGTATGCGCAGTTCAGGCCGGGTTTCCGAGATAGAATTCGGACCCGGCCTGACTTGTTTTCCTGGGCGACTCACAACTAATTCGTCTGGTGGTGCGTTCGGCCCCTTGTCGGGTTGATAGGTGCGTCGGCACGTGGCGTGTTCCATGCGAGGATGAATCGTAAAGCTGGTCCTGGCACCTGAGCGGGCTGGGTCGGCAGCGAGAGACCCGTCCTGGACGGAAGCGGCGTCTGCCGAGATTGTGCGCGAGCTGCTGCGGGCCAGTACTGCAACGGCACTCTGGGGTCGGCCCAGTGGGTCGCCCCGTCGGCAATAGTGGCTGAGTCGGGCTTGATGCTGGCGTCGTCGTCGCCAGCGGTACCAGGCCCAGATGCGATCGGGGCCGTGCGCGTCGGCACCGACCGACAGCCGCTGCCGCGAGCCGGCCGTGATCACCGCAGATGCCGCTAACTGCTGCCGAGAAACCGCCAAGACGGTCGATCGAGGTGCTCACTACAATTCTTACCGCGAATTCGAACCAGAAGAATCTGCGTCAACAACTCAAATCCCTTCCTGGAAACAGGTTCCAGTCGCGGCGGTCACCATCGAGCCCGGGCCCTGGTTGCGCGGGCATCGGCGCATCGAGAATTCTGCGCACTGGGTGCGTGAGGTGGTCTTCGACGAGGACCGCTACCCTGGGCGCGATACCGGTCGTACCAGTCCGTCAGATGATCGGTCCGGCCGTGCACATCCCCAATATGGCAGCAATGCAACAGAATTCGCCGAGGGAGTGCCAGGCATGAATACTGCGGCGAAATCAGTGCACGAGGGGTACGCCGGTGCGGGCAACCCTCGACAGATTGTTGCAGTTCCAACCCTGTCGTGGCTAGGCTGGCTCTCGTTGTCCTGAAGAGGGGGGTCGCGTGTCAGGTGAGAACGACACGACTGCAACAGTTTTCGCGATGGTTCCAGCCGAAGTGACCGACGCGGGCAACTACGTCCAGCAAGTCGCCGAGTCCCTGATCAACGGACTCAGTTCGCTTGACCACGAGGTATCTGGCGTTCTCAACAACTGGACGGGGTCGGCGGCAGGCGCATTCGGGGAAGGCTGGGCTGAAACCAAGAAGGGTGCCATCGTCGTATTGAACGCCCTCAACACCATGGGCGAACTCTTAGGTGACGCGAGCAAAGCTATTGTCAGCCAGGACATCTCCAGTTCCAATACCCTAAGCTCGCTCGATCTACCAGAGCTGAACCTGTGATGGTCGACCACTCGCGCGACTTCACCTTCGATATCGACGAGCTAGACCAGCTCATCAGTCGCGCCGACGGATTCATCGGATTCCTCGCCGAGAGCCTCGACGGCATCAACAACCGAATCGCCACCATCCAACAGAACTGGCACGGAGCTGCTGCCACCGCTCAAGAGGAAGCCTATCGAGAATGGGCAACTGGGGCCGCAGCGGTAGTTGACGGGCTCACCCAGATGTACAACGCCGCCGTCACCGCCCGCGACGCCTACAGTCAAGCATCAGAAACCAACTTGAGAATGAGCGGCGGCTAAATCTCCGTGGCCTCGATCTCCCCGCAGTCCTATGAGACCGCAGCCAAGGCATGCTACGACCTTTCGGAGAAATTCCAAACCGTCTACAACTCACTGCAAACCGTTATTTCAGACACCCCCTCGATGGCCGGTGGATATCAAGCAGTCCGGCTGTGGTCGAAGGCCTACGACGTCCGTGCCGCCGCAGTGGCTATGGTTGCGGGCAACTTCGCGCGCGCCCTGCGAAACTATGCCGATATACTGACCGCGTCCAATTACAACTGGACGCTCGGGGAATACATAGCGAACCTCGACCCCAACAAAGGCGACCCCCCATCATTGCCGACTGGCTTCCCGACGGAACTACCCTACGGTTCGGGCATAGTGATCGGTGTCGCTTCGTCGGGGACGTACAGTAACGGATTGCAAACAGACTGGACCGAACTACAAGACAAAGTCGCCACGCTCGTCTCTGGCGGCCAAGTCCCTGACGGCGACACCGAAAACCTCGCGCGCGCGGCAACTGCGTGGAAGACCTTCGCCAATTCAGACCCGCTCGAGTACGGCGTGTCACAACTGCTCACGGTCGCCTCTGGGCTGGAGCGTGGTTTCGGATCCCAGGTCCCAAGAGACATTCCGAACCACGCTACCAACCTCCGTACGCTCGCTCACAGCCTCCGCGACATCCGTACCGTGGCCCACGATATCGCGGCGGCGATCGAGGCCCACAAGGTTGCTCTGACGACAATGCGCGCGGACATCAACACCCAGTTCGCGACGGTAGTGGTCGTCACCGCTATCTCGATTGGGCGTTCAGCGGTGACCGTCAAAGAGCCACCATCAAAAACAAAAACGCCGAGCAAGCAACAATCACCCAACCCCAACGAGAACAAAGTCGAGATCGATATCGACTTCCTCAACGATGCCGCCTGGGCCATAGCCGGCCCCGCCAACATCTTCCTCACTACACTCGGTGGCCTCACCTTCACCGCAGCAGAGCTGACCAATGGTCAACTATTGACCATCGTCGCACTGCCAATACTGATCACTGAAAGGAATGGCAAGGCGCTCACTGACCAAGGTCATTCTCCGATCAACGGAGCAGAGGAAGCCCAAAAGGTTCGTGAACGCTTGGCCGCAAGCGGAGAAACGATAAAGAAATCTCGTAATGTCGCCGTAGCGCGGGGCGAGATTAACGGACAGCAAATTAGCCTGGACGCCGTCAGTGGCGACGATTCTCCAACGGGCACGGTTCCAAAACCGGAGAACCCGGTCCTGGAACCACGTTCGGACGATGGGCTAACGGACCGCCCTTCTGATTCCGAGTTCAAAATTCTTGATAGCTTAGCGCAACAGCTTGGCCCGGACGCAACGGGGACAATCAACTTATATACTGAGCGTGAACCTTGCGACGCTTGTGATAATGTGGTAGAACAATTCATGAAGAAATATCCTGGAGTGAAAGTGAAGGTGACCTATGGCGCGTGAAGATAGTAACCACGACATAGAGACCTTCGGTCGTGAGTTGATAGAGTCCGGATTTGCAACGAGCGACTCGATCATGGGATGCGACTCAGCGGAGATCGCACAGGTCCACTCCGTCGCACCCGAAGGCTTCGCTATCCCTGATGAGTATCAGGCGTTTCTTGAATACATGGGAAAGAAGGCTGGTACGCTCTTTAAAGGAACTGACCTATTCTTCCCGCGGATGCTGGATGCCGTAGAGGCCGCCGAAGACGTCGCTGGTAAGGGGCTAACGTTGGATGGCCAGTTCTTCTTCGGTCATCACCAAGGTTATAAAGTCTATTTCTTTAAGCGCGGATCCGGTGCAGTCTATGCCTATCAGGAGGGTTCTTCCGAGGAGCAAAAGCTTACAGATGGTTTCATTGAATTCCTTCGGCAGTCCTGGCGTATCCAGCAAAAGACTCGCGAATCTACGGAAGCGATGCGTAGGGAGAGAAATAAAATGTAGGGTGTCATGAGGGAAATCGCAAAGTCCTATTATCGGGGTCCGCACCGCTCGGTCACCCAAACCGCGGGATGCGCGCCGATAACAAACCGCGGCCGAACCTTGCCCAGGTAATGTTCGAGCACCCCGACGCCCAGTCTGTTTTCGGCACGATGAACACCGTCCGCCGTGGAAAAGATGGGCGCTGCGGACGCCTTCGAACTCGTTGATGTGCACGCCACCGTTGTCTGCGTGCAGAGTCTGTATCGGCGCCCGATCGAATAGCTCCAGACACGTTGCCTGCCAGCCGTAGCGGGGCCGCAGATGAAGTCGCGGAACATCCGCAGCGAGCTCTGATGCTGCCGTGCCATCGACACGCTGAACCCTGCAGTGCCCGCCTGAGTCGGCTCCGCTGTCTCCGATGCCGTGTTCGCGCCGGCTCATCTGGGTGAGTCTGACGACGCTGTCTTTCGGGCCGGAGAAGGAAGGCAGCCTGTGCAACGTCGGCTACTCGACAGAACATCGCATCGACCCGCGGATCGTGGTCGGCCTACTCGTCGACCGACTCGGGTTCCCTCTCGAAATCGGTTGCTGGGAAGCAACAAGGCAGAGAAGCACACGATCGGACCGATCATCGCCCAGTTCCGGGCTCGGCACCGCATCGAGAGCATCGTCGTGGTCGCCGATGCCGGCATGTTGTCGGCAGAGGACCTGACCGCGCTCGACAACGCTGATATGCGGTTCATCGTGGGCTCGCGCTGTCGAGAGTTGTCGTATCAGGCACGTTTGTCGAGGTAGAAGGCATAGTCTGATGTCCAGAAGGGCACGGTCGCCGACCGGGCCCTTTCTCTGTGTCGGCCTGATGTCGGCCGTCGTGCCCTTGCGGCACGCACCTTAGACTCGCCAACGATCGAATGCATGCCCCCAATTGTTTTGGCATGATCCGTCGATCGAATAAATACTGGTGAGTAATAGTCTTTTCAATTTCCTTCATTATGAAAGCTTCACTTTGCTGTGCAGCAGAATTCACTTATTCGCAAACTGATTAAACCGTTAGCTCGGTCACATCGGTAACGCTGCCCAAGTGGTAGCCGATACACCGAAAATGGCTATTACTGTGCACGTCAGTGCATTTGCGGACCCTGCTGAATAGCAGTAACGTTTCGGTAAAGCACATGATCCGCGCAGGACCGCGAGCGCCCGCGCTCACCAAGTTCGCTGCCGGGGAGGAATCGTTTCACCAGCGAACAGATGTGACGCCACCACGGGAGGGGGCGTCGAACGCGTCTGTTGGAAAGCATCAGAGGCAGTTCATGACAGCGGTCATCGAGGCTCGCACCGAGCCCGAAGAAGTACCGAATACCCATCCGTCGTTCGCTTTTCGTGGCGTCGCGCTGATCGCTTCGATAGCCGCGATCGCGCTGACGGCGACGGCGGGCCGTTACGACTACTTCGGTGACGAACTCTATTTCCTCTCCGCCGGACGGCGACTCGACTACACCTATGCCGATCAGGGCGTGGTGGTGCCCATGTTCGCGTGGATCGCCGACCAGCTCGCACCGGGATCGGTGACGGCACTGCGTCTCCCGGCCGTCGTGATGTGCGTGTGCGCGGTAGTGGTGGCGGCCCTGATCGCCTACGAACTGCGGGGCAGCCACCGTGCCCAGATGCTGGCCGCGGCCGGGTACGCGTTGTCGGGACTGGCGGCCAATCAGGTCGTGTTGAGCACGTTCTCCTTCGATGCCACCCTCACGGCCGTGATCACCTGGCTGTTCGTTCGATGGGTTCGTACTCGCCAGGACTGGCTGATCATCATCGCCGGATTGGTTGCCGCCCTGGACATGCAGGTGAAGTGGATGATCCCCATCGTCTGGGCGTGCCTCGGCATGGCGGTCATCCTGTGCGGTCCCCGCGAGATCCTGCGCCGCCCCGCGCTGTGGGTGGCGACCGGCATCCTCGCCTCGTCCCTGATCCCGATTCTTTACTGGCAGTCACAACACAATTGGCCACAGTTGGCCATGGGCGCGGTCATCGGAGCCGAGCAGGACGCTACCGGCTACGGCCCGGTGGGATTCCTTCCGCAGTTTCCCATCTTGGCGGGCATCCTGGGCACATTGCTGCTCGCTATCGGATTCTGGGCGGCGTTCAAGCAGGAGTCGCTGCGCCCGTATCGATTTATCGCGGTGGCGCTTGTGATCATGACCGCATTTGTCATGATCACGCATGGGCGGCCGTATTACCCGGGGGGCCTTTTTCCCGCCATGTTCGCCTTCGGCGCCGTCGGTCTCTGGCAGTACGACCGGAAACGGTGGATGAATGTGGCACTGGTTCCGATCGCCGGAATCTCGGTGCTGACAACCATCGTCACACTCACGGTGATACCCCTCGCGCCCAGTTGGCGTACTCAGGCCGAGAATGCGATCGACCTCGGACTCAAGACGGCATTTTTCGGAAACACCAATTGGTCGTCGATGGTCTCCGCCGTCAATGACGGCTACCGCACGCTGACGCCGGCGGAAAAGGCCGATGCCGTCATCGTTGCGCAGGGCTATCCGCAGGCGGGCGCCGTCGAACAGTTCGGCAGGCAGTACGGCTTGCCCGCCACGTACAGCCCGAGCCGTGGCTTCGGCTTCTTCGGCCCGCCGCCGGACTCGGCGACGTCGGTGGTCTACGTCGGACTCGACACCGCCGAACACGACCTGCGGACCCGTTTCACCGAGGTGGAGCGAGTGATCCACCTCGACGACCCCCTCGGCACCCCCGGCATCGACCGCATGACCGCCGTCTGGATCTGCAAGGGCCCGAAGCAGCAGTGGTCGACCATGTGGGATTCCATGACCACGCTGTATTTCGATCTCGGCCTCTGGCGAGACGTTCGCACCACCACCCGACCCACGCACTGAGCGAGGACGACACAAACGAACCCCCGGTCGCGAATGCGGCCGGGGGTTCGTCGTTCGAGCGGGAGCGTCAGTTCTTGACCAGCTCCGGCGCATCCGCGGCGTCCTGCACGGGTGCGGCGTGCGGGTCGGCTGCCGCACGGTTCGGCAGCAGGACCGCCATGGCGATGACGATCAAGGCCAGCAGGGCCGAGATCAGGAAGGCCAGGCGCATGCCGTCGAGGGTAGCGACGGCAGGCGAGGTGCCCTCCTCGATGAGCGAGGTGCTGCGGGCCGACATGACCGTGACCACCAGCGCGGTGCCGAAGGCCGCCGCCACCTGCTGGATGGTGCCCAGCATCGAGCTACCGTGCGAGTACAGGTGCATCGGCAGCGCGCCGAGGCCCAGGGTGAACACCGGAGTGAACGCCGCGGCCAGCGACACCATCAGCAGGATGTGCAGGCCGAGCAGCTGCCAGTACGGCATGTCCATCGAGATCTGGGTGAAACCGGCCAGTGAGGCGGCGATGCCGATCGAGCCGGGAATCACCAGCAGGCGTCCACCGAACTTGTCGAACAGCTTGCCCACGGTCGGACCGAGCAGACCCATCGCCAGACCACCCGGCATCACCAGCAGGCCGGTCTCCAGCGGGCTCAGACCGCGCAGGTTCTGCAGGTACAGCGGCAGCAGGATCATCGAGCCCATCATCGCCAGGAACGCGACCGACATCAGGACCAGCGCCTTGGTGTAGGTGCCCTGCAGCAGGACCCGCAGATCCAGCAGCGGGGTTCCGTTGCGCTGCAGGCTGACCTGACGCAGCGCGAACGCCGCGATCAGCGCGACACCACCGGCGGTGATCAGCGCCGCGGTGGAATAGCTGTCACCGTGGAACTTGCTCAGCCCGAACACCAGCCCACCGAAGCCGAGGGCCGCCAGTGCCACGCTGGGGAGGTCGAGCGTGCCCGGCTGCGGCTCGCCGACGTTCTCCAGCTGCCGCAGACCCAGCCAGGTGACCAGACCGGCGATCGGCAGCATCACCACGAACAGCAGTCGCCAGGAGTCGATTCCCGGGATCGCGATCTGCAGGATCAGGCCGGAGATGACCGGGCCCATGGCAGGCGCGACCGAGATGGCCAGGGTGACGTTGCCCATCACGCGGCCACGGTCCTGCTCCGCCACGACGGTCATCAGGGTGGTCATCAGCAGCGGCATCATCACCGCGGTGCCACCGGCCTGGATGACGCGGCCGATCAGCAGCACCGCGAACGTCGGCGCGAGCGCCGAGATCACGGTGCCCGCGATGAACACGCCCATCGCGGCCGCGTAGGCCTGACGGGTGGTGACCCGCTGCAGGAACCAGCCCGTGGTGGGGATGATGGCGGCCATCGTGAGCATGAACGCGGTGGAGACCCACTGCGCGGCGACCTCGGTGACATGCAGGTCGCTCATCAACCGCGGGATCGCGTTGATCATGATGGTTTCGTTGAGGATGACGACGAAGGTCGCGAGCACCAGCACGCGGATGACGGTCGGTGTCTTGCCCTTCGTCGTCGGCGTGGATAGATCGGCTGGCATCGGGGTAACCTCCGGAGAACATGGGGAAACGGCGGGGCGAGAGCTGTGGCCCGATGCCGAGTCGTCGACGTCCCGGCACCACAAGAGAAGAGACGGATTCCGTCGGTCCAACTCATCGGGCGCCGGTCAGTATTCCGGGCGGGTACGACACAAATCACCTGGTTTTTCGGATTCGCGCACACGAGGACGTATCGAAAGTCGCAGGTCCCGGGGGATATCGAAGCGGGTCTCACGCTGGATCGTGAGCCTGGTCACTGCCCGATCTAGGCCGACGGCGCGCCGGTGTGTTCCCGGAGTGGACCCCGAGCTGCGGGGTATACCGGTTAGGTGACTGCATCGAGAAGCTGGCTTGCTGTGGTGTGCGCGATTGTCGCCGCTCTCGGGGGTGCCACGGCATCGGCCGATCCGGGGGCGTATGTGGCGGGGGAGGCGCCACTGGGTGGCAGGTCCGCTCAGATCGATGTGTACTCGCCCGCGATGGGGCGGGTGATCCAGAACAAGGTGATCAAGGCGGCGGGGGCAGGGGCTCCGACGTTGTACCTGCTCACCGGGGCCGGTGGTGGGGCGGACGGGATCTCGTGGTGGGACAACACCGACGTGCGCGGCTTCTTCGCCGACAAATTCGTGAATGTGGTGATGCCGGTCGGTGGGGCGTTCACGCTGTACACCGACTGGATTTCCGATGATCCGGGGGTCGGTCGGGTGCGGTGGGAGACGTATCTGACTCAGGAGTTGCCCGGGGTGATCGATGGCGCGCTGGAGACGAGTGGGCGCAACGCCATCGCCGGGGTGTCGATGAGTGCGTCGTCGGCGCTGGATCTGGCGATTCGGAGTGGATCACGGTTTTCCGCCGTGGCGGCGCTGAGTGGTTGTCCGTGGGCGGCGGATCCGATGGGGATCGCGATGGCCAGTGCGCAGGCGGTGCGTGGTGGGGGGAATCCGGGGAACATGTGGGGGATTCCTGGTGGGCCGGGGTGGCGGGAGCATGACGTCTTCGCCAATGCGGGGGGTCTTGCGGGGAAGACTGTTTTCCTGTCGGCGGCGACGGGATTTCCCGGCGGGCAGGATCGGGGGTTGCCTATGCCGCCGATCGAAGCGCTGGCGGGGGCGTGTACGGCTGCGTTTGCTGGGAGGTTGGGGCAGTTGGGGATACCGGCTGTGCATGTGCATCGGGCGACTGGGTCTCATACGTGGGGGCAGTTTCAGGCTGACTTGCATGAGGCTTGGCCGCATTTGGCTGGGGCTATCGGGTGAGGGGTCGTCCCAGGCGGTGAGAAGTGGCAGGGCGGGTGAGTAGTGGTGCCGTGAGGGGGGTAGTGGCGCTACGGGTGGGTAGTAGTCCCAGGACGGTTTGACGCTGTGTTTATTGGCGCGCTGGCGCGCGCGTGTCCGCGGCCCTGAGGGGCCGCCGGTTAGGCGCCGCGGAATCGCTCCTTCGTCGCATCTCCGCGGCGCCTAACCGGCGGCCCGGCCGCGGACCGGCCACTTCGTGGCCGTCCCTCCCTAGGGGTCGGGAGTGCGGTGGGTGGGTTGGGTGGGTTGTGGAAGA
>NZ_JBHXWQ010000012.1:135000-226075 GCF_042671725.1 Nocardia sp. NPDC127606 | reverse complement strand
ACGACCGGGGGGTACATGAAAGATTGGAACCAATAATAATTATTGGCACTGACATTCATCGACACACTATTGAGTTCTCAAAGAACACACGCACACACTTCTACCCACAACTTCTCGGAGGGGTTTCGGTGAGGCAAGGGTTCAAACTTAGCTCAGACAACCGGCCGGAAGCAAATCCGTACCGAGTCCCTCTGAACACGCAGTCAGTCAGGCGCTCATCGTACTACCTCGTGTCTCGGCCGCTGGGCGGCTGAGTCGGTGTCCGTGTCGCTCTGACTCGAATAAAGTTACGTGCCGACCAACACGAAGTCAAATCGGCTGGTCAAGGGCGGTTTCCAAACAGCGGACCGGTGGTGAACCAGCTCGGTGCGGCCGCGGTGAAGCGGAGGCGGTCCCACTGCCCCGCGCCCGCGGGGATCGCGCCGACTATCGGGGTCTCGGTGACTCGCGGAAGGTCTTCGCGATTGCACCGGGAGGCGAGGTCGGGATCGGTCGGCCAGGAGCCGATGACCAAGCCGGCGCAGGGAACGCCTGCCGCGGCGAGCGTCCGGGTGGTGAGTTCGCTGTGGTTGAGGGTGCCCAGGCCGGCTGCGGCGACAACCAACACTGGTGCGCCGATCTTCTGGGCGAGGTCGAGCAGGGTGAACTCGCCCATCCGCACCAGCAGTCCGCCCGCGCCTTCGACCAGCACCAGGTCGGCATCGGCCAGCGATTCGACGGCGGCGACAGTGTCCCTGAGGGTCAGCAGTGGCATGGCCGCGCGGCGTGCGGCGGTGTCGGGAGCGAGCGGTTCCGGGTAGCGGGCGATCTCGAGGGTGCGGGTCACCCCGGTCAGGCGGGTGACCTCCGCGAGGTCACCGGGTTCGCCGGGAGCGATGCCCGTCTGTGCGGGCTTGCAGACAGCGACAGTGCGCCCCGCGGCCTGCGCGGCGGCGGCCAGTGCCGCGGTGACAACGGTTTTGCCGACGTCGGTCGAGGTGCCGCTGATCAGTAGGACAGTCATGCCGTCACCGTTTCCTTGCCGCGGGCCGACGCGAGAACGTCGCCGAGGACCTCGGCGATCGTCTCGAGTTCGGCGGAAGTCAGGTCTGCGCGGGCGGTGAGGCGCAGCCGTGAGGTGCCTTCGGGGACTGACGGCGGGCGGAAGCAGCCGACATCCAGGCCGCGGGCGCGGCATGCCTGCGCGGCGTCGAAGGCGACTTGAGCTTCGCCGAGGACGACGGAGACAACCGCGGAATCGGGTTCGGCGACACCGGCGATCCGGGCGATGTCGGCGGCGCGGTCGAGTACGCGGGTGGCCATCGACGGGTCGCGGCGCAGCAGCGACAGGGCGGCCCGAGCCGCACCGACGGCGGCGGGAGCGAGGCCGGTGTCGAAGATGAAGGTGCGCGCGGCATCGATGAGGTGGGCGCGGATTCTGGCATCGGCCAGGACAACGCCGCCCTGGGCGGCGAATGCCTTCGACAGGGTCGCGGTGATCACGAGGTCCGGCTCGCCGGCCAAGCCCTGCTCGTGCACGAGCCCGCGTCCGCCCTCGCCGCGGACCCCGAGCCCGTGGGCTTCGTCGACGATCAGGACGGCGCCGTTCGCCCGGGTGACGCGATGCAGGTCGGCCAGTGGCGCGAGGTCGCCGTCGGCGCTGAAGACCGAATCGGTGAGCACCAACGCGCGCTCTTCGGTGCGCTCGGCGAGCAGTCGTTCGATCGCGGCGACGTCGCGGTGCGGCGCGATGGCGACCCTGGCGCGAGAAAGCCTGCACGCGTCGACCAGGGAGGCGTGCGAGCCCGCGTCGGAGACCACCAGGGTGCCGCGCCCGGCCAGCGCGGTGACCACGCCGAGATTGGCGGCGTAGCCGGTGGCGAAGACCAATCCTGTTTCGGCGCCGACGAATTCAGCCAGCTCGAGTTCGAGGAGTGCGTGCTCGGTGGTCGTTCCGGTGACCAAGCGGGAGCCGGTCGAGCCTGTTCCCCAGCGACGCACCGCCTCGACCGCGCCTTCGACGACCTCGGGGTGCCGGTGCAGGCCCAAGTAGTCATTGGAGGCGAGGTCGATCGCGGACGACTCGGCGACGCGCTCGCGTAGATGCCTGCGTAGCCCGGCGTCGACCCGTTCGGCCGCACGCTCGTCCAACCAGCTCAACGGATCCGTACTCACAGTTGAGCAGCATACTTGAACACCGTTCAGGACGGTCGGGCTCATGCGATCGAGGCCTTCACCGCCGCGCCCACGGCCCCGGTGATGGTGGCGATGTCGGCGCTGGTGCTGATGAACGGGGGCATCGTGTAGACGAGGTTGCGGAACGGGCGCAGCCAGGCGCCCGCGTCGACGGCGGCATCGGTCGCGGCGCGCATATCGACGGGTTGGTCGAGTTCGACGACGCCGATCGCGCCGAGCACGCGGACTTCGGCGACGCCGGGCAGCTCGGCCAGCGGTGCGAGGCCGGCCCGCAACTCCGACTCGATCCTGGACACCTCGCCGCGCCAGTCCCGCGAGCGCAGCAACTCGATCGAGGCGACCGCGACGGCGCAGGCCAGCGGGTTGCCCATGAAAGTCGGCCCGTGCATCAGCCCGCCGTGTGCCGCGCTGATGGTCTCGGCGATCCGCGCGGTGCACAGCGCCGCGGCCAGGGTGAGATAGCCGCCGGTCAGCGCCTTGCCGACGCACATCACGTCGGGCGCGACGCCCGCGTGGTCGGCGGCGAACAGCTCGCCGGTGCGGCCGAACCCGGTGGCGATCTCGTCGAAGACGAGCAGTACGTCGTTGTCGTCGCAGATCCGGCGCAGTTCGGTGAGGTAGCGCGGATCGTGCCAGCGCATGCCGCCCGCGCCTTGGACGACCGGTTCGACGATCACCGCCGCCAGCTCGTCGCGATGGGTGACGACGGCGCGTTCGAGTTCGGCGACGAAGTCGGGTTCGAACTCTCGTGGCGGCGCGGGGACGAAGACCTGCTCGGTGAGGACGTCGGTCCACAGCGAGTGCATGCCGCCGTCGGGGTCGCAGACGCTCATCGGGGTGAAGGTGTCGCCGTGGTATCCCCCGCGCCAGGTGAGCAGCCGGTTCTTCGCCGGGCGCCCGACACCGCGCCAGTACTGCAGGCACATCTTGGTCGCGACCTCGACCGATACGGAGCCGGAGTCGCAGAGGAAGACCTTGTCGAGACCGGCGGGCGTGAGTTCGACCAGCAGTTGGGTCAACCGGGTGGCCGGTTCGTGGGTGAGCCCGCCGAACATCACGTGACTCATCCGCTGGGATTGCGCGAGCAGAGCAGCGTCGAGGACGGAGTGGCAGTAGCCGTGGACAGCCGCCCACCACGAGCTCATCCCGTCGACGAGTTCGCGGCCGTCGGCGAGAGTGAGCCGTGTTCCTGCCGCACTTGCCACGACCAGTGGCTCGGTGGTCGCGGGAAATCCGCCGTAGGGATGCCAGACGTGTTCGGCATCGAGGGCGGTGATCTGCTCGGGGGTCAGGTCCACAGGTTTCCTCGTCGTCGCCCGGGGCTGCCGAGACGACAGCCTTGAACGCTGTTCAAGTTATCACTTGCCGTCGTCGGCGGACCGGGTGTCGGTGTGATTCGCGATCGCGGCAGGCAGCCGAGCGAGGGCATCGCGGACCACGGCGAGCGATTGCGCGCCCAGCTCGGCGGCGATCACCCGTTCGATTCGCTGGATGTGCCGCCCGGCCAGCGCCACCGCCTCCCGACCGGCCGCGGTGGTGACCACCAGCCGTGCGCGCCCATCGGCGGGATCGGGCGTGCGCCGCACGTATCCGCACTTCTCCAAGTGCGAGACCAGCTCCCCCATCGACTGCTGGGTCATTCCGGCGGTCTCGGCCAGCGCGGTCACCCGCGATCCTTCCGGTGCGAGGTATCGGAACACCGCGTAGTGGGCGGGGCGCAGATCGGTTCCGAGCCCGGCACGCAGCGCGGGGTTCAGCGCGCGCTCGTAGGCATCGGCCGCCTGGACCAGCAGTTTCAGCAAGGAGGGTCGCTCAACCGTTGACATAATAGGAAGGTTACCTTTATACCTGGATGATGGCTGCCATCGGTTCCGTCCTCACCTTTCGCAACGGGCATCGGGTCACGCTCGTCGACCGCGGCGCCGACGCGCAGGGCGCCTATCTGCGCCTCGAACACGTACTGCCGCACATCGGCCGGGAGGCGGGCCCACACTGGCATCCCGAGATCAGCGAAACCTGGACCGTTCGCACCGGTCAGGTGCGATTTCGGGTCGACGGCGAAGAGATCGTCGCCGGGCCGGGCGATACGGTGACCGCTCCCCCGCGCGTCGTGCACGAGTTCTGGAACGAGGCGAACGACACCGTGATGGACCATCTGATCCGTCCGCCGCTGCGGCACTGGGAGATGTTCGCGTTCTGGAGCGGACTCGACAACGCGAACAAGACGACGACGAGCAAGCTCCCCCGCAATCCACTCGCCCTCGGGCTGCTGTGGGAGTACCAGGACGGCTATCTCGCCGGTCCGCCCGCGTTCCTGCAACGGCTGATCTTCGGCGGATCGGCCGGGCTCGCGCGGCGCACGGGCTACGCACGGCGGTTGCTCGCGACCACACCGACCTGAGCGGCGGTCAGCGAGCGGCCGGTCACATCGTGCGCGGTGGCGCCCGGGGTTCCATTACTGTCGTAGCATGTCGAGCCCGAACGACCGACCCGAGGTGTGGCCGGGCACCGCGTATCCGCTCGGCGCGACCTACGACGGCGGGGGAACGAACTTCTCGGTGTTCTCCGAAGTCGCCACGAAGGTCGAGCTGTGCCTGATCGCCAAGGACGGCTCCGAGACCCGCGTCGACCTCGACGAAGTCGACGGGTATGTCTGGCACGCCTACCTGCCCTCCGTCATGCCGGGTCAGCGGTACGGCTTTCGTATCCACGGCCCGTACGATCCGGAACTCGGATTGCGCTGCGATCCCAGCAAACTGCTGCTCGACCCGTACGGGAAGGCGTTCGACGGCGAGTTCGTCAACGACCCTTCGCTCTACACCTACGGGCTGGATTCGCTGGGCAACACGATGACCGGGGTGGTGATCAACCCGTTCTTCGACTGGGGTCCCGACCGGCCGCCGAACCGGCCGTACCACGAGACGGTGATCTACGAAGCGCACGTCAAGGGTCTGACGATGACGCACCCGGATATCCCGGAGGATCTGCGCGGCACCTATGCGGGCCTGGCGCATCCGGCGATCATCGGGCATCTGAAGTCGCTGGGCGTCACCGCGATCGAGCTCATGCCGGTGCACCAGTTCTTCCACGATCACGTGCTCACCGATCAGGGATTGCGCAACTACTGGGGCTACAACAGCATCGGCTATCTCGCACCGCACAACCAGTATTCGGCCCGGCCGCGCGGCGACGGCGCGGTCGCGGAGTTCAAGGCGATGGTGCGCGCGATGCACGCCGAGGGCATCGAGGTGATTCTCGACGTCGTCTACAACCACACCGGCGAGGGCAACCACAACGGGCCGATACTGAGCCTGCGCGGGATCGACAACGCCGCCTACTACCGGCTCGACGAGGCCGACCCCGAGCACTACAAGGACTTCACCGGCACCGGCAACAGCCTCAACGTCCGGCATCCGCACACGCTGCAACTGATCATGGATTCGCTGCGGTACTGGATTCTGGACATGCACGTCGACGGCTTCCGCTTCGACCTCGCCGCCACCCTGGCGCGCGAATTGCACGATGTGGACCGGCTTTCCGCGTTCTTCGACCTGGTACACCAGGATCCGGTGGTGAGTCAGGTCAAGCTCATCGCCGAACCGTGGGACGTCGGTGAGGGCGGCTACCAGGTCGGCAACTTCCCCAGCCTGTGGACCGAGTGGAACGGCAAATACCGGGACACGGTGCGTGACTACTGGCGTGGGGAGCCCGCGACGTTGGGCGAGTTCGCCTCTCGGCTCACCGGATCGTCGGATCTGTACGAGTCGACGGGCAGGCGGCCGGGCGCCAGCATCAACTTCGTCACCGCACACGACGGCTTCACGCTGCGAGACCTGGTGTCCTACAACGAGAAACGCAACGACGCCAACGGCGAGGGCAATCGGGACGGCGAAAGCCACAACCGATCGTGGAACTGTGGTGTCGAAGGCGAGACCGACGATCCCCGGGTCCTGGCGCTGCGTGCTCGTCAGCAACGCAATCTGCTGGCCACGCTGATCCTGAGCCAGGGCACGCCGATGCTCGCCCATGGTGACGAGATCGGACGCACCCAGCTCGGCAACAACAATGTGTACTGCCAGGATTCGCCGCTGGCGTGGATGGACTGGTCACTGGCGGAGTCGAATGCCGACCTGCTCGAGTTCACCCGGGCGGTGATCGCCTTGCGCACCGAGCACCCGATCTTCCGGCGCCGTCGCTTTCTGGCCGCCGGTCCGAGCGACGATCAGGGTCACCGGCGCGAGATCGCCTGGTTCGCGCCCGCGGGCACCGAGATGACCAACGACGACTGGGACAGCGGCTTCGGGAAATCACTGGCCGTGCTGCTCGACGGTGACGGCATCGCCG
The DNA here is from genome assembly GCF_042671725.1 of Nocardia sp. NPDC127606. Lineage (NCBI taxonomy): Bacteria > Bacillati > Actinomycetota > Actinomycetes > Mycobacteriales > Nocardiaceae > Nocardia > Nocardia sp. NPDC127606. The sequence goes on along the minus strand of NZ_JBHXWQ010000012.1, from coordinate 219,556 downwards.
AACCGGGTCCACGGGGCGAGCGCATCACCGACGACTCGTTCCTGCTGTGCTTCAATGCGCACGACGAAGCGATCGATTTCGTCCTGCCCGGACCGGAGTTCGGCGCGCACTGGTCGCTCGCCCTGGATTGTTCGACCCCGACCGGCGCGGCCGACGCGGTGTATGCCGCCGCGGCGACGCTGCCGGTCGCCAGCCGCTGCCTGCTCGTATTGCGCCGAACCGCCTAGCCGCCGAGCGAGACGATGACCGAGACCTATGTGACCGACCCAGTGACCATGCTCCATCGCGCGCCCGTCCGGGCGGGCACGGTACGCAGCACCTACCGGTTGCAGTTGCGCCCCGACGCGCTCACCTTCGCCGATGCCCGCGCCATCGCCGAATACCTGCAGCAGCTGGGTATCTCGCACCTGTACCTGTCGCCGATCCTGACCGCGACGCACGGGTCGACACACGGTTACGACGTCACCGACCCCACCACGGTCTCCGCCGCGCTCGGCGGGCCGACGGGCCTCAAAGCACTCTCCGACGAAGTGCGAAGCCGGGGTATGGGATTGATCGTCGACCTGGTGCCCAACCACGTGGGTGTCGCCGATCCGCGGCAGAATCCGTGGTGGTGGGACGTGCTGCGCAACGGCCAGAAGTCGCAGTACGCCAAGTATTTCGACATCGACTGGAGCTCGGGCAACGGCGCGGGCGGGCGGCTGGCGCTGCCGGTTCTGCAGAACGAGAACGACCCGGCCGCGCTCACCGTCGACCGATCCGGCGCCGAACCCATGCTGGCACTGCACGATCTGCGATTCCCGATCGCGGCGGGCACCGACGGCGACAACGCACTGCGCATCCACGACCGCCAGCACTACCGGCTGGTGAGCTGGAAGGCCGGGGTGTGCACGTATCGGCGGTTCTTCGCGGTGAACAGTCTGGCCGCGATCCGGCAGGAAGACCCGGAGGTGTTCGAGGCGACGCACCGGGAGCTGGCAGCCTGGTGCGAACACGATCTGATCGACGGTGTTCGCGTCGATCATCCGGACGGATTGTCGTATCCGAGTGCGTATCTGACCCGGTTGCGCAGGCTGATCGGGCCGCAGCGGCTCCTGCTCGTCGAGAAGATCCTCGCCAATCGTGAGCCGTTGGACGCGACGCTGCCGGTCGACGGCACCACCGGCTACGACGCGCTCGCCGATCTCGGTGGGGTGCTGATCGATCCGGCGGGCGAGACGACGCTGACCGAACTGTCCCAGCACGTCGCGGGGCACGGCAGCGACCGGGCGTGGTTCGGCGAGACCGAGCATCGGATCAAGCGGGCCGTCGCCGAAACCATTCTGGCGCCGGAGATCCGGCGATTGGTCGCCGCGATCAAACGCGACGGCAACGCGGGCAGCTTCGACACCCTCGCGGTGAGCAACGCGACCATCGAGGTGCTGGCCTTCATGCCGGTGTACCGGGTGGATTACGCGCCGCTGGCCGGGATGACGGCCGCGGTCGTGGCGGAGGTGGAGAAGCGCAACGCCGAGTTGACGGCACCGCTGTCGGTCCTGGTGACCGCGCTGTCGGTGGGTGGTGAAGCGGCGACGAGGTTCTCGCAGGTGTGCGGGGCGATCACCGCCAAATCGGTCGAGGACACCATGTTCTATCAGGGTGCGCGGCTGGTGTCGCTGCAGGAGGTGGGCGGCAATCCGGCGCGATTCGGCCACTCCGTCAACGACTTCCACCTGTCCAACAGTGAACGCGCGCAGCGCTGGCCGGCGACCATGACCACGATCTCGACCCACGACACCAAACGTGGGGAGGACGTGCGTGCCCGGATCGGGGTGTTGTCGCAGGTCGCCGATGTCTGGTCGCAGCGGGTTCGAGGCTGGCTGGAGACCACCCCCGCGCCCGACGGGGCCACCGCGTTGTTCCTGTTGCAGAACATGTTCGGGGTGTGGCCCGCCGATGGGCGACCCGCCTCGTCGGTGCCGGGGCTGCGGGACCGGCTGCACATGTTCGCCGAGAAGTCGATCCGCGAGGCGGGCACGAAGACGTCGTGGGAGGAACCCGACGCGGCGTTCGAATCGGCCGTGCACGGCTGGCTCGACGCGGTGATCGATGGACCGGTCGGTACCGGCATCGGCGATCTGGCCCACGAGCTCGCGCCGCACGCGTGGTCGGACGCGGTGGCGCAGAAGCTCTTGCAGCTGGGCGCGCCGGGGATTCCCGATATCTATCAGGGCACCGAGTTGTGGGAGGACTCCCTCGTCGACCCCGACAACCGGCGGCCGGTGAACTTCGCCACCCGGGTCGGGATGCTCCAGTCACTCACCGACACACCGACTTTGGACACCACCGGCGCGGCGAAGATGTGGGTGGTCGCCTATGCGCTGTGGTTGCGCCGGGAGCGGCCGGAGTGCTTCGTCGGCGGGATGTATCGGCCGCTCTATGCCATCGGTGAGCACGCGCATCGGTTCATCGCCTACGGGCGGGGGCCCGCGGGCGAAGCACCGGAGGTGATCGTGGCGGCGACCCGGCATTCGGTCGGGCTCGGCACCACGGGCTGGCTCGACACCACGTTGCCGCTGCCGCAGGGCAACTGGACCGATCGCCTCACCGGAAACACCTTCGCGGGTAGTGCGCGGGTGGACAAACTGTTCGCTCGGCTTCCTGTCGCGTTGCTGGTGCGCTGACAGCGCGAGGGACCGACACTGCGCGTGCCGGTCCCTCGTGTCCAGCTCAGTGACTACGACGTAGTCCCAGATACTGCAGCGCGGCGAATCCGCCGACAGTCACCGACTGCATCACCGCCCATACCGCGCCCACTGTCGTGAGACCGAGCGCGCCGGTCGACAGTGCCACGAGACTCGCCACGACCCAGGCGGTGTTGCCCGTCGCCACCGCCGACGCCGCGGCCCGGTTGACGGGCGCCGATCGGCCGACGACCGCGACGGCGAGGCCGTAGGCGGTGAGAAAGGCGCCGATCGCGAGGCCGACGCCGGCATCGAGTCCGAGTAGCCGTTCCAGTGGTTGCGCCAGTGCCAGGTAGGCCAGGCCGTTGGCGGTGGTGACGACGGCGTCGAGGCGCAGCGACAGCCGCAGCAGGTTCTCGCCGGAGGCGAACAATGCGGACAGGCGGGACGGGGCGGTGGTGGTCATGGCGGATCTCCTTGGCTGTGAAAGGGTCAGGTGGTGGCGGGGACCTGGTCGAGGAAGCCGTAGACGCTGTCGATGCGGCCGTCGGCGAGGACGGCGACGTCGAAGCCGATCACCACGGCGGGGGCGTCGGCGGGGCCGAGACCCCAGGTGAAGCGGACCTGGTCGTGGTGGGCGTCGACGGGGCCGGCCAGCGTGAACGTCCACTCGGGGAACTGGGCCTGGACACCGGCGATGGCGGCCTCGAGTTCGGCGTGGCCGGTGACCGCGACCAGCGGGTCGACGTAGCGGGCCTCCGGGGTGAACAGGCGGGCGACGGCGGAGCGGCGGGCAGCGGGCTCGCGGGTGTTCCATGCTTCCAGGTACTGTGCGACGACGGTGTTCATCTCGACCTCCGAAATAGGCTGTGAGCTGGTGTTTCGCGGGTTGTTCCTGCGATGACACCAACGTTATGGCGCGAGGGGGGTCGGTCGAATCAGTCGCGTATAGGTACTTTTCGCGGCGCGACTGCCCGCGGTACCGGTACGGCGATACGGTGGAGCCCATGCTGCACGGACGCGATGCCGAACAGGCCAGGATCGATGACCTGCTCAGCGGGGCACGCGCGGGGCGAAGCGGGGCCCTGGTGGTGCGCGGCGAGGCCGGGATCGGGAAGACCGCGCTGCTGGATTACGCGGCAGCGCAAGGTGTTCCGACAGTGCGTAGCGCGGGCATCGAGTCCGAGGCCGAATTGCCCTTCGCGGCACTGCATCTGCTGGTCCGGCCAGGCATGGAGCTGGTGCGCCAACTGCCGTCGCGGCAGCGTGACGCACTCGAGGCGGCGTTCGGGCTGGGCGAGGGCGCGCCCGCCGATCGGATGCTGATCGGGCTGGCGGTACTGACCCTGCTCGCGGAGGAAGCAGCCAACGGGCCGCTGCTGTGCCTGATCGACGACGCGCATTGGCTGGACCGGGCCAGCGCGGAGGCACTGCTGTTCGCGGCGCGCAGGCTCGAGGCCGAAGGGGTGGTGATGCTGTTCGCGACGCGCTCGGGACCGCAGGACTTTCCCGCGCCCGGGCTGACAGAACTCGCCCTATCCGGTCTGCGTCCCGATGCGTCGGCGGCACTGCTCGATGCCGGTACAACCCCGCTGAGTCCGGCCGTTCGGTATCGATTGCTCACCGAGTCTGGCGGTAATCCCCTTGCGCTGCTGGAACTTCCGGCGGTAGTCGGCGACGGCGGTATCAATGACGCGAATCCGTTGCCGTTGACGCAGCGGTTACAGCTGGCCTTCCACGGCCGCGTCACCCGATTGCCCGCGGCGACGCGGACCGTGCTTCTGGTCGCGGCGGCGGCCGGCGCCGCGGACCTGGCACCGATCTTGCGTGCCGCGGCCGGTCTCGGTGCGTCACTGCGGGATCTGCAACCCGCCCAGGACGCCGGCATGATCGGCACCGACGGTCAGATGCTGACCTGGCACCACCCACTGATGCGGTCGGCGGTGTACCAAGGCGCCGCGCTCACCGACCGACTGGCCGCCCACCGCGCTCTGGCCGACGCACTGAGCGGCGCCGACACCGCGGACCTGCGGGCATGGCATCTCGCCAGTGCCGCAACAGTTCCCGACGAGAACACCGCCACCGCACTCGAGCACACAGCCGACCGGGCCCGGCGCCGCCACGGCCTCCATGCCGCCGTGACCGCATACGATCGCGCGGCCGCGCTGAGCATCGACACGAGCGCCCGCGTGCGCAGACTCGTCCTCGCCGCCGAGTCCGCGACGGAGGCAGGCCTGACCGATCGCGCAGAGCGACTGGCCGAGCGAGCCGCGTCCCTGTCGAGCGACGTCCGGAAGCCGGCGGGCGAGGTTGCCCCCGGCGGCCGAGCAACCGGCGGCCCGACGGAGCAGGCGGCGCGGCCCGGCGAACGAGAGCCTGTCAGCTCTGCAGGGGTAGTCGGCGGGCGCGGCGAACAGGCCACCGCGGCCGAGGACGGCGGAGCCGCGTTCGAGCTGCGGCTGGACCTGGTACGGGCGCAGGCCGAATTCGCGGGCGGCAAACCGGGTTCCGCGCATCGGCGGTTGATGTCAGCGGCCGTCGCGATGCGCGAATCCGATCCCCGTGGCGCGGCTCGGATCCTGACCAAGGCCGTGCACACCGCGTGGTATCTCGGACCCGATGAGCTCGACGAGGTCGCCGCCGTCCTGGCGACGCTGCGGCTGGTGGAGGACGATCCCGCGACACCGATCGCGCGGTATCTGACCGGGTCGGTGGCCGGACACCGCGGCGCCGACCTGCGGGACGCGGCGGCCGCCGCCCGCGCAGGCGGGACGGACAATCCGGCCGACCTCGTGCAGCTGTGTGGCAGCGGTTTGGTCGTCGGGCAGGACGAGCAGGTCGAAGAGCTGGCCGGCGAGTTGATCAGGGAATGCAGGGAGCAGGGGCGGATCGGGTTGCTGGCGCCGCTGTTGTTCTTCCGATCCGAGGGGTTGCTGTTCGGTGGGCGACCGAGGGAGAGCCGGATCGCGGCCGAGGAGGGGTTGCGGATCGCACAGGACATCGGACAGGCGCAATGGGTGAGTCAGCTCCACGCCTTTCTGGCGTATCTCGCCGCGCTACAGGGTGATTCGGCCTCGTGTCGCGACCACGCCGATCGTGCGGTGGCCGAGGAATTCGGCGGGCCGGGCGCGGTCGGTGCGTCGTGGGCGCACGCGGCCGCGGCGCTGCTGGCACTCGGCGAAGGCAGGCTGGAGCAGGCACGAACCGAGCTCACGCATATGACGATCGAACCGGCGCGCCACCACGTCATCGGGCTGCGCACGCTCGCGGATCAGATCGAGGTGGCGGTTCGGCTCGGCGCGACCGACCGCGCGACCGAGGCGCTGGATCGGCTCACCGCCTGGTCGCAGCGGGCCGAGCAGGAGTGGATCGCGGCGCTGGCGGCTCGTGGACGCGCGTTGCTGGCCGACGGCGCGGCGGCCGAGCAGCACTTCGTGGCCGCGCTCGCCGACAACCGGCCGTTCGACGAAGCCCGCACTCGGCTGCTCTACGGCGAGTGGCTGCGCCGCGACAAGCGCAAGGTCGACGCGCGGGCCCAGCTGGAACAGGCGACAGAGCTGTTCGATCGGCTCGACGCGGCACCGTGGAGCCAACGCGCACGCACCGAACTGGGCGCGCTCGGTGTCGGAACCGGTACGCGTGCCAGCGGCGGCCCGCTGAGCCTGCTCACCCCGCAGGAATCACAGATCGTGCGGCTGGCGGCGCAGGGATTGTCGAATCGGGAGATCGCGGCACGGCTGTTCCTGAGCCACCGCACCGTCGGCCACCACCTGTACAAGGCGTATCCGAAGCTGGGCGTGCTGTCGCGCGGTGAGTTGAGCGCGCTCGATCTGACGGAATGATCCGCCACCGGGGAGAACGAACCCGGCCCGGTGCCCCGAATCAGTTGCGCGACGCGGTGCGGGTGGCGCCGACGGTCCAGCGGACGGCGGCGACCGCGGCGGCGGCCAGCACCGCGACCTGCGGCGACCCGATGATCAGCAGCAGCAGCGCACCGACCACGAGCGCGGCGGCGAGCGCCTCGAGCTTGTAGACCGGCCAAGCGCTACCCGCGATGTCGACGGTCGCGGATGCTGCCGATGAGGTGAGCACTGCCATGCAGACCAGGATAGGCGCACATCGAAGTTCGGTCCACCGAACTTATTCGAGTGGCTCTATCGGGAACATCACATGGCGATGATTCGTTGTGCAGGTCATGCCACTCACAGGAGAGTACGCACCGAGCACTTCGGACTGGGCACGCGAACAGGCCGAGACCTACGAGAACTCCGGCGGCGCCGAGGGCACCTCGTTGCAGGGCAAGCCCGTCATCCTGCTCACCACCAAGGGCGCCAAGACCGGCAAGCTGCGCAAGACGCCGCTGATGCGGGTCGAGCACGACGGCGAGTACGCCGTCGTCGCGTCGCTGGGCGGGGCGCCGAAGAATCCCGTCTGGTACTACAACATCAAGGCCGATCCGCACGTCGAGCTGCGCGACGGCACCACTACCAAGGACTACACCGCGCGCGAGGTCGTCGGCGACGAGCGAGCGCAGTGGTGGGAGCGCGCGGTCGCCGTGTGGCCCGACTACGACGAGTACACGAAGAAGACCGATCGCGTGATCCCGGTCTTCGTCCTCACTCCGCGCTGAACCGCAGGTCCGAGCCCATCCGCCGTGGTCGCCACGGCGGGTGGTTCCGCTCGCCGAGCGCGCGAGCCACCTCGGTAGCATTGTCCGGGTGTCCCCCATCGCTGACGTCGCCGAAGTGTCCGTAATCCGTCCGCCGCTCACCGCGGACGAGATCGACGCCGCCGCCAAGCGAATTTCCGACATCATCGAGCCGACACCGCTGCAGTACAGCGCGCGGCTGTCGGCGAGCACCGGTGCGCAGGTGTACCTCAAGCGCGAAGACCTCACCGCGGTTCGCTCCTACAAGCTGCGCGGCGCCTACAACCTGATGGTGCAGCTCACCGCCGCCGAGCGCGCGGCCGGTGTGGTGACCGCCAGCGCGGGCAATCACGCGCAGGGCGTGGCGTTCGCCTGCCGGGCGATGGGTGTGCGCGGGCGCATCTACGTGCCGACCACCACCCCCAAGCAGAAGCGCGACCGCATCCGCGTGCACGGCGGCGAGTTCGTCGAGCTGATCGCTGTCGGCGAGACCTATGACGCCGCGGCCGCGGCCGCCGCCGACGATGTGGCCCGGACCGGCGCCACGATGGTGCCGCCGTTCGACGACGCGCGCACCGCCGCGGGTCAGGGCACCATCGCCGCGGAGTTCCTCGAGCAGCTCGGCACGGCCCCCGACCTGGTGATCGTCCCGGTCGGCGGCGGCGGCTGTCTCGCCGGTATCGGTACCTACCTGCGCGAACGCGCACCGCACACCGGTCTGCTCGCCGTCGAACCCGCGGGCGCGGCCTCGCTGACCGCCGCGCTGGTCGCCGGCGCACCGGTGACGCTGCCCGAGATCGACCCGTTCGTCGACGGCGCCGCCGTGCGCCGCATTGGCGAACTGCCCTACCGGGCGGCCGCGTCGTTCGGCGGCCGGATGGTCTCGCATGCCTCGCTGCCCCTGCTCACCACACCCGGATCCTCCACCGGAACAGCGGCTTTCCGGGTGATGCTGGTCGACGAGGGCGCTATCTGCACCGCGATGCTCGACCTCTACCAGAGCGAAGGCATCATCGCCGAGCCCGCGGGCGCGCTGGCCACCGCGGCCTTGGCCGAGATCGACATCGCGCCCGACAGCACGGTCGTGGTGCTGGTCTCGGGCGGCAACAACGATGTGTCGCGCTACGGCGAGATCATCGAGCGCTCACTGGTGCACCGCGGTCTCAAGCACTACTTCCTGGTCGACTTCCCGCAGGAACCCGGTGCGCTGCGCCGCTTTCTCGACGATGTCCTCGGCCCCGACGACGACATCACCATGTTCGAGTACGTCAAGCGCAACAACCGGGATACCGGGGCCGCGCTGGTCGGCATCGAGCTCGGCGCCACCGACAACCTGGCGTCGCTGATGCACCGCATCGAGGAGTCCCCGATCCAGGCCGAACGCCTGGAACCGGGCTCCCCCGCGTATCGCTACCTGACGTAGGTCCGCCGCGCGGCGGTCACGCCGCCGCGCGGTCTTCGCGGTGTCCGGACGTGCGACTCGCGCGCACGCTCGACACGACCAGCGGCAGCAGCCAGCCCATGGCGAGCTGGTCGTAGGGCAGCAGTACCTGGTCGAGACGGTTGTGGACGTAGGCCACCGAGAGACCCGACTGCGGGTCGACCCAGCCGAACGAACCGCCGAGCCCGATATGACCGAAGCCGTGCCGCGCGCCGGGGACGGGCAACGAGTGGTAGCCCAGGTGCCACATCATCGGCAGGTAGAACAGCGCGTGGTCGAGCCGGTAACTCTGGACCCGGCGGATCGCGGCGTGCGTGCTCTGCTGCAGATACGGCGTGCCGTCGATGGTGACGCCGTCGGCCAGCGCGGCATACATCTTCGCCAGTCCGGCGGCCGTCGCGACACCGTTGCCCGCGGGCATCTCGGTGTTCAGGATCGTGGGGTCGTCACCGTCGAGAATGCCGTCGAGGCCGGGCACGAACAGGCAGCGGGCGGCCGCACCGAGCGGTCCGGGCAGCCGGAATCCGACATTCGCGAGGAAACCGGCGGCGATCGGGTGCGCGGCGAAGCTCATGTGCGCGCCGGCCAGCCGGGCGTATTCGGTCGACGAGTCCGCGGCGGGACGACCGAGGTGGATGCCGTCGATACCGAGCGGATCGGTGACCTCGGTGCGGATCAGCTCGCTCATGCTCCGGCCGGTCACGCCCCTGGCCAGGCCCGCGAGCAGCCAGCCGTAGGTCAGGGCGTGATAGGTGGGGGTGCCGAGCATCCGATCCGGGGTGGCCAGCGCCAGGCGGTCCTCCATCAACTCGTGATCGAGGGCTTCCGCGGCGGTGGTGGCGACCGTGGACAGCGACGACAGTCCGGAGCGGTGGGTGAGCACGTCGGCGACGGTGATCGCGCCCTTGCCGTGCGCGGCGAAACGCGGCCAGTATTCGGCGACCGGCGCCTGGTAGTCGATCAGTCCGCGATCGGCGAGCCGGTGGATGACGGTGGCGGTGACGCCTTTGGTCGCGGAGAACACGATCGCGCCGGTATCGGCGGTCCACGGCCGGTCACCCGCACTACCGGTCCAGAAATGGGCGAGTGGTTCACCGTGCCGATAGATGGCGAGTGCCCCGCCTGCGTCGCGGCGATGGCCGATCAAGGTGGCGAAAGCGCGCACCAGGGGACCGAATCCGGCCGGGGCATAACCCCCGACACCGGCCGGTAGGGCAGTGCTTTCCTGCCCGTAAGCGTCGTTGCTCATCATCCGACTATACGGCGTTATGCCCATTCGGCAACGCCGCGTTTCGGACTGTGGCCGACCCGTAGCCCGGCGTCATCACTCGGTGACCACCGTGCCCGCGCCGTCACCTTCCTCGAGCACGGCGAAACTGTGACCCGAAATCAGTGTTCCCGCACCGCTTTCGGTGGCAGGTGACCAGGCCAGCAGCACTCGACCGTGCACCGGGATCACCACTTCGTCCTCGGCGAGGTTGCACACCACCGAGATTCGGCCACGACGCAGGATGAACCAACGCTGTGCTTCGTCATAGTCGGCCCACACCCGTTCCAGCCATGGATCGGCGAACTCGGGCCGCGACTTGCGCAGGGCGAGCAGGCCGCGGTAGCAGGCGAGCAACCGGGCATGCGGTTCGCGACCGACCTCGGTCCAGTCGAGCTTGGAGCGGGCGAACGTGGCCGGGTCCTGCGGGTCGGGCACCTCGTCGCTGGACCAGCCGTGCTCGGCGAATTCGGCGCGGCGCCCGGTGGCGGTGGCCGCGGCGACGACCGGGTCGGTGTGGGAGGTGAAGAACTGGAACGGGGTGCGCGCGCCCCACTCCTCCCCCATGAACAGCATCGGCGTACTCGCCGAGAGCAGCACCAGCGCCGCCTTCACCGCGAGTTGACCGGGGGTGAGGTAGGCGCTGGGGCGATCACCGATCGCGCGATTACCGATCTGATCGTGATTGCAGGTGTAGCCGAACAGTGCGCTGCCGGGGATGAGGTCGCGACGCAGCGGTGCGCCGTGGGTGCGGCCGCGGAAGCTGGAATATGTCCCGGCGTGGAAGAAGCCGTGGGTGAGTGTCTGCATGAGGCAGGCCAGTGAGCCGAAATCGGCGTAGTAGCCCTGCCTTTCGCCGGAGACGGCGGTGTGCACGGCGTGGTGCAGGTCGTCGTTCCACTGGCCGGTGAGCCCGTAGCCGCCTGCCGCGCGCGGGGTGATCAGGCGGGGATCGTTGAGGTCGCTCTCCGCGATCAAGCTGAGCGGTCGGCCCAGATGTGCTGCCAGCGCGGTGGTTTCGACGGCGAGCTCGTCGAGCAGGTGGGTGGCGGTGCGGTCGACCAGCGCGTGGACGGCATCGATGCGCAACGCGTCGAGGTGGAATTCGCGCAGCCAGCGCAGGGCGTTGTCGATGATGTAGGCGCGGACCGCGTCGGAGCCGGGACCGTCGAGGTTGAGGCTCTGACCCCAGGTGTTGCGGCCCGCGCTGAGGTAGGGGCCGAAGCGCGGCAGGTAGTTGCCGCACGGGCCGAGGTGGTTGTAGACCACGTCGAGGCAGACCGCGAGGCCACGGGCGTGGCAGGCGTCGACGAAGCGTTGCAGGCCGTCGGGGCCGCCGTAGCTTTCCTGTACCGCGTACCACCCGACGCCGTCGTAGCCCCAGTTGTGGGTGCCGTCGAAGGCGTTCACCGGCATGAGTTCGACGGTGGTGACGCCCAGTGTCACGAGATGGTCGAGGTGCTCGATCGCCGCGTCGAAGGTTCCCGCAGGGGTGAAGGTGCCGATGTGGAGTTCGTAGAACACCGAGCCGGCCAAGGGTCTGCCGGTCCAGTTCCGGTCGGTCCAGGCCGTCTGGTCGAGATCGTGGACTGCGGAGGATTCGTGCACGCCGTCGGGTTGGCGAGCCGAGCGCGGGTCGGGCAACACCGTCGGGTCGTCGTCGATCAAGAAGCCGTAACGGGCACCCTGACCTGCGTCGACGCGAACCGACCAATTGCCGCCACCGTTTCTTCGCATCGGGTGCTCGACCCCGTCCAGTTGCAGCCGCACCGCTCCCGCCTCCGGCGCCCACACCCGAAACTGCCTCATCGGCCCAGCATCGCATGCCCCGCGCCGGTGTGCTCGATCAACGATTCACCGCGCGTGCGCGGCGACCCCGACCGGTCCCGCGCCGACGCACAGCGACTGCCGCTCGTCGAGGGATCTGATCCGCAGGGTGTCGCCACCTCCGAGCAGCCGGACGTACACGGTGTTCAAGCCCGCGCGCACGTCGGCGATCGTCTCGGTCTCGCCCTCGAAGGACAGGGCGATCCGCCCGTCCCGTTCGGCGTTGTAGTTCACCTGGGCGGTCCAGTCGCGGATCTGCATGGGCCCGTCGAGGCGGAGGTTGGCGCCGGTGCTGCCGTGCACGCGGTACCCACAGCGCGGTTCGGGTCCCTCGACGATGGCGCGGTTCCACCAGACCTGCGCGTCGACGACGGCGCCCTCGTCGGTGATCATCCGCAGACGCGGGGTCGAGAGGGCGAAGGTGGTGGGGGTCGCGATCGGGGCGAAGACGCGGTCGGTCATGTTCTCGGGGAAGGCCAACGGGTTCAGGACATTCCACGGAACCTCTTGTGGCAGCAGTGGCGCGTCGGCGGCGCCGGGGAGCGCGGCTCGCACGCCGCTGACGTAGGTGCGGGCCGGGCTCGGTTCCCAGGACCTGGTGAAGGTGATCGTCGAGTACACGCTGCCCGCGAGGAACACGACGAGGGCCGAGAAGCCGACCATCCGCTGTGCTCGACCGTCCTTGTTCGATCCAACCGCCGAACCCGACCGGTGCCGACGGGGTGCCAGCGCGATCAGCGCGAGGGCGACCGTGGCGACAACGGCGAAGTCGGCGAAATAGCGCACCGACTGGAGAAGCAGACCTGCGGTACTCGGGCCGTCACGCAGGACGACGACGGGCGCGATGGTCAGGACCGCGTACCCGGCGGCGCACACCCAGATCGCGATCACTCGGCAGCGGGTGCGAATCGTCCACGCCGCGAACAGGATCAGCGACAGCCAGCTCAGCGCGACCAGCAAGTTCGGCGAATCCGCCCACGGGGTGGCGGGTTGCCAACGTTCCCAGCGCCATGGGCCGCCGAACAGCGCGGGCACCAGTCCATCCGACAGCGCGCGGCTCCACAGGGTCGCGGGATGTTCGGGAGCCGAGAGTCCCCTCGGACGTTGGATGACGAGCAGAAAACACGCCGACCACGTCAGCAACACCGCACCGGCCGCCGTCCACAGCACGCCCCCACGCCGAGCGGCCGCCCGCACGGATCCCCCCGTCACGTAGGCGGCCAGCAACGCCACCGCGAAAGCCACCGGCAGCACGACCACCGATTTCTCGAAGAACAGCAACGCCACCGCGAACACCACAGCCCCCGACACCGCGTACCTGCGCTGCCCGGTTCGCACCAATCGCACCGCGTCCGCGCTCACCCACGCCAGCGCGATCTGCAACGGCAGCGCGTTCACCGCCGCCGACCACCAGGCGAACGCGGGCACCGTCAACGGGACGAACAGGGAGAACGCCAGAGGTCCGAGCATGCGGGTGCGAACCCCGAGCAGCACGATCAGCAGTCGCAGCACCGCCAGCGAAGCGAGCAGTTGCAACCCGGTCAGCACCACGACGGCGACTGCCCAATTCAGCGGCGCCGCCTCGGTGATCAGCCAGGTCAGCACGAACGCCAGCGGCATCACGTGCCCGTCGTGACTGGTGAACAGCAATTCCGTCGAGAGCACCGGCTGACTGCTCACCCGGCCGATCAGCAGGAAATCGTCCCAGTAGAAGAATCCCGACGCGGCCACCCAACCGCGCAGTACCAGCTGCGCCACGATCAGCACCGCCGCGACGAGCAGCACCCTCGGCCCGGCCATCCGCCACGGCACCGGCCGCGACGGGTCACGGGAGTGCGGTGGCGAGTCGAGCAGCGGCACGGACGTCACGTCTCTCGACGCTAGCTCGTAGTTCGCGGGGCGGCCATCACGACCCACCACAGGGGACGCACCGATGGGCTGTGTCCTCGCACAGCCCGGTTTTGGACTGACCTGTTCAAAACGTGCTACGGTCGTCGACATGGCCAGACCCAAGGAATTCGACGAGCACCGCGCCGTGGACGCCGCCATGCGGGCGTTCTGGTCCGCCGGTTACGAGGCGACCTCCACCCAGGACCTCTGCGCCGCGACAGGTTTGGGCCGCAGCAGCATCTACAACACCTTCACGAGCAAGCGCGATCTGTTCGATCGCGCCCTGCGCCACTACATGACCACGAAGAACGCCCCCCTCTTCGACACCCTCGACAGCGACGCACCGGCCAGGGAACGGATCGCCGACATCCTGCGCCGGACCGCCGAGGCGCCCGATACCGAGCCGGCGGGTTGCCTCGTGGTGAACTCGATCGTCGAACTCGCCCCGCACGATGCGGCCGCCCGCGAACTCCTGGATGCCGACGGCGAGCGCCGTCTCGACGCGCTCACGGCGACTGTCGAAAGCGGCCAGCGCGCAGGCGAATTCGCCACCGATCGGGATGCACGCGCCGTCGCCCAGTTCCTGACCGCCACCATCAGCGGCATGCGCGTCGCGGCACGCGGCGGCGCCGATCGCGCCACCCTCACCGCGATCGCCGATACCGCGATGCGCTGCCTCTGAGATCCACCGGCCCACACCGTCTTTCACCACGCCTTGATTTTGAACTGATTGATCCAAAACATTGCGACGTACGAGAGGTTGTCATGCCGACCGCTGTCTACATCCTGGGCCTGTCCATCTTCGCCCAGGGCACCTCCGAGCTGATGCTGGCCGGTCTCCTCCCCGAAATGGCCGCCGACCTGGGTGTCTCCATTCCCCTTGCGGGACTGCTCATCTCGGCCTTCGCACTCGGCATGCTGGTCGGCGCGCCGTTGCTGGCCGTGGTGACGCTGCGCTGGCCACGCCGTGACGCGCTGCTGGCCTTCCTCGCGATCTTCGTCGCCGCCCATGTCGTGGGCGCACTGAGCGGCGACTACTGGGTGATCTTCGGGACCCGCGTGGTGAGCGCCTTCGTCTACGCGGGATTCTGGGCGCTGGCGGCGGCGACCGCGGTGAGTCTGGTAGCCCCCCAGCTACGCGGACGGGCGATGAGCATCGTCGCGGGTGGACTCACCATCGCCACGATATTCGGGGTACCCGCGGGCACCGTCATCGGCCAGCATCTGGGCTGGCGCGCGGCCTTCTGGGCGGTCGCCGGGCTGTCCGCTCTGACGATGATCGGTGTGTTCACGAAGATTCCCGGCGGTCGACCCGCCACGGTCCCCGCGCTGCGCAGCGAATTGCGGGTGATGGCGAACCCCCGGCTGTGGGTGTCCTACGGCGCCACCGCGCTGTCGACGGGTTCGGCGTTCGTCACCTTCGCCTACCTCGGCGCGATGCTGGCCGACACCACCGGCATCTCGGTGGCGTGGGTCCCCGCCGTGCTGGGTCTGTACGGCGTCGGCGGGTTGATCGGCATCACGATCGGCGGTCGATTCGCCGACGCGCACCCGTTCCGCACGTTGTACGTAGGGGCGGCCGGGATGACGGTGGTCGCGGCCGCGATCGCGGTCACCGCGCACTCCCCCGCCCCGACGATCGTGCTCGTCTTGTTGCTCGGCGCTTTCGGTTTCGCCACGAACCCGGCCTTGAACACCCGCGTGTTCGCGCTGGCCGAGGGCGCCCCGACGCTGGCGGCGGCGACCAACTACTCGGCGTTCAACGTCGGGATCACCGTCGGCCCGTGGCTGGGCGGGCTGGCCATCGGTGCCGGACTCGGCTTCACCTCGGTCGGCTGGATCGGCGCCGGGCTCGGGCTGGCCATGCTCGCCACCGTCGGGTTGTCCCATCGGCTGGAACGTGAACCCCGCACGGCCGCTGCTACTTCCGAGCCGTGGGTGCCCGAGTTCACCCACCCATAGACCCGGAAACGTCGACACCACCCGCGGCGAATACGGGTGGTGTCGACGTCTTCGGCTTGCTCAGCCCAGGCAGCCCGGGCCGAGTAGCGCTTTCAGGTCACCCATCAGCGCGGAGGACGGAGACACTCGCCAGGCGTCGTCGAGTTTGAGCATGGTGGTCTTCTCCCGGGCGCCGACATGGCGGATGAAGACATCCGAGGTGCCCTGGTGCCGGGTGAGAACCTTCTTCAGCTCGCCGAGCTTGTCGGGCGTGCACATCCGGGTCGTCATGACCACCGCCACCGGCTTGGCCACGCCGATGGCCGAGAGGTCGGGGACGACGAGGTCGTTGGCGATCAGGGAGATGCGGTCGTCACGCACGGAGACCCGGGCCTTCACCAGCACCACGGCGTCTTCGACCACATCCATGCCGTACACCGAGTACGACTGCGGGAAGAACAGCACCTCCACGCCACCGGTGAGGTCTTCCAATTGGGCCGAGGCCCAGGCCAACCCGTTCTTGTTGATCCGGCGGTTCACCGAGGCGAGGATGCCGCCGATGGTCACCTGCGCGCCGTCCTTGACGTCGCCTTCCAGGATCGCCGGGATGGGGGTGTCGACCTGGGCGGCCAGCACGTGCTCGACGCCGTTGAGCGGGTGGCCGGACACGTAGAGGCCCAGCATCTCCCGTTCGAGGGCGAGCTTGTGCTTGGTCTCCCATTCGTCCTCGGGGACTTTGACATTGAACACCGACGCCATCGAGTCGTCGCCGTCGTCGAGACCGCCGAACAGGTCGAACTGGCCGATCGCCTCGGCCTTCTTGGTCGACATCACCGCGTCGATCGCGTCGGAGTGGATCAGCAGCAGGCCCTTGCGCGGATGCCCGAGTGAGTCGAATCCGCCTGCCTTGATGAGGGATTCGGTGACCTTCTTGGAGCAGGCGATCGCGTCGATCTTGTTCAGATAGTCGGAGAAGTCGGTGAACTTCGACTTCTCCTTGCGCGCGGTGATGATCGAGCCGACCACGTTGGTACCGACGTTGCGGACCGCGCCGAGGCCGAAGCGGATATCGGTGCCGACGGAGGCGAAGTTCAGCTCCGATTCGTTGACATCGGGCGGCAGCACCGTGATACCCATCTTGCGGCAATCCGACAGGTAGATAGCGGCTTTGTCCTTGTCGTCACCGACGGAGGTGAGCAGACCCGCCATGTACTCGGCCGGATAGTTGGCCTTGAGGTAGGCGGTCCAGAAGGAGACGAGGCCGTAGCCCGCGGCGTGTGATTTGTTGAACGCGTACCCGGCGAACGGGAGAATCGTGTCCCACAGCGCCTTGATGGCGGGCTCGGAGAAGTCGTTGGCGAGCATGCCGTCGCGGAAGCCGGCGTAGGCCTCTTCCAGGACGGACAGCTTCTTCTTACCCATGGCGCGGCGCAGGATATCGGCTTGGCCGAGCGAGTACCCGGCCACCTTCTGCGCGATCTGCATGATCTGTTCCTGATAGACGATCAGGCCGAAGGTGTCGGCCAGGATCTCTTTCAGCGGCTCTTCGAGTTCGGGGTGGATCGGTTTGACTTCTTGCCGGTTGTTCTTGCGGTCGGCGTAGTCGTTGTGGGCGTTCATGCCCATCGGACCGGGGCGGTACAGCGCGAGGACGGCGACGATATCGCCGAAGCCGGTGGGTTGCATGCGGCGCAGCAGGTCGCGCATGGCGCTGCCGTCGAGCTGGAACACGCCGAGGGTGTCGCCGCGGGCGAGCAGTTCGTAGGTGGCCGGGTCGTCGAGCGGCAGGTTGTCCATGTCCAGATCGATGCCGCGGTTGGCCTTGATGTTCTCCAGGGCATCACCGATGACGGTGAGGTTGCGCAGACCCAGGAAGTCCATCTTCAGCAGACCGATGGCCTCGCACGACGGGTAGTCCCAGCCGGTGATGATCGCGCCGTCCTGGGCGCGCTTCCACACCGGGATCGCGTCGGTGAGCGGCTCCGAGGACATGATGACCGCGCAGGCGTGCACGCCCGCGTTGCGGATCAGGCCTTCGAGGCCGCGCGCCGTTTCGTAGATCTTGGCGACATCGGGGTTGCTCGAGATGAGTTCGCGAACCTCGGTGGCTTCCTTGTACCGCTCGTGGTCGGGATCGGTGATGCCGGCGACCGAGATGTCCTTGGCCATGATCGGCGGCGGCAGCGCCTTGGTGATCTGGTCGGCGATGGCGAAACCGGGCTGGCCGAACAGGACTCGCGCGGAGTCCTTGATCGCGGCCTTGGTCTTGATGGTGCCGAAGGTGATCACCTGGGCGACGCGGTCGCTGCCCCACTTCTCGGTGGCGTAGCGGACCATCTCACCGCGGCGGCGATCATCGAAGTCGATATCGATATCGGGCATCGACACGCGCTCGGGGTTGAGGAATCGCTCGAAGAGCAGGCCGTGCGGGATGGGGTCGATATTGGTGATGCCCATCGCGTACGCGACCAGCGAGCCCGCCGCCGAACCACGGCCGGGGCCGACGCGGATGCCGACTTCGAGCGCGTGCTTGATCAGGTCACCGACGACGAGGAAGTAGGCGGGGAAACCCATTTCGCAGATGACGCCGAGTTCGAAGTCGGCGCGCGCCATGTACTCCTGCGACGGGCCGTCGGGGAAGCGGCGATCGAGGCCGTCGAAGACTTCCTTGCGCAGCCAGGTGGCCTGGGTGTGGCCCTCGGGCACCGGGAAGATCGGCATCCGGTCGCGATGTGCCCAGACGTCGTCGTAGGGCTGGACGCGCTCGCCGATGAGCTCAGTGTTGTCGCAGGCGCCGGGGACTTCGGCATCCCAGATGGCGCGCATCTCCGCAGCGGACTTGAGGTAGTAGCCGTCACCGTCGAACTTGAAGCGGGTCGGGTCCGACAGCGTCTTGCCGGTCTGAATGCACAGCAGCGCTTCGTGGTTGACCGACTGGTCCTTGGTGACGTAGTGGCAGTCGTTGGTGGCGATCGGCGGAATACCGAGCTGCTTGCTGATGTCGATCAGGCCCTCGCGGACCCGGCGCTCGATGGACAGACCGTGGTCCATCACCTCGAGGAAGAAGTTGTCGGCGCCGAAGATCTCCTGCCACTTCGCGGCGGCCTCGAGCGCTTCGCGATCGTGGCCCAGACGCAGGCGCGTCTGCACCTCACCCGACGGGCAGCCCGTGGTGGCGATGATGCCCTCGGCGTGCTGGGCGATGATCTCCTCGTCCATGCGCGCCCACTTGCCCAGCTGACCCTCGATGGAGGCGAGCGAGGACAGCTTGAACAGGTTGCGCAGACCGGTCGCGTTCTCGGCGACCATCGTCATGTGCGTGTAGGCACCCGAGCCGGAGACGTCATCGCCCTTCTGGCCCGGATCGCCCCACTTCACGCGCTTGGTGTCGAAGCGCGAGCCCGGTGCGATGTAGGCCTCGATGCCGATGATCGGCTTGATGCCCGCCTTCTTGGCCGAGTTGTAGAACTCCGAGGCGCCGTACATGTTGCCGTGGTCGGTCATGCCGACCGCGGTCATGCCCAACCGATCCGCCTCCGCGAACAGCGGCGAGATCTTCGCCGCTCCATCGAGCATCGAGTACTCGGTGTGGTTGTGCAGGTGAACGAACGATCCGGACGGAGCCAAGACGGTCCTTCCTCCCATAGAGTCGGCGGGGGTTGGCCTTGGCATTCTATGCACGGGGGTCCGACACATCTGGCACGCCACGAAGCGCGCCTGGGCGAGGGGCGGCGTGTCGTGGTGAACGTCACCGACGGGCACTCGATCTCGAGAAGAAGGCGACCTGATCCGATTCCGGCGCCCACACCGACATAATCGATCGGTGCACTCCAATCGGCCGACTCGATGACCCCCTTCATCGTGGCCGCCGCGGCCGTCGCCCTGCTGGTCACGGCCTTGCTGGTGTGGCGGCGCACGCAGCGGGTGGTCACCACACCCGCCCAGCGGGCCGTCCACCAAGCGCTGCACACCGCGTCGCTGGCCGCCGTGCCGTTGCGGCGCGGGCTGACCGCCGAGTCCGCGAGCGAAGCCGCGCCACACCTGCGGGCGCTCGCCGGTGCCGAGGCGCTGGGTGTGGCCGATGTCGAGGGGACGCTGCTGGCCTGGGACGGTCCGCAGACCGGGATGTTCGCCTCGTTCGCCGAGGCGGCGCGGCGGGCCGTGGCCGATGAGCGGCCGGTGTTGGTGACCGGTGACGAACACACGTTGATCGCGCAGCCGTTGCCGATCGACACGGGGGCGGCGGTGGGTGTGCTCGGCATGGTGACGACCGGTCAGCCGGGGCCGGGGATGCTCGGGGCGGCCGCGGAGGTGGCGCGCTACGCGTGTGGGCAGTTGGAACTCGCCGAGCTGGATGCGTCCAGGGCTCGGGTCGACCGGGCCGAATTGCGGGCGCTGCGAGCCCAGATCAGCCCGCACTTCATCTATAACGCGCTCAACACGATCGCCTCGTTCGTCCGCACCGACCCGGATCGGGCTCGCGAGCTGATCCTCGAATTCGCCGACTTCACCCGCTATTCCTTCCGCGCCGCAGGCGAATTCACCGTGCTCGCCGACGAACTGCGCAATATCGAGCGATATCTGGCGCTGGAACAGGCCCGCTTCGGCGACGCCCTCGACGTGCGTCTGCGCATCGCACCGGAAGTGCTCGGTGTCGTGCTGCCCTTCCTCGCCTTGCAGCCACTGGTCGAGAACGCGGTCCGGCACGGCCTCGCCGGCGGCGGCCGAGGCGGCCAACTGAGCATCGTCGCCACCGACGCGGGCACCGACTGCCTGATCAGTGTCGAAGACGACGGCATCGGCATGGACCCCGAACTCCTGCGCTCGGGCGCCCTCGACGCCGTCGACACCGGCTCCGGCCCTGCCCGCACCGGCGAAGCAGCCCACGTGGGCCTCGCCAACGTCGACGACCGTCTCCGCGCCGCCTTCGGCAACGACTACGGCCTGGTCGTGGAAACCGCGCCCGGTGCGGGCACGAAAGTCAGCATGCGCGTCCCGAAGTTCCGCGCCGGTATCCGCGCCTGATTCCTCTCGTGGACAGCGTTCGACACGACCGCCGACGGTGCCGGTTACGATGGATGGGTTGTGACTTGGAACACCGATGAACCCTCGACCGCTCTGCGGGTGCTCGCCGTCGATGATGAGAAACCGGCGCTGGACGAGCTCGTGTACCTGCTGAGCACGCAGGCGGGGGTCGGTGAGATCCATCGGGCCGGTGAGGCGACCGGGGCATTGCGGTTGTTGCGAGCCCACCCCATCGACGCGGTATTTCTCGATATCGATATGCCAGGTCTCACGGGGATGGAACTGGCGGGAATCCTGTCGGAGTTCGCGGAGCCACCCGCGGTGGTGTTCGTGACCGCGCACGATGATCACGCGGTGGCCGCCTTCGACTTGGGGGCCGTGGATTACCTGCTGAAGCCCCTGCGAGGGGCTCGGCTGGGTGAGGCGGTGCGGCGGATTCTGGCGGGGCGGATTTCGGTGCCCGCGGCGGTGGTTGTGGAGTCCGCGCATCCGAGCGAGGTGATTCCGGTGGAGCTCGGCGGGGTGACCACCTTGGTGAACCGGGCTGATGTGGCGTGGGTCGAAGCGGATGGGGATTACGCGCGGTTGCACACGGGAACTGGGTCGCATTTGGTGCGGATTCCACTGTCGGCGTTGGAATCACGGTGGGAGGATGCCGGTTTTCTGCGGGTGCATCGGTCATATCTGGTGGCATTGCGATTGGTGACCGGGTTGCGGAGCGCGGGGAACGCGACGGTGGTGTGTCTGCGGGCCGAGGGGGCGGCGGGCGCGGTGGAATTGCCGGTGAGCCGACGGCAGGTGCGCGAACTCAAGCAGCGGCTGGTGCACGGACCTCGGCAGAACTGGTCGCAGCGGTGACGGGTCCGCAGCGACCGCCGCGCGAACGCGTGGTGTTGGCGCAGCGGCGAGGTGCGCGTCAGGTGCGCACTCGCACGGAGGTGGTCGAGCAGACCGACCTGGGCGCGGCGCTGATCGGCGGGCTGATCCGGGCACAGCTGGGTCTGGCATTGCGGCTCGGGCTGGTGGTGGCGGTCGGGTTCGGCGCGCTACCGGTGCTGTTCCGCATCGACGCGATCGCCGAGGCCGCGGTTCTCGGCATTCGGCTGCCGTGGCTGATCCTCGGCGTGGTCGCGTTCCCGGTGCTGTACGCGGTGGGGTGGTCGTATGTTCGCCTCGCCCAACGCAACGAAGACGACTTCCTGGAACTGGCCGGGGACTGACCCATGCCGCGCGAACAGACGCTGACCCCATGAGTCCCGACACTCCCGCGCTCACGGTCGCCGCACTACTGCTGGCGGCGCTCGCCACTGTCGGCATCGGGTTCTACGGAGTGCGCCTGTCCCGCACGACTTCCGATTTCCTTGTCGCTTCCCGCACCGTGGGCTCGCGGTGGAACGCGGCGGCGATCTCCGGTGAATACCTCTCCGCCGCTTCCTTTCTCGGTGTCGCCGGATTGATCGCCAAATACGGCGCGGACGCCCTGTGGTATCCGGTGGGTTTCACCGCTGGTTATCTGGGCCTGCTGATGTTCGTGGCCGCGCCGCTGCGCCGATCCGGCGCGTACACCGTGCCGGACTTCGCCGAATTCCGGTTGGGTTCGATTCGATTGCGGCGCATGGCCGCCGGTCTCGTCGTCCTGGTCTGCGCGGTGTATCTGATCCCGCAGTTCCAGGGGGCCGGACTCACGCTGCACATTCTGCTCGGAGTACCCGCCTGGGTGGGTGCGGTCTCGGTCGGCGCGATCGTCTCGGCGAATGTGATCGGCGGCGGAATGCGGTCGGTGACCCTGGTGCAGGCATTCCAGTACTGGCTGAAATTGACGGCGGTGGCGGTTCCCGCGCTGGTGCTCGGAATGCATTTCCTCGCCGACGAACGACCGGTCGCGACCCCGGTACCGCCCACGGTCGACGAGCGCACCACCGTCGACATCTCCACCGATGTCGTCGTGCACCTCGATGTCTCGCAACAGGTCACGATCACCGGCACACTCGACGGGCAACCCAGCGCGGGACCGGTCGTGCTGACACCGGGCGATCACACCCTCGCCGAAGGCACCGAACTGATCCTCGCGCCGGGCTCGGCCGTTCCGGTGGTGGCCGGAGCACCGGCCGACGGCGCGAGCTGGGTGGCGCCCGGCGGCGGCTTCGGCGGACAACATCCGCAGTACCAGGTGTTCTCGCTGATCGTGGCGACCTTCCTCGGCACCATGGGACTGCCACATGTGCTCGTCCGCTTCTACACCAATCGAGACGGCCCGTCCGCGCGCCGGACCGCGCTGACAGTGATCGGGCTGGTCGGCGTCTTCTACCTGTTCCCGATCCTGCTCGGCGTCTTCGCCCGCCTCTACGTGCCCCAACTGCTGATCACCGGTGCCTCCGACGCGGCGGTCGTGCTGCTTCCCGGCGCGGTGCTCGGTGGACTCGGTGGACAGCTGCTGGCCGCGCTGGCGGCGGCCGGGGCGATCGCGGCGTTCCTGTCCACCTCGTCGGGGTTGCTGGTCAGCCTGGCGGGAGTGCTCAGTACCGACGTGCTGCGCGGCCGGATCCGGGACTTCCGGCTCGCCGCCCTGGTCGCGGGCCTGGTCCCGCTGACGCTCGCGGTCACCGTGGCGTCCCTCGATCTGTCGCGCACCGTCGCCCTCGCCTTCTCGGTGGCCGCGTCGACGCTGTGCCCGCTGCTCGTGCTCGGCATCTGGTGGCGCGGACTCACCGCGACCGGCGCGGCCGCGGGCATGCTCACCGGCGGGGTCACCGCGGGCGGAGCGACCGTGCTGGCGGTGCTCGGTGGCGTCTCGCCCGACCTGGCGAACGGGTGGCCCGCCGCGATCGTCGACTATCCGGGCGCGGTCAGCGTGCCGCTGGCCTTCGCGGTGACCATCCTGGTCAGCCTCGCCACCACGGGTCAGGATCCCCGGGCGGTGGCGGGGGTGTTCCTGCGCATGCACGCCCCCGAACGGCTCGGGATGAGTGCCGATCGCGACCCCGAAACCGCCACTCACCGGTGATCTCGCACCGACCGTTCGTCGCGCCACATCGACCGCTCACCGCACGGGCGGCCACCTTCACCGAGTGACCCACACCACACCATCATGCGCTCACGTCCGGGGACCTACCGTCATCTCCACGCACGACCCCCCTTCACGCTAGGACGACCGGCATGACCCAAACCGACACCGAGGCGCCAGATCCGCGCACGCCGAGTGCCGACGAATGGCTCGCGGTACAAGCGAGTCCGCAGTTCCAAGATCTGCGAACCCGGCTGCGCCGCTTCATCTTCCCGATGACCGCGCTGTTTCTGGTGTGGTACCTGAGCTATGTGCTGCTCGGCGCGTACGCGCACGACTTCATGGCGCAGAAGGTCTTCGGCAACATCAACGTGGGCTTGCTGCTCGGCCTCGGGCAGTTCGTCTCCACGTTCCTCATCACCGGGCTCTACGTCCGTTTCGCCAACCGTGAACTGGACCCGCGCGCCGCGGCCATCCGCGAAGAACTCGAAGGGGGCCAGGCATGAGCGTCACCCTTGCCGCGTCTTCGACGGTGGGCAATCCCATCGCCAATATCGCCATTTTCCTGCTGTTCGTCGCGGTCACCATGGTCGTGGTGATCCGGGCCAGCCGCAACAACGCCAGTGCCGCGGACTATTTCACCGGTGGGCGCGGCTTCTCCGGCCCGCAGAACGGCATCGCCATCGCCGGTGACTACCTGTCGGCCGCGAGCTTCCTCGGCATCGCGGGCGCGATCGCCGTCTACGGCTACGACGGGTTCCTGTATTCGATCGGGTTCCTCGTCGCCTGGCTCGTCGCACTGCTGCTGGTGGCCGAAATGCTGCGCAACACCGGCAAATTCACCATGGCCGACGTGCTCAGCTTCCGGCTCAAGGAAGGCCCGGTGCGCACCGCGGCCGCGCTGACCACCCTCACCGTGTCGCTGTTCTATCTGCTCGCGCAGATGGCGGGCGCCGGCGGCCTGGTCGCGCTGCTGCTCGATATCTCCAGCCGCACCGGGCAATCCATCGTCATCGCGGCCGTCGGTGTGCTGATGATCGTGTATGTGCTGGTCGGTGGCATGAAGGGCACCACCTGGGTGCAGATCATCAAGGCGGTGCTGCTGATCGCGGGCGCCGCGCTGATGACGGTGATGGTGCTGGCGAAGTTCGGCTTCAACTTCTCCGACATCCTCGGTGCCGCACAGGAATCGGTGAGCGAGTCCACCAGCAAGGCGGTCGCCGCCCGCGACGTGCTCGCGCCCGGCGCGCAATACGGCGGCAGCGAGATGTCGAAGCTGAACTTCCTGTCGCTGGGCCTGGCCCTGGTACTCGGCACCGCGGGTCTGCCGCACGTGCTGATGCGCTTCTACACGGTCCCGACCGCGAAAGAGGCTCGGCGCTCGGTGGTGTGGGCGATCGGTCTGATCGGCGCCTTCTACCTGTTCACCCTGGTGCTCGGTTACGGCGCGGCGGCCATCGTCGGCCCGGACAAGATCCTCGCCGCGGCGGGTGGCCAGAACTCGGCGGCGCCGCTGCTGGCATTCGAACTCGGCGGGGTGATCCTGCTCGGGGTGATCTCGGCGGTCGCGTTCGCGACGATCCTCGCGGTCGTGGCCGGACTCACCATCACCGCGTCGGCCTCGTTCGCCCACGACATCTACGCCAGCGTCATCAAGAAGGGCAAGGTCGACGAGGTCAAGCAGGTGCGGGTCTCGCGGATCACGGCGGTGGTGATCGGGGTGCTCGCGATCGGTCTCGGCATCCTCGCCAACGGCCAGAACATCGCGTTCCTGGTGGCGCTGGCGTTCGCGGTGGCGGCGGCGGCGAACCTGCCGACGATCCTGTACTCGCTGTTCTGGAAGCGCTTCAACACCACCGGCGCGCTGTGGTCGATGTACGGCGGCCTGATCTCGACCATCGTGCTCATCGTGTTCTCGCCCGCGGTGTCGGGCAACAAGACCGCGATGATCAAGGATGCGGATTTCGACTGGTTCCCGCTGTCCAACCCGGGCATCGTGTCCATTCCGCTGGCGTTCGCGCTCGGTGTACTCGGCACCTTCCTGGGTGGCCGTGGCGAGCAGGTCGATCAGGCCAAGGCCGCGGAGATGGAAGTCCGGTCCATGACCGGCGTCGGTGCGGAGAAGGCGATCTCGCACTGACGCCAACCCTGCCCGTGCCGGTGGTTCGCCCCACCGGCACGGGTTGTACCCCCATGCTTTTCGAAGGAGAGATTCTTGTGACCAGTTACCCGCCCGCCCCGGAGTTCGTCGCGCAGGCCAATGCCGATGCCTCGCTGTACGAGCGGGCGCGCACCGACCGCGACGGTTTCTGGGCCGAGCAGGCCAACCGGCTGCACTGGCACAAGTCCTTCACCGAGGTGCTCGACTGGACCGACGCGCCGGTCGCGCGCTGGTTCGGCGACGGCGAGCTCAATGTCGCCTACAACTGCCTCGACCGCCACGTCATCGACGGACACGGCGACCAGGTCGCCATCCACTGGGAGGGCGAACCGGGCGACTCCCGCGCGATCACCTACGCGGAATTGCTCGATGAGGTGTGCCGGGCCGCGAACACTTTCACCGCGCTGGGACTCGAGGCCGGCGATCGGGTCGCGATCTACATGCCGATGGTGCCCGAGGCCATCGTGACGATGCTGGCGTGCGCGCGACTCGGTCTCACGCACTCGGTGGTGTTCGCCGGGTTCTCCCCCACGGCATTGCGTCAGCGGGTCGACGACGCCGAGGCCAAGTTGATCGTGACCACCGACGGGCAGTGGCGTCGCGGCAAGCCCGCCGCGCTGAAGTACGCCGTCGACGAGGCGCTGGGTTCGGATCCGTCGAGCGTCGAGCATGTGCTGGTGGTGCGCCGGGTCGGCCTCGACGTGCCGTGGACCGAGGTGCGCGATCTGTGGTGGGACGAAACCGTCGCTGTCGCTTCGCCTTCCCACGAAGCACAGCCCTTCCCCGCCGAGCACCCGCTGTTCATCCTCTACACCTCCGGCACCACCGGAAAACCCAAGGGAATCCTGCACACCACCGGCGGATACCTCACCCAAACCGCCTACACCCACCACAACGTCTTCGACCACAAAGCCGGACACGACATCTACTGGTGCACCGCCGACATCGGCTGGGTCACCGGACACAGCTACATCGTCTACGGACCCCTCGCCAACCGCGCCACCCAGGTCGTCTACGAAGGCACCCCCAACTCCCCCGACGAACACCGCCACTTCCAGATCATCGAGAAGTACGGCGTCACCATCTATTACACCGCACCCACCCTGATCCGCACGTTCATGAAATGGGGCCGTGAGATCCCCGACGCCCACGACCTGAGCACCCTGCGACTGCTCGGCTCCGTCGGCGAACCCATCAACCCCGAAGCTTGGCGCTGGTACCGAGAAGTGATCGGCGCGAACACGACTCCGATCGTCGACACCTGGTGGCAGACCGAAACCGGCGCCATCATGATCGCGCCACTACCGGGCGTCACCGCGGCCAAGCCGGGCGCCGCGATGGGCCCGCTGCCGGGGATCTCCGCGAAGGTCGTCGACGACGAGGGCGCACCGCTGGGTCCCGACGGGTCCGGTCTGCTCGTCCTGGATCAGCCGTGGCCGTCGATGCTGCGCGGCATCTGGAACGACATGGACCGCTACCGCGAAACCTATTGGCAGCGTTTCGCTTCCGAAGGCTGGTATTTCGCCGGGGACGGCGCCAAGCTCGACGCCGACGGCGATCTGTGGATCCTGGGGCGCGTCGACGACGTCATGAATGTGTCCGGTCACCGCATCTCCACCGCCGAGGTGGAATCCGCGCTCGTCGGGCACCCGGCCGTCGCCGAGGCCGCGGTGGTCGGTGCGTCCGACGAGACCACCGGGCAGGGAATCGTCGCCTTCGTCATCCTCACCGGATCGGCGGCCACGGCCGACGCGCTCGTGTCCGAGCTCAAGGCGGCGGTGTCGCTCGAGATCAGTCCGATCGCGCGGCCACGCGAAATCCATATCGTGCCGGAGCTGCCCAAGACCCGCAGCGGCAAGATCATGCGCAGGCTGCTGCGCGATGTCGCCGAGGGCCGCGAACTCGGTGACACCTCGACACTGGTCGATCCGACGGTGTTCGAGTCGATCGCCACCGCGTGACGGACGGGAGGCATCGGCTGGCCCATGTCACCGTGGGCCGGACCCGAGCCTGCCGAAAGGACACAGCGTGAGCGCGCCGGATGGACGTAGTCCGCGCGGCACCGGGCATGCTGGGACGGTGGAGATACCTATGTTCCCGTTGGGTGCGGTGCTGCTACCCGGTGAGTCGTTGTCGTTGCAGATCTTCGAGCCGAGGTACGTGGCGCTGGTCGAGGACTGCATGGACGGTCGGCGGGAGCCGGAATTCGGTGTCGTGCTGATCGCGCGCGGGCACGAAGTGGGCGGGGGTGAGGTACGCACGGAGGTGGGCACCGTCGCCCGAATCACCGAGGTCATCGAACTGCCGGGCTCGCGATACCGGCTGCGCTGCAAGGGAACCGACCGCATTCGCATCGAGAAGTGGCTCGTCGACGCGCCGTATCCGCAGGCGCATGCCGAAACATGGCCGGACGACCCCGGCACCGACGACAGCGCGTTGCTGGCGGGCTTGCGTGAACGCGCGGACCGCCTGCACACGCTCACGGCCCAGTTCGCGCGACGCAACGGCATCCGTCGTCCGCCGCCGTCGGCATCGCTGGACGATCTGTCCGACGATCCGACCGCTCGGTCCTACGAGCTCGCGGCTCGCCTGCCGATCGGCCCGACCGACCGCCAGTCGGCCCTGTCCGCGCCGAACGCACACAGCCGGCTGGAGGCCCTGTCCGCCTCCGTCGACGACGCGATCGCGATGATGGAGTTCCGCCTGCTGTGACGTCAGCTCGCCGGCGCGATGGTGATCACGATCTTCGCGCGGGCGTGTTCGGTCTCCATGTACTCGATGGCGGCGGGCGTGTCGGCCAGGGGATAGGTCCGGTCGATGGCCGGGCGGAGCAGGCCCGACTGGATCAGTTCGCGGAGCTCGGTCAGCGACTCCGGTGTCTGCTCCGCCATCGGAGCGCGGATGGCCGGTTTCACGAACGGTCGAGCCAGCTGACCACGCGCGAGCAGGCCGACCGGGCCGAACCAGCTGCCGCCGTCGAAGTTGCCGCCACCGGACAGGACCAGCGTGCCGGTCGGTTCGACCAGGCGGAGCAGTTCCCGCAGAGTCCGCGTTCCGGCCAGGTCGAGGACGGTGTCGTAGCGGCCGGTCAGGGTGTCGCGGGTGTAGTCGACGACATGTTCCGCGCCGAGTGAGCGCGCCGCCTCGACATTGCGGGTGCTGCACACCGCGCTGACCCGCGCACCCCGTGCTCGGGCGATCTGGACCGCGAAAGTGCCGACGCCACCGGACGCGCCGATGATCAGCACCCGCTCGCCGTCGCCGACATGACGCAGGCAGGTCAGGGCGGTATTGGCGGCCAACGGCACCGCTGCCGCTTCCTCGAAACTCAGGTTCGCCGGCTTCCGGTCGAGCAACCCCCGCGGCACCGCGATGTACTCCGCGAACGCACCGCTGACCGCCTCCCCGAAGACTTCGTCGCCCACCGCCAGATCCGTGACGCCTTCTCCCACCTCCTCGACCGTCCCCGCGAAATCACCGCCCTGCACCGGGTTCGCCGGTCCCCGACGGCCGAAGACGGACCGATCCATCCACCGCGCGATCTTTGGATCGCCCCGCATCAGATGCCAATCCCGCGCATTCACCGACGCGGCACGAACCCGGACCAGCACCTGCCCCACTCCCACGCGCGGCCGCCCGACCTCCGCCGTCGCCAACATCGCCGATGACCCGTATACCTGCTGCACAATCGCCCTCACACCGAGAACGCTAGGCCCCCGACCCACCCACCCACATCAGGGAATCCCCCCATGCGTCCGGAGATTTCACGCCGGGTGCGGCACTACCGGCGCGGCACCGGACGCTGCGGCGAGCGTGTCTCGCCATCAGGATTCGCCGAACACCGCTCGAGTGCACCGAACGCTTCGAAGACCTCGGGGGCCTCGAACGCGCGGTTGCGGCGGCCGACCGTCAGTTGCCGCAGGATTCCGGCATCGACGAGTCGTTCGATCGCGGTATTGGCGGCGGGAAAACTGCGTTCCACCAGCGCGGCGGCGGTCGCGGCGGTGACGATCGGCGCGCCGACGAGATGCGGAAGCAGCAGGGCGGCAGCTGAATCCGCTCGTAGCGGCGCGACTCGCTCGCGCCATCGCGTCAACAAGGCGGCGGTTCTCGCCTCCTTATTAAGGTCTAGTCAACCTTTGATAAGGAAGTCGAGTTCGCTCACTTCTCCCTCGGAATCGGTCGAACCGGGAAGGGGTGTGGGCCGTTGACAGGGAAGGAACCGGTGGGCGTGCGGAGCTGACCGGCGGCCTCATCAACGGAAGCGGAGTACGACCGATGACCATCAACGATTTCTCGCCGAACCGTCGCACCGTCGTGGTGGGTGTCGGCGTCTTGGCCGCCGCGGCGACGTTGACCGCGTGCGGTGGCGACGACGACACCGAGTCGGCGGCCGCCGCCCCACCGGAGCCGGGGGCGCCGGCGGGTGCGCTGATCAAAGCGGCGGATGTTCCGGTGGGTGGTGGGGTGATCGTCGGCGACACCGTCGTCACGCAGCCGACCGCGGGCACTTTCGTCGGGCTGTCATCGACCTGCACGCACGCGGGATGCAAGGTCGCCACCGTGGCCAGAGGCACGATCAACTGCCCCTGCCACGGCAGCCGATTCGAGCTCGACGGCACGGTGCGCGGCGGTCCCGCGACCCAGCCGTTGCCCGCCAAACCTGTTCGCGTCGAAGGAGACTCGATCGTTCCCGTGTAAACGCGCGGCACGCCCGCACCGCGGCTTTCGCCCACGGTGCGGGCGTGCCGATCAGGTCAGCCCGCGTTCATCATTTCGGACATACGCCGTTCCATTTCTTCCGGCGAGACGTCTTCGATGTGGGTGGCCACGGTCCAGCGGTGACCCCACGGGTCCTCGAAGGCGCCGCTGCGGTCGCCGTAGAACTGGTCGGTCATCGGCGTGATCGCGGTGGCGCCCGCGGTGAGCGCCGCGGCGAAGGCGGCGTCCGCGTCGGCGACGTAGACCATCAGGTTCACCGGGGAGCCGCCGACGGCCTTCGGATCGATGAAGCCGATCTCGGGAACCGGGTCGCCGACCATCAGCACCGAGTCGCCGACGAGCAGTTCGCTGTGGACGACGCTGCCGCCGGGGCCGTCCATCTTCATGCGCACGGTCGCGCCGAAGATCGCGGTGTAGAAGTCGATCGCGGCGGCAGCTCCCGCGCACGCCAGTCCGGGACAGATCCGCGGATAACCGTCGGGAAAGGGGGAAACATCAGACATCGGATACCTCCGTGTCGAGAGTGATGCTCGGACGACCACCAGCGTATTCCCCTCACCTGATCGGGGAAAGGCCGTCGATCGATCGGCCATCCCGATGCGATCAGGACTAGTAGAACTCCTTTTACTCCTGTAGAACTTGTCTCAGGTTTAGAACCTGTTTCAGTTTTGCTGTCGAAGTCGGAGGGCCGGGACGTGCGCTACGGGGTTGTCTTGTTCACCAGTGACCGGGGCATCACGCCCGCCGATGCGGCCAAGGCCGCCGAGGACGCCGGATTCGACGCGTTCTACGTCCCCGAGCACACCCATATCCCGGTCGTCCGGGCCGCGGCCCATCCGCAGACCGGCGACTCCTCGCTGCCCGACGACCGGTACCTGCGCACGCTCGACCCGTGGGTCGCGCTGGCCACCGCCGCCGCGGTCACCGAGCGGATCACCTTGTCGACGGCGGTGGCACTGCCCGCCGAGCACCACCCGATCACCCTCGCCAAGACCATCGCCTCCCTCGATCACCTGTCCGGTGGTCGGGTCGAGCTGGGTGTCGGATTCGGCTGGAACACCGACGAACTCGCCCATCACGGCGTGCCCGCGAACAAGCGACGCACGGTGTTGCGCGAGAACCTCGACGCGATGCGGGCACTGTGGTCGCAGGAGGAAGCCGAATTCGCCGGTGACTTCGTGAAGTTCGGCCCGAGCTGGTCCTGGCCGAAGCCGGTGCGCGCCGGGGTCCCGGTGCTGCTCGGCGCGGGCGGTACCGAGAAATCGTTCGGATGGCTGGCGGCCAACGCGGACGGTTGGATCACCACCCCGACCGAAGGTGACCTGAGCGCCAAAGTCGAACTCCTGCACCGGGTCTGGAAGGAAGCAGGCCGCGACGGCACCCCGCGGGTGATCGCACTGGCCGGTCGTCACAACGCCGAGCAGCTCGCGAGCTGGGCCGACCAAGGCGTCACCGAGGTGGTCTTCGGGCTTCCCGACAAGAGTGCCGACGAGGTCCGTGGCTACCTCGGCCATCTCGGCGGGAAACTCGCCGTATCGGCGTGAACCCGAGCCGGTCTCAGCCGCGGAGTTTGCGCACTTGCGCCGCGGTGAGATCGGCGAGCACGCCGGGATCGACGACTTCCGGCGCCGTGACGACAACCTGAACCAGCGTGTTCCCCACTTGGACAAGCGACGTCGCCGACGTCAGGGTGAGCCCCTCACTCGTGGCGGTCAGGGTGAACGCCGAGCCCGCGTCGCCCGCGGGCGGCTGCGCGAGCGCGCTGGTTCGATACTCGATCCGCACGCCCGCGTCGTCGCCGGAGTAGCTGGTGCAGCGCCGAGGCTGCGCCTGGAGCGCGTCGAATGCCGGAACCAGCGCCGCATCCGGGTAGCTCGCGGCGTCGATGTCGATGGTGGCGAAGCTGGGCCCCGCGAACTGCACCGACGCGGCGGCGGCCGACCCCGGCCACTGCTGCGCGATCGGCGAGAGCAGCCGCCCGCAGTCCGGCGGATCCGTCAGCGCCGCGGGCGGCACCGCGGGCTCGTCGGACTCACCGCGCGGCGGTACGACCGCGAAATCACCGGGCAGATCGGTCGCGGCGAGCAGACCGGCCGACAACTGCGCCGAATCGCGGATCACCGACCCGGTTCCCGGTGCGGCGGTGACGGCGGCGGAGAACGGACCCGATCCCGGTGAGTCCACGGTGTCGTCGGACCCACAACCGGCAACGCCGACCAACCCGACACACGCCGAAACCACCGCGCCTACGCGCAGCGAATCCACCCGCATCATTCCGTCCAGGAAACGCGCGTCGACTGTGTCTGCACGAGCGTGCTCACACTGCGCGCGTCGCGATAGGTCTGCTGTCCACCGATCTCGATGGAACCCGAGACCGGCAGCGGCATACCGAGATCGATGGTGATCGAGCCGACGCCTTCCATCACGTACCCGTCGATGTCGAGCTCACCGGCGTCGTTGGGCAACTCCCACACGTTGTCGGTGGGCGTCTGATTCACCTGGAGATCGATGGTGAGCCGGTCGCCCTCGCGGCTGGTGAGCGTGGCGGTGGTGATCTGGTCCAGGGTGACCCCGCCGGTGATCTTCTGATGCACCGTCCACACCGCGCCGACGCCGACGGGCTGGTCCGGGAACGCGATCGACTGGTACACAGCCTGATAGAAGGCCTGTTCGAGCGCGGCCCGCGCGGTGTTCGGGGTGTCCGGCGACGGCGCCATGCGCAGCTCGGTGATCGCACCGAGGTCGCTCATCCCCAAACCGGCGTGTGAACCGTCGGCGGAGGTGAACGCCTTGTTGAGCGCGGGGTCGGGAGTGGTGACCGCGCCGACGGTGAGATCGACGCCGTCGGCGCCCGTGCGCGCGATCATCGGGATGGTCAGCGCGGCAGGCGAGAAGTCGCGAGTGGGCTGATCGTTGACCTGCTGCTGGATCCGGTAGTCGGTGCGCAGCGTCACCTCCTGCGTGGTGCCCGCGGCATAGCGCGGCCGCAGCAGATCGCGCGGCTCCTCGCCGGGCGAGACCATGGTGGTGACCGCGGCCGAGATCGGCACGGTGACTTCCTTGCCGATGCCGAGCGGCTCGGTGCCGTCGACCTCCGCGGCAGGGGCCGAGCGATCGGCGCAGCCGGCGCCGAAGGTCGCGAACCCGAGCACGAGCGCCACCAGTAACACCCCGGGGCGCGCGATGCGGGGTAAGCGAGATCTAGACAACACCGTCACAGCCATCAGGGTACGACCGCTTCCTGAGTAACACCTGGGACTCCTCGGCACCGCGGCGCGGGCCGGATCGCCACTAGGGAATGATGGACGCGTGAGTGAAGACCGGCCAACCGACAACGCTGCTGTCCCCGAGACCGGCGACGACTCAGCCACACCGTCGGCGGCTGCCGTGCCCGAGACGGCAGAGACGGCGAAACCCGCTGGTCGCCGGCGTTTGACGACGCTGCTGATCATCGCCGTCGTGCTGTTCGGGCTCGACCTGCTGACCAAGTGCCTCGCGGTCGCCTTCATCGACCCGGGCGAATCGGTCCCGATCATCGGCGATTTCGCGCGGTTCACCCTGGTCCGCAACCCGGGCGCGGCGTTCTCGATGGCGACCGGCATGACCTGGCTGCTCACTCTGATCGCCGCCGCGGTGGTGATCGGTGTGATCCGGATCGGACGCACCCTGCGTTCACTGTGGTGGGCCATCGGCCTCGGCATGGTCCTGGGTGGCGCGCTGGGCAACCTGGTCGACCGGCTCTTCCGATACCCAGGCCCGCTGCAGGGCCATGTGGTCGACTTCGTCGCCGTCGGCTGGTGGCCGGTCTTCAACGTCGCCGACTCGGCCATCGTGTGCGGGGCGATCCTGCTGGTCGCGCTCACCGTGTTCGGTTTCGAACCGGACGGCACCCGCAGCGGTCGCAAACACACCGAGGAGACCGCATGAGAGAAACCAGGACAATGCCCGTTCCCGACGGGCTGGACGGGATGCGGGTGGACGCGGGACTCGCGCGCCTGCTCGGCCTCTCGCGGACCGCGGTCGTGGCGCTGACCGAGGACGGCTCGGTGCAGATCGACGGAGTCGCCGCGGGCAAGTCCGACCGGCTGACCGCGGGCGCGTGGCTGGAAGTGATCTTCCCCGAACCCAAGCGCGAGCTCACCGTCGAGGCCACCCCGGTCGACGGGATGAACATTCTCTACGCCGACGACGACATCGTCGCCGTGGACAAGCCGATCGGGGTCGCCGCGCACTCCGGCGTCGGCTGGACCGGTCCGACCGTGGTCGGCGGCCTGGCGGCGATGGGCTACCGCATCTCCACCTCGGGCGCGCACGAACGCCAGGGCATCGTGCACCGGCTCGACGTGGGCACCTCCGGCGTGATGGTGGTGGCACAATCCGAACACGCTTACACGATGCTCAAGCGCGCCTTCAAGGAACGCACGGTCGACAAGCAATACCATGCACTCGTGCAGGGACACCCGGATCCGAGCAGCGGCACCATCGACGCGCCGATCGGGCGTGCGCGGGGCAATGCCTGGAAGTTCGCGGTGACCGGCGACGGCAGGCCCAGCGTCACCCACTACGACACCATCGAGGCGTTCCAGGCGGCCAGCTTGCTCGACGTGCACCTCGAGACCGGCCGCACGCACCAGATCCGGGTGCACTTCTCCGCGGTGCGCCACCCCTGCGCGGGTGACCTCACCTACGGCGCCGACCCGACGCTGGCCAAACGCCTCGGCCTGGAACGGCAGTGGTTGCACGCGCGTCAGCTCGGCTTCCATCACCCCGCCGACGGGCGCTGGCTCGAGATCACCAGCGAGTACCCCGACGACCTGGCGGGCGCCTTGGACGTACTACGCAATGCCTGACGACCCGCGGTCGTCCGAACCGGCGCCGGATACGGCGTCGGACGACCGCGGGGATTCACCGGCCGGGCAGGCAGCGCGGGACGACGGCCCGGGTTCGACCGCCGAGGACCTCGGGAACATGCCCGCCGAATCGACTGCCGCCGAAGAAGATTCGCTCGACCGGCGGATATCGCTGCGCAACTCGGTGATCTTCGGAATCGCGGCTGTCGGCGCGGTGATCCTGTTGGTGATCGCCTTTCGTGAACCGCCGCCCGCGTCGGCGGTGGCCACCGATCGGCTGGGGCCCGCGCCCGGCGAGCAGGTCGAGCACTACCTGCTCGACGCGAAGGCTTCCCTCGACGGTGGCGACACCGAACAGCACTGGGCGCTCGTATCGTTCACCGAATACATCGCGCCCCAACAGCTTCCGGCCGCAGCCGATGGCTTGCGGATCTCCGGGGTGATCCAGCACGTGCCGGTCGACCGGGTCCAGACACCGGTGATCACCGTCGCGACGCCGGGTGGTGACGAGCCCGCGGTGCGGTCCGGCGAGGCGGCGGCGGGGTTGGTCGCGGCCCAGCGGTTCCGCGACGAGCGCAGCGCCGCTGTCGCTCACGTCACCGAGAGTCGCCTGCGTGCGGGCTGCGCGTGCACGGCGGGCCTCGTGGTGCGCGGCACCCTGCCCCAATTACGTGACCTCGCAACACAACCCGACGTCCGGGCGGTGCAGGCGTTACCGGCCGACGCCGTCGCGGGGCGGTTCGCGGTGAGTCCCCTGCTGCCCGGCAGCAGCGACACCGTCACACCGAGCCCCGACGACGGCCCGGTTCCCACCGAGTAGATCTCCGGTCGCCGCCGCTCGATCGCGTCGGGCCGCTGCGCCTACGGCCGATCACTGCCGCGACGCGTCTCGGCCATCACCCACAGCTCTCGGGCCCGGTCGACATCTCCGGCCTGATCATAGGCAGTTGCCATCAATTCCAGCGCATCGACGTCGAGCCGATCGATCTGCCCGATGAGGTCGGCGAACAGATCATCCAATTCGTCGGGGGTCACCGGGTGGTCCCGAGACGGTGCGACAGCGGCAGCAATACCTCCATAACCGGCAAAGGTACTCCAACACCGAATGTTCGCCCGGCACAAGGGTTCTCGAAACCACCCGACCCCGAGTCAGCGGTCGGTCACGCCCCCTGCGCGCCCACCGGGGGAAAGAGCTTGCCCGCGCCGCCCGAGCGCCGCGCCTGCACCCACCATGCCAGCTCGACCAGCACGATGCCGATCACACCGCAGACCACCGCCGCCAGCGTCAGACGCGGGTTGGACGGGTCGAGTTTGAAGAACTCGCGGGTGAACGGGATCGTGAACAGCGCGACATAGGCCAGCACGGACACCGCGATCAGCACCACCTTCCACCACACGTACGGCCGCGCGACCAGTACCAGCACCCACACCGCGATCATGATCAGCGTGATCAACGCGGTGGTGCCCGCCTGCACCTTCTGCGTTTCCGTGGCTTCCGGTCCGGCGTAGGCGATGAGGTAGGCCACGAACGTCGCCACGCCGATCACCACGCCCGAGGGCACGGCCAGGCGCATCACCCGGCCGACGAAGCCGGTGCGGGCGCGCTCGTTGTTGGGCGCGAGCGAGAGCACGAACGCGGGGATGCCGATGGTGAACCAGGCCGCGATGGTGACGTGGCGTGGCAGGAACGGATACCCGATGGGGTCGTAACCGAAGATCTGCGAGCCCACCCCGGCGATGCCGACGAGGAAGGCCAGCAGCACCGAGTACACGGTCTTGGTGAGGAACAGGTTCGACACGCGTTCGATATTGCCGATCACCCGGCGCCCCTCCCCCACCACGAAGGGCAGGGTCGCGAACTTGTTGTCCAGCAACACGATCTGCGCCACCGCGCGGGTGGCCGGGCTGCCTGCGCCCATCGCGACACCGATATCGGCGTCCTTGAGCGCCAGCACGTCGTTGACGCCGTCACCGGTCATGGCGACGGTGTGCCCACGCGATTGCAGAGCACCGACCATGGCGCGCTTCTGGTCGGGACGCACACGGCCGAACGTGGTTTCGTGATCGAGCACGTCGGCGAGCGCGGCCGGATCGTCGGGCAGGGTGCGCGCGTCGACGGCGTGGTCACCGCCGGGCAGGTCGAGCGAGGAGGCGACCGCGCCGACCGAGACGGCGTTGTCGCCGGAGATCACCTTGATCGAGACCTGCTGGCTCGCGAAGTATTCCAGTGTCGCCTTGGCATCGGGCCGCACCTTCTGTTCGAGCACCACCAGCGCGGCGGGCTCGACCCGGCCAGGTGCGTCGTCGGCGTCGACCGAGCGGTCGCTGCGCGCCAGCAGCAGCACGCGCAGGCCCGACGAGCCGAGCTGCTCGGCGTGGGCGGCGTCGTCGGAGGCGGAGTCGAGCAGAACGTCGGCGGCGCCGAGCAGCCAATCACCGTGGTCGCCATAGGAAATGCCGCTCCACTTCTTGGCCGAGGAGAAGGGCGCGACGGCGGTCTGCGACCAGCCGGGCGAGTCGGGCAACGCTTCGGCGATGGCCTGGACGCTGGCATTGGGGCGCGGATCGTCGCTCGCGAGCGCGGCCAGCACGGCCTTCACCTGCGCCTCGTCGAACGCGCCGAGCGGTTCGACCTGCGCCAGGCGCATGCCGTTCTCGGTGAGGGTGCCGGTCTTGTCGGCGCACACCACGTCGACCCTGGCCAGCCCCTCGATCGCGGGCAATTCCTGCACCAGGCACTGGCGTTTACCCAGGCGGACCACACCGACCGCGAAGGCGATCGACGTCATCAGGACCAGGCCCTCAGGGACCATCGGCACCAGTGCCGCGACCATGCCGGTGA
The DNA here is from genome assembly GCF_042671725.1 of Nocardia sp. NPDC127606. Classification (NCBI taxonomy): domain Bacteria; kingdom Bacillati; phylum Actinomycetota; class Actinomycetes; order Mycobacteriales; family Nocardiaceae; genus Nocardia; species Nocardia sp. NPDC127606. The sequence goes on along the minus strand of NZ_JBHXWQ010000012.1, from coordinate 181,275 downwards.
CGGCCGGGCGCCACGATTCCCCGCTCGAGACCAGCTGGTTGTAGATGCTGAGCAGGCCGGCGGGAATGAGCAGGTAGGTGATGAACTTCAGGATCTTGTCGATGCCCGAACGCAATTCGGAGTGCACCAGCGTGAACTTGCTGGCCTCCTCGGCCAGTTTCGCCGCGTAGGCGTCCTTGCCGACCTTGGTGGCGCGGTAGGCGCCCGAACCCGACACCACGAAACTGCCCGACATCACCGGCGCGCCGACGCCCTTGTCGATCGGGTCGGCCTCGCCGGTCAGCAGCGATTCGTCGATCTCGAGCGCGGCGGCCTCCTCGACCTCACCGTCGACCACGATCTGGTCGCCGGGGCCGAGCTCGATCAGATCGTCGAGCACCACCTCGCCGGGCGCGATCTGCTGGGCGACGCCGTCGCGGCGCACCGTCGGCTTGGCCTGGCTGACGATCGCCAGCTCGTCCAGGGTCCGCTTGGCCCTGACCTCCTGGATGATGCCCACCGCGCTGTTGGCCACGATGAGCAGCCCGAACATGCCGTCGATGATCGAGCCCGTCGACAGCACCAGCAGGAACAGCACACCGAGAATGGCGTTGATGCGGGTGAAGACATTCGCGCGGACGATCTCGCCGACCGACCGGCTCGCCCTGGCGGGGACGTCGTTGGTGCGCCCGTCGCGGCGGCGCTCGTCGACCTGTGCGGCGGTGAGCCCGGCAGCCGCCGGTTCCTGCACGGAAATGGACATGCTCGCCAGATTAGCCGGTCGTAACATGGGATGAATGCAGCGCAGCTCATCCCCGCCCGGTGTCGTTTTCGGGGCGGGGGCCTACCTCATCTGGGGTTCGTTCGCCGCCTTCTTCGGGCTGTTGTCGTTCGCCTCGCCCGCCGAAGTGGTGGCGCAGCGGATCGTGTGGACGCTGGTCGTGGTGCTGCTCGTACTCACGCTGACGGGGCGGCTGGGCAACCTGCGCGGGATCGACGCCAGGACCTGGCGCCTGGCGGCCGCGGCCTCGGCGGCGTTGTCGCTGAACTGGGGCGTGTACGTCTTCGGCGTCACCACCGGGCACATCGTCGAATGCGCGCTCGGCTACTTCATCAATCCGCTGGTCACCGTCGCCATCGGCGTGTTGCTGTTCCGGGAGCGGCTCACCAGGGCGCAGTGGGTGGCGTTGGGGCTGGGCGCGCTGGCGGTGGTGGTGCTGACCGTCGACTACGGCAGGCCGCCGGTGATCGCGCTGATCCTGGCCTGCTCGTTCGCCACCTACGGGCTGGTGAAGAAAGTGATCCGGCTCGACGCGCTCCCCGGCATCGCGGCCGAGGGCATTGTCGCCGTGCCGTTCGCGCTGGCCTTTCTGATCGTCTTGATGGCCACCGGCCGCAGTGAGATGACCTCCAGCCCCGCCCATTTCGGTCTCATGCTGGCCACCGGGCCGGTCACGCTGCTGCCGCTGCTGCTGTTCGCCGTCGCGGCCAAGCGGGTCCCGCTCTCGACCATGGGCATCCTGCAATACCTCACCCCTGCCCTGCAGATGGCCTGGGGCGTGGCGGTCATGCACGAACCCATGCCCGTGTCGCGCTGGGCCGGATTCGCCCTGATCTGGACGGCGCTGGCGGTGTTCACCGCCGATGCCCTGCTGCGGGCGCGCCGCACCAGGCAGCTCTCGGTGGCCGAGACGGCGGACGCGACCACGCACTAGCCCGATTCGGTGTCACACCGGAAGCTCGATTCGGTGTCACACCGGTGTGAATCGCCGGTGGATCACAAGCCGACCGGTAGGCTTGTCAATCGGGCAATCGGATAGCGGGCACACCCGAAAGGGGTGGATTCTGTGCACGACGCGGGGTACTCGGATCGGGTCGCCGGCGTGCTGGTCGGTACCGCCGCCGGTGATGCGCTGGGGGCAGGCTACGAGTTCACTCATCCGGGACCGGACACGGTGATCGACATGATCGGCGGCGGGGTATTCGACTGGGCGCCGGGCGAGTGGACCGACGATACGTCGATGGCCGTCGCCGTGGCGGTAGCCGCCGCCAGTGGGCCGGGAATCGATCTCGACGCGGTCGCGGCCGGATTCGTCTCCTGGTACGACTCGAAGCCGCCGGACATCGGGAACCAGACGCGAAACGTGTTGTCCGCCAGGCCTTCCTCCGCGCTGGACATGCAGGCCGTGGCGATGTCGCTCACCGGCCGAACCGGCGGCAACGGCTCGCTGATGCGGACCGCGCCGGTCGCGCTGGCCTATCTCGACGATGCCGCCGAATGTGTCGCGGCGGCGGGCCGGGTCGGGCTGCTCACGCACTACGACGAGAACGCTGTCGAGGCGTGCAAGCTGTGGACCTACGCGATCCGCCATGCCGTCCTGAACGCCGATTTCGACGGGGTTCGCGAATACGTGAGCGTCTCACCGCAATCCGCGTATTGGACCGACCGGCTCGACGAAGCGGAGAAGGGCACGCCCGCCGACTTCCCGAACAACGGCTGGGTCGTGCACGCCCTCCAGACCGCGTGGTGGGCGATCACGAGCACCGATCAGTCGACGCCCGAACACCTTCCGCTCGCCTTGCAGATGTGTGTCCGCGCCGGAAACGACACCGACACCACCGCGGCCATCGCGGGCGGCCTCCTCGGCGCCCGCTGGGGCGCCTCGGCCGTCCCCGCCCGCTGGCGCGGCCTCCTCCACGGCTACCCCGGCCTCACCGGCGCCGACCTTCCCGATCTGGCCCAGCGGATCGCCACCAACTCCCGCTGACGCCGGGCAGCCGATCACCACGCTGTGGTGGCGTCCCGCACTCGGCGACGCTGACCTGACAGCGCGGTGATCGAACGTCCACCGGCATCGGCTACCAGGCGGTGATGACCGGACCGGGGGTCCAGGTGCCCCAACGGTTTTCGGAGTCGACGGTGACCTTCGCGGGGCCGGCGGTGGCGTCGAGGGGCAGGTACTGCTCGAGGGAGCCCCAGTCCCTGTCCCAGTCGTTGTTCAGGTACGTCGGCAGGGTGCGGGCGGTGAACAGGAGCTGGGTCCAGCCGAGCGGGCCACCACCGTCGTGGCCCTGCCACAGGTTGGTGATGGTGGCGCCGTTGCGGTCGGGCAGGATGCGGTATTCGGGGAGCTCGGCGATGCCGTTGTAGGTGGGCATCTGGTTCTGGCACGGGAAGTGCAGTCCCACAGCCCAATCCAGCAGCACCGGCGCGTCACGGCCGACCAGCGCGCTGAGCGTGGTGGTCTGCGGCATGCGCGGCGGGGTGACCGCGAGCCACTGGTCGGGGCCGAGATCCTTGTCGGCGGCGACCAAGCGGACAACGCTCGTCTCGGACGGCAGCTGATCCATCGGGATGCGCAGATTGCGCCACATCGGCGCCGGGCCGATATCGGTCGGCGCGATCCGACCGGTCACGGTGACGGCGCCGTCGGCCGCGGCGGTGCCGTATTCGACGGCCAGTTCCTGGCCGGGGTGGACGATCCCGTCGGCGTCGACCGAGCGGATCCGGCCTGCCACCGACATCGCGAGCAGCGGGCCGCGCGGGCCGTCCGGAAGCCGGAACCAGCCCGTGGTCAGCGCGGCGGGCTCCTGGTCACCGGGGCGGTAGCTACCGAGAACCGGGGTGGTCGCGGGGTCGAGACCGAACGGCAGTTGCAACGAGCCCTGGCGGGACTCCGAGCCCGCCGAGGTGGAGGCGTCGCGCAGCTTGTCGGGGTCGTCGGACACCGAATTCGCTTGGCCGGTGGTCGATTCCACCTCGTCGGAGGTGAGGACCGGCGCGACACCGTCGGCCCGGAAGCCGGTCGAGTCGGTGCCGTTCATCGTGCTGGTCACGTCGCCGGACAGCGGCGCGAGCATCGAGGCGTTCGGGTCGGTTTCGACGAGCACCTCGTCGGCCATCCCACACCCACCGGCGAAGGCCGCGGAGAGGTTGGAGCCGGCGAGGGAGTACGCGGGGTACTGGGCGACGGTGGCCTTGGCGAAGGAGGCGACCTCGAACAGCACCATCATCGCGGCGGCGACAGCGAGAACGGGCGTCCCCGCGAACCGGCCGACCTCGGCCTTCGGGTTCAGATTCGGGTGTACGTGGAACCATGCTGCCGCGGCGAGCGCCAGCAGGGTCAGACCGACGAACACGGTCGAGACGCCGTAACCGGCGACGGTCGGCGGCTTGTCCCACCACGGGACCCCCCACGAGGAGACGTACCAGTAGCCGTTGGCGCCGACCCAGGTCATGGCGAGAGTGAAGAAGACACCGGCGGCGAACAGCGCGCGATTGCGCATCGGCCGCAGGACGTTCGCGCTCACCGCGACCGCCGTCACCGCGGCGACACAGGTGGCCAGGCCCGCGAACACACCGAACTGGTGGGTCCACTTGGTGGGCGAGAACATCATCAGCACCATGGCGGCGAGGGTGATGCCGAGCATGCGCCGCACCGGGCCGACCGCGGTGCCGGGAATGTGGCCGCCGCGCCGCAGCATGACAGCAGTGCACACGATCAGGCCGATCAGCATCGCGAAGACGCCGAATCGCCTGGTCAGCCAGCCGTCGGCATTGAGCTGAAGAAGATATTGGTAGCGCAGGAACTCGAAGAACCAGGACTCCCCCGGCCCGATCACGCTGTGCACGGCGAACATCTCCCGCACCCCGGCGAAGGTCCGGTCGGCGAAGACGACGGTGAGCACCACCGTGCCCGCGGCCAGGATCGGCAGCAGTTGCGCGAGGTAGCCCACCGACTTCGACCGCGTCACGATCATCGCGGTGACGACCCGCGCACCGGCCACCAGCGCGCCGAGGCAGATCAGGCCCGACGGTGCGCCGGTGAGGGTGAACGCGGCCACGATCACCGCGACGGCGAACGGCACGAGTCGCCGGGTCGCGATCGCTCGTTCGACCGATACCCAGGTGACCAGAACACCCAGCGCGACCACGAATTCCGCGCGCAGCCCGTTGTTGTAGGGCAGCCAGAAGGCCAGGAAGACGAAGGCGGCGGTCCAGGTGGCGACGCGTTCGCGGCGCACCGCGACGCCGAGGCGGGGCAGTACTTCGCGGCTGATCAACCACCAGGTCAGCACGCCCGCAGCGAGGGCGGGCAGCCGGACCAGCGGGCTGACCGCGGAGATGTGGGTGAGCCAGCCGATGATGTCGACGTACGGGGTGTAGAACGGGCCCTCGTCGACGCTGAACCAGCGGTAGTAGTTGGACATGTTGCCCGAACTGCGCGCACCCCTCGCCATTCCGAGGATGTAGCCGTCATCGGAGGTGTTGGCGCCGATGAAATGCCACACGAGCAGCACCGAGAACACCAGCCAGTCGACCGGGCGCAGCCGCCACCAGCGTTGCGGCAGGAATCGGCGCGCGGAGCGGCCGTCGAGGGCGTCGAGGCGGTGCAGGGCGAACAGCGACACCGCGGTGGCCAGCAGGCACAGCACGATGGCGGCCAGTTTGAGCCAGGTCGGGGACGACGTGTAGCGGGCGTCGACGTCGACGCGCACCGCGAGATCCGCGGGGGCGGCACCGGTGAGCTCACTGAACACGCCGACGACCTGGGGACGCAGATCGGCGGCCACGGCCGCACCCGCCCCGAGACCTGTTGTGGTGACCGTGGATTCCTGCGGAGTGATCGCGATCGTCAGTGCGCAGGAGCGGTCGAGCACGTCGGCGAGCGGAGCCGTCCACACCAGGGTCGAGCGCGAGACCACGTCCACCCGGCCGGGGCGTTCGGCGGTATCGGCGACCACCTTCACGACGAAGCCGTACTTCTCCATATCGGCCGATTGCCGCGGCACGGTCGAGACCGCGACACCGCCGGTCGCGGCCAGCGAACTCAGCGCGGCACACGGCACCGTCGCCGAGAGGGCGGCGGGCGCGTAGGCGACGAGCGGCGATTCCACCGCGGCGGGCGACCCCTGCTGGGGCCAGGACACCGTCGCGGCGTCGACCCGCACGGGCAGGAAGGGGATCACCGCGGCACTGAGAATGCCGATCAGTCCCGCGACGATCGCGACGACGCGCGCCCACCCGGGGCGATCACGTCGCGCCGGCTCCGACACATCCTTGGGCGGATGCCCCTGCCGCACGATCGTCTCTACCACGGGGCCCGATAGTAGCCGCGCCACCGACGGGGGGCGAAACACCGTCGCGACTCACACGCGAAAGCCCCGCCCGGAAACATCCGAACGGGGCTCGAGCGTGGCAGATCAGGGGCAGGCGACCGAGGTCTGACCCAGGTTGGTCATCATGCCGCAGGCCCACGACTTCTGGACCTTCCACTTGCCGTCTTCGGCCACGAACGGCACGTCGACGACGTTGGTCTGACCGTTGACCGTGAAGTTGGCCTTGGCGTTGACGCTGTCACCGAAGGAGGTCACCTCGGTGACCTGCACCTGGACATTGGCGTCCGAGGCGGCCTGGGCCAAGCGGTTCGGCAGCTCGGGGTCGGCCTCGCCGCCCTGCACGAAGTCCAGCTTCTGGTCGTTGGGGACCGCCGGATCCAACGCGGTGGTGAGCTGCTGGTTGAGCTGTTCCACGGTCGGCACGGGGGGCAGGTCCGCAGCCGCCGAAGCCGAAGCCTTCGCGCTGGTGGTGGCTTTGGCAGCGGGCTTGTCACCCTTGTCGTCGCTGCACGCGCTCAGGCCGAGGGCGGCGACCACGGCCAGTCCGGCGATCGCTACACGTCCGGTCGTACGAAGCTTCAACTGCTCGTCCTTTGCGTTCGAGGTGGGAGTGATTCCATCGCGGTAGCCGAGGCTACTCTTCACGCGAGACTGGCCAGCGGATCGGCCCGTGCCAGCCCCGTGTCGTCGGCTGGAAAGGTACGCGCCGCACCGGGACCTGTCGAGCTGGTCTCGAAACGCACGGTCACCACGCCGTAGCCGGCGCCCTGCACCCAGCCGTGCCCGAATTCCGGGTGATGCACATCCATTCCCGGAAACCACAGTCCCGCAGGCAGATTCGGCTCCTCCGGTGACGGCGGCGGCGGATCCTCGACGGTTCCGAGATCGGCGGGCACCGCCTGATCCAGTTCGGGGAACAGCGATTCCTGGCGCACCAGCGACAATCCCCCGTAACCGACACCGACGAGCCGGATCGGGCCCAGCTCCGCGGGATCGATCGCCGAACGCTGCGCGGCGGCGGCCAGGGTGGTCAGGTCGGCGGTGGCGTACGGCAGGGTGAAGGACCTGGTCACGATGCCCATATCGGACTTCTTGAGTTTGAGGACCACGGTGCGGGCGGCACGGCCGTCGCGTTCGAGCCTGCGATGCGCCGACGCGGCCATCGCGGTGACGGCGGCGCGCAGGTCGGCCATCGTGACGATGTCGCGCTCGTAGGTGTTCTCGGCGCTGATCTGCTTGGCCTCGGCCCGTTCGGTGACCGGGCGGTCGTCGATCCCGCGCGCGAGCCGGTGCAGGGCGGCGCCCATGCTGCCGCCGAGGGTCGAGACGGCCTCCGATTCCGGCAGCGCGGCGAACGCGCCGACCGTCTCGATGCCGAGGCTGCGCAGCCTGGACTCGGCCACCGGACCGATCCCCCACAGCTTGCGCACCGGCAGCGAGGCGAGCAGCTCACCCTGCTCCGAGGGCGAGATGACCCGCATCCCATCGGGCTTGGCGAGACCGGAGCCGATCTTGGCGAGTTGTTTCCCGGTCGCCGCGCCGATCGAGGCGGTGAGCCCGGTCTGCGCTCGGACGAGCGCGCGCAGCATCGCGCAATAGTCCTCGACCTGCGCGACGCTCGCGCCGGCCAACTCGGCCGGTTCGGCGAAGGCCTCGTCGAACGACAGCGTCTCCAGCACCGGGACGCAGCTGCGCAACGCGTCGAACACCTGCCCGCTCAGCACCGAGTACAGCGCGCCACGCGGCGGGACGACCACCGCCGACACGCCGATCAGCCGCCGGGCCTGGTGCATCGGCATGGCCGAGCGCGCGCCGTAGACCCGAGCCTCGTAGCTGGCCCCCGCGACGACGCCGCGCTGACTCGCCCCACCGACGAGGACCGGACGGCCGCGCAGCGTGGGTCTTGTCAATTGTTCTACCGAGGCGAAGAAGGCATCCATATCGATGTGCAGCACCCAGCGACGGGCGGTGACCGCCGCATCTGGCCTGGCCGGAGCCCCGGCGGCAGGAGTGTGAGTGCTCACGAGCGCAATCTACGCCGGGTCACCGACAATTCCTCGAGCCCGTTGCCAGCCGTCGCACACCGATCACACAGCCGAATATGTGATGATCGGGAGATGAAGATCCGCAAGGCTGTCATTCCGGCGGCGGGAATCGGCTCCCGGCTGCTTCCGCTGACCAAGGCGACGCCGAAGGAGATGCTGCCGGTCGGGGACAAACCGGTCATCGAGCACACCGTGCGTGAGCTGGTGGCCTCCGGGATCACCGACATCACCATCGTCGTGAGCAGCGGCAAGTCGTTGATCCAGGATCACTTCCGGCCGAATCCGGCGCTGGTCGCGCAGCTACGCGCCGACGGCAAGTCCGCCTACGCCGACGCCGTGGAGGAGGTCGGGGAGCTCTCTCGCGAGGGCCACATCACCTACCTCGACCAGCACGGCCCGTACGGCAACGGCACGCCGGTGCTCAACGCCGCACGTCATCTGGGCGACGAGCCGATGCTGGTGCTGTGGCCCGACGACGTGTTCGTCGCCGAGGTACCGCGCGCGCAGCAGCTGATCACCGCCTACGAATCCACCGGGTGCCCGGTGTTGGCGCTGCTGCCCATGTCGCCGGGTGAATCGCAGCGCTACGGCGTGCCGGTGGTGCGCGAGGACCTCGACGACGGGCTGCTGCGCATCTCCGGCCTGATGGAGAAGCCCAAGCCCGAAGACGCGCCGTCGGCCTTCGCGGCGATCGGTGGCTACGTGGTGACGCCGGGCATCATCGACGAGCTGCGCATCCAGACCGAGAACTGGTACACCCACCAGACCGGCGAGGTGTACCTGACCGACGCGATCAACAACTACGCCGCCGAGCACGCGGTGTACGGCCAGGTCATCCAGGGCCGCTGGTACGACACCGGCAACCCGGCCGACTACCTGGTGGCCCAGTTCGCCTCGGCACTGGCACATCCCGACTACGGCCCGCTGTTGCGTCAGCTGGTGGACGAGAACTAGAACCGGCGAATCGCGAAGATGTCGAATTCGCGCAACGGGTGCAGGCCGACCGGGACACCCCAGTCGTGGGCGTCGAGGAGTTGGCCCATGCCCGCGTAGATGCCGACGTGGGAGCCGTCGCCGTTGAGGATGACGACATCGCCGGGCGCCAGGCCGCCGAAGGTCACCGGGAGGCCGACCTTCGCCTGCTCCCACGTGGTGCGTGGCAAGGTGACGCCGACCTGCCGGAATGCCCACTGGACCAGCGCCGAGCAGTCCCAGGAGTGCGGGCCCACGGCGCCCCACTCGTAGGGTTTGCCGAGCTGGGTCATGGCGGCGGTGAGTGCCCCGATGCCGGTGGCGCTGGGCAGCGGAATCATGCCGGAGCCACTGGAACTCCCCGACGAGGACCCTGACGTCCCCGAGCCCGACGAGCTGCCCGGCTGCGACCACGCCGGTCCAGCCAGGACGATGGTCGTGGTGATGGTGGCGACGAAGCCGAAGGCCAACCGTCCCAGGAGTTTTCGCTTCATGTGCGCGCCCTTCCTCACGGCCGGGAGCTGAGCTTCCGACTGGTCGGCTATCGGGCGGCATCGCCTGATCCGGGTGAGCCACCCACTGATCCGGTGTCGCGCCGGGATATCGTCATCCTCGACGCGGCACCGTTTCCACAGGACAATCGTCACGAGCAGTCACTGTCGCCTCAGCGGTTCCATGCGCATCAGCAGTAACATCACGATTGTGCCGGACGGGCTCGCCGATGTCACAAAATTCAGCAACTTTCCAGCATCTTTTTGCACACGCTCAGGCAATGAGCGTCATCGCCGCCTTGATGCCCGCGCGCACGGTGTCGTTGTCGCCGACGCCGCCGCTGATGGTGACGCCGTCGCGGGTGAGCAGCAGGGCGCGGGCCGCGTCGTCGGGGGCGGAATGACCGCCGGTGCGGAGGTGTTCGGCCATGAGTTCACGGAACCAGGTGCGGTAGTCGTCGACGACGCGGCGGACCGGGTGTTCCGGGTCCGTGAATTCGACGGCGGCGTTGAGGAAGGGGCAGCCGCGGAAGCCGGGCCCGCAACTGATGTCACGGAGTGCGTCGAAGATGGTGGTGATCGCGGCGAAGCCTTCACCTTCGACCGACTCCAGCGCGCCGCGCTGGCGTGCGTATTCGCGCTGCAAATAGGCGATTACCAGGTCGTCTTTGCTCTTGAAGTGCCGGTAGAACGTGGCCTTGGCGATGCCGGCCTCGGCGATGATCCGGTCGATGCCCACCGTGTGGACACCCTCGGCATAGAACAACCGGGTTGCCGTATCGAGCAGACGTTCACGAGCCGCACTCATCGCCTGACCTGTGCCCTTTCCGAGATTCAGCGCTTCCTCTTGACGATACCAGACAGGTCTGTCTACCCTGAGGTTCACAAGCGAACAGACAAGTCTGTCTAGGAGGACACCATGGCACCCATCTACACCGCAGTAGCCACCTCGGTCGGCCGCGACGGCCGTTCCTACACCGACGACGGCGTGCTCGATCTGACGCTCGCCCGCCCCAAGGCGATGGGCGGCGACGGCGCGGGCACCAACCCGGAGCAACTCTTCGCGGCGGGCTATTCGGCCTGTTTCGCCAGTGCGCTGCAATTGGTCTCCAAGCGGATGAAGCTGGACGCCGACGACGCGTCGGTGACCGCCGAAGTCGGCCTGAACCCGCTCGAGGGCGGCCGGTTCGGACTCTCGGTCGTGCTGCGGGTGGAACTGCCCGAGCACCTGCACAACGAGCAGGGGCAGCAGCTCATCGAGGCGACCCATCAGGTGTGCCCGTACTCCAACGCCACTCGGGGCAACATCCCGGTGGAACTGGTTGTCGAGTAACCGCATTCACGCGAAAAGGGCGGGACCGGCAGGTCCCGCCCTTTCGCTGTCTCGAAGTACTAGACCTTCGCGACCGACACCTTCACGCCGCCCGTGATCTCGGCGGCATCGGCACCGGCGTCACCGAAGGTCAGTGCGGTGGCGAGGATTTCCCCGGCGATCAGGTCGCGGTGCGTCGCGGCCCATTCGGCCCGTTCGGCGGGCACGTCCAGCACCACACTGATCCGGTCGGACACCTCCAGACCCTGCGACTTGCGGGTTTCCTGCAGGTCGCGGATCAGGTCGCGGGCCCAGCCCTCGGCCTCCAGCTCCTCGGTGACCACCGAGTTCAGCACCACCAGGCCGGCATTGCCGGGCAGGGCGGCGGTGGACTCGGGTTCGGCGGCCACCAGACGCTGGGTGTACTCCTCGGGCAGCAGGGTGATTCCGGCGGCGGTGACGACACCGTCGGCGGACTCGCTCCACTCCCCCGCCTTGACGGCCTTGATCACCGTCTGGACCTGCTTGCCGATGCGCGGACCGGCGGCGCGCGCGTTCACGACCAGCTCGAACCGGCCGTGCGCGGAGACGTCGGTGGTCAGGTCGACCTTCTTGACGTTGACCTCGTCGGCGATCAGCTCGGTGAACGGCGCGAGCCGCTCGGCATCGGCCGCGGCGATGGTGACCTCGGCCAGAGGCAGCCGCACCCGCAGGTTCTGCGCCTTGCGCAGGCTCAGCACCGTCGAGCACACGACCCGCACCTCGTCCATGGCGGCGACGAGTTCGGGATCGTGCGGCAGCTCGGTCTCGGTCGGCCAGTCGGTGAGGTGCACCGAACGCTCGCCGGTGAGACCGCGCCAGATCACCTCGGTGATCAGCGGCAGCAGCGGCGCGGCAAGACGGGTGACCACCTCGAGCACCGTGTGCAGGGTGTCGACCGCGTCGCGGTCCTCGGACCAGAACCGCGAACGCGACCGGCGCACATACCAATTGGTGAGTGCGTCGGCGAACCCACGCAGCTCGTCGGCGGCACCGGCGATGTCGTAGGTCTCCAGTGCCTCGGTGACCACGTCGCGGGTGACCGCGAGCTTGGCGAGGATGTAGCGGTCGAGCACGTTCGGCGAATCCGTGCGCCACACACCGGGCTTCGAGGCGTAGAGCTGCAGGAAGGTCCACGCGTTCCACAGCGGCCGCATCGCATGGCTCACGCCCTCGCGGATGCCGCGCTCGGTGACGATGAGGTTGCCGCCACGCAGGATGGGCGAGCTCATCAGGAACCAGCGCATGGCGTCGGAGCCGTCGCGGTCGAAGACCTCGTTGACGTCGGGGTAGTTGCCCTTCGACTTCGACATCTTCAGGCCGTCGTCACCGAGCACGATGCCGTGCGCGGCCACGGTTTTGAACGACGGCGAGTCGAACAGCGCGGTCGAGAGCACGTGCAGCGTGTAGAACCAGCCACGGGTCTGCCCGTTGTACTCGACGATGAAATCGCCGGGGAAGTGGCTGTCGAACCACTCCTTGTTCTCGAACGGGTAGTGCACCTGGGCGTAGGGCATCGAGCCCGACTCGAACCAGCAGTCGAGCACCTCGGGGACCCGGCGCATCGTCGAATTCCCGGTCGGGTCATCGGGATTGGGCCGGGTGAGGTCGTCGATGTACGGGCGGTGCAGGTCGGTGGGGCGCACGCCGAAGTCGGCTTCGAGCTGGTCCAGCGATCCGTAGACGTCCACGCGCGGGTAGGCCTGGTCGTCGGAGACCCAGACCGGGATCGGGCTGCCCCAGTAGCGGTTTCGGCTGATGTTCCAGTCGCGCGCGCCTTCGAGCCACTTGCCGAACTGGCCGTCGCGGATGTGCTCGGGCACCCAGCTGATCTGCTGGTTCAGCTCCACCATCCGGTCGCGGAACTTGGTGACCGCGACGAACCAGGACGGCACGGCCATGTAGATCAGCGGCTGACCGGAGCGCCAGCTGTGCGGGTAGGAGTGCTCGATCGTCTCGTGCCGCAGCAGCTTTCCGGCGGCCTTGAGATCCTTGATGATCACCGGGTTGGCGTCGAAGACCATCAGACCCTCGTACGGCGGCACCATCGAGGTGAACTTGCCCGCCGGGTCCAGCGGTTGGACGATCTCGATGCCGTTGGCCGTGGCCACGTCCATGTCCTCTTCACCGAAAGCCGGTGCGAGGTGGACGATTCCGGTGCCGGAGTCGGTGGTGACGTAGTCGGCGGTGAGCACGCGGTGCGAGTTCGGGTGGCCGACGAAGAAGTCGAACGGCGGGGCGTAGGACAGGTCGGCCAGGGCCGCACCGTCGTACTCGCCGAGCACCTCGGGCTCCTCGCCCAGTTCGCGGCTGTAGTGCGACAGACGTTCGGCGGCCAGCAGATAGCGCTTGTCGTCGGCGCCGCGCACGTGCACGTAGCGCACGTCGGGGTGCACCGCGACCGCGAGGTTGGACGGCAGGGTCCACGGCGTGGTGGTCCAGATCAGCGCGTTCGCGCCGTCCAGCGCGGCGAAGGGGTGCTCGGCGGGGACGGACAGGCGCATGTCGACGGTGACCGCGGGGTCCTGACGCATCTTGTACGCGTCGTCGAGGCGGGTCTCCTGGTTCGACAATGGCGTCTGCTCGTACCAGCTGTAGGGCAGCACGCGGAAGCCCTGGTAGATCAGACCCTTCTCGTGCAGCGACTTGAACGCCCACATGACCGACTCCATGAAGTCGAGGTCGAGGGTCTTGTAGTCGTTGTCGAAGTCGACCCAGCGCGCCTGGCGGGTGACGTAGTCGCGCCACTCACCGGTGTAGCGCAGCACCGACGACTTACAGGCGGCGTTGAACTCGGCCAGCCCCATCTCGTCGATCTGGGCCTTGTCGGTGATGCCGAGCTGCTTCTCGGCTTCGATCTCGGCGGGCAGGCCGTGGGTGTCCCAGCCGAAGCGGCGGTCGACCTTCTTGCCACGCATGGTCTGGAAGCGCGGGATCAGGTCCTTGACGTAGCCGGTCAGCAGGTGTCCGTAGTGCGGCAGGCCGTTGGCGAAGGGCGGGCCGTCGTAGAAGACGAACTCACCCTCACCGTCGCGGTTGTCGATGCTGGCGCGGAAGGTGTCGTCGCGGGCCCAGTAGTCGAGCACCTGGGTTTCGAGCTCCGGGAAAGTCGCGCCCGAACCCGCGCCGAAATCGACCCGGGGGTATGCGCTACCGGTAGTTGTCTCGTCCGCCATCGCGGATCTGCTCCTCGTGCCGCCGCGCCGTGAGCGCGAGATGTGGGCACGGGGACGATGTCGGCGCCGGTGCGCCGTACCGCGGTACCACCCCGTTTGCCTGATCCACTCCCTGCGAAGGGTTCAGGCCTCTCGTTGTGTGAGCTGTGACGGGCTCACCCGTTCGGTTCTACTGAGCGCTGAGGTGCGCCGTTCTTCCGAAGGCTCCCCGGTGATAGCCGGATCAGCGCCATGTGTAGTTCGATTCTAACCGGGCGCGTCCACTGGATATTCCGCGCCTGTTCAGTTCCGCCGGGCGTGTCGGCCGGGTGGGACCGGCTCGCTCTCGGGTTTTCGGGTGGCCAGCGCGCCCACGAGCAAACTCGCGGCACCGACTACGCAGATCAGAATGCACCCCCACGCCCACACCACCGAACCGGTGGCGAGCGCCGCGACGAGCAGTGCGAAGCCGATCGCTGCTAGAACAAGCGTCAAGACGAGCATGGTGACTCCCAAGCCAACCGAGCAGCCCGACGATAACTGGGCATTCCCGAATCACGCGACGCGCTGCGTCGCGCGACCCGGGAACTAGTTTACTTGCCGCCCTTGGCGAAGGAAGCCGGAGCCAAGCTGTTGGCCGAACCGTTGGTTTCGCCCGCGAACTCGCCGCCGTCGACCGGCACGGCCGACCCACGGTTCTCGAGCTCTTCCAGCTGCGATTCCAGGTAGGACTTCAGGCGCACGCGGTACTCGCGCTCGAAGGTCTTCAGCTGCTCGATGCGGCTTTCCAGCACCGTGCGCTGCTGAGTGATCGTGGCCATGATCTCGGCGTGCTGACGCTCGGCGTCGGCGGTGAGCGCCTCGGCCTTGTCCTTGGCCTGCCGGATCTGGGTGTCGGAGCGGTTCTGCGCGTCGGCCAGCATCGCGTCGGACTTCTGACGCGCGTCGGCGATCATCGCTTCCGAACGGGTGCGAGCGTCGCCGACCAGTCGCTCGGAGTTTGCTCGCGCGTTCGAGAGCAGACCCTCGGCCTCGGTCTTGGCGTCGGTGGTCAGGCGGTCGGCCATCTCCTGCGCCAGGGTGAGCACCTTCGCGGCCTGCATGTTCGCGTCCGGGCCGTTGTTCTGCGCCGGGGCCGCGACGGGCATCGGAGCGGGCGGCGCGACCGGAACCGGCTGCGGAACGGGTTCCGGCGCGGGAGGAGGTGCCTGCTGCACGGGCGCCTTCACGGCGCTGACCGGGGCAGGACCACGGTTCTTCTTGGCGTCGGCCAGCTCGGTGTCGAGTTCGGCGACCCGCTGACGCAGGTCAGCGTTCTCCTCGATCAGGCGCGAAAGCTCCTGTTCGACGAGATCCAGGAAAGCATCGACCTCGTCCTCGTTGTAGCCGCGCTTACCGATCGGCGGTTTGCTGAACGCGACGTTGTGCACATCGGCAGGAGTCAGCGGCATCGAAGGATCCCTTCACGCGTCTTTTGGAGAACTAGCAAGCGGTCTTCTCGATTCATTGTGTCACACGGAGGTCACGGGCTGACCGAGCCTACCCACGATCGACATCAGGATGAAGACGAGGAAGAGCAGGACCATTATCGAAAGATCGAGACGAATCCCCCCAAGATTCACAGGAGGTATCAACCGCCTCAGCAGTTTCACCGGGGGGTCGGTAACGGTGAAGATCACCTCCAGGACGATCACCACCACACCGGTCGGGCGCCAGTCGCGCGCGAAACTGCGAATGAACTCGACGATCACCCGACTGATGAGCAACAGCCAGAAGATGAAAAGCACGAGGTACAGAACCGCGAACAGGGCCACGGCTTCACTCTGCCGCAAAATCGGCATGGTGCAAAATGGCCGCGCCGCGCAGTGCGCGGGCGGCCATCTCGGTATCCGGTGTGCGTTCTCTATTTCTGGTTGTAGAAGCCGTTTTCGGCGATGCGGCGGCGTTCTTCCGCTGATACGTCGACATCGGCCGGTGAGAGCAGGAACACCTTCGTCGCCACCTTGTCGAACGAACCACGCAGCGCGAAAGCGAGTCCGGCCGCGAAATCGACCAGCCTTTTGGCATCGGCATTGCTCAGGTCTACCAGGTCCATGATGACCGGATTCCCTTCGCGGAACCGTTCACCGATGATCCTGGCCTCGCCGTAATCGCGCGGACGCAGCGTGGTGATCTTGGACAAGGGACCTCCGTCCTCGAAGATCCCAGGACGCCGCGCGGGTGCGGGCTCGGGGCGCAAGCGCTCCTCCAGCCTGCGCTCCTCGGCGTCGGGATCGACCGCGAGCGCACCACGAGTGGAGCCGCGCATACCGGGTGCGACACCGCCTGCCCGGAAGGACCGGCCCGACGACGGCGCCGTTTCGATCCTGGTGGGGCGACGCGGCGTCTCGTAGCGATCGTCGGCGTAGGTGTCGGCGACATAGTCGTCGCGACGCGCCTGGTAGGCCGACTTGTACGCCGGCTGCGGGAAGTCGTCGACCTCGTCCTCGAAACGGTCGGCGCCGTAACGGTCTTCGGCATAACGGTCGTAGCTGCGCGGACGGGCGCGGCCCGCGCGCTCCTCGACGCCGCGAGGGGCATGATCGTCGACGTAGTCGTCTTCGTACTCATCGAGCGGAACCATGCCGAAGTACGCCTTGAACTTATGCAGGGTACTCATCTGGTCGACCTTCCTTCGGCCCCGGTGGCGGCCGGGTGTTGAAGTTCTTGCTCAGCGCCTCTTCAGCCCAATCGTATGTGTCGAATGTGACTGGTGAGGTTTCTTTGCTACGCCGAGGTTATCGGTCGCGCGCCCATCAAGGCGGTTCCGACACGCACACACGTCGAACCGTGTTCGACCGCAATCTCCAAATCACCCGACATACCTGCAGAAAGCTCGGTGGCTTCGGCGTGTTGCGCGAGCAGCGAAGTGTGCAATGTCGCAAGATTCGCAAACGACACATCACTCGGGGCGTCAAGGGGCGGAATCGCCATCAGACCGGCCAGATGCAGCCCGGGCGCCTTCGCTACCAGGTCGGCCAGGGCGAGCAGATCGGCCGGTTCGACACCCCCGCGTCCGGGGTCGGCGTCCAGGCTCACCTGCAGCAGCACCCGCAGCGGCGCGATACGCTCGCCGGCTGCGAGTGCGTCCTGCGCCGCCCGATCCAGGGCGTTAGCCAGGCGTTCGCTGTCGACCGAGGCCACGGTGTGCGCCCAGCGCGCGACCGAGCGAGCCTTGTTGCGTTGTAAACGACCGATCATGTGCCACTCGACATCGTCGTAGGCCAGCTGGTCGACCTTCGCCGAGGCTTCCTGCTCGCGCGACTCGCCGAATTCGCGTCGGCCGAGGGCGTGCAGGACGGCCACATCGGTGGCGGGGAAGAACTTCGTCACCGGGAGCAGGCGGACCGAACCCGCCGGGCGTGCCGCGGCGTCGACGGCGGCGTCGATGCGCGCGAGCAGGCCGTCGAGGCGGGCCGAGAGCTCCGCGGTGCGGTCCGTCGCGGTTTCCGTCGTCATGCGGCGCGGTCCATCCAGATCACGCCGGCGATGCGGCCGGTGGGAGCGCCGCGGCGGTGGCTGAACAGGGTTTTGTCCTCGATGGTGCAGCGGGGGTCGACGGCGATTCCGGCGACACCCGCCTCGGTGAGCTGTCGGCGGATGCCCGCGCGCAGGTCGAGACCGGGGGTTTTGCGGACGGTGGTGGTCGCACTGCCGGGCAGGTGGGCTTCGACGTCGGCGCGCATCGCGGCGGGGACCTCGTACTGACGACCTGAGGCGGCGGGGCCGAGGAAGGCGCCGATGCGATCGACGCGGGCGCCGACCGAGACCATCGCGTCCAGCACGCGCGGCACGATGCCGATCCGGGCGCCGATGCGGCCCGCGTGCACGGCGGCGATGACGCCGGCTTCGTCGTCGGAGAGCAGGATCGGCACGCAGTCGGCGGTGAGGACCACCAGCGCCAGACCCGGCACGGTCGTGACCAGTGCGTCGGTCACCGGCACCGGTTCGGCGCGCGGCCCGTCGACGATCTCGACAGTGCGCCCGTGGACCTGCTCCATCCACACCAGCCGGTCGGGAGTGAGGCCGATGCCCTCCGCCAGCCGAATCCTGTTACGGCGCACAGCTTCCGGATCGTCACCGACGTGGTCACCCAGGTTGAACGAGTCGTAGGGCGCGGCGGAGAAGCCACCGGCGCGGGTGGTGGTCACCCGGCGAACGGTCACGGTAGGAGGTGCGGAAGTCATGTGTTCGAGCGTAGTGCGGTCACCGGGTCGGGCGGACATCGCGCGCAGTGACGTCGGTCAAGCCCGAAACGACAGGGCAGCCAGGTGCTCGACCTCACCGAACGGACCGCCGCCGTCGACCGCTGCGGCGACGACCGCGCGCCCGGTCACGCGGTGGACTCCGCGATGTCGAGCTCGCCGAGCTTGCGAGCGATGCCCGCGCGGCCGGCCAGTCCCAGTTTGCGCAGCACTCGGCTGAGGTGGTCTTCGACGGTGCGGGGGCTGAGGCAGAGCTGCTCGGCGATGGCCTTGTTGGTGTGGCCGTTGGCGGCCAGGTCGGCGACTTCGCGTTCGCGCCTGGTCAGTGCGGTCGGGGAACCGACACGCTGGGCGCCGGCGAGACGGCGTTGTTCGGTGGTCACCTCGTCGAGCAGACGGGTGGCACCGGTTGCGAGGAAGACCGCGCGTGCGGAGGCGAATCGACTGGTCGCGCGACCGAAATCACCACATCTGCCCGCGACGACACCGGCGATCAACTCGGCCTGTGCCCGGTTCACCACCATTCCGGCACGCGCGAACGCCGCGACCGCTACCTCGGCAGCCGCTGCCGCGACGGCCACGTCGCCCATGGCCGCGGCGTAGTCGGCCCGCGCCAGCGCGGCCGCACCCACCTGACTGCCGAGGTCACCGACCGGGGTGATCAGCACGGTCGCGACGGAATGCTCGCCGAGGTGCACGGCGTGGCTCGTCGCCGCGGCGGCCGCTTCGGCACGAGTGACCAGGTCTGCGGCGGCGGGGAGGTCGCCGGTGGCTATCGCGGCGCGGGCGGCCCGGGCAAGGTGTGTCGGGGTGAGCGGGCCGGGGCGGCCGTTCGGGGGCGGGGGTGCGCAGGCGGGCAGGTCCAGGGTTCGGGCGATGTCGGTGAGGGTTGTTTCCACGACCTGGCGCCACCAGCGCACGGTGGGGCGCGCGAGCGCGGAAACGGTGTGCCACTGGGTGGTTACCGCCGCTGGCGGGGCCGTCAGTTGGAGGGTGCGCAGTTTCAGTGCGCCGGCGAAGGAGAGCAGGTCGGGATAGCCGAAAGTGGTCGCGGCGTCGGTGGCTTCGTCGGCGGCGGCGATGGCGTCGTGGAGACGGCCGAGCTTGGCCAGCGAGTAGGCGCGGACCGTATGGAGTTCGGCGAGGGCGTAGGTGCGGCCGAAGCGGCGGCTCACCGCGATCGCGCGATCCAGGTGGTGCAGGCCGTCGGCGTCGCGGTCGAGGAAGTACGCGCACCAGCCGAACGCGGGGGCGGCGTGCACCACTTCACGCAGGACGGTGTCGGTGAGCAGGCCGAAGGCTCGGCCACAGGGGTCGTAGAGCTGGGCGGCCTCGGCGATACGCGCGTCGGCGAGGAGACCGAGGCAGCGCAGAGCGGTCGCCGCCGCGCGAACGGCCGGGTCGTCGATGGCGTCGGAGTCGAACAGGGCGGTGAGGCGGGCCCGGCCTTCGGAGTCCTGGTGATCCTGCATTTCCAGGATCGCGAGTTCCAGTTGCACCGGTCCGTCGCCGGGTCGGCGAGGCAGCGTCGCCCCGTGCGCCAGCAGCGTGCGCGCCTGGTCGATGCGACCGAGCATGCGCGCGCAACGGGCCGACAGCAGCAGCGCCTCCAACTGGTGCCGGCCCGCGGTGGCGGCCGCCGGTTCGAGAGTCTCCCCCGCCTGCGCGGCCGCGCCGGACAGCAACTGCGCCCGGCCGAGCGCCAAGGCATCGGCGAGTGGGTCGTCGGTCGCGGGCGCGATCCGCGCGGCGGCCGAGAGCCAGCGCGCGCTCGCGGCCGGAGCGTCGGCGAGCACCTGCGCGGCGGCCAGTCGCAGTTCCGTACCCGCGATCTCGTCGGCGCCGAGCAGCGCGTGCTCGAGATGACGCGCGCGCGAGGGCATCGACGCGCCCCGCGCGCGCAGCGCGAGCGCGGTCCTGCGGTGTGCCATCGCTCGCCAGCCGTGGCCGGACACCCGGTAGGCGGCTGTGCGAATCAGCGGATGGACGAACGTCACCGCGCCGTCACCGACGCTGACCACTCCGCGCCGAACCAGCCCGTCCACCGCCGCGACCACCGCCTCCTCCGCGAGAGCGGCTGTCGAGCACAAGAGTTCGAGGTCAGGAGGCAGTCCGCACACCGCGATGGCCTGCGCTACGAGCCGCTCGGTGTCCGGAAGCTGGGCCAGCTCGGCGCGGATCGTCCGGTCCAGCGCCGCGAAATCATCCGACGCGGGGTCGGGTTCTTCCCCGTGCAAAGCCCGGTCCAATTCGCGGTCGGGCAGATCGGCGAGCAGCGTCAGGTACAGCGGATTGCCGTGGGACGCGGTGAACAGCCTGGCCCGCCGACCCGGGTCCTCCTCCGGCAGCAACCCGTCGACATCGGCCTCGGTGAACGGTGGAACCCGCACGTGCACCGTCCGCACCCGCGGCGCGCGGACCAATCGGGCGATCGAGGGTGGGCAGCCGCCGTCGCGGAAGGAGAGCAGCAGGCGGAATCCCCGCGCGGGCCGGTTCCGGATCAGAAAGGTCAGCAGGCGCAACGATTCCAGGTCTGCCCACTGTGCGTCGTCGACGACGAGCAGGGTCTCCACCGCGCCGAGCGCACGCCGCACGTGGCGAACCAGCTCGGCACGGTCGCGTGAATCCGGCGTCACTCCCGGGGCCGACCCATCACCCGCGCCGGCGCCCTCGCCCACCTGCTCGACGATGTCATCGGCGAGATAGTGCGGCTGTGACTGGGCGTCCTCGGCGCTGGTGACCATCAGTACCCGGCAGCGGGCCGCGCCGACGAACTCGGCGATCAAGCGGGACTTGCCGATTCCGGCGGGACCGTCGACCAGCAGCAACCAGGGCGCGTCGGGGCCGGTGAAAGTCGTGGTCAGCGCGGCGAGTTCGGCGGCGCGGCCGACGAATGCGCGTTCGAACATGACACTCCGTACCTCACTGGCGAGATCGGCCGTGGACGGCCGGATCAGAGCATAACGGTGCCACCGCAGTGAAATTACCGTGGTTTCCCGGATGCTCGCCGGGGCCGGGTGAGGTTGGGTGATCGGGGCCTACACCGCCGAAGGGTCCGCGGTGAGGTTCTGCAGAAAGAAGGTTCGCATGACGTTCACCGGCAAGGGAATGGTTTCGCGGTTCTCGCTCGCACTGCTGGCGGTCGCGGCACTCGGTGCCGCGAGTTGCTCGGCCGTGGACAAGGTCACCGAGGTCGCCAAGGACGCGAGCAAGTCCGACACCGCCCGCTCGAAGGTCGGTGAGTGCATCAACGTGATCTCGGCGTCGGTGATCGACTCCAAGACCGAGCCGGTCCCGTGCTCGGCCGAGAACGCCGTCTACCAGGTCGTGCAGGTCCACGACAAGAAGGTCGAGTGCCACGAGGACTACACGTCCTACGAGGAGACCTTCGGCAGCGGCGGCACGGTCGCGTTCCTCTGTCTCGCCCCGAACTTCAAGGAGGGCAGCTGCTACAACGAGGGCATGATGACCGGCTATAAGTTCGTGCCGTGCACCGCCTCCGACGCCAGCTTCAAGGTCGTCACCCGCGTCGACGGTCAGGTCGACGAGCAGCTGTGCGGCGAGGATGCCGACCAGGTGCTCGTGGTCAATGATCCGAAGATCACTTACTGCCTCGGCAGCGCCAAGGGCTGATCCCCCCGCACCACGCGAAAGCGCCCGAACTCGACAGGAGTTCGGGCGCTTTTCGTGTCTGCGAACGCCTATCGACGCATGAAGTCCGGGACGTTGATCTCGTCGTCATCGTCGCCTTCGCGAACTTCCGGGTTGTTGACCTGGTTCATCGCGCGTTCGGTGACCCGCTGACGCTCCGACTCCCGGTACCGCTCGGTATCACGGTAGTTCGGCGCGGCGGCCCGGCCACCGGACACCCCGGCCGTGGCGGGCTCGGTGGGACGCGACGGCGCCTCGGACGGACGTCCCTGGCCGATCTCGCCCGCGCGGCCGGAACCGATCGGGTTCGTGCCGGTCCGGCTGCTCGTAGCCGCGCTGGGCTCCGAACTCCGCCGAGACGGGCCGCCACCGTCGAAACCCGCGGCGATGACGGTGACTCGCACCTCGTCGCCGAGCGAATCGTCGATGACCGTACCGAAGATGATGTTGGCCTCGATGTGGGCCGCCTCCTGCACCAGCGAGGCAGCCTCGTTGATCTCGAACAGCCCGAGGTCGGAACCGCCCGCGATCGAGAGCAGCACGCCGTGCGCGCCGTCCATGGAGGCTTCGAGCAGCGGCGAGTTGATCGCCGTCTCGGCCGCCTTCACCGAACGACCCTCGCCCCGCGCCGAGCCGATGCCCATGAGCGCCGATCCGGCACCCGACATCACGCTCTTGACGTCGGCGAAGTCGACGTTGATCAGGCCGGGGGTGGTGATCAGGTCGGTAATACCCTGAACACCGTTGAGTAGCACCTCATCCGCGGAGCGGAAGGCGTCCATCAGACTCACCGCCGCGTCGCCCAGCTGCAGCAGCCGGTCGTTCGGAATGACGATGAGGGTGTCGCACGACTCGCGAAGCAGGTTGATCCCTACTTCGGCCTGGTTCCCGCGCCGTTTTCCTTCGAAGGAGAACGGCCGGGTGACGACCCCTATAGTCAGGGCGCCCAACTTGCGGGCGATGCTGGCGACGACGGGGGCGCCACCGGTACCGGTGCCACCACCTTCGCCCGCCGTGACGAAGACCATGTCGGCGCCCTTGAGCACCTCTTCGATCTCGTCCTTGTGGTCCTCTGCGGCCTTGCGGCCGACTTCCGGATCGGCTCCGGCACCGAGGCCTCGGGTGAGCTCACGACCGACATCGAGTTTGACGTCGGCATCACTCATCAGCAGGGCTTGCGCGTCGGTATTGACCGCGATGAACTCGACTCCCTTGAGTCCCTGTTCGATCATTCGGTTGACGGCGTTCACGCCGCCGCCGCCGATACCGACGACCTTGATCACTGCAAGGTAGTTGTGCGGGGGCGTCATGGGCTCTCGCCTTCCTTCGATCTTAAACCCTCAACCTCAACCATAGGGTTGGCGTTATGTCAAGTATCCGACTGCTGCGGAACGCTATTCGCAGCCACTGCGATCGCGGCGCAGGCGCGCCGAGATGAGAGCCAGAATCTTGTGCCACAAAGAATGTCGCTCACTTTACCGTGACCAGATTCGGACTCGAAACGTCGAACACGGTCCCCTCACGGGTCAGTAGTGGCAACACGACAGCAGCTTTGCGCTCACCGTCGCCCGTGCCGCCCCACACTACCTTCCTGCCATCGCGAAGGCTCAGCGAGACGTCCGAAATCGACCGTGCGACAACCTCGCCCACCTGCACCGACAAGGCGGGTGGCAGGGTGACCAGCACCTCCACCGCCGCCCTGGCCGCCGCGGGCCCGGTGAACGAGCCCTCGGTGAGCAGTTTCGGCACCCCGATGGGCGGTTCGGGCTCGATCGCGAATTCGACGCTCTCCGCGTCGATCAGGTGGGCGCCGTCCGGGGCTTCGAAATACACCACCGGGGTTCGCTCCACGACGGTGACCAGCACTGTCGAGGGGAATTTACGCTGCACCCGGACCGAGCGCACCTTCGGGATCGCGGCCACGCGCTGGGCGATCGCGGTGGTATCGATGCGTAACATCGAACGGCCGTCCGGAATTTCGAGCCGACCACGCACGTCGGCCTCCGGCACCGCCGACAGCCCGTCGACGCGCACCGTGCGCACCGACAGCACCGGAGTGAACCAGGCCAGCACCACCAGCAGGCTCACCACGACCACTCCGACCACCGTCCAGAGACGGTAGCCGTGCCACCCGCGCGCGGCGGGCATCGGCAATCTCACCGGCCGCCCTGCTGCGGCCTGGCCCGCAGGCCGTCGAGGATCTGGCTGCCGAGCATCGTCACATCGCCCGCGCCCATGGTGATCACGACGTCACCGTCGCCCGCGAGCGCGGCGACCTGCTTGCCGACCTTGGACATATCCGGCTGGTAGTGCACGGGTTCGGTCACCGACTGGGCGACCAGCGCGCCGTTGACGCCCGGCAGCGGGTCTTCCCGGGCACCGTAGACGTCGAGGACGACCACCTCGTCGGCCAGGCTCAACGCGGTGCCGAACTCCTCGGCGAAAGTGGCGGTGCGGCTGTAGAGATGCGGCTGGAACACCACGATCACCCGGCCACGCTGGAGGCGGGCGCCGTCGCGCGCTTCCTGGGCGACCAGTTGCGCGGCGGCCTCGAGCACCGCGCGGACCTCGGTGGGGTGGTGGGCGTAATCGTCGAAGACGCGCACCCCGTTCTCCCGACCGGTGAACTGGAACCGTCGGTGCACGCCGCCGAATCCCTCCAGACCCTGCACGATCTCGTCGATATCGGCGCCGGTGGCGCGGGCGGCCAGCAGCGCGGCCAGCGCGTTGAGCGCCATGTGCCTGCCGGGCACCGACAGGCGCAACGACCGCGGCACGGTTTCGCCGTCGAGTCGGAACTCGACGATGCCGCCCACGTCACGCGGTTGCCAGTCGAGCAGCCGCGCGCCGACGCGCACGGGAGCATCGGCCAGATCGCCGGAGCCGTAACCGAGGACCTCGATCCCGCGTTCGGCCATGCGCGGTGCGACCCGCTGGGCCAGCGCGAGCGAACCGGGATCGTCGAGGCACACCACCAGCAGGCCGCCGGGGGCGAGCCGGTCGGCGAAGTCGTCGAAGACCTGGATGTAGGCCTCGTCGGTGCCGAAGTAGTCGAGGTGGTCGGATTCGATATTGGTGACCACGGCGACGTCCGGGTCGTATTGCAGCAGTGAACCGTCGGACTCGTCGGCCTCGGCGACGAAGATGTCCCCGCTGCCGTGGTGGGCGTTGGTGCCCGCCTCGTTGAGCTCACCACCGACCGCGAACGACGGATCGGCGCCGCAGTGCTGCAACGTGACGATCAGCATCGAGGTGGTCGAGGTCTTGCCGTGGGTACCCGAGACCAGCAGGGTCTTGTGCCCTCGCATCAGCGCGGCGAGCACGGTCGGGCGCATCAGCACGGGGATGTCGCGCCGATTCGCTTCGACCAGTTCTGGATTGGTCTTCGGGATGGCGGCATAGGTGGTGACGACGACGGTCGGGCCGCCGGGCAGCAGGTCGAGCGCGTCGGCGGCGTGCCCGATGCGCACCTCGGCGCCACGAGCCCGCAGCGACAGCACGCCACGGCTCTCGCGGGCATCGGAACCGGAGACCTGGCCCCCGCGTGCGAGCAGGATGCGCGCGATACCGGACATGCCCGCACCGCCGATGCCGACCATGTGGACGCGTTCGAGTTCGGGGGGCAGGGCAGCGCCCGTGGACTCCCCGATCTGCTGGTCCGGCTCGCTCATCGGGCGACCTCGGTGACGATCCTGGCCACCGTGTCGGCAGCGTCGCGATGGCCTGCGCCTGCGGCGGCGCGGCTCATCTGCGCGAGTCGAGCGGGGTCGAGCAACAGCGGAATCACCTCATCGATCACGTATTTCGGGGTCAGCTCGGCGTCGGCCACAATTGTGCCACCACCTTGCGCGACCACTGGTCGGGCGTTGAATTCCTGTTCGCCGTTGCCGTGCGGCAACGGCACGTAGAAGGCGGGCAGGCCGACCGCCGACACCTCGGCCACTGTCATCGCACCGGATCGGCACACCACCGCGTCGGCGGCGGCGTAGGCCAGGTCCATCCGCGACAGGTAGGGCACCGCCACATACGGGGCAGGCGCATCGGCGGTGCTCACCTCGACGCTGTTCTTGGGGCCGTGCGCGTGCAGTACCGAGACGCCCGCGGCCGCGAGTTGCGGTGCGGCGCCGGAGACGGCCTCGTTGAGGCTGCGCGCACCCTGCGAACCGCCGAACACCAGCAGCACCGGCCCCTCGGCGGGCAGGCCGAAGTGCGCGCGAGCTTCGGCGCGCAAGGCGGCCCGGTCGAGTTCGGTGATGGACGCGCGCACCGGAATGCCGACGACCTGCGCGCCCGCCAGCCCGGAATCCGGAACGGCGGCGAGCACTTTCGCCGCGAGTTTCGCGCCGACCTTGTTGGCGATACCGGCCTTCGCGTTGGCCTCGTGCACGATCACCGGCACCTTGCGCTTGCGACCGAACAGCCCGCCGCGCGCGGCGAGGTACGCGGGTAACGCGACGTAGCCGCCGAACCCGATGATCACGTCGGCCTGCACCTCGTCGATCACCGCCCTGGTCGCCTTGACCGAGGCGAGCACCCGGCCTGGCAGCCGCAGCAGGTCGGCGGAGGGCTTGCGCGGCAACGGCACCGGCGGGATCAGCTCCAGGGGGTACCCGCGTTCGGGCACCAGTTTCGTCTCGAGTCCACGCTCGGTACCCAAGGCGGTCACCCGGATCGAGTCGTCGAGTCTGCGCAGCGCGTCGGCGACAGCCAGCGCGGGTTCGATGTGGCCTGCGGTTCCTCCGCCTGCGACGATCACCGACAACCCGGATCGCGGGTTACTCACCTGGATCTACCTCGTTCTCTCTGTATCGAATTCGATCTCGCGAAAGCCTGCGTGGTCATGCGCCGCCGCCTCCGCCGGTTCGCCGTTTCACCGGGCGGTGTGGCATCGGGTAGGTCGGCTCCCACGCTCTTGTCGACCGTAGCGAACTCGTGCCGCGGCTTTCCGGCACCCGTCGCCTGCGATCGGCGGGCGGCTGGCGGCGAGGGGCCTGACGTGGACGTTCGGTTCTGGCGCGCGGCGCGACTTTGCGTGGCGCCGGCGGGGTGTACACCTCGGGCACCGGCAGCCGGAGCAGCCTGCTGAGCCTGCCGTCCTGGCCTGCCTTCAACGCCGACACCGCTTCGGGTTCGTGCCGGGCGGCGCTGGCGATGATGCCGAACATGAACAGCGTGATCGCCAGCGACGAACCACCGGCCGAGACCAGCGGCAGCTGCAGACCGGTCACCGGCAACAGCCCGACGACATAGCCGATGTTGATCAGCGCCTGCGCGGTGATCCAGGTGGTGGCGGTGGCGGTGAGCAAGCGCAGGAACGGGTCCACCGAGCGCAGCGCGATGCGGATACCCGCGTAGACGAACAGGGCGAGCAGCGCCAAGACCAGCATGCAGCCCAGGAAACCGAGTTCCTCGCCGATGATGGCGAAGATGAAGTCGTTGTGCGAGTTGGGCAGGTAGCTCCACTTCGCGCGGCTCTGCCCGAGGCCACGGCCCCAGATGCCGCCGTCGGCGAGGGAGTACTTGGCTTGACGCGCTTGGTAGTTGGCGCCCTGCGGATCGTCACCGGGGTTGAAGAAGGCGCGCACGCGGTCGGAGCGGTACCCGGCCGACAGCGCCAGCACCGACGCCGCGACCACGCCGGTCACCATGATCCCGACGAACAACCGCACCGGCAGCCCGCCGAACCACAGCAGCGCCATCAGCACGATGCCCAGCGCGATGGTGGTCGACAGGTTCGGTTCGAGCACCACCAGCAGGCAGACCAGCAGACCCGCGGGCACCAGCGGCACCAGGATGTCCTTGAGTGCCGCACCACGGCGCGAGGCCAGCAGGTGCGCACCCCACACGACCAGGGTCACCTTGACCACTTCGGACGGCTGGATCGACAGCGGTCCGATGTCGAACCAGCGCCGCGCGCCGCCGTGCGCCGAGCCGATGCCGGGAATGAGCACCAACATCAGCGCGAGCACCGAGATGCTGAAGATCGGAAACGACCACTGCCGCAACAGCCGCAGCGGCAACCGCAACGCCACGTAGAAGGCGATGGCACCCAGCCCGGCGAACATGGCCTGCTGGATGAACAACGCGTAGGCCGAACCGCCACCGGCGTAGGCCTCGACGCTCGACGCCGACAGCACCATCACCAAGCCGAGCACGGTGAGCAGGGTCGCGATCGTGACGATCAGATGGAACGACGCGAGCGGCCGGGCCAACCACGCGCCGAAGCGCTCCCCCGCCCAATTCGGCTGCCCCGAACTCTTCCGGCGAGAACTCGCGCCCGCCTGGCCCTTACCGACCCGGCTGTCGTCCACGCTGCCCCGGCTCTTAACCACGCTGCCCCCTCTTGGGCGGTGACTGCTCGGCCGGGCGCGCCTTCGTCACAGCGCCCGCCCGATGTCACCATCTTCCAGTGCCGTCACCGCATCCACGAAACAACGTCCGCGATGGGTGTAGTCGTCGTACATGTCCAGGGAAGCGGCCGCGGGCGCGAGCAGGACGGTGTCTCCGGCGCGAGCCAGACCCGCCGCGGCGCGCACCGCGCGGCCCATGACCGCCTCGGCTCGCTGGGATCTCGACGACTCCATGTCTGCATCGTCTCCCGCATCCAGCTCGATGACCGGGACTTCGGGTGCGTGTCGCGCCATCGCGGCGGCGATCACCGGCGCGTCGGCCCCGAACAACACCGCGCCGACCAGCCGGTCACCGATCTCTTCGATCAGATCGTCGACACCGGCGCCCTTGAGCAGACCGCCCGCCACCCACACCACCTGCGGGTGCGCCATGATCGCGGCGCGCGCGGCGTGCGGGTTGGTGGCCTTGGAGTCGTCGATGAACTCGACACCGCCCAGTTCGCGCACGAACGCGGTGCGGTGCGGGCCCACCTTGTGCTCGGCGAGGCCTTCCTTGACGAACTGCGGCGCCACATCGATGGCCCTGGTCAGCGCGGACGCGGCCAGCGCGTCGGCGATGCCCGCGGGTCCCGGCGGGCTGATGTCGCTGGTCTCGGCGAGGATCGCGGCCTTGGTGAAGGCGCGGTCGAGGAGCTTGCCGTCGACCACACCCAGCTCACCGTCGGCGGGGACACCGATCCGGAAGCCGACCGTGCGCCGCGCCTTGGCCTTGCGGGCCAGTGCGCCCGCGACCGGGTCGTCGAGGCCGACGACACCGACGCGACCGGTCAGCGCGCGGGCCTTCGCGGCGGCGTAGGCATCGAGACCGCCGTGCCAGTCCAGGTGATCCTCGGCGACATTGAGCACGACACCGGCCTCGGGCCGCACCGACGGCGCCCAGTGCAGCTGGAACGAGGACAGCTCGACGGCGAGAACCTGCGGGCCGGGGTTGCGGCGCAGTGCGTCCAGGATCGGCAGGCCGATATTGCCGCAGGCCACGCTGGCGATGCCGGCGGCGCGCAGGATCGAGTGCGTCATCTGGGTGGTGGTGGTCTTGCCGTTGGTGCCGGTGATCACCAGCCACTTGCGGACCGGGCCGTAGATGCGGGCCTGATCGACCCACCAGGCGAATTCGACGTCGCCCCAGACGGGCACGCCCTCGGTGACCGCCGAGACCAGCACCGGCGAATCCGGTCGCCAGCCCGGGCTGGTGATCACGAGCGCGAACCGGCTCAGGTCGGCGTTTTCGAGTTCGACGCTGGTGGCGATCTCGAGGCCGAGTTCGGCGGCCTCGGCGAGGGCCTTCGCGCCGTTGTCGGTGACCACGGGGTGGGCGCCGATATCGCGCAGCGGTTCGATCAGCGAGCGTCCGGAGACGCCCCAACCGGCGACGAGAACGTCACGGCCACGCAGGAATTCGAGCATCGGGCCCGGGGAACGCAGGGCGCGGGGCGAGTGTTCGACCATGTCTGTGCTCACCCGACCTGTGAAAGATATTCGCTGTAGAACAGGCCGAGGCCCACCGCGGCGGAGATGCCCGCCAAAATCCAGAACCGGATGATCACCGTGGTTTCGGCCCACTTACTCAACTCGAAGTGATGGTGGAACGGCGCCATCTTGAACAACCGATTGCGCGTGGTGCGGTACACCGCCACCTGCAGCATGACCGATGCCGCCTCGGCGACGAACAGCGCGCCGATCACGGCCATCAGCAGCTCGGTGCGGGTGGTGATCGACAGACCGGCGATCAGGCCGCCGAGCGCCAGCGAACCGGTGTCGCCCATGAAGATTCGCGCGGGTGCGGCGTTCCACCACAGGAATCCGATGCACGCGGCGGCCGCGGCGGCGCAGACCAGGGCAAGGTCGAGCGGGTCGCGCACGTTGTAGCACCCGGCCTCGGGGCTGGTGGAGCAGGAATTGCGGTACTGCCAGAAGGTGATGATCACGTACGCGCCGAGCAGCAGGCTCATCGAACCGGCCGCGAGACCGTCGAGGCCGTCGGTCAGGTTGACCGCGTTGGACCAGGCCACCACCAGGAACAGCACCCAGACGACGAAGATGATCGCGCCCATCGACACGGTGTTCCAGTCGCGCACATAAGACAGGTGCTTGCTGGCCGGGCTGAGCCCGTCGGTGCTGCGGAACTGCAGGGCCAGCACCGCGAAGATGACCGCCGCGGCGGTCTGCCCGATGTACTTGCCCGCGGCCGAGAGCCCGAGGTTGCGCTGCTTGCGCAGCTTGATGAAGTCGTCGAGGAACCCGACGATGCCGAGCGCGGTGGTGAGCCCGAGCACGAGCAGACCCGACGCCGTCGGACCTTCCGCGTCGTAGCCGATACCGATCAGGTGCGAGCCGAGATAGCCCGCCCACATGCCGATCAGGATCGCGACACCGCCCATGGTCGGCGTGCCGCGCTTGGCCTGGTGACTGGCCGGACCGTCGACCCGGATCTCCTGGCCGAAGCCCTGTCTGGCGAACACCCGAACCAGCAACGGCGTCAGCAGGATCGACACCGCCAGTGCGATCCCCGCCGCGAACAGAATTTGCCTCATCGAGCTGTATTACCTTCCGCTGCCCCGGTCAGGTGCTCGGCGACGGCCCACAGGCCCACCGCCTTCGACGCCTTGACCAGTACCACATCGCCTGCGGCGATCTCGTCGTCGAGCAGCGCGATCGCCGCGTCGATATCGGGAACGAGGATCGATTCCTCGCCCCATGAGCCTTCCATTACCGCTCCCTGGTGCATCCCGTGGGAGGGTCGTCCGGTGCCGACCACGATCAACCGGTCGACGTCGAGGCGCACGGCCAGGCGTCCGATCGCGTCGTGTTCGATCACCGAGGTGTCGCCGAGTTCGCCCATCTCGCCGAGCACGGCCCAGCTGCGCCGGGGCTCGTCGGCCGATTTCGCCAGGGTGACCAGCGCTTTGAGCGCCGCGCGCACCGAGTCGGGGTTGGCGTTGTAGGAGTCGTTGATGACTGTGACGCCCGCGGGGGTGGTCGTCACGTCCATCCGGCGGACCGAGGCCGCGGTGGCGCCGGACAGCGCCTGGGCGACGGTCGCCAGATCGGCGCCGCATTCGAGGGCGACGGCCGCGGCGGCCAGGGCGTTGCCGACCTGGTGTTCGCCGTGCACCGCGAGTCGCACCGGGATCGATTCGCCGCCCACGTGCAGGGTGAAGTGGGCGCGGGCCTGGTCGTCGGTGATCACATCGGTGGCGCGGATATCCGCGTCACCGGACAGGCCAACCTTCACTACACGCGCCTTGGTTCGAGACGCCATGGCCGAGACATTGGGGTCGTCGGCGTTGAGCACGGCCAGCCCCTCGGCGGGCAGTGCCTCGACGAGTTCGCCCTTGGCCTGCGCGATCGCCTCGCGGCTACCGAATTCGCCGAGGTGGGCGGTGCCGACGTTGAGCACGACGCCGATCCGGGGCGGCGCGATGCGGGCCGCGGCGGCGATGTGGCCGACTCCGCGAGCCGACAGTTCGAGCGCGAGAAACTTGGTGTCCAGACCGGCGCGCAGGGCAGTCCACGGGTGGCCGAGTTCGCTGTTGAACGAGCCGGGCGGGGCGATCACCGGACCCAGCGGCGCCAGCACGGCGGCCAGCAGATCCTTGGTCGAGGTCTTGCCGGAGGACCCGGTGACGCCGACGACGGTGAGACCGGTGCGCTCGGCCAGCCTCTCGGTGCTGACCCGCGCCAGCTCGGCCAGCGCGGCCAGCACGGCCGCGCCGGAGCCGACGCTGTCATCGTGGCTGAGCGCCACCGACGTCCCCGGAACTGCGCCGAGGTTGGGGGCCACGACGATGGCGGGCACGCCGACCGGGCGAGCCGCGAGTACCGCGACCGCCCCGGCGGCGATCGCGGTGGCCGCGTAGTCGTGTCCGTCGGAGTTGGCGCCGGGTAGGGCGAGGAACAGATCGCCGGAACCGATTCGGCGCGAATCGAATTCGACCGAACCGGTCACCAGTGCCTGGGGGTCGGGTACGTCGTGCAGCTCGCCGCCGACGACGTCCGCGATCTCCCGCAGTGTCATCTCGATCATGAAACCGTCAAGTCCTCCGAGTCCGTGTGCGGACTGTGTCGTATCCGCAGGGCATCCAGCGCCGCCGCGACCACCTCGCGGTCGTCGAAGGGATGCTTGACGCCCTTGATCTCCTGGCCCGCCTCGTGGCCCTTGCCCGCGACGAGCACCACATCGCCCGCGCGCGCCCAGGCGAGTGCGGCGCCGATGGCCACCGCGCGGTCGCCGATCTCGCGAATCTCGCCGCGGTCGGTGGCCGGCAGTTCGTGCGCACCGGCCACCACGGCGGATCTGATGGCCGCCGGGTCCTCGGTGCGTGGGTTGTCGTCGGTGACGATCAGCAGGTCGGCGCGTGCGGCCGCGGCGCCCATGAGCGGGCGTTTGGCCACGTCCCGGTCGCCACCGGCGCCGAGCACGACGGCCAGCCTGCCCACGCCCGCTTCGGTGAGGTGGCCGCGCAGAGTGGTCACCACGGATTCGATGGCGGCGGGCTTGTGCGCGTAGTCGACGACGGCGAGGAAGTCCTGGCCGCGCTCGACGCGCTGCATCCGGCCCGGCACGTCGACGACGGCCAGCGCCGGAGCGACGATCGCCGGGTCGACGCCCGCCGCGGCGCAGGTCGCGACCGCCAGCAGCGCGTTGGCGACGTTGTAGCGCCCCGGCAGGCGCAGGCGCACCGTCAGTTCGCCGTCGGGTCCGGCGGCGGTGAACTCCTGCTCGCCGCCGGTGGTCTTGATGTCGCCGCTGACCTGCCAGGTCGCCGCGCCGGTGGTCGACACGGTGACCGGCTCGACCAGATCACCGGCCAGGCGGGTGCCCCATT
This sequence comes from Nocardia sp. NPDC127606, assembly GCF_042671725.1. NCBI lineage: Bacteria > Bacillati > Actinomycetota > Actinomycetes > Mycobacteriales > Nocardiaceae > Nocardia > Nocardia sp. NPDC127606. Next base: position 148,031 of record NZ_JBHXWQ010000012.1, on the reverse strand, counting down.
CGTCGTCGACGCAGATCACCGCGGTGCGCGCGGCAATCGGCGAATCCGCGTCGAACAGCCGACGTTTCGCCGCGAAGTAGTCCTCGAAGTCCTTGTGGAAGTCGAGATGATCCTGGGAGAGATTGGTGAACGCGCCGACCGCGAATCGCACACCGTCGACGCGGCCCAGCGCGAGCGCGTGGCTCGACACCTCCATCACGACCGCGTCCACGCCCTGCTCGACCATCGCGGCGAACATCGCGTGCAGCTGCGGCGCCTCGGGCGTGGTGAGCGCACTCGGCACCCGCTGCCCGCCGATCCGCGTTTCGATGGTGCCGATCAGCCCGGTGGACAATCCGGCCGCGGCCAGACCGGCTTCCACCAGATACGAGGTGGTGGTCTTGCCCGAGGTGCCGGTGATGCCGATGATGCGCAGCCGATCGCTGGGGTGGCCGTAGATCTCGGCGGAGAGTTCGCCGAGTACCGCGCGGGGCTGCTCGCGCACCAGCACGGGCACCGCGACGTCGCCGATCAGCTCGGCGCCCGCGGCATCGGTGAACACGGCGACCGCGCCGTTCGCGATCGCGTCGGCGGCGAATCGGGCGCCGTGCGAGTTCGCGCCGGGAAGCGCGGCGAACAGGTCACCGGCGCGCACCGCGTTGGAGCGCTGCTCGATGCCGGTGACCGTCACCTCGGCGGACGCCGAGGGCACCGTCGTGGCACCGGCGAGGTCCGCCACGGCCTGCAGCGACGTCGACAGCGGAGTGGTTGGCCGGAGCGCGTGCGGGCTGGACTGCGCGGGCACAAGGCTCCTCTCTGAGAGTGATCGAGCGCGTGGGCGAGACGAGCAGTCAGGTTACCGACGCGCGGTGTCGGTCGGACAACGCGGGTTGAGTTAATCGGTGTTCTCGGCCCGCCCGCCTCCGGACTGAGTACAGGGTGCGACGAAGGGGCCGAGAACTGCGGCATCAGCCGTTATGACACCGCCTCCAGCACCAGTCGCTTGGGATCCGGAGAGGGCGGCACCCGGTCGCGCTGCAACGCCCAGGAGGCGATGCTGTGGAACAGCGGTGCGGCCGAGCCGCCGCCGGTGCCGTCGGAGCTGCGTACGGGCGCGTCGAGCATCATGCCGATCACGTAGCGGGGGTTGTCGGCGGGCGCCATCCCGGCGAACGTGCTGTAGAACGACGAGGTCGAATAGCAGCGGCACGCGGGGTCGACCTTCTGTGCGGTGCCGGTCTTGCCCGCCACCTGGTACCCCTCGATCGAGGCGGGTGCGCCGGTGCCCATCTGGACGCCCATCGGGTCCTTCTGCACGGTCGCCTGGAACAGCTCACGCAGGGTGTGCGCGGTCTGCGGGCTGACCACGCGTACGCCGTCGGGTTGCAGTTCCTCGGTGCGGGTGCCGTCGGGGGCGACCTTGGCCTTGACGATGCGCGGCGGGATCCGCAGGCCGTCGTTGGCGATGGCCTGGTACATGGCGGTCATCTGCAGGGTCGTCATCGAGAGTCCCTGGCCGATGGGCAGATTCGCGAAGGAACCGCCGGACCACTGGTCGCGGGCGGGTACCTGGCCGCCGCTCTCGCCGGGCAGGCCGACGCCGGTGCGCTGGCCGAGCCCGAAACGGGTGACCATGTCGGCGAAGCGGTCCTCGCCCACCCGCTGGGCGAGCATGAGAGTGCCGACGTTGGACGACTTTCCGAAGATGCCGGTGGTCGTATAGGGCGCGACGTCGTGCTGCCACGCGTCGTTCACCGTGACGCCCGACATGCGGATCGAGCCCGGCACCTGGAGTACTTCGTCGGGGGTGGTCACGCCGTATTCGATGGCGGCCGCCGCGGTGACGATCTTGTTCACCGAGCCGGGTTCGAAGGGTTCGGAGACCGAGGGGTTGCCCATCTTGCCCGAGGCCCAGTGGTTCGGGCCCAGTGCGGGATTGAAGGTGCCGTCGTTGGCCATCGCGAGCACCTGGCCGGTCTTGGCGTCGAGCACCACCGCCGAGGCGGAGGACGCGCCGGACACCTGTTTGGCCTGTTGCACCTGCTGCTGCACGTAGTACTGCAGGTCCGCGTCGAGGGTCAGCTCGACGCCGTAGCCGTTCACCGCGGGCTGCAGGTCGCGGTAGCTGCCGGGGATCACCGCACCGTCGGAACCCTGGTCGTAGGTGCGCGAACCGTCGGTACCCGACAGCACCGAGTCCAGTGCCGATTCCAGCCCCATCTGACCGTGCCGGTCGCCGCCGATCGCGCCGACGACATTGGACGCCAGCGAGCCACCGGGGTACTCGCGCAGGTCCTGCCGTTCGGCGCCGACCTCCGGGAACTTGGCGGTGATCTCGGCGGCCACGCGCGGATCGACGTTCTTGGCCAGATAGTGGAACTTCTTGTCGCTGCGCAGTTTATCGAGCAGTTCCTGCTCGGTCGGTGCGCCGAGCTTGTCGTGGATGAACTTCGCGATGTCCTCGAGCCGCTGCTCCGGGTCCGGCGCGCTGGGCTTGAGCTTCTTGGCCTCGGCCAGTTGCTCGCGCACCGTCACCGGCTGGAAGGTCAGGGCTTTCACGGTGAGGGTGAAGGCGAGCTGGTTGCCGTGCCGGTCGGTGATGGGGCCGCGCACGGCCGCCTCGGTGGCCTTGATGGTGCGCTGCGAGGCCGCCTGCGCCGACAGCGCGGGAGCGGCGAGACTCTGAATGTAGAGCAGCTGCAACGCGACCACGGCCAACGTGGCCAGCAGGGTGACCCGGCCGACGCCGAGGCGCAGGCGGATCGGCCGGTCCGGCGAGAGCGAGCCTGCGCGGCGGGCCCTCGACGAGACCGGCCCGCGTCGCTGCTGCGACGCGGGCCCGCTCTGCTTCATCGAGGACCATCCTGCGATTCGACGACCTGCGGCTGTTCACTCGGCGGTCCGGCCGAGGGGGCTCGTGGACCGGGGGTCGGAGCCGCGGCGCCCGGTAAGGGCGCACCGGCCGGAATCGCCGGGTCGGCCACGACATCCGGTGCGAGCAGTGGAGTGTCGGCCGAGACCAGTGGTTCACCCTGACCTGCGACGTCGATGCGATCGGGCACGGTCGCCGGGGCGAGCGGGGCCGGGGCAGCGCCGTCCACCGGAGCGGGGACTTCACCGTTCGCCGAGGCCGGCGCCTGACCGTTCGCCGGGGCGGGGACGGCCGCTTCGACCGGGGCGGGAGCGACCGGAGCCGGGGCCGGAGCGGCCGCGGGCTGCGGCGCGCTCACGATGGGGGCCGTCGGCGCGGGCGGAGAGGCGAGCACGTTCGCCGGAACGCTGGTGGGCGCGGCACCGGTGGGCGCGCTCGGACTCGCGGTGGCCGCACCCGGCTGCACCGGAACCACCCGCTCACCCTGCGCCTGGGCATGTCCCGGCGCCGGGGTGTTCGGGGCGGTGGTCGGCGGACCGTTCAGCGGCGGCACCGGCGCACCCTGTGCGGGCGTCGGGTTACCGATCACGGTGACCTCGCCATCGGCGCCGATCACCAGCCGGGCCGGATCCTTCGCGGGGATCATGCCGAGTTCACGTGCGCGGGAGGCCAATTCGGGAGCGGAATCGGCGGCGGCGACCTCGCGCTGCAGCGCGGCCCGCTCGTCGGCGAGCTTGCGGTTGACCGTCCTGGCGTCACCGAGCTGGTAGCTGTCCTCGGCGGCACGGGTGGTGAGCAACAGGGTCAGGGCGAGGCCGCAGCCGAGCAGTCCGATGATCGCGGTGACGAACGGGATCCGGCCCGCCATCGTCGAGGCGCGTTCGGGCAGTTCGATGCCGTCGAGCAGCTGTTCTCTGGTGCGCTTGCGGGCGTAGGCCCGCTGTGCCGCACCGGACTTCACTCGTTCGGCCGCCTCGACGCGCCGGGCCGTCTTGCTCGGCACCGCGACTGTGCTCGTCCGCACGCTCATCGTGTCCCCTCCTGTGTCCTCCCTGACCTCTCCGCGATTCGTTCGGCCGCGCGCATCCGCACCGGCGCGGATCGCGGATTGACCTCGATCTCGGACTCGGTCGCTTTTTCCGCTCCACGGGTCAGCATCCGGAATTCCGGTCCCATGCCGGGCAGTTCGACCGGCAGGTCCATCGGCGACCGGGACACGATCCGTGGCGCGAGTTCGTGTTTGACCAGCCGGTCTTCGAGCGACTGGTACGACATGACGCAAATCCGTCCGCCCACACGCAGTGAATCCAGTGCCGCGGGCAAGGCTGCCCGCAGCGAGTCGAGCTCACCGTTGACCTCCACCCGCAGCGCCTGGAACGAGCGCTTGGCCGGATGTCCGCCGGTGCGGCGCGCCGCGGCCGGAATGGTCGCGTAGAGCACCTCGACGAGTTCGGCGCTGGTGGTGAACGGCTTGACCGCCCGCCTGCGCAGCACCTCCGAGGCGATCTTGCCCGCGAACCGTTCGTCGCCATAGGTTTTCAGCACCCTGGCCAGGTCGCCGTGGCTGTAGGTGTTGAGCACGTCGGCCGCGGTGATCCCGGTCGTCGGGTCCATCCGCATGTCCAGCGGCGCGTCGACGGAGTAGGCGAAGCCGCGTTCGGCCTCGTCCAGCTGCATCGACGACACTCCCAGGTCCATGAGAACGGCTGAGACGGAACCGGTTTCGTCCAGGCCCGCTTCGGCCAGGGCCGCCGGGATCCCGTCGTAGCGGGTGTGCACCAACGTGATCCGGTCGGCATAGGGCGCCAGACGCTCGCCCGCCATGCGTAACGCGGTGGTGTCGCGGTCGAGACCGACCAGACGCGCTTGCGGGTAGGTGCGCAGGAAATGCTCGGCGTGCCCGCCCAATCCGAGCGTCGCGTCGATGTAGACCGCGCCCGGTTCGCTCAGCGCGGGGCCGAGCAGATCGTCGGCGCGCTCGAGCAGAACCGGCACATGACGGGGGTTCTCGGCGTCATGGTTCACCTCGACCTCCCGGGATACTGCCTCGCGTCGCAGACGGGTCGCCTTGCCACACAGTGCTTTTCGAATGAGTGCTTGTCGAACGAGTTGATGCGAATGCTTCGAGGTCTCTGACCGGGGCAAGGCACCTGGCGTCGGGGAAGTACGTCAGGGTCCACGCCCGGGCAGAGGCCTCGCAGCACTCGCGTGCTCCGGGTCAGAAGATTCCGCCCAGCGACTCGTCTCCGGCTTGCGCGTAGTCCTCCTCGTGTTCTTCGAGGTAGGTCTCCCACGCCTGCTTATCCCATATCTCGAGGAAGTCGACCGAACCGATCACCACGCAATCCCGCGAGAGGTTCGCATAGCGCCGATGGTCCGGCGACAGCGTGATCCGGCCCTGTGCGTCCGGACGTTGCTCGTCGGTGCCCGCCGCCAGCGCTCGAACGAAAGCCCTTGCCTGCGGGTTGCTTCGGGACGCCGACGCGGCTCGCCGCGCGAGCGCGGTGAACTCGTCTTTCGGATACACGGCCAGGCTGTGGTCTTGGCCTTTCGTGACCATCAACCCTCCCGCCAGATCGTCTCGAAACTTCGCAGGCAACGTCAGCCGCCCTTTGTCGTCCAATCGGGGGGTGTAGGTACCGAGGAACATCTCGGCCACCTCCCTACTGGATTCACCTCGCCGTACGGCCTCTCCTGTAGTGCGCGACCCACATTACCCCACTTTCCCCCACTTTCAATCGAAACCCTGAGTGATCCTGCTCCCCGCCAACACAATTCCGCAGGTCATCCCAGCTATCACTGAGATTCGCGGTTATCCCGTGTTCGGGCAACCCGCGCGGGTCGGCAACCCCTCGTTCCGACAACGTTCAGCAAACATCGCAGGTGCGACGTCGGTCGAGTGACCGGATGGGGGAAGTGTGGGGAGCGGTGGGGAAGGTGGGGGAACCGCCCTGGCCTCGCGTTCTGTCGAGCGCCGGGCCCATAGACGCACGAAAGCGGCGCCGCACCCGTGCTGGATGTGACGCCGCCGTCGTAGTCGGCTAGGTCTGAGCTACTCCTGCTCGAACCGTCGTCGGAATCGGTCTTCCATTCGCTCGGAGAAGCCGCCGGACTTGCGTTGGCGACCACCTCGGGCCGGGTGCCCCGTGGTCGGGCCGCTGCCCGCCGCGGGGGGCTCGGTCGCGTCCGGTCGGGCGGCGCGACGCGAGTTGCCGATCATCAACAGGACACCAGCGCCGAACATGGCGATGAATCCGACGAGACTGATGATCGGGAAACCGCCCGGCTTGAACGGGGCGGCGATGCCGGCGACGAGCAGAAACAGGCCGACGGCGAACAAAGCCGCAGCCTGAAGTCTACGTCGACTCGACGTGGAGCGAAGTCGTCCGCCGCGGACGGACGAGGCGAACTTCGGATCCTCAGCATAGAGAGCGCTCTCGATCTGTTCGAGCATGCGCTGCTCGTGCTCGGAGAGTGGCACGGTACCTCCCCCGGCACTAGGCGTGGCTGGTCGCCTCCGGGTAGGCGACGGGTAGCCGACCTTGGCGGCTATCTGCTCCCCATGATACGAGTTCGATCGGTGGCGTACCACCTACTCGGTCATAACTAAGCGGTCATGTCGCGGCCACGACTCGGCTGCGGGAGGCTCTTAGCCGCGGCTACCAGCGCATCGTCGACGTCGTAGAGGAATGCGCCCACCCGTGAGCAGAACTCGTCGGCTTGTGTGTCAGTGATCGCGCGGTCCAATCCGGCCTCCAACGCGGCCCGTAATTGCGAGTGCGCCTCGAAGTAGTCGGCCCACATCACGAACTCCGGGCTGGCGCGTCTCAGTAACACCCAGGCGCTGCGCGACCGTGCTCGCGGCGCGCGATCGGCGCCGGTGAGCGCGATCATCGAGCCCGCGCCGCGCAGCGCGGCCAGGTACGCGGTGCGGAACCGCTCCCCCGGTTCGTGCTCCCAGGCGGAATCGGTGAGCAGCGCATCGGCTTGGCGTAGTAGTCCGCCGGCGCGCCCGTCGTGGCCCGCGTGCGCTCGACCATCGTTGTGACCAGCCATCTGCTGCCCCTTTCGCCCCTCGCACTGATCGAACTAACATTCGAACGTTTGAATTGAGATTGAATATAGGGACACCCACCGACAACTTTCCGCGTTCGCGCGCCATCGACGAGAGCCATGACAGCCGTCAAGCCGAATCACACCCCCGCACCCGTCATCGTCGACCTCAGCGTCGCCGCCCTGCGCGCACGCCTGCACGACGCCCTGTCGGTCTATGTCGCCGCCATGGACTACCCCCGTGGCACCGAGCATCACCGCGCCCCGATGTGGACCGAACACACCACCAGGGCCGGCTGGCGGGCGGTGGCCGCGGTGCTGCCCGACGATGCGGGCGGCGTCGACCTGCGCACCGCGCCGATCCTGGCGATCGCCTACGGCTACAGCGGTGCGCCGCGGCAGTGGTGGCACCAGCAGGTACAGACCGGAATGCGACGCTGCGGATGGCCCGACGCCGCTGCCCGCGACCTGCTCGCCGACTATTTCGAACTCACCGAGCTGCACGTGCACCCGGCGGCGCAGGGCCGTGGGATCGGCGCGCGCTTGCTCGAGCGATTGCTGGCCGACCGCGCCGAGGCCGCGGTGCTGCTGTCGACGCCGGAAGTCCCGGAGGAGGCGAATCGGGCCTGGAAGTTGTACCGGCGGGCCGGATTCACCGATGTGATCCGCAATTTCGTGTTCGCGGGCGATACCCGGCCGTTCGCCATCCTCGGGCGCAGGCTCCCGATGCCGCCCACGTACCCGTGACGACGGTGGTGGTCGGATCCGGCCACAACGCGCTGGTCGCGGCCTGTTATCTGGCGCGGGCCGGGCAGCGGGTGCAGGTGCTGGAGCGCGACGAGGTGCCCGGTGGCGCGGTGTCTACGGTGGCGCGGTTCCCCGGCCATCTCGTTGATCGTGGATCTTCGGCGCACATCATGATCCGGCACACCGGGATCATCGAGGAGCTCGAGCTCGAACGGTTCGGGTTGCGCTATCTCGACTGTGATCCATGGGGCTTCACACCGTCCGACGGTGCGCGCCCGCCGATCGTGTTCCACCGTGATCTCGACGAGACGTGCGCCTCGATCGCGGCCGCCTGCGGTGTCAAGGACGCTGACGCATACCGCCGCTTCGTCGGGGTGTGGGGCGAGCGCAGCGCCCGGGTGATGCGGTCGTTCGGCGGACCGCCGACGCCGGGCAGGCTCGTTCGCTCGTTCTGGGGGCTGGACGCGCGGGCCGGCGGATCGGCGTTGTCGCGGGAGTTCTTGCAGTCCGGCGACGCGCTGCTGGACTTCTGGTTCGACGACGAACGCCTCAAGGCGTCGCTCGCGTGGTTCGGCGCGCAGTCGGGTCCGCCGATGTCGGAGCCGGGGACGGCGCCGATGGCCGGGTTCGCCGCGCTCATGCATACAGTGCCGCCCGGACGCGCGGTGGGCGGAAGTGGGGCGCTCAGCGCGGCGTTGATCGCGCGCCTGCGTGCCGACGGTGGCGAACTGCACACCGGCGACGCCGTCACCTCGCTGCGCCGATCCGGCAGCGGGTGGCAGGTGACCACCGAATCGGGCCGGACACTGCACGCCGACACGGTGATCGCGGGCTCCCACATCCTGTCGACGCTCGACCTGCTGCGCGCGGGCGATTTCGACCCCACGGTCCTCGACGACTGGCAGCGCCGCATCCGAGTCGGGCCCGGCATCGGCATGGTGGTGCGCCTGGCCACCGACCGGCTACCCGAGTACCCCGGCGCCTCCCCTGCCGAATCCGCCCGTGGTCTGCAGTTCCTCGTCTCCGACCGCCGACAGCTTCGACTTGCTCACGGCGCGGCCATGGCCGGTTCGCTGCCGCCGCGCCCGGTGGTGCTGGCGATGAGTTTCAGCGCGCTCGACCCGTCCATCGCGCCCGCGGGCGAACATCAGCTATCGCTGTGGGCGCAATGGCATCCCTATGAGCTCGCCGACGGCGGCGACTGGGCAGCACACGCCGAGCACGAGGCCGACCGGATCATCGCCGAGGTCGACAGGTACGCCCCGGGGTTCACCTCGTCGGTGCTCGCACGATTCGTGCAGACGCCGGTGGATCTCGAGCGGGAGATGGGTCTGCGCGGCGGCAACGTCATGCACGTGGAGATGTCGCTCGATCAGATGATGCTGTGGCGGCCGCTGCCCGAGCTGTCGGGCCAGCGCGTCCCCGGCGCTCCCGGTTTGTACCTGACCGGCGCATCCACCCATCCCGGCGGCGGAGTCTCCGGAGCCAGCGGGCGCAGCGCGGCCCGGCTGGTCCTCGGCGACGGGCGCAAGCGCCGGTTCACGCTGCTGCGCAAGCGATGAAGGCATGCCCGCCACACCGCCGGAGTCGGCTCCACGACGGCACCGGGTCGACAGTTCGGCGGTATCGGTGACCGGCACGGTTCTCGACACAGGTCGTCGTACCGTCGCCGCGATCCGCGCCTGGTTGCGCGTCGATCCACGCCGGGCGATCCCGGCCGTGACCGCGCTGGCCCTGGTGCTCGTGCAGATCACCTACCCGTTGAGTGCCGGGGTCGCGCGCGACCGGATCACCGTCGCGGTGGTGGTGCTGTCCGCCGCGACCGCCTTGCTGCACGCGGCGACGACGCGCGGAGTGCGCTGGGCCACCGGGTTCTTCGTCGTCGTGTCCGGTCTGGGGCTCACCGCCGAAATCGTCGGCACCGCGACCGGATTCCCGTTCGGCAGCTACGCCTATGCCGTCGATCGGCTCGGGCCCGCGTTCGCCGATGTGCCGCTGGCGGTGCCGTTGGCGTGGACCGGCGGGCTGTACCCGATCTGGATCGTCGCGGGCATGCTCGTGTCCCGCGCGCACCCGTCGAGCACGCATAGCCCGGGTCGGTCCGGATCCCTGCATGCGCGGGCGTCCAGCGCGTCGAACGCTCGACTGCTCAGCCGGTCGAATGTCGGGCGTGCGGGGCTGTTCGTCCTCGGGGCGGTCGGCTGGGATCTGTTCCTCGATCCGCAGATGGTGGCCGACGGCCAATGGACCTGGTCGGTCACCGACGCAGGCCTGCCGGGCATCCCCGAGATCCCGTACACCAATTACCTGGGATGGGCGCTCGTCGCCGCGGTCATGGCAGTGCTTCTCACCCTGCTCGATCATTTCCCGCCGCCGCCGCGCGACCCGTCGGTGGCGGTCCCGGTCGCGGTGTTCGGGTGGACCTGGCTCGGTTCGGCCCTCGCGCACGCGGTGTTCCTCGGCCTTCCCGCGTCGGCGATCTGGGGGTTCATCGGCCTCGGCGTGCTCGGAATCCCGTTGTTTCTGCGTGCGCGGACCGGGCGACACGCGTTCTGAGCGGCCGAGCCCGCCGCGACACACCCCCGATTCCGGGCGAAAATGCCTGATCGGCACGGGTGGGCGGTGCGTGCTGGGCCCGTCGTGTGGGCTCTGGGGCCTGAGCCTGGCACGATGTCAACCGTGCAGCCGAGTCCCGTCGCCGACATGCCCGTTCCTTCGCCGCGTCGTTCCGTGCCCGCGCGGCGCGTCGCGGCCGTTGCCGTCCTGCTGGCACTGCTCGTGCCCGCGCTGGCCGGGTGCCTGCGTGTGCAGGTGTCGATGGGGGTGTCGTCGAACGATCGCGTGTCGGGACGGATCGTCGCCGCGGTGGTGCCTACGGGGCCTGAGGACAAGGGGCCCCAGCTGAAGGCGCCGGAGCAGTTGGCGGCGAAGGTGCGGGTGGAGAACTACAACCAGGACGGGTACATCGGTACCCAGGTGTTCTTCGACGATCTGTCCTTCGGCGAGGTCGGCCAGCTCGGTGGCCTGTCGGATCAGACGCAGGGCATGTTCACCCTCGAATTCCAGCGCAGTGGCGATCTGGTGAGTCTGACCGGGCGGGTCGACCTGGAATCGGTGCCGCCGCACGGCTCGGACGTGCAGTTCTCCGTCGCGTTCCCGGCCCGCGTCGCCAAGACCAACGGCACCCGTGAGACCACCGACAGCGAGAACACCGTGTCGTGGAAGCTGCCCGCGGGCGAGGTGTCGACCATGCGCGCCGAGGTGAAGTACGCCGACCCCAACACCCGCTCGTTCGCGGGCTGGGCGGGCATCGTCGGCGGTATCACCCTCGCGGTGGCCGCGCTGATCGCGGGCCTGGCGTTCCGCGACCGCAACCCCGGCCCGCCGAACGCACCGCGCGGCGGTTTCTCCCCCTCGGAGATGTGGCGCGAAATCTCCAGTCGCAGACTGGGCCGCTGACATGAGCGCGGCGGCCCGCTACCTGACCTGGGCGGGCACCGGTCTGGCCACGCTGGGCGCGGCCACCGCCGCTTACAACCTGGTCACCTTGCGCACCCTGCCGCGCGGGGTGGCGGGCGTGATCGAACCGGTCACGGTGTGCGTCCCCGCTCGCGACGAGGCGCAGCGCCTGCCCGCGCTGATCGCCGACCTTCGCGCGCAGGTGGGCGTCCCCCGCCTGAGCGTGCTGATCCTCGACGACGCGTCCACCGACGGCACCTACGAAGCCGCACTCGACGCGATCGCCGACGACGAGCGCTTCACCGTCCTGCGTTCGGCCGCCCACCCCGCCCCCGGCTGGACCGGCAAAGCCGCCGCGTGCGCGCGCTTGGCCGCCCGCACCGACGCGGCCGCTCTGGTCTTCGTCGACGCGGACGTGCGCCTGGCCCCCCACGCGATCGCCGCGGCGGTGACCGAATTGCGCAGGCGCGGAGCAGGTCTGGTCTCGGCGTGGCCGATACAGGAAGCCGGTTCGACCGCCGAGCGCCTGATCCAACCGCTGCTGGCCTGGTCGTGGGCCTCGACCCTGCCCATCGGCCCCGCCAACCACAGCCTGCGCCCGTCCACCGCCGTAGCGTGCGGCCAGTTCCTCGCCGTCGACGCCGCGGCCTACCGCGCCGGCGGCGGCCACGCGGCCGTAGCAGCCAGCGCCACCGAGGATCTGGACCTGGCCCGCGCCATCCGCCGAGCAGGCCACCGCACCGCCCTGGTGACCGCGGGCCCCGCCGCGAGCACCCGAATGTATACCGGCGCCACCGAACTCACCGACGGCTACACCCGCTGGCTGTGGTCGGCCTACGGCGGCCGCCGCGACACCGGCGCAGCCATCGCAATCCTCGCCGCCCTCGCCTATTGGATTCCCCCCCTCGCCGCGATCCTCGGCCGAGGCCGAACCCGCCGCGCGGGCCTGCTCGGCTACCTGGCCGCCGTCACGAGCCGCCTCACCGCCCGCACCATCGAAACCCGCAAGCCCCCCACCGGACCCGACCTCGCCTCAGCCGCGGCACACCCCCTGTCAGTGGCCCACTACCTCAGCCTGTGGACCCGCTCCCACCACCGCCACCGCACCGGCAGCCTGCGCTGGAAACAGCGCCCCCTGGTAACCCCCGAAGACTCGCTAGCCCACCACGCCTGACCAGCAGTTCTGCCACACCGAGCACTCCACCGAGCCCCCCGATTCCGCCACGCCCGCTCCCCTCCCCACCTAGCGGACCCCCACATCCGCCGGCTCCCCCACACCCTGGTACCCCATGCCAGTGGTCACATAGACGGCCGTGGCGACACCGAGGCGATCGCCGCGTCGACGATGGCGCAGGCGCACCAAGGCCGCCGAGTGGGTGATGGGCAGGCGCGCACCCGCTCGACCTGGGCGGTGGCACAAGTCCCCCGATGCCCGCACTCCCAACCACACCGCACACCCCGAGCTCGTGGACGGGCATACGCGGGGCCCGACGCCACGCCCGCCTACTCGGCGAGCGCCGTCCACCCCGTCTGCACCCGTCCTCGAACCCCCACCACACCGCACACCCAGCCCGTCCCACTGCGCCCTCGCACTCCCAACCACACCTCACACCAGCCTGTCCCCGCCTCACCCCCTCTCCAACGACCACACCGCACACCGCCCACACCCAGCCTGTCCCCCTCTCCAACAACCCACCGGGCCCACACCCAGCCAGTCCCCCTCTCCAACAACCCACCGGGCCCACACCCAGCCTGTCCCCGTCTTCCACAACCCACCCACCCAACCCACCCACCGCACTCCCGACCCCTAGGGAGGGACGGCCACGAAGTGGCCGGTCCGCGGCCGGGTCGCCGGTCAGGCGCCGGTGCGTAGGCGACGAAGGAGCAAGCACCGGTGCCTGACCGGCGGCCCCTCAGGGCC
>NZ_JBHXWQ010000012.1:0-134990 GCF_042671725.1 Nocardia sp. NPDC127606 | reverse complement strand
GTTTGCTCTGGTTATTTTGCAAATCGATGTTTTCGATGACGGGCGGCCCCTCAGGGCCGCGGACACGCGCGCGCCAGCGCGCCAATAAACACAGCGTCAAACCGTCCTGGGACTACCGAACCCAGGTCACCCAGCCACCAACCCCCACACTCAAGCCACCTCAGTAATGCCGATCGTCGGAAAGAAGAAACACGACCGCCCCCCGTTGTCAGCAGTACCGAAAACAGCAGCCAACACAGTCCCCCGCCCCGTATCCACAGGCACAGCACGCACCCCACCAACAGGAATAGCAGCAAACAAAAAGTCCCGAATAGCCGCCTCAGCAAGAGGCCGCAACTCACCAGGAACCTCAGCAGGCACCATCGCCCGCACAATGTCAGCAATCGGCCCCATCGAGGCCATCCCCCCACGCCCGGTACTCACATTGAGCCACGCCACCTGCATCCCGGACGTCTTCGTAGCCGCCGTATCGGCCGCAAGCCCGTAGGGCAGGAACGTGAACAAAGTCTGCCCGGATTTCACCGCGGACAAATCGAGCCCAGGAATCGGCAGCGTATTCGCCGGCCAAGGCCCCGGCACAGCCCCCGCGACAGCCGGAACAAGCCCCGCTCCGTCACCGCTACAGTTCGCCGCCACCGTCGGGTAGAGGAACGGCTGGATCCCCATAGCCTTCAACGTGTCGACAACGCTCTGATAGGCACCGAGAAGATCCCCCGCCTCCGCGGCAGGCGTGACCTGGGGTGCGTCCCGAGTGACAGCGGGCGCCACCGGCACGGCCGGTTCGGCGACGGCCGACGGCACGGCCAACAGCAACGCAGCGGCGCAACCCGTCAGCGCGGTCAGTGCGGTGGAACGACGCGGCATGATCACGACGTACTCCTCATCGACGCAGAGAACCCCGACGCTACCGCCTGCGATGCAGGATTCCGGCCAGGTGAAGTAACCGCCCGTTCGGCGCGTCGCAATCTCTCAGCGAACCCACCGATCGCAGTTCACCCCCGGTCCGCGGGTCCCCCACCACGCCGAACCGGGGCAATTGTGCCGGTGCTCGCGTCCGGTTCCAACCTCTGTGCTCACGCTGATTTCTACCGTTGTGGGTAGCGCACATGTGCCACATGCTGATTCAGCTCGGGCCACAAAACCGGGGCGCAACCATCCAGAGCGACCGAGAGACCTGGCTCGATGACGTCGCAGCAACCCGCCCGTTTCGGGGTGTGGGTGCTTCTGCCGGGTTCGATGGAGGAGATTTTCGTGCTGTCTACCTGTCCGGCCTGAGCGCCGCCAGATCGCGAACCCGTTGCTGGCCGGGTGGAGGTCACTGTGCCTCGTTCCACTGTTTTCCGAAGGATTCCCATGACCGCGTCTGCCGTATCCGGCGCCGAGACCGCGCCCACACCGCCTGGCGACGCTCTCCCCGCCGATCCGGAATCCGCCGACAAGGCGCCTGTCGACGACCTTCCCCGGATCGCCGGGTCGTGGCACCCGTGGCGCTGGGTCGTCGCGGCGATCGCACTGCTGCTGGTGGCCCAGTTCGCGCACGGCCTGATCACCAATCCGGGTTGGGATTGGGGCACTTTCGCCCAGTACTTCACCGCGAAGTCGGTGCTGGCCGCGCTCCGGGTGACCATCGAGCTCACTCTGTGGGGCACTGCCCTCGGTTTCGTGTTCGGCACCCTGCTGGCGATCGGGCGGGTGTCGAACAATCCCGTGCTGCGGGTGATCGCCTGGACCTATATCTGGGCTTTCCGTTCGATCCCGCTGATCGTGCAGCTGCTGTTCTGGTTCAACATCGCCTACCTGTATCCCCGCCTGTCCGTGGGCATTCCGTTCGGACCCGGCTTCTACGAGTTCGATGTCAACGGCGTGATCAGCGGTTTCACCGCGGCGGTGATCGGGCTGGCCCTGCATCAGGCGGCGTATTCGGCCGAGCTGATCCGGGCGGGCCTGCTCGCCGTCGACGACGGTCAGCTGGAAGCGGCCGCGGCGCTGGGGATTCCGCGCTGGCGCCAGTTCCGCACGATCGTGTTGCCGCAGGCGATGCGCTCGATTCTGCCGAACGCGGCCAATGAGGTGATCAGCCTGTTCAAGGGCACCTCGATCGTGTCGGTGATGGCGATCGCCGAACTGTTCTACCAGGTACAGGTGATCTTCGGCCGCAACGGCCGGGTGGTTCCGCTGCTGATGGTGGCGACCGTCTGGTACATCGTGCTCACCACGGCGCTGTCGATCCTGCAGTACTACATCGAACGGCACTACGCCAAGGGCGCGCAGCGTGAGCTGCCGCCGACACCGTGGCAGCGGGTCCGCGCCAAGGTCACCGAGATCGCCGCCGGTGCGGCCGCACCCCGAGGAGCAACCCGATGACCGCAGCGGTATTGGCGCGCGGAATCCGCAAGTCCTACAGCGGCACCGAGGTACTGCGTGGCGTGGATCTGGCGGTACGCGCCGGTGAGGTGGTCGCGGTGATCGGGCCCTCCGGCTCCGGCAAGTCCACGCTGCTGCGGGTGCTCAACCATCTGGAAGCGCAGGACGCGGGCACCGTGCACATCGACGGTGAGCTGATCGGTTACCGGCAACGCGGCAACATCTTGCGTTCGCTGCCCGACCACGCGGTGCGCGCCCAGCGCAGCCGCATCGGCTTCGTGTTCCAGCAGTTCAATCTGTTCCCACATCTCACGGTGCTCGACAATGTGGTGCTCGCCCCGGCCTCGGCGCAGCGGCGCCCGCGCGGCGAGGTGGTCGCCGAGGCGAAACAGCTCCTGGAACGGGTAGGACTGGCCGATTTCGTCGACGCCTATCCACGGCGTCTGTCCGGTGGTCAGCAGCAGCGCGTGGCCATCGCGCGGGCCCTGGCCTTGAAACCACGGCTGATCCTGTTCGACGAACCCACCTCCGCACTCGACCCGGAGCTGGTCGGCGAGGTCCTCGCGGTGATCCGCGATCTCGCGCACAGCGGCACCGCGCTGGTGATCGTCACCCACGAGATCGGTTTCGCCCGCGAGGTCGCCGACACGGTCGTGTTCCTCGACGAGGGCGTGATCGTCGAACAGGGCGAGGCCGCCAGCGTCCTCGACCACCCCGAACACCCGCGCACGCAGGCGTTCCTGTCCCGCGTCCGCTGAACATCCCTTCCCACGAACAGGTTTCGACACTGATGAAGCTCTCCACCCTGATCGGCATCGTCGCGGCGGCCACGCTGTTGACGGCAGGCTGCACCGCCGAGCCCGAGGCCGCCGACACCGTGCAGGCCGGTGCGATCACCTACGACCTGTCCCCCGCCCAGGAGGGCAGGGTGCGCGCCGCCAAGGTCGACGCGATCGCCGCCGAGGTGCCCCAGGCCATCCGCGACCGCGGCACGCTGGTGGTGACCGGTCCCGCCGGTTCCGTGCCGCCGCTGCGGTTCTACGCCACCGACGACCGGACCGTCATCGGCTCCGAGGTCGACTTCGCCACCCTGGTGGCCGACATCCTGGGCCTGAAGCTCGATATCCAGGTGGCGGACTGGTCGCAGAACTTCGTGCGGGTGGATTCCGGTGAGGTGGACGCGTTCATCTCGAATGTGACCGTCACCGAGGAGCGCAAGGAGAAGTACGACTTCGCCACCTACCGCACCGACACCGTCGCCCTCGAGGTCCCGAAGGACAGCCCGCTGACCTACACCGACCGCAAGAGCCTGGCGGGCAAGCGGATCGGGATCGGCGCGGGCACCAATCAGGAACAGCTGCTGGTGAGCTGGAACGAGAAGAACGTCGCCGAGGGTCTACCCCCGGTCGACATCGCCTACTACCAGCAGAGCACCGACTACTACCTTGCGCTGGCCTCCAAGCGCATCGACGGCTACATCGGCCCGAACCCCGCAGCCGTGTACCACTCCGCCACCAGCGACGGCAAGATCATCGCCACCTTCTCCGGCGCGGGTGAGCAGTTGCAGGGCGAGATCGCGGCGCTCACCAAGAAGGACAACGGCCTGATCGGCCCTATCCACAAGGCGTTGCAGCACGCGATCGCCGACGGCAGCTACCAGAAGGTCCTCGACCGCTGGGGCCTGGATTCGGAGAAGGTCACCGAGTCGCGGATCAACCCGCCCGGTCTGCCGAAGAAGCCCGCCGCATGAAATTCCTGCTGATGACGCTGATCACCCGGGTACCCGATCCGGTCACCGGCGTGGTCCCGACGACACGTGATCGCCTGCACGAGGTGGTCGAACAGGCCAGGCGCGCCGAGGAATTCGGCTACGACGGGTTCGCTGTCGGTGAGCGGCACGAGGATCCGTTCCTGTCGGCCGCTCCCCCGGTGGTGTTGAGCCATATCGCGGCCCTCACCTCGCGGATCAGCCTGTTCACCGCGGTCACCACCTTGAGCCTGCTCGATCCGGTGCGCGCGTTCGAGGACTATTCCACCCTCGACAACCTGTCCGAGGGCCGGCTCGAGCTGATCATCGGCAAGGGCAACGGCGCGGCGCAGGCGCAGCTCTACCACGTCACCACCGAGGATCAGTGGGAGCGCAATCGGGAAGGGTACGAACTGTTCCGGGCGCTGTGGGACAGCGAGGAAGTGACGTGGTCGGGACAGTTCCGGCCCTCACTCGCCGCGGCCAAGGCGTTGCCCCGACCGTTGCAGCCGCGGGTGCGGATCTGGCACGGGAGTGCGACGAGCAAGGAGTCGGTGGAACTGGCCGCGCGCCACGGTGATCCGGTGTTCTCGGCGAATGTCACCAATCCGATCGAGCCGTACGCCGCGCTGATCCGCCACTATCGCGAGCGCTGGGCGCACTACGGTCACGACCCGGCCGACGCGCTGGTCGGCGCGGGCACCGCGGGCTTCCATGTCGCGCGGACCTCCCAGGAGGCCGTCGAGGTGTTCCGTCCGCTGTTCGAGGCGCGGACCTCGCTGCAGCGCAAGGTCGGCAATCCGGTCGTGTTCGAGACCGTCGAAGACTTCGTCACCCGCTCGTCGGCGCTGGTCGGCAGCCCGGAGCAGGTGATCGACAAGGTCGGCCGCTATCACGAACAGTTCGGGCACGAGGTGATCCACCTGTCCGCCGAACGTGACGGCCGCACCGAATCCGAGTACCTGGGCAGTCTCGAACTGTTCCAGGCCGAGGTGGCGCCCGAGCTGCGCCGCCGCATTCCGAGTCGTCCCCTGGCCGCTGGCCGCCAATTCTCTGGAGTTATCTCGTGATCCGTCCTCGTCATCGCATCGCCGCCGCCGTCGGCGCACTGGCCGCCGTCACCACGGTGGTCGCCTGTGGCAGCGACACCGGCGGCTCGGGTGGTCAGGCCGGACCGCCGCAGCCCGGCGGCACCTTGCGCTACGGCCTCTCGCAGGCCCCGACCTGCTCGGATCCGGCTCAGTCGGCCAGTAATCAGACCATCTACGTCGCCCGCCAGATCGTCGACTCGCTCACCGATCAGGACCCGAAGACCGGCGCGATCACACCCTGGTTGGCCAAGAGCTGGGAGGTCAGCCCGGACGCGAAAGTGTTCACCTTCAAGCTCGCCGACGGTGTCACCTTCAGCGACGGCACTGCGCTGACCGCGGACTCGGTGCGCGATACCTTCGACGCGACGGTCAAGCTCGGCGGGGCGAAGGCCGCGCTCGGCGTCAGCTATCTCACCAACTATGTCGGCACCACCGCAGTCGACAAGCTCACCGCCCGTGTCGAATTCAGCCAGCCGAACGCCCAGTTCCTGCAGGCCACCTCGACCCCTCAGCTGGGCATCCTCGCCCAGTCCACCAACGCCAAGCCCGCCGAGGCGCGGTGCGCGGGCGACAACATCGGCAGCGGACCGTTCACCTACACCAGCTGGAAGCAGGACTCCTCGGCCACGCTGGCCAAGCGGGTCGGCTACAACTGGGGCTCGGCCGTTTTCGGGCACCAGGGCGAGGCGTATCTGGACAAGATCGAGTTCACCGTGGTCCCGGAATCGGGTGTGCGGACCGGCAGCCTGGCCTCGGGTCAGCTCGACGCCATCAGTGACGCGCTGCCGCAGGACGCACCGCAGATCGAGGCCGCCGGCGGGCAGGTGCTGTCCACGTCCAACCCGGGAACCCCGTTCGGCTTCCAGCTCAACGTGACTCGTGGTCCGCTGCGTGACCAGGCCGTCCGTCAGGCGCTGCTGCCCGCGCTGGACCGCAAGCAGCTCGTCGACACCGTGCTCGGCCCGCAGTTCAAGTACGCGACCGGCAGCCTGGCCTCGGCCACCCCGGCCTACCTGGATCAGTCGGCCCGGCTCGCCTACGACCCCGCCAAGGCCAAGGCCGCCCTCGACCAGGCGGGCTGGCTGCCCGGCGCCGACGGCATCCGTACCAAGAACGGTGAGCGCCTGAGCTTCTCGGTGACCTTCAGCCAGGTGTTCGCGGGCAACCAGGCGATTCTGGAACTGACCCAGCAGCAGCTGCGCCAGATCGGGGTGGATCTGAAGCTCGACCTGGTCTCCGGGCCGGAGAGCACCGCGAAGATGAACACCAAGGACTACGACTCCTTCTACGGCAACTCCACCCGCGCCGATGGTGACATCCTGCGGACCTCGTTCTCGCTGACCGGTCGCAATCTCAGTGTGCGCGGCCCGATCCCGGCCCTGGACGAGGCGCTGGACAAGCAGCTGGCCACCAACGACCCGGCGGCACGCGCGGAACTGCTCGCGACCGTGCAGAAGCTGGTGCTCGACAACGGCCTGTACCTGCCGACGATCGAACTGTCGCAGGCGATCGGCGTGGCCGGGCACACCCAGGACGTGAAGTTCGAGGCCTCGGCCCGACTGCAGTTCTTCGACACCTGGCTGAGCGGGCACTGATCATGGGCCGATACGTGGGTTCGCGCGTACTGCAGGCGATCTGGGTGCTGTGGGCGGCGTTCACGATCTCCTTCCTCGTGCTGTACGCGCTGCCCTCGGATCCGGTCTCGATGGCGGCCGACGGCGCCGGGCTCGGCACCCCGGTCGACAAGGCGGCCGTAGCGGAGATGCAGGCCCGGTACGGGTTGGACAAGCCGCTGTGGGAGCAGTACCTGACCGCGCTCGGCAACGCCGTCAGCGGCGATCTGGGCCGCTCCATCAATACCGGCCAGCCGGTGACCGAAGCCATCGGTGACGCTGTCCCGCCCACTCTCGGACTGGCCGCTCTCGCACTGCTCTTCGCGATCATCGGCGGGACGATCCTCGCGTTCGCCGCCACCTATACGCAACGGCCTTGGCTGCGCAACGCCCTGAGTGCGCTCCCGCCGCTGGGTG
This sequence comes from Nocardia sp. NPDC127606, assembly GCF_042671725.1. NCBI lineage: Bacteria > Bacillati > Actinomycetota > Actinomycetes > Mycobacteriales > Nocardiaceae > Nocardia > Nocardia sp. NPDC127606. The sequence goes on along the minus strand of NZ_JBHXWQ010000012.1, from coordinate 127,758 downwards.
TTTCGGTGCCGACATTCTGGACCGGCCTGCTCCTGTTGCAGCTGTTCTCCTTCCGGCTGCACTGGTTCCCCGCCTTCGGTGGGACCGGGCTGCGCGGGACGCTACTGCCCGCGCTGACGCTGGCTCTGCCGATCGGGGCGGTGCTCGCCCAGGTTCTCGCGGCCGGGCTGGAACAGACGTGGCGTCAGCCGTTCACCGATGTGGCGCTGGCCAAGGGCGCGTCCCGCTGGTGGGTGCAGCGCCGCCATATCGCCCGGTTGGCCAGCGTGCCCGCGTTCACCATCGCGGGGGTGCTGGTCGGCACGATGCTGGCCGGGTCGGTGGTGGTGGAGTCGGTGTTCGCCCGCGCGGGCGTCGGCCGGCTCACCCAGACCTCCGTGCTCAATCAGGACATCCCCGTGGTCCAGGGCGTGGTGTTGCTCTCGGCGCTGATCTTCGTCGGCGTGAATCTGGCGGTCGACCTGCTCTATCCGCTGCTCGATCCGCGCATCACCGGGACGCGGCGCAGTCGTGCCGTGCCGGTTGTCACCACCCCCGCCGAAGCCGGGTCCGTCGCTGGGAAGTCCAGCGAATCGGACGGCTCGAACACCGACACCGAAAGGAGTGAACGTGGTTGACATCCTCGTGCGCCGACCGGCGCCGACCGCACGGCCCGAGCCGGTGACCGATCATGGCGTCGCGCGCGTGCACCGAGCAACCCGAACGGCCCGATGGGCCCGCGCACACCTGGGCCTGGTGGTGTCGGGGGTGGTGCTGGCCGTCGCGGTCGGCTGGGCGGTGGCGCCCTCGGTGTTCGCCTCCGGCGATCCACTGATCGGAGTGCCCGCGGAGAAGTTCCGGGCACCCAGCGCGGCGCACTGGTTCGGCACCGACAATCTCGGGCGCGACCTGTACACGCGGATGGTGCACGGTGCGGGGCTCTCGCTCACCGCCACGCTCACCGCGGTCGGGATCGCGTTGGTGGTCGGGTCGGTACTCGGGCTGCTGTCCGGCGCCGCGGGCGGCATCGTCGACACCGCGATCATGCGGGTCGTCGACGTGCTGCTGTCCATCCCGTCGCTGTTGCTCGCGCTGGCCCTGGTCACCGCGCTCGGCTTCGGCACCCGCAATGTGGCTGTCGCCGTCGGTGTCTCGCTGATCGCGAACTTCGCCAGGGTGATGCGCTCGGAGGTGCTGCGGGTGCGGCACGCGCCGTATGTCGAGGCCGCGCACGCGTCCGGCGTGCGCTGGTACGCGGTGCTGGTTCGGCACGTGCTGCCCAATGCGTTCCAGCCGGTGCTGGCCTTGGCCGCGGTCGAATTCGGCATGGCGGTGCTGGCCGTGTCCTCGCTCAGCTTTCTCGGCTACGGCACCAAACCGCCCACCCCCGAATGGGGTTCGCTGATCTCGGAGGGCCGCAACTTCCTCGCCTCCGCCTGGTGGCTGACAACACTGCCCGGCCTGGTCATCATCGCCGTGGTGTTGTCGGCCCAGCGGCTGGGTCGATTCGTGGGAAGGACCGAAACACGATGAGCGACACGACGAACGGAACGCGCCCGACGCGGAGTTCGGCCGCGGCGGACCAGCCGTTGCTCCAGGTGGAAGATCTGCACATCGAGTATCGGACCGGCGCGGGGTCGGTGTCCGCACTGCGCGGGGTATCGATCGAGGTGGCGCGAGGCGAGGTCGTCGCCCTCGTCGGCGAGTCGGGGTCGGGCAAATCGACGTTGGCGCACGCGGTGATCGGGCTGCTCGGGGACTCGGCGGGGATCGTGGCGGGCACGGTCGAGTTCGCCGGTGAGCGGGTCGATCCGGGCGACGAGAAGGCGCTGCGGCGACTGCGCGGGGCGCGGGTGGGATTCGTGCCGCAGGATCCGGGCCTGTCGCTCAATCCGGTGCTGCGGGTGGGTGATCAGGTGGCCGAGGCGCTGCTGGTGCATCGGCTGGCCGACCGGCGCGGGGCGGCGCTACAGGCCCTCGACCTGCTGGAAGAGGTCGGGCTGGATCGGCCGGAGGTGCGGGCGCGGCAGTATCCGCACGAGCTGTCCGGCGGGCAGCGCCAGCGAGTGCTGATCGCGATCGCGCTGGCGTGCGGGCCGGAGCTGATCATCGCGGACGAGCCGACGAGTGCGCTCGACGCGACGGTGGCGCGACAGGTGCTGGATCGGCTGGCCGAGCGGATCGCGGCCCGCGGGACCGCCGTCCTGCTGATCACCCACGACCTGGCCGTTGCCGCGGAGCGGGCCGATCGACTGGTGGTGCTCGAGCAGGGCGAGGTCGTCGAATCCGGCACTACCGCACAGGTTCTCAACCACCCGGCACAGCCGTACACGCAGCGCCTGCTCGCCGCGTCCCCGGCGCTGTCGCCCACCGAATTCCGGCCCCTACGACCCCGAGCGGAAACACCGTTGCTGTCGGTTCACGCCCTGCACAAGCGCTTCCACGCGGGAGCGGGCTCCATCACCGCCGTCGACGATGTGCGGTTCAGTCTCGATCGCGGGGAAACGCTCGCGCTGGTCGGCGAATCCGGTTCGGGCAAGTCGACGACGGCGCGCATCGCACTGCGACTCACCGACGCCGACAGCGGAACGGTCACCTTCGACGGCCACGACCTCACCAGCGCCCGCCGAAACCGCCTGCGCACGCTGCGTCGACGGTTCCAGGTGGTGTACCAGAACCCGTACTCCTCGCTGGATCCACGCTGGGAAGTCGCCGACATCATCGCCGAACCCCTGCGCGCCTACGGGATCGGCGACCGGACGAAACGCGTCGCCGAGCTACTCGAACAGGTCGCGCTACCGGCGGACTTCACGAAACGCAGGCCCGCGGAACTGTCGGGCGGACAGCGACAGCGTGTGGCGATCGCCCGCGCGCTGGCCCTGCACCCCGACCTGCTGGTGCTCGACGAACCGGTCTCCGCGCTCGACGCCTCGGTGCAGGCGCAGATCCTCGACCTGCTCGACACCCTGCAGCACGAACTCGCCCTCGGCTACCTGTTCATCTCCCACGACCTGGCCGTGGTGCGCCGGATCAGCGACCGGGTCGCGGTGATGCGCCACGGTCGCGTCGTCGAAACCGGGCCTACCGCAACTCTGTTCACCGATCCACAACACCCGTACACGAGGGAGCTGCTCGCGGCGATTCCCGCGCCGGGCGCCCGGATCGATCCCCTCGACGGAAAGGACCTCACCCGATGAGCCAGCCCAGACTGTTCCTCGGCATCGAAACGGTAGGCACCGGAACGCATCCCGCGTCCTGGCGACGCACCGATTCCGGCGCCGAAGACCTGTTCACCGCCGGCTACTGGACCGCCGTGATCTCCTCGGCCGAGGAGCTCGGGTTCGACGCCGTCTTCCTGCCCGACTCGTTCGGCATCCAGTCCGGTGGCGCCGCCGTGACCCGCGGCAGGCTCGACGCCGTCGCGATCGCCGCCCGCACCGCCCCGCTGACCAGCCGGATCGGCTTGATCCCGCAGGTACCGGTCACCCACACCGAACCGTTCCACGCGTCCAAGGCCGTGACCGCGCTCGACTTCACGAGCCTGGGCCGTGCGGGGTGGGAGGTGACCGTGTCCGCCACCGACGTCGAGGCGAAGGCATTCGGGCGCAAAGAGGTTCAGGATCCGACGTCGCTGTGGCACGAGGCCGACGAAGCGATCGAGGTGGTGACCCGGCTGTGGGACAGCTGGGAGGACGGCGCCGAGATCCGCGACGTACCCAGCGGCCGGTTCATCGACCGTGCCCGGCTGCACTACATCGACTTCGCCGGCGACAACTTCTCGGTCAAGGGCCCGTCGATCACCCCGCGCTCGCCTCAGGGCCAACCCATCATCACGGTCCGCGCCGACACCCCTGAGTCGACCGAGGTAGCCGTTCGCCGGGCCGACATCATCCGTATCAGCGCCCCCGATCTCGCGACCGCCGCCGCGCACCGCCTGGCCTTACGCGCGGCGATCGTCACCGAGGGCCGCGATCCCGACAGCGTGCAGATCCTGCTGGATCTTCCTGTCCACCTGGCAGATTCGGCGGAGGCGGCGCTCTCCGAGGTGCGCGAGCTCGATCGCTGGGCGGCGGAGCACCCGCCGCTCGGTCCCGATCGGTTCCACCACGTCGGTACCGCCGCCGCGCTCGACGATCTTCTCGCGGAGGTCACGCGGGCCGACGCCGTCGACGGGGTGGTCCTGCGACCGCTGGCCCTGCACGCCTCGCTGGCCGAACTCACCACCCACCGGACCGTTGTCGCGCCCACCACCACCGCGGTGACCCTGCGTGAGCGCCTCGGTCTTCCCCGCCCACTCAGCCGATACGCCACGACAGGAGCAGCGCGGTGACCTCGAAACCACGCAAGCAAATCCACCTCGCCGCGCACTTCCCCGGCGTCAACAACACCACCGTCTGGGCCGATCCGGCCTCGAAATCGCAGGTCGACTTCGAGTCCTTCGAGCATCTGGCGCGCACCGCCGAACGGGGCCTGTTCGACTTCTTCTTCCTGGCCGAGGGGTTGCGGCTGCGCGAACATCGCGGGCAGATCCACGACCTGGATGTGGTCGGCAGGCCGGACACCTTCACCGTGCTCAACGCGGTGGCGGCGGTGACCGAGCGGCTCGGGCTGGCGGGCACCATCAACAGCACCTACAACGAACCCTTCGAGGTCGCCAAGCAGTTCGCCTCGCTCGATCACCTCTCCGGCGGTCGGGCCGCGTGGAACGTGGTCACCTCCTCGGACGCGTTCACCGGCGAGAACTTCCGGCGCGGCGGCTACCTCGACCACGGCGAGCGGTATCGGCGGGCGGAACAGGTGGTCGCCGCCACCAGGGCACTGTGGGACAGCTGGCCCACCGACTCGCTGGTGATCGATCGCGAGCGCGGGATCTTCGCCCGCGACATTCCCGACACCGCCTTCCGCAGTTCACAATTCGACTTCGCGGCGCCATTCGTCGTTCCGCCGAGTCCGCAGGGGCATCCGGTGCTGTTGCAGGCGGGCGATTCCGACGAGGGCCGCGAGTTCGGCGCGAAGACCGCCGACGCGATCTTCACCGGGCACGGCACCCTGGAGGCGGGCCAGAAGTTCTACGCCGACGTCAAGGGCAGGCTGGCGAAATACGGTCGCGCACACGGTGACCTGCTGGTGCTGCCCGCGGCCACGTTCGTCCTCGGCGACACCACCGACGAGGCGCACGAACGGGCCCGCGACATCCGCTACCAGCAGGTGAGCCCGCAGACCGCGATCGCCTTCCTCGAGCAGGTCTGGGGCCGTGACCTTTCCGGCTACGACCCCGACGGCCCGCTGCCCGATGTCGAGCCCGATGCCGCCGCCGAGATCACCCGCGGCCGGGTCCGGCACACGAAAGATCCACTGGCCGTGGCGAAGGCGTGGCGCGAACAGGCCGAGGCGGGCGACCTCAGCATCCGCGAACTCATCATCGAGGTCACCGCCCGCCAGCAGTTCATCGGCACACCCGCCCAGGTCGCCGAGCAGATCGACCGGTACGTGCAGTCCGACGCGTCCGACGGTTTCATCCTCGTCCCGCACCTGACACCCGCCGGGCTCGACGAATTCGTCGACACCGTGGTCCCCGAACTGCAGGAACGCGGCAGCTTCCGCACCGAATACACCGGCACTACCTTGCGCGACCATCTCGGTCTGCGTCACCCCCACCACCACACCGTCGCCGAAGGAGCACGCGCGTCATGACGATCACCGTCGAGAACCCGACCCCCACCACGACATTCGCCGACGACTGGTCGCGCTGGCATCACGCCCGCGAGGACGGCCTGCGCGATCCCCTCGGCTGGCTCAGCCTGGCGGGGTTGCACTGGCTCACCGACAGCCCGGCGCGCCTGGACGGCGTCCCCGGCACCTGGTGGGTTACCGACGAGAAGGTGTTCATCACCGCCCAGCCCGCCGACCGGCTCGATGTGGACGGCGAGCGGATCGGCGGCGTGCAGATCGTGACGCCCGTGGAGGGCGCGCCGGGGGTGAGCGTGCTCAACGAGGAGAGGGTCCTCGAGGTGATCCGGCGCTCCGGGCAGTACGCGGTGCGCGTGCACGATCCGGCCGCGCCGACACTGACCGCGTTCACCGGGGTCGCGGCCTATCCGGCCGACCCGCGCTGGGTCGTGACCGGGCGTTTCACCGCGTTCGGGGAAGCACGCACCGTCACCACCGGCGCCGTGGTCGACGGGCTCGAGCACCACCACAGCGCCGCGGGAATCATCGAGTTCCGCATCGGCGACAGCCACGAGGCGCTGCTCGCCTTCGGCACCTCCGACGACCTGAAGGTGCTGTTCACCGACGCCACCAGCGGTGTCACCACCTACCCGGCCGCCCGCTCGCTCGCCGTCGGCGCGGTCGAGGCCGACGGCACCGTCACCCTCGACTTCAACCGGGCGGTGAACCTACCGTGCGCGTTCACCGACTTCGCCACCTGCCCCGTCGCCCCCCGCGAGAACCGGCTGCGCGTGGCGATCGAAGCGGGAGAACAGGATCCGAAGCTATGAGCGTTCCACTGTCGATTCTCGATCTGTCACCGATCAGCGAAGGCGCCAGTGCCGCACAGGCATTGCGCAATACCGTCGACCTCGCCCGGCAGGCCGAGCAGTGGGGCTATCGCCGATACTGGCTGGCCGAACACCATTTCGTATCGGTGGCGAGTTCGTCGTCGCTGACGCTGCTCGGGTTGGTCGCCGCGGCGACCTCGCGTATCCGGGTGGGGACAGGTGCGGTGCAGGTGGGCCATCACACCTCGGCCTCGATCGTGGAGGCGTTCGGCACCGTCGACGCGCTGTATCCGGGTCGACTCGATCTGGGTCTGGGCCGGTCAGGGCATCGGCGCAGCCAGTTCGGCGCCGCGGCCACGACCACCAAGGGCGGGCACCCGGTACTGGACACGGTCACCGGGCGGACCGAGGTGCGTGACGGTGTGGTGGTGCCGCCACCCTTCGATCCACGCCGGGTCACCGACCGCACGAAGTTCCTCGCCTCGGCCGAGGCGCTGCAGCAGCCCGGCGCGGAGTCGTTGGACTTCGCCGACCAGGTGGCCGAGGTTCAAGCGCTCCTGGACGGCCGCTACTTCACCGCGAGCGGTGTCGAGCTGCACGCCGTTCCCGGCGAGGGCATCGACACCGAGCTGTGGTTGTTCGGCAGTTCGGCGGGCGAAAGCGCCGAGCTGGCAGGCAAGTCGGGGTTGCCGTTCGCGGCGGCTTACCACGTCGCGCCGGGGTCCGCGCTGGACGCGGTCGAGGCGTATCGGGCGGCGTTCCGACCCTCGGAGCAGCTGGCCGAACCGCACGTGATCGTCTCGGCGGACGTCGTAGCCGCGGCCGACGACGACACCGCCCGCCACCTCGCGAGCACCTATGGGCACTGGGTCCACAGCATCCGCAGTGGCGGCGCGGCCGAGTACCTCGATCCCGCAACAGCTTCGCCCCTCACCCCCGATCAACACCGCCTCGTCGACGACCGGCTGGCCTCCCAGATCGTCGGCTCGCCCACCACCGTGGTCGAGCGACTCGAGGCCCTCCAAAGGGTCACCGGCGCCGACGAATTGCTCATCACCACCATCACCCACGACCACGCCGACCGGCTCGAGTCACACCGCCTGCTGGCCGACGCGTGGGGATTGCGAGCCGCCCGCGCGGCGTGACCGGCCAACCACCCCTTGGGCGCCCCGCAACGTCGACTCGACTACGGGGCGCCCTTCGGCTGTCCGGGGTCCATCGCCGTCCGCAACCGCTCGAGCAACCGCTCGAACTGCGCGAGCTGGGCAGGCTCGTATTCGGCGAGGATCGCGTCCTGCTCGGCGTTGATCGGGTGGAAGAACTCGTCGGCCAGCTGTCGAGCGTTCGCGCTGCACCGCAACGTCACGACCCGGCGATCGGCGTGCTCGCGGCTGCGGGTGATGTATCCCGCCTGCTCCAGCCGGTTGAGCAAGGTGGTCATCGCCCCCGAGGTCAGGGTGATCCGCTTGCTCAGCAGCGCGGGAGACAGCGGTTCTCCGGCGTGTTCGGCGGCTGCGATCTCCATCAGCGCGAAGGCATCGGTGGAGTGCACGCCGAGCGTTTCCGCGAATCGACGGCCCAGTTCGGTGAAGCTCGCGCCGTAGTCGATGAGCCCCGCGGCGAGCCGCTGCCGCCGCATCGCGACATCGCCGGATGTCTGCTCCACCATCTCGTCCTCTCGTCGACCGCCGATTGACAACTTACCGCCCGCCATTTACCTTCATCATAAAGTAACTTTATGACGGAGGTATAGTGCGGACAGAAACAGAGACCCCACCGCTGCGCTTGTGGTTGGGATTGATCGCCGTCTCACTCGGCGTGGCGTTGATCGTGGTCGACCTGACGATCGTGAACGTGATTCTCGCGCCGATCGTCGAGGACCTGGCGATCACCTCGATTCAGGCGCAATGGATCCAGGAGTCGTACGCGATCGTTTTCGCCGCGCTCCTGCTGGTCGCCGGTCGGCTCAGCGACCTCTACGGCGCGCGCAGGCTGTTCCTGATCGGGTTGGTCGTCTTCGGCGCCACCAGCCTGCTCGCCGCGCTCGCGCCCAGTGGCGGCCTGCTCATCGCTGCCCGCTTCCTGCAGGGCGTCGGCGGGGCGATGATCCTGCCGACCTCGCTGGCCCTGGTGAACGCGGCGTTCACCGGAAAGGCTCGCGGACAGGCCTTCGCGATCTGGGGATCCACGATCGGCGCGGCCGCGGCGCTCGGCCCGCTGCTCGGCGGCCGGCTCGCCGACTTCTCCTGGCGGTGGGCTTTCGGCATCAACATCCCCGCGGTCGCGCTGATCATGGTGGCCGTGCTGATCTACCTCCCCGCCGCACCGAAGAACGCCGGTCGCATCGATTGGCTCTGAGCGGCCCAGTCCGCACTCGGCCTCGGCCTGCTCGCCTTCGCCATGATCGAGGGCCGGCACTACGGATGGCTGGTCGTCACCGAGCCACTGAGCCTCCGTGGGTTCGCTTGGCGCAGTGGGCCTTCACCGGTTCTCGTCGCGTTCGTCGGCGCCGCACTCGTCCTCGGGCTCTTCTGGCGCAGACAGGCACTACTCGGACGCACCGACGGGGAACCGCTGGTCGACGTGCGGCTGTTCTCGATCGATTCGTTCCGCAGGGGCAATGTGGTGACACTGATCGTCGGCGTCGGCGAGTTCGGCATCATCGCGGTCCTGCCGCTGTGGATGCAATTCGCCCTCGACTACACCGCATTTCAGGCCGGGCTCGCCCTGATGCCGCTCGCGATCGGCAGTTTCGTCGCCAGCGGCGCGAGTTTCTCGCTGACGGCCTCGGTCTCGGCCTTGGGCCAGGTCAGGATCGGCTTGCTGCTGGAAGCGGCCGGACTGGCGCTGCTCGGCTTGTTCGCCGCGGCGGACAGCAGCTGGTGGTCGATCGCGCTCGCGCTGTTCGTCTACGGCATCGGCGTCGGCTTCGCTACCGCCCAGGTCACCAATATCGTGCTCGCCGACGTGCCGGGCGAGAGCGCGGGACAGGGCTCGGGAATGCAAAGCGCGGCACGGGAACTCGGCTCGGCATTGGGCATCGCCGTCCTCACCACCATCTACTTCAGCACCGTCGGCACCGGCCTGCGCGACCGCCTGACCGACGCGGGCCTGCCCGAACCCGAAGTGCGGCAACTGGAGTCGACGGTCACCGGCAGCGCCGGTTCGGCGATCACAGCGTTCGCCGAAAACCCGGACACACTGCCCATCGCGGAAGCGGCGCGCGCGGCCATGGCCGCGGGCATCGAGGTGGCGAGCTACCTGTGCGCCGGCCTGCTGGTGCTCGCCTTGGCCACTACGGCATTCGTCAAACCCGAACGACACGAGTAGCGCCAGTTCACCGGGGGCCCGGACTCGTTCCGCGGCCCCCACGCTCGCCCGGTCGTCAAGCCCGCATCAATCACATTCCCCCTTTCTATACGTAGGCGTATATCAGCGGTACTCTCGACTTATACGCCGCCGTACACATGGAGGTTCCCACTATGCGACTACCCGAATCGGCCCACACCGGCCAGCCCTGGCGCATCCACGAGATCGCCCCCGACTTCGATGTCGAGGACATCTGGCAGTTCCGCACCCCCGGCGCGGGCCCCGACGACTTCCCCGCCCTACTCGCCGCCCTCCAGGCCGAACGCGCCTCCGAGTCCACCGGCATCAGCGGCCTGCTGTTCAAGATCCGCTGGAAGCTGGGCGAACTGTTCGGCTGGGACCGCGAAGACGCAGGCACCGGCACCCGGGTCGCCTCCCTCCGCGACCGCCTCCCCGCCGACCTGCGCGACACCGACGTCCCCGCCGACGACAGCCCCCTCACTGCCCTCTACGTCCTGGACAACGAATACGCCGCCGAAATCGCCAACGGCACGATGCACGGCATCATGCACCTGGGCTGGGTCCCCGACAACACCGGCTACCACCTACAAATGGCCGTCCTGGTGAAGCCCAACGGCTGGTTCGGCCGCTTCTACATGGCCTTGATCAAGCCCTTCCGCTACGGCATCGTCTACCCGGCGATGACCCGCAGCTGGGAACGCACCTGGAACGACCTGGCCGTCACGCGGTAAGCGCTGTTCCTAGGCGCTGAGGGGGGCGGCGGATACGCCGTAGCCGAGGTTGGTGAGGACTTCGCTGGTGGCTTTGGCGAAGTTCAAGGTGATGAAGTGCAGGCACGGGGCGCCTTCTTCGGTGAGGCGCTGGGCCATTTCGGTGGCGATCTGGATGCCTTCGACTCGGACGGCGGCGCGGTCTTCCTCCGGGCCGGTGCCTGCCGCGCGGGTGAGGCGGGCTACGACGTCGGCGGGGACGGGGCGGCCGCTGAGTTCCTCGGCGCGGGCGACCGTGCGCAGCGAGGTGATGGGCATCAGCTCGGGGATGATCGGCTTGGCGCCCTCGATGGGGTCCATGGCGATCACGCGGTCGCGCAGACGCAGGTAGTGCTCGACGTCGAAGAACATCTGGGTGATCGAATACTCCGCTCCCGCACGGAGTTTCGCCGCCAGGTGGTGGGTGTCGTGGTCGAGGTCGGGCGAGCGGTGATGACCCTGGGGGAACGAGGCGACGCCGACGTGGAAGTCGCCGAGATCGCGCACGATGCGCACCAGTTCCTCGGCGTATTCGACACCGCCGGGGTGCTTGGCCCATTCGCCCAGCGGGTCACCGGGCGGGTCACCGCGCAGGACCAGGACATTGCAGATGCCGGAGTCGGCGTAGGAGCCGATCAGGGAGCGCAGTTCGGCGATGCTGTGCCCGACCGCGGTGAGGTGGGCGACCGGGAGCAGGGTGGTTTCCTGCGCGAGCGCACCGGTGATGCGCACGGTGCGGTCGCGGGTGGAACCGCCCGCGCCGTAGGTCATCGACACGAAGGCGGGATGCATGCGTTCGAACTCGCGGACCGCGCGCCACAGCCGAGCCTCGCCCGCTTCGTCGCGCGGAGGGTTGAACTCCACGGAGAACGGCACGCCGTTGCCCGAATGGGTGCGCAGACTCTGCACCACCGAGGGGGTGTTCGAGACGATCGACGGCCGCTGGGCGGGTCGATCTGGGGTCGAACTTCCCCGTCCATTGTCGAAATCCACCGGCTCAGTCTAGTGGGAGGCGATGACGCCCCGGCACCGACTGGGAAACCGGGCGCCGAACACCGAACAATGCGTCAAGGCCGATGGACGTGCCCGTAGACGGCAGCACCGCCGAAACCCGGATGTGGGCTGCGTCGCAGCGGCCCTGTGCGCCGAGAGCGCGCCCGGTCCGCCCGCGTATCGTTCGAGACAACGCTGGTGACCGCACCACCGAGTGCCCAACCGGTCCCGCTGTTCGCCCACTTCGCCCCTGGAGGCCGCCCTGTCCGCCGGAATCGGTACCCCGCTATCCCGGTCCGCCGCCGACGCTCTGACCTCGGTCGATCTCGTCGCACTTACCCCGGGCACGCCGGCCTTCGTCGCCGCTGTCGAACAGGTGCTGACCAGCTTCTTCGCCACCCGGCGTGAGATCGTCGAGCCGCTGGGGCCCGTCTTCCTCGACGCCGTCGAAGCGCTCGGACAGTTCGTGGTTCGTGGCGGCAAGCGGACGAGACCGGGATTCGCGTGGACCGGCTGGCTGGGCGCCGGTGGCGATCCCGCGGGCCCGGATGCCGCCGCGGTACTCACCGCCTGTTCGGCATTGGAATTGGTGCAGGCGTGCGCGCTCGTGCACGACGACATCATCGACTCCTCGCGCACTCGGCGCGGGTTCCCGACCGTGCACATCGAGTTCGAGGATCGGCACGCCGCGGCGGGCTGGCCCGGCGACGGCGCGGCTTACGGCTCGGCGGTCGCGATTCTGATCGGCGATCTGGCGCTGGCCTGGGCGGACGATCTGGTGCACGAGGCCGGTTTGAGCCCGCAAGCACTGGCCCGGTTCGCGCCGGTGTGGGCCCGGATGCGGACCGAGGTGCTCGGTGGGCAACTCCTCGACATCAACGGCGAGGCAGGCGGCGACGAGTCGGTCGAGGCCGCGTTGCGGATCAACCGGTACAAAACCGCCGCGTACACGATCGAACGGCCGTTGCATCTGGGTGCGGCGCTGGCGGGTGCCGACGAGGCACTGGTGGACGCGCTGCGGGTGTACGGAACCGACGTGGGGATCGCGTTCCAGCTGCGTGACGACCTGCTCGGCGTCTTCGGCGACCCGGCGGTGACCGGGAAACCGTCGGGCGACGACCTGCGGGAAGGCAAGCGGACCGTGTTGATCGCCGAGGCGCTGCGCCGGGCCGATCCGGCCTCCGCCGCGCTGATCCGGACCGGCCTCGGCACCGATCTCGACGATGCCGCCGTCGACCGGCTGCGCACAGTACTCACCGACCTGGGCGCGGTCGACGAGGTGGAGCGCCGGATCACCGAGCTCACCGACACCGGGCTCGCCGCGATCGCGACCAGTTCCGCGACGCCGCAGGCCAAGCAGTTGCTCCACGCCATGGCACTGGCTGCCACTCGCCGCGCAGCCTGATAGGAAAAATGTTGTGGGACAAGGGAATCATGTCGTCGTAGTCGGAGCCGGGCTGGCCGGTCTCGCGGCCGCGCTGCACCTGCGGGGCGCGGGTCACGAGGTGACGGTGCTGGAACGGGCCGATCATCCGGGCGGCCGGGTGGGTAGATACCGGTTCGACGACTACGAGATCGACAGCGGCGCAACGGTACTCACCTTGCCGGCGGTGATCGACGACGCGCTGGCCGCCGTCGGGCACACCAGGGACAGCGTCGGCCTGCGCATCCACCGCCTCGCTCCCGCCTATCACGCACGCTTCGCCGACGGCAGCGACATCCGCGTGTACGACGACGCCGACCAGATGGCCGCCGAGGTCGAAAGTGCTTGCGGGCCCGCCGAAGCGCGCAACTACCGCCGGCTGCGCGACTGGCTCGGCCGCGTCTACGACGCCGAGTTCGACGAGTTCATGAACGCCGATTTCGATTCGCCCCTCGACATGGTGCGCACGCCGCGCTCCAGGGCAGCGCTGATCGCGCTGGCCAAGCTCGGCGGCTTCGGCAAACTCGGGCCCCGCGTACGGTCCTACCTGCGCGACGAACGACTGACCAGGCTGTTCACCTTCCAGGCGCTGTACGCGGGCATGTCACCGGATGACGCACTCGCGGTCTACGGCGCGATCCCGAATATGGACACCTGCCTCGGCGTCTACTTCCCCGAAGGCGGGATGCGCGCGATCACGGCGGCGCTCGCCGAGGGGTTCACGGCCGCGGGTGGTCAGCTCGTCCTGAATGCCGAGGTCGACGGCATCGACTATCGCCCCGCCCGGACACCGAACGGGCAGAGGCAGACGGGTCCGACCCGTGGCCGAAGCGCCGAAGCGGTGCGCACTCGCGACGGGCGCACCTATCCCTGCGACGCGGTGGTCCTCACCGCCGACATCGGCTCGCTGCCGACATTCGGCCTGCGCCACCGTCGCGGCCTGCGCGCCTCGCCCTCCGCCGTCGTCGCCCACGGCACCGTTCCCGCCGAGGTCGCCGCGCGCTGGCCCGTGCAGGCCCATCACACCATCGAGTTCGGCGCCGCCTGGGCACAGACCTTCGCCGAGATCGCCGCGCGCAAAGGTCGCGGGCGGCTCATGAGCGATCCGTCGCTGCTGCTCACGCGGCCCGCCCTCACCGACGCCGACCAGTTCATCGACCGGGCGACCGGGCGCTTCGAACCGCTGTCGGTGCTCGCGCCGTGTCCCAACCTGACCGCCGCCCCGCTCGACTGGGACCGACTCGCCCCGGCCTACCTGCGCGAGGTGCTCGGAGTATTGGAGCAACGCGGCTACACCGGAATCACCGAACATTTCCGCGTCGACCACCTCGACACACCCGGCACCTGGGCCGCCCAGGGCATGATCGCGGGCACACCGTTCTCCCTCGCCCACGTATTCCGGCAAACCGGGCCCTTCCGGCCACGCAATCTGCCAAGGGGTGTGGACAACGTCGTTCTCGCAGGTTGCGGCACCACTCCGGGGGTGGGTGTGCCCACCACACTGCTGTCCGGCAAGCTGGCGGCGGCACGAATCACCGGCAGCCGGGCACACGCCGGTACCGACCACCGGGTTAGTGTTCCAACTTGAAGCCGTAAACTGACGGCCGACTTATCAGCTCGCGGTTGCGACCGCCGACCATCCGGGGGGACCGACCGAACATGCCGCCCTCCGAGACGACCGTAGGCACCATGGACAACACGCGCACACTCGAGCGCCAGCGTCACCTACCCGCCGGGAGCGACCCGGGCGTCCGGACCTGGCTGCGCACCGCAGGCGAGTTCGCCAGGAGCCCCGAAGGCCATGCGGCCCTGATGGGTTTCTTCGGCGCCATGATGATCACCTTCGGTGGCTTCGGCGCGGGGGCTGTTCGCAAGCGTGATCCGCTGCTCGAAGCGCTGCACCTGTCCTGGCTGCGGTTCGGCCACGGATACGTGCTGTCGACGATCGTGATCTGGATCGGCGTGCTGCTGATGATCACGGCGTGGGTGCGGCTCGGCCGCACCACCCTCGGCAAGGGCGGCTCGACGGTCACGCTCAACGAGTTGCGGGCGATCGTCGGAATCTGGATCACGCCCCTGCTGTTCGCGGCGCCGATGTTCAGCCGCGACTCCTACTCCTACCTCGCCCAGGGCGCCCTGTTGCGGGACGGTTTCGACCCCTATCAGGTGGGTCCCGTCGCCAATCCCGGTGTGCTGCTGGACAACGTGAGCCCGGTCTGGACCACCACCACCGCGCCCTACGGCCCCGTGTTCTTGTTGATGGGCCGTGCGATCACTTCGCTCACCGGCGACAATGTCATCGCCGGGACCATCGCGCTGCGCGTCGTCATGCTGCCCGGACTGGCGCTGATGATGTGGGCGGTGCCGTATCTGACCAAGCATCTGGGCGGCAAGCCGACGGTCGCGCTGTGGCTGGCCGTGCTCAACCCGCTGGTGCTGGTGCACCTGATCGGTGGCGTGCACAACGAGATGCTGATGGTCGGGCTGATGTGCGCCGGCGTCGCGCTCGTGCTCGAACGCCATCATGTGGCGGGCATCGTGGTGGTCGCCATCGGCGTCGCGATCAAGGCGACGGCAGGCGTGGCACTGCCGTTCCTGGTGTGGATCTGGATTCTGCACGAGAAGGAACGGCGAGCCGCCGAGCGCCGGGCCGCGGTGGATTCCGACGCCGCACTCGCCGAAGAACAGAAACACCCCGACGCTGCCAGACCGTCCGCGGATATGCCGCACCCGCTGTTCGTCTTCGCCAAGATCGCCGGTATCGGTGTCGGCGTGTTCGCGCTGGTGTTCGGCGCGGCGTCGGTGATCGCCGGGGTCGGCTTCGGCTGGGTCACCGCGTTGCAGGGTTCGAACAAGATCATCAACTGGCTGTCGCTGCCGACGATTCTCGCGCACATGGTCACCTGGGTGACCCCGCTCGATTTCAACTCCGTGCTGGATGTGACCCGCCTGCTGTGCCAGATCGCCATGGTCGCGTTGCTCGTCGCGACCTGGTGGCGGTTCCGGCACAGTGAGCGGGAGGCCGTGATGGGCATCATCATCGCGTTCGTCGCGATCGTGCTGCTCTCCCCCGCCGCGCTGCCCTGGTACTACTCGTGGCCGCTCGCGCTGGCCGCCGGGTTCGCGATGTCGACCCGCACGTTGATGTGGCTGGTCGGGATCTGCACGTGGCTGATGCTGGTGTTCCAGCCCGACGGGTCGATCGGCCTCTACAACTTCTGGCATGTCGCGCTGGCGACCTTCGCCGCCGTGGTCGCGGCGGTGTCGCTGCGCACCGTCGATCCGCTGCATCTGCGTTCGGCCGGTTCGAAGGCCGTTGCCACGGAATCGGCGCCGCCAGTTCGAGCATGAGCCGTCGCGCGCGGAGGCTTCGACGCGACACCGTGAACGTGCCCGGAGACGCCCGATCGCTGACCGGCGATCTGGACGCGGCCTACGCGAGTTGCCGGCGGATCGCCGCCGAGCACGGGCGCACCTACTACCTGGCCACCACACTGCTCTCACCGGAACGTCGGCGAGCGGTACACGCGCTGTACGCGTTCGCCCGGATGGTCGACGACATCGTCGACCACGCCGACAACCCCGCCCGCGTCCTCGACCCCCGCGACGGCGCCCAGCACAGCCGCATCGCTGGTCGACGCGCGCCTGCGCGGCTCACCGAAACCTCCCCCGCCCAGCACCTCGACCTCGTCGAGAAACAACTACGCCTCGCCCTCGAACACGGCGACCTCGACACCACCGACCCGCGCCGCCACCAGATCATCACCGCGGCCGCGGACACCATCACCCGCTACGACATCGCGCACACCCACCTCTGGACATTCCTCGACGCCATGCGCATGGACGTCCCCGGTACGGCCACCCACCGCACCCGCTACGCCACGATGAGCGAGCTCCGCGAGTACATGCGCGGGTCCGCCGCGGCCATCGGCCTGCAGCTGCTGCCGGTCCTCGGCACCGTCGTCTCCGTCACCGAGGCCGAACCGGCCGCCGCGGCCCTCGGCGAGGCCTTCCAGCTCACCAATTTCCTGCGCGATGTCGCCGAAGACCTCGACCGCGACCGGGTCTACCTGCCCGCCGACGAGCTGACGGCATTCGGCGTGGACGAAGCCCACCTGCGCGCCTGCCACCATCGGGGCCACACCGACGCGCCGCTGCGGCGCGCGCTGGCCCACCTGATCGCCGTCAACCGCGATATCTACCGGCAAGCCGTCCCCGGCATCGCCCTGCTCGCCCCCCGCGTGCGCCCGGCGATCACCACCGCCGCCATCCTCTACGCCGAAATCCTCGACCGCATCGAAGCGGCCGACTACCAGGTCTTCACCACCCGGGCCACGGTCCCTCGCCGTCGCCGAATCCTGGTCGCCGCCAAGGGTTTCACGACCCCCGGCGGCCACCGGTAGTCACTGCGGTTCGCTCGCGACGGCCGCAGCTCGAGCGCGATCCTCCGGTGTGACGATCAGAAGGGTTCGGCGTGCGCGCGGCGGACTACCTCGCGGGCCAACTGGCCGTGCAGAGCGTCCACGGGGCGACCGGGGAGGGAGGGGTCATCGGCGAAGAGCCAGCCGAGGATGTCCTCGTCGGTGTACTTGGCGTCGCGCATGACGGTGATCACGCCGGGAAGCATGCGGACGATCTCGTCCTCGGAATCGAAGAAGCGGGACGGAATGCCTACGACGCCGTCGCGGCGGACCGCGAGGATCTGGTGGTCACGCAGCAATTGGTGCACCGAGGTGACCGGGACGCCGAGTATTTCGGCCGCCTCGGGAAGCGAGACGATGGTTTCGGTGTCGGGCAGCACGTCGTTGCTGCAGGGGAAGGCACTCACTCACACAACGGTAGTACGTGTCGGCGCGCACGCATCGTCTGGCATGCCCACACCACCCGGTTACCATCGTGGTGGCCGCACACGGCGGCCGGTTGAATGCCGGAGGACATCACTTGATCGGCCAGATGCTGGAAGGGCGCTATCGCATCGATGCGCCGATCGCTCGCGGCGGGATGTCGATGGTTTTCCGCGGGACCGACACCCGGCTCGATCGCCCCGTGGCGATCAAGGTGATGGACCCGAAGTTCGCCGGTGACCCGCAGTTCCTCAGCCGTTTCGAGTTCGAGGCGCGGGCGGTGGCCAAGCTCAAGCATCCCTCGCTGGTCGCCGTGTACGACCAGGGCGTCGACGGCGAATACCCGTTCCTGATCATGGAGTTGGTCGAGGGCGGCACGCTGCGTGAGCTGCTGCGCGAACGCGGGCCGATGCCGCCACACGCTGTGCGCGCCGTGGCCGAGCCGGTGCTGCGCGCGATCGGCACCGCCCACGACGCGGGCCTGGTCCACCGCGATGTGAAGCCGGAGAATGTGCTGATCTCCGACGCGGGCGAGGTGAAGATCGCCGACTTCGGCCTGGTCCGCGCCGTGGCCGCGGCCAACACCACCTCCGCGAGCGTAATCCTCGGCACGGCCGCCTACCTCTCCCCCGAGCAGGTCACCACCGGCACCGCCGACGCCCGCAGCGACGTGTACTCCTTCGGCGTCCTGATCTTCGAACTGCTCACCGGACGCGTGCCGTTCACCGGCGACAACTCGCTGTCGGTGGCGTATCAGCGGGTCGAGAACGATGTGCCCGCGCCGAGCAACTTCATCGGCGGCGTACCGCCCGAATTCGACGCGTTGGTCGCCAAGGCCACCTCCCGCGACCCCGCGCAGCGCTTCGCCGACGCCAACGAGATGGCGGCGAAACTGCAGACGATCGCGATGGAGCTGAATCTGCCGCCGTACCGGGTGCCCGCACCGCGCGATTCGGCCGAACATCTCAGCGAGAGTTATCAGACCGGCGCCGCGCATCATCCCGGCGAGCGCCCGGCTACCCCGCCGGCGATGGCCGCGCACCGTTCCCCCGCGCCCGAACCGCACCACACCCGGGTGGTCACCGCACCGCGCCCGCGCCCGGAGGAGTACTCCCCCGCACCGGCGGCGAGCGCGTTCGGCGGTGGCGACGATCATTCTCGCCGAACGGGTTTGGTGTGGGTGGGCATCGTCACCGCACTGACCCTGCTGGTCGGTATCGGCGGCTGGTGGCTCGGCGTGGGTCGCTACGCCGCGGTGCCGCCGATCGCGGGCATGGACTCCGAGCGGGCCGTCGCGGTCCTGCAGGAAGCCGGTTTCGAGACGGAATTACGGCAGAAGGCCTCCGACACGGTCCCGGTGGGCGGGGTCGTCGGCTCCGATCCGTCTGCCGGGTCGCGGGTGACCAAGAGTTCCACGGTCGCGGTGCTGATCTCCAACGGCAAACCGCGGGTGCCCGATATCAAGCCCGGCGACCAGCTCAGCGCCACCAATCAGGCGATCCGCGATGCCGGTTTGCAGCCGATCGACAGCGGTGAGGCGGCCAGTACCGCACCGAAGGGTTCGCTGGCCAAGGTGGAGCCCGCGCCGGGCACGATCCTGCCGATGGGCGCGCAGGTGAAGGTGTACCGCAGCAAGGGTTCCCAGCCGGTGAACGTGCCCGATGTCCGCGGCAAAACCGCCGAGGAGGCAGCGAGTGCGCTGACCACCGCGGGCCTGGTCGTTCGCGAGACACGCGTGCAGTTCGACAAGAACGTCGAAGGCGACAAGGCGATCGCGACCGAGCCCGCCGTCGGCACCACCCTGCAATCGGGCGACACCGTGACGCTGATCGTGTCGAACGCGGTGAAGGTGCCCAATGTGATGGGTCAAAGCGTCGGCAACGCCCGTTCCAAACTGCAACAGCTCGGCCTGCGGGTAGAGGTCAAGTCCCTCACCGACTCCGACAGCTCCCTGGTCATCGGCCAGGTCCCGGGTTTCAACTCGAATGTGGAGGCGGGCAGCGTCGTGACGCTCACCGCCCTGCCTTGAAGGGGCAAGGATCCCGAGAAGGACAAAGAAAAACCCGGGCGCGGTCCTCGCTGACCGCCCCGGGTTCGTCCCGCTGATTCAGCGCAGCATTTCCGCGACCAGGAACGAGAGTTCCAGGGATTGCTGGGTGTTCAGGCGGGGGTCGCAGGCGGTTTCGTAGCGGCCGCCGAGGTCGAGATCGGAGATGTCCTGGGCGCCGCCGAGGCACTCGGTGACGTTCTCGCCGGTCAGCTCGATGTGCAGGCCGCCGGGGTGGGTGCCGAGGGCGTGGTGCACCTCGAAGAAGCCCTGGACCTCGTCGACGATGCGGTCGAAGTGGCGGGTCTTGAAACCGGTCGAGGACTCGTGGGTGTTGCCGTGCATGGGGTCGCACTGCCAGATGACCTGATGGCCGGTGGCCTGCACCTTCTCGATGATCGGCGGCAGCACATCGCGCACCTTGCCGTTGCCCATGCGGGCGACCAGGGTGAGCCGGCCCGGCTCGTTGTTCGGGTCGAGCCGCTCGACGTATTCCACGGCCAGGTCCGGCGTGGTGGTCGGCCCGATCTTGAGGCCGATCGGGTTCGCCAGCAGTTCGGCCAGCGCGATGTGGGCGCCGTCGAGCTGGCGGGTGCGCTCACCGATCCACAGGAAGTGCGCGGACAGGTCGTAGAGCAGCGGTTCGCCGGTCTCGGACTCGCTCAGCCGCAGCATCGCGCGCTCGTAGTCGAGGACGAGCGCCTCGTGCGAGGCGTAGATGCGCGCGGTCTTCAGGCTCGGGTCGTTGACCTGGCAGGCGGCCATGAAGCGCAGGCCGCGGTCGATCTCCTCGGCGAGGGTCTCGTAGCGCGCGCCCGCGGGCGACTGGGCCACGAAATCGCGGTTCCAGTCGTGCAGGCGGTGCAGGTCGGCGGTGCCCGCGCTGGTCAGTGCGCGGACCAGGTTCATCGCGGCGCTGGCATTGGCGTAGGCGCGGACCAGGCGTGACGGGTCGTGGCGGCGCAGCGCCTCGTCGGCGACGAGCGAGTTGACCATGTCGCCGCGGTAGGACGTCAGGCCGAGCGCGTCGGTGTCGGACGAGCGCGGCTTGGCGTACTGGCCCGCGATCCGCGCCACCTTCACCACCGGCATGCTCGCGCCGTAGGTGAGCACCACGGCCATCTGCAGCAGCGTGCGGATATTGCCGCGGATGTGGGGTTCGGTGTTGTCGGCGAAGGTCTCCGCGCAGTCACCGCCCTGCATGAGGAACGCCTCACCGCGCGCGACCGCGGCCAGCTGCGCCTTGAGGTCCTCCACCTCGGCGGGCAGGCAGATCGGTGGCACGCTCTCCAGCACGGTGCGCATGGTGGCGGCCTCGTCGGCGTCCCAGGACGGCTGCTGCAGAGCGGGCCTGGCCAGCGCGGCATCGAGGCGACCACGCAGCTCGTCGGGCAGCGGCGGCAGTTCCGGCAGGCGGTCAATGGGTACGTCGACGGTCCAGGTCACCAGATCAGAATACGACCCGCGCGCACGGGCGACTATCCGGCGTACCCGCGAAGCCGGCGCCGACCCGTGCGAAACACGCACAGGACGCCCACATAGGGTTTCGTCGACCCATCGTGGGGTCCATCGCCCGGCGCGCCGGAGCCCCACGAGCAACCCACCGGCACGAAGAGGCGATCTCCCTGCGATATTTCTACGATTCGGAATTCATCGAGGACGGCTCGACGATCGACCTGATCTCGATCGGCGTCGTCTGTGAGGACGGGCGCGAGTACTACGCGGTCTCCACCGAATTCGATGCGAAGCGGGCCGGGCCGTGGGTGCGCAGGCATGTGCTGCCGAAGCTGCCTGCCGCCGGGTCGCCGCTGTATCGCACCAGGGAACAGATCCGCGACGACCTGTTCAAGTTCTTCCTGCCCCGGCCCAGCGTGCAGCCGGAGCTGTGGGCCTGGGTCGGCGCGTACGACCACGTGGCGCTGTGCCAACTGTGGGGTGACATGACAGCGTTGCCCAAGGGCATGCCGCGTTACACCAACGAACTGCGCCAGCACTGGGCCGTCAACGGCAGCCCCGCCCTGCCGCCCATCCCCGATGACGCGCACGACGCACTCGCCGACGCCCGCCACAACCTGGCCAAGTTCGAGGCCATCGAGACATATCGGCGCACTCCGCGCCTGTAGAACACCGCGCCGGTAGGACAAAAGCGAAGGCCCCGAGTCGAATTCGACTCGGGGCCTTCGTTGTTCGCGCTGTTCGATCAGTGACCGAACGGCTCGCTGTTGTTCGCGATCGCCTGCTGCTCGGCGAGAACGGTGAGCATCCGGTGCTCCTCGTTCTCCTCGATCTCGGCCCAGGACTCGCCCTCGGCCTTGGGATCGGCCTTGAGGAAGCTACCGGTGCCGGGCTTGCCCGCCGAACCCAGCTTGTTCATCTTCTTGGGCACCGGAGCGCCCTGGTATTCCAGCGGGATGGCGTGGCCGTGTGCGTCGACCCCACCCAGCGGCTGGTGCACCTCGATGTACTCGCCGTGCGGCAGACGCTTGATCACACCGGTCTCGATGCCGTGCTCGAGCACCGCCCGGTCACTGCGCTGCAGACCGATGCAGAACCGGTAGGTGATGAAGTACGCGATCGGCGGCAGCAACAGCACGCCGATACGACCGATCCAGGTGGTCGCGTTCAGCGAGATGTCGAACTTCAGCGCGATGATGTCGTTGACACACGACAGCGTGAGCACCACGTAGAACGCGATGGACATCGCGCCGATCGCGGTACGCACCGGCACGTCGCGCGGACGCTGGAGCAGGTTGTGATGCGCCGAGTGGTCGTTGGTGAGGCGCTTCTCGATCCACGGGTAGGCGATCAGCAGCGTGAACACCAGACCCATGATGAGCGCGACCCAGAACACCGCCGGGATCGTGTACCGACCCAGGTAGAGCTCCCACGGCGGCATCAGACGCGCCATACCGTCGGTCCACATCATGTAGAAGTCGGGCTGCGAACCCGCCGACACCTGGGACGGGTTGTACGGACCGAGGTTCCAGATCGGGTTGATCTGCAGGACACCGCCCATGATGCCGACGATGCCGAGGGTGAACGCGAAGAACGCGCCCTGGTCGGCGGCGAACACCGGGATGATGCGCGCGCCGACGACGTTGTGCTCGGTGCGGGCCGGTCCGGGGAACTGGGTGTGCTTCTGGTACCAGACCAGCGCGACGTGCGCGCCGATCAGCGCCAGGATGATGCCGGGCAGCAGCAGCACGTGCGCGATGTAGAGGCGCGGGATGATGATGTCGCCGGGGAAGTCGCCGCCGAACATCAGCCAGTGCAGCCAGGTACCGACGACCGGGACACCGATGGTGATACCCGAGAACGCGGCGCGCAGACCCGTACCGGAGAGCAGATCGTCGGGCAGCGAGTAGCCGAAGAAGCCTTCGAACATCGCCAGGATCAGCAGCAGCGAGCCGATCACCCAGTTCGCCTCACGCGGCTTGCGGAACGCGCCGGTGAAGAAGATGCGGAACAGGTGGATGATGATCGACGCCGCGAACAGCAGAGCCGCCCAGTGGTGGATCTGCCGGACGAACAGACCGCCGCGCACCTCGAAGGAGATGTTCAGCGCGGTCTCGTAGGCCCGCGACATGCCGACGCCGCGCAGCGGCTGGTAGGCGCCGTCGTAGACCACGTGGGTCATCGACGGGTCGAAGAACAGCGTCAGGTACACACCCGACAGCAGCAGGATGATGAACGCGTAGAGCGCGATCTCACCCAGCAGGAACGACCAGTGGGTCGGGAAGACCTTGTTGATCGAACGCTTCATGAACGCGGCGGCGCGATACCGCTCGTCCATCTCATTTGCCTGATTGGCCACAACGCTCATGAACGACGCTCCCAGAAGGCCGGGCCGAGCGGCTCGATGAAGTCGCCCGCGGCGACCAGGAAGCCCTCGGAGTTGACGGTGATCGGCAGCTGAGGCAGTGCGCGGGCGGCAGGACCGAAGACCGGCTTTGCCCACTCGGTCGCGAGGAACTGCGACTGGTGGCAGGGGCACAGGATCCGGTTGGTCTGCTGCTCGAACAGCGAGGTGGGGCAGCCGAGATGGGTGCAGATCTTCGAGTAGGCGAAGTAGTCGCCGAAGTTGAAGCTCTCCTGGCCCTTGCGCTTGATCGCCTTCTCGGCGTCTTCGGTGCGCAGCCGGATCATCATGACCGCGTTGCGGATACCGCGCAGCGACTCGAGCGTGGCGTGCTCATCGCCGCGCCACTTCTCTTTCCACGGGAACACGGTTTCCATCGAGCCGGCGTCCAGGTCTTCGGGACGCACCAGCACGATGTCGCCGGGGCGGCCGGTGTCGCGGCGGATGTAGACGGTCTCGCCCGGGTAGTCCGGGGTCCAGCCCGAGACCCACAGCGGCGACTTGTCGCCCTTGGCCCACGGGTTCTTCACCATGCCGCCGACGAACACCAGCAGTGCGCCGATACCCAGCACACCGACACCGGCGCCCGCGGTACCGAGCATCATCTTGCGACGACCCAGGGTGGAGGTGTCGAGCGCGTCCTGCAGCTCGGCCGCCAGGGTGCGACGCTCGACCTCGTCCGAGGGGCCGTCGTGGCGCTGCTGGATCGAGATCTCGGCGGGGATGAACCGCTTGCGGATCAGCACCACCGCGACACCGATGACCAGCACCGAGATGCCGAAGGTCAGGCCGACGAGCGGGGTGAACAGCGAGTAGGCGCTGTGGCCCTCGTCGCCGTAGCCCTTCCACTCCCACGGCCAGAACAGGAAGACACCGATGAGCGCGGCGGCGGCGAGGCCGGAGATGGCGAACCAGAACGTGACCGCACGTTCGGCGCGCTTCTCGGCCTTGGTGCCCGGCACCGGCCACCGCTCGTTGCGGTAGACGACATCGACGTCGTCGCGATTGGTGCCGAGCTCGACCAGCTCGTCACGCGACATCGCGTCCAGTTCGTCTTCGGTGGGTTCGCGACCCATGTCGCTGTGCTCCTGTCCACTCATGATCGGGATCCGATCCACATCGCGGCGCCGACCACGGCGGTGATGCCGATGACCCAGATCGCCAAACCTTCGGTCGCCGGACCGAACCCGCCGAGATCCCAGCCGCCGGGTGACTTCTCCTCGGCCGAGTTCTTGACGTAGGCGACGATGTCGCGCTTCTCCTCCGACGTCAGCTGCCGGTCGGAGAACTTGGGCATGTTCTGCGGGCCGGTGACCATCGCCTGGTAGATCTGCTGCTCACTGGCCTCGGCCAGCGGCGGCGCGAACTTGCCACCGGAGAGCGCACCACCGCGACCGGTGAAGTTGTGGCAGGAGGCGCAGTTCATGCGGAACAGCTCCGAGCCACGGGCGATGTCGTCGCCGCGCAGCGACTCCTGGGCGATCTCGCCGTTGGCGTCGCGGATCACCGAGGGGCCACCGCCGTTGGCGGCGACGTACGCGCCCAGCGCGTCGGTCTGGTGCGCGTCGAACTTCTCCGGCTTGCGCAGCGCCTGGGCGCCGTTGGCGGCCATCGGCATGCGACCGGAGGAGACCTGGAAGTAGACCGCGGCCTCGCCGACACCGATCAGGCTCGGACCACGGTCGGCGACACCCTGCAGGTTCGCGCCGTGGCACGTGACGCAGGAGGTGTCGTAGAGCTGCTTGCCCTCGCGAATGAGCGCGGACTGGTCCTCGTGCGCGGTCGCGACCTGCGCCTGCGGGGTGAGCGCGGTAGCCAGGAAGCCGGCTCCGACCAAGCCGATCATCAGCGCGAGAGCACCCGCGATACGACGACGGGCGCGGCGCTGCTTACGCGCCTTGGCGGCCTGTGCGTCCTGCCCGGCGCCGGGGCCGGCGGGCTCTGGGGCCGACGGGGGAGATGAACTCATCTGTGTCCCTTTGGAGTAGACGGAACCGACTTGTGCAAATGCTGTGTGCGCCGCGCGCTATCGGACGAAGTAGATCGTGGCGAACAGCCCGATCCAGACGATGTCGACGAAGTGCCAGTAGTAGGACACCACGATCGCGGCGGTGGCCTGGGCGGGGGTGAACTTGCTCAGTGTGGTGCGGACGAGCAGGAACACGAACGCGATCAAACCGCCGATCACGTGCAGACCGTGGAAGCCGGTGGTGATGTAGAAAACCGAGCCGTACGAGCTGCCGGCGATCGAAGTTCCCTCCTCCACCAGGTGGTAGTACTCGTAGCCCTGCCCGGCGACGAAGAACGCGCCCATCAGCAGGGTGATCGTGTACCAGCGACGAAGGCCGAACACGTCGCCCTTCTCCGCGGCGAACACACCCATCTGGCAGGTGAACGAGGACGCGATCAGCACGGCCGTCACCGGAATCGCGAGCTTCATGTTCAGCTCGGTCGGCTCCGGGGGCCAGTTCCCGTGCGCCTGCGCGCGAGCAACGAAGTACATGGCGAACAGTCCGGCGAAGAACATCAGCTCGCTCGACAGCCAGATGATGGTTCCGACGCTGACCATGTTGGGCCGGTTCAGCGAATGCACACGCTGAGTAATGGCCGATCCTGGGGTGCCTACTGCGGTCGTCACGGGGTAAGTATGACTCTTCGTAGTACGACACATGTACCCGGGTACGAAAGTTTGTGGCGCAAGTCGGAAAACCCACGCACAGAGGGGGTCCACGACATCCGTCGGCGTGTTGGCGACGACCGCGCGACAACCCATTGTGACAGCGTTGGATGTGGATAGGCTGAGACGAGGAGGCGGCGATGGTCGTGGTGCGGATGTGGCGGCGGCTGTTCGGTGGGTCGGCGCGGGAGTTGGACCCAGGGCGCGACGATCTCGTGGTGGTCGCGTCGAGTTTCGACGATGTCGAGGCTTGTTCGACCGCGCTGGATCGGGCGAGCGAGCTGGATCGGGAGGCCGACGCGGTGTTGCGCCACCATCTGCGGCTACCCGCCGGGCAGATCGAGGCCGCGTGCGAGATCGCCGGGTACGACGGATACGCACGCGCCGAGGCCGACGGGCAGGCCGAGGACCTGGTCCCGATCATCCTGCAACGGGTGCAGCGGCTCGATCCGCTGACCTGCTCGCAGGAACGCTCGCGGATGGCCGGACTCGCCCAGCGCCACGACGGCGTCGCCGACGGTTGGGACGCGCTACAACCCCCGCGCACCGCCCCGTAAACTTTGCCCGACGGCGCAAAAGATCTTGCGCCACCTCCGCGCGCCCGATCTACAGTGGCGCAACGGTGTCGTCGAAGGAGAAGCAGAGCAGATGAGCGTGCGCAGCTGGGCCCAGGTGCTCGGAACCCTCGCCGACGGTGGCGACCTGGCCGCGGACGACACCACCTGGGTGATCGACGAGATCTTCACCGACAACGCCACCGCGGCCCAGATCGCGGCGTTCGGCGTCGCCATGAAGATCAAGGGCCCCACGCCGACCGAATTGGCGGGCATGGTGGCCGGGATGCTCGGGCACGCGCGGCTGGTCCACGTCGACGGCGACGCGGTCGACGTCGTCGGCACCGGCGGCGATCGTTCGGGGTCGGTGAACATCTCGACCATGTCCTCGGTGGTCGTCGCCGCGGCCGGGGTCCCCGTGGTCAAGCACGGGAACCGGGCGGCGTCGTCGAAGTCCGGTGGCGCCGATGTGCTCGAAGCGCTGGGCGTGAAGCTCGCGCTCGGACCCGAGTCGGTGGCGCGCTCGGTGCGCGAGGCGGGGATCGGGTTCTGTTTCGCGCCGCTGTTCCACTCCGGGCTGCGTTTCGCCGGGGCCGCGCGCAAGGAGATCGGCATTCCGACCGTGTTCAACGTGTTGGGGCCGCTGACCAATCCGGCGCAGCCGCGCGCCGGGCTGATCGGGTGTGCGTTCGCCGATCTCGCGCCCGTGATCGCGGGGGTGTTCGAGGCGCGTGGGTCGAGTGCGCTGGTAGTGCGTGGGCGTGACGGGCTCGACGAGATCACCACCTCGGATCTGACCGACGTGTGGGTGGTCAGTGGGGGTCGGATCCGTCAAACGCTGATCGATCCGACGCGGCTCGGCATCGCGAGGGTGGATCTGGACGACCTGCGTGGCGGGGATGCCGAGGTCAACGCCCAGGTCGCGCGCGATGTCTTCGCGGGGACGGCCGGACCTGTTCGTGACGCGGTGCTGTTGAACTCGGCCGCGGCGATCGTGGCCTACGACCTCTCGCGCGGGGTCGGCGATGTCGATCTCGACCTGGACGCGGCGCTGACCGACGGGCTCGAGCGCGCCGCCGCCGCGGTGGACAGCGGGGCGGCGGCGAAGCTGCTGCAGAGCTGGGCCGAACTCACCAGGACGCTCGACGAGAACTGACCCGCAAGGCTCACTCCCCCAGCGAGAATCCGGCTTCCACGTCGGCGCTGGAATAGGACTTGAAGGCGATGTGAGTGGTGGTGCGGACCACGCCCTCCACCTTGTCGATGCCCGCGGTGACCACTTCGGCGATGCGCGCGTGGTCGCGCACGCGCACGATCGCGATCAGGTCCACGTCACCGGCGCAGGAATACACCTCGGCGACTCCTTCGGTGTCGGCGAGGGCCTGCGCGGTCTCGGGGATGCGAGAGTTCTGCGCCTGGATCATCACGATCGCGGTAATCATGGGATCACTCTAGAACTTCGGGCCGCTCGGTGGCCGCTTTGAACCGTCGCATCAGGTCATAGCTCTTCACCCCGGGTGCCGTTTCCACCGAACTGGAGACGTCGACGCCGTAGGGCCGGTGCCGGGCGATGACATCGGCGACGTTGTCCGGGTCGAGGCCGCCCGCCAGCACCACCCGGCCCGGTTGCGCGCGGACCCAGTCGGGGAATTCCTCGAACACACCGGAGCCCGCGCTGGCGTCGTAGAAGAAGTATTCGCTGGTCTGCCCCGGTTGCGGCGGGGTCGAGGAGCAGAAGGCCAGGTTCGGCAGGTCGGTCCACTGGTAGAGCTGCACGACGTCGAAGGCGTCCACTACGCCGGCGACCTCGCTCGCCTCGAGGGCGACGGCGAAGGTGGTGATGCGGCCGCGCGCGTAGCCGGCGAGCGCGCGTGCCTGTTCGGGGGTGCGGTACCGCTTGCTCTTCGTCGTCACCATGACGCCGATCGCGGAGTACCCGAGCTCGATCGCCCAGTCGATCTGTTCCTCGGTGGTCAGACCGCACACCTTCACGAACATCCGCCGCTACTCCTTGTCCTCGGGCCCCGCCACGGGTGCACGGAGTCGACGTCCATGATCCAGGACCGTGCCGTCGATGCTGTGCCAGGCCCGCTTCGGTCGCCCGTCACCGCTCGGCCAGATACTGCTCCTGCTCGCTCCGGGTGGTCGCGGCCGTGCGCGCCAGCTGCGCCCAGCCCACCCACCGCGCGGCGCCGTGCAGCGGTTCGCGGTAGCCGTCGCTGGTCCGCACGATCCGGGCACCGGGTTTGGCGAGCCAGCGGGCGATGACCCCGACTTCCTCCGGGGGTGCACCACGCAGCGGCGGGATGTCGTCGTCGAGCTCGACGATCAGGCCGTCGATCGCGGCCATCGGCAGGTCGCTGTGAGTTCCGCCGCCTGAGGTCGAGGCGCCCAGATCGGGAATCACGGTTTCGGCCGCGGCGACTATCTGGTCGACGACCGCCATCGGCGGGGTGCCGCGTGCGGCGGTGCCCGCGGCGGCCAGACGGCCGTAGCGGATGACGGAGAATTCCCAGCCGCCCGCGCCGTCGGGCAGGGCGATGATCAGTTCGGCGAGGCGGGCGAGGGCCGCCAGGCGCTGGGTGCGGTACAGCTTGGTGACAACGGTGGCGGTGCGGTCGCGGAGGCGGGCCGCGGCTTCGAAATGCTGAGCGGCCGAATGGGTTTCGATGCGATCGATCATCGCGCGGAGCAGCGTGTCGGCGCGGCCGGTGAACAGGTTGCGGACCGCATCGACGGCCGGTGCGTAGCGCGTCGCGTCGAGGTCGCCGTCGTGGCGTGCGGCGGGGCAGCCGCCGACCACCGCGGGCGGGCAGGTGTGTTTCGCCGTGCGGGTGAGGCGGGTGGCGCAGGTGCGGATTCCGGCGAATTCGGCGATCGTCAACGCCACGTCGACGGCGTCGGTCCGGGAATTGAACGGCCCCATCGCGGTTCGGGTCGGGGTGCGCACCGCGGTCAAGCGGGGGAAGGCCTCCTCGCTCAGGGTGAGCCACCACCCTCGCTTGGGGAACTTCGAGCGGCGGTTGTACGGCGGCGCGTGCGCGGCGAGCAACCGTAGCTCGCGCACCCCGGCTTCGAGGCCGTGCGCGCACACCACGTGGTCGACCCGAATCGCCAGTGCCACCATCTCTTTCATCCGGCCACGGGTCTCCGAGCCGGTGAAGTAGTTGCGTACGCGACGGCGCAGATTCACCGCCGTCCCTATATAGAGGACTTCGTCCGACGGTCCACGGAAGAGATAGACGCCGGGCGCGGCAGGCAGATCGGTCGCGAAAGTGCGCTTGGCGCGCTGGGTTCCGGTGACGCCGGGCAGATAGTCGAGCAGCTCGGTCAGGCTGTGCACGCCCTGATTGCCGACCCGCCCGATCAACGCGTGCAGCACGTCGACGGTGGCGCGGGCGTCATCGAGCGCGCGGTGTGTCGGTGTCGTCGACGCACCGAGGATCTGTGCCAGCACTCCGAGCCGCGCCGACGGGGCCTCGTCGCGCGTGAGCACCCGCCGCGCCAGCTTCACGGTGCACAACACCTGCGGATTGGGCCACGCGATGTCCTGACGCGCCGCGGCCGCTTTGAGAAACGCGGTGTCGAAGCGCGCGTTGTGCGCCACCAGCACTGCCCCGGCGGCGAACTCGAAGAACCCCGGCAACACCCCCTCGATCCGCGGCGCCCCGTACACCATCGCCGTGGTGATCCCGGTGATCTGCACGATGGCTGGCGGAATCGCGTACCCCGGATTCACCAGCGTCGCGAACTCCCCCAGTACCTCGCCGCCGCGCACCTTCACTGCCCCGATCTCGGTGATCGCGTCCCGATCAGCGCTGGTCCCGGTCGTTTCGAGGTCGACGACGACGAAAGTGGTGGCATACAGCGGGGTATCGAGCTCATCGAAGGCCAACTGCCGCGCGGCAGCCGGGAGCGGAACGGGATCGGGCACGGCCAGCAGCGTAGGACGGGGGTCCGACAAGCTCGGGCCCGAACTCGGTGACCACCCAGCCGATCAATCGCCCGGCCTCAGCGGTGCCGGCGTGAGATACGGCCGCGGCGGCCAGGGATTTTCGGTAGGCCATCCGCCCGGCGGCGGCTTCGACGGAGTCGGCAGCGCCTCGGCGCAGCCCGGATCGAGGTGTAGCGCGCAGTCCGCTGACATCGGATCCAGTTCCACACATCGGTCCGCGGCCCGCAGGGCGCGATCACTGCGCGCGGCGGCGGCCTGCTCGGTGTCGGCCCGCTCCCTGAGCTGGTTCTCGGCCAGGACGATGATCTTCCACGCGAACAGGTTGTCCGGCTCGACGCGCAGCGCGGTGCGTGCGGCCTCGAGCGCGCGGGTCGGCTCGCCGTCCTGCGACCAGGCGTAGCCGAGAAACGCCCACGCCATCCCGTAGTCGGGTTCGGCGGCCACCAGCGGACCGAGCAGGTCACGCGCGGCGGCGTGGCGGCCGAGTTCGAACAGGATCTCGGCCTTCCGGAGCTCGTCGCTCATCGGTGACGAATCCGCTCAGCGCTTCCTGATCCCCTGCAGATGCCGTGCCAGGTCGTCGTAGCTGCCGTCGCCGTTGGCGAATTCGACCACATTGCGGGCGGATTCGAACCACGCCCCGGTGCTCGGGCGAGTGCGGGCCAGCGCTGCCTGAATGTCGGCCATGCCGACCGGGCGCACCTGCCCCGAGCGCATCGAGTCGGCCATCGCCAGCTGGGTGGCCGAGGTACAGACGTGGGCGAGGTCGGCGCCGGAGAATCCGCCGGTGTGGGCGGCGAGGGTGTTGAGGTCGATGCCCGCTACGGGGCGGTCGCGCAGATGGTAGTGCAGGATCGACTTGCGGGCGGCCGGGTCGGGCAGGCCGACGAAGATCATGCGGTCGAAACGGCCGGGCCTGCGCAGCGCGACATCCACATCCCACGGATGGTTGGTCGCACCGAGCACGAACACCCCTTCGTTGCTGTGGGTGGCCGAATCCAACTCGGTGAGCAGCTGGTTCACGACCGTGCGCATGGTCGACGACCCCTGCATCCCGCTGCGCTTGTGGCCGAGGGCGTCGACCTCGTCGAGGAACAGCACGCAGGGAGCGTTGCGCCGGGCCATCTCGAAGATGCTGTGCACGTTGCGTTCGCTGGCGCCGGTATAGATGTCGAGGATGTCGGTGATCTCGATCGGATAGAAGTTGGCACCGAGTTCGCCCGCCACCGCCGCGGCGATGAAGGTCTTGCCGCAGCCGGGCGGGCCGTAGAGGAGCAGGCCGCCACGCGCCGAGGTGCCGAACGCCTCGGCCAGCTCGGGATTGCGCAGCGGACCGAGCAGGGTCAGATCCAGTTGCTGCTTCACCTCGACCATCCCGCCGACGTCGGCCAGGCGCAGAGTCGGGCGTTCGACGGTGGCGGCATCGTCGTCGGTGACGAACTCGGTGGGGACGCCGTGCACGAACGCCGGTTCGATGATGTCGCCGACCTCGTTCTCGGCGGCGGCCCAGTCGAAGTCCGACTGCGCCGCGGCGGGTGCGGCGGCAGAGCTGGGCGCGGGGGTGGCCGTCTCAGGGACCGAGGCGGCGGGAGAACCACCCGACAACGCTGTGGTGCACCGCATCATCAGCCCCAGGACCTGGGCATTCCCCGGGTTCGTGGCCGAGCGCGGTCCCGCAGTGGGCCAGCGCGTCGGCATAACGTTCCCGCTCGATCAGCAGCTCGATGACGCACACGCGCAGCGCGAGCACCTCCGGACTGCGATCGAGCATCGTCAGCATGTCGGTCAAAACCTGGTCGTCGGCCACCCGCGCCCCCTTCGAACTGCGAACATTCGGCCGTACCCTAACCGCCACAACAGCTTTCCCGTCAAGCGGTGAGTGGGCGGATACCACGAGGGGACCCGTCCCGCGACCCGGCACAACACGGGGCCGCGATCTTCGGAGCCGACAATTCGGCGCGAGACTTTCGTTCTGATGCGAACAAAATGCCCAAGATCAAACTGAATTGTGACCGGGCTCACATATTTATGAAATTCACATGAGTCCCTCAGATTTCAACGGGTAATCAGCCTTACCGGTCTGCGCGCGCCGCGGCTTACGGCACGCCGCCCGCGAGGCGGACCGCCCGACATCCAGAGGAAGAGCGCCCCGAGCACGTGCGACCTGCGTGTTTACCGATTCGAGGCACGAAAATCACCGCCCGGACGCTATTGGCGACGCGCCGGTAGCACTCGAAAATCTCGGTCGACGCGACCTGGCGTTATCGTTTCGTGATCGGGTGTGACTCAGCTCGCACACATTCTTCGGTGATATCACCCGAAACCCCCTTTGGACCGATGTCCGACTTTACAAACCCCCGTGATGTCTTCGTAACCTTTTTGAGACCTCACGGAGTCCCGCCGATCGGAAACGGTCAGCGAGACGAAGCCCGCCGCGTCAAACGGACACGGCGTCGTGGGGCAGATTGGAAGTTCCGCATCATGGCGAACAACACCGTCAAGCGTCAGGCGCAGCGTGCCGTTGCCGTCGGAGCCGTCGGCGCTGCCACCATCGGCGCGTTCCTCCTGCCGGCCGCCCCGGCATCGGCCACGCCCGTGACCGTGCCCGGCATCGGCACCTTCGAGGTTCCGAACGAGATTCCGCTGCCCCAGGGCGTCCCCGGTATCGAGATCCCGGCCGCGCCGCAGGTTTTCACCGCACCGCGCGCCACCGCCGCCGACATCGCCCTCGATGCCGCGCTGAGCAAGATCGGCTCGCCCTACGTCTACGGCGCCGCGGGCCCGAACGCCTTCGACTGCTCGGGTCTGGTCCAGTGGGCCTACGCCCAGGCCGGCATGGACATTCCGCGCACCAGCGATGCCCAGCTGGGTGCGGGGACCCCGGTCTCGATCGATGCCCTGCAGCCCGGCGACATGGTGTCGTTCTACGGTGGCGGCCACTCCGGCCTGTACGCCGGCGACGGCAACGTCGTGCACGCCTCCACCGCGGGCACCCCCGTGCAGATCGCGTCGCTGTCGTCGATGCCGTTCGCGGGCGCTCGACGCTTCTGAGCGAATGCCGCGTGATGCGCAATTCGCGGGGAAGTGCGCACCGTCACGGCATTGATCGTCCGGGTACGTGCGCCGTCCACTGGGTTGGACGGCGCACGTACCTTTACTGGACACGACTGCATGCGGTTCCGTAACCTGATCGAGACCTTCTCGGCTGACGAGGAGATCGCGCTCAGGTAGTGCGCTGCATCGGCGGACAACGAGAGAACGGGGCACGGGCCACTGTGACTGCACACCACCGGAATTCGCACGTCACGCGTGGTTTCGCCGGAAGCCTGTCCGCCGCGATCCTGGTGTGCGCGATCTACACCGCCGGTCCCTCCGGTGCCGACCCCGTGGCCCTGCCGACCACCGCGACCGACGCGATCTCCCGGATGGTCGACCTCTCGCGCCAGTCCGAGCAGCTCAACCAGCTCGCCCTCACCGCGCAAGGCGATCTCGACGCCAAGCTCGCGCTGCAACGCGAAGCCGACGACAAGGTCGCCGCGACCTCCGCGGTCGTCGAGGCCGCCCGCGCCGAAGTGCGCAAGTTCCAGCCGATGATCGACCGCACCGCCGTGGCCGCCTATACCGGCGTGCGCACCAACAGCATGTTCGCCGTGCTGTCGAGCGGTTCACCGCAGCAGCTGCTGGACAAGATGTCGACACTGGACGTGCTCGCCCAGCAGACCACCGACACGGTCCGCCAGTTCAAGCAGGCCGCCGACGCCGCCACCGCGGCCGACACCGTGGCCCGCACCGCCGCCGAGGCCGCGCACGCCGCGACCACCGCCGCCGACGCGGTGCGCGCCGATGTCGAACGCAAACGCCAGGACCTCGCCGCGTCGACCACCTCGGTGGTCGAGGCGTGGAGCCAGCTCTCGGCTCGCGACAAGTCGACACTGGCCGGTTCACCGTTCCCCCCTGGCTTCGACCGTGATTCGCTCCTCGCGGGTCTGGTTCCCGGCAGCGGCACCAGCGCGCTGGCCGCCGCCCTCACCCGCGTCGGTGATCCGTACGTCTGGGGCGCCACCGGACCCGATCAGTTCGACTGCTCAGGGCTCGTGCAGTGGGCGTTCAAACAGGTCGGCAAGAACGTGCCGCGCACCAGTTCCCAGCAGGCGGGCTACGGCACGCCGGTGTCCAAGGACGAACTGCTGCCCGGCGACGTGATCCTGTTCTATCCCGACATCACCCACGTCGGCATCTACGCCGGCAACGGAATGATGGTGCACGCCTCCACGTTCGGTGTGCCGGTCGCTGTCGCGCCGATCAACACCACCCCGTACCACTCGGCCCGGCGATACTGAGCAAGACCGGTGACCGATCCGTCCCCCCGCTCGGGCCTGCGTTCGTGGTTCTCGTCGAACGGCCGCCTGGAATTCTGCATCACGCTCGCCTCGGTCACGCTGCTGACCGGGGCGTGCGTGGCACTGATCCTGGTGCCGCGCAACGCGGGTCCGTTGCAGCTGGCCACCGACGAGGCCGAAGTCCTCGACACCTCCGAGGGCATCGACAATCCGCGCTTGAGCCCGGTGCGCCGCGAGCTGCAACCGTACGGCCCGATCCTGGTGCGTGAAGTCGCCGACGGTGCCGCGGCCGAGGCGCTGCTGGTGGCCCACCCCAGCCATCGCGCCGACCTCGATGTCCTCGAACAACAACTGGGCCGAGCCATCTCGGATGTGAGCGCGGTGTGGGGCACCGAGTGGAATCGCGCGCCCGTGGTGGTCGTGGCGAGCACCCCGGCCGAATTCACCGCGCTGACCAGGTCCGCGGGCGCCACCGGCGCCGACGTGGCCGCCGTGTCGCTCACCGGCTCCTACACCCCGGGCACCCAGCCCACCGACCAGCGCATCGTGTTCAACCCCGACGCCCGCAGGCGGGTCGGCAACGAGGGCATGGCCACGCTGCTGCGCCACGAACTCACCCACCTCGCCACCCGCGCCGACACCACCGACGGCGCACCGTTGTGGATGTTGGAAGGATTCGCGGAGTACGTCGCTCAGCGTGATCAGCAGACCACCTTCTCCCAGATCGCGCCCACGCTGACCACCCGGTTGCGCGGCGGCGCCCTGCCCACCGAACTCGTCGCCGATACCGATTTCACCGGTGTCGACGCGGCCTACGCCTACGAAAGCGCGTGGAGCACCTGCGCCTTCCTCGCCGACCGCTACGGCACCACCGCCCTCACCACGTTGTACAAGCGCCTGGCCACCGGCCCGCAATCCCCCGCGGCCCAGGATGCGGCGTTCACCGCCGTGCTCGGGGCCTCGCGCGCCGAGGTGCTGGACGGGTGGCGGGCCTGGTTGCGCGGCCGCGCCGCATGACGGTCGCAGGCACAGGTACGCCTGACCACGTCCGCCCACCCCTCAGCCGACCGATTAGGTTGTTCTCTTATGGCCCGAACTCTGCTGGTGACCAACGATTTCCCGCCTCGGCCGGGCGGAATCCAGTCGTATCTGCAGGCGCTGTCGAATCAGCTGCCGCCCGAGGACCTGGTGGTGTACGCCCCGCGCTGGCGCGGTGACAGCCACGAGAAGTTCGACGCCGCGCAGAAGTTCCGGGTGGTGCGTCATCCCACGACGCTGATGCTGCCGACCCCCGCGGTCATCAAGCGGGCGGGTGCGCTGCTGCGTGAACACGACTGCGACACCGTGTGGTTCGGCGCGGCCGCTCCCCTGGCGGCGATGGCGCCGATGCTGCGGCGCGCGGGCGCGGAGCGCATCCTGGCCAGCACCCACGGTCACGAGGTCGGCTGGTCGATGCTGCCCGGTTCGCGCCAGGTGCTGCGGTCGATCGGCGAGCACACCGATGTGGTGACCTACGTCAGCAAGTACACCCGCGGCCGTTTCGCCTCGGCTTTCGGTCCGCACGCGGCACTCGAGCATCTACCGCCGGGCGTCGACCCCACCGAGTTCCGGCCCGACCCGGCCGCCAGGGAGGAGCTGCGCGCCCGCTACGGCCTCGGCGAGCGCCCGACGGTGCTGTGCCTGTCGCGGCTGGTCCCGCGCAAGGGTCAGGACATGCTCATCGTGGCGATGAACGAGATCCGCGAGCGCGTCGACGGCGCGGTGCTGGTGATCGCCGGCGGCGGACCGTACGAGACGCGTCTGCGCGCGCTGGCCGAGGCGCTCGGCGTGCAGGACAGCGTGGTGTTCACCGGGCGGGTGCCCTCGGGCGAGCTGGCCGCCCATCACACGATCGCCGATGTGTTCGCGATGCCGTGCCGCACGCGCGGGGCGGGCCTGGACGTCGAGGGTCTCGGGATCGTCTTCCTCGAGGCGTCCGCGACCGGGGTTCCGGTCGTGGCGGGTGATTCCGGCGGCGCCCCCGAAACGGTGCGCGAGGGCGAGACCGGCATCGTGGTGCACGGCCGGTCGGTCCCGCAGATCAGCGACGCCATCGTCGAGCTGCTCACCGACCGGGACAAGGCGGCCGAGATGGGCGCCGCGGGCCGGGCCTGGGTGGAGCGGAACTGGCATTGGGACCGTCAGGGCGCCCGCTTGCGGGAACTGCTGCGGTGACACCTTGCCCGGGCCCGGTGTGGCGTCCACTACGCTCAGCCGGGTGAGCAGTATCCAGGTCGCAGATCAGACCTTCCTCGCCGCACCCGGCACCGCGATCGCCGAGGTGCTGAGCGCCGCGAACAACTGGCGCCGCTGGTGGCCCGACCTGCGCCTCGACGTGCGCGAGGATCGCGGCGACAAAGGCATCCGCTGGACGGTGGCAGGCGCGCTGACCGGCACCATGGAGGTATGGCTCGAGGCCGTCCCCGAGGGCGCGATCCTGCACTACTTCCTGCACGCCGAGCCCACCGCGGCCGCATCGAAGTCGGCGCGCGCGCTGGCCGCGGCCAATCGGGCCCGCCGGGTGGCGGGTCGCGACATGGCCTTCGAACTCAAGGCACGACTCGAAGCCGGTCGCCCCGCGGGCGTCGCGCCCACCGCCTTCGTCTCAACCTGACGCACGTTCTCGGAGTTCAGCGCCGAGAACCGCGGCCCCGGCCGCCACGGACACAGAAAAGGGGTTTGGCTGCCATGGCCGACCGGACTCAGAGATCGATTCTCATCGACGCACCGTCGCAGCAGGTGATGGCCGTTATCGCGGATCTGGAGTCCTATCCGGAGTGGGTGGCCGCCGCGAAGTCGGTCGAAGTCATCGATCGCGACGCCGAAGGGCGCGCGGCCACAGCACGGTTCGTGCTCGACGCCGGCGTCGTCAAGGACACCTACGTGCTGTCCTACACCTGGCGCGCCGACGGCAGAGCGGTGAGCTGGCGGCTGCTCGAAGGTGACCTGCAGAAGGCCCAGGACGGCAGCTACGAACTCCGGGACCGACCGGGGGGTGGCACCGAGGTGGTCTACGAACTCACCGTCGACCTGAACATCCCGATGATCGGCATGTTCAAACGCAAAGCCGAGAAGGTCATCACCGACACCGCGCTCAACGAGCTCAAGAAGCGGGTCGAAGGCTGAGCGCCCCGGGCGGTACCCGCGTCGAACTGTTCGTCGGCAAGGGTGGTGTCGGGAAGACGACGCTGGCCTGCGCGACGAGCATGGCCTATGCCCGCTCGGGTCAGCGTGTGCTGATCGCCTCGCTGGATCAGGCCCATTCGCTCGGCGACGCGCTCGGTTTCCGTTTCCCGCACGATCCGGGCACCGTCGCCGGGGTGGCCAGGGTGGCGCCCGGCATCGAGGTGATCGAGATCGATTCCCTCGCGCTGCTCGAGGACCGTTTCCGCGATGTGGTGGCGATGCTGGCCACAGGCGGCGGCCACGATCACGGCTTCGACCTTGCCGCGCTGGACCCGGCCGAGCTCACCGGGCTGCCCGGTGTGCAGGAACTGTTGATGCTGGTCGAGATCGGCCAGTACGCCGAGGAGAACGACTGGGACGTCATCGTCGTCGATTGCCCGCCCTCGGCCGACATGTTGCGCATCGTCACCGCCCCCGACACGATGCTCAACTATCTCGAACGCCTCTGGCCCAAGCATGCCCGCACGATGAGCGCGATCGGACTGGATCTGCGCAAGGCGGTGCTCGCGGCCGCGGTCGAACGGGTCGTGGTCGCGGTGACCCAGGTCCGTGATCTCCTCGCCGACCGCACCCGCACCAGCACCCGCCTGATCACCGGACCCGAGCAGGTCGCTGTCGCCGAGGCGCGGCGGGTGCGTTCGGCGGCCGCGCTGCTCGGCCTGCGGATGGACGCGGTGGTGGTGAACAAGGTGCTGGCCCCGGTGCCGCCGCCGGGCGACAACGCCCACCCGGCCGTGCACTGGTACCTGAACCGCCGCGCCGAGCAACTCGAGGTGGTGGCCCGGCTGCACGAGCAACTCACCGATGTCCCGATCCTGATCGCCCAGCACGCCGGCGCCGAACCGGTGGGGGTGAATTCGCTGGCGGCCTTCTCGCATTCGGTCGACACGCTGCCCGCCCCGCACGCTGAGGGAGCGGATTCGGGCGAACCGATGGTTCGATGGGAGTCCGGCTCCGGTGTCGACTCCGTGTACGCGATGCGGATGCGGCTGCCGGTAGTCGATCCCGGCACCTTGCGGCTGGGCCGAGTGGAGGACGATCTGATCGTGGGAGCCGACGGGGTACGCACACGCGTACGGCTCGCGCCGGTGCTGCGACGCTGCACGGTGGCGGGCGCCGAACTCGACACCGGTCACCTCGTTGTCCGCTTCCGGCCCGATCCGCGGGTGTGGCCCGCCGATCCGAACTACACGAAGGCCACCGCAGATGAGCACTGACTCCCAGTCCGAGCGCCACGGCCACGACGGCTTCGCCGAGTTCACCGAGGAGCTGCGCCTACTCTCCGAAGTTCTCCTTGCCCGGGTCGAACCCGTGCTACGCCGCACCGCCGCCGACGGTCGAGCCGACCTGGGCGGTTGCGCCTGGTGCCCGGTCTGCGCGGCCGCGGCCCTGCTGCGCGGCGACCACCACGACGTCGTCGCGGCCCTCGCCGAACACGGCACGTCCATGGTGACGGTCCTGCGCGAAGCCCTCGCGGGCATTCCCGTCGAACCGGTCCTCCCGCCGGAATGGGCCGAGCACGCTGCGGGACACCCGAATTCGGCCGGCGACCACGCCGCCGCGCCCGAGCCCGCGGGGCAGCCCCCACGCCCGAACGGTGCCACGGGTCTGCAGGATTCGGGTTCCAGCCCGCGCTGGGGAGCCCCTCGCCCGGATCAGTCCAGCGCCCCGCGGACCACGCGCACACCGCACATCACCCCCGAACCGGACCGCGACGGCGCGAACGCGTCGGGCGCGGACGCTTTCGCCACCACCGCGCCGCCGGTGGCCGCCAACCCGAACCAGCGCCGCGCCGAGGACCGGTCGGCCACCGCCCGCGCGCCGCGCTCGCAATATGTCGACATTCCGGTGACGATCCGGGGATGACCAGCAGGATCGACCCTCAACACCTGCTCACCGTCGGCATCGATGTGGGCGGCACGAACATTCGCGCCTCGGTGGTCGACGCCGGCGGCGAGGTGCTCGACACCGTGCAGGCGCCCACCCCGCATTCGGCGCGCGCGCTCGAGGACGCGATCGATCGGTCGGTGCGCGAGCTGGCCCGACGGCATCCGATCGCTGCGGTCGGGCTGGCCGTCGCCGGTTTCATCTCGACCGATCAGTCGACGGTCCTGTTCGCCCCGCACCTGCCGTGGCAGAACGCCCCGGTCGCGCAACGGCTCACCGCGCGGCTGGGCCTGCCGGTGATCCTCGAGCACGACGCGAACGCCGCGGGCTGGGCCGAGTACCGCTTCGGCGCGGCGGCGGGCGGGCAGACGGTGGTGCTCGTCGCGATCGGCACCGGCATCGGCGCCGCGCTGCTCATCGACGGACAGCTCTACCGTGGCAGCCATGGCATCGCCCCCGAACTGGGCCACCTCCAGGTCGTCCCCGAGGGCCGTGCCTGTGCCTGCGGCAAACACGGCTGCTGGGAGCGCTACTGCAGCGGAACGGCACTGGCCGACACCGCCATCGAAATGCTCGCCACCGATCCCGTGCGTTCGGTGCTGGCCCGCGACGTGCTGCGCGACCCCGGCTCGCTCACCGGCCGCCGGGTCGCGGGCGCCGCGCAGGACGGCGATCCACTCGCGGTCCGGGTGATGGCCGACTTCGCCCGGTGGCTCGGGCTCGGCCTCGCCTTCGTCAGCGATCTGTTCGATCCCGACCTCGTGGTGATCGCGGGCGGAGTGAGCAGTTCGGCGCCGCTGTTCCTCGACGAGGCTCGCGAACACTACGCGGGCGCGGTCACCGGAGCCGGGCATCGGCCGCTGGCGCGCCTGCGCACCACCCAGCTCGGGGAGGCCGCCGGCATGATCGGCGCCGCGGAATTGGCCAGGGCGGCTGTCGATGCGCCGGTGGCCGGTCGCGCGGCGAGATAAGGGTCACAGCCATGTGCTCCAGCTACCAGCTCGGGTTGGTTGTGACCTGCGACCAGCGGTAAAGTCGTTGTCCGACGAGGCTCTACACGACCATTCACGGTCCCGGGGAAAGGACGCCATGTTCTACTGGCTGCTCAAGTTCGTTCTCGTGGGGCCGTTCATGCACGTGTACAACCGGCCCGAGGTCGAAGGGGTCGAGAACATTCCGACCGACGGCCCGGCCATCATGGCGGGCAATCACCTCTCCTTCTCGGACTGGCTGTTCGCTCCGCTGCTGAGCCCGCGCCGGATCAACTACCTGGCCAAGGCCGAGTACTTCACCACCCCCGGTTTCAAGGGTCGTCTGCAGAAGTTCTTCTTCAGCGGCACCGGCCAGTACCCGATCGACCGCAGCGGCGCCTCGGCCGCCGAGGACGCGCTCACCGCCGCCACCAAACTCCTCGACGAAGGTCGCCTCGTCGGCCTGTACCCCGAGGGCACCCGCTCCCCCGACGGCCGCCTCTACAAGGGCAAGACCGGTATGGCGCGCCTCGCGCTCGAGACCGGCGTCCCGGTGATCCCGGTCGCGGTGATCGGCACCGACAAGGTGAGCCCGCCCGGACCGTTCAAGTGGCGTCGCCAGAAGGTCACGCTGAAGTTCGGTGCGCCTCTTGATTTCTCGCGCTACGAGGGCATGAGCGGCAACCGCTTCGTCGAACGGGCCGTCACCGACGAGGTGATGTACGAGCTGATGCGGCTCACCGGCCAGGAATACGTCGACGTGTACGCGCACAGCCTCAAGAAGGGCGTCGCGCCCACCGACAACCAGATCGACGCCACCCGCATCCCCGAGACCAAGGCCGGCTGAGCCGAAACCTGGTGCGCCACACGATCAACCGGCGCACATCGACGCTGCGCGGATCGAGCCCCCACCCACGCGTCCGCCGTTGCCCGGACACCTTCGCGCCCGATTGGTAACCTTTGCCGGGCACGGGCGGGCGGCCACCACAGGTGGCGGGCGTCGGGGACAGCGAGGTAGACGATGGCCGGAGGCGAGTCCGACGAGGGTCGCGTCATGCCGTTCGTCCGGAGTACGACCCCTCGTGACGGCAATCCCCCCACCGGCCGGGTAGTACGCAGCGCGCGCTTGGCCGCGGTACCGGTGGCCTACGCGGGCCGCCGCATCGCGGGCTTCGGCAAACGCGCCGCGGGTCGCGATCCCGCCGCCGTGGACCGTGACATCCGCGTTCGCACCGCCGAACACCTCTTCCAGGTACTCGGTGAGCTCAAGGGCTGCGTCGCGAAACTGGGCCAGCTTCTCGGCTTGCTCGAACTCGGCCTTGCCCCCGACCTGGCCGAGCCGTACCGCCAAGCCCTTGCCCGACTGCACGATTCGGCGCCGGCCATGCTTCCCGGCGCGGTCCACGCCGAACTCGCCACCCACCTCGGCCCGCACTGGCGCTCACTGTTCCTCGAATTCGACGACCGCGCCTCCGCCGCCGCTTCGGTCGGCCAGGTCCATCGGGCCCGCTGGCACGACGGCACCCAGGTCGCGGTCAAGGTCATGTACCCCGGTTCCCGCCGTGCGGTCCTGGCCGACCTGCAAGCCCTGCGTCGCGCGACACCGCTGTTCACCGCACTGCTGCCCGGCGCCGACACCCGCCCGGTGGTGGAGGCGCTGTGCAACGAGATCCGCGACGAACTCGATTACGCCCGCGAAGCCGTCAACCAGCGCGCCTTCGCCACCGCCTTCGCCGACGACCCCGATGTCGTGGTGAGCCGGGTGATCGCCCAGCGCGGCGACGTGCTGGTCACCGAATGGCTCGACGGTGTCCCGCTGTCCCGGTTGATCGTTCACGGCAATGCGAACGAACTCGACCGGCTCGGCGTGCTGATCATGCGCTTCCTGTTCTCCGCCCCCGCCCGCGCCGCCCTCGTCTACGGCGACGCCCACCCCGGCAACTTCCTTCGCATGCCCGACGGCCGGCTCGGCGTCGTCGACTTCGGCGCCTGCACTCCCTGGCCCGGCACCTTCCTCGACGTCGCGAGCGACGTCGGCGCCGCCGTGATCGCTGACTCCCCCGCCGATCTCGAGGCCGCCATGCGCCGTCACGGCTTCGTCGCCCCCGACCGTGACCTCGACATCGCCACCGTCGCCGCCCGCCTCCAACCGGTCCGCGAAGCGCTCCTCGCCCCCACCTATCCCCTTTCCGCCGACTGGCTCCGCGAACAGGTCCGTCTCGCCACCGACCTGCGCCTGACGAACATCCTGCGCCAACTCACCATGCCCCCCGCCCACACTCCCATTCTCCGCTCCTTCCTCGGCGGCCTGGCAGTCCTGTGCCAACTCCACACCGCCGTCCCCCTCCGCGCCGAATGCACTCGCTGGTACCCCGAAACCGCCGCCGCCGCAGGGCTGTAGACGCGTCACCCGAGTTCGGCCCGTCGTACGGCATCGTTCATGTTCCGTTGCCTTGCTAACGACCGCGCGTTCCGACCGGTGGCGCACCGTGAGGTTCATGGCTGTCTCGGATTTCGCGATGTCTCGGCGCACGCTGCTGCGCGCAACCGCTCTCGGTGTGGTGACCGCTCCCGCCCTGGTGGCCTGCGGTGACGATGGGCCCGCTCTGGTGCGAGCCAGGCCTTCGCTCACGCACGGAGTCGCGGTCGGGGATCCGCGCAGTGATGGTGCGTTGATCTG
The DNA here is from genome assembly GCF_042671725.1 of Nocardia sp. NPDC127606. Taxonomy (NCBI): domain Bacteria; kingdom Bacillati; phylum Actinomycetota; class Actinomycetes; order Mycobacteriales; family Nocardiaceae; genus Nocardia; species Nocardia sp. NPDC127606. The sequence goes on along the minus strand of NZ_JBHXWQ010000012.1, from coordinate 83,745 downwards.
GGCTCGCTCGGACACGCCCGCGACACTGGTGGTGGAGACGTCGGCGACCGAGAAGTTCACCGACGTCAAGCGATTCACCGGGCCGCTGCTCACCCCGGCTACCGATGGCACCGGGCGGGTGCGGGTGAACGGTCTGCCCGCCGGGCAGCTCGTGCACTACCGAGTGCGCCTCGATGGGGAGGGCGGCGCGAGCTCGGAGACGCTCACCGGCGTATTCCGTACGGCGCCGACCGCGCCCGCCGACATCTCGCTGCTGTGGTCCGGTGACGTCGCGGGCCAGGGCTTCGGGATCAACCCGGACCTCGGCGGCATGAAGGTGTTCTCCGCCATGGCCGCTCGCGACCCGCACCTGTTCCTGCATTCCGGCGACTGCATCTACGCCGACAACGCGCTGAAGGAATCGGTGACGCTGCCCGACGGCCGGATCTGGCGCAACATCACCGCCGAAGCGAAGAACGCCCCGGCGGAAACCCTCGACCAGTTCCGCGGCAACTACGCCTACAACCTCACCGACGACAACTACCGCCGGTTCAACGCCGCCGTCGCCCAGATCGTCCAGTGGGACGACCACGAGACCACCAACAACTGGTCCCCCGGCGGCACGGTCGCCGCCGACAAGGGCTACACCGAGCGCAGCATGGACACCCTCGCCACGCGTTCCTGGCAGGCCTTCCACGAGTGGATGCCGTTGGAGCCCAAGGAAGCCGTCGACGGCCGTCTCTACCGCAAGATCTCCTACGGCCCGCTGCTCGACGTGTTCGTCCTGGACATGCGCGCCTACAAGGACGCCAACACCGCCAACACCGCGCCCCAGGGCCAGATCCTCGGCGCCGCCCAGATCGCCTGGCTCACCGAGGGGCTGAAGAACTCCGAGGCCACCTGGAAGATCGTCGCCGCCGACCTGCCGCTGGGTGTCGTCGTCCCCGACGGCAAGACCGCCTTCGAAGGCCCCGCCAACGCCGCCCCCGGCGCACCGTCGGGCCGCGAGACCGAGATCGCCCAGGTGCTCTCGGCGATCAAGGCGAACAAGGTCAGCGACGTCGTCTGGCTCACCGCGGACGTCCACTACACCGCCGCGCACCACTACTCCCCCACCCGCGCCGCCTTCACTGATTTCGACGAGTTCTGGGAGTTCGTCTCGGGCCCGCTCAACGCGGGCGCGTTCGGCCCCAACCCCCTCGATCCCACCTTCGGACCCGAGGCGGTCTACGTCCACGCGCCGCCCACCGCGAACACCTCCCCGATGGATCCGGAGTACCAGCACTTCGGCGAGGTGAAAATCGACGGCCGTACCGGAGAAATGACCGTCAACTTGTGCGACGCGACCGGAAAAGTCCTGTTCACCAAGCAACTCGCGCCCACGCGGAAATAGGTGCGAAGTACCCTGCGCAAGAACCGCGCACCTATGGTTAGCTATGCGGTCATGGGCACGCCGCAGACCGTCATCTCCGAAGAATATCTCCCCACCGATACGGCGGATGTCGTTCGCACTGTGCGTGATTCGCGCGGTCGGTCGGAACGGTTGACGGTGCGCGGCGGTGAACAGACCGAAGAGTCCTATGGCCTGACCGATCAGCGCGGGGCGCTCTCGCTGCGCAAGATGAACTCGGTGCTCGACATCAACCTGGGTCGGCGCACCGTGCGCGTGCAGGCGGGCGCGAAGCTGTCCGAGATCGACCGCCGCCTCGGCGCGCACGGCCTCGGCCTGCCGGTGGTCGGCGATCATCGCGACATCACCGCGGGCGGCTTCGCCTCCGTCGGCGGGGTGAGCACCGCCTCGCACCGCTACGGCATGTTCATCGACCAGATCGTCGACCTCGAGTACGTCGACCCGGACGGCCGGATCGGCACCTGCGGGCGCGGCCACCACACCGAGCGGTTCCACCGCATCCTCGGCGCGGGCGGGCGCGCGGGCATCATCACCGCCCTCACCCTGGACGTGGTCGAGGTCGACAAAGACCACACCATGCTCACCACCGACGCCGACCGGTTCCTCGACTTCGACTCCTTCGTCGAGCACGCGACCAACGAGATCACCAACCCCGGCAGCGCGGCGCTGCAGGTCGGCCGCTGGGTCGACACCGCCCCGCTGAAGGTGGCGCGCCCGGTCGGCACCGGCCAGGTGACCCTCGGCGCCGTCCGTTTCGGCCAGTGGTCGAGCCTGTACCCCACCGCCCCCACTCGCGGCCTGCGGGCCCGGCGTGAGGTGGGCACGCGGACCCGGAAGTCGTTGGGCGCCATCGCGTCCGCCGCGGGCGGGCGCGCGGGCATGCCGGTCCGCAACGCGGCAGCGGGCGCGCTGATGTTCGCGCCGAAGGTCCTCACCATGCGCGACGCCGAGTACCTGGCCGACACCGTCATCAACTCCTCCGAGCGGGGCCCCGCCTACCGCGTCGGCGTGTTCGCCCCGCTGGCCAACTACGGTTCGGTCTTCTACGGCCTGCACGACCTGTTCTCGGCGCACCGCGAACGCTCGGGCTGCTTCACCGTCATCTCCGCGATGACCTACGGCGTGCGCTCGGAGTACCTGCGCGCCGAAGCCGCCGCCCGCGGCCTCACGCCGGCCGACTACGGCCTGATCACCTTCACCTGCCGCCTGCGCCCCTCGGCCCTGCCCTCGGAGCAGCTGCGCGAGATCGTCGCCGGTATCGACGACATCTGCCGCTCGGAGCAGGGCCTGCGCTACAGCGTCTGAGGAAGGGCTCGACGGGTTCGGCGTTTCACCCGGCTGCGCGTGTTCGCGCGCTGTGTTACCCGCCGAATCCGCTGGTCATGTCGGGTTCGACAGCGGCCATCTGACTATCAGGCATATCCATCTCCCAGTGGATGGGATAGTCGGGTCTATGGCTCACCCGGAGAAAGTGTGATGTCGGTTACGCATTCCGATCGTTCGTCGGATGCGGGCCCCATCCTCGAAAGGACCTCTGATGGTCGCTCCCACTCCGACACCCGCCGCGGACCGCTGGACCCCACGCCTGATCTTCTCGCTCGCCTCGATCGTGCTCCTGCTGGAGATGCTCGCGGTGAGCTACATGATGATCTCGACGGCGCTACCGTCGATCGCCGCGCACTACCAGACCACCCAGGGCGCCTGGCTGCTGACATCGTTCCTGCTGGTCGGCGCCGTCACCGCGCCGCTGATCGGCAAGCTGGCGGACATGTACGGCAAGCGCAAAGCCCTGCTCGGTTGCGTGACCGTGGCCGCGGCGGGATCGCTGCTGTCGGCGATCGCGGGCAGCTACGCGGTCCTGATCGCGGGCCGTGCGCTGACCGGCCTGCTCATCCCCTGCCTGTTCCTGAGCTATTCGCTGATCCGGGACGTGTTCCCGGCGAAGACGATCGCGCTGGCGGTCAGCATCGCGACCAGCGGCATGGGGTTGATCGCGATTCCCGCGCCGTTCCTCACCGGGTGGCTGATCGACAACCACGGATTCCGCAGCATCTTCTGGTTCTTCGTCATCGGTCTCGCCGTGCTGGGCGCGCTGATCTACTTCACGACGGCCGAATCGTCGGTGCGGCTGCGCTCACGGATCGACCCGCTCGGCGCTGTTCTGCTCGGCGGCGGTATCGCCGGCATCCTCATCGCGGTCAGTTTCGGGCCGACCTGGGGCTGGCGTGACAGCACGACCATGGCCTACCTCGCCGGTGGCGTGGTGCTGCTGCTGGCGTGGCTGGCGAGCGCGCGGATGATCCGGGAACCGCTGATCGACCTCGACGTGCTCGGCCGTCGTTCGGTGCTGCTGACCACCATCGGCGCCGGACTCTGCTACGGCGCCAGCGGGCTGTTCACCATCCTGCTGCCGATGATGGCCATGACACCCGCCGTGTTCGGGCTCGACTACGGATTCGGCGTCACCGCGGAGGGTTTCGCGATCTTCCAGGCGCCGGTGGGACTGATGGTGGTGGTCGGCGGTGTGCTCGTCGGCGTCCTCGTCGGCCGCCGCGACGTCCGCCCCCGCATCCTGATGACCTGCGGCATGCTGCTGATGGCCGTCGGATTCGTGCTGACCGCCGCCGTGCACGACAGCAAGCCGCTGCTGATCGTCTTCGCGGGCGTCTTCGGCACGGGCATGGGTATGGCCTACGCCGCCATCCCGAATCTGCTGATCGAGGCCGTGCCGCCGCAGTTGCAGGCAGGCACCGCGAGCATCGTCGGCGTCTCGCAGAGCGTGTTCCCCGCCGTCCTGCCGGTCATCGCGTTCACGATCATGAACAACTCCTACATCGCGCCGATCCCGCCGGAGATGACGCAGGGTGCGGTCTTCTATCTGGACCGCGGCTTCACGATCGCCTTCCTGATCGGTGGCGCGACCGCGCTCATCGGTGCGGTGGTCGCGGCGGCGCTGCCCCGCCGGATCGTGCAACTGTCCGCTCCGCGCAAGGTGGAAGGGCCGGAGGAAGGACTGGTGTTCGCGCACTGAGGCATTCGATGCCCGAGCCGGCCGTGCGCTCGCACGGCCGGCTCGGTCGTTCTCGGGATACACCCTCCGACAACGAAAACGGTCGCCGCGACTCCCTCGGCTCGAGGGCGTCGCGACGACCGTTTCTCTGCTGGATCAGTGCTTCTCGGCACCCAGGTAGTACTCGAAGACCAGGCCTGCGGCGGCGGCGAGCACGAGCACCACGCCGAGGCCGATCAGCCAGAACTGGAAGAACGCCAGGCCCAGCGCGGTCACCGAACCGGCGCCCGCGAGGAGGATGGGCCAGAAACTACCGGGCGAGAAGAAGCCCAGGTCACCGGCGCCGTCGACGATCTCGGCCTCTTCGTAGTCCTCGGGACGCAGGTCGATGCGACGCGCGACGAACCGGAAGTAGGTACCGATGATCAGCGACAGACCCGCGGTCAGCACGATCGCGGTGGTGCCTGCCCACTCGACGCCGGTGCGCGACTGGGCGGTGAAGAAGCCGTAGACGATGCCCACCAGGATGAAGAACGCCGTGAGCAGTTCGAAGATCCGCGCTTCGATCCTCATATCAGAATCCTCACTTGCTCTCGTTCACCGAAGCGCTCTTGGCATCACGCTTGGTGTTGAAGGGGTACGTGGAGGTGGCCACCGGCGACTCGCCGATCGATGCCAGCGCCTCACCGTTGGTCTTGCCCTCGATGCGCGCCTGCATGTACTTGGCGTACTTCTCCGGCGAGACCGCGCGGACCTCGAAGTTCATCATCGAGTGGTAGGTGCCGCACATCTCGGCGCAGCGGCCCACGAACGCGCCTTCCTTCTCGATCTCGGAGATCTGGAAGACGTTGTCGGACTGGTTTTCCTTCGGGTTCGGCATCACGTCGCGCTTGAACATGAACTCCGGCACCCAGAAGGCGTGGATCACGTCGGCGGCGGCGAGCTGGAACTCGATGCGCTTACCGGTCGGCAGCACCAGGACCGGAATCTCTTCGCTGGAGCCGAAGGTCTCGACCTTGTCGTAGTGCAGGTACGAGAGGATGTCGTTGGCCGGCTTGCCGTGCAGGGGACCCGGCTGCGGGTGACCCTTGTCGTTCTTCAGCTCACGGTATTCGGCGAGCTGCTCTTCGTTCAGCAGCTCCTTCTCCGTGTCGATGCCGTTCCAGGTGAGACCGCCGACGTCGTTGATGTTGCGGTAGCCGAACTTCCAGTTCCACTGGAAGGCGGTCACGTCGACGGTGACATCCGGGTTGTCGGTCTTCTCGTGCACGTAGTTCTGCACGACCACGGTGAAGTAGAACAGCACCGCGATGATCACGAACGGGATCGCCGTGTAGGTCAGCTCGAGCGACACGTTGTAGCCGGTCTGGCGCGGGAACTCCGGGGAGTTCTTGCGCTTGCGGTGGAAGATGACCGTCCAGAAGGTCAGACCCCAGACCAGCACGCCCATGGCGAGCGCGGCCAGCACCGACCAGGTCCACAACTCACGCATCCGGGTGGCCTGCGGGGTGATACCCGACGGCCAGCCGAACCGGAGCCAAACATTGTCGATCGAGCAGCCCGAGACGAGCATCGCGGTGATCCCCAAGGACACCGCCAGCCCGGCCCGCCGAAGGACCCGGCCCTGCCGGCCCTTCTCGGGTCGTGCCCCGATCTCTTCGCTCGCCTTGTGCGCCACGCTCACGCCTTCCTGGTCGCCACACATTCCGACACATTGCGTCGTCCGGGCGGCGATTCGCCCGTTCCGACACCTCTTCAAAGCAGTTTCAGGCCTCTCGAAGTATTGCCGCTGTGACGCCTGCACACCTGAGAAGGACCTGAGTACTACGCAGCGTAGACCAAAGCGGGCACTGTCTTGTCGCGGGGTCACTTTCGACACTCCGCCGTGACCGCACCGGACATCGCGACCTGCGGTTTGGCCCTCGTCCGGCGGCTACGCACCCCGCGCGAGCGGGCGAGCGCGGCGTGTCGGGCAGGCGTGCGGCATACTCGGACACAGCGTTTCGGCCCGTTGCGGCCACCCATCATCGAACGAGAGAAGGTTGGGCGACACCGTGTGCGGACTGCTCGGATTCCTGACAGCTGATTCCGCGACGACCGCGGTGGTCGATCAGGTGTACGACGCGCTGCACTGCCAGCGGCATCGTGGCCCGGACGAGAAGGGCACCTGGCACGACGATCACATGATCTTCGGGTTCAATCGCCTGTCCATCATCGATATCGAGCACTCGCACCAGCCGCTGCGCTGGGGCCCGGCGGACAACCCGCAGCGCTACGCGATGACCTTCAACGGCGAGATCTACAACTACCTCGAGCTGCGCGAGCAGTTGGCCGCCGAGCACGGCGCCGAATTCCCCGAGGGCAAGATCTTCGCCACCGACGGCGACGGCGAGGCCATCGTGGCCGCCTTCCACTTCTGGGGCCCCGAGGCCGTGCGCAAGCTGCGCGGCATGTTCGCCTTCGCGATCTGGGACACCGAGACCTCGGAACTGTTCCTCGCGCGCGATCCGTTCGGCATCAAGCCGCTGTTCATCGCGACCGGCCCCGGGGGCACCGCCTTCGCCAGCGAGAAGAAGAGCCTGCTCGAACTGCTGAGCCCGCTGGAACTGTCCGACGAGCTCGACCCGCGCGCGCTCGAGCACTACACGGTGCTGCAGTACGTGCCCGAGCCCGAGTCGCTGCACAAGAACATCCGCCGCCTCGAGTCCGGCAACTACGCCACGGTGAAGGTCGGCCAGGAGCCGGTCACCACCCGCTACTTCCGCCCCGACTTCCGGGTTCGCCCGTTCGTCGCGGGCTCGGAGAAGGCCCGCTACGCCGAGATCGCCGCGGCGCTGGAGGACTCGGTCGCCAAGCACATGCGCGCCGACGTCACCGTCGGTTCGTTCCTGTCGGGCGGCATCGACTCCACCGCCATCGCCGCGCTGGCCATGCGCCACAACCCGAAGCTGATCACCTTCACCACCGGGTTCGAGCGCGAGGGGTACTCCGAGGTCGACGTGGCCGCCGAGAGCGCCGAGCTGATCGGCGCCCGCCACATCGTCAAGGTGGTCTCCCCCGCCGAATTCGCCGCCGCGATCCCCGAGATCGTCTGGTACCTCGACGACCCCGTCGCCGACCCGGCCCTCGTCCCGCTGTACTTCGTGGCCAAGGAAGCCCGTAAGCACGTCAAGGTGGTGCTCTCCGGCGAGGGCGCCGACGAGCTGTTCGGCGGCTACACGATCTACCGGGAACCGCTGTCGCTCAAGCCTTTCGAGTACCTGCCCGCCGGTGCCCGCAAGCTGCTCGGCAAGCTCGGTGACAAGATCCCCGACGGCAAGCGCGGCAAGTCGCTGCTGCAGCGCGGTTCGCTCAGCCTCGAAGACCGCTACTACGGCAACGCCCGCAGTTTCAACGACGCCCAGCTGCGCGCGGTCCTGCGCGACTTCCGTCCCGAGTGGACCCACCAGGACGTCACCGCGCCGATCTACGCCCAGTCCGCGGGCTGGGACCCGGTCGCGCGCATGCAGCACCTGGACCTGTTCACCTGGCTGCGCGGCGACATCCTGGTCAAGGCCGACAAGATGACCATGGCCAACTCCCTCGAACTGCGCGTGCCGTTCCTGGACAACGAGGTCATGCGCGTCGCCGAGGGCATCCCGTTCGATCAGAAGATCACCAAGGAAACCTCGAAGTACGCGCTGCGTCAGGCCCTGGACGGCATCGTCCCCGACCACGTCCTGCACCGCGCCAAGCTCGGCTTCCCGGTCCCGTTGCGCCACTGGCTGCGCGGCACCGAACTCTACGACTGGGCCGAAACCCAGATCGCCGAGTCCCAGACCGACCACCTGCTGCACAAGCCGGCCATCCTCCAGATGCTCCGCGACCACAAGGCAGGCATCTCCGACCACAGCCGTCGCCTCTGGACCGTCCTGGTCTTCATGGTCTGGCACGGCATCTTCGTCGAGGACCGCATCAAGCCCGAGATCCAGGAGCCGGTCTACCCGGTCTCGCTGTAAACCCACGAAAAACGCCCCCTGGCTCGAAAGAGCCAGGGGGCGTTCGTGTTCCGTAGGTCAGAGCAGCGGGGCCAGTTCGTCGGCGGCGTCGCTGCCGTAGGCCTTGGTGAGGCGCTCGAGGGCGTCTTCGGTGTTGAGGGTCCATTCCTGGGTGCCGGTGGTCTCCAGGATGAGCACGGCGATCAGGGAGCCGAGCTGAGCGGCGCGTTCCAGGGTCAGGCCGGCGCGGTGGGCGGTGAGGAAGCCGGCGCGGAAACCGTCGCCGACGCCGGTCGGGTCGACCTTGGCCACCTCGGGCACCACGCCGACGCGGACCTCGGTGCCGTCGGCGTCGACGACGAGCACCCCTTCGGAACCCAGCGTGGTGACCCGGATGCCGACCTTGGCGGTGATGTCGGCTTCGCTGAGGCCGGTCTTCTGCTGCAGCAGGGCCCACTCGTACTTGTTGGTGAACAGGTAGGCGGCGCCGTCGACCAGTTCGGTCGCCTGCTCGCCGTCGAGGCGGGCCAGCTGCTGGGACGGGTCGGCGGCATAGGCGATGCCCTGCGCCTTGGCCTGGCGGGTGTGGGCGACCATCGCGTCGGGGTCGTTCGCCCCGACCAGCACCAGGTCGACATCGTGTGCGGCGACGATCGCGGCGATGTCGATATCGCGCGCCTCGCTCATCGCACCCGGGTAGAACGACGCGATCTGCGCCATCGTCTCATCGGTGGTGCACACGAACCGGGCGGTGTGCGATGTCGCGGACACGTGTACCGCCGAGCAGTCGACGCCGCTGGCCTCCAGCCACTGGCGGTACTCGGCGAAGTCGGCGCCGACAGCACCGACGAGCACCGGGCGCTGCTTCAGCAGTCCCATCGCGTAGGCGATGTTGCCCGCCACTCCGCCACGGCGGATCTGCAGATCGTCGACGAGGAAGCTCAAGGACACATGATCGAGTTGATCGGCGAGCAGCGCATCGGCGAACCGGCCGGGGAAGCGCATGAGGTGGTCGGTGGCGATGGATGCGGACACGGCAACAGACACGAGGCAGGGCCCCTTCGACGCTAGACGAGGAAAACAGAAAGTCCGGGATCACCCGATCCCGGACTTCAACGTTAGCAAGCGCTACCGCCTGTGGTTCACCTGTTCGCTACCTCGCCACGCAACCACAATGATCCCGGGCGCGCCCTCGAAGGCGAGGTTACGGCGCCGCTAACCCGCGGCGCCGAACATCAGTTGAACGAATCGCCGCAGGCGCAAGAACCGGTGGCATTGGGGTTGTCGATGGTGAAGCCCTGCTTCTCGATGGTGTCGACGAAGTCGATCGAGGCGCCGTCGATGTACGGGGCGCTCATGCGGTCGACGGCCAGCTTCACGCCGGAGAACTCGACGACGATGTCACCGTCGAGGATGCGATCGTCGAAGAACAGCTGGTAACGCAGACCGGCACAGCCACCGGGCTGCACGGCGATCCGCAGGGCCAGATCGTCGCGACCCTCCTGGTCGAGCAGCGCCTTCGCCTTGATGGCGGCAGCGTCGGTCAGCGTCGCACCGTGGGTCTCGGTGGCGGTCTCGTTCTGCACAGTCATGGACACTCCTAGTTCGACTCAGCCCGTCAACGGACCTCAGGTGCACAGCGCACGACTGATTCCAACGCTGTCGCAGCAACTGCTATTCCTATTTTGCCACCCTCGGCGCAGCCAGTAGACGCCACCTGGGTGCTTGTGCCCACACTACGCCCTGTGACGGCGTGATCTGTATCGCAGCCCGGGCGCGGATGAGACGGGGCCCACCGCTGAGTGGACCGCATTTCCCGATGGTCGGCATCATCGAATAGCCTGGTGAACGTGAAATTGTTTCGTCGCGACGAGTCCAGCACCATCGACGAGTCCGTCGACCCGTCGGTGTCCGACTCCGAACAGGCCGCCGCCACGGCGTCGACCACTCCCGGTAAGGGCAGGCCGACGCCGAAAAGGCGTGAGGCCGAAGGCAAGCGGCGCGGTCCGATCGCGCCCGCCCCGCTGACCGCCAAGGAAGCCCGCGCGCGCCGCAAGGCTGTCAAGGGCACCAAACAGGACCGCAAGGCCGCCGCCGCCGACCGCCGCGCCGCCGTGCAGGACCGCCGCGCCCGCATGCTCGCCGGCGAGGACAAGTACCTACTGCCCCGCGATCAGGGCCCGGTCCGCGCGTATGTGCGCGACCTGGTGGACGCCCGCCGCAACCTCGTCGGGCTGTTCATGCCGATGGCGCTGGTGTTGATCCTGTCGATGTTCGTCGCCCCCGGCCTGCAGACCATCGTCACCCTGGCCATGCTGGTGATGATGGTCTTCATGATCATCGAGGGCTTCGTCCTCGGCAAGATCGTGAGCAACCGGGTGATCGAACGGTTCCCCGACACCACCGATACCGGCTTCAAGCTCGGCTGGTACGCCTTCGTCCGAGCCTCGCAGATCCGCAAGATGCGCGCCCCGAAGCCGCGGGTCGGCCCCGGCGACGCGGTCTGAGTTCGACCGAACTCCCGAATGCCGTCTCATCCATCCGGATGGGGCGGCATTCGTCTTTTCAGTGATGGCTCGGGCGGATGTAGTCGGCGTAGCCCGCGATGGCCTTGAGTTCGATGTCCATGCGCTGAGCGTCGCGGTCGACGATCCCGGTGGATCCGGCGGTGCCGCGACCGATCAGTACGGCGAGTCCGATGATGACGGTGAGGACGATCAGAAAAGTAAGCATGGCAGTAATTTTGCGCTCGATGATTTTCAGCCGAAAGTGGCTGTTCCGTCATTGTGCGTAAAGATTCAGCCAGCTACGATGAGGCATGCTCTCGAAGGTTGCCGTGGTCCTCAGCGACCGGCTCGCGATGTTCGAATTCGGTGTCGTCTGTGAGGTTTTCGGCCTCGATCGCACCGCGGACGGCCTGCCCGGCTTCGATTTCCGGGTCTGCGGCGCCGACCCCGGCACACCGCTGCGCTCCACCACCCCCGGCATCTCCGTCACCCCGGAATTCGGCCTCGACCAACTCGCGAAGGCCGACCTGGTCGCCATCCCGGCCTCCCCGATCGACCAGTACGACGACCGGGTGCTCGAGGCGGTGCGCGGGGCCGCCGACGCGGGCGCGACCGTCCTCACCGTCTGTTCGGGCGCGTTCCTGGCCGGCGCGGCCGGTCTGCTCGACGGCCGCAAGTGCACCACCCACTGGCGTTATGTCGACAGGCTCGCCGCGATGTTCCCCGAAGCGACCGTCGACCCCGATGTCCTGTTCGTCGACGAGGGCGATCTGATCACCAGCGCGGGCACCGCCGCGGGCATCGACGCCTGCCTGCACCTGGTCCGCCGCGAGATCGGCACCGCCGCCGCCAACGGCATCGCGCGCCGCATGGTCGTCCCGCCGCAACGCGACGGCGGCCAGCGCCAGTTCATCGAGCAGCCGGTCCCCGAGTGCAGTTCGATCGGCCTGTCCACCACCCTGGCGTGGCTCACCGAGAACCTCGCCCACCCGCACACCGTCGACGAGCTCGCCGCCCGCTCCAGCATGTCCACCCGCACCTTCGCCCGCCGCTTCGCCGCCGAAACCGGCACCACCCCGGTCAAATGGCTCACCACTCAGCGCGTCCTGTTCGCCAAGCACCTGCTCGAAACCACCGACATGGCCCTGGAACGGATCGCCGACGAGTCCGGCTTCGGCTCCGGCGCCCTGTTGCGCCATCACTTCCAGCGCCAGGTCGGCATCGCCCCCACCGAATACCGCCGCCGCTTCGGCGCGGCAGGCTGAACAACCGTCCGTTATTGTGCGTGGAATACCGATCCGGACGCTTTTCCGCAAAAAGGCGACTAACTCCACAGTGCACGAATGAAATGAGTCGGCTACGCTGATACTGACAGGTGAAATCCCGACCGCCCGTAGCAGTGTGGTCGTCAGCGTGGCATTTCGATGCCCAGGACGGTAGGGTATTCGAGCCATGCGTAGCAGCGAACTCAAGGAAACCGATACCGAGCTCGCCCCGAATTTCCCCGAGCCTCGTCTCGTCGCCGTGGAACGGTCATGGCGCATTCTTATCGCGGCGGGTTCGGATGCCGTCGGATCGCTCGACAGCGAACTCCCCCGATATGGCCACCAGGTTGCCACCGTCGATACCGGAAGAATGGCACTGAAGCTGTTCGACCGTGCCGATCTGGTGCTGCTCGATCCCGATCTCCCCGATTTCGACGGATTCGAGGTATGCCGTTCCATCCGTGCGCGCCATACAGTTCCGATCATCGTTGTCACCGATCGCGATTCCGAATTGGACTGCGTACTCGGCCTGCGCTCCGGCGCCGACGACTATGTCACCCGCCCGTTCGGCATCAGGGAGCTGGTCGCCCGCATCGACTCGCTCATGCGACGGGTCAGCCCGCAGTCCGAGAACGGCGCGTCCCCCTCCGGATGCGGCGCGCTGCGCGTCGACGAGTGGGCCCGCGAGGCCACCCTGCGCGGACGCCCGCTCGCGCTCACCAGAAAAGAGTTCGACCTGCTGCTGATGCTGTCGCGCCGCCCGGGAATCGTGGTGGCGCGCAAGCAGATCCTGGGCGAGATCTGGGATGGTTCCTGGTCGCAACACACGGTGGACACGCACGTCAGCAGCCTGCGGGCGAAGCTGGGCGCCAGCAATTGGATCGTCGCCGTTCGCGGAATCGGCTTCAAGTTGATGCCGCGCGACTGAGGGGCAACGACGAAGCCGCCGACTCCGAGGAGTCGGCGGCTTCGCTGTCTCAGCTACCGACCGCGACCACGTTCAGGTTCTCGTCGAACGCGAATCCGGGCGGCGCCTCGCCGGTGCGCAGCACCTTGATGAACTTCATCCGAGCGATCCGCCAACCCGCGGCGGTGCGCGCGACATCCGCGTCGAGGTAGCCCCAGACCAGCAGCGGCGCCTCGCCCGGCACCACGTGCTTGTGGGTCGCGGTGAGATTGAGCCGCACCGCGGCGGTGTCACCGTCGATATCGGCATGACAATCGGTGGTGGTGTGATGGGTCGGACCGAACAGGTTGACCACATAGGTCATATGCGCGGCGATTCCCTCGATACCGCGATAATCCTCGGGCGGCAATTCGAGAAGAACATCGTCGGTGAAAATGGCTTGCGCCCACGCGTCGTCCATCGATTTACGATCTTCGAAAAAGAAGAAGGTATCGAAGAGTGCCGCGATCTCACGATGGTCGCGCAATTCACGGACTTCCGCGCGAAGCGATTCGAGCTCAGCACGGAGAATGGTCTCGTTCATCATTTATCCCTGAGATTCCTCGCTACCGACGGTAGCGGTTCGATTTTCCGATTTCGACTTGTCGAAACGGCCGGTGATGCGGAAGCCGTCGCGAATATTGAGTGACATGAGCACGATATTTGTAGCACCGGCGACGAGTTCGAGCGCTTGCACGCCGTAGAACAACGGCCCGAACTCGTCGCGGCCCGCGAGGATGGAAAGGGTGATCGCCGAGGGGATCAGCACGAGCAATCCGTTACCCGCGATGAACGGCATCCGGCGCTTCTTCGCGAGGATCGGGGGCATCGTGGAGTCCCCGGCCAGCCGGAAGCCGGTGCCGCCGGTGGCGGCGAGGGCGAGCACCAGGATCGGCAACGCCCACGGGATGGCCTGCTTCACCGCGATGATCGCGTCCTTGGAACCGCTGAGCTCACTCACCACAGTCGAAGTCCAGAAGGTGAGAATGGTGAGCAATCCGATCGTGCCCGCGACGGGATGGATGCGGGAGAGCATGGTTTACCTCTCTTCGATGGTCATGTGGCCCGATCGGCCTCGAGGTTGCCGATCGCCTGTCGAACCATGCGGATGAAGTCGTCACCGCGGACCTCGGGGAAACCCGCGGTCGCGATGTCGTTCACCTCCCCGGCCGCGGCGATCAGCGCGGTGCGCAATCGACGGGACCGGTCGGTGAGGTAGATCAGCGCTCGCCGGCCGTCATGCGGGTCGGCGGTGCGCTGGATGAGGCCGTCGCGCTCCATCCGCTTGAGCGTGTGGGCCATCGTCGACTGGTCGATCCGGACCTTCTCGCAGAGTTGCAGCTGCGAGATCCCCTCCTCCTCGTACAGCGCGAGCAGTTGTGCGAACTGCCCGGGCACCACACCGTGCCCGGCGATTCGATCGCGCAGTGCCTGTTCCATGAGCCGCGCCAGATGGTTGATCACGTACCCCAGGGAGTTGCTCCGATCCATCGGTAGCGTCTCGAGCGGTTCCATACCCACCTTCCATCGTCGTTGATCTGCGGCTCCTTTCAGATTACATGGCAAGCCATGTAATCGCGACCGGTAGCGGACACCCGGTCGACGCGGAGACAGCGCGCGATGCTAGGGCCGACGCACACCGTCGGCAACCGGGCGGAGCGAAACCTGAACCAGCCCGGATGAATTGGACGAACTCCACAGACTGCGGCGCCCGGCGCGCGCAGCTCCTGAAGATTTCCGGAGGTTCCGTTCACCATATGGTGATCTCCGCTACGCACGATTAGTGAAGCGTCCCAACAACTTTCAGGAGGCATCGTGCGAAAAGTGCTGATCGCCAACCGCGGTGAGATCGCCGTCAGAATCGCACGAGCCTGCCGCGACGCGGGCATCATCGCGGTGGCGGTGTACGCCGATCCCGACCGCGACGCACTGCATGTGCGCACCGCCGACGAAGCCTACGCACTGGGCGGCGACACGGCGCAGTCCAGTTACCTCGATGTCGAGGCGGTACTCGCCGCAGCGCGAGCCGCGGGTGCCGACGCGGTCCATCCCGGCTACGGCTTCCTGTCGGAGAACGCGGATTTCGCCGCCGCGGTCCTCGCGGCGGGACTGATCTGGATCGGCCCGCCGCCCTCGGTGATCCGCGATCTCGGCGACAAGGTCACCGCCCGCACGATCGCGGTCGCGGCGGGCGCGCCGATCGTGGCGGGTACCCCGGGCCCGGTATCGGATCCGGACGAGGTCGTGGCGTTCGCCCGTGCCCACGGCTTGCCGGTCGCCATCAAGGCGGCATACGGCGGCGGCGGTCGCGGACTCAAGGTGGCGCGCACCCTCGCCGAGATCCCGGAGTGCTTCGCCTCGGCGGTCCGCGAGGCGACGGCCGCGTTCGGTCGAGGCGAATGCTTCGTGGAACGCTATCTGGATTCCCCGCGGCACGTGGAGACGCAGTGCCTCGCCGACACGGCAGGCACTGTGGTCGTGGTCTCGACCAGGGATTGTTCGCTGCAGCGCCGTCATCAGAAGCTCGTGGAGGAGGCGCCGGCGCCGTTCCTCACGCCCGCGCAGCACAGCGCGCTGGTCGAATCCTCCAAGGCCATCCTGCGTGCCGCGGGCTACGTGGGTGCGGGCACCTGTGAGTTCCTGATCGGCGCCGACGGCACGCTGTCCTTTCTCGAAGTCAACACCCGGCTCCAGGTGGAACACCCGGTCTCGGAGGAGGTCACGGGCATCGACCTGGTCCGCGAGCAACTGCGCATCGCCGCGGGCGGACTCCTCGACTATCCCGATCCCCCGACACGTGGTCACTCGATCGAGTTCCGCGTCAATTGCGAGGACGCCGGGCGCAACTTCGCGCCGATGCCCGGCACGATCACCGGCTACCGGACCCCGAGCGGTCCGGGCGTGCGGGTCGACTCCGGGGTCGAGGCGGGCACCGAGGTCGGCGCGAACTGGGATTCACTGCTGGCCAAGCTCATCGTCACCGGCGAGAACCGGACCCAGGCACTGCAACGGGCGGCGCGCGCGCTCAGCGAGTTCGCGATCGACGGCATCGCGACCGTGCTGCCGCTGCACCGCGCGGTGGTCGCCGACCCCGCCTTCACCGACGCGCCGTTCCGCGTACACACCCGCTGGATCGAGACCGAGTTCGACAACACCATCGAGCCCTACCCCGATACCGCCGCACCGCCCGGTGCCACGGCGCCGCGCGAGACCGTGGTGCTCGAAGTGCGCGGTAAACGAGTGGAGGTGACCCTGCCCGCGCGCGGCAACAAACCGGCCTCCCGACCCTCGCCTCGCCCCCACCGCGTGAGCGCCGCCGCTACCCCCAGCGGCGACTCACTGACCGCCCCGATGGCCGGAACTCTCGTGAAACTCGCTGCCGCCGAGGGTGATTCGGTCACGTCCGGGCAGCTCATCGCCGTGATCGAGGCGATGAAGATGGAACAACCGGTCACCGCCCACAAGGCGGGCATCGTCGTCGGCCTGATCACCGACATCGGCACCAGTATCGGCAGCGGCGCCGTGCTGTGCCGGATCCAGAACTGAACCGCAGAGGAGCCGACACCGGATGCATACGACAGTCACGGTCGCCAGGACGACCACTACCGCGGCCCGCGCACGCGTGGCGGGCAGGTTCGCCGAGCACGATGCCACGGCGGCCCCGACGGACGCGAAAATCGTTCGCCGCCAACTGTTCCACTATCACGACGACCTGCTCATCCACATCGTCGACAGCGACACACCGCTGCCGGGCGAGCCCGAGGGCCCCGACCTCGGCGCCGACATCGCGCCCTTCGACACCACCGTGCTCGCCGAGCGCTACTACCACTGGCTGCCCGGCCCGGTGGACCCCGCCATGTTCAGCACCCTCGTCGTCAATCGCCTTGTCCCCGAACGCCGCCCGCAGGTCGCGCAGCTGTTCGCCGATTTCGACACCACCGACGTCCCCCACCGGATGGGCACCCGGCGCAGGCAGCTCTTCGCCCTCGGCGGCGTCTATTTCCACCTGCAGGACTTCGAGACCCCCGACGGCGGTGCGGTGATCGCCCAGGCGTGGAAGCAAGCCGACCCGCGCTTCATCCAGATCTGCGATGACCTCGACCCCTTGATCGACAAGTACGACTCGTCGACCTGGCGCAAGCCGGCCGACGCGGTCGCACACCGCTTCTACCACTGGGAGGCACAGTGAACACCCGGCGCGTCGTCATCACCGGAATGGAGGTGATCGCCCCCGGCGGAGTCGGCACCAAGCAGTTCTGGGAACTGCTCACCGCCGGCCGCACCGCCACCCGGCGGATCAGCTTCTTCGATCCCGAGCAGTTCCGGTCCAGGGTCGCGGCCGAGGTCGACTTCGACCCCGAACTGCACGGCCTCACTCCCCACGAGATCCAGCGACTCGACCGCGCGGCACAGTTCGCCGTCGTCGGCGCGCGCAGCGCGGTGGCCGACAGCGGGCTCGAGTTCGACACCATCGACCCGTACTCGATCGGGGTGGCACTGGGCAGCGCGGTCGGCGCGACGATGCGCCTGGAGCAGGACTACCGCGTGATCAGCAATGGCGGACGCCTGGAACTGGTCGACCAGAAGTACGCCGACCAGCACCTCTACCACCATCTGTCGCCCGGCTCGTTCGCCGCCGAGGTGGCTTTCGCGGTCGGCGCGCAGGGGCCGGCGACCGTGGTGTCCTCGGGCTGCACGTCCGGTCTCGACTCGGTCGGGTACGCCGCCCAGCTCATCGCCGAGGGCTCGGTGGACATCATGGTCACCGGCGCCTCGGACGCGCCGATCTCGCCGATCACGATGGCCTGCTTCGACGCGATCAAGGCGACCACCCCGCGCCACGACTCCCCCGAAACCGCCTCCCGGCCGTTCGATGCCTCCCGCACCGGCTTCGTCCTGGGTGAGGGCGCGGCCCTGTTCGTCCTCGAGGAACTGTCCGCGGCCCGGCGGCGCGGTGCGCACATCTACGCCGAGATCGCCGGCTACGCCACCCGCGCGAACGCCTATCACATGACCGGGTTGCGCCCCGACGGCGTCGAGATGGCCGAGGCCATCCGGGTGGCGCTGCACGAGGCCCGGCTGCCCGGCGACTCGATCGACTACATCAACGCGCACGGCTCGGGCACCAAGCAGAACGACCGGCACGAAACCGCCGCGTTCAAGCGCAGTTTGGGTTCACACGCCTATGACACCCCGGTGAGCTCGATCAAGTCGATGGTCGGGCATTCGCTCGGCGCGATCGGCTCGATCGAGATCGCGGCCTCGGTCCTGGCGATCGGCGCCGACGTGGTGCCGCCGACGGCGAACCTGCACACCGCCGACCCCGAATGCGATCTCGACTACGTGCCGCTCACCGCCCGTGAGCACCGCACCGACACCGTGCTCACGGTGGGCAGCGGCTTCGGCGGCTTCCAGAGCGCGATGGTCCTCACCACGGCGAAGGGAGTCGCGGCATGAACGCGGTACTCGACGACACCCGCGCGGTGGTCACCGGCATCGGCATCACCGCGCCGAACGGCCTCGGTACTCAGCCCTATTGGGATGCGGTGCGCGCGGGCCGCAGTGGCATCGGCCGACTCACCCGCTTCGATCCGGCGGGCTACCCGGCCACGCTGGCCGGTGAGATCGACGACTTCGATCCCAAGCAATACCTGCCCAATCGCCTGCTCCCCCAGACAGATCAGGTGACCCGCCTCGCTCTCGTCGCGGCCGAATGGGCACTGGCCGATGCCGGCATCGATACCGGCGAGCTCGACGACTTCGACATGGGCGTGCTCACCGCCTCGTCCTCGGGCGGTTTCGAGTTCGCGCAGAAGGAGCTCGGAAATCTCTGGAGCCGGGGTAGCCGTTTCGTCAGCGCCTATCAGTCCTTCGCCTGGTTCTACGCGGTCAACAGCGGCCAGATCTCCATTCGTCACGGTATGAAAGGGCCCAGTGGTGTCCTGGTCAGCGACCAGGCGGGCGGCCTCGACGCGATCGCCCACGCGCGCAGGCAGATTCGCCGAGGCACCGCGCTGATGGTGTCGGGCGCGATGGACGCCACGCTGTGCCCGTGGGGCTGGGCCGCACTGTGGACGAGCGGCCGGTTGCACGCGGGCGCCGATCCCGACGCCGCCTACCTGCCGTTCGACGCGCGGGCCGCGGGCCATGTCCCGGGTGAGGGCGGCGCGATCCTGATCCTCGAGTCGGCGGCGGCGGCCACCGCCCGGGGAGCGCGCAACTACGGCGAGATCGCCGGATACGCGGCAACGTTCGATCCCGCGCCCGGCACCGGTCGCGAACCGGCCCTGCGCGCCGCGATCGAACGGGCGCTCGCCGATGCCGGGCTCGCGCCGAGCGATATCGACGTGGTGTTCGCCGACGCCGCGGGTCTGCCCGAGCACGATCAGATCGAGTCCGACGCCATCACCGCGGTCTTCGGTCACCGCGGCGTCCCCGTCACCGCACCGAAAACCATGACGGGACGGCTGTATTCGGGAGCGGGCCCCCTCGATGTCGCCACCGCCCTGCTCGCCATGTCGACCGGCGAGATCCCACCGACGATCAACGTCACCCCGAACGCCGACTCGCCACTGGACCTGGTGGTCGGTGGGGTGCGGCACGCGACGGTGCGTGCCGCACTCGTCCTGGCACGCGGCTACGGCGGATTCAACTCCGCCATGGTCGTGTCCGCACCCGAAGGAAGGGAAATCTCATGACATTCACCCTCGACGACCTGACCCGGATCCTCCTCGAAGGCTCCGGCGAACCCGAGAACGTCGACCTGGAGTCCGACATCCTCGACCTCACCTTCGACGATCTCGGCTACGACTCCCTCGCGATGCTCGAGACCGCCAGCCGCGTCGAACGCGAATTCGGGGTGACCCTCGACGACTCGACCGTGATCGAAGCGACCACACCGCGCACCTTTCTCGACGCGGTGAACGCCCTTCTCCCCGTTCGCACCCCCTAGAAGGAGTCATCATGTCGAAAATGCACGCAGTGGTCACCGGCGCCACCAGCGGTATCGGGCTGGCCGTGGCCCGGCTGCTCGCCGGCAACGGGCACACCGTCTACCTCGGCGCCCGCACCGCGGAGAACGTCGCCACCACCGTCAAGGAGTTCACCGAAGCCGGCCTCGAGGTGGACGGCAGCGCCGTCGACGTGCGTTCGGGTGAGTCGGTGCACGAGTTCATCGAAGCCGCCACCGCCCGGTTCGGCCCGGTGGACGTGCTGGTCAACAACGCGGGTATCAGCGGCGGCGGCGTCACCGCGGACCTGGTGGACGAGATCTGGGACAACGTCATCGACACCAACCTCAACAGCGTCTTCCGGATGACGCGCGAGGTGCTCAACACCGGCGGGATGCGCCACCGCAGCCGCGGCCGGATCATCAACATCGCCTCGACCGCGGGCAAGCAGGGTGTGGTCCTCGGCGCACCGTATTCGGCGTCCAAGCACGGTGTCGTCGGGTTCACCAAGGCGCTCGGCAACGAGCTCGCGCCGACCGGCATCACCGTCAACGCCGTCTGCCCCGGCTATGTGGAAACGCCGATGGCACAGCAGGTTCGGCGTAACTACGCGAGCCTGCAGCAGAGCACCGAGGACGCGGTGATGGCGAAGTTCACCGCCAAGATCCCGCTCGGCCGCTACTGCACTCCGGAGGAAGTGGCGGGCCTGGTCGGCTATCTCGCCTCCGACACCGCCGCGTCCATCACCGCCCAGGCGATGAATGTCTGTGGCGGACTCGGGAATTACTGAAAGGGGATCGACCATGTCCGCATCCGTATCCGTCACCACCACCGGCCATGCCGAGCATTCGATCGAGATCGCCGCGCCCGCGGCGACCGTCTACCGGCTGCTCGCGGAGGTGGAGAACTGGCCACAGTTGTTCCCGCCCACCATCTTCGCCGACTACCTCGACAACGACGACCGCGAGCAGCGCATCCGGATCTGGGCCACCGCGGGCGAGAGCGTCAAGCACTGGGTGTCGCGCCGGGTACTCGATCCGGAGCAGCGCCGCATCGAGTTCCGCCAGGAGGTCAGCAGCGCGCCGATCGCCGCGATGGGCGGCACCTGGATCATCGAGGCGCTCTCGGTGAATCGGAGCAACGTACGCCTGCTGCACGACTACCAGGCCACCGAGGAAGACCAGCTGAGCTGGATCGACCAGGTGGTCGACCGCAATTCGACCACCGAGCTCGCCGCGCTGAAGCGCAATATCGAACTCGGCGACGCGGGCACCGACGCGACGTTCTCCTTCGAGGACACCGTCGAGGTGGCGGGCAAGGCCGCCGATGTGTTCGGGTTCATCAGCCAAGCGCAGCTGTGGCCGGAGCGGCTGCCGCATGTGGCGGGGGTCGAGCTGATCGAACCGGGTCCCGGCATCCAGTCACTGGCGATGGACACGGTGGCGATGGACGGTTCCCAGCACCGCACCATGTCGTATCGCATCGTGTTCCCGGACACCATGATCGCCTACAAGCAGCTGACCATGCCCGCGCTGATGACGCTGCACACCGGGTACTGGACCGTGCGGCCGGCCGAGGGCGGGGTGGCGGTGTCGTCACAGCACAGCGTGGTGATCAACACCGACAACATCACCGCGGTCCTCGGTCCCGACGCCGATGTGGCGACCGCGAGGGAGTACGTGCAGCGGGCGCTGAGCACCAACAGCATGGCCACCCTGGCCCATGCCAAGAAGTTCGCCGAGGAACGGTCATGAGCTCCGCGGAGGCGAGCGCGGCGCTCCTGTCACCGGGCGTGCACCGGATCACCCTGGACGCGGCGGGAATTCCGATGTCCGGCCTGCTCAGTACGCCCGCCTTGGCCCTGCCCCGTGCCACCATCGTCGCCCTGCACGGGGCAGGGATGTCCGCCGCGTACTTCCACGGCCGCGCCCACCCGGACGTGTCGCTGCTCAGCACCGCCACCCGGCTGGGCTACGCGGTGCTGGCACTGGACCGTCCCGGCTACGGCGCCTCGGTCGACGCCCTGCCCGACGGTCAGTCGCTGACCGACCAGGCCGAGACCGTGCGTGCCGCACTCACCGACTTCACCGCCGACAACGAGGTCGGCGCCGGGATGTTCCTGCTCGGGCACTCCTTCGGCGGCAAGCTCGCCCTCACCATGGCGACCGAGAGCGAGTTCTGCGGCGTCGACGTCTCGGGCTGCGGGCACCTCTACAACGAGGACACCGAAACCAAGATGTGGCAACGCAATTGGGGCGATCTCCAGTTGTATCCGCCCGGCACCTTCGCCCGGTCGGGCGCGGCGGTGGACTCTACGCCGATGCTGGAACTGGTCGACGCCGCCGCCTGGCCGCAGACCTTCGCCGAACTGGCCGATCGCATCCGGATTCCGGTGCGGTTCAGCTTCGCCGAGCAGGAGAAGTGGTGGCGCACCGACGATGCCGCGCTCGCCGACCTGTCCGCCCTGCTGGCCTCGGCGCCCCGCCGCGGCTTGACCCGCGTCCCGCAGGCGGGCCACAACATCAGCCTGGGCTGGGCGGCCAGGGCTTATCACACGAGTGCGCTGGCCTTTTTCGAAACCTGCCTGCTCGACCCCATCGCGGCCTGAGCGAGAGGACACCGCTGTGACCGAGGAATACACGCTGCCGTTCACCTCCGACGGTGACCTCGACCGGATCGACGAACTGCGCCTGCGTAAGGAACTGGCTGAGCTCGGCCCCGATCCGGCCGCGACCGAGCGCCAGCA
The DNA here is from genome assembly GCF_042671725.1 of Nocardia sp. NPDC127606. Classification (NCBI taxonomy): domain Bacteria; kingdom Bacillati; phylum Actinomycetota; class Actinomycetes; order Mycobacteriales; family Nocardiaceae; genus Nocardia; species Nocardia sp. NPDC127606. The sequence goes on along the minus strand of NZ_JBHXWQ010000012.1, from coordinate 60,954 downwards.
CGCCAAGGGCAAACTGACCGCCCGCGAACGGATCTCGCTGCTGCTCGATCCGGACTCGTTCACCGAACTCGAACCGTTGCGCAGGCATCGGGCCACCGGGTTCGGCCTCGAGCACAGCAGGCCCTACACCGACGGCGTGGTGGCCGGCTGGGGCACCGTCGACGGACGCACCACCTTCGTCTACGCCCACGACTTCCGGATCTTCGGCGGTGCGCTGGGCGAGGCGCACGCCGAGAAGATCCACAAAGTCATGGATCTGGCGATCACCGCGGGGGCGCCGCTGGTGTCGCTGAACGACGGTGCGGGCGCCCGGATCCAGGAGGGTGTCGCCGCCTTGGCCGGCTACGGCGGCATCTTCCGGCGCAATACCGCAGCCTCTGGGGTGATTCCCCAGATCAGCGTCATGCTGGGGCCCTGTGCGGGCGGGGCCGCCTACTCCCCCGCCCTGACCGATTTCGTCCTGATGGTGCGCGGCACCGCACAGATGTTCATCACCGGGCCCGAGGTGGTCACCGCGGTCACGGGCGAATCGGTGACCCTCGACGGATTGGGCGGCGCCGACATCCACGCCGAGCGCTCCGGTGTCGCGCACTTCGTCCACGACGACGAGGCGACCTGCCTCGCCGATGTGCGCTACCTGCTCTCCTTCCTGCCACAGAACAACCGGGAACTGCCGCCGGTGGTGCCCACCGACGACCCGGTCGACCGGTCATGCCCCGCGCTCGGCGATCTCGTCCCCGACACCGGGACCACGCCCTACGACATCCGCGCGGTGATCGCCGAAATCGTCGACGACGGCGCATATCTGGAGATCCAGGAACGCTGGGCCGCCAATATCGTCATCGCACTGGCCCGGATGAACGGCCAGACAGTCGGTTTCGTCGCCAACCAACCACAGTGTCTGGCAGGCACTCTCGATATCAGCGCCAGCGAGAAGGCCGCACGCTTCGTCCAGATGTGCGATGCGATGAACATCGCGCTGATCACCCTGCTCGATGTGCCGGGGTTCCTGCCCGGGGTCGGCCAGGAACACAGCGGCATCATCCGGCACGGCGCGAAGCTGCTGTACGCCTACTGCAACGCGACCGTGCCGCGGATCTCGATCGTGCTGCGCAAGGCCTACGGCGGCGCCTACATCGTCATGGACTCGCGCAGTGTCGGCGCCGATCTGGCGTTGGCCTGGCCGACCAACGAGATCGCAGTGATGGGCGCACAGGGCGCCGCGAACGTGGTCTTCCGCAAACAGATCGCCGCCGCCGACGACCCCGACGCGGCCAGGACCGAGCTCGTTGCCCGGTACGCCCGCGAGTTGATGCATCCCTACTACGCCGCCGAGCGCGGCCTGGTCGACGACGTCATCGACCCGGCCGACACCCGCTCGATCCTCATCAGATCACTGAACATGCTGCGCGCCAAGCATTCCGAGCCGCCGGTGCGCAAGCACGGCAACCCACCCCAGTAGGAGGACCACATGTCCGATTCCCTAGCGCTGGTCGATTCCCGAATCGATCCGAGCGAAGAGATGATCGCCGCCGTCGCCGCGGTGTTGCTGACCTATGACGAGCAGGCCGAAGAGCTGTCGCCGCCCCAGGCGGTGTTGCCCTACACCCGGTTTCGCGATCCGCGCGGCTGGCGCTAGCCCATGCCCCGACCCGACGATCTGATCGGCACCTGGCAACTCGCGTCGTTCCACGACACCGATCCCACGGGCACGCCGACGCCCGGCCCGCTCGGCGCCGAGCCCGCCGGGTTCCTCACCTACACCGCGTCCGGCCACCTCTCGGTCGCGATGATGCGCACCGCCCCCGGCGAACCCGCGTTCATGGGATACGCGGGCCGCTGGAGCGTCGACGACGGCGTCCTGCGCCATCACATCCTCGTCTGCTCACGCACCGACTGGGTCGGCGAGGAACAAGTCCGCATCGCCGAGCTGACCGACGGTCTGCTCACCATCCGCACCACCCCCGACAACGGCCGCGTCGTGCAGTGGCGCAGGGCCGAAGCAGCACAGGAGAAGCATGCGATTCGAAGGTAAGACCGCTCTGATCACCGGATCGAGCGAGGGCATCGGCTACGCGATCGCGGCGGCGCTCGTCGCCGAGGGCGCGAAGGTGGTACTCACCGGGCGCCGGGAGAAGGAACTGGCCGAGGCGGCGGGCACCCTGGGCGCGGCCTGGATCAGCGGCGACATCGCCGATCCGGACACCGCGCACCACGCCGTCGACCACGCGGTCGAGCAGTTCGGCGGCCTCGACCTCCTGGTGTGCAATGCCGGAATCCTCATTCCCGGTGCGATTTTCGCCCAGCCGATGGCGGAAGTGAACCGGATCATCGACGTCAACCTGCGCGGCACCATCGCCACCGTCGCCGCGGCGGTGCCCGCCCTGGCCAAGCAGACCGGTTCCTCGATCGCGGTCATCTCCTCCGCCATCGGCCGCAAGCCGGGACCGGGCACCGGCATCTACGGCGCTACCAAGGCGGCCCTGCAATACCTGGTGCCGACGTGGGCAAGTGAACTCGGCCCCAGGGGAATTCGAGTCAACGGCGTCTGTGCCGGCATCACCGAGACCCCGGGCTTCCGCGCGGGCGCCGAGGCGATCGCGGGACTGGAGGAAGGCGTCGTCGCCACGAACGTGATCAAACGCATCGCCACCGCCGACGAGGTCGCGGCGCCGGTACTGACCCTGCTCGATTCCACGGGCGCCGGTTTCGTCACCGGCTCGATCTGGGACATCGACGGCGGCTACGGACTCGGAGCACACCATGGCTGACCATGACGTGATCGTCGTCGGGGCGGGGCACAACGGCCTCACCGCCGCCGCCTACCTCGCCAAGGCGGGCCTGGATGTCGTCGTCCTGGAGGCCAAGCCGGAGATCGGCGGTGGCGTCGTCAGCGAGGCGGTGACCCTGCCCGGTCACCAGCACGACCTGCACGCCGCCGCGCACATCTTCATCCACGGCAATCCGATGATCCTCGACGACGAACTGGGCCTGCTCGCCGAGCACGGGCTGAGCTATGTCTATCCCGACCCCAGCATGTCGGTGGTGTTCCCCGACGACGACTTCATCGCCTTCTATCACGACGTGCACAAGACGGCCGAGACGATCGCGCGGATCTCCCCCGTCGACGCCGAGAACTATCTGCGTTTCTACGAATTCGCGAGCCCGCTGCTCGACCAGCTGCTGCCCGCGATGTTCCGCCCGCCTGCCCCGCTCGGCGCGCTGTTCGCGCAGCTGGAACAGTCCGAGATCGGTCAGGAGACGATGCGGGTGCTCATGATGAGCTACCTCGATGTCTGCCACGAGTGGTTCGTGCACCCGAAAGTCAAAGCGGCCCTGTGCCGTTGGGTGTCGGAACTGCTGATCTCACCGGACGAGGGCGGCACCGGCGCCTTCCTGCTGCTGATGGTGCCGTTCATCCATCGCTACGGCATGGGTTTCGCGGTGGGCGGCTCGCAGTCACTGTCCGACGCGCTCGCCGCCGCGCTGCGCGGCTACGGCGGCACCATCCACACCGGCGCGAAGGTCGAGCGGTTCAGGTTCGACGGCGACCGGGTCACCGGGGTGCGCTGCGCCGACGGCACCGAGTTCAGCGCGCGTCGCGCTGTCCTGGCCGACCTCAATATCAAGCAGCTGCCCGCGATGGTGGAGCACCGATTCGGCGCCGAGTGGGAGCGCAAGGTCGACCGGATCAAGTCCGCCGGTTTCCGCCTGGTCGCCGGGCATCTCGTCCTGAGCGAGGCGCCCGAGTTCCGGGCCGGGCCGGAGGTCACCGAAGCCGGTTTCCAGGAGGTCGCCCTCGATCTGCCCGACCTGCTGCGTACCTTCGACCAGCTCAAATACGGCGAACCGGTGCACACCATCCCGACGGTCTCGACCGCCACCCGCTGGGACCCCAGCAGGGCCCCCGCCCCGCATCACACGCTCTACCTGCTCGGATATGCCCCGATGGAGCTGGCCGAGGGCGATTGGGACAGCCGCAAGGAGGAGATCTTCGATCAGGTCTTCGCCACCTTCGCGCAGATGACCACGAATATCGGCCCCGATCAGGTGCTGTCGCGGGTGGTGCACAGCCCACTGGACATGGAGCGCTACAACGACGCCTGGGTGGACGGCGATCCCGGCCACTTCGGCTGCCAGCTGTTTCAGTTCATGGGTATGCGACCGCTGCCGAACATGGGCTACCGGCTGCCCGCCGAGGGCTTCTATCTCGTCGGGCCGTCCACTCATCCCGGCCAGGGTGTCACCGGTGGCGCGAGAGCCGCCGCGCTGGCGGTCCTCGCCGACCTGGGGATGGGCGCCTGATGACCACCGAACCCGGCCCCGCCGAAGTCCAGGAAGCGATCACCGAACTCCTGCGCACCGAGGAGCTCGCCGCACTGGCCACCATCGACGAGCAGGGCGCGCCGTCGACCTCGGCCATGCACATCGCCGCCGACGGTCTCATCGCCTACATGCACACCTTCCAATTCAATCGCAAACACGCTCAGATGCAACAGAATCCGAATGTCAGCTACGTGGTGAGCCATATTCCACCCGGCGGTTTCGCGGGTCGCCACGCCATTCATTCGGTGCAGATCCAGGGGCGCGCCACGCTGGTCACCGATCCCGCCGAGATCCAGCGGGCCGTCACTCTGAGCTTCGAGCAGTTCCCGTGGCTCGCCGATATCTCCCTCTACGACAATGTCAAACTCCCCGACGAAGGCCAGCAGGTGTTCTATCGCATCGAACCGACCCGCGGACTGTGGGCCGATCACCGGGTCCGCCAGCTCTGGCGGGTGTTCCTGGAATTCAGCTACGACGGCCGCACCGTCACCGGTTGCCGCCCTTACCATTCGGCGCGCCGAACCGGGTGAGTTCGGGCTGTGAGGTCGCACAGTCTGCTTGACTCGACCCATCGGAAACTGATCAGCTGGCTGATGTGTTCAACGTTGGGTGGGGAAGATCTCGTCGGCTGAGCCGAGCTCTCACGATCGTCGCGACGGCCGTGGTCGTGTCGTCCATCGGCACCTCCGCGGCCGTTGCCGCGCCGCCGGTGATACGAACGCCCGCAGGCGGTTTCGAGGATTTGATCGTGCCGTCGAGCATGGGCCCGATCAAGGTCCAGGTGCAGTGGGCGGCGCGCGGCGGCAGCTCCGCGCTGTATCTGCTCGACGGTCTGCGTGCCCCCGACGACCACAGCCAATGGACCACCGACACCGACGCGCTGCGCCAATTCGCCGGCGACAACGTCACTGTGGTGTTCCCGGTCGGCGGGCACTCCAGCTTCTACACCGACTGGTACCGGCCCAGCAGCACCAACGGCCAGAAGACGACCTACCGGTGGGAAACGTTCCTCACCCGTGAACTGCCCGATTTCCTTGCCGGATATGGGGTCTCGCGCACCAACAACGCCATCGTCGGCGCGTCCATGGGCGGCAACGCCGCACTGACCCTCGCCGCCCACCATCGTGACCAGTTCCGCTTCGCCGGTTCGTTCTCCGGCTTCGTCAACCCGACCTACCCGATGTGGAACCAGGCCATGCGCGTCGCCATGCTCGACGAGGGCAATTTCAACGTCGACGACATGTGGGGCCCGGCCGGCGACCCCGCGTGGGCCCGCAACGACGCCACCGCCCAGGTCGAGCGGCTGCGCGGCCTGCCTGTCTATGTGACCACCGGCAACGGCATCCCGGGCGCCGCCGATGTCCCCTACGGCCTCGGCAACACCCTCAACGCGATGAGCCTCGAGGCGATGACGGTGGTCGCCGCCGGCATCTTCCGCGACCGGGCCACCGCCCTCGGCGTCTCCGCGCGCGTCGACATCGTCAACGGCACCCACAACTGGCCGTACTGGCAACAGGCCCTCACCACCGCCCGCCCGATGATCCTGGACGCACTGTCGGCCTGACTCGGCAGCCGACGGTGTCGCCAGTGGCGCGACGTCGCCGATTGCTACCGTGCTGACATGTCAGACAGGTCCCCCTCGGCCCGCGTCCTCGTGCTCGGCGGCGCCCGCTCCGGAAAATCCGCCTTCGCCGAGGCCGTGCTGACCGACGCACCCTCCGTTCGCTATCTGGCCACCGCCGTGGTCGATCCCGCCGATCACGACTTCGCCGACCGGATCGCCGTCCACCGTGACCGCCGCCCCGCACACTGGACGACCGTCGAGAACGCCGAGCCCGCAACGGTTCTCGCCACCGGCGCGCCCGCGACCCTGCTCGACGACATCGGCACCTGGCTCACCGCGCGCCTCGACGCCCGTGCGGCCTGGGACGCACCGCGCGGCACCGTCACCCCCGACTGCGACATGCTCGTCGAGGCTGTCGCGGCCTACCGGGAACGGCTGGTGATCGTCTCGCCCGAGGTGGGCATGGGCGTTATCCCGGCGACCCGCTCGGGGCGGCTGTTCCGCGACGAGATCGGCACACTGAACCAGCGTCTCGCGCGGGCGTGCGACGAGGCGTACCTCATCGTCGCCGGGCTGCCGCTTCGATTGAAATGAGCCGGGTCGGTCGGCGCCGCGCACCGTGATCCGGGCAAGATGAGCGTCGAACACCCCGTACCACTTCCGAAAGGCTTGCCAGTGACTCACGGATTCGACCCGGTCGCGGCCCCGGACGCGCAGGTGCGCGCGGCGGCCGAGCAGCGCCAGACGCAGCTCACCAAACCGGCCGGATCGCTGGGACGGCTCGAGGAACTCGGCAACTGGGTCGCCGCGTGCCAGGGAGTGTGCCCGCCCGCGCAGTTCGAACGGGCCAGGGTGGTGCTGTTCGCGGGTGATCACGGCGTGGCGAAGCACGGTGTCTCGGCGTATCCGAGCGAGGTCACCGCGCAGATGGTGGCCAATTTCCTGGCCGGCGGCGCGGCCGTGAACGCGCTGGCCGCCGTGGCGGGCGCGACCGTGCGGGTCGTCGATGTCGCCGTCGACGGTGATACCGAGCCCTCGGTGTCCCAGCACAAGGTGCGCCGCTCGAGCGGTTCCATCGACCGCGAGGACGCGCTCACCGACGCCGAGGTCACCGCCGCGCTGGCCGCGGGTCGCGCGATCGCCGACGAGGAAATCGACGCGGGCGCCGACCTGCTCATCGCCGGCGACATGGGCATCGGCAACACCACCCCCGCCACCGTTCTCATCGCCGTCCTCACCGGCACCGAACCCGTCGCCGCGGTCGGCCGCGGCACCGGCGTCGACGACCAGGGCTGGATCCGCAAGGTCGCCGCCATCCGCGACGGCATGCGCCGCGCCCGCCCCGTCGCCACCGATCCCGTCGACCTGCTCCGCGTCGCCGCGGGCGCCGACTTCGCCGCCATGGCCGGTTTCCTCGCTCAGGCCGCGATCCGCCGCACCCCAGTCCTGCTCGACGGCGTGGTGGTCACCGCCGCCGCCCTGGTCGCCGAAGACATCGCCGCGGGCGCGAAAGCCTGGTGGCTGCCGGCCCACCGCTCCACCGAACCGGCCCACGACCTGGCCTTGAAGCACCTGCGCCTGACCCCGCTGATCGACCTCGAGATGCGCCTCGGCGAAGGCTCCGGCGCCCTGACCGCCCTCCCGATCCTGCGGGCCGCGGTCGCCACCCTCGCCGAGATGTCGACCTTCGCCGACGCGGGCGTCAGCACCTCGGGCGAGGAATCGGACACCGTCGACCTGGCCAAGTGAACGCGCTCCGACTCGCGGTCTCCTGGCTGACGGTCGTCCCGATCGCCGGCCCGGCACTGGTCGACCGGCGCACAGCGGGCCACGCGATCACTCTCGCCCCGCTGATCGGGCTCGCTCTGGGAGCGTTCGCGGCGGGCGCCCTCCGGTTATCGGTCAGCGCGGGCCTGACCACCCTGCTCGCCGGTTTCCTGGTCGTCGGCCTGCTCGCCCTGCTCACCCGGGGCATGCATCTCGACGGCCTGGCCGACACCGTCGACGGGCTCGGCAGCTACGGTCCCCCCGCGCGTGCCCGCGAGATCATGAAGTCCGGCGGTGCGGGCCCGTTCGGCGTCGCCGCTCTCATCTTCGCCATCGCTGTTCAAGCGGTGGCTTTCGCGACCCTGGCCGAACAGCACCGCTGGCTCGCGCTCGTCCTCGCCGTCGCCGCGGGCCGAGTCGCCGTCGTGCTCGCCTGCCGCACCGGCATCCCCGCCGCCCCCGACGCGGGTTTCGGCGCATTGGTCGCAGGCACTCAGCCCCGCGCCGCCGTGCTGATCTGGCCGACGTTCGCCGTTGTCGCCGCGGTCGCGGCGGTGCCAGACAACCTCTGGCTCGGCCCCGTCGTGATGATCGCCGCCCTCGCGCTGACCGCCACGATCACTCGCCACTGCGTCCGCCGTTTCGAGGGCCTGTCCGGCGATATCCTCGGCACTGTCGTGGAGATCACGGTTTCGATTGCCGCAGTTGGCTTCTCGCTGGGGTTATAGCCGATCGCACATTCACCGCAAACTCGGACTGGTCACAAGTCCAAGATATCGGCGATTGTGTGCTCCCACAGACCGTCCGGTCAACGGTACTCGGGTGCATCCCCAGCACACCGGTGGCAATACAGTGGAGCGCATGTCATCCGAGCGCCTCTACTTCCGCCAGCTGCTGTCCGGCCGGGATTACGCCGTCGGCGATCCGATCGCCACGCAGATGCGCAACTTCGCGTATCTGATCGGCGACCGGGAGACCGGCGAGACCCTCCTGGTCGACCCCGCCTACCAGGCTGCCGACCTGGTCGACGTCGCGGAGGCCGACGGCATGCGGGTATCCGGCGTGCTCGCCACCCACCATCATCCCGACCATGTCGGTGGCACCATGCTCGGTTTCACCCTCGGCGGCGTGGCCGAACTGCTCGAGAAGACCAGCGTCCCGGTGCATGTCAACAAGCACGAACTCGAGTGGGTCGCCCAGACCACCGGCATCGCCCCCAGCGATCTGACCGGCCACGACCACGGAGACAAGGTGACGGTCGGCGCGTTCGACATCGAGTTACTCCACACGCCCGGCCACACGCCGGGTAGCCAGTGCTTCCTGTTCGACGGTCGCCTCATCTCCGGCGACACCCTGTTCGTGGACGGCTGCGGCCGCACCGACTTCCCCGGCGGCGACTCCGACGAGATGTTCCGCAGCCTGCGCCAGCTCGCCGCCCTCGACGGCAACCCGGTCGTCTACCCCGGCCACTGGTACTCCGAAGCGCCGAGCGGCGCACTGGCCTCCCTGCGCGACAGCAACTACGTGCTGCGGCCGAAGTCCCTGGGCGAGTGGCAGGCGCTGATGCCGGGCTGACAGCACAAGAGCGGGCCCCGCGATGGGGACCCGCTCTCGAATGCTGTTGTGGCGCTTACAGAGTCCGCATCCACCCATGGGTGTCGGCGAAGGTGCCGCGCTGGATTCCGGTCAACGTGTCGCGCAGCGCCATCGTCACCTCACCGGGCTCCCCACCGCCGATGGCGAATTCACCGTCACCGGACTTCACCCAGCCGACCGGCGTGATCACCGCGGCGGTCCCGCACGCGAAGACCTCACTGATCTCCCCGGATTCGGCGCCCTTGCGCCATTCCTCCACCGAGATCTTGCGCTCCTCCACCGGGTAGCCGGAGTCGGCGGCCAGGGTGAGCAACGAGTCGCGGGTGATACCGGGCAGCAGCGAACCCGACAGCTCGGGAGTCACCAGTCGCGCTTCCGAGCCGGTGCCGAACACGAAGAACAGGTTGTTGGTGCCCATCTCCTCGACGTAGCGACGCTCGCAGGCGTCCAGCCAGACCACCTGGTCACAGCCCTCGTCGGTGGCCTGCGCCTGCGCGAGCAGCGACGAGGCGTAGTTGCCCGCCACCTTCGCCTCACCGGTGCCGCCGGGAGCCGCGCGCACGTACTCGGTGGACAGCCACACCCGCACCGGCTTCACACCACGCGGGAAATAGGCCCCGGCAGGCGAGGCGAGCAGCAGGTACTTGTAGGCCGACGCGGGCTTCACGCCCAGGCCCGCCTCGGTGGAGAACATGAACGGCCGCAGGTACAGCGAATCCTCGCCACCGGCCGCGGGCACCCAGTCGGAGTCGACGTCGAGGAGCTGGCGCACGGACTCGATGAACAGTTCCTCGGGCAGTTCCGCCATCGCCATCCGCGCGGCCGAGCGGCGGAACCGCGCGGCGTTGGCATCGATGCGGAAGGTCGCGATCTCGCCGTCGGGCTGGCGGTAGGCCTTGAGCCCTTCGAAGATCGCCTGGCCGTAGTGGAACACCATGGTGGCCGGGTCCATCGACAGCGGGCCGTACGGTTCGACGCGCGCGTTGCCCCACCGGCCGTCGGCGTAGTCGATCGACACCATGTGATCGGTGAAGAATCGTCCGAAACCGGGGGCCGCCAGTACCTCTTCCCGCTGCTGCGCCGGGGTGGGCGCGGGGTGCGGAATACGGGTGAACTGTGCGGCGACTGTCATGGTGGGAATCCTATCCGGGCCGATTCGGTGCTGTCTCGCCCCCACTACGGGGGAGTTACTTGGTCTTGGTGTCGACGAACGGCGGCTTGACGACCGCGGCGCGCAGCTTGCGCCCGCGCACGTCGACCTCCACCTCGTCGCCGGGTTCGAGCTTCGCGTCGGTGTCGAGCAGCGCGAGCGCGATGCCGACCTTCAGCGACGGGGAGAACGTCCCCGAGGTGGTCTCGCCGACCGGCTCGCCGTCGCGGAGCACGGTCTGGCCCTGGCGCAGCACGCCGCGATCCAGTGCCTTCAGCCCCATCAGCGTACGGCGCGGGCCGTCGGCCTTCTCCTGCTCGAGCGCGGCCTTGCCCCAGAATTCCGGCTTCTTCCAGCCCACGGCCCAGCCGGTGCGGGCCTGGTTCGGGGTGATCTCGAGGGACAGTTCGTGTCCGTGCAGCGGGTAGCCCATCTCGGTGCGCAGGGTGTCGCGCGCGCCGAGTCCGGCCGCCTGGCCACCCTCGGCCTCGACCTGCGCGATCAGAGCACGGAACAACGGCTCCGCGTCAGCCCACGTCGGCAGCAGCTCGTAGCCGTGCTCGCCGGTGTAGCCGGTCCGGCACACGCGCACCGGGCGGCCCTGCCACTGGGCGTCGGCGTAGGCCATATACTCCATCTCGGTGGGCAGGCCGAGGGCGGTGAGCACCTCGGTGGCCTTGGGGCCCTGCACCGCGAACACCGCGTAGTCGCGATGCTGGTCGGTGACGGTGATCCCCTCGGGAGCGACCTTGCGCAACTCGGCGACCACCGCCGCGGTGTTGGCCGCGTTCGGTACCAGGAACACCTCGTCATCGCTGACGTAGTAGGCGATCAGGTCGTCGATCACGCCGCCGTCCTCGGCGCAGCACAGCGTGTACTGCGCCTTGCCCGGCTGGATCCGGCCCAGGTCGTTGGTCAGCGCCGAGTTCACGAAAGCCGCAGCTCCCGGCCCCGCGACCGTCGCCTTACCGAGGTGGCTCACATCGAAGAGCCCGACCGTGGTGCGCACCGCCGTGTGCTCGCCGACCGTCCCCGCGTACTGCACGGGCATCTCCCACCCGCCGAACGGCGCGAAGGTGGCGCCGAGTTCGACATGAACAGCGTGGATGGGGCCCTCGAGCAGCGCGGTGTCGGTCATGGGCAGAGTTTATCGGGCGAGGATCGCCGACATGAACGTACGTCGGATCGGCGCCGCCGCGCTTCTCGTCACCGCATCACTGCTTCGCGTCGAAAGATCGTGACGCCCAACGGCGGTAGTGTTCTGGATGTGAGTGATTTGCCCCGAGCACGCTTCGGCCATGTCGCCCGGATGGACGACACGATGAGCCGGGCGGTGTCCCGCATTCCGGAATCGCCGGTCGATCGCGGCATGCTGCGGTTGACCCGGTCTGCCAATACCGGCGGTCTATGGCTGGCCGTCGCGGCGGCGCTCGCGGTGAAGCCGGGTCCCCCGCGGCGGGCCGCGCTGCGCGGCGTCATCGCGCTCGGGGGCAGCAGCTTCGTCGTCAACCTCGTGCTCAAGACGCTGATCCCACGGCGGCGGCCGCCGGGCGAACTGATGCCGCTCGGCCGCAGGCTGGTCGCCGCGCCGGTGTCGTCGTCCTTCCCGTCCGGCCACAGCGCCAATGCCGCCGCCTTCGCCACGGCCGTCGCCCTGGAGAGCCCGCGCGCCGCGCTCGCCGTCGCGCCGGTCGCCGCCGCCGTCGCCTACTCGCGCATCCACACCGGCGCGCACTGGCCCTCCGATGTGCTGGTCGGCGCGGGCGTCGGCACCGCCGTCGCTCTCACCACCCGTCGCTGGTGGCCGATTCGCGAATCCGACGAGGCCGACGCGCACGTCGTGCACGACGCACCGATCCTCGCCGACGGCAAAGGCCTGCTGCTGCTGGTGAATCCCCGCTCCGGCGACTCCTCCTACGACCCCACGGCCGACATCGCCGAAGCCCTGCCCGCCGCGACGCTGGTACGCACCGAACCCGGCCGTGACGCCGTCGAGGTGTTGCAGGAAGCGGTCGACGCCGCCCTCGCGAGCGACGGCGACACCGCGGCTCGCGCGGCGAGCGACCACACCCCGGTCCTCGCGGTCGGCGCCGCGGGCGGAGACGGCACCATCGCCGCGGCGGCGGCCGTCGCGGTCCGCAACAACCTGCCCCTGGTCGTCATCCCCGCCGGCACCCTGAACCACTTCGCCCGCGACCTCGGCGTCTACGACCTGCGCGAGGTGGCCGATGCCACCGGCACCGGCGAGGCCGTCGAAGTCGACATCGCCGCAGTCGAACTCGGCACCACCGACGGCCCCTACACCCACCATTGGATCAACACCGCGAGCATCGGCGCCTACCCCGAACTGGTCCGCCTGCGCGAGAAGTGGGAAGACCGCTGGGGCAAGTGGCCCGCCTTCGCCGCCGCCCTCGTCGTCACCCTGCGCCGCGCGGAACCGATCCACATCCGGCTCGACGACCGCTGGCACGACATGTGGTTCCTGTTCATCGGCAACGGCCCCTACCACCCGCACGGCGCCGTGCCCGCCTTTCGCTCCCGCCTCGACGAGGGCCTGCTCGACGTCCGCTGGCTCCGCGCCGACGTCCGGTTCTCCCGCACCCGCGCCGTCATCGCCCTGATGCTCGCCGCCATCGGGCACAGCCGCGTCTACGGCGAACGCCAGATGCACGAACTCACCGTCACCTCGAAAACCCCCGTCGCGGTCGCCGCCGACGGCGAAGTAGTGGGCATCGCAACCACTTTCCGTTTCTCGGTGGCGGGCCGGATCCCGGCCTACCGCCGTAACGAGGACAACCCCCGCTGGGAAGACCGCCCACGACCCCACCACCGCCGCCCGCTGGCCTGGCTCACCGACCGCCGACGCTGACTTCCTCACAAACCCGTCTCGTCTCGATCACCATCGCCCACAACAACCTTGCGTCCCAGACCATGGGTACCGAGGATGGACAGATGAGCTCGCCGGACGGGGGACGTCCGATCACCGCAACCGAAGCCGCCCGCCGCTGGGACCCGTGGACCCCGAGCGTGGTCGCCGCCCGCCTCGCCACCTGTGCGGCCCCCTGGGCCGTCGCGGGCGGCTGGGCCCTTGACCTGTTCGCCGGCGCGATCTCCCGCGCCCACGACGACATCGAAATCACTGTCCCCCGAACGGATTTCCCCCAGATCGCCGCAGCCTTCCCCGAATACGAATGGGACGTCGTCGGCAGCGGCGAGCTCTGGCCCTATTCCCTGGCGGCGTCCTACCCCGAACTCCACCAGACCTGGCTGCGCGACCCCTTCACCGGCGCCTACCATCTCGACGTCTTCCGTGAACCGCACGACGGCGACACCTGGATCTGCCGCCGCGACCCCACGATCACGCTCCCCTACACCGAACTCATCCGCACCACGACCAACGGCATCCCCTATCTCGTTCCCGAGGTCGTGCTGCTGTTCAAGGCGAAAGCCAACCGCCCCAAGGACGACGGCGACTTCCGCCGCGTCCTCCCCCTGCTCCCCGAATACCGGCTCGCCCGCCTGAATTCCTGGCTGACCCAGCTCTACCCCGACCACCCGTGGCTGACCGAGATCTGTGCGCCCGCCATCGGCCCCACCACGGAATAGACCCGACGAACAGGCAGCCGAGAACCGGTAGTGCCGCCGATCCGGAATCGGACGGTCTCCGAATTCATTCGGTTGTTCGACACCACTCTCGTCGATAGTCGGCCCAATCCTGTGGCGTGGCAGCGAAATCCACGTATAAAGCCACACCGAAATTCGCTCGGTCGACATCGGCGTCGGTCAGGCCGAGGCGAATTCCCCGAACCGCGGCGGCAACGGTCTCGGCAGCACCGTGATGGCCTGGGTCGTCGGCCCAGAAAGCGGGTGCACCCATCAAGAGATCGACCCCGTCCGGGGTCACCTCGGCGGCGAGTTCGGTCTGCTGCGCCACATACCCGCTGTAGAGAGCCCGGGTGGGCATCGCCGTGTCATAGGACATCACCGCCACCTGATCGGCGCGACGGGCAACCTCGGCGAAATAGGCTTGGCTCCACCATTTTCCGTGATCGGCGACAGCCGAACCCACCGAATGCAATCCCGGTAGCGGATCGATCACCGGCGCCGAGACCGACAGCTGTACGCGCGCCCCCGAGGTCACGACCCGAGTCGCGTCGAGCAGCGCGAGAAATCCCGGCGATCCGGACCGAATGGGTTCGAGGTCGTAGTGCACGCCGTCGAACCCGTAGGCCAGCACTCGCCGCGCCGACGCCACCACCCGCTCGCGCGAGGCCGCCGATTCCACATCCAGGCCGTCGAATTCGGGCTGCACGATGTCGCCCAGCCACGACTGCACCCGTATCCCCGGTAATCGCGCGTGCACCGCGTCGACGAACCATTGCGCCCGCGGCGCGAGATCCTCGCGCAGACTCCCGTCGTGTTCCAGCGGTCCCGTATGGACATACAGATCCCGAACTCCGGTACCTGCCAGCAACTTCCCGAGTCCGTCGATATCGGCGTCGGTCTTGCGCCCGTCCACCCAGGCATGCCCGAGCCAGACCGCGTCTCTCCCTCGCGTCCGCGCCTGTTCGGACTGTTCGCCGATGTTGTGCACCAGCAGGGCGGCTACCACCCCCGCCACCGGCAGCGTCACCACGAGAACCAGCGCGAGCGCGAGCACCGCACTCCGCGCCCACCACGACAACGCCCGCCACTTCCCCCGCATCACTCCCCCTTGTTCGAGTCCCCCGATGCTACCGGCAGGTACCGACAAGCAAACTTCCGACAAATCACCCGACCGTGAAACACTGTGCGCCGCTGGATAATTGAATGGAGCACAATGAAATACGCCGTAACCCTCGGTTCCGCCGTCATCGCGGCCTTCGCGTTCGCGATCGCCACGCCGACCGTCGCAGCAGCGCAGCCCTCGAACTGCCACGACTCCTACACTCCGTGCCTGCCCATCGTCAGCGATGTGGACTGCGAAGGCGGCAGCGGCAACGGCCCCGTCTACACCGGCCGCGTCAAGGTGATCGGCCCCGACGACTACGGCCTCGACCGTGACGGAGACGGCATCGGCTGCGAGTGAACAGCACGAGGGGCGTGCGATGAGCGACATCGCACGCCCCTCGGGATCAACTCCTCAGCGGTTGCCTTCAGGTCCCCAGCCCTGGTCACCGGGCTTGCCCAGATCAGGACCATCCGGGTACCCGGGACCGCCGTAACCCTGTCCGCCCGTGCCCGGACCGCCGGTACCGGGACCGCCCGCAGGACCGCCGTAACCCTGTCCGCCCGCGGGCCCACCGTAACCCGGTCCGCCTGCGGGCCCGCCGTAACCGGGACCGCCCGCAGGACCGCCGTAACCCGGTCCGCCTGCGGGACCGCCGTAACCCTGTCCGCCTTCCGGACCGCCGTACCCCGGCTGCCCGCCGTATCCCCCTGCGGGCCCGCCGTATTGCTGCGGGTATCCCGGCTCCGGGGCCGTCGCCGCACCGGCGACCGGCCCACCGGTGACAACCCGGTAGGCATAGGTCGAGGCGATGATCGTCAACGGGATCGTGACGAGCAGGCCCAGGCCGCACAGCAGCGCGCCGACGATGTTGATACCGAACAGCGCCAGCGCCAGCAACAGCAGCGTTCCCGCATTGCTCGAGATCGCCGAGAAACTCGACTTGATCGCGGTGACAGCGTCCTGGTCGCGGTCGATCACGAACTGCATCGTCCACCAGGTGAAGAACGCGATGACCAGGCCCGGCAGCACGCACAGCAGCAGTCCGATGCCGGTCGCCAGACCGACCAGCAGGCCGGCGATGATCACCGCACCCACATTGGTGAACTGGAAGAACGACCCGAATCCGGGCTTGTTGCCATCGGTTTCGTGCAGCGAGCCACGCACGAATGCCGCCGAGATCAGATATCCGATCACCGTGCTCACGATGGTGCCGAGGATCTGCCAGAGCCCGAACCCGAAACTGACACCGCCGTCATAATCGGTGTCGCCGGAATTTCCGAGGCCGAACAGGAAGCTGATCACCGCCTGGATCAGGAAGGCGACGACCACCATCCCGATCCATACGAGCGCGTTGTCTTTGAATTTCGTCCACCCGTACCCGATGGCATCACCGACACTGAGCGTCGGTCCCGCCGGGGGATAACCGGGTTGCTGCTGTCCATATGTCATCCGAATCGCTTCCCCTCATCGTTCGAGACGGCCGCTGCCGCTCATATGAGTACTCCGATCCGACGTCACGGTCACGCCGACACAGCCGATCATGACATATGGAAAACGCTACTTGTCGGTGTTCTCGCGCTTCGGGAGTTTCCAGCCGGGACGAGGAAAATGGCAGGTGTAGCCGTCGGGGTAGCGAATCAGGTAGTCCTGGTGCTCGGGCTCAGCGTCCCAGAACGCGCTCGCCGGGGTCACCTCGGTGACGACCTTGCCCGGCCACAGGCCCGACGCGTCGACGTCGGCGATGGTATCGAGGGCGATACGGCGCTGATCGTCGTCGAGATAGAAGATCGCGGAACGGTAACTGTCGCCGAGATCGTTGCCCTGGCGATCCTTGGTGGTCGGATCGTGGATCTGGAACAGGAACTCGAGCAACGCGCGGTAATCGGTCTGCGCCGGGTCGTATTCGATCTCGACGGCCTCGGCGTGACCCGGGTGATTGCGGTAGGTCGGATTGTCGTTGGTCCCGCCGGTGTAGCCGACCCTGGTGGCCAGCACGCCGGGCTGACGACGGATCAGATCCTGCATGCCCCAGAAGCATCCACCGGCCAGAATCGCCTTACGAGTGTCGCTCACACATCCTCCTTCATGAGGGCTCAACGGTCGCACAAATCGGCCACAACCGCCTCTATGGAACACCGGTTTCAGCGCCGGAATTCCCGTCAGTATTGTTGCCGCCCGAGCGTTACCTCAGCAATGTCGGAGTGCACTTTCAGGTACATCCAGGAAGCAGGAGGAAGACGGCGCGATGCCACGGTTTGTCATTTCCCAGTGTTTGGCGATCGGATTGGCGACAACAGCTCTGATGGGGCCGGTGGTGGGCAGCGCGGGGGCGCACCCCGGCGCCGACGACTCGATCGCGCAGGACGCGGCGCCCTGCGAAGAGGCGAGACAGGCACGACAGAACAACCAGGGAGTCCGAGGGGCCACCCCGGTGGCCGCGGGCCAGATCGACGCGGTGCTGATCACCGCGAAGAACCGCACGCCGATCGCGGGCGGAAAGATCGTCCTCACCGGCATCGACGCGTGTGGCGACAATATTCACCGGCACATGTCCACCGGCGCCAACGGGCAGGTGAGTTTCCGCGGACTACAACCCGGCCGCTACCGGCTCACCGCTTACCGCAACGACTCGGCGACGCAGTCGGTCACCAAAGCCGATGTCGACCTGTCGACTCCGTCGCTCAAAACGATCCAATTCACCGCCGACTGATCTAGGCGGTCGGGCCGGGCGGTGACCGCCCGGCCCGAAACCTGTTGACCCCCAGCGCGGTCGCGTGTCCCGTGATAGAACTCACTCCAGAGTTGAAAAGGGGTGGTTTCCGCATGGAACCGACAACTGAACAGCGGGCCGCGCTGGGCATGATCTGCGATACGTTTCTCCCTGGCGACGGGCTCGGATTGCCCGCCGCGACCGACATCGGCGCGGTCGACACGATCTTCCGGATCCTCGGGCGCAATCCGCGCGAAGCCGAGAAGAAGCAGCTGGCAACGCTGCTGGGACTGTGGGATTCTCGCCTCTTCGGCCTGTTCACCGGCAGCGGCTTGCGCCGGTTCTCCACCCTCTCGCAGGAGCAGCGCGAGGCAGCCCTGCTGCGCCTGGCCGACTCCGGCCTCGCCCCCGCCCGGGCGATCTTCCAGGCTCTCAAGCAGGCTTCCCTGCTCGCCTACAACGTGAGTCCCGGTCCCACCGGCACGAATCCGCTGTGGGCGGAGATCGGCTACCCGGCGCCGGCCGGCCGACTCGACACCGCCCCGAAGCCGCCGCTGTCGCCGCTGCGGTTCACCGAATCCACCGCGCTCGAGTGCGATGTCGTGGTGGTCGGCTCCGGCGCCGGTGGCGGCGCCGCCGCGGCGGTGCTGGCCGAAGCCGGCCTCGACGTGATCGTGCTCGAACGCGGAAACTATTACGACGACCAGGATTTCGGCAACGGCGAACTCGACGCGCTGACCAGCCTGTACGCCCCGGGACCCGCCGCCTCGGCGGAAGGCCAGATCACCCTCGTCGCGGGGACCTGCCTCGGCGGCGGCACCGTGGTCAACTGGAGCACCTCGCTGCCGACACCCGACCCGGTCCGTGCCGAATGGGCCGAGACCGGCGTGCCGCAGTTCGCCGAGGACGAGTTCGGTGACGCGCTGGCCGCCGTACAGAAGCGGATCAGCGTCACCGACGGCAAGTCGCCGCTCTCGGCGCGCGACGGCATTCTCGAACGCGGCGCGCGTGCGCTCGGCTGGGATGTCGATACCCTGCCGCGCAATGTCAGCGATGCCTGTGACGCCGGAATCGAGTGTGGGCGTTGTGGTTACGGCTGCCGCCTCGGCGCCAAGCAGTCGGCGACCAAGACCTGGCTCGCCGATGCGGCCGAGCACGGCGCGCGCCTGGTGGTCGACGCCGACGTCCGCGCGATCACCGTCAAAGCGGGTCGGGCCGAATCGGTTTCGGCGGTCACCGCCTCCGGAGTCGAGATCACGGTCCGCGCCAAGGCGGTCGTGGTCGCCGCGGGCGCGATCCAGACACCGGCGCTGCTGCGACGATCCGGTTTGCGCAACAAGAACATCGGCCGGCATCTGCGCCTGCATCCGGCCGCGGCGGTCTTCGGCGTCTTCGACGACGACGTCCGCCCGTGGGAAGGGGCGTTGCAGGCGCGCATCAGCAGGCACCACGCCGACCTCGACGGCAACGGCTACGGCGTGATCTACGAGACCGGCCCGGTCCATCCCGGTCTGGCCACCGGCTTCATGAGCTGGCGCGGCGCGGCGCAACATCGGGCCACCATGCTCGATTTCGCGCGCACGAACTCGATCGGCATCATCACCCGCGACCGCGACCCCGGCAGCGTCTCGATCGACAAGTCCGGCGAACCGGTGGTGAAATACCAGCTGTCCGACTACGACGCCGCGCACCTGCACACCGGCATCGTCGGCGCCGCCTCCATCCTGGAAGCCGCGGGCGCGCAACGGATCTATTCCGGTCATCAGGCGGGCATCTCCTTCGAACCCGGCACCCGCGGTTCGCTCGCCGAATTCGACGCCGCGGCCAAGAAGGCGGGCTACGGCCCCGGCCGCTGCTCGATGGGCGCCCTGCACATCATGGGCTCGGCCAGGATGGGCGGTACGCCGGAGCTCTCGGCGACCGACCCGGACGGCGCCACCTGGGATGTGCCGAACATCGTGGTGGCCGACGGGTCGAGCTTCCCCACCGCGCCCGGCGTGAACCCGATGGTCACCATCGAGGCGATCGGCTACATGAACGCGAAGCGGCTCGCGGCCCGGCTGGGTTAGTGGTCCTCCGATATGTAGTGGACACGTAGTGTGGTGGGTACACATGTCATAGATCCGCCCGCGGCCGGGCAGGTGCGAATTCGCGGAAAGGGCTGAGATGGACAAGGCGACGCAGTTGGTCGAGTTCGAGACCATGCTTCTGGGCCGCCACAGCCTGAGATCGCGCCGCGGGCCCGACGCCATGGACCGCAGCGCCTATATCTTGCTGAGCAGGCTGCGGATGGGTGGGCTGATGTCCATCGGCCAGCTCAGTGACGCACTGGGCTTGGATGCCTCGACTCTCAATCGGCAGACCGCCGCCATGATGCGGACCGGTGCGATCGAGCGGATTCCGGATCCCGAGGGCGGGATGGCGCGGAAGTTTCGGGTCACATCCAAGGGTGAGCGGCGGTTGAATGCCGAACGGGCCCTGATCGTCGATGCCCTCGACTCGATCCTCGAGGACTGGCCGGCCGAGGATATCGCCGCATTCGTCGGCTACCTGCGACGATTCAACACCGATATCGAACGCCGGTCAGGGGAGTACTGGCCACGGCCGCTCGCGGCGCTGCCCGCGGATCACTAGCGGAACTGCGACCTACATCACGATTCCTCGATCCGGTTCGCACGTTCAGCGATGTGTAATATACACATCTATTGCAGTATGCATATCTTGTGCTCTGTACATAACTTGCGTGTTTGTCGATAGGAGCGGTACGTGGGGATCTCGGAAAAGACGGCACGACCCGGGGTGGTCGTCGGCGTCCTCGCCTTCGGCGGCACCGTCGCCGCGATTACGCAGACGGCGGTGGTGCCGATCATCGGTCAGCTCCCGGAACTGCTCCATACCAGCGCTGCCAACGCCTCCTGGGTGATCACGGTGACGCTGCTCGTCGGAGCGGTGTTCACCCCGGTCGCAGGCAAGCTCGGCGACCTCTACGGAAAACACCGCATGCTGCTGGTCTCCGGTGGATTCCTGATCGTGGGCGCCGCGGTCGCCGCCATGTCCTCCTCGCTGGTCCCCATGCTGATCGGACGCGGAATCCAAGGCATGGGTGTCGGCTTGATCCCGTTGGGAATCAGCCTGATGCGCGATGTGCTTCCCGCGGAGCGGCTGGGTTCCTCGATCGCGCTCATGAGCGCGTCGCTCGGGGTCGGTGGCGCGCTGGGTCTGCCGGTGTCGGCCGCGGTCGCGCAATATGCGAGCTGGCGGGTCCTGTTCTGGGCCGCGGCGGCGCTGAGCGCGCTGATCGTGGTACTCATCGCGACCCTGGTTCCGGCCGAGGCGAAGCGCGGTGACGCGGGTGGACGTTTCGATTTCGTCGGCGCGGTGGGACTCGGCGCGGGACTGGTATTCCTGCTCCTTCCGGTGTCCAAGGGCGCCGGGTGGGGCTGGAGCAGTGCCACCACGCTCGGGCTGTTCGCCGCTTCGGCGGTGACCCTGGCCGCGTGGGGATGGTGGGAATCGCGGACCGTCGACCCGCTCGTCGATCTGCGCACCACGGCGCGACCGCAGGTGCTGCTGACCAACGCCGCCTCGGTCCTGGTCGGCTTCGCCATGTACGGCCAGGCGCTGATCGTGCCGCAGTTGATGCAGCTGCCCGCTGCCACCGGTCACGGCATGGGACAAACCATGCTGGGCATGGGTCTGTGGATGGCGCCGGGCGGCTTGATGATGATGGCGTTGTCACCGACGGGCGCGAAACTGTCGGCCGCACGCGGACCCAAGGTCACTCTCGCGGTCGGGGCGCTGATCATCGCCATCGGCTATGGCTCGTCGGCCGTGCTGATGGGTTCGACCTGGGGTCTGATGGCGATGGTCTGCATCACCAACATCGGTGTCGGCCTGGCCTACGGCGCCATGCCCGCCCTGATCATGGGTGCGGTGCCGCTGTCGGAAACCGCCTCCGCCAACAGCATCAATACGCTGATGCGCTCGCTCGGTACGTCGGTGTCGGCCGCCGTTGTGGGTGTGGTGCTGGCGAATATGACGACCGACTTCGCCGGGCACGCCGTGCCGTCGGAGGCCGGGTTCCATGTCGGCCTGCTGATCGGCGCCGCTGTAGCGCTCGTGGCGGCCGGTATCGCGATGACCATTCCGCGCCGACCGGCCGAGCCCACCGATCTCGATACCGAACTCGCGACACTGTCGACCCAGCCGGTATCGGTGGCGAAAGCCTGACGACCCGGCCTAGGACCGTTTGATCCCGGCGAGCACCGCCCGTAGGACGTCCAAGTCCGGGGCGGTGCTCACCTGGTTTCGTGGCGCCCGAGCGTGGAGTCGGCCCTCGTCGATCAGGTCGCCGATGAGCAGTTTCGTCGAGGTCAGGGGTAGGTGCAGGTGGGCGGAGACCTCCGCGACCGACAGTGGCGTACGGCACAACTCGACGATCGCGTCGTATTCGGGCGCGAGCAGACGTGAGCGGGCACCCGAGCGCGCGTCGACGAGCAGGGTGGTGAGCTCGAGGTCGGGGCGCTGCGCCTTGGCGCGCCCGCCGGTGACGGCGTAGAGGCGCACCAGCGGACCCGCCTCGTCCTCGTACCAGTGTTCGCGCTCGTCGCTCATGGTCGCGGCGAGACGGCGGGGAACTGGCCCGAGATCGCCGACTCGGGATCGGACGCCTCGGCCAGCGCCGACGGGATCAGCACCACGACCCGCATGCCGCCGTACACCGATTCCGACAGCCGCACCGAGATGCCGTGCCTGCCCGCCAGCGTGGCCACGACGAACAATCCGAGCCGCGAGGTTCCGGCCAGCGTGCCCACGCTGAACGCGGGTGGGTCGGCCAGCATCGCGTTGCGTTCGGCCACATCGGTTTCCGACATGCCCAGACCCTGGTCGATGATCTCCACCGCGACCCCACGACCGACCACGATCCCCGACACCGCCACCTGGGTCTCGGGTGGGGAGAAGGCGGTCGCGTTGTCCATCAGCTCGGCGAGCAGGTGGATCACGTCGGCGACGGCATGCCCGGAGACGCGCACATCCGGCATCTGCTTGGCCGCGATCCTGGTGTAGTCCAGGCTTTCCGCGATCGCGCCACGCACCAGCTCGAGCAGCGGGACCGGCTTGCGCCACCGACGGCCCGGCTGTTCGCCGCCGAGGATGATGAGATTCTCGGCGTTGCGCCGGGCACGGGTGGCCAGATGGTCGAGCTGGAACAGCAGATCGAGCTGATCGGCGTTGCTCTCGTCGCGCTCGGCGCGGTCGAGCAGCGCGAGCTGCCGGTGCACCACCACCTGGCTGCGGTGCGCGATGTCGAGGAAGACCGTGCTGATCCCCGCCTTGGTCTGCGCCTCGGCGACGGCGGCCGACATCGCGGCCACGTGGGCGCGGTTGAACGCCGCGGCCACCTGGCCGAGCTCGTCGGTACCGAAGTCCAGGCTCGAACCCTCCGCCGCGGTGTCGACGGTCTCCCCCGTCGCGACCCGGCGCATCACCGCCGGCAGCCGCTCGTCGGCGAGTTCGAGGGTGTCGTGGCGCAATCGGTGCATCCGCGCGATGAACCGATTCGCCATCACCAGCGCGATGAGGAACGCGGCGACCGCGGCGAGCGTGATCAGCGCGCCGCCGAGCAGCGCGCTGTCGGTGTCGCGTTCGCCCTGCTGTCTGGCGATGACGTGCGCGTCGCCGCTCTGGTCCTCCCACAGTTTCTGCAAGGCGAGGCCCACGTGCTTCGACGCGTCCTGCCAGTCGGCCAGACCGATCGGGAGTCCGGCCTCCCCGTCGCGTACGGATATCGGTCCGCGCAACAAGATGGCGTCCTGCATCGCGATCACCCGCTGCCACTGCGCACCGGCGGTGATCTCGGACAGCTGCGCCAGGCGGCGGCCTTTCAGAATGGTCGCGGAATAGGCTGCCTCGCCACGGAATTCGCCGACCCGACGGCCGAAATCGACCAACTGGGCAGCGCTCATCTCGCCCGTGGTCACTGCGACGGACCCGAGAGAGTCGGCTTGTGACAGCGCCTCCGCCGCACGCAATTGTTCTACGGCATAGCCCAGTTCGATGCCGACCCCGGCCTCGGGCGCGACCCGGGCGGCCAGCATCGACGCGGCGATGATCGTGCCGATCACCCCGGTGTAGAACCCGAATACCTCGTCGGCGGAAATCCGCAGGAATTCCACACCGGTGCGCACGGTCGGCACCATGGCGAACAGCTTGTTGTATCCCTCGATATCCTCCCGAGAACCATCGGGATTCAGCGCGCGAGCCGCGTCGCCTTTCGCGATCACCGCCGCGAGCGCCTCGTCGGAACGTTGCTTGGCCGTGGCCAGCGCGGGTGCCGACGACACGTCACCGGCCAGCCGCAACAGCGACAGCCTGCGCTCTTCCTGGAATGCCGACACCATGAGAATCGCGGGCGCGGTGGTACTGCTCGCCAATTCGGCCCATTCGGTGGAATCCCTGGCCGAATTCACCAGATAGACAGCTCCGCCACCACCGACCACCAACAGCATGACACTGGAGATGAGCACCATCGACAACAGCCGGATACGCACACTGACCCGGCCGCGAACACCGGTACGCCTGATCTTCAATCTGAAATCTTTCCGCTCCCCGGAACGCCCCGGCGCCCCGCTGCGTGCCGGTGCCGCTAATGGGCCACCCACCACGCGTGTCTCGCCGTGAGACTAACCGACGGCCCGAGCGTGCGCGCGATGTCGCGAATTGTCGAAACATATGGTGTATCAGGCAAACTCGCAGCATCTGAACAGGGTGCGGTTTATAGCGCCGCCGCACGCACCCGATGGCTCGACAGATGACTCAGCACCGCTTGATTCGCCTCCCAGCCGTCGGGGAACTTCACCGGCACCCCGAGGTGCACCGGGTCCGCGGAGGGGTGGGCGTCGAGGAGTTCGGGGATGCCCGCGCGGCCGACCAGGATGCAGGCGTGGCGGTGCCGGGAGGCCAGCACACACAGTCGGCCCGCCTCCAGGTGGAAGGCGCTGGCGTCGCGGCGGCCCGAGAGTGGGTGCAGCACAAGGGTGACGTCGTATTCGCGGCCCTGGAGGCGGTTGGCGGTATCGACGGTGACGGGTTCGGCGCGGGTGCCGCGCAAGGCGGTGCGGATGGCGTCGGCCTGGTCGCGGTGCGCGGTGCCGATCGCGACCCGATCGGTGGTCACGGGGTGACTGCCGGATTCGGAGTGGGCGGTGGCGCCGCGCTCGATCAGCCGGGCCGCGATCGCGGCGATCGCGGCGACGGCGTCACGGTCGGTTCGCAGGGTGTGCCGGGCAGGCAATTCGTACCAGCCCCAGCCGGATTCGGCCGCCTCCTCCAGTACCGCGTCGACCGGCCCACCCAGGCCGCGGGTCGTGAAATCCATGCGCCGGTCCCCGAATCCGGTGCCGGACTGGAATTCGGTGAAGGGGTAGAACGCTTTCGACACCACGGGTGCGGCGGTGGCGGGCAGCCGCCAGGACACGGGCAGCCGATGGGTGGGGATGTGTTCGTTGTTGGCCAGCATCACGCTGACCGCGCTCATCGTCGGATCCCAGGTGAGACCGGCCCAGCGCGCGGTTTCGACGGTCGCGAAGGGGTCGAGCTGTCCCGGGTCGCCGACGAACAGGCCGCGATCGAACCGATTCGCGATGCGCAACAACATGTCCGAGCGCATCTGGTACGCCTCGTCGATGATCGCGTGCGACCAGCTGCCCTCGGTGATGGTGGCCCACTTGGCCGCGGTGCCGATGACGATGGTGCGGTCGGCGAGGTCGCCGGGTTGCTTGGCGACCCGGACATTGCCGTGCCGGTCCACCCGATCGCTCACGACGTAGGCCGCGCTGGACAGCCGCCCGATCCGCAGTGCGGGGTCGGCGGCGGCCAACCGGTCGATGAGGTCGTCGACCTGCTCGTTGGTCTGGGCGACGATCATCCGCTGATCGCCGTCCTCGGCGAGCTGGCGAGCCGCGCGCACGACCAGCGTCGACTTGCCCGCTCCCGGTGGGGAGTCGACGACGATCGCGCGATGGCTCTCGTCGCGCAGGTCGGTGAGAATTCCCGCGACGGCCTCGTCCGGTGTGGTCACTGGAGTTCGTCCCCTTCCTCGTCGGCAGGCGGGGTCCACTCCGGCGGCGGACCGCCGTGGGTCCACGGAGTCTCCTCGCGCGCGGGCAGATTCAGCATCCCGTTGAACGGTGTCGGTTTGAAGCGGGCGAAACCGAGGTCATCGCCTTCCTCGGGGACACTGCCCGGCTCGGCGACGAGTTTGCGCCCCATCCCGCCGGACAGTTCGAGAACGATCGTGTCACCGTCGATCTCGACGACGAGCCCCGACTGTTTCGGCCGCTCGACGCAGGTCAGTTCCTCCCCGGTCACGGCGACGAACGGGTCGGTGGTGCGAATGTGGATGTGCGGACGCAGTTTCGGGCGCGATCCCGAACGATCGAGGCGTTCCGGCTCGCTGTGGGTGACGGTGCCACGGAAAGCCGCTCCGCTGACACGGTGCTCGAGCATGCGCAGCGGATCGTCGAAAGCGCACTGCCCCTGCAAGGCTTCCAGCGCCCGTTCCCGCTCCAGCAGTCTGCGCACCGCGGGAACGGCGGAATCGCGGCGGGCCTGCGGAATCCCCTCCGCGACATCGGCGGCGAAGCGGGAGAACGCACCGCGATCATCGGTCCACCGGTTCTCGACGCTGGCGCCTTCGGGCAGTGCGCTCAGCAGCTCGATCGAACGCCACATCAGCTGCCAGGTGGGCTCGAGCTGACCGCGCAGCGAGCGCTCGAGCCGTTCGGCCGCGACAGATCTGGCGGAGTCGTCGAGTGCGGCGTTGTAGGCGGCGATCAGCGGCGCGAGTTCCTCGTTGTCGAATCCGGGATCGGTGGCCGGACCCGCGGGCGGCGACAGCAACGGATCCTCTGCCAGGGCAGCGGCTTCCGCGCCGGTCAATCCGGGCGGCGGATCGATCCAGCCGAGCAGGGCCGCGAGATTGCCGTCTTCGAGCGTGGACTGGCCCGATGCCCAATGCGACGACAGCGCCGTTGTCATCGCGGGCAACACCGCCGAACCTGGATGTTCGGCGCGATCACCGAACCAGGTGAGCCAGCGCCCGAGCAGCGGAATCGACTCCGGCACAGGGTTGTCCCCATCGATCCGGTGAAACCGCACCGAACGCCCCAGCAGCTTCAGGAAATTCACGCCGCCGGGGTTCGGTGTCCACATCTGGGGTGCGTCGAGACACCGCGTGTAGGTCTCACCCGCCTTGCTGGTGAGTTCCTCGGTCTCGACGAGAAATGTCGAGAGATAGGGCAGCACAACATCAGCCAGTTGCTCGATGAACCGCAACCGCAACACGCGGTCGCGCGGCTGTGGCACCGTCAGCACGTTCTGGTCGCCTGCCGAGGTGCCGATCATGATCGCGACCGGCGCCGCCGCCTCCCCCGCCAGCCGCAACGGCACCGCGACCAGCGGCCGCTCGGCGAGGTGGAGATGGCGCACCGCCGCGGTCGCCTGCGCACGGCCCGCCCGCACGGCCTCGGCCTTGGCCAGGGCCGCCAGGACGCTCATCCGGCGATCTCCCACCGCAGCCGATGGGCGGTCCGCAGCATGGCGGTGATGTCGGTGTGCTCGGGGCCGGGTTCCAATGTCCCGTCGGCCAGGCCGAGGACCGTGTGAATGTTCTCGATGCCACCGACCACATCACACACCCCACGGCCCAGCGCATCCACCGAACCGCAGGTGCGGGCCTCGTCGCGGCAGGCGAACGCGAGCTCGCAGCTCGACATGCACTCGGGGGCGTAGCGAGCCGGGATCGCGGCGATCGTCTTCTCGAGGTTCTCCCCCGGCGCGAAGGTGGCCTCGGGCGGCAGCAGGTCGAGCAGGTCGGGAATCGCGGTGAGCCTGGTCAATTGGCGCGAGACCGTGGCGAGTTGCTTGCGCAGATCGACGAGTTCGGCGGTCGGGCGATTCGAGAAATCCTTCGCGCAGACCAGAATCACATTGTGCGACACGATCTCCGGTGACTCGCCGATCTCGGCCATCAGCTCGCGCAAGGCGATCACGTACACCGCGGACTGCCGCGCGGCGGCCGCCACCTGCGCCGGATCGGCCTGCCCGTCGATCACCGGGAAGGCCTTGACCTCCACCACATGGAACTTGCCGTCCAATTGCACGGCCACCACATCGGGTTCCAGATAGGCCGTCGCACCGGCGATATCGAGGCGCAGCATGGGGTGGTCGAACAGGGTGCCGTCGCCCGCCGCGATCGCGCTCTTCAACAATTGCCTGGTGCGTTGATAGCGCACCGCGTTGCCGGTGTTCTCCCCCACCGAATTCAGGTCATGGTAGGCGACTTCGGGAATCGTGAGTCCGAGTTTGTCACGCAACAGGGCGAGCAGTTCCGCGCAACCGTTCGCCTTCACCATCGCCTCGAAAGCGTTGCCGCGCGTAATGGCGAACTGGGACTGACCGAATTGTGGCGGGAATCCCAGCGATTGGGCGATCACGGTCTTGTCCACCGCGGCCGCGTCGAGCAGGGCGCGGCGGGCACATCCGGGATTGGCCGTCAGCGCGGCGATGGTGCGGGCATTGTGCCTGGTCGCGGGCGCTTCGCCGCGCAACTCGTCCAACTGTGCTGCGAGAGTGCTCATTTCACCTCGATTCGTCGCCGATCGGCTACGCCGAGCCGAACACCGAATAGTTGTGCGGCCGGATCCGCCAGCTGATCCGCCGCCCGACGCGCGGCCGAATTGCGCTGCCTCGCGTCCTCGTCCTCGTGCACCGCGAGCTCACGCCGCGCGGCCTCGATCACCTTCGCCGGGTCGAGCGAATCCGGGGCGGTGGAGATGCCAGGAATCGACACGGCGAGCCGCCACAGTACGCGCAAACCCGACGTTTCCCCCGCAGGCTGCGCCGAAAGATGTTCGGCCAAGCGAATAGCCGACACCAGCAGCCCGACCCGTGGACTCAACGGGCCGACCATCCGCCGTTCCAGTGGCCACGAACTCACCGCCATCAGACCGCGCGCGGGGGCGAGCAGATCCGTGGTGAGCGCCGCGCACAGGTAGTACGGGCGGGCGTACGGCGCCGACCGGAAGGACCGTTCCTCGTCACGGCGCAGGCTCGTCAGCCGGGCGGGCAGCAGCTCGCCGGAGAAGAACGCGTCATGGGTAGCGAGCACCAATTTCGGCGACGACGGCACCGACAGCAAGGTCAACGCGCGATGCACGTGTTCACGCACCGGCACCCCCGGCGCCTCCGACGCCTCTTCCGGCATCGAACCGAGAACCGCCGCGTCCCAGGCCAACTCGGCCCTGCGTAGTTCGGCGCGCAATTGCCTTGCCCCGGCCCGATCCCCACCGGCGGCCGCCCGTCGCACCTCGGCCCGCAAACCGGAGATGCGCACCTCCAGCTCCTCGGCCGAGTCCGTCACGAGTCGGAGCGTATCCACAGCTACCAGTATTGTCCAGTAATTCCCAGTATTTCCGGAGCAGCCGAACCGAAGTGCCGCACACCCGCACACCCGGACTCGTGATGCGAGCACCGATAGCGACCGAATAACCTGGGGCAATGACAGCTGTTGCAGATCGTTCACTCGGACCGGAATTGGCACGTACCGAAACCATCGCCACGGACACCGACGTGCTGGTGATCGGGTTGACGTCCTCGGAGAACGGACCGGCCATCGTTCCCGCCGACCTGTTCGGCGACGTGCTCACCGCCGAGGTTCGCGCGGAACTGCTGGACGCTCTCGGCTCGGTCGGCGCCAAGGGCAAGCCCGAGGAGCTCACCCGGGTGCCCGCGCCCGCCGCGCTGGCCGACGTCACCAGCGTGCTCGCCGTCGGACTCGGCGCGGCCGACAAGGTCGACGCCGAACAGGTACGCCGCAGCGCCGGTGTCGCCGGTCGCGCGCTCACCGGCACCGAACTCGTCGCCACCACCCTGTCCGGCATCGATCTCGGTGCGGCGGCCGAAGGGTTCTACCTCGGCGCGTACACCTTCTCGTCGTTCAAGTCCAAGAGCGCGCCCAAGCCGGACGAGCGCCCGGTGGTCCGCCTCGAATTGCTGGTGCCCGGACCTGAATTCGGCACTCTCGAGCTCCTGCGCGCACAGCTGGTCGCCGAAGCGATCGCCACCGCACGCGATTTCGTCAACACCCCGCCGAGCGCGCTCTACCCGGCCGAGTTCGCCGAGCGGGCCCGGATCCTCGCCGTCGGGGCGGGCCTCGAGGTCGAGGTGCTCGACGAGAACGCGCTCGCCGCAGGCGGCTACGGCGGCATCATCGGCGTCGGCCAAGGTTCCTCGCGTCCGCCGCGCCTGATCCGGATCACCTACGCGGGCGGCCCGAAGAAGATCGCGCTCGTCGGCAAGGGCATCACCTTCGACACCGGCGGCATCTCGATCAAGCCCGCCGCCAACATGGAGAACATGACCTCCGACATGGCGGGCGCCGCGGCGGTCATCGCCACCGTGCTGCTGGCCGCGCGGCTCGGCCTGCCGGTCACCGTCACCGCGACCGTCCCGATGGCGGAGAACATGCCCTCGGCTACCGCGCAGCGCCCCGGCGACGTGCTCACCCAGTACGGCGGCACCACTGTCGAGGTCATCAACACCGACGCCGAGGGCCGTCTCATCCTGGCCGACGCGATCGTGCGCGCGGTCGAGGACGAGCCCGACTACCTGATCGACGTCGCCACCCTAACCGGCGCGCAGATGGTCGCGCTCGGCACCCGCACCCCGGGCGTGATGGGCACCGACGAGTTCCGCGATCGCGTCGCCGCGATCTCGCGCTCGGTCGGTGAGAACGGCTGGGCGATGCCGCTTCCCGCGGAACTGCGCGCCGACCTCAACTCCAAGGTCGCCGACCTGGCCAATGTCGCGCCGCACCGCTGGGGCGGAATGCTCTCGGCCGCACTGTTCCTCAAGGACTTCGTGCCCGAGGGCGTGCAGTGGGCCCACCTGGACGTGGCCGGTCCGGCCTACAACACCGGTGGACCGTTCGGCTACATCGGCAAGGGTGGCACCGGCGTTCCGGTGCGCACGCTGATCACCGTGATCGAGGAGATCGGCGCGGAGTAGTCACTCCTCCAGCTCGGCTTCGCGAGCCCGCCGCTCCTCGATGCGGCGGCGGGCATCGAAGTCGCGCATGCGTTGCGGGTAGCCGGTGCGGTTCACGTCGTAGACGGGAATCTTCAACGCGCCGGCCAACCGCCGCGCGCCCTTCTCCCCGACGATGCGACGGGTCCACTCACCGTCGGCGGCCACCAGCACTGCTGTGACATCGGTCACAGTCGTTTTGGGTTCGACGAACGCTTCGACGCCGCGCCGCGTCCGCGCCCAGTCCGCCAAGGCACTCACTTCCGACGCGGTCTCGCGAGCGCCTGACCTGCTCGCACCGCGCCCA
This sequence comes from Nocardia sp. NPDC127606, assembly GCF_042671725.1. Lineage (NCBI taxonomy): Bacteria > Bacillati > Actinomycetota > Actinomycetes > Mycobacteriales > Nocardiaceae > Nocardia > Nocardia sp. NPDC127606. Next base: position 29,737 of record NZ_JBHXWQ010000012.1, on the reverse strand, counting down.
CCACGGAAACGATCCAGCAAACCCATTCGGCTCGACCTCCTACATTCCGGCGGAATTCTGCTCACCGCCGTACATTCCATGGTGCCAGCTTCGCCCGGATCGCCGCCCTGCGCTACACCCGCGACGGACGAGTGCAAGGATGGTTGCCGGAACAAGAACCAACGTTTCCCGGGTGCTCCGCCGAGACCGGTGGGGTGGACGAAAGCCGCGACCCGCGACGGATGTCCGCCGGGTACACACTCAGAGGAGTCAGAGGACATGGCCTTCTCCGTCCAGATGCCAGCCCTTGGTGAGAGCGTCACCGAGGGCACGGTGACCAGGTGGCTGAAGCAGGAAGGAGACACGGTCGAGGTCGACGAACCGCTGCTCGAAGTCTCCACCGACAAGGTCGACACCGAGATCCCGTCGCCGACCGCGGGCGTGCTCTCCAAGATCGTCGCCCAGGAAGACGACATCGTCGAGGTCGGCGGTGAACTCGGCGTGATCAGCGATGCCGGCGAGACCCCCGCCACCGCTCCTGAGCCTGCTGCCGCACCCGCCGCGCCCGAGCCGGCCCCCGAGCCCGCGCCCGCCGCGCAGGCACCTGCCGCCGAGGCCCCCGCCCCGGCCGCCGCGCCTGCCGCCTCCGCTGCTTCCGGCACGTCCGTGAAGATGCCCGAACTGGGCGAGTCGGTCACCGAGGGCACCGTTACCCGCTGGCTCAAGGCCGTGGGTGACACCGTCGCCGTCGACGAGCCGCTGCTCGAGGTGTCCACCGACAAGGTCGACACCGAGATCCCCTCGCCGGTCGCGGGCACGCTGCTCGAGATCACGGCACAGGAAGACGACGTCATCGATGTGGGTGGTCAGCTGGGTGTGATCGGTAGCGGTCAGCCCGCGGCCGCCGCGCCCGCACCGGCACCGGCTCCCGCCCCGGCACCTGAGCCCGCCCCGGCGCCCGCGCCTGCGCCGGCCGCCGAGGCCCCTGCACCGGCGCCCGCGCCGAAGCCCGCTCCGGCACCGGCTCCCAAGCCCGCTCCGGCACCCGCGCCCGCCGCGTCCGCTCCTGCCCCGGCGTCGTCCAACGGCAGCACGCCGTACGTGACTCCGCTGGTCCGCAAGCTGGCCGACGAGAACAACGTCGACCTGTCGACCCTCACCGGTTCCGGTGTCGGCGGCCGCATCCGCAAGCAGGACGTGCTCGCCGCCGCCGAGGCCAAGAAGGCGCCCGCCGCCGCTGCGGCTCCGGCCGCTGCCGCCGCACCCGCGCCCGCGGCCAAGCAGTCCGCCGCCCCGAAGCTGGCCGCCCTCGTCGGCACCACGCAGAAGGCCAGCCGGATCCGCCAGATCACCGCGACCAAGACGCGCGAATCGCTGCAGAGCACCGCGCAGCTGACCCAGGTCCACGAGGCCGACGTCACCAAGATCGCGCATCTGCGTCAGCTCGCGAAGGCCTCGTTCAAGGCGCGCGAGGGCGTCAACCTGACGTACCTGCCGTTCTTCGCGAAGGCCGTCGTCGAGGCGCTCGGCGTGCACCCGAACGTGAACGCGTCCTACAACGAGGACACCAAGGAGATCACCTACCACGCGTCGGTGCACCTGGGGATCGCGGTCGACACCGAGCAGGGTCTGCTCTCGCCGGTCATCCACAACGCCAGCGACCTGTCGCTGGCCGGCCTGGCCCGCGCGATCGCCGACATCGCCAACCGCGCGCGCAACGGTGGGCTCAAGCCCGACGAGCTGTCCGGTGGCACCTTCACCATCACCAACATCGGCAGCGAGGGCGCGCTCTTCGACACCCCGATCCTGCTCCCGCCGCAGGCGGGCATGCTCGGCACCGGCGCGATCGTGAAGCGCCCGGTGGTGGTGACCGACGAGGCCGGTGGCGAGTCCATCGGCGTGCGCTCGATGGTGTACCTGCCGCTCACCTACGATCACCGTCTCATCGACGGTGCCGACGCGGGCCGGTTCGTCTCCACCATCAAGCACCGGCTGGAAGATTCGGCGTTCGAGGCCGATCTCGGCCTGTAGTCGAGGAATTCATGAAGGTGGTCATCGCCGGTTCGTCCGGCCTGATCGGGACGGCGCTCGTCGCGGCACTGCGCCGCGACGGGCACCAGGTCTCCCGCCTGGTGCGGCGCACTCCCGCCGCACCGGACGAATTCGCGTGGGATCCCGCACGCGCCCAGCTCGACGAGCGGGCGTTGCGCGGGGCCGACGCGGTCGTGAACCTGTGCGGTGCGGGCATCGCCGACCGTCGCTGGAACGGCGGTTACAAGCAGTTGCTGCGTGACAGCCGCATCACCCCCACCGATGTCCTGGCCACCGCGGTGGCCGCCACCGGCGTTCCGACGCTGGTCAACGCCAGCGGTTCGCACTATTACGGCGGCGAGACCGGTGATGCGATCATCGACGAGACTTCGCCCGCCGGAACGGATTTCCTGGCCACTCTGTGCCGGGACTGGGAAGCCGCCACCGAGCCGGCGGCCGAAGCGGGCGCGCGCACCGTGCTGCTCCGCAGTGCCGTGGTGCTGGCCCGCAACGGCGGCATGCTCGGCAAGTTGCACCCGCTGTACTGGGTCGGTCTGGGCGGACGCCTCGGCAGCGGGCGCCAGTACCTCCCGTGGATCTCCCTCGACGACGAGGTCGGCGCGATCGTCTTCGCGCTCACCCACCCCGAGATCTCCGGCCCGATCAATGTCTCCGGCCCCGCCCCCGTCACCAACGCGGAATTCAACCGCGCCCTCGGCCGCGCACTACACCGGCCGACCCCGTTCATCGTCCCCGGTTTCGCCCTGCAAGCCCTGGTCGGTGAGCTGGCCGACTCGATCCTGCACGGCCCACGCGCCATCCCCGCGGCACTGGAAGACGCCGGGTACACCTATCAGCACCCGACCATCGGCGCCGCGCTGGCAGCCGCCGTCGGCAAAGGCTGAGCCGATGCTGATCCGCGACGCCGACAAGGCCGACCTCCCCGCCGTCCTCGCCATCCACAACACCAACATCGCCGAGTCGACCGCGATCTGGGACACCGACGAAGTGGACCTGGACGACCGCCTCACCTGGTTCGCCACCCGCACCGATGCCGCCATGCCGATCCTGATCGCCGAGATCGACGGCGAGGTCGCCGGCTACGCCTCCTACGGCCAGTGGCGTCCCAAATCCGGCTACCGGTTCACCGTCGAGAACTCGGTCTACGTCGACAGCCATTTCCAGCGCCGCGGCGTAGCCACCACCCTGCTCACCGAATTGATCGCGCGCGCCATCGATTCCGGCCGCGTCCACGCCATGATCGCCGCCATCGAATCCACCAACAGCGCGTCGATACTCCTGCACGAACGCTTCGGCTTCCACACCGTCGGCGAACTCCCCGAGGTCGGCCACAAATTCGGCCGCTGGATGGACCTGACCCTGATGCAGCGCAACTTCCCGATCGAACCCTGAGACCCTCTTTGGCCGCGCCGGGCCCCCGGCGTAACGTCAGAACGGTGAACGACACGCGCCCCACCGCGTCCGCTCGATTCGATACGACCCCGATCGTGGTCGAGGATCTCGGACTCATCGATTATCACGCCGCCTGGGAGCTGCAACGGCAGACCGCCGATCAGCGCGCCGCAGGCGAAGGTTCCGACCGGCTGTTCGTGCTCGAGCATCCGTCGGTCTACACCGCGGGCCGCCGCACCGAGACCGAGGATCTGCCGATCGACGGCAGCCCAGTGGTGCAGGTCGACCGCGGCGGCAAGATCACCTGGCACGGTCCCGGCCAGCTGGTCGGCTACCCGATCATCCGCCTCGCCGAGCCCGTCGATGTCGTCCACTACGTCCGGCGCCTGGAAGAGGCCCTGATCCAGGTCGTGTCCGGGCTCGGCATCACCTGCGGCCGCATCGATGGCCGCTCCGGTGTGTGGCTGCCCGCCACCGAACTGCTCGCCGAGCGCAAGATCGCCGCGATCGGGGTGCGCGTGCAGCGCGGTGTCGCCCTGCACGGCATCTCCCTGAACTGCAATTCCGCGCTCGACGGCTTCCAGGCGATCGTGCCCTGCGGCATCAAGGACGCCGGCGTCACCACGCTGACCCGCGAACTCGGCCGCGAAGTCACCGTCGCCGAACTCAAGCCTCTCGTGGCCGCCGCGATTGTTGCCGCGCTCGACGGTGAAATTCCCGTTCGGCCCCATGACATTGATCGCACCACCGCCCCTGCGAACGCGCAGGCCCCGAGCGTAGAGTCGGTCCGGTGACTTCCGTCGATGCCTCTGCCCCCGCCGGACGCAAGCTGCTGCGCATCGAAGCGCGCAACGCGGAGACACCGATCGAGCGCAAACCCAAGTGGATTCGCACCCGTGCCACCATGGGCCCCGAATACACCGAGCTCAAGAGCCTGGTGAAGTCCGAGGGCCTACACACCGTCTGCGAAGAAGCGGGCTGCCCCAACATCTTCGAATGCTGGGAAGACCGCGAGGCCACCTTCCTCATCGGCGGTGAGCAGTGCACCCGCCGCTGCGATTTCTGCCAGATCGACACCGGCAAGCCCGCCGCCCTCGACCGCGACGAGCCCCGCCGCGTCGCCGAGAGCGTCCAGTCGATGGGGCTGCGCTACTCCACCATCACCGGCGTCGCCCGCGACGACCTCGACGACGGCGGTGCCTGGCTCTACGCCGAGACCGTGCGCGCCATCAAAGCGAGCAACCCGGCTACCGGCGTCGAACTCCTCATCCCCGACTTCAACGCCGACCCGGCCCAGCTCGCCGAGGTCTTCTCCTCGCGCCCCGAGGTCCTCGCGCACAACCTGGAAACGGTGCCGCGCATCTTCAAGCGCATCCGCCCCGCCTTCCGCTACGAGCGTTCCCTCGCCGTGATCACCGCCGCCCGCGAGGCGGGCCTGGTCACCAAGTCCAACCTCATCCTCGGCATGGGCGAAACCCCCGAAGAGGTCACCGAGGCGATGCGCGACCTCCACGAAGCGGGCTGCGACATCCTCACCATCACCCAGTACCTGCGCCCCAGCCCCCGCCACCACCCGGTCGACCGCTGGGTGAAGCCGGAGGAATTCGTCGAGCATTCCAAGGTCGCCGAAGAACTCGGCTTCGCCGGTGTGATGGCAGGCCCGCTGGTCCGTTCCTCGTACCGGGCAGGCCGCCTCTACGCCCAGGCGATGGCCCACCACGGCCGCGAGATCCCCGAAGCGATGGCCCACCTCGCCAAGGAAGGCACTGCTTCTCAGGAAGCCAGCTCGGTCCTGGCTCGCTTCGGCAGCTGACCTAGACTAAGGGTCCCCTCACCCCCTCGGAAGGACCCATGTCGAAGTTCGAGAACGTCTCCGTCAGCAAGAAGGCCAACGTCTACTTCGATGGCAAGTGCGTCAGCTACAGCCTCGAGTTGCCCGACGGCGCTTCGGTGTCGGTCGGCGTGATCCAGCCGTCGTCGCTCACCTTCACCACCAACGCTCCGGAGATCATGGAGCTGGTCGCGGGTGAGGCCAACGTGACGTTGGCCGGTACGACCGAGGCCATCACCTATCGTGCGGGCGAGTCGTTCAAGGTCCCCGGCGACAGCTCGTTCGACATCGAGGTCGTCGACACCCTGCACTACGTCTGCTACTACGGCTGACTAACCCGGAGCCGGGGCGACCATCTCGGTCGCCCCGGATCGCCGGATCTACTTCACAAGGAACTCGTCCTTGTACAGCCGGTTGGGCCGCGGGGCGGTAGCCTCGCTCAATTCCACCTGAAAGTCACTCTCGCGCTTGGTCCTCGGTCGGTAACTGCCACCGAAGGTGACCATCACCGACCCGCCGACACCGGTCGTTCCGCGAGCCGACGTCGTTTCCCGGCCGGCGTTGAACACCGTCGCCACATCGCGTCCGTCGTTGCCGACAGCGATCTTGCCGTCATGGAAGAACTGCACGAAGGTCCCGTTGTCCGCGCCGACGGTGGCAGCCACCGTGTGACCCTTCTCCGGGTCGAGCTCGAACTCCGCGTCACACTGCTGACGCCGATCCACGGGACCGGGCTCACCGAGCGTGCGCCCGATACCGAGCAGCACAGTCTCGCCGAGAGCGTTGTGCCGCTCGCGACCTTCTTCCGTCCACAAATGGGTGGTCGACCAAACCTTCACGCGCCCGTCATCGAAAAGCGACACCCGGTCGTCGGTGCCGTTGCTGATCAGATATTTCGCACTGTTGGGGGCCATACTCCCCATCTTCCTCGCTTTCGCGCGCCGAGATCACCCGTTCGGGTGAGTCGATCGCCCAAAACGCGCTACATGCCAGGTCAAAAGCTTTTGTGCGGTACACCAACGGTAAGGCCACCGTCCACCACGAACTCCGCACCGGTCGAATACGAGGACTCGTCGGACGCCAGATACGCCACGAGTGCCGACACCTCATCCGGCTCGGCCGCCCGCGCGAGCGGAATCTGCAGGAAGTCCGCGGGAATCCCCTCGGTCATCGGCGTGGAAATCAGTCCCGGATGCACCGAATTCACCCGGATCCCCTGCGGCGCGAGCTCGAGTGCCGCCGACTTGGTGAGCCCACGCACCGCGAATTTCGTCGCCGTGTATCCGTGCAGACCCGGACTACCCCGCATCCCCTCCACCGAGGAGATGTTCACAATCGACCCACCGCCGGCAGCCTTCATCGCCGGAACGGCCGCCTGCATCCCGAGAAACGTCCCGGTCAGATTGATATCGATGATCCGCTGCCACTCGTCCAACGCGAAGTCCACCAACAGATTCCCGTTGACGATCCCCGCATTGTTCACCAGCACATGCAGCCCACCGAACTCCTCGACCGCGGCCGCCACGATCGCCGCCCACTGCTCCGGCTCACGAACATCGAGATGCCGGTAGGCGACCGCGTCCCCGAGTTCCTTTGCCACCGTGGCGCCTTCGTCATCGAGCACGTCCCCGATCACCACCGACGCCCCCTCGGCGACAAACCGCCGAGCATGCGCCGCCCCCATCCCGCGCGCACCACCACTGATCACCGCGACCTTGCCGGCCAACCGTCCCATGTCCACATACTCCTTCGTAGAAACCGAACCTCCTCACACCGTAGGAGGACAGCCCACACGATGGGCAGCATTGCTAGAACGCGTTCCAATTTCGCTCCATGCGCGGACGATCCCGGCGAGCGCCACGACCGGAAACAGGAACAACCAGAGGTTGGGAATCCACCACATCAGGCTGTACTCACCCCGAATCACATAGAAGTTCAGCGCCATCAGCCCTGCGGCGGAGGTCAGCGACAACGACACGATGATCAGCGGGATCGAGAGGGCCGAGCGCCTGCCGAGCGCGAGCCCGGCCAACCCCAACCCGATCGCCGCGGCATCGAGTCCGAGAAACGACCAGTTCCACTGCTGGAGAAACTCATCCGACCCGACGCTGATCAGCCCCAGTGCGGTGACGACCCAGTAGGCGAGAAAGCCGAGGTCGGTCACCCACATCACTCGCTTCACCACCCGCAGTTTTTGCATAACCACGGTTACATAATACTGGGTATGTAAACTCTCCTGTCAATGCCGAAAATCGTCGATCACGAAGAGCGTCGCCGCGCGATCAGCGCTGCGGCGTGCCAGGTCATCGCCACCAAAGGCTTGGCGCACACCACCGTCCGCGACATCGCGGCCGAGGCCGGATGCACCACCGGCATGGTCGTGCACTACTTCGCGGACAAACGCGCTGTGCTGCGGGCGGCGCTCGGCGCGGCATCCACCGCTGTCGCGGACCGCGTGACCCGCATGGCCCCCGAGTCCGCCGATCTGTACGAGCTACTGAGTCAGTGCCTGCCGATGGATCGAACCCGTCGTGTCGAATGGCAGGTGTGGATCGCCTTCTGGGACTGGGCCACCCACGACACCGAGCTCGCCGACGAACAACGCGCGCGTTACCGAGCCTGGCGCGCGGCACTCGAACTGGTCCTGACCACCGCCGGCTACCGACCGGGCCCCGACCTCGACAACGCGGCCGAATCCCTCACGATCCTCATCGACGGCATCGGCATCCAGGCAGTCTTCGATCCCGAGCGATTCCCCCCGGAACGTCAGCTGGAACTCTTACGGAACCAGGCCGAACCGATTCTGGCCGAGCTCGAGACGAAATCCTGACTTCGCGCGATCAGCAGGCGATGTTGGTCGCGCCCGACGACTCGAACGAAATGTGCACGTGGTCATAGTGGTTCTGCGTCGGGCTGCCGCGATCCTCCATGTAGGACCAGCCGTTGCCGTCGTTGTATCGCTGCTGCCAGATCACGTAGGTGACACCGAAGCGCGCCTTGTTGGCCAGAACGAAGTCGGCGATGGTATTGCCCAGGGCAAGGTTGCCCGTCATCACATCGAGCGCCTGCCCCGCACCATGGTCACCGTCATAGCGACCGTGCGCACCACCGATATCCGAGACCCCGAACATCTTCTGCAACAGGTTTCCGACCTGCGCCACATGCGGCAGAGTCCCGTTGAACTCCGTCCCGCACAACACCTTCACCTTCAGCGCCGACAACGCCGCCATCTCGTCATCCGCCCTGACGATCGGCCCCGGCTGCGGCGCATCGTGCGTCGGCGCGGCGGCGATCGGGTCGACCTCGATGGCCGACGTAGACAGCGGTTCGACCGAAGCCACTGCCTCGACCTGCGCACCCGGCCGCATCACCATCATCAACATGCCGGGAACGGTCGCCGCGAGACTGCATACGGCGAGCGGCAGCCGACTCTTGGGAGCCGACGGTTTGCGATGCGAAGCAGTCACGTTGTCTATCACCAGTCATTGTCGAGAGCAGGTCACCGTAAGATTACGAAATGGTCGCGGAAAAGTCACGCCCAGATACGCACCAACAGTTGGACCAGCATCTATCACCCAGCGCGATCCCGCAATCCTTTCGCCGCGTGTCGTTACAAAGACGGCCTGTCGCGATGATCGGCGCAGTGGTGTCTCACCTCTCCGGGACCAACCCGTCAAGGATCGGCATCGCGAAGTCCTCCGCGATCCCGCGTCTGCGTGGAACCCTTCGATCCCACCATCTGGGAGCCGGATTCTGCAGTCGGGTCGAACTGCCGACGCGCGCTATCGGCTTGTTCGCCGGGCAGCGGTCCAGCGCACCCGGACTGCATCCGTCCACCCCACCGACTACCGGATATACCACCTCTGACGAGCACCGCACCGAATGTCGGTGCCCCTTGCTACTTTTCGTGCATTCGATCTCCACGAGCTCAGCGAGGACGCATGACCGCCGAAACCACCTATCTCGAACTGTCCGACGACGCGGGCTCCTCGCACAAGTTCTACGAGGTAATCGTCACCGGAACGAACGTCAACATCCGCTACGGCCGCATCGGCGAGCAGGGCCAGTCCAAAGCGAGCTCCTTCGCCACCGAGGACAAGGCGAAGTCGGCCGCGCGGAAAAAGATCGGTGAAAAGGTGCGCAAGGGCTACGCCCCCGCCGTCATGGGCGCGCGCGAACGCCGCACCGTCACCCGCCGCAGCATCACCAGCCAGCGCTCCACCGCCAAGTCGGCCCCCGTGCTGTGGCGCTTCGACTCCGGCGCCGCCGCCTTCGGCATCTTCGTCGACGAGCAGCGCTGCTGGGTCGGCAACGAGGACGGCGAGGTCTTCACCCTCTCCCCCGGCGGCGTTGTCACCAACAGCTACAGACTGCCCGACGCGGTCAAATGCATCGTCGCCGACGACTTCTGGATCTACGCGGGCTGCGACGACGGCCGCGTCTACGACCTGTCCGGCAAGGTCCCCCGCGCCGCCTACGACGTCTCCGCCGACGACGTCTACTGGCTCGACATCCACGACGGCATCCTCGCCGCCTCCGACTCCGCGGGCGGCCTGACCGTCATCGACCACGAAGAGGAATCCCTCTGGTCCGCGCGCAGCAAGGGCAACTCCGGCTGGATGGTCCGCGTCGACCCCACCGGCGTCTACCACGGCCACAGCGCCGGCGTCACCAAGTACCACCTGGAAACCGGTCGCTCCCAGTGGAATTCGTCCACCCGCGGCGCGGTCCTGTTCGGCTGGCAGGAATCCGACACCGTCTACGCGGGCACCTCCCACAACCAGGTCGAGGAGATCACCAAGCAGGGCACCGCCACCCGCACCTACCAGTGCGACGCCGCCGTCTTCTCCTGTGCCGCCTCCCCCGACGGCCGCTACGTCTTCGCCGGCGACTCCCACTCCTCGGTCTACTGCTTCGACGCCACCGGCACCCGCCTGTGGAAACTCGCCACCGGCTGCGGCTCCGCCTACTCCATGCAGTACCACGACGAGAAGCTCTACCTGGTCACCACCTCCGGCGCCCTGGCCTGCCTCGACGTCAGCGAATCCGCCATCCGCGACGCCGACCAGGGCGTCCTCCCCACCACCCGCTCGGTGAAAGCCCCCGAATTCTCCGCCGTAGCCCCCAGCACCACCCTCGAACTCACCACCGACGTAGGCACCGGCGTCATCGTCGAATGCCTCCAACACGGCGACTCCCTCCGCGTCCACGTCGTCTCCCCCGGCTACGACCCCGCCTGGAACGTCCAATTCCCCCGCGACATCCGCCTCGCCGGCGCCCGCTACGTCGTCGACGCGGTCTCCGAATCCGCCCGCGGCGGCTTCTACCGGGTCCGCGGCGACATCCGCCGCCTGGGCTGAGTCCCCCACTGCGGCCCAACCCCGCCGTCATGCCGAGTCCACCACCCATCGACTAGACGACGATGGCCTGGACCCCGATCACCAAATCGGAACACGCGCACGAACGTCGCAGCCTCACCGCCAGCCACGAACGACTACCGTCCGCCAGTCACGAGGTGACGGCTGTGGCTGGCGGCGGGCTGCGTGCTCGGGCTGGGTCAGATAGAACGCCGACTGCCGGTGCCGCCGCAGGTTGTGTTCCATCGCGAGTCGCCGATGCCTCAGACTTCACCCGAATCCGGGTTCAACGCGGCCAGGGTGACAAAGATCGGCACCCCTGGATCGGCCGTGATCCCCCGCCCCCGCAGAAACGCATCGATCATCCCCCACACCAATTCGTGCACCCTGCTGACGAATTCTCCGGAATCCGGTTTCGCGTCACTCAGCCACAGATCAGTCAGCACGATCATCACACCGACGATCGCCCGCGCCAGATATTCGATCCCCTCGGCATCCAACGGAATCGAATCCGCGACCGCCCGAGCCCTTTCCGCGAAGCGACCCGCCACCGCACTGGCGAGGTCGTACTGGCCCGTCGCACCCTCGCGATTCGCACTCGTCTGCGTCAGGAACCGGAAAACATTGGGGTGGGCGAGAATTCCGACGGCGTAATCGGTGAGTGCACGATCGATAGCGGCGTTGGGTGGCTGCAACAGCAGGGTCAGGTCCGTTCCCGTCGCGGCGAACGCGGAGTCGGCGAATCGAGCACCGATGGCCGCATAGAGGTCACCTTTGTCGGTGAACTGCCGATACAGCCGCGGCTTCGTGATCCCGGCCTCGACCGCGAAAGCATCCATGCTCGGATGAGGCCCATCACGATCGAGCACCCGAATCGCGGCGTCGACGATGACATCCCGGCTCACCGGCGGAGGTCGTCGACTGGCGCGGGTCACGGTCGAGACGATACACGTACCAGCAGTATGATCGAAGTTTTCCATGTGTCACACATGAGCACCTCTTTACAGAAGGCACCACGTACCGGCAGTATCGGTGTCCGTACCGGCAGTACGAACTTCCGGACATCGCATCGAAGGAGACGGTCCGTGTCGGATGCCCTGCGCCAACTCACCGCAACACTCGGCGCCCCACCGCCACCCGACTTCGCCACCCTCACCCCCGACGAGCTGGCCCTCCTCGACAACTACGTCCGCGCCGCCCTCGACCACCGCAAGACCGCCCTCGACGGCGCCCTCGACTCCGGCATGCGCCTCATCCCCCGCCTGGCCCGCCCCGCCGTGAAGAAGGTGCTCGGACTATGACAGCGACCCACCACACCACCGTCGAACTAGCCAAACTGGCCCGCGTCCTCGACCGAGACCCCGCCGACCTGGACTTCCTCGCCACCCTCCTACCCGCGGCCCTCCGCGAATTCCGCGACCAGATCACCGATCTCACCGCCCGCCGCGAGGCCCGCCGCATGCAGCGAGTCGGCGCCGCCGCCAAACTGGTCCCCGCCCCCATCGCCGCCAAGATCACCGAAGCCGCCTTCGGCCCCGTCCTCGCCGCCGCACTCGCCGGCTCCGTCGATCCAGCCCGCGCCGTAGCCATCGCCAGCGCCCTCTCCCCCAGTTTCCTGGCCGACGCCACCCTCACCCTCGACCCCCGCCGAGCAGTCGAACTGATCGCCCGGGTCCCCGGCCCGATGGCCGCAGCCGTCGCCAGCGAATTGATCAGCCGCGGCGACTATCTGACCATGGGCAACCTCGCAGGCTCGGTCCCCGACTCGGTCCTGCGCGCAGCCCTCCCCCACGCCTCCGACCTCGACATCCTCCAGGTCGGCTACTACCTCGAGGAAACCTCAGCAGCCGACCGCCTCCTCACCATCGTCACCGACCGCGTCCCCGGCGTCATCCGCGCAACCCACGACGCAGGCGAATGGCCCAAAGCGATCACCCTGCTAGCCCTCCTCGGCCCCACCGAACGCTCAAAACTGGCAGATGTCGTAGCCGCCCAAGACGACGAAGTGATCGACGGCCTAATCGCCGCAGTAGAAGAAGTCGACGCCTGGGACACCCTCCTCCCCGTAGCAGCAGGCATGTCCCCGCAACCCCTACAACGCCTGGCCCAACGCCCAGCCATGCAAAACCCCACCCTCCTCACCAAAATCGCCGACCTAGCCCTAACCCAAAACCTCTGGCTCTCCCTACTCCCCCTAGCCACCCACCTCTCCCCCACCCAACTCCACACCGTCGCCGCCCGAGTAGCCACCGAACCCGACGACTCCCTCACCACCCTCATAGAGCAAGCCCACGCCGAAAACCACTGGCCCACGCTCCTCCCCGTAGCCCTCGCCCTCTCCACCCCCGACCGCAAACGCCTGGCTTCCCTCCCGGTAATGCACCGCCCCGCCTACCTCACCGCCGCCATAGAAGCCACCGCCACCCACAACCTCTGGCCCGAAGCCCTCCCCCTCCTCAACGACCTCCCCACCACCACCCACGACACCCTCGCCGCCACCATCAACGCCCTCACCGACAACGAATTCTTAGCCGCAGTCCAGGCAGCCCCCGCAGCCGATTGCAGCACAACCCTGATACAAGTCCTTCTCCGCCAGGACTTCTCCGCTCGATCCCGCTCCCTCACCCTCATCGACGAAGCCGACAACCTGGAAGCCCTGATCGGCACCATCACCACACAAGATCCCGCAATCTGGCAAGCCTTGTCCGACATCCGCTCAGAAATCCCCGAACGTCTCCGCAGCCTGCTCGCAGCGCAAGCGACTCAATGCGGTCAACCGGGACTCGCGGACAATCTGACCGCCAGCTGATCGTCCGAGGACCTATCAGCGTCCTCGTGACTTGTCAGGCGTGAAGGACGCTCATGCGGGATATGCCTTGCGGGACAGCGCATTCCGCAGCGGGGCGTGAAAGCCTCGTCATCGCGGTCGCCCAACGGGGTTGTCGGCGATGGATAAGGAGTCGGATGGGGAACATGCTCGCCCGGACCCGGCAGCCCGGCCACGCATCGACCCCATCCGCGACGCCCGGCAACCCCCTACCGTCATCGACATGACCGAGTACGCAGCGACATCGAGATCACCCGCCCCGCGCATGCGGGGGCGGGGGCGGGCCTGGCCCGCCCGGGATGCTGCCGCGACCACGACTGAGTCCGCTTGCCTCACACCCCGTCACCGCCCGAGGCTGCGATCGCGTACTCGCCACGCCAGGCCGCCCGCATCCACCGCCACCGAGGACCCGATGAACTACCCACACGTGAATCCACCGCAGTACTCGCACCAGCCCGATTTCCGAGACCGGTACGCGCGGCATCAGGCGCAGAATCGGCGCCACCGCTGGTGGCACACACACTCGACATATGCCTGGCCGCAGCCCTGTGGCTACTGCCGCTCGCCTTCATCGTCCTGACCCTGATATTCCCCGGCACCTGGATCATCGTCGCGTCATCACAGGACTGCGTGAAATACCCGACAACCTGCATGGACCCCTACGACATCCCCAAAGAGCTGATCCTCGGCACAGGACTCGCACTCGTCTTCGGACTCGCCGGCACGGCCCTGTCCACCACACGACGCTGGCCCACCTCCCAGCCGCCATCATCGGCGCTGTGATCCTGATGTGGACATGGGTCGCGGCATTCGGAACCGCATTAGCGTAAGAACCCCTGAGGGATTCAGGCGGTTAGCATCGTTCGATCTCGAACCAACGAGGCTGGCGACGTTGACTGATGCCGGTAGGCGATGATGATGCGTTGACGCGCCCCGGCAAGTGACGGGGTCGGCCATAGGTTTTCCAGTGGACGTCGTGAGGAGTGGTGTGAGCAGTCTTGGCAGTTTCATCTGGTCGATCGCAGATCAGCTTCGGGGTCCGTACCGCCCCAACCAGTACGGCAACGTGGTCCTGCCGCTGACCATCCTGCGCCGCCTCGACTGCATCATGGAGCCGGATCGGAAGGTCGTCCGCGACCTCGCGGCCAAGTACGAGAACCCCAACAGGCTCAAGGTCGAGGTGAAGAAGGCTACCGGACGCTCCTTCTACAACACCTCGCACTACTCCTTCGACAACCTGCTCAAAGACGCCGACGGACTCGCCGACAACCTCGCCGACTACATCGACCGCTTCTCCTCCGATGTCGATGTGTTCGAGTACTTCGACTTCAAGAAGGAAATCCTCGCCCTGGAGAAGGCCGAGCTGCTGCGGGCCGTCGTCACATCCTTCGGGGCCATCGACCTACATCCCGCCGTCGTCTCCAACGCCGACATGGGTGACGCGTTCGAGTACATCATCCGCAGGTTCAACGAGGCCGCGAACGAGACCTCCGGAGACCACTACACCCCCGCGACGCGATCCGGCTTTTAGTCGACCTACTCTTCGCGGAAAAAGACGCAGACCTCACCGAGGCCGATATCGTGCGCACACTCTACGACCCGACGGCAGGCACGGGCGGAATGCTCACGCTGGCGGAGGAACACCTGTTGACGCAGAACCCCGACGCGAAGCTGACGCTGTTCGGGCAGGAGTACAACCCGCAGTCGTATGCGATCTGCAAGTCAGATCTGCTGGCCAAGGGCCACGACGCGACGCACATCGCCTTCGGAAACACGTTGACCGAGGACGCTTTCCGCGGGCGCAAGTTCGACTTCTGCATGTCCAACCCGCCCTATGGCGTCGACTGGAAGCAGTACGCGAAGGCCATAACCAAGGAACATCGCACCGAAACGTGTTTGGTCCCAAGTGCTTTCACGTCATCCTCTAGGGCTAGGATGTGACATACTCCTCGCGTCGCGATCGATAGGGCGGGGGTGTGGCAGTGACGCAGGGTCAGGAGTTCGACTGGCTCGCAGAAGCTATCTCGATCTTCGGTGCGTCATGCAAGGCCATGGTGAACGGACCGGGCGACCCCGAGGCGTCAATTCGACCACCGCTGCAGAATCTCCTGGAAGCTGTGGGCAGCCACGACGCCATGGACGGCGTCCTGTGGCATTCCGAAACGCCCCTGCGTGATGTTGGCGTGCGCCCTGACTATGCGGTCGAGGTGCACGGTGAAATCGTAGGTTATGTCGAGGTCAAGCGCCCCGGTCAGACGGTCGATCCAGAGAAGTTCACCGGGCGTAACAAGAAGCAGTGGGAACGGCTCCGCGACTTGCCGAACGTCCTCTACACCAACGGCACTGAATGGCGCCTCTTTCGCTCCGGCGAGCTGATCGGTGCGCCAGTCTTCTTCGACGGCGATCTCGGAAGCGTAGGACGCTCGTTGTCCGTCCGGGAGCCTGCAGCGTTCCATGCCCTTCTGAGGACCTTCCTCCACTGGGTTCCTGAGCCGATCCGCCACATCAACACACTGGTCCGGCGCACCGCGCCGCTGTGCCGCCTGCTACGTGCGGCCGTCCTGGAGCAGCTGGAATGGGAGGGACAGTATGCAGCTGAGGGCGCGCGTCCCGAGGAACTGCGGTTCACTGGGCTGAAAAACGACTGGCGTAGGCTGCTTTTCCCGTCAGCTGACGACGCTACCTTTGCTGACGGATATGCCCAGACGGTGACCTTCGCGCTTCTGCTGGCGCGTACAGAGGACATCTCTGTTAAAGGAGTGGGGCTACACGAGATCGGCCGACGCCTGGACGACGGACACGCCTTGATGGGCAAAGCCCTTCAGCTCCTAACCGACAACATCACGGTAAGCTTCGAGGTCAGCCTCGACCTGCTTATCCAGGTAATCGACGCTGTCGAATGGGCGGTGATCCGCAAGGGCCGACGGGATGCGTACCTACACCTGTACGAATCGTTCCTGGAGGTATACGACGAGAAGCTGCGCCAGAAGAGCGGCTCGTATTACACCCCTCGGGAAATTGTCGAGGAGATGGTGCGCCTCACCGAGGATGTGCTCCGTACCCGCTTGGGTCGCCAGGCCGGATACGCGGACGACGGCGTGCGCATCGTCGATCCGGCGATGGGGACGGGCACATACCTACACGCGGTCATCGAGCACGTCGCCGCTTGGACGGCGGATAACGATGGCCCTGGGGCGATTCCGGATGCGATAGGCAGTCTGGCAAAGCGCCTCATCGGTTTCGAGCTGCAGATGGGCCCCTTCGCCGTCGCCGAGCTAAGGGCTTCGGACTTGCTCAAGCGGCATCAAGCAGTCGCACCGCCCGACGGTATGAAGCTGTTCGTCACCGACACATTGGACAACCCGTATCTGGCCGAGGAAACCCTCGCCTCAACGTACGGCGTGATCTCGGAATCGCGTCGACGAGCGAACCAGGTGAAGGCAAACACACCGGTCACCGTCGCGATCGGCAACCCACCCTACGACGACAAGGCCATGGGCCGTGGAGGCTGGATAGAGAAGGGAAGCCCGGCGCAGGGCAGCACCCCGATCGAAGCGTTCAAGTGGCCCGGAAACGGCCGCTATGAGCACGTGCTCAAGAACCTCTACATCTACTTCTGGCGCTGGGCAACCTGGAAGGTCTTCGACGCCCATCAACAGGACCAGCAGGGAGTCGTCTGCTTCATCACCCCCGCCGGCTTCACCACTGGACCCGGCGGGCGTGGCATGCGTAACTACCTGAGGCGCACCTGCGACGAGGGTTGGATTATAGACCTCTCTCCGGAAGGGCATCGCCCAGATGTGGCCACCCGGATTTTCCCTGGTGTTGCCCAGCCGCTGGCCATCTGCATCTTCGTCCGCAGCAAGGACACCGATCCCGATCGACCCGCCCACATCCACTACCGAGCCGTGCACGGCAGGCGAGCCGATAAGTACCGCCAGCTCAAAGAGATCCAACTGGACGACGACGGCTGGCAGGACACGCACTCTGCCGCCATCCGCCCGTTCCGCCCAATCACCGAGACGGGGTGGGAGGACCATCCCGCTCTCGATGATCTTTTCCTCTGGGGAAGTCTGGGAATTACCGCCAACCGCTCGTGGGTCAACGCCCCCAGCGAGCAGTTGCTCCAACGGCGCTGGGCGCGTCTGATCCACGAGGCCGACCCAGACAAACAGGCGAAGCTGTTCAAGGGGACGCGAGATCGTTCACTGCACGCCCGCCGGCCCCCGCTGCCCGGACAACCTGAGCACGCCCACGGGCTTGCAGACGAAACTGACCTCACGCCGGACCTGATCCGCATCGCCATGCGCAGCTTCGACCGGCAGTGGCTGATCTCCGACAGTCGCGTCATCGACTTCGCCCGACCCACGCTGTGGGAAGCCCTCCAGCCGGGACAGCTCTTCCTCAACCAGCAGTCCTCCCAGGAGATCGAGACCGGGCCGGCCGTCGTCGCCACCGCGCTGCTCCCCGACACCCACCACTTCAACGGCCGCGGCGGCAAAATCATGCCGATCCTCCACCCGGACGGCACACCCAATGTGCATCCGCGGCTGCTCGCCCACTTGGCAACCGAGCTCGGCCTCGACCGCATCACGGTGCACGACCTGGCCGCATATGTGGCGGCTGTCACCGGGCACAGTGGGTTCACCGAGCGGTTCGCCGAGGAACTACTCACTCCTGGCGTACGGCTGCCGCTCACTCGCGACCCCGATCTGTGGCACGAGGCCGTGAAGCTTGGCGAGCGTCTGCTGTGGGCCTCGACGTACGGGGAACGGTACATCGCTCCGAAAGACGGTCGACCAGCAGCAGATGTCCTCTTCCCTCCAGGCGATCCGCGTCGGCTCCGCTACGACCAGCACATCGGGACGGAAGTTCCGAGCGAAATCCGCTACGCCGAGATGAACCGAACCCTGTACTTGGGTGCCGGATTCGTCAGCCCGGTCCCCACAGAGGTGTGGAACTATGACGTCGGCGGCATGCAGATCGTCAAGAAGTGGTTCGGATACCGCAAGGCGAACCCCAACAGCCGCAAGACGAGCCCCCTGGACGACTTGCATGTCGACTCGTGGCCATCCAGCTGGTCGCGCGAACTCATGGAACTGCTCTCCGTGCTGCGCCGACTCACCGACCTCGCTCCCGTGCAACAGGAACTGTTGGACCGGATCCTCGCCGGACCCAAGGTCACGGTGGCAGACCTTGAGAAGGCCGCTATTCTGCCGGTGTCCGACAAGGCTCGCAGGCCCCGTCGTCAACTCAAGACCAGTCACGACGAGCTTCATCTGAACGCCGACGAGAAACCGTAGCGTCAGCTCAGCGCGTCTTCGCACAACGCTCGACATACGCTACCGCCTCTGTTCCGGTCCATGCACCTTCTGCGAGTTCACGGAGCGCGTGCATTTCCGGACTGAGTGAGGGTGTACGTCGCTGCATCTCATCGGCGAATACGCTCACCTCAGCCAGGCGTTCGCCAAGCGTGGCGCACTCGGCTTCGAAGTACACTGCCTTGCCTCGCGGCGTGATAACCAGACTCTCACCGGTGACTTCCAGTAGGCCCATCCAACTGAGAGTTTGCACGTCGGCTGCGATGCTCTCCTGGTCAAGCCCCCGGACTGCGGCCGCTATAGCATCAGGGAACGGAATCTCGGCGGTCACGAGATGATGCAGAACCCGAATCTGTGATGGCGAGAGCGCTGGGTGCACGGATGCATGTCTAGCAGCACCGGGGACGATCCTGCCGCAGGCCGCGCGTAACGGGGCTTCTAAACAAACCGTGCGCCCGCTTCTGTCGCAATAACGCGAACGCGTGGCTCGGGGTCAGGTCACCGACACACCGATCAAACTGCCACGACACGCCGATCAACCGGATCGCCTGTCCCGACCAGCACCGCCTGTATTCAGCTCCCACCGTCACCGTCCCCATGATCGCGGAGACAGACCAACCAACAGCGCGGCAATCGCCTTGGTCTGCATCGCGGCGAGGCGCTCTCCTTCCGCGCCGTCGACATGGCGAATCCTGCGAAAACACCGTCGCGACCAGTAGCCGAGTTGGCCCGCACGGTAGTCGCTACGACATGGGCGCGGCAGCCCGCAACGGGCTCAACCACTCGGTCACCCTCGACCAGCGCAAAGCCATGATCGATACCGCCGTCGCCCAGCGCGACGTCGCATTCACCGGTGGCCCCGCCGAATACACCAGCGGCACCGTCCACGAACTCACCACCGAATCCACCCCGATCGAGCGCGAGTTCTACGGCTTCTACCGCACCCAGCGCGGCGCGGTCACCCCCGAAGGCGCCACACCGGAAACCACCACCCACCCGACCCTGTCCAGCAACGTCAAGTTCCTGAACTTCCACCCCTTCAACGACATCGAGACCATCTCCCCGCGCCCCGATGCTGTTCGTCACCGGCGAGAACGCCCACTCCCGCGAATTCAGCGAGGAAGCCTTCCGCCTCGCTGGCGACCGCAAGGAACTGGTCGTCGTCCCCGGCGCCGGACACGTCGACCTCTACGACCGCACCGAGGTCATCCCCTTCGACAAGCTGACCACGTTCTTCCAGACCAACCTGCGCTGAGGCGCCACCCCGAAAGGGTGACCATGACAACGATCGCGATCATCGGCGCGGGCCCCGGGCTCGGCCTGGCCACAGCACGCCGCTTCGGACGCGAATGGTTCTCGGTCGCGCTGATCTCCCGCTCCCAGAACAAACTCGACCGTCTCGTCGACGAACTCGCCGCCGACGCCACCACAGCCGCCGGGTACCCCGCCGATGTGCAAAACCGGACCACCCTGGCCGCCGCGCTCGACAAAGACTCCAGCGAACTCGGCCCGATCGAAGTTCTCCAGTACAGCCCCGTCCCCCGCCAGGAATTCCTGCGACCCGTCCTCGACACCACCGCCGAGGACCTCTCCGCCGCGACCGAATTCTCCATCCTCGGCCCCGTCACCGCCGTCGAACAGGTACTCGACGGAATGACCGAACTCGGCAGAGGCACGGTCTTTGTTCGTCAACGGCTCCAGCGCCGCTCAACCCAACACCAGCGTCGCGGGCACCTCGATCGCCTTCGCAGGCGAGTCCGCCTACGGCGCGATGCTGCACGAAGCACTCGAGCCACGCAATATCCGAGTCGGGCAACTGATCATCCCTCGGCGCCATCGGCGGCGGCGACCCCCAGTACGCACCCGACGCACTCCCCGAACAACTATGGGCAATCCACACCGAACAACGGCCCTTCCGCACCACAGTCGGCGTCGGCTAGCAACCCGGTCGATCCGGCCGGTCCGTCTCGCCACAACCCGCACCGGCTCCCTCACGAGACGGGTGCCGGGTATATTTGGTCCAGACCTACAACGCGTAGTCACCCACGATGACCAGGCGTTTTCCGGTTGCCCATGTTTTGTGTGTCCTGCCGAGGAATCGAACCTGCGACCTCCCAGCGGGCCACAGTGCGAACCGACCACCCCGCCTCCAGACATCGACAGCCGCGCCATCAAGGTCGCAGCCGGTCCGGGCCTGCAGCCCGCCGCTTACCTACCTACGGCCAGGTGGTCTGCTCACCGTGCAGGAGGCAGCGCACGGTTAGCGCCGACCCCGGGCCCGTAGGAGCGAATGTTCATCGACCCGTTCGGCGTCGATGGTCAGCAAGCCGTCGTGTCGGCGTCGGTGGCCAGGCGCAGGACGGCGCCACATTGATCTACCCGGACAAAGGACTACGGTCGGCCGTCCAGGGGAGCATTCTCGTTGTGCCACAAGATCTTTCCGAACAACTCTAGTGGATCCACGGCGACTACGGCCTTTTGGCGCAGATGGAACGCCGTCGGAGTGGTGCTACTGGCCAGATAGTGCTGTACCGCTTGCATCGGCTCGACGCCGAGTTCGACCCCATCGACCAGTCGAAAAATTCCATCAACGTGCCGCCCGCGAAACCCAAGTTCTACATCATCGGGATGACGACCGAACTCCGATGGCCCGAAGTCGATTACGCGGCGCTGTCGGCGTAGCTGAGTCTTGGCTGGATCGATCCGCACGAAGAATGAGTGCAGGTCGAGGTCCTTGATGCGGTGCTTGCCGCCGGAGGCGTAGTGCAGCGCGCCACCCTGAGTCAGCGCAGTCATCAGGTAGGCATTCCGGTAGGCAGCAAGATGGGGGTTTCGTTCGAAGAACACTGCTAATTCGTCCTTGGCGATCGAGGCCAGGCGATGCAGGTGACTTTCGGAAATCGGTTCGTGCGAATACCTCGACACATCGTTCTCCACTCGCGCAGCCTAGGCGATCAGTCCACCTTCCGCTGCGGGGTCTCGGTACCGCGGTGCAGGATGGGACCGTGGAGACGAACGTACGGACGCCGATGCAGATCTTCAGCCTCCCACAGACTCTGGTGGTCCCACTGTTCCAGAGGCCCTACGTCTGGGATCAGGTCGAGCAATGGGAGCCGCTGTGGAACGACATCCGGCGTCTGACTGAGCTGCGGCTACGCGATCCGTATTCCACGGCAACGCATTTCCTCGGTGCTGTAGTTGTCCAAGCTCAGGAAGGACAGCTCGGCAGTCTGCAGGTGAGCAACATCATCGACGGCCAGCAGCGACTGACGACGCTGCAGTTGCTTATGGATGCGACCGGCTCGGTGCTGGAGTCCGCCGGCCGTGACACGCTCGCGGGCCAGCTGGAGAGCCTGACCCATAATCAGGCCACCTTCGTACCAGCAGGAGAGTCGCGGCTGAAGATTCGCCACACCAACCGCGACCACGCCGCCTTCGATGAGGTCATGGACTCAGATCCGCCGGTCAGTCACGCCGAGCTCGCGCACGCGAGTGCCCGGATCACTCGTGCCCATGCCTTTTTTGCTGATGCCGTCGCCGCCTGGCTTGGCGCGTACGACGGAGAAGACTACTCGGCTCGGGCCAATGCACTGGTCGGTGTGCTGACCAGCGGGCTCCAATTGGTGGCCATCAACCTCACCGCAGTGGAGAACTCGCAGGAGATCTTCGAAACTCTCAACGCTCGCGGAACCCCGCTGACCGCTGCCGATCTCATCAAGAACTTCGTCTTCCAGCGGCTCGCCGCTGAGGGTTCGGACACGCGCCGCGCCTATGCCGAAGACTGGCCTTTCGACACGAAGTTCTGGGAAACTGAGGTCAGCGTTGGGCGCTACCGGGTTAGCCGCGGGTCCCTGTTCCTCAACCAATGGCTCATTTCCCGGATCGGCGAGGAGATCGGACCGCAGCAGACATTTGCGCGCTTCAAGGCCTACGTCGAGCATGACAGTGGACAGAAAATGGGCGTACTACTGCCGACGATCAAACGGCAGGCCGATCTCTACGAGGCTTGGACGCTAGCCGCCGACGACAAGGACCGACAGCTCACGACCGTCGAAATGTCGGTATACCGCATGAAGGCCTTCGAGGTCGAACTGCTCAAACCGATTCTGGTTTGGCTGCACGACCCGGAACGCGCGCTTACCGGCGACACCATCGACGGTGTCGTTGCGGCAGTGGAAAGTTGGGTTGTCCGCCGCATGTTCCTCCGCCTGACGACATCCGATTTGGGCCGCGTCGTCGCCGACATCATCCGCATCTACAACGATGCACCCGATGCCGAACTTGTCGACAGAGTTGCCAAGCACCTGTCCAGACTGAACGTCTCCAGCACATATTGGCCCGGAGACAACGAGATTCGTGCGTCGCTCGCTGCTGAAGCCGCCTACCGTCGCTTCAAGGTCGCACGTCTGCGGGTCTTCCTGGAAGCGATCGAGAACCGGTTCAGGCGGGTGACCAACCAGCCACAGATGCCGCGACGCGGCTACCCGATCGAGCACATCCTGCCGCAGACGTGGAAGGACAACTGGGCTGTCGACGGACCCGAGGCCGAGATCGAACGCGGAGCGCATGTGCACCGGCTCGGCAACCTGACCTTGCTCACCGGTTCGCTCAACTCCAAGGTTTCCAACGGCGCTTGGGATCTCAAGCGAGACGCAATTCGAGAACACGACACCCTGCTGCTCAACAGTCGACTTCTCAGCAATATCGGCGACGAGCAGTGGGCGGAGGAAGCCATCGAGGCTCGGACCGAACGCATCATCGACGTGCTACTCGCCGTGTGGCCGGTGCCCCAAGGGCATACCGGGCAGGTAGTCGATCCCCGAGATAAGAACCAAGACTGGGTCGAGGTGAAGGACCTGGTTGCGGCCGGACTCCTTACGCCAGGAACGATACTGACGCCGCGACAGGGGAATTGGCGATCGTGTGAGGCCCTCATTTGCGATAACGGCACGCTGGAAGTGGAGGGCCAATCCTTCGGGTCCCCCTCCGGAGCGGGTCGTCATGTCAAGGGCAGTGTGACCAACGGCTGGACCTTCTGGAGCCTCCCGGACGGACGGCGGCTCATTGACGTCCGGGCTGCATTCCGCGGTGAGAAGCCGACGGGCGACAACAAGACCACTGCACTCTCGGAAGCTGGCACTACCGAATGACCGCGGCGACTGCGCAGAGGTGGAGATCGCTACGCCGGGCGGGATCGGACTACCACAGTAAGGCGATGGTGCACGGTCGGTCAGTGCTGGCCCGGGCCCCTCTCCTTTGCCAATTGGACGTCCCGCCTTCTCGCTAGCCATCTCCAAAATGCCGAGCCCCAACGGGTCACAGCGAGGTGCTTCTATCAGGCGGGGGCGGATCGTTTTTGTAGGCCGATACCTTCGCGACACTCACGCTCCCCGCCACAATATTTAAGCGTATCGTGGAATTTCCCGATGTCCAAACGCGCACGGCGACCCTTCCATTACGGACGATGGTCGATATATTAAGGTCGATCACGGATACAGTACTCAGCTCGGATATCTCAACGCTTTCAACCGCATACAGCCACAGTTCGACTTGAACCGTGTTGTAGCCAACGGCTCCCCACTTTGTAGGCGGATCAGTCGGAAACTCACGAAAATCGAACCGCACATAGACACTTGGGCCGTCACGGTGCAACCGAATCTCGTGGAGCACAACGCCATCCAGCGATGGGGTGAGCGCCCCGAATACTCCTCGAATACTCCTCGGCTCATGCAGCGCATCAACCCAGCTCATCAGCTGCATCCTATGTTTGGAAGGGATAGCGCCCAGGGGTTCCGGGTACTTTACCAGTTCGAGTATTTTCAAAAGGCCGGACGTTGAAGTGGGGACCCTGGTCACCGACGCCATCTTCCCCATACCGGTGCCCCGCACTGCGATCTTGAATAACAATGCGTTTTCCATTTCCGGCAGTAAAATGATACTCCTCGGTTATGATTTCCTGATTTTCATCGAGGACTGCATGGCTCCCAACCCGAACACCTATCATCCACATAACCCGATGTCTTGGATAGATCCGCTGGGCCTGGCTTGTGGGGACTCCAATAGTTAAGTGCCCACGGCAGATTTGCAGGCGGTGGCGGTTTGACCGGTCCAGTCCACGACATCGGAAGTAACCGAGGCGTTTTGGACGGTCGCTACCTCGCCGATCCAGCCAGTCCCAAACCCTTCAGAATAAATCTGACGGCGGAACGATCTCACAATCGAGCACTACCTATTTGCGATCATGCGAGACTTCAGATTAACTTCCCACACGCAGTCCGGCACCATTTCTCCGCCTTCATCTTTTGTGGTTGCCACAATGTCAGCGCCAGCTTCTGTCAGGTAGTGAATTTCATCGCGGAAGTTCAGATCTGTACGCCTCACCAGGCCGCCGCGCGGCTCGATCACAGAACGGAGATCGTCGAAGTATATTTTCTCTGGTATATCGGCTACCAATGCCGCAATCGGAATGGGGATTGAAGTCCCCCACTCTAGGCGGTGCACTGACAACTTCATCCCGAAGGATACCCACTCCTCTTCCTTATCGGGATTGAAATCTATTTGAACCAACCCGTAGTCGCGTCGCATCCAAGCACGTTTTTTTTCTACTTCCTCATAGAATTCAGAATCGCCCATTATTTGGTCGATGCTACTTACGCTCGCCCCATTGCGGAGTCCGCACAGAGAATCAGAGATCGCTACTTCTGCAATGAACTCACGAAACCCTATCAGCATCGACCTTACACTCCTCTTCGCTTGCACATGTCACACCCTGGACAAATATTCAGAAATATCTGATGCATCATTCTATACGCTCAAGCGCCTTGATGAGGAAATTCATCTCTGCCGCCTTGTTCTTTGCGTTTCCCCAATTGTGCGCGTTCATCTCGGTCATTGCCGCCCGCGATTTATCAATCAGGTCCGCTCGAAGATCGGCATTGGAGTATATCTCGGATACGACGCGGCGTAGCTGAGCATCATTCGGCGTACCGTTCGACATTCGCAAGCCTTCTACACCGATCGACCCGTCATGATGGGCAAACACACGTACTTCCTTGCCACCAATGTGCACATGCGCCCCCTTCGTCGCCCAGTCCGCGCTCATCGATGAGACCCTGACAGGGCAGGGCGTTAGCCCAAGAGGGTCGGCCCATGTCGTGGGGTTATCTGGATAAATGTTGGGGTTGGGCGACGGCGTAAGACCCAGAATGTCTTGAGTGAGGTAGCGGCCGGTTTCCGGGTCATAGTAGCGATGGAGGTTGTAGTGGAGTCCGGTTTCCGGGTCGTATTGTTGACCCTGGAAGCGATGCGGGGTGTCGGGGCCGGTCCAGACCGTTTGCCCCCAGAGCGTTGCGGTCGCCGTTGAGCCTACTTCTCCGGTTGCTGGATCAGCGAGGTGACTCGGACTGCCTTCTAGATTGGTGACGATCGCCCAGAATCTGTCGTCGACAGATTGAGTCAGGGGGATGTGGGTTGTGGGATGGTTGGTCCAGGTGTGGGTACGCGCGCCGGCGTGGTTTGCGGTCGATTGTTCGGTGAGATGGACCCCGTCCCAGGCGAATTTGGTATAAGTGTTGCTGGCGTGGTGTTGCTTGCTGGTTCGGCGACCGAATGCGTCGTAGGTGTAGTACCAGGTGGTGTTGTCCGGGGTGGTTGCTTCGACAAGTTGGTCGAAGGCGTTATACCGGTAGTGCCAGATAGCCGGCTTACGGGAAATCCGGGTCTTTTCTTTGCGGACAAGGCGACCAGCCGTGTCGTAGAAGTAGCGGGCACGTCCGGTGCGGACGAGGAGGTTGTTGCGGTACTCCGCACGCTGGTCTGTGGAAGGCACGTCCATTTGGTAACCGGCGGCGATGGGATCGGGTGGTACCGGTGATGCCGGAACCGCGACAGTGGTGAGATTCGACAAGGCGTCGTAGGTGTATTCCTCGGAGGTCCCGGCGCCCGGGCTCGCAATGCGGGTGATGCGACCGATCACATCCAGGGTGTAGTCGTGCCGTCGGCTCGATGCGGGCGTGGTAGTGGTATGGCTCGTAACGCACCCATCCGGACGCCAGGTGTAATCGTCGCGCTCGAGCAATTGGGTGGGTGAGCTGGTCCGCGGATCGAGCTGGACGAGTTCGCGGCTGAGGGTATAGCCGGCGGGACTGTAGGTATTGTGTTGGCCGATCCCCGCACTGCGCCAGCTATTCTGACGCCCCATCGCATCGTGGGTGAAGTCGAATCGGTGCCCGCGTGAGGTTAGGGCGGCGACTTGTCCTGTCGGCGTGTGTTCGTACGTGGTTGTCGCGCCACTAGGAGTCGTGTATCCAATTCGGCGACCGTGACGATCGTAGTCATAGGCAATGGTTTGGCTGTCGACACGTTGGGCGAGCATGCGCCCTGCCGCGGTGTGTTCGAAAGTGACAGTGTGGATGGTGCTGTTGTGGTTGCCGTTTCGAGCAGTCGCGAGCCGGCCGGTCGGGGTATAGGTGTTGGTAATCCATTCACTGGTGTCGGTGCTGACGCCAGTGAATCGGCCGAGGACATCGTAGGTGAGGCGGCGTTGAACACCCGCAGGTGTCGTGATGATGGCAGGTCGATTGAGCAGGTCGAACTCGGTCTGGGTGACCGATCCGTTGTAGTCGGTTTCAGTGCGGACATTGCCCGCCAGATCGTATTCGTAGGTCCAGGTGTCGCCGAGCGGGTTGGTGACCGAGGTGAGTCGGCCTTCGGTGTCGTGGGAGTAGGCGGTGATAGCGCCGTCGGGCGCTTCGCGGGTACTGACCAGGTCAAAGGTGCCGTAGGTGTAGCGGGTGAGCGCACCGATCTGGTTGGTGTGGGTAAGTAGGTTCGCTTCGCCGTCATAGGTCCACGACTGTGTCGTGCCATCGGTGTCTGTGTGGGAGAGCAGGTTTCCCTCGGCGGAATAGCAGTGCGTGCTGATACCACCGATCGGGTCGGTAATGATGGTGGGCTGACCGAACATGTCGCGCTCGACAACCGTGACCGCGTTGCCGGGTTCGGTGATCCGGATCGGCAGGCCAGCGGCGTCGATGTCGATATGGGTTGTGGCGCCCGTCGACATCGTGATCGAAGCCGGAGCACCGCACTGATGGTGGGTGTACGTGGTGGTCACACCGTCGGCATCGGAGATGCTGGTGAGGTTGCCGTCGTCGTCATATGTCCGGGTAATCGTCGTGCCGTCGACATCGCTCACAATGGCCGGACGGCGCGGTGCGGCGTAGCTGATCGAAATCACTTCCCGGTCTGGGCGGCGGAGCAGGACCAGATCGCCATCGAGGTTGTAGAGATAGGTGGTGATGTTGGCGTAAGCGTCGACATAGCGGACCGGCTGGCGGTACTCGTTGTAGTCGGTGACCGAGGACGCGCCACGCGGATCGATCAGGTTCCGAAGACACAGGTCTTCGTCGAACTCAAAGGTTGTAGTGGCGCCAAGCGAGTTGGTGTGGTGTGTGCGGACCCGCCGGAATTCGGGAAGGACTTCGTATGCGAAGGTCGCGGACAGGATTCCGTCGGACCCGACCTGCTTCACGACCCGTCCGGTCCGGTCGTAGGTGTTGTGCAATTCCGTACCGCGGGAATCACGCCATGACAGCATCCGCGCGTCGCTGTCATACCGGTAGTGCGTGGCGGCGCCGACGCCGTTGATGACCGTGGTGAGATTGCCTGTTGTGTAGATGAATTCACGAACTCGGGTTGTTGCGGGAGCACCGTCTGGATCTGCGCCTACGACGGCTAGACCAGTGACGCGAGCGCCTTCGGTGGTGATTTCGACACGGTAGCCACCGGAATGGGTGATATGGGTAGGCGTGCCCTCGGGGCTGTAGTGGAATCGGATGTGATTGTGGTGGCGGTCGGTAATCTCAGTGATCGCGTAGCCGTCGCCTTCAGTGCCGAACCCCGACAGTGCAGGGTCCGGGATGAAACCCCAAGTAAGTTCGCGGTCCGAGTCGTGAACAAGATAGCCGCCAGTTTCGGTGCGCGTTATGGTCGCGCGGATTCCGTTGTGCACCGGGCGGACCGGGACGTCGGGAACTGTGTGAGGGAACTGCCACACCTCGCCGTCGGGTCCGACAAATCGGACTCCGACTTGGTCGACGGTCACCCGCATGTCAAGCGTGGCCGCCCACGACGGCCCGAACCAGCCACCGAACCGATACGACGAGCGGTGGCGACGGGTGAGGACCAATGCCAGCACGCCGGGGAGTTCGACATCGGTTGCAGGAAGGAGGAACTCACCGGTCGCGACGTCGACCGGGTCACCACAGTCGGTGGTTTGCTTCGCGGTCTTGTTCAGGTCCGGCTTCTCGGAGCCGGACTGGTCGGGAAGCTTGCTCGTCTCCGGCGTGCTCGCCGGTTTCGTGGTCCCTGGGGTGTCCGGGTTATCAGTTGTCTTCGACGGTGTATCAGGTGTGCTGGCCGGATTCGTGGGCGTGTCAGGCTGTTTCGTGGTCGACGGGGTTGTCGAGGTATCGGTGTTCTTCGCGGCCGCGGGACTGGTAGTGGTGGTGTCGGCGTTCTTCGAGGTCTTGGACGGGGTCTTCTTGAACGCTTTCGCGATATCACCGAACGCCGACTTCAACTGCTTGAGCAACGGCTTCAGCTTCGACATCGTCTTGGCCAACTTCGAAAACAACTTCGAAATCGTCGCCACAGTCTTCGCGATGTAAGCGGTGGCCTGGACCGCGACCAACGGAGTCGCCAGACCGACCGAGAACACCAATTCCGCCGCCCACACCGCGAGACGACCGACGGTTTGGGCTACCAGGTCACGGACGGTTTCGCGGACCGCGGCCACGATCCCACCGGCCATGCGGATCGCTGAAGCTGCCGCGGTCGCGGCGGTGTTGGCGGCGGTGAGCAGGTTGGTGGTGTTGGACGCCGCGGATTTGTAGGCGGTGGCGGTTTGACCGGTCCAGTCCGCGACATCGGCAGTGACCGCGGCGTTCTGGGCAGTGGCCACTTCGCTGATGCGGGC
>NZ_JBHXWQ010000011.1:145945-227050 GCF_042671725.1 Nocardia sp. NPDC127606 | reverse complement strand
TACTGCACTCGACAGGGTGTGGGAGAGTAGGACACTGCCGGAACATCATTGCGAAAGGCCCTCCAACTTCGGTTGGAGGGCCTTTTTGCGTTCCCGGGAACCTCGGTGGACCCACTATGTCCGATTCCTGTGTGGGCCAGGTCACCCTGGAGTATGTTGTCGAGAACAACATTCGCTCCAGCTCAACCGCCTACAGGCGGTGGTTCCACGAAAGGCCCACGCTCATGCGTCAGGGGATCTTCGGCATCGCGGCCGTCTCGATCGCACTTCTCACTTCGCTCACCGCCTGCGGCGACGACACTTCGAACTCCTCGGGAGGAGGCGGCGCCAAGATCGGCGTCATCCTGCCCGACAGCAAGACCTCGGCCCGGTGGGAGACGGCGGATCGCAAGTACCTCCAGCAGGCGTTCGACGCCGCGGGGATCAAGGCCGACATCCAGAATGCCCAGGGCGACAAGAACGCCTTCCAGACGATCGCCGATCAGATGATCACCAACGGCGCCTCGGTGCTGATGATCACCAACCTCGACAGCGGCACCGGCAAGGCGGTCATCCAGAAGGCAAAAGCCCAGGGCGTGACCGTGATCGACTACGACCGGCTGACCCTCGGCGGCGGCGCGCCGTACTACGTGTCGTTCGACAATGTGAAGGTCGGACAGCTCATGGGCGACGGCCTGGCGAAGTGCCTGGCCGACAAGCAGGCGGTGAAGCCGGTGGTCGCCTACCTCAACGGCGGCCCGACAGACAACAACGCCGCCCTGTTCAAGAGCGGTTACGACGGTGCGCTGAAGCCGAAGTTCGACGCGAACGAGTACGTGAAGGGGCCGGATCAGGCCGTCCCGGAATGGGATAACACCAAGGCGGGCACCATCTTCGAGCAGATGCTCACCGGCACGCCGAACCTCGGCGGCACCGTCGCGGCCAACGACGGTCTGGCCAATGCGGCTATCGCGGTACTGAAGAAGCAGAAGCTCAACGGGCAGATTCCGGTGACCGGCCAGGATGCCACGGTCCAGGGTCTGCAGAACGTCCTGGCCGGCGATCAGTGCATGACCGTCTACAAGGCGATCAAACTCGAGGCCGCCGCCGGCGCGAAGCTGGCGATCGCGCTGGCCAACGGTGAGAAGGGCGAAGCGCCGAGTACCGTCGACGATCCCGAGGCGAAGACGAAGGTTCCCGCCGTACTGCTCGAGCCTAAGGCGATCTTCAAGAACAACGTCAACGACGTCGTGGCGGACGGGTTCGTCGACAAGGCCGAGCTGTGCACCGGTGACTTCGCGAAGCTCTGCGCGGATAACGGCGTCCGCTGATGACCGACACCCCGCTCATCGAATTACGAGGATTAGAGAAGAGTTTCGGCCCGGTCCATGTCCTGCACGATATCGACTTCTCCGCCTACCGCGGCGAGGTGACGGCACTGGTCGGCGATAACGGCGCGGGTAAGTCGACCCTGGTCAAGTGCATCGGCGGCACCCATGCGATCGATGCGGGTGAGGTGCTGTTCGACGGTGAGCCGGTGCAGATCGGCAATCCGAGGGGCGCGGCCGAACTGGGGATCGAGATCGTCTACCAGGACCTCGCGCTCTGCGACAACCTCGACATCGTGCAGAACATGTTCCTCGGCCGGGAGAAGAAGCACGGCATCGTGCTCGACGAATACGGCATGGAGGAGCTCGCGGGCGCGACCCTGGCCGGGCTGTCGGTGCGCACGGTGAAGTCCGTGCGTCAGAAGGTGGCCAGCCTGTCCGGCGGACAACGCCAGACCGTCGCCATCGCCAAGGCTGTGTTGTGGAACAGCAAGGTGGTGATTCTGGACGAGCCGACCGCGGCGCTCGGCGTCGCCCAGACTCAGCAGGTCCTCGAACTGGTGCGCCGCCTGGCCGACAAAGGTCTTGCGGTGGTGCTGATCTCGCACAACATGAACGACGTCTTCGCGGTGTCGGATCGCATCGCGGCGCTGTATCTGGGCCGGATGGCCGCACAGGTACGGACCGCCGACGTGACGCATTCGCAGGTCGTCGAACTGATCACCTCCGGCCGCAGCGGGAGTCTCGGAATCGGAGTGCAGGCATGAGCGCGGTCGTGACGGACAAGGCCGCCGAGCCTGCCGCACCGGTGACCGAGTTGGTCACCGGCTATGTCGCGCGGATTCGTAGCGGCAACATGGGTGCCTTGCCCTCGGTCATCGCGCTGGTCGTGCTGTCGGTCGTCTTCTGGATCGCGCGACCGGTGTTCATGACCCAGGGCAATATCGCGAACCTGCTCACCCAGGGCGCCGCCATCGCGGTGATCGCCATGGGCTTGATCTTCGTGCTGCTGCTCGGGGAGATCGATCTGTCGGCCGGCTTCACCAGTGGTGTGTGTGCCGCGGTGCTCGCGGTGCTGCTCACCGACAAAGGCTGGCCCTGGTACGCGGCGGTGCTGGTCTCGTTGCTCACCGGTGTGGTGATCGGGCTGACCATCGGTGCGATCGTGGTGAAGATCGGGGTGCCGTCGTTCGTGGTGACGCTGGCCGCGTTCCTGGCGCTGCAGGGCGTCGCGTTGAAGATCATGGACAACGGCCGCAATATCTCCATCCACGACGAGACGATCCTGGCGATCGCCAACAAGAATGTGCCGCCGCTGCTCGGCTGGGTCATGTATCTGGTGCTGGTGGGCGGGTTCTCGTTCGTGCAGTACCGAAAGTTGCGGGCGCGCACGACGCTCGGGCTGACCGGCGAGACGGCGCCGGTGGTCGCGTTGCGGATCGCAACGGTCGCGGTCGTCGCGGGCATAGCGGTGCTGGTGCTCAACGACGAGCGCAGTCGCAATCCGGAGGTCAACTCGCTGCAGGGCATGCCGATCGTGGTGCCGATCATCATCGCGCTGTTGCTGCTGTGGACGTTCGTGCTCAATCGCACTTCGTTCGGCAGGCATGTCTACGCGGTCGGCGGCAGCGTGGAAGCGGCTCGGCGCGCGGGCATTCCGGTCGACCGGATCAAGATCAGCGCCTTCGTGCTGTGCTCGACGATGGCCGCCGTCGGCGGCTTGATCGCGGCCTCGCGAGCCAACTCGGTCGATCCGAACACCGGCGGTTCCGATGTGCTGCTCACCGCGGTCGGCGCGGCGGTGATCGGTGGGACCAGCCTGTTCGGTGGTCGTGGCCGGATGCTCGATGCGGTACTCGGCGCGGCGGTGGTCGCGGTGATCAACAACGGGATGGGGCTGATGGGCTACAGCGCGGGCACGAAATTCGTTGTGACAGGATTTGTCCTGCTGCTCGCGGCGGGGGTGGACGCGCTGTCCCGCAAGCGTTCGCTGCCAGGAAGTTGACCATCGACCGGGAAGGCTGGGCCGGATGAGGGCTGCACCCGCCCCGGACGAGATCCGAACGCGCAATCTCGCCGCGCTGCTGCGCCACGTCCATCTGAGTGGCCCGGTCTCGCGGGCGGAGCTGGCCGAGCGAATGGGCTTGAACCGCAGCACAATTCTGGCGCTGACCACCGATCTGGCCGCCGCCGGGCTGGTGAGTGAGGAACTGCCACGCCAGACCGGGAGGGCCGGACGGCCGTCGCTGGTGGTGCGGCCGGAGTCGGAGCGGGTATTCGTGCTCGCGTTGGACGTCGGTGCGGACCGGCTCGCGGTAGCGCGGGTCGGTCTGGGCGGTGTGATTCTCGACCAGCGTGAAACACCGCGTGACAGTGCGGCTTTCGATCCCGACGAGGTGATCGAATCCCTGGCGGTGCTGGCGGAGACGATGATCGACACGGCAGGACGCGGCAGTGTCTGCGTGGGTGTCGGTCTCGCCTTCTGCGGGATGGTCCGGCAGGGCGACGGTGTGGTGCGGTACGGGCCGAACATCGGCTGGGTGGATGTGCCGGTGGGCGCGAAACTGTCCGAGCGGCTCGGCGTTCGGGTGGTGGTCGGCAACAACGCGAATCTGGGAGCGCTTGCCGAGCGTGAGCGTGGCGTCGGTGCGGGGGTGTCGGATCTCATCTACCTGCACGGTGAGGTCGGCATCGGTGGTGGCGTCATCATGGGCGGCGAGCTGCTCGGCGGTGAGGGCGGTTACGGCGGCGAGGTCGGGCACATGATCGTCAACCCCGGCGGGCGGACGTGCCGGTGTGGTTCACGTGGCTGCCTGGAGGCCGAGGCGGGGGAGCTGGCGTTGATCGCGCTGGCGGGGCGTGCCGACCTCACCGGTCGGGCGGCGGTCGAGGCGATCGTCGACGCGGCGGCTCGCGGTGACGCGGTCGCCCGCGACGCGTTGCACCAGGTCGGGGACTGGCTCGGCTACGGGGTGGCCAATCTCGTCAATATCTTCAACCCGACGATGGTCGTGTTCGGTGGTGTATTGCGCGAGATCTACCTCGCCTCGGCCGCGCAGGTCCGCAGCCGGTTGGCGGTGAACGGACTGCTGGCCGTTCGCGAACGCGTCCGCCTGCGGACCTCCGCGCTGGCCGACGACGCTCCGCTGATCGGGGCCGCGGAACTGGCGTTCGCCGACGTGCTGACCGACCCGCTGCAGACACTGGCGCGTAGCTCCGGCAGGTGATCGATCGGCGCCGGTCTCGCGACTATCGTGAAGGAATGGCGACCACAAGGATCGGCACGCAGATCAATGCGCCGCGCTCGACCGTCTACCGCCTGATGTTGGATGCCGACGCGGTCGCGGCCTGGATGCCCCCGCCCGGGATAACGGCCGAAGTGCATCGGTTCGAGCCGAAGGAGGGCGGATCGTTCTCGATCACCCTCACCTATGACGAGCCGACGGCCACGGGTGAGACGCGGCCGCCGCACCGCGACGCCTGCTTCGGGACGTTCCGCACGCTGGTGCCGGACGAGCAGATCATCGAAGTGCTGGAATTCGTCACCGAGACCCCGGACATGACCGGTGCGCAGACGGTGACGTTCACGCTGACCGACGCCGACGGCGGCACCCACCTCGACACGGTGCACGAGGGGGTTCCGCCGGGGCTGAGCCCCGCCGACAACGAGAGGACCTGGCACCAGGCGTTGTCGAAACTGACCGCACTGGCCGAGCGGGAATCGCGCGACTGATCGCGGACCGCGCGGAGTCGTGCCCTTCAAATCATAGAAACGCTAATGGTGTTCGGGGGCGTTCGCGGTTGCTTGAATTCGTCTATGCACCGACCGAACACCTTTCGACCCGGCCTACGCGGCCGCGCCACCGCCGCACTTCTCGCGATGGCAACCGTTGCGACGCTCGGCCTGACCGGCTGCGCGCAGGGCAACGACGCACCGGTCGGCACCCCCGACGCGCCACTGCCGACCGAGGTTCCGCCGGGGACCACGCTCGTCGTCGCCGATCAGTCGGAACGCCTGCAATCGGCGCTGCGGCTGTCCGGTGAACTGGACAAGCTGCCGTTCAAGATCGAGTTCGCGAACTTCGTCGGCGGCCCGGCCATCCTCGAGGCCTTCCGGGCGGGCGCGGCCGACGTCGGTCAGGTCGGCGATGTGCCGCCGATCCATGCTCTGGCCGCGGGCCAGGACGTGCCGATCATCGGTTCCTATCAGACCAACCCCCAGGCACTGAAACTCGCTGTGGCGCCGGGCCGTTCGATCAGCAAGCTCACGGATCTGAAGGGCAAGAAGATCGCCTACGCCGAGGGCACCGCCCAGCAGGCGGCGGTGTTGAAGGCGCTCACCAAGGCGGGACTGAAGCCCACCGATGTGGAGCTGGTCCGGCTGCAGCTGGCCGAGTTCCCTGACGCGGTCCGCACCGCTCAGGTCGACGTCGCGCCGCTGATCGAACCCAACGTGACCCGGTTCCTGCGCACCGAGGGCGCCTCGCTGATCCCGGACTCGGAGACCACGGGCATCTACAGCGGCCTCGCCTACCTGTACGCGCGCCGGGCGGTGGTCCAGGATCCGGCGAAGGCCGCCGCGACCCGTGCTCTGGTCGGCGCGTTCGTGCGGGCCTGGCAGTGGACCAACACCCATCGCGAGGAATGGGCCACCCGCTACTACGTCGGAAGCCAGAAGGTCAGCGCCGACGACGCCAAGCGGATCGTCGAATCGCTGGGCACATACACCTTCCCGCACCTCGACCAGCAGTTGATCGCCCGGCAGCAGACCACGATCGACGCGATCGACGCCGTGGGCGAGCTGCCCAAGAAGATCAAGGCCGTGGACGGTTTCGACCTGCGCTTCGATGCCGCGGTCACCGAGGCCGTCACCGCCAGCGGAGCCGCGTTCGCACCGGCGGCGAGCTGATGGCCACCATCGATGCCGGGGCACTGCGCAAACTCAGGACCAGCACGGTCCCGGTCGAAGCACTCGCTCCGCGCGGGCGCGGTCGGCGCAAGCTGGGACCGGGCAAGCCGATCCCGTTCGGTTTCGCCCTCGGTCCGGTTCTGCTCATCGGTACCTGGGTTGTCGGCTCCGCGATCGGGGCCATCGACCCGGAGACCCTGCCCGCGCCGTGGACGGTCGCGCAGACCGCGGGCGAGCTGATCGCCGACGGCCGGTTGCAGTCCAACCTGCTGACCTCGTTGCAGCGTGCCGTGATCGGTCTCGTCCTCGGTGTGGCGATCGGCGTGGTGCTCGCGCTGATCGCGGGCCTGAGCCGGATCGGTGAAGCCGTGGTCGACGGTCCGGTGCAGATCAAGCGGGCGATCCCCACGCTGGCACTGATCCCGCTGTTCATCGTCTGGTTCGGGATCGGCGAGCAGATGAAGCTGATCGTGATCACCACCAGCGTGCTCATTCCGATCTACATCAATACCCACGCCTACCTGCGCAGCGTCGACGCGCGCTATGTGGAACTGGCCGAGACCGTCGGGCTGTCGCGGTGGGGATTCCTGCGGCGCATCGCGTTGCCGGGCTCGTTGCCGGGCTTCTTCCTCGGGCTGCGGCTGGCGGTGACCATTTCCTGGTTGGCGCTGGTGGTGGTCGAACAGGTCAACGCGACCAGCGGCATCGGCTACCTGATGACGCAGGCGCGCACCTACGGGCAGATCGATGTGATCGTCGTCGGCCTGGTGATCTACGGACTGCTCGGACTGTTCGGCGACCTCGCCGTGCGGGCAACGGAACGAAAGGTGCTGGCATGGCGACAGACACTGGGCGACTGAGCTCCGACGAGCGGGTCGTC
Source organism: Nocardia sp. NPDC127606 (assembly GCF_042671725.1). NCBI lineage: Bacteria > Bacillati > Actinomycetota > Actinomycetes > Mycobacteriales > Nocardiaceae > Nocardia > Nocardia sp. NPDC127606. Next base: position 219,954 of record NZ_JBHXWQ010000011.1, on the reverse strand, counting down.
GTACGCACCCGTGCCCTGACGCGCGGCTTCGGCGAGCGAATCGTCTTGAACGGCATCGATATCGAGATCCGGCGCGGTGAGTTCGTCGCGCTGCTCGGGCGCAGCGGTTCCGGCAAGAGCACGCTGCTGCGGGCACTGGCCGAACTCGATTCCGAGGTGCCCGGATCCGGTGACCTGACGGTGCCGACGCAGCGCGCGGTGGTGTTCCAGGATTCGCGGCTGCTGCCATGGACGCGGGTACTCGACAATGTGGTGCTCGGGCTGACCGGGCGCGACGCGCAGCAGCGCGGGCGGTCCGCACTGGCCGAGGTCGGGTTGGCCGGGCGGGAGAAGGCTTGGCCGCGTGAGCTTTCCGGCGGTGAACAGCAGCGGGTGGCCTTGGCCAGGTCGCTGGTGCGTGAGCCGGAACTGCTCCTGGCCGACGAACCGTTCGGGGCGCTCGACGCGCTGACCCGGATTCGGATGCACGCCCTGTTGCAGGCGCTGTGCGAGCGGCGCCGGCCCGCCGTGCTGCTGGTGACCCACGATGTGGACGAGGCCGTGCTGCTCGCCGATCGGGTGCTGGTTCTCGACGAGGGCCGGATCACGATCGACCAACGCATCGAGGCCCCGCGCCCGCGCAGGCACGCGCACCCGGAGTTCGTCCGGCTGCGCGAGGTGCTGCTGACCGGGCTCGGCGTCGACACGACAGATTTAGAGAAAGTGAAACAGGCGTCATGAGTGCACCGCGTCAACTGAGTCTGAACGCGTTCATCTACCCGTCGGGGCACCACGAGGCCGCTTGGAGGCACCCCGACAGCAGGCCCGACCGCATCTACGACGTCTCCTACTACCAGGAGATCGGGCGCACCGCGGAGGCGGCGAAGCTCGACGCGGTGTTCTTCGCCGACGGCCCCGCCCTGCGCACCGATGTTCGTCACAATGCCGCGCCCGGCCTGGAGCCGATCACACTGCTCACCGCGATCGCCGCGGCGACAACACATCTCGGCCTGATCGCGACTGCCTCGACCACCTACTACGAGCCCTACAACCTGGCGCGGCTGTTCGCCTCGCTCGACCACATCTCCGGTGGACGCGCGGGCTGGAACATCGTCACCACCGGAACCGATCTGGCCGCGGCCAACTTCGGGCTGGAACGGCATCCGGATCACGCCGCACGCTATGCCCGCGCACGGGAATTCGTCGACGCGGTGGTCGGGCTGTGGGACAGCTGGGAGGACGACGCGATCGTGCTCGACCGCGCCGCCGGTGTGTACGCCGATCCGGACAAGATCCATCCGATCGACTTCGTCGGCGAACACCTCAGTGTGCGTGGACCTTTCAATGCCGCCCGGACACCGCAGGGCCGTCCGGTCCTGGTGCAGGCGGGCGCCTCGAACGAGGGACGCGCCTTTGCCGGCAAATACGCGGAGGCCATCTTCACCGCGCACCAACGGCTTTCGGATGCGCAATCCTTTTACGCCGACATCAAGTCCAAGGCCGCCGAGTTCGGGCGCACCGCCGACGAGGTGAAGATCCTGCCGGGAATCAGCCCGTTCATCGCCGACACCGAGGCCGCCGCGCTGCGTTTGGAACGCGAGTTCAACGAGCTGACGGTGCCCGAATACGGGCTCAAGCAGCTGGAATCGATCACCGGCACGTCGCTGCGCGGCCTCGCGCTCGACGAGCCGGTGCCGGTGGAAGTGTTCGCGGGGGCGGGCGATGTCACCGACAACGCGCGCAGCAGATTGCAGGTGGTGGCGGGAATCGTCGAGCGGGAAAGGCCGACACTGCGTGGACTGCTGCACCGGCTGGCAGGTGCACGCGGGCACCGGGTGTTCGCGGGAACCCCCGAACAGGTGGCCGACACCATCGAGGAATGGTTCACCCAGGGTGCGGCGGACGGCTTCAACGTGATGCCGCCGTACTACCCCGGCGGGCTCGAGGTATTCGCCGAAACGGTGGTGCCGATCCTGCAGGAGCGCGGGCTGTTCCGCACCGAATACACCGGGACCACGTTGCGCGACCACTTCGGGCTCGCGCGCCCGGAGAGTCAGTTCGCCCGCAGTGCCGCACTAGCCGGATGACGGTGGGCTGTAGCGACCGACACGGCACTCGCCGGTCGGTGGCGGCGTCGTGACGCAGCTGCGGTCCATGGCGCTGGCGGTCTTCGTTCCCTCCGCCGTCTACGGAATCGGTTCGGGCGCAGCGGCTCCCATGCTGCCGCTGCGCGCACTCGAACTCGGCGCGTCGGTCGGTACCGCGGGCGTGGTGGTCGCCATGATGGGCTTCGGGCTCATCCTGGGCGATCTGCCCGCGGGCCGGCTGGTGGCGCGTATAGGTGAGCGCAAGGCGATCGCGCTCGGTTCCTTCACCTGCGCGCTGGGTCTGCTCGTGGCCATCCTCGCGCCGAATATCGCCGTGTTCGCGGTCGGGCTGCTGATCAACGGCGCGTCGGGTGCGGTGTGGGGGCTGGCCAGACAGACCTACATCGTGGCCGTGGTGCCGAGTGCTGATCGGGGACGGGCCTTTTCGGCGCTGGCGGGGTGGATGCGGTTCGGGTTCTTCGCCGGCCCCTTCCTCGGCGCGGGCGCGGTGCACTGGTTCGGCCCGGTCGGCGGGTTGTGGATCCAGCTCGTCGCCATGCTCGTCGCGGGTGCGCTGGTATTCGCCATGCCCGAGACCGACGGTTCGCCGACGGTACTCAGCGACAACACGATTCGGTCCGTGGTGGTCGAACATCGCAGGCTGCTCAGCACGCTCGGGCTCGGCGCCCTGCTCATGGGAGCGGCACGGGCGGCACGGCAATCGCTGCTGCCGTTGTGGGCGGTGCACATCGGCGCCGACGCGGCGACCACCAGTATCGTGTTCGGCATCGCGGGCGCGGTGGACGTGCTGATGTCGTATCCGGCCGGGATCTGGCTGGATCGATACGGCCGCAAGGCGATCGGCGTTCCCGCCATGATCGCCTTCGCGGCGGGGTATGCCGCGTTGCCGTTCGCGGGGTCGGTCGTCGGACTCACCGCGGTCGCCGTGCTGCTCGGCTTCGCCAACGGGCTGAGCAACGGCGTGATCATGACCGTCGGCGCCGATGTGGCGCCGCCCGGTCAGCGCGCGGAGTTCCTCGGTGCCTGGCGGCTCACCCACGACATCGGGATGTTCGCGGGCCCGATCGCGGTCGGCGCGATCAGCGCGGTGACGGTGCTCGGCGCGGCGGCGGGAGCACTCGCGGTGGCGGGGCTCGGCGGCGCGGCCGCGATGTATCGATGGTTTCCCGGACGTCCGGTCGTCGCGGTGGCAGTGCCGAGGCAGCCGGCCGCGAGTCCGAACGAAACCAGGGAATCGGTGGAGAGTAGTTGACGGTGCCGCCGGGTGGCCGGCGGCACCGGGACAGCCTATGGCCAGGCGGGGTCGCGTCCGGTGAGGCCGAGAATGCGGTCGATCAGCGGGGCGCTGGCCGCGACGGGTACCTCGGGGCCGTAGATACCCATCTCACGGCCCTGATCGGCGGTGGCGGCGGTGTCGTCGTAGGTGTCACGCAGCAGGTCGTCGTCCCACTGTGGCGTGCTGCCGATCGCGCGGGCGAGGTCCCAGCCGTGGACGATCAGTTCGCCGACCACCATCCCGCCGACCAGCGGTGCGGGAAGTTCCCTGGGTCCGCCCATATAGGTGACGCCCTGCCACGCGGCGGGGTCACCCCATGCGGTGGCGAGCTCGTCGAGGTGCGAGTCGAGGGCCGGGGCCCAGTCGTCCGCGGTGAGATCGACAGTGGATTCGGCGGGCGCCACCGCTTCCTTGCGCGCGGCGCCGATCAGCGACGGTCCCCAGAACAGCAGGTGAGCGAGCAGCGCTCGGACGTCGAACTCGGCACAGGGCGTCGGGTCGGCGAGCCGGCTCGGCTGCACGGTGCGGATGATCTTCGACAATGTCGTCGCGGCACGCGCGACACGTTCGGTTTCGGACATGTACCGAGGTAACCACCGCGACGAGGGCGCTGTCTTGAACAAACGCGACATAGACTCGCCGGGTGGAACGCGACCCCCGCGAACTGGGCGGCGCCTGGCAGCTGTCGCAGCGCCATACGTTCATCGCGCCGTCGGGTGACCTGGCGCGGTACGTCGAGCGGTACTGGGTCGTCACCTGGGATTACCAGCGACCGTATCGGCAGTTGGTCGCACCGCTGCCGAACGTGCACCTGACGTTCCGCGACGGCCGCGCCGAACTGCACGGTCCCTCGTCCTCGCATGTCCACCGCGAGCTCACCGGTTCGGGTTCGGTGTTCGGTGTCGCCTTCCGGCCGGGTATGTTCGGTCGCTTCCTGGACGGTCCGGTAGCGACCCTGCGGGATCGAGTGGTCGACGCGACAACAGTTTTCGGCCCCCGAGTGCCCGATCCGGTGGATGTCGGGTCGGTCGAACGACATCTCCGCGCGCACCTGCCCGTCGCCGATCCGGCGGCAGAGAACACAGCGCGGATGGTGGCGATGATCGCCGACGACCCGGGCATCACCACGGTCGACGCGCTCGCGCGGCGCTGCGGGACCGGTGTCCGCCGGGTGCAGCGGCTGTTCGCCGAGTACGTCGGCATCGGACCGAAGTGGGTGATCCGCCGCTACCGTTTGCAGGAGGTCACCGAGCGGCTCGCCGACGGGGTCGAGATCGACTGGGCCGCGCTCGCGGCAGATCTCGGCTACGCCGACCAACCGCACCTCAGCCGCGATTTCCGCAAGATCTTCGGCGAACCACCGACGCACTACGCGCAACGGTACGAGTCGTCGGAGCAGTGACAACCCGGCCGGCGCCCCGCGTCGGATCGCGACGGCGGACGGAAGCGCTCGGATCCGAGTGTCCCTACAGTGGAAGTATGTCGTCATTCGATCGGCATCCGTCCACCGTCGCGGACTTCGACGATGCGCGTCGGCGGAATCGGTTGCGCGAAACCCAGCTCGGACACACGTGGGGCAGTTGGCGCCGGACCAGACTGGCGCTCCTGCGAATTCTCGGGTTCCTGCTGGTCGCGATGATCGTGTTCGGGCAGTACTGGGTTCACGATGTGGTTCCCGAACGCGAGCGGCTGGCACAGACCTCACCGGAGTTGCTGCCCGCGAATCTGCCTGCCGATGCCCGGGATTGGGATACCGCCGTCGTCGATATGGCCGGGCTCGGGGGAGTCAACGCGACGCCGACCGCCAAGGCCCTGCCCGCGCTCAGTCGACTCGGGGTGGTATGGGCGGTGCGCTACGACAACGCCGGTATCGACACCAAGGTCATCGCCGACATGATCGTGCGGGCCGCGCGCTACGGCAATGTGCGCAATATCGTGCTGGTCGGGCACAGCATGGGCGGGATCATCGCGTTGGAGGTGGCGCGGCACATCCACCTGGGCAGCGATCGGCGATTGGTGGCCGTTCTGCTCGACTGCACGCCGATGAATCTGGACGCGGTCCGCCCGGAGAGTCGTAGTCGCGGGGCCGATCTGGTGCGGTGGCTTGGCTGGTTACCCGGTGCCAGGGAGAGCCGGATCCTGCGCTTCGCGGTCGAGATGTCGGCTCGGCGTGAACGTTTCGCGCAGCGTGACGGGCTGTTGTTCGATATCGACTGGCGCGCGATGCGCGAGGCGTCCGCGCAGGTGTTGCGCGACAAGATCTTCTCGCGCGACGCCGCCGGCAACGGGTTGATCGAGGCGCAGTTCCTGGCGATCGTCGCGGGTGGTGGCACCGCGGATCTGCGGGCGCTCGGTAAGCCGAACCCGGACAAGCGGAACCCGGCGATCGTGTTCATCCGGCCGCGTGAGGCGGCCCGCGACGGCGTGGTGGACGTGGAGTATTCGCACCAGGTGCTGATCGAACAGTCCGGCGGCGTCGACGGCACCCTGCTGGTGGTGCGGCCGAACCAGATCGAGCACGCGAATCCGATTCAGCGACCCGCCGAGTACAACGCGATCATCGAAGCGCAGGTACTGCCGTTCGTGCGGCGCTATCAGGAAGCCAACCGCAACGACCCGCCCTGATCAGCGCACCCGGGTCCCGAGGATGGTGCGCACGCCCGCGATGAACAGCTGCAAGCCGAAGTCGAATCGCGCGGTGGGGTCGGGGGTGTCGAGCAACGGTGTGTTGTCCTCGGGCAGCGCGCCGACGGAGTCCATCTGCATGCGCGACTGCTCGTCGACGGTCTGGCCCAGCACGTAGTAGAGCAGGGTGTAGGCCGTGAGATCGGCTTCCTCCCTGGTCATTCCGGCACGGATCACAATGCCCGCCAGGCGTTCACGCGCCTTGCTGGTGGTCAGGCGCGAGGCGTAGGTGGCCGAGACCAGTTCGGCGCCGTCGCGATAGGCGAGCAGGCAGTCGCGCAGTCGATGCGCCAGCTCGGTGAGCTGCGCGGGCCATTCGGTGGCTGAGATCGGCTCGTCCATCGGGGCCAGAATCCGGTCGGCGACCGCGCCGAGCAGGGTCTGCTTGTCCTTGACGTGCCAGTACAACGCCCCCGGCTGCACCTGCAGCGAGCCCGCGAGCCTGCGCATCGTCAGATCGGCGAGCCCGTACTGATCGAGAATCGCGACGGCGGCATCGACCACATCCGTCTTCCGCAGTTGCACGCGCGTCCTTCCGACAATTTTGCGACCCGAGTGTCGTGGTTCACTCGTAGCCGCTACCCTATCCTGAACACCGTTCAAGTTGCACGGCCACGCCGGGTGGACCACACCCACGGCACGTGCGCACACCCCCGTCGAAGGGACATCACGTCGTGACGCAGGCACCCGTCCAGACCGATATTCTGGCTATCGCCCGTGAGCAGGTGCTCGAGCGCGGCGAGGGCCTCACCGAGCAGCAGGCCGTCGAGGTGCTGCGCCTGGGTGACGAACACCTGGAAGCGCTGCTCGAGCTCGCCCACGACGTGCGGATGAAGTGGTGCGGCCCCGAGGTCGAGGTCGAGGGCATCATCAGCCTCAAGACCGGCGGTTGCCCCGAGGACTGCCACTTCTGCTCGCAGTCGGGTCTGTTCCAGTCGCCCGTGCGCGCGGCCTGGCTCGACATCCCCAGCCTGGTCGAAGCGGCCAAGCAGACCGCCAAGACCGGCGCCACCGAGTTCTGCATCGTCGCCGCGGTGCGCGGCCCCGACGAGCGCCTGATGGCGCAGGTCGCCGCCGGTGTGGAGGCCATCCGCAACGAGGTGGACATCCAGGTCGCGTGCTCGCTGGGCATGCTCAACCAGGAGCAGGTCGACCAGCTCGCCGCGATGGGCGTGCACCGCTACAACCACAACCTCGAGACCGCCAAGTCGCACTTCCCCAAGGTGGTCACCACCCACTCCTACGAGGAGCGTTTCGAAACCCTGCGGATGGTGCGCGAAGCCGGCATGGAGGTGTGCTGCGGCGGCATCCTCGGCATGGGCGAGACCATCGAGCAGCGCGCCGAGTTCGCCGCGCAGCTGGCCTCGCTGAACCCCGACGAGGTCCCGCTGAACTTCCTCAACCCGCGACCCGGCACCCCGTTCGGTGACCTGGAGGTGCTGCCCGCCGCCGACGCGCTGCGCGCGATCGCCACGTTCCGGCTCGCGATGCCCCGCACCATCCTGCGTTTCGCGGGTGGTCGCGAGATCACCCTCGGCGACCTGGGCGCCAAGCAGGGCATGCTCGGCGGGATCAACGCCGTCATCGTCGGCAACTACCTCACCACCCTCGGCCGTCCCGCCGAGTCCGACCTCGATCTGCTCGGTGAGCTGAGCATGCCGATCAAGGCGCTCAACGAAACCCTGTAAAACGCTGTGTACGATCGAGTATCGACCCAGGTCGGCAGGGATGACGCGACCGCCGAGTCACACTTCACGGAGGCGGTAACCGCATTGGACGAGCGCTACAACCCGTTCACCGGCAAGCGGATCGTGCCCGGGATCGACGACGTCACGCCCGCGTCGGCCACGCTCGGTCTCGAACCGCCGCGATTCTGCGAGCAGTGTGGACGCCGGATGATCGTGCAGATCAGCCCCGACGGCTGGTGGGCCAAGTGCTCACGGCACGGCGTCATCGAATCGGCACAGTTGGAACGCCGGTAGTGCTCGGCCGCGGGGAGCGCCCCGAGGTGTTGCGGCGCGAGGTCGTCGGCGTCGGCATCGTCATGGCCGTGGTGCTGGTGGCGAGTGTGGCGGCCGGAGTGGCGTGGGGGCTGCTCGCACCGACCGAGCGGTTGCGGGTGACTCAGCCCGGCCGCGCCGCGGTGCTCACCGGTGAGAGCCTGCACCTGTTCGACGCGGTCGGGATGTTCCTGTGCTTCGGCGCGGTGGTCGCGGTGCTGAGTGCGGTCGGGGCGTGGCGGGTACGGACCACGCGCGGGCCCGCGCTCGTGCTCGGCATGCTGCTCGCCTCGGGACTGGGCGCTGTGCTGATGATGTGGATCGGGGAATGGGTTGCGGGCGTGCGTCATCCGCGTCCCGACGATCCGGCGATCGGCCAGATCGTCGCGCTGCCCGCGGAAGTCGGGACCGATCTCGCGCTGCTGATCCAGCCGTTCCTGGCCGCCCTGGTGTTGTTGTTCCTCGCCGCGTTGCACCCGGCCGTCGATCTCCATTCCGGCGCGGCCGGGCTGCTCGGCGACCTGCGTCCGGCCGATTTCGACGACGAGTCCGACGACTACCGGCTGCCCTACGGTGCCGAACAGTATCGGCCGAGCGGCGATTTCGATCCGAGTTCGCAACCACGCGGCTGAGCGACCTTCGCGCGATACCATTTTCGCATAACAGCAGGTAGATGCCTGCTGGAGTGTGAGAGGAACGGTCGTGGGATTCATCGGTGATGGTCCGGTCGTCGAGGAACTGGACGCGAAATTCTGGCGGCTCACCCAACCGCTCACCTACCAGGGCGCGGTCGAAACCTTCACGGTGCCTGCCGGATTCCGCACCGACTTCGCCTCGGTGCCGCGCGCGCTGGTGTGGCTGATCCCGCGCTACGGCGCCTACACCAGAGCCGCGATCCTGCACGACTATCTGTGCCGCACAGGCGAAGTCGGCCCCGCCGACGCCGACGGGATATTCCGGCGCAGCCTGCACGAGGCCAGGGTTTCGGTGCCGCGACGCTGGATGATGTGGACGGCGGTACGCCTCGGCAGCCGGCTTCGTGGGGCGCGTGCGGTCGATGTGCTCGGATGGTTGCTGATCGCGGTGCCGTCCCTGGTCTTTCTCGCGGTCCCGGTGCTGGTGGTAACCGCGGCGCTGCTGGTGTTCTGGGTGGTCGAGCTGGGGTTCTGGGTATCGGCGCGGATCACCCGCAGCACCGCGGCCCCGCCGCCGAAACCGCAGATGAAGACCGCCTGATCGCGGATCTCACCCGGAATGGGGGAGGTGGCGGCGTCTTCGCGTGGCTACCGTTCGGCGCATGTCCGAGCCGAGCACCGACACCGCACCCCCGGCCCCGCTGGTCCAATGGTCGATTCCACGCGGTCTGATCGTGCTGCTCTCGCTCGGGGCTGGAGTGGTCACCATCGGTGGTCTGAAAGCCTTCTCCGGCATCGTCGGACCGGTTTTCCTCGCCCTCATGCTGACCATCGCGGTGCAACCGATCCAGAGTTGGGCGCGCCGCAAGGGCTGGCCTGCCTGGCTCGGCATGGCCGCGGCGCTGGTGGCGGTGATCGCGATCCTGTTCGGCATCGGTGGGGCACTGGCACTGTCGGCGGTGCAGCTGGCCTCGCTGCTGCCCGAATATGCCGACAAGCTCAACGAATTGCTCGACCACGGGCGCCACTGGCTGTCGGATCTCGGGGTGAGCTCCGACCAGATCCACAAGGCGCTCAGCGGCATCGACGTGGGTAAGGCCGCGAGTGTCATCGAAGAACTGGTCGGCGGTGTGCTCGGAGTCTTCTCGAATCTGTTCTTCGTCGTGGCGCTGCTGCTGTTCATGGCCGTCGACGGGATGACGATGGACCGCAGGCTGGCGATCGTGGCTCGCGAGCGGCCCGCGATCGCGCAGGCACTGGAGAATTTCGTCACCGGGACACGCAAATACCTCATCGTGTCCACGATCTTCGGCGCCATCGTGGCCGTGATCGATGGTGGGGCACTGTGGTTGATGGGGGTACCGCTGCCGATCCTGTGGGCGCTGCTGTCGTTCATCACCAACTACATCCCGAACATCGGGTTCGTCATCGGTGTCATCCCGCCCGCGCTGCTGGCTCTGCTCGACAGCGGTCCGGTGCTGATGATCTGGGTGATCGTGGTCTATTCGGCGATCAACTTCGTGATCCAGTCGATCATTCAGCCCAAGTTCGTCGGTGACGCCGTGGGCCTCGGGGTCACCATCACGTTCTTGTCGCTGGTGTTCTGGGCGTGGGTGATCGGCGCGCTCGGCGCGCTGCTGGCGATTCCGCTGACGCTGCTGGTGAAGGCGCTGCTGTTCGACATCGACCCGACAACGCGATGGGCGGATGTGCTGATCGGTGCGCCGATCGACCAGAAGCCCGCGCCGCGGGAAGCAAGCAAGCCGACCGGGCCCGAGACGGCGGTGGACAAGGAATAGCGAGCGCCAGGGATCGGTTCACCGAAAACCAGTGGAATGTGGTCGGACCCGCTCCTTATCCTGGCAGCAACGTATTTCGGGGGAGGACCAAGACCATGAAGACCGTAGCCGGGCAATCCACCGAGCCGCCCGCCGAGCGACCCGATCTGGTCGCCTGGCGCCGCCGCCACGCCCTGCGCAGCTCGTCCGCCGCCACCGCGGTGCCCAGCGGACGCGCCTACCGCCGCTCGCCGAAGCACCGCGATCGCCGGTACGCCGGCTGACCCGGACCCGTCAGGAATCGTTGGCATACCGGCGAATCGCGATCGGGACCGCGAGCGCGAACAGTGCGACCATCCAGGCGGTCGCCGCCGCGACGGGATGCTGCATCGGCCAGGCACTACCGGCCGGGGCCGGCAGGTCGGCGCCGAGCAGTTCGCGCAGCGCGGCCACGAGGCTGCTGACCGGATTCCACTCGGCGATCACCGCGATCACCGTCGGCATCGACGAGGTCGGTACGAACACATTCGAGAACATCAACGTGCCGAAGATCAACGGCGCGGTCTGTTGCAGCATCTGCTCGTCGCGGACCGCCGCGCCGAGCGCGATGCCGAGCCAGGACAGCGCGCAACGGAACGCGAGCAGCAGCGCGATCGCCACCACGATCTCGCTCGGCGTCGCGTCGATTCGCCAGCCCATCAGGTAGCCGGCTCCCGCCATGAGTGCGAGCGCGAGGATGCCGACGACGGTCTCGGCCAGCGCGTACCCCGCCGGTGCCGCCGCCGCCGACAGAGGTAGTGCGCGGATCCGGTCGGTGAAACCGCTGTGCAGGTCGGCATTCGAGGTCATCGCGGTCGACGTCAGACCCATGGCCGCGACCAGGACGAGCACCCCCGGCACGAGGTAGGAACGGTATGCGCTCGCATCGCCGCCGCTCGCCAGCGCGCCGCCGAAGACGAAGCCGAACAGCAGCATCATGCCCAAGGGCGCGGCCAGCGTGATCGCGAACAGACCAGGGGAATTGCGGTAGTTCGTCAGTACTCGCCGGAACAGCACCCACGCGCCCGTGAACAGCGACACCGCACGGGTGTCGACGGCGCTCATGCCGTGACCCGATCGCGACCGGTGAGCGCGAGGAACGCGTCGTCGAGAGTGGTGACGCGGGCACCGATGTCGCGGACGGCGATGCCCGCGCCGTCGAGCGCGCGCAGGACCGGCAGCAGGCCGGGAGCTTCGCCGGAGAAGGTGAACGACAATCCGATCGGCGAATGCTGGTGGTCCGGTGGGGGATCCGTCGGTGAGCCGCCGAATCCATCGAGCACCGACAGCACCTCGTGGTAGCGGTGCGGATCTTCGATGACGACGTCGAGCCCGGCGGGGACGGTCGCCAGAATCTGTTCCGGTGTGCCTGCCGCGATCACTCGTCCCGCTTGCAGGATGGTGATGGCGTCGGCCAAGCGCTGCGCCTCGTCGAGATACTGGGTGGTGAGCAGCACGGTGGTGCCTTCGGCGACGAAATCTCGGACGTAGCCGTAGATCTCGTTGCGGCTGTGTGGGTCGAGCCCGGTCGTCGGCTCGTCGAGGAACAGGACGGCGGGGCGCACGATCATGCCCGCGATGATGTCGAGCCTGCGGCGCATGCCGCCGGAATAGGTCCTGACCACGCGATCGGCAGCCTCGGCCAGTTCGAATCGGTCGAGCAGTTCGTTCGAGTGCTTGCGAGCCGCAGCGGCGTGGAAGCCGTTGAGGCGGGCCAGCATCACGAGATTCTGGCGTCCCGTCAGACGTGGGTCGACCGCGTGGAACTGCCCCACCAAGCCCAGTTGCCGCTTCGCGTCGTCGGTCTGGCGGACGGTATCGAATCCTCGAATCGCGGCGCGGCCCGAGGTGGGGCACGCCAGGGTTGCCAGCATGCGCACGGTGGTGGTCTTGCCCGAGCCGTTCGGGCCAAGTAGCGCGTGTACCTGGCCGGGTGGCACCCGCAGGTCTACGGCGTCGACCACGGTGTTCTTGCCGTAGGTCTTGGTCAGTGCGGCCGATTCGATGGCATGCACGGCGATCTCCCTTCATTGGGAACAGTGTTCGCAATGAGGATACGCATCTGCTAACAGTGTTCGCAACTATTGATCTGCGGCATGCTGACAGGTATGACGAAGACCGGAGCCTCGTTGTGGTCGCGTGGCGCGGCGCCACGGCCGGGACCGCGCCCGGCGTACACGCTCGATCAACTCGCCGAGGCCTGTGTGCGGCGGGCCGACGCGGGCGGACTGCGCGCGGTCTCGATGCGCGGCGTGGCCGACGAACTCGGCACCGCCGCCGCGTCGTTGTATCGCTACGTCGACGGCAAGGATGACCTGATCGCGCTCATGGTCGACCGTGTCGCCGGCGAGTACGACTACCCGGAACCGACCGGCGATGTGCGCACCGATGTGCTCGCGCTCGCCGAACAGTCCCGCACGCTGCACCGCCGACACCCCTGGCTGGTGCAGGCCGAACCTGCTGTCATGGGACCGAACTCGGTGCGCTACCTCGATCGGATGGTCGGCGCTCTCGCCCCTGCCGGGCTCGACGCGGGCGCGACCATGATGGGCGTGGCGATGCTGTCGGGCTGGGGTGCGAATTTTGCGGCGCAGGAAGCGGCGGGGCTGTCGACCGGCGGCCTCGGCGCCGATCTCGCGTCCACGACCGGCGATCTGGCCGGTGACTACCCGAACCTGATCGCGCTGTTCGGGACGGCGTCGGCCGGCGGGGGACCGCGTGACAACGACTCGGTGTTCGCCGCGGGTATCGACGCGCTGCTGCTCGGAATTCTGCCCCGCACCTGAGGGCGTGCCGCGTGCTGTCTACTCCGGGGAGGTGGTCCGGGTCAGCACCACCAGCGGTAGCGGCTTGTCGACCTTGGCCTGATATTCGGCCAGCAAGGAGTTCTCCGCAAGTGCCCATGCCGCGAACTCGTCGTACCGCTCGCCGGTGAGCACGTCGGCCGTCGCCGCGAACTTCTCGCCGCCCAGTTCGATCGTGACCCGGGGGTCGGCCTTGGCGTTGTGATACCAGGCCGGATACCGATCCTCGATGAACGAGCTCACGTACATCAGGTCGCCGCGATACAGCGCACCGAGCGGAACCACATGCGGCTTACCGCTTTTGGCGCCTGTGGTCGTCAGCAACAGCAGGGTGGCGCCCGCGTAGTCGCCCCCGACCCGACCCTGGTTCTCGCGGAACTCCGTGATGACCCCGTCGTTCCAGCCTGCCATCTCCTCCTCGGAGAACTCCTTGTTCCAGGGAGCATCCGGATCGTCGTAGGAGGTGGTCTGCTTCGCGTCCGTCGCGTCGTTGTCCATGTCCGCAGTGTGACACCGGCCACCGACAACTTCCGGGACCGACTGTCACCGCTACGTGGTCTGCACGGTGATCCGGTAGCCGAGGGTGAGTCCTTTGCCGATGTGCGCGGCTCCGCCCAGATGCAGCCATCGGTCGGTGCCGCCGCGCGGATCGGCCAGGTAGGCGCCGCGCACGTATTCGACGCCGGAGGGAAACCCACCGGCGGCGGAGGACGAGGTGCTCATGACATAGGCCTCGGCCCACACCTGGGGTTCGGGCCCGTCGTGCGGCAGGGGCGCAACGTGCGGGACGAACGCGCCGAACTCGTCGGCCGGTGCTCGATGGGACTGGAAGAACCGGCCTGTCATCGCGAGGCGCACGATTCCGGTGTAGACGGTGCACGCCGGCGTCAACCGCAACGGCGGGGCGGGCTGGATATCGCACTGCGATTCGCTCATAGGTGCAGTGTGCACTTCGGTCAGGTCGGGGGACGGAGGGCGGCGAACTCGTCGGTTACTCGCAGGCCGGAGTCGGTGAAGCGGTAGAGCGCCGCGGGGCGGCCGCCTGCCCGGCCGGACGGTGCCGTGTCGCCGGTGGGGGTGATCACCTTGCGGCGGGTGAGGACTCGCTGGAGGTTGGTGGTGTCCACGTCGTAGCCGAGTGCGGCGCAATAGATTTCGCGCAGGGTCGACATGGTGAAAGTGTCGGGGGCCAGGGCGTAGGCGATGTTGGTGTAGGAGAGTTTGGCGGCCAGACGCGTACGGGCGTGGTCGACGACGGTGCGATGGTCGAAGGACATGTCGGGCAGATTCGAGACCGGGTGCCAGGTGGTGTCGGGCGGGAGTTCGGGTTCGGTGGTGAGGGGAACCAGGCCCAGGTAGGCCGAGGCGATGCGGCGCGGGGCGGGGACCCGGTCGGGATTGCTGAACACCGACACCTGCTCGAGGTGGTGGAGATCGCGCACGTCGACCTTCTCGGCGAGCTGGCGCCGGGCGGAGGTGTCGAGGTCTTCGTCGTCGCGCAGGCGGCCGCCGGGTAGCGACCACGTGCCTTTCTGCGGATCGAGCGCGCGTTCCCACAGCAGAACCGCCAACTCCGGGTGCTTGGCTCCTCTACCTGCGGAAATGCTCGAAGGGAAGCGGCGAACCTGGAACACCGCGGTGAGCGATTCGTGGATGGTGTTACTATGGGGCACGTTTTCGATTGTAAGTCGAAAACCTGGTTTGGTGCGAATCGCGGCGATGGAGCCGCTCGCACGATGAAGGGAGCCACCATGGCGACGACGACTGCACAGCGGACGCTGATGGATTCGGTCTTCGACGGACCCACCGGCTACGCGGGTGTCGAGGCGACGCCGGAATGGGCGCAGGAGGTGCGCCGCCTGGCGCGCGAACGCAATGCGACCATCCTCGCGCACAACTACCAGCTGCCCGAGATCCAGGACGTGGCCGACCACGTCGGCGACTCGCTGGCCCTGTCGCGCATCGCGGCCGAGGCCGAAGAGGGCACCATCGTGTTCTGCGGCGTGCACTTCATGGCGGAGACGGCCAAGATCCTCAGCCCGGCCAAGACCGTGCTCATCCCGGACCAGCGCGCAGGCTGCTCGCTGGCCGACTCGATCTCCGCCGACGAACTGCGCGCCTGGAAGGCCGAGCACCCCGACGCGATGGTGGTGTCGTATGTGAACACCACCGCCGAGGTGAAGGCGCTCACCGACATCTGCTGCACCTCCTCCAACGCCGTCGACGTGGTCGACTCGATCGACCCCGACCGCGAAGTGCTGTTCCTGCCGGACCAGTTCCTCGGCGCGCACGTCAAGCGTGAGACCGGGCGCGAGAACATGCACATCTGGGCGGGCGAGTGCCACGTGCACGCCGGCATCAACGGCGACGAGCTCACCGAACAGGCCCGCACCCACCCCGATGCCGAGCTGTTCGTGCACCCGGAGTGCGGTTGCGCCACCTCGGCGCTGTACCTGGCCGGCGAGGGCGCGTTCCCGGCCGAGCGAGTGCACATCCTGTCGACCGGCGGGATGATCGACGCGGCGAAGGCATCGCACTCCAACCAGGTGCTGGTGGCGACCGAGATCGGCATGCTGCACCAGCTGCGCAAGGCGGCCCCCGGGATCGACTTCCAGGCCGTCAACGATCGCGCGTCCTGCAAGTACATGAAGATGATCACTCCGGCCGCGCTGCTGCGCTGCCTCGTCGAGGGTGCCGACGAGGTGCACGTCGACCTGGCGATGGCCGAGGCCGGTCGCGCCTCGGTGCAGCGGATGATCGCCATCGGCAACTCCGGCGGCGGTGGCGAGTGACCGGCACAGTGCGGCCGAGTCGGTAACGACCATGACGGTTCCTGTTTCCTGGGAGGCCGAGGTCGACCTGGTCGTCATCGGCGGTGGCGTCGCCGGGCTCACGGCGGCACGCACGGCCTCGTTGCGCGGGCTGCGGGTGCTCATCCTGAGCAAGGGCGGTCCGACCGACACGTCGACCCAGTACGCGCAAGGCGGCATCGCGGTCGTCGCACCGCTCGGTGATTCGGTCGACTCGCACGTGCTCGACACGGTCGAGGCCGGTGCCGGGTTGTGCGAGGTCGACGCGGTGCGTTCGATCGTCGAGGGTGGCCAGGCCGCGGTCGCGGCGCTGACCGACCTCGGCGCGGTGTTCGACCTCGGTCGTGACGGGCAGATCTCGCGCACCCGCGAGGGCGGCCACAGCACGCGTCGCATCATCCACGCCGGTGGGGACGCGACCGGCGCCGAGGTACAGCGCGCGCTCAACGCGGCGGGATTGCCGGTGCTGTTCGGTGCCGCCGCGTTGCGCGTGGTGACCGGTGCCGAGGGCGTACAGGGTGTGATCGCGGTGTCGGACAACGGGTTCGGCGTCGTGCATACGCCCGCTGTGCTGCTGGCGACCGGTGGTCTGGGGCAGCTCTACGCGCTGAGCACGAATCCGCCGGGGGCGACCGGTGACGGTGTGGCGCTGGCGTTGTGGGCCGGGGCCGCCGTGGCCGATCTCGAATTCGTGCAGTTCCATCCGACGGTGCTGTACACGCCCGGCGGGGTGGGCAGGCGACCGCTGATCAGCGAGGCGGTGCGTGGCGAGGGCGCGATACTCGTTGATTCCCAGGGGAACTCGGTGACGGCTGGGCACCCGCGTGGTGACCTGGCGCCTCGTGACGTGGTGTCGCGGGCGATCGCCGAGCGGATGCGGGCGCTCGGCTCCGACCATGTCTTCCTCGACGCCCGCGCCATCGAAGGGTTCGCCCAGCGGTTCCCGACGATCACCGCCTCGTGCCTGGCCGCCGGGATCGACCCTGTGGCGCAACTGATTCCGGTCGCGCCTGCCGCGCACTATCAGTGCGGTGGCGTTCTCACCGATACGCACGGGCGCACCGGTGTCGCCGGGCTCTACGCGGCGGGCGAGGTCGCCAGGACCGGGCTGCACGGCGCCAACCGGTTGGCCTCCAACAGCTTGCTCGAAGGGCTCGTGGTGGGTGAGCGCGCCGGTGTGGCGGCGGCCGAGCGGGTCGGGGTTCGCGCTCGGGTCGAGGAGATCTCCTCGTGGACAGTGGAATTCGCCGACCGTTCGGTGGTGCAGCAGGCGATGACCGCGCATGCCTCCGTGGTGCGTGACGGCGACGGCCTCGCGCGGGCGCGCAGGCGGATCGACGGGGCGGTGTCGGCGGTGTCGTTGCTCGACTCGGCTACTGCTGATGCGCCGGCGGCGGCCCAGCATCTGCGGCGTATCGAGGATGCGTCGCTCACGGTGACCGCGCGTGCGCTGCTCGTCGCGGCGGCGGCGCGTACCGAGAGCCGAGGGTGCCACACGCGTGCGGAGTCGCCGGGCGCGGTCGAGGATCAGCGGCACAGTACGGCGATTCGGCTCTCGCCGGAGGGCACGTTCGCACTGTCCACCCTGCCCACGGAGTGCGGTGCGGTGCCCCTCGGCGTGCGATGACCAGTGACTTTCCGGCCGAGATCGCTCGTGCGGGCGGGTCGCATCCGGAAATCGCAGTCGGACAAGCAATATCGGTGGAGTGGTGACCCGCTCCGCCGTATCGACCCAGGCGCACTGTGCGCCCGAGATATTAGGAGTGCGGTGATGGCACTGGACGCCACTCTGGACCGTGATGAGCTGCTGACGCTGATCCGTAACGCCCTCGACGAGGACCTGCGCTACGGGCCCGACGTCACCACGATCGCCACCGTTGCCGAAGACGCGGTGAGCAAAGCCTCGGTCGTCTCGCGCCAGCACGGCACCGTCGCGGGCCTGGACATCGGGCTGCTCGTGCTCGACGAGGTCCTCGGCGCGGGCACCTACGAGATCACCGCGCGGGTCGCCGACGGCACCCGGGTGGAGCCGGGCACCTCGGTGCTGAGCGTCGTCGCCCCCACCCGCGGCCTGCTCACCGCCGAACGAACCATGCTCAACCTGGTGTGCCACCTGTCCGGCATCGCCACCGCCACCGCCGACTGGGTCGACGCGGTCGACGGCACCGAGTGCAAGATCCGCGACAGCCGCAAGACGCTGCCCGGCCTGCGCGCCCTGCAGAAGTACGCGGTCCGGGTCGGCGGCGGCGTCAACCACCGCATGGGGCTCGGCGATGCCGCCCTCATCAAGGACAACCACGTGGTGGCCGCCGGTTCGGTCGTCAACGCCCTGCGCGCGGTCCGCGCATTGGCACCGGACATCGCCTGCGAGGTCGAGGTCGACAGCCTCGAACAACTCGACGCTGTCCTCGCCGAAAACGTCGAACTCGTCCTGCTGGACAACTTCCCCCTCTGGCAGACCCAGGCCGCCGTCCAGCGCCGCGATGCTGCGGCCCCCGCGACGAAACTCGAGTCCTCCGGCGGACTGTCACTCGACCGAGCCGCCGAATACGCGGGCACCGGCGTCGACTACCTCGCCATCGGCGCCCTCACCCACTCGGTCCGCGTACTCGACCTCGGCCTGGACATGTGAGGTCGCGTCGAACCGCCGACGATCAAGACGTGCTGATCGACGTCGCCGACCGATAGCTCAGGTCTGTGCCCAGGGGCTGCGGTCGGCGGCGGCATGCCACCACGCCGGTGGTGACGGGTATGTGGGCTGCGCTTCCGGTTGGTCGGGGTGCAGACCCAGTGGGCGCAGGGCCTTGCTGCGGATGGCTATGCCGACGGCGCAGCCGATGCGGCCGTCGGAATGCCGGGCTCGCATGAGATCGATACGGATGTCGTCGGCGGAGAAGGGCATCCAGTCGATTCCACGGTCGCGCAGTCAACCGCGCAGGGCGCTGATCGGTCGCGGCGCGTCCTCGGTGGCCTCGTAGGTCATCAGCCGAATCCATTCGGGCTCTTCAGCATTCACCTGACCATTGTGACGAACTCTTCTGCGCAGGTGGTAGGTGCGCAATGTGGGGTGCGGATGGGATGGGGCTGCTGTGGCAGGGTGGGTGGTGTGGTTGAGGAGAGTCGTGGAGTGTTGGTAACCGGTGCTTCGCGGGGGATCGGGCGGGCGATCGCGGTGGCGTTCGCGGAGCAGGGGGATCGGGTCGCGGTGCATTATTCGTCGCGGCGCGCGGACGCGGCTGCGACGTTGGCGCAGTTGCCGGGTGTGGGGCATGTGTCGATCTGTGGTGATCTCGGGACCGCGGAGGGTGCGGCGTCGGTGGTCGATGCGGCGATCGAGAGCCTCGGGACGGTGCATGTGCTGGTGAACAATGCGGCGGTGAACATCGCGCATCCGCTGGCCGACACCAGTTATGAGGAATGGCAGCGGGCTTGGCGCCGAACGGTGGACGTGAATCTGCTCGGTACCGCGAACACGTCGTACTGTGCGGCCAGGCACATGATCGAGCGTGGAGTCGCCGGGCGCATCGTGAACATCGGTTCGCGTGGCGCTTTTCGCGGCGAACCGGATCACCCCGCCTATGGGGCGAGCAAGGCTGGGGTGCACGCACTCGCACAGTCCTTGGCGGTATCGCTGGCGCCACACGGTATTTCGGTTGCCGCAGTCGCGCCCGGGTTCGTCGCGACCGAACGTGTTGCCGAGCGGGTGACCGAGGCGGTCAAGGCACAGAGTCCGTTCGGCCGCGTCGGCACCCCCGAGGAGATCGCCGCGGCGGTGCGGTTCCTGGCATCGCCCGAGGCGACCTGGGCATCCGGGACCGTGCTCGACGTCAACGGTGCCTCGTATCTGCGCTGACCAGGGCCCGGCCCGTTCTGGTCGAATCGGCAAGATATTTCCGAATAGTTGTCGGTTCAGGCGGTGAGTTCGCGTTGTAGTGGGGTTCGGAAGCGGGGGATGGCTCGGATATCGCCGAACCAGATTGTGGTGCGGTCTATTTCGGCGTCGATCAGCTTCTGGGTGTCGGTGTCCACGTCTTCCAGGAGGCGGGTGACCACTTCGCCGTCGGGGCGTTGGGCCCAGCCGCCTACTATGCGGCCGTCGGCCCAGATGGAGGGGCCGATGTTGCCGTTGGTGTCGAAGAGGGCGGGGGCGTGGGGGCCGAGGAACCAGTCCCGGGATTGCCAGCCCATCGGGGTGGGGTCAAGGGCGGGGAGCAGGGCTGCCCAGGGTTCGGGGGTGGGGACGGGGGTGAGGTCGTCGGCGAGGATTATGCCGGCGGTGCCGTCGAGGTCTACTTCGACTGTGTCGAGTTCGGCCAGAGCTTTCCGGACTTCACCGAGGGTCCAGCCGGTCCACCATTTCAGGTCGGTGATCGGGGCCGGGCCGAAGGCGTGCAACCACTGGCGCACCAGTTCGACGCGAGCCTCGGCGGCGGACAGCGGTGAAAACCCCTGGGGTAGCCAGGTTTCCACGGGGGCCCAGGTGTACTGGCTGCTGGTCCAGCTGCCGTTCGGGCGGCCGCGCACGATTCGGCCCTCGGCGCCGAGCACCACCAGCACCCAGGTGGTGATGCTGGTCGGTTTGGAATAGGACTTTCCGGGGGCGGCGTCGATCTGGGTGCGCAGACGTGGCACGTCCTTGCTCAGCTGGACACCGGTTGCCGCGCCGCGGGTCAGCAGCGCCGCGTGGGTCTCGGCTTCGACGTCGGCCAGCCACGTCGAAATGTCACCGTCGATGACGCCCGCCTGCTCGATATAGCGACCGTACGTGCGGCGTTGTTTGTGGGCCAGCGCATCGCAGGTGGAGGCCTGCAGAACCGGTAGCAACTCGGTCGGCGCGACGAACATCGTGCGGCGCATGGCCAGCATGCGAAGCAGGGCCCGGTCGTCGTACAGCGCCTTCTCGACATCGGCGGGAGTGAGATCGACGCCTCGAGCACCGACCGACAGGTACACCGTCGCCGGATCGGTGGCGTGCAGAACCACCATCGAACGGGCGATGTCCACGGGGTCGGCCGAACGCGCCGACGGCGCGAGGCGATGCCTGGTGGCCAATCGGGCGCGACGCTGCGCGGTATCGATCGAGTGCATGAGCGGATCGTAGGCGGGGGTACCGACAATCGCGGCGCAAGCCCGGTGGGGTGGACGGTGATGGCCGAATCGGGCTACGTCGGCGGTGGTGCGTTGGTGAGACCGTCGAGGAACGCCGCGGCCTCGCGATGGGAGCCCAGCCGGACGAAGGTGAGATTGCGGAATGCCGGATCATTCTGTGCCGCAAGGTAGTTCGCCCGGTTCTTCGCATGGGTCG
This sequence comes from Nocardia sp. NPDC127606, assembly GCF_042671725.1. Lineage (NCBI taxonomy): Bacteria > Bacillati > Actinomycetota > Actinomycetes > Mycobacteriales > Nocardiaceae > Nocardia > Nocardia sp. NPDC127606. Next base: position 198,535 of record NZ_JBHXWQ010000011.1, on the reverse strand, counting down.
TCCAGGCCCACATGATCACCGATCGTGCCGGGTCGAGCGAGACCATCTCGCGCCAGCGCTCCCGATTGCCGTTCCACAGCTCACGCCCGGTCAGCGCCCGGCCCACCGTCCGGCCGACGATCTGACGCATGACCAGCGACCGGGGCAGATCGAACCAGGCCACCGTATCGGCGCGTCGCCACACCAGATCACCGAGTTTGCCTCGGTAGTTGCCGTCGACCACCCAGGCATCTCCGGCGATCCGCTCGGCGACCGCGGCCTGGAATTCGGGCGCGGCCATCGGTGTCCAGTTCGGCTGATGGTGGATCGCGTCGAGTTCGATGTGCGGGATGTCGAGCTGATGCGAGATCTGCCGGGCCAGCGTGCTCTTGCCCGACCCCGATGTCCCCATCACAACGATTCGTCGCATCACAGCCACCACGACATTATCCACGCCGCTTCGGCCTGGGTCGCGCGGTTATTCGAGGCGCCAGGCGCGGACGAGGTCGAGGAGACCGGGGAATCGGGCGTCGAGGTCGGCTACCCGGACCTGGCTGCGGCGTTCGAGCCCGTAGCGGTGCTGGCGGGTGATGCCTGCTTCGCGGAGGGCGCGGAAGTGGTGGGTGAGGGTCGACTTGGGGCGGTCGATGCCGAACCAGCCGCAGGGGCGGTCGAGGTCGGGGGATTCGGTGAGCAGCTTCCGCACGATGCCGAGACGGAGCGGATCGCTGAGCGCGCCGAGGACGATGTCGAGACGCAGGTCGGCGCGGGCGGGCTCGGGGAGTCGTTCGGCTTCGGTCGTTGCCTGCATCGGACACCTTCAGGTCGGGGGTTGTACGAATCTTATCGTACTGAGTATGTTCGACTTCTGTCGTACCAGTACGAGAATAATCGAACAAAGGAGTGGGCATGACGATCCAGGCAGCGGCGCCACCGGCGCGCGATGGGGCGATCTGGGTGGCGGCGTGGCCGGTGCTCGCGGTGTTCGTGCTCTCGAACGCGGCCACGCCGCTCTACGTCGTGTGGCAGCGGGAGATGGGATTCTCCTCGGGCACGCTCACCCTCGTCTTCGCCTGCTACATCGCGGGATTGCTCGGCGCGCTGACCGTCGCAGGCGTGGTCTCCGATCGGGTGGGGCGTAAGCCGGTGCTGCTGCCCGCGATCGTGGTGGCGATGGGGGCCTGTGTGCTGTTCGCCTGTGCCGGTTCGGTGCTCGTGCTCGCGCTCGCGCGATTGCTCACCGGCGTCGCGGTGGGCTGCGCGGTCTCGGCGGGGATGGCGGCGGTGACCGATATCGCGGGCCGGGAGCGGTCGGCGAGAGGCGCGTTGGCGGCTTCGGTGGCCATGGTGCTGGGTGCCGGACTGGGTCCGCTGCTGGCCGGGGTCTTGTCGGAGGCCGTACCCGGTGCGACGGTGACAGTGTTCGTGGTCGAAATCGTGCTACTGGCAGTGGCTTTCGTGGTGGTGCTGCGAATGGATCTGCCGAGCGGTGCGGGCGGGCGCGGTCCGTGGATCCGATTGCCCGCGGTCCCGGCGCGGGGCAGGACAGCGGTGCTGCTCGGGATTGTCGCCTTCGCCCCCGGCATCACGGCCACGTCCTTCGTTCTGTCGCTGGGCCCGTCGGTTCTCGGCATGCTCGGATCGGCGAATCGGGTCGTGGCGGGTGCGCTGGCCTTCGGGATGTTCCTGGCCGCGACGAGCATCCAATTCGCGGTGCGGCGAAAGAGCATTCGCGCGATCCTACTCGGCAGCTCGGTGGCGACGGCCGGGAGTGCGGTCGCGCTGATCGGCGCGGTCGCGACGGCGGCGGTGCCGGTGTTCGGCGTCGCCGCGGTGCTGGCCGGGATGGGACAGGGGCTCGGACAGCTCGGTGGTTTGACCGCGATCGGGTCGACGGTGCCGCCGGATCGGCTGGCCGAGGCCAATGCCGCGCAGAACGTGGGCGGTTATCTCCCCGCCGCGGTGTTGCCGCTGGCGACCGGTTTTCTCGGCGATGCGGCGGGGTTGGCCACGGCCACCACGGTATTCGCGATCGTCGTCGCGGCCGCCGCCCTCGCGGGCGCCACCTTCGCGCTGCGCCGGGGTGCGGAAGTGGATCGCGGGACGACACGGCGGTGAGCGAGGCCCGGGTAGTGTCCATTTTGTACAGACTGCACGGTTGTCGATTTCGTCACCGGTCGTGAATCTCGTTGCTATCGTCCGCTCATGAACGCAGCGCCACCGGTTGTCACTGCGGCTGAGCTGGGGGTGGACGACGAGGAGCGGCCCGCGCGGGTGCTCTCCGGATTCCCCGGTCGGCTGGTCGGTGTCGTCGCGCTCGGGCTCGCGCTGCTGTCGGTGTGGCAGGTGTTTCGGCCGTTGGCGCAGGGCAGTCAGTACTACCTGGTCATCTTTCTGGCTGTCGCGTTGCCGCTGGTGTACCTGAGCTATCGGTCGTGGTGGGGTCCACTCGATCGGGCCGACGGCCCGTCCGTGCTCGACTGGGTGCTGGCCGCGATCACCCTGGTGGTGTGTCTGTATCCGGTGCTGCCGATTCGGATCGGTGACGCGGGTGGGGGATACGACGCGTTTCTCGATCGGCAGGGGATGCTCGCGCCGCTCGATGTCGTGATGGGCGGGTTGCTGCTGGTGCTCGTGCTCGAGGCGTGCAGGCGCACCACCGGGGTGATCCTGCCGGTGGTGTGTCTGGTGTTCCTCGGGTACGGGTATTACGGCGGTCTGCTGCCGCAGGATTGGTCGATCGCGCACGCGGGACTCGACGTCGATCAGATCGTCGACGCGCTGTACAACTCCGGCAGCGGCTTCTACGGCACGCCCCTCGACGTCGCGGCCAGCTACATCGTGTTGTTCACGCTCTACGGGGCGGTGCTCGAATTCTCCGGTGCGGCAAGGTTCTTCGTCGATCTGTCGGTCTCATTGTTCCGTCGCTCGCACAGCGCGGCGGGGCGCACGGCCGTGGCGTCGGGATTTCTGCTCGGGACCGTCTCGGGATCGGGGACCGCGACCGCGGTGAGCACCGGTGCGGTGACCTGGCCGATTCTGCGTAAGGCCGGCTACCGGCCCGAACAGGCGGGCGGGATGCTCGCGGCGGCGGGTGTCGGTGCGATTCTGTCTCCGCCCACGCTGGGAGTCGCGGCATTCATCGTCGCCGAATATCTCGACGTGTCGTATGTGACGGTGCTGGGCTGGGCGCTGATCCCGACGCTGCTGTACTACCTGGGCATCCTGCTGTCGGTCGAGATCGACGCGCGCCGGATCCACGCCGACGGACGAGCGCCCGCGGATCCGGCCGACGGTCCACTGCCGACGCCGTGGTGGAAGCTGCTGGGCCGCTTCGGGTATCACTTCTCGTCGCTGATCGTGATCGTCGTGCTCCTGCTGGCAGGCGTGAGCGCGACCCGCGCGGTTGTCTACGCGACGGTGCTCGCGTTGCTGCTCGCGATCCCGGACCGGATGCTGCGCAGTGCCGCGGCGACCGAGGGGGCCTCGGCGGTGGTCATCGACCTCACGAAAACGCCCGCTGGACAGCGCGAGACGGAGTCGGCCGAGGGCGGCTCGGCGAGAGCGCAGGGGTATCGCTGGTCACGGAAGAGTGTGGGGCAGTTCGTGATCGAGGCCCTGCGCTCGCTGTCGTACGGAATGCGCTCGGCGCTGCCGGTGGTCGCGGTGTGTGCGGCGGCGGGTGTGATCACCGCGATGACCACCAAGACCGGCCTCGGTGCGCAACTGGCCGCGCTGCTGGTCAAGGCCGGCTCGGCGCTGTCCGACGATCCCGCCGTCGTGCTGGCGACCACCGCGGTGCTGGCGGCGATCGCGTTGTCGCTGCTCGGTCTGGCGGTCCCGGTGACGGCGTCGTTCGTCATCGGCTGGGTGATCATCGGGCCCGCGCTGCTCGACCTGCACGTCGCCGCACCCGCCGCCGCCATGTTCGTCTTCTACTTCTCGGTGCTCTCGGAGGTGACGCCGCCGACCGCGCTGGCCGCCGTCGGCGCGGCCGCGGTGACCGGTGCGAAGGCGATGCCGACGATGTGGCACGCCCTGCGGTACGCGCTGCCCGCGTTCCTGGTGCCGCTGATGTTCGTGCTCACCGATTCCGGGCAGCACCTGCTCGGCCGCGGTGCGGTGCTCGACGTGCTGTGGGTCAGCGCGGCCGCCTGCGTCGGCGTCGCGGCGCTGGCGGCGGCGACCGGCGGGTGGCTGTTCGGAATCGGCGCGATCGGCCCCATCCCGCGCGTCATCGCCGCCGCCGCGGGCCTGATCCTGCTGTACCCGCATCCGGTCGCCACCGGAATCGGGCTCGGGGTGCTGGTCGTCGCCGTGGCGGCGGGCCTTCTCGATCGGGCGAACAGAACATCCACGGACACACCGTGATCCGCGGGAATCGGCAGGCGGCCTTGCCGTCGACGGAAGGGGACCTCATGGTCAGAACAATTGTCGCCGTGGTCGCGGCCGCCGCGTTACTCACCGGCTGCGGTGGCCGGCAGGACACCCCGACCGCCGACGCGGGCGGCGAGGTGACCTGTGCGGTGAAGCAGGACACCAGGATCGGCATCGCCACCGGCAACGCGACCGGCGTGTACTTCGCGCTGGGCAACGCCTACGCCGAGCAGATCTCCGCCGCCACCGGCGGGACCGTGAAGGCCACCGCGGCCGAGACCGGCGCGTCCGTGCAGAACATCCAGCAGGTGGTCGGCGGCACCTACCAGGTCGGCTTCTCGCTCGCCGACTCGGCGGCCGACGCGGTCGCGGGCACGGGCAGCTTCACCAGCGCGCAGCCGATCCGCGCACTGGCCCGGCTCTACGACAACTACACCCAGGTCATCGTGCGCACCGACGCCGGCATCAACTCCCTCGCCGACTTGCGCGGCAAACGGGTCTCCACCGGCTCGCCCAAATCGGGTACCGAGGTGATCGCCCAGCGCGTGCTGCAAGCCGCGGGACTCGATCCCGACAGCGACGTCGCCGCTCAGCGCCTCGACCTGACCAAGACCGTCGACGGCCTCAAGGACGGCTCCATCGACGCGATGTTCTGGTCCGGCGGCCTGCCGACGCCGGGCATCACCGACCTGTTCACCACCGCCAAGGACAAAGTCCGCTTCCTCGACATCACCGGCGTGCTACCGAAGCTGAAGGAGATCAACCCGGTCTACGAGACGGGCTCGATCCCGGCCGCCACCTACGGGCTGCCCGCCGACGCGCCGACCATCGTGGTGCCCAACCTGCTCGTGGTGCGCGACGACCTCGACGCGAATCTGGCCTGCGTGCTCACCGAGACGTTGCTGGATCGCAAACCCCAACTGGAACAGGCGAATCCGGCCGCCAAGGGAATCAACGCCGACACTGCGAGCAAGACGGCGCCGGTGCTGTTGCATCGCGGGTCGGAGGTCGCACTGCGCTGACGTCACCTCGAACGGATCCACGCCGACACGTGGGTTCCGGCGGTCCTCGCAACCCCTACTCGGTGGGCTGCGGGGACCGTGCCATGTCGGCGAGGAACGCGCGACGATGTGCTGGACCCCCGTCCACCCGTGGCGGACAATCGCGACATGAAGCGGGTCGGGGTCGTCGTGGCGGTGTGCGCGCTGCTGGTCGCCATATCGGCCGCGGTCGGACCCGCCCTGCACGGTCAACCGCCGTGCGCGCCGGGCGTCGACCTGCGACAGGTCGCGATCACCGTGGACGGCGAGCGTGCGACCGGGCGGGTGTACGAGCCGTATCGCTGTGTTCCCGGCGATATCCCGGCCGCGAAGCTGGTGGTCGCGGTGCACGGGCACGGAGGGTCGTCGGCCGATTTCGCCCCGTATATGTCCGCGCTCGCGCGCACGGGCGGGTCGCCGATTCTGCTCATGGATCTGCGCAGCGCCGACGGACCGTGGCGCACCGGCGACTGGAATCTGTGGGCGGGCTGGCACGACCTGGTGGCGGCCACACAGTGGTATCGCGGCGAGCATCCCGCTATCGCGTCCACCGTCCTGTGGGGGTGGAGTCAGGGCGGCATCACCAGCGGGCTCGCGGTGGCACACGGTCCGCCCGGGCTGTTCGACTACTGGGTCGACAACTACGGCCCCTCCGACGATTTCACGATGTGGGCGGCCGGCGGCTCGGTGGATCCCGCACTGCCACGCCAGATCGAACGCGACGCGGGCAGCTGCACGCCGATGATCTGCCCGCTCGCCTACATCGAGCGTTCGCCCGCGCTGCTCGCCGACCGGCTGACCATGCGCAGGGCCTTCCTGATCCACGGCACCGCTGATGCCATCGTGCCCTTCGCGACCAGTGTGGAGTTGCGCGCGGCGCTGACCGCGGCGGGCAAACCGTTCTCCTTCTACACGGTGGTCAGCGGGCGTGACCTGACCGGCGCGATCGTGCCCGGTGATCACTCTGTCGGCCCCGCGCTGTTCGAAGGTGGGTGCGTGGTGTTGCGGCTGCTCGCGGGGACCGAACCGCTCGCGCCCCAGGTCAGCGACTATATCGTCGATGTCGAGCACGGCTCGGTCACCGCGCCGGCGGCGCCGCCGGGCGCGAAGTGCGCGGCCTGAGCCGCCCGGGAACAACGTTCGCCGAACCGAGGTTGTGCGAGAGGACACCGACCGGAACGAGGATGCGATGACCGACGTAGTGCCCGACGATCACGGCTGGCGCGGTGCCGAGCTCGATCTGGACGCCTATCTGTCCAGGATCGGCTACGACGGGCCACGCACCGCGTCGGTCGACATCTTGCGCGCCCTGGTGCGCGCCCACACGACCACCATCCCGTTCGAGAATCTGGAGATCATCCTCGGACGCGGTATCCCGCTGGATCTGAATTCCCTGCAGGACAAACTGATCCGTAGCAGTCGTGGCGGCTATTGCTACGAGAATGTCGGGATCTTCGCCGCCGCGCTCGAACGGTTCGGGTTCGGTGTCGCGGGGCTCAGCGGTCGGGTCACCTACGGTGTGGCCGATACCGGCGCCCTGCGGCCCGCGACCCATGCCCTGCTGCGCGTGACCACGCCCGACGACGATCGTGTCTGGATCTGCGATGTCGGTTTCGGGTTCGGTCCCCTGGAGCCGTTCGAACTGGTCGACAGCAGAGGCGAATTCGCGCTCGGCGACTGGCGCTACCGGCTGGAACGCCGGGCCGGTGATCTGTGGGTGCTGTTCCAGTTCAGCCGCGACGGCTGGATCGACCGCTACACCTTCACCGAGAACCCGCAGTTCCGCATCGACTACGCGGTCGGCAACCACTTCGTGTCGACCTCGCCACGTTCGCCGTTCACCACGCGACCGTTCCTCCAGCGATTCCTGCCCGACGTCCACCACGTGCTCGACGACTTGACGCTGAGCTCGGAATACCCCGACGGCACTGCCACTTCGCGTGATCTCGATCCCACCGAGCTGCCCAAGGTACTGGCGGAGGTGTTCGACATCGACCTCGACGAAACCGACGCCGCCACCCTGACGACCACGCCCTGGCGAACCGGATAACACCCTCCCCGCACGGCACGGCGGTTTGCTTCCTGGATGGCGCTACGGCAAATTGATGGTTACTTGCCGGGAAACAATTCCTTTGTGGGGGCCGATTCTGTGGGGTCGTTGGTGCCGAATGTTCGGACCGCATCGCCGGGTGCGGCGGTCCGTGGCACCGTCGAACGCCGCCGGGATCTGGACGGGCTGCGCGGGGTAGCGATCGCGCTCGTGGTGGCGTTCCATGTGTGGGCGGGCCGCGTATCCGGCGGCGTCGATGTCTTTCTGGTGCTGTCGGGGTTCTTCTTCACCGGCGCCGTGGTGCGCGGGGTGGAGCGGCGCGGCGGGGTGTCCACCGTGGAGACCGCGCGACGCACCGCGCGCAGACTGATGCCGTCGTTGGTGGTGGTGTCAGCGGCGATTCTGCTCGCCACGGTGGTGTTGCGGCCGTATACCCAGCTGGGCGAAGCCGCCGCGCAGACGCTGGCGTCGATGTTCTACGGCCAGAACTGGTATCTGGCCACCGCCGAACTCGACTATCTCTCGCCCGATCCGTCGGTGAGCCCGCTCCAGCACCTGTGGTCGATGTCGGTGCAGGGGCAGTTCTACCTGGCGATCTTCGTATTATTGGCGGGGTGGGCCTGGTTACGCAGGCGCGGTTCGGCCGGGCGGCTCACCTTGCTGACTGTGCTGGCCGGGCTGGCGTCGCTGTCGTTCTGGTACGCGGCATCGGGCACCGCGCAGCACCAGGCCTGGACCTACTACGACAGCGTCGCGCGCGGCTGGGAGCTGCTGGCCGGTGCGATGCTGGCCGTCGCGGCGCCCTGGCTGCGGATACCGGACCGGCTGCGTGGGCTCGCGGCCGCCCTCGGTCTGGCCATGGTGCTGTCGTGTGGGCCGCTGTTCGACGGCGCGAATCAGTTCCCCGGTGTCGCGGCGCTCTGGCCGGTGGCGGCCGCCTGCCTGGTGATCGCCTCCGGATTCGGCGTGGCCGCGCGGTCGTGGCCGAACCGCCTGCTGGGCGGACGGTTCTGCACCGAGCTCGGCGCGCTGGCCTACCCGCTGTACCTGTGGCACTGGCCGATCCTGATCTTCTACCTCGGCGAGACCGGGCGGGCGAATGCCGGAGTCGCCGACGGTGTGGTGGTGATCGGCGCCTCGCTGGTCCTGGCCTACGCGACCACCCGTCTGATCGAGACGCCGCTGCGGATGCCACCGCGCGGCCAGGAGGTCGAGAACCGCAGGCTGACCGGCGCCCTGGTCACCGCCACGGCGGTCGCGGTATTGATCGCCTCGCTGGGGTGGCAGGTGGTGCTGGTGGCCAACCCGGCGGTGCCGCCGCAGGCGCTGGACACCCACCGCTATCCGGGCGCCGCCGCTCTGCTCTCCGGCGCCGAGTACTCACCGGAACCCATGCGGCCCACCGTCTTCGAAGGACAGGCCGACACCCCGCCGCCGACCACCGACGGCTGCATCACCCCCAACCGGGAAGTCCGCGTCTGTACCTACGGCGACCCCACCGCCGCCCGCTCGATCGCGCTGGTCGGTGGGTCGCACTCCGAGCACTGGCTGCCCGCGCTGGAACCGCTCGCCCTCGAACACGGGTTCCGGGTGGTCTCCTACCTCAAGGAAGGCTGTCCGGTCGTCCTCGCCGATCAGCCGTCCTACGCCGAGTGGCCCTTCCCCGAATGTCACGAATGGTCGGTCGAGGTGCTCGACCGGCTGGCCGCCGACCCCCCGAACTGGGTGCTGACCCTGTCCACCCGCTACCGCCAGAACGGCGCGGGCGACGAGGTGCCCAACGAATACCTCGAAGTCTGGACGGCGTTGCAGGACCGCGGCCTCAATGTGCTCGCCCTGCGTGACACGCCACGGTTACGCCGCGACGGTGTCCTCTACCGCGCCACCGATTGCCTCGCCCACCGTGGCGACCCCGACAGCTGCGGGCTCGATCGCGCCGACGTGCTCGACCCGCACGATCCCGCCCAGGAACCGGCGGCCGGCTACCCGAACGTCCATCCGCTGGACCTGTCCGATGCCGTCTGCCGACCGCAGCGCTGCCGGGTGGTCGAGGGCAATGTGCTCATCTATCGCGACGAGCACCACCTGACCGCCAGCTACGCTCGCTCGCTCGCCCCCGAACTCGGCCGCCAGATCGGGGCGATCACCGGTTGGTGGTAGCCGCCGGGCTCGTCACAGCAGAAACGACAACCCCACCGGCACCACGGATCGAGCTAGTCTCGGACTCGTGCGCACACCACGGAAGGCATCGGTCCTGCTCGTCGCGCTCGCTGCGCTGCCCCTGGCTTGTTCCTCCGGACCCGACCAACCCCAGACTGTCGCCGAGTCCTTTGCCGCCGCTCTCACCAGCGGAGACGCGTCCGCCGCCGCCGCACTCACCGACGCGCCGGAGCAGGCCCTCCCGGTCCTGACCGCGCTGTTCGACAACCTCGGCAAGAACGACACGGTTCGGGTCTCGTCCACCGACGACAAGTCCTTCACGCTGGAATCCACCTGGAAATTCGGCCCCGACGGCCGCAACGCGTGGACCTACTCGAGCGCCGGGACCACCACCGGCGACGACGAGTGGAAGATCGCCTGGCAGCCGACGACCGTCGCGCCCGGCCTCGACCTCGGCGCGCTCAGCTACAGCCCGGTCGCGGCGAAACCGGCGCGCGTCCTCGACGCCTCCGGCGGTGACCTGATGACCCAGCAGGTGGTGACGCTGGTCAACGTCGCACCCGACGCCGACCTGCCCGCCGTCGCCGCGCTGCTCGCGCCGCAGGGCGTCACCGAGGCCACGCTGCGGACGGATCTCCCTGCGGCACAGGGTAAACCGATCACCGCCGTGGCGCTGCGCGATGCCGACATCGCGCCGGTGCAGCAGGCGCTGACGGGCGTGCGCGGGGTGACGCTCGCGCCACAGACCCGGTTGCTCACCGTCGACAAGACCCTCGCCGGACCCACCATCGGGGGATTGGCCGAGATCTGGCAGGAACAGGCCGACACCGCCGCGGGCTGGGCGATCCGCGCGCAGACCGCCGAAGGCACCCAGCGCATCGCCGGACCCGACGCGAAGCCCACCGCCGACATCGCCAGCACCCTCGACATCGATCTACAGCACGCCGCCGAGGACGCGCTCACCCCGATCGCCACTCCGGCCGCCATCGTCGCGCTGCGCCCCTCGACCGGGGAGGTGCTCGCCGTGGCCCAGAACGCGCCCGCCGACGCGCAGGGCCCGATCGCGCTCACCGGGCTCTACCCGCCGGGCTCCACGTTCAAGACCGTCACGGTCTCGGCGGCGCTGCAAGCGGGCGGGGTCACACCCGACACCGTGCTGCCGTGCCCCGGCCGCGCCACCATCGAGGGCCGCACGATTCCCAACGACAACGGCTTCGACCTGGGTATGGTGCCCCTGCACACCGCGTTCGCACGCTCGTGCAACACCACGATGGCCGAGCTGGGAGTGAAATTGCCTGCCGACGGACTCACCGCGGCGGCCCAACAGCTGGGTCTCGGGGTGGACTATGTGACACCCGGCTTGACGACTGTCACAGGGAAAGTTCCACCCGCCGAAAGTCCGGCGCAACGGGTGGAATCGAGCATCGGACAGGGCACGGTGACGGCTTCGCCGTTCGGAATGGCGCTCGTCGCGGCCTCCCTCGCGCACGGTTCCGCGCCGGCTCCGAGCATCATCCGGGGCCGTCCCGGCACCCCCGATCGGCCTTCGGCGCCGGTGCCCGCGACGGTGACATCGCAGCTAGAGACCATGATGGGGGAGACGGTTAGTGCGGGTACGGCCACCGCCCTGCGTGACATCCCCGGCTTGCTCGGCAAGACCGGTACCGCCGAGTACCTCGACGACACCCATGCCCACGGCTGGTTCGTCGGCATCGACGGTGACCGGGCGTTCGCGGTGTTCGTCGCGGACGCCGGAAGCTCCGGACCGGCGGTCGAGGCAGCGGGACGGATGCTACGTGTGACACCATGAGTCGTCTTTCCCCCCGCAGGCGAGCAATCCCCCCGCTGCCGCACGCGGTCATCACCCAGCCAGCTACACTCGGCGGCGGACCATACCCATGGTCAATACGCGGGATGTCACAATTTCGAGAAGGTTCGGAGTAGGCGCCATCGATACCGGTCAGAAGATCGCGGAGCATTACCGCCTGGTCGAGCGTATTGGTAGCGGCGGCACAGGCGTTGTATGGCGTGCTGTCGACGAACGCCTCCAACGCTCCGTGGCAGTGAAGCAGATCCACATCAAACCCAGCTTGCCCGAGGGCGAGCGGGATGTGTTGCGCCAGCGCGCGATTCGGGAAGCCCGCAACGCGGCTCGCTTCCAGCATCCCAATGCCATCGTGGTATTCGACATCACCGAGCACAACGGTGATCCGTGCCTGGTGATGGAGTACCTCAAGTCGGTCAGCCTCGCAGGGGAGCTGGGTCAGAAGGGCCCGCTGCCGCTGCTCGAGGTCGCCCGCATCGGTGAGAAGGTGGCTTCCTCCCTGATCGCCGCCCACCAGGCGGGCTTGGTGCACCGCGACGTGAAACCGGGCAATATCCTGCTCGGCGACCACGGTGAGGTGAAGATCACCGACTTCGGCATCTCCCGCGCGGCCGGCGACGTGACGCTCACCGAGACCGGCCTGATCTGCGGTACCGCCGCCTATCTGGCACCCGAGGTCGCGCGCGGTTCCGATCCGACCCCCGCCGCCGACGTATTCGCCCTCGGCGCAACGCTTTTCCACGCGCTGGAAGGCGAACCGCCCTACGGCGCCAACGCCAACCCGCTCGCGGTGCTCTACGCCGCCGCCAACGGGCAGGTGCGCGAGCCCCACAACGCGGGCCCGGCCACCGACTTCCTGCTCGACCTGCTCAGCCCGGACCCCCTCGACCGTCCGACGATGACCGAGGCCCGCGACGCGCTGGCCGCGTTCGCCGAGGACGAGAACGCGGTCCCCGCCGGATTCGTGCCTGCCAGCGAGGCTTTCAATCGTCGCAACTCCGCGGCGACCACCCAGGTGATCCGGCAGTCCGGTCGCCGGGCCTCCCATGCGGGCGCGTCCACGGCCACGACCCGCCAGATCCGCTCGAACCCGCGTCCGCAGGTCCGTCAGGACACCGCGGCGCACCCGCAGACCCAGGCCCATCCCATGCCCGCCCCGCGCAAGCAGGCAGGCAAGGGGCGCGCGGTGCTGATCGGGTCCGCGGTGGGTGCGGTGGTCGCGGCGGTCGCCGTCGCGTTCAGTGCGTTGAACAGCTCGGATTCGGATTCGCCGCAGGTGCAGGCCGGTCCGCAGACCTCGGTGCAGTCCTCCGCGGCGCCGAAGCCCAGCGCGGCGGTTCCGCCGCTCGGGCAGGCCAGCAACGTCGGCACCGTCGATATCGGGTCGGCGGGTTTGCTGGTCGAGAACTTCTTCAGCAACCCGGCCGGTTCGTGGTCGCTGCTGACCCCCGCCGCACAGCAGGTCTACGGCAGCGAGTCCGCGTTCCGTGAGTACTGGAACGCCCGCACTGTCGACACCTTCGCCAGTATCACCGCGGTCAGCGGCAACAACGCCGACGGCTCCACGAATATGCGCCTGGCCAGCATCACCATCGACGGCTCGACCAAGGCCATGGTCATGCGCGTGGTGAGCTCCGGCGGCAGTCTGCGCATCGACGGAGACACCCGCTAGCTGGTGTCCGCGACGGATCCGCCGGTCGGGTCCGTCGCGTCGGCGGGATGTGGGTGGAAAAGCGATGGCGGGCGACCATTAGGCTGGTACCTGACCTGAGCCCCACCACAGAACAGGACCGTACCCCGATATGACTCCCCGCATCGAGCTCGCCCGCGTCGATCTGCGCGGTCGTACTCCTTCCGCTGCCGAGCTGCGCACCGCGCTGCCGCGCGGAGGGGTCGACGTGGACTCGGTGCTGCATCATGTGCGGCCGGTCGTCGAGGACATTCGTGACCGGGGCGCCGAGGCGGCGCTGGACTACAGCGAGAAGTTCGACGGCGTGCGGCCCGCCGTGGTGCGGGTACCGGTCGGCGAGCTGACCAAGGCTCTCGCCGAGCTGGACCCGGCGGTGCGCGCCGCGCTCGAGGTGGCGATCGAGCGGACCAGGAAGGTGCACGCCGATCAGCGGCGCACCGACACGGTGACCGAGGTCGTGCCCGGTGGCACCGTCACCGAGAAGTGGCTGCCGGTGGAGCGGGTCGGGCTGTACGTGCCCGGCGGCAATGCCGTGTACCCGTCGTCGGTCGTGATGAACGTGGTGCCCGCGCAGGCCGCCGGTGTCGAGTCGCTGGTGGTGGCCTCGCCGCCGCAGGCGCAGTTCGGTGGGCTGCCGCACCCGACGATCATGGCGGCCGCCGCGCTGCTCGGCGTCGACGAGGTGTGGGCGGTCGGGGGCGCGCAGGCGGTGGCGTTGCTGTCCTACGGCGGTGTCGATACCGACGGTGGGGCGCTCGAGCCGGTCGACCTGATCACCGGGCCCGGCAATATCTACGTCACCGCGGCCAAACGGCTGTGCCGTGGGCTGGTCGGCATCGATGCCGAGGCGGGCCCGACCGAGATCGCGGTGCTGGCGGACGCCACGGCCGATCCGGTGCACGTGGCCGCCGACCTGATCAGCCAGGCCGAGCACGATGTGCTCGCCGCCAGTGTGCTGGTCACCGATTCGGTGGCGCTGGCCGACGCGGTCGACGCCGCGCTGAACGCTCAGCTCGCCGTGGTCAAGCACCACGATCGGGTGCGGGAAGCGTTGAGCGGCAAGCAGTCCGGCATCGTGCTCGTCGACGACATCGCGCAGGGTCTGCGTGTGGTCGACGCCTATGCCGCCGAGCACCTCGAGATCCAGACCGTCGACGCGGCCGCTGTCGCCGCGCGGGTGCGCAGTGCCGGTGCGATCTTCGTCGGCCCGTGGGCGCCGGTCAGCCTGGGCGACTACTGCGCGGGTTCGAACCACGTGCTGCCGACCGCGGGTTGCGCGCGGCACTCCTCGGGACTGAGCGTGCAGACGTTCCTGCGTGGCATCCACATCGTGGAGTACACCGAGGCGGCGTTGAAGGATGTCGCCGGACACGTTGTCGCCCTGGCCAACGCGGAGGATCTGCCCGCGCACGGCCAGGCCGTGCAGGCGCGTTTCGAGGCACTCTCGTGAGCACTCCCACCGTGCCCGGCGCCTCGGCGACCCTGGACCAGCTACCGCTGCGCGACAACCTGCGGGGCAAGTCTCCTTATGGCGCACCGCAATTGACGGTGCCGGTGCAGCTCAATACCAACGAGAACCCGCACCCGCCCAGCAAGGCGCTGATCGACGATGTCGCCGAGTCGGTGCGCGCGGCCGCGGCCGATCTGCACCGGTACCCGGATCGCGACGCTGTCGCGCTGCGCCACGACCTGGCCGAGTATCTGACCCGTCAGACCGGCGTCGCGGTCGACACCGCGAATGTGTGGGCGGCCAACGGCTCCAACGAGATCCTGCAGCAGCTGTTGCAGGCGTTCGGCGGACCGGGCCGCAGCGCACTGGGTTTCGTGCCCTCGTACTCGATGCACCCGATCATCTCGGAGGGCATCGACACCGAGTGGGTCGAGGCCAAGCGCAGCGGTGACTTCTCGCTCGACATCGACTACGCGGTGGCCCAGATCGTCGAGCGCCGCCCCGACGTCGTGTTCGTGACGAGCCCGAACAACCCGACCGGGCACAGCATCCCGATCGACGAGCTCGAGCGTATCCTCGAGGCCGCGCCCGGCATCGTCGTGGTGGACGAGGCGTACGGCGAGTTCTCCGCGGCACCCAGCGCGATCACGTTGATCGACCGGTTCCCGACCAAACTCGTGGTCACCCGCACCATGAGCAAGGCGTTCGCCTTCGCGGGTGGGCGCCTGGGCTACCTGGCCGCCTCGCCGGCGGTGATCGACGCGATTCTGCTGGTGCGCTTGCCGTATCACCTGTCGGTGGTCACCCAGGCCGCCGCGCGCGCGGCATTGCGTCACGCTGACGAAACCCTGGGCAGCGTCGCGGAACTGGCGGCCCAGCGTGATCGGGTCGCCGCCGCACTGGCCGCGCTCGGATTCGACGTGATTCCCAGCGACGCCAACTTCGTGCTGTTCGGCCGGTTCACCGATGCGGGCGCCGCGTGGCAGCACTACCTCGACGCGGGCGTGCTGATCCGCGATGTCGGCATTCCCGGGTACCTGCGCGCCACCATCGGCCTCGCCGCCGAGAACGACGAATTCCTGCGCGTGAGCCGCGAAATCGCGGGCACCGACCTTACTCACTGAATCCACCTGTGGAGGAACACATCATGAGCAGAACAGCGCGGGTGGAACGCGTCACCAAAGAGTCCTCGATTCTGGTGGAGCTGAACCTCGACGGCACCGGGCAGACCGAGATCTCCACCGGGGTGCCGTTCTACGACCACATGCTGACCGCGCTCGGCGCGCACGCCGGGTTCGACCTGGTCGTGCGGGCCGAGGGCGACATCGAGATCGAAGCGCACCACACGGTCGAGGACACCGCGATCGTGCTCGGGCAGGCGCTCGGGCAGGCGCTGGGCGACAAGAAGGGGATCCGCCGCTTCGGCGACGCGTTCATCCCGATGGACGAAACCCTCGCGCACGCCGCCGTCGACGTGTCCGGCCGGCCGTACTGCGTGTTCACCGGCGAGCCGGAACACCTCGTGCACACCATCATCCCGAGCGCGGGCCCCGGCGCTTCGTACTCGACGGTGCTCAACAAGCACGTCTTCGAGTCGATCGCGCAGAACGCCCGCATCGCGCTGCACGTGCGGGTGCTCTACGGCCGCGACCAGCACCACATCACCGAGGCCGAATTCAAGGCTGTCGCACGGGCTCTGCGTGCCGCCGTGGAAATCGACCCCCGGGTCAGCGGCGTGCCGTCGACGAAGGGTGTGCTGTGAAATCCGTTGTGCTGCTGGACTACGGCTCCGGCAATCTGCACTCCGCCGAACGCGCGCTGGTACGTGCCGGTGCACAGGTGGAAGTCACGGCCGACCCCACCGCCGCCTTGGCCGCCGACGGCCTCGTCGTCCCGGGCGTCGGCGCGTACGCGGCCTGTATGGCCGGGCTGCTGTCGGTGCGCGGTGATCGCATGATCGGCCAGCGCCTCGCCGGTGGACGTCCCGTGCTCGGCATCTGCGTCGGCATGCAGATCATGTTCGACCGCGGCGTCGAGTTCGGTGTCGAGACCGAAGGCTGCGGCGAATGGCCGGGCACCGTCGCGGGACTGGACGCTCCCGTCCTTCCGCACATGGGCTGGAACACGGTCAAAGCACCCGCCGACAGCACCCTGTTCGCCGGCATGGACGCCGACACCCGCTTCTACTTCGTCCACTCCTACGCGGCCCAGCAGTGGGAACTTCCCGACAACGAGCACATCGCACCCCCGAAGCTCACCTGGGCCGAACACGGCGTCCCCTTCCTGGCCGCCGTCGAGAACGGACCGCTCTCGGCCACCCAGTTCCACCCGGAGAAGTCCGGCGACGCGGGCGCGCAGCTGCTGCGCAACTGGATCGGCTCGCTGTAGTCCGGCCACCTCGGCTGACTGTCGTGCGCGCGATCGTGGTCAGGCGCGGTGTCGTTCCCGCTCGGTTCCGGCGTGCACCGGCTCGCCCGACAGGAACGCGCGGACCGGTGTCGCGCAGCGGACCGCGTCGTCGAACCACGGGCCGTGACCGCCGGGGACGACGACGAGTCGCGCGCGGGGGATCTTCCTCAGCGATGGTCGAGCCTGGTCAGGGGAGCTGAAAACGTCGCGCTCGCCCCAGACGAACAGCAGCGGCGTGGTGATCCGAGCCAGTTCGTCATCGGTCAGGACGTTGTCGGGGCGCGCGATGCGTCCCCGCATCAGGCGACACAGCAGCGCGCGGTAGGACGCGGCCTGGCCGGGCAGGCGCAGCGGTAGTCGGTGCAGATCGAGCATGTCGTCGGACATGGCACGAGACGCTGTCGCCCCGAGCGCCTCGGTGAGGGCGAAGCGGGCGACGAACCGCGGGGACGGCAGTCGCATCAGCCTTTCGTCGATAGGGCCGCGGAGCGGGGAGGTCAGTGACTCCATCTCGGCGATGCCGCGCATGCCGGGGAAGGCGGTGGCGGGGGTGGCGACAATCGCTGCTCGCGTGAGCCGTTTCGGCGCGTCCAGCGTGGCCCAGAGGGTGAACAAGCCGCCGAGGGAGCTGCCGACGAACGCGGCCTGATCCACGCCGAGCGCATCCAGTGTTCCGGTGAGCACACCCGTGGCCAGCTCGCGGACGGTACTTCCCTGCCAGGTGAAAGGGGGTGCGAGACTGTGGCCCGGCAGGTCGATGAGGATGTGTCGGAAGCCGGGCAGGTGGGCGATCAGCGGTGCCATACCCATGGCGGGTGCCGAGATGCCGTTGATGTGAACGACCGGTTCGCCGGATCCGGCGGTCAGGACGCGGACCTGTACCGAGGGGTCGCGCAGCGTGAACAGGTGCTCGCTGATCGTGAGTCCGTAGGCGTCGGCGACGCGCTGTTCGGCGGCGCGGATCCGGCGTTGCAGACCTCGGGAATTGCTCATGCACTCACTGTGGGGTGCGGCAGGGTGCGCTGTCTTGAACGAATGTTCCGGCGGTCAGGGCGCCGTGAGCGCACCCGGTGTGACGCCTGCGAAGGCCGACACGTCGCGGTGCAGGTGTGATTGATCCGAGTAGCCGCATGCCACAGCGGTATTCGCGGGCGAGTGGCCGGTCGTCAGCAGGTCGAACGCGTGCCGGAACCGGGTGAGCATCGCGGCGCGTTTCGGTGTCACGCCGACCTGGGCGGTGAACCTCGACCACAGGCGTTTGCGGCTCCAGCCGGTGAGCTCGGTCAGCTCCCGTACCCGCACGCCGCCGTTGCCGGCGACGATGCGGTCCCACGCTGCGGCGACCTCCGGGTCGGCCGTCCTGGTCGATTCACGCAGGGTGAGAAACCGCGACGTCAGTGCGAATCTTTCTGCCCACGTTGCTGTTTCGGCCAGCTGTTCGCGCAGCAATGGCGCCGCCGGACCCCAGAGGTCGTCGAGGCCGATCATCGTGCCGGTCAGGGCGGCCGGCGCGACACCGAGCAGGCGGTAGGCGGCGATCGGCGACATTCGCACCTCGACACATTCGACACGTGCTGCGTGAACACGGCGAACACCCGGGTCGAGCCCGGCGACCAGGCCGTCGAACGTGGACTGGTGGTCGGGGCCTTCGACAATCAGCCGACAGTCTCCGAACTGGATCACCACAGTGACTTCCGGTCGAGGGAAGATCCGCATATCGCACCCCGCGGACACCCGATCGCGGAATCCTTCCATCGTGACATCGGTGGATGCCGCTCCGGTCGACCGCGCCAACTCCCAGCCGTCGTCCAGCTCGTGTTCGGACATGATGGGCCGCACACATCGAGCGTACGGACGACGCGACAATCGTGGGGCCTGTCGGGTGATCAGGGGTTGTCGAAGTGGGCTCGGTCGGCGGCTTCGGTGCCCGCGGTCCAGCCTTCGGCGCTGCGGATGGTGATGCCTCGGGTGCGGGCGGTGGGGAAGTAGGTGGCGAAGGCTCTGTCCACGCGTTGTTGGTGGGTGGCCAGGGCGGGGAGGAGGTGGGTGGGGTCGGGGGAGTCGGCGATGGTTGCTTCGGCGGCCTCGGCGAGGCGTTCGCCGACTCTTGTGGCATAGGCGGTGAGGTAGGCCTTGCGGTAGTGGCGGGAGCGGGATTCCTCGGTGGTGGCGTTGTCGATCATGGTGCGGGTGGCTTGGACGAGCAGGGAGGTGGACAGGATCTCCACGGCGTCGAGGTCGGGGTCGTCGCCGACGATCGTGACGAAACCCCAGTCGGCGACGAAGATCGCGCGGCAGCGGTTGGCTCGGGTGACCATGTCGACGAGCAGGGCTTTGGCGTCGGTGTAGGGGGTTTCCAGCCAGACGCGGCGGGCGGCGGGGAGGTCGGGGTCGGTGCGCTGGGTGCCGAGCAGGGCGCGGTCGATCGCGTATTTGGTCATGAGTTCTTGCGCCTTGGCGGACAGGGTTTCCGCTTCCTCGGCGAAGGACGTCGATTCGGCCTTGGCGAGGAGACCGCGCACTCGGCCGAGGGTCTTCTCGTCGACATGGTGGTGGGTGGCGGTCGGCCGGTGGGTGCCGGGGAGCGCGACGATCTGCTCGAGTTTCGGGAGTTCGACGAGCAGGGCGAGGGCGGTCAGGGCTGAGGTGAGGGCCTCGTCGCGGGTGAGGAGCGCGCGGTCGGCCCACTGATCGAGGTGGGGGCGCTCGGATGTCCACCAGACCGTGGCGCCCAGCTCGTCCAGTTGCGACTGCCAGATCTCGTCGACGGACTCGGCGGGAAAACCGGACCGGTGCTCGGCCATCAGATCGGTCAGGTAGCTCACCGCGAACTCGTCCACCCGCCTGCGCGCGGCCTCGTGAACATCGCGGGGCATCCAGCCGAACTCGAAGGCGCGGCCGATGATTCGCTGAGCGGCGAGCTGAACTCCGGCGGCCGATTCGGCGCCCGCGACTTGTTCGACGAATCGACCGATCGCGTTCTTGTCGCCCTGGGCGGCGAGGAAGGCCACGGTCGCGATCGCGTCGGCCACCTGCGACCGGTCGCCCGACAGCGCGGCATCGATCGGAAGTCCGGGAGCGGCGGCCGGTTTACGGCCTGTCCGCCGCCGACGATTCTGCTTGGCCAAGGGGTTGCGCCGATCCTGTTCGTGGAGGTGCTACCCGCAACGGGGGTAGGCGGTGTTCGCGGCGTCCATTGTCGCGCATCGGTCCCGCGCGGCCGCGTGGTCATCGGGCCTGGTCGAACTGACGAGCCAGGTCAGTTACTTCTCTGACGATCGTGCGTTCGTAATCGCCACTGTCCCAAGGGAACTGCGCGAAGAGGGTTTCGGAAGGCGGTCGGTGAGCCTAGGCTGGCGGGATGAGTTATCGGGGGATGGTGCTCGACGAACGAGCCGAACTGGTCGAACTGCTGCGGGGGTTGAGCGAGCAGGAATGGGAGACGCCGTCGTTGTGCGCGGGATGGCGGGTTCGTGACGTCGTCGGGCACCTGTTGCAGGACACCCTCAGCCCGCTGGGTTACGCGGCGGTCGTGGTGAAGAGCCGGGGCTCGGTCGACCGCACCAACAACGCGCTCGCGCAGTCGTTCTCGGGGCTGACGACCGCGCAGATGGTGGACAAGCTCGACACCGAGTCGGGGCGCCTGTCGAAGTACTCACCGCGGCTCATGCTCTCCGACCTCGTCGTCCACCACCAGGACATCCGCCGTCCCCTCGGCCGCCCGCGCACGATCCCCGCCGACCGTCTCATCGCGGTCCTGAACTACCCCGACCCCTTCGCCTTCCCGGCCAGGTATGCCAAGGGTCTGCGTTTCGTCGCCACCGACGTCGACTGGTCCTCCGGCGACGGCCCGGAAGTGCGCGGCCCCGGCGAGGCCATCGCCCTGGCCGTGGTCGGCCGCACGGCCGCACTCGACGACCTCACCGGTGGCGGACTCCCCGAACTCCGCCGCCGCCTCGGCTGACTACCACGCGCCTGCCGGCGGCGAAGGCCGACCAGGTCAGCGTCGCAGCGTGGTCGCTGTACCGGTCCGCGACAGTTTGTCGGGGTTGCGGACGGAGTAGAGGCCGGTGATGAGGCCGTCGTCGACGCGCACCGCGAAGACTGTGTCGATGACGCCGTCGAGGCGCAGGATCAGGGCCGGGTGGCCGTTGAGCTGTGCCGATTCGACAGTCATCGCCGCGCCGATCCTCGGCACACTGGCGGTGAGCAAGGCGGCGACCAGGTCGGCCCCCACGATGGGCGACAGCGCGGCCTGCTTGATTCCGCCGCCGTCGCCGAGGAACACGACATCCGGTGCGAGCAGGTCGAGCAGGTTCTGGAGATCGCCGGTCTCGATCGCCCGCTGGAACGCCGCGAGCGCATCGCGGGATTCGCTCGCCGACACGATGCCGCGCGGTCGGCGGGCAGCGACATGGGCGCGCGCCCGGTACGCCAGCTGGCGGACGGCGGCCGGGCTCTTGTCGACGGCCTCGGCGATCTCGTCGTAGTCCAGATCGAACACTTCACGCAGCACGAACACCGCCCTTTCGATCGGCGTCAGAGTCTCGAGGACGAGCAGCATCGCCATCGAGACGCTCTCGGCCAACTCGACGTCCTCGGCCACGTCAGGCGTGGTCAGCAGCGGTTCGGGTAGCCAGGGGCCGACATAGGACTCCCGGCGCCGACCCAGCGTGCGCAACCGGTCGAGGGACCGGCGGGTCGTGATCCTGACCAGATACGCGCGCTGGTCGCGCACCGCGTCGAGGTCGACGCCCACCCACCGCAACCACGTCTCCTGCAGCACGTCCTCGGCGTCGGCGGCCGAACCGAGCATCTCGTAGGCGACCGTGAACAGCAGATTGCGATGGGCGACGAACACCTCCGTCGCCGGGTCCTTCGCTGTGCCCTCGGACTGCGGCGCCATGGGGTAACTCCTTCTCCACTGGGATGTGTCGCACACCAGACGCCGGCCGACGCCGTCGCGTAACACCGATCCGCAGTGGCGTGCATCACGTCGACGAGCTGTTACGGAGCTCCGGTCGCCGCCGTCTCATGGTCGTTCGATTCGGCACCAGCAGTGAGGAACACATCATGGAACCCCGATTCAACCTTTTCGACACCGAGGTCGGCGCCAAGTTCGGCAAGCGATTCGGCAACGCCAGCCTGGCACTGATCCAGTCGACCCTGCCGAAAGCCACCCAGGACCTGGTGATGCTGCGCGTCAGCCAGATCAACGGCTGTGGCTACTGCACCGACGCGCACAGCAAGGATCTCGCCCACTCCGGGCAGTCCGCGACGCGGATCAATCTCGTTGCCGCATGGCGTGAGTCGACCGTGTTCACCGACGCGGAACGGGCCGCGCTGGCACTGGCCGAGGAAGGCACCCGCGTCGCCGACGCCGTGCAGGGCGTGTCCGACGAGACCTGGGCCCAGGTGCGCAAGCACTACGACGACGAGCAGCTCGCCGCGTTGGTCGCCGTGGTGGCCCAGATCAACGCCGCCAACCGGCTCGGTGTCATCCTGCGCCAGCAGGGCGGTGCCTACGAGCCCGGCCCGGGTCGTCGGATCCGGGCCGACCCGTTCGACGCGCCGAGCGTCTGTGCGCGGGGTTCGCGTGACACGGGCCTCACCGTCGCGGACCGTTGCGGGAACGGCGACACAGACCTACTAGTCTGAATGCGTGAGTCTTGTGCTGTTGCCCGCTGTCGATGTCGCCAATGGTGAGGCCGTGCGCCTTGTGCAAGGGGAGGCCGGTAGCGAAACGAGCTATGGGTCGCCTCGGGACGCGGCGTTGGCGTGGCAGCAAGCGGGAGCCGAGTGGGTGCATCTGGTCGATCTCGACGCGGCCTTCGGCAAGGGGAGCAATCGCGAACTGATCGCCCAGGTCGTCGGCGAACTCGACGTGAAGGTCGAGCTGTCCGGTGGTATCCGCGACGACGATTCGCTGAAAGCGGCGCTGGCGACCGGGTGCGCGCGGGTGAACATCGGCACCGCGGCGATCGAGAATCCGCAGTGGTGCGCGCGAGTGCTCGGCGAGTACGGCGACCGGATCGCGGTGGGGCTCGACGTCAAGCAGATCGACGGGCAGTGGCGGCTGCGCGGTCGCGGCTGGGTGACCGACGGCGGCGACCTGTGGGAGGTACTCGAACGCCTCGAGCGTGACGGTTGCGCGCGCTATGTGGTCACCGACGTCTCCAAGGACGGCACGCTGACCGGCCCCAACCTCGAGCTGCTGAGCGAGGTCGCCAACGCCGCCGAGGCACCGGTGGTCGCCTCCGGCGGCATCTCGGTGCTCGACGACCTCGTCGCCATCGCCGGCCTGGCCGACGACGGTGTGGAGGGCGCGATCATCGGCAAGGCGTTGTACGCGGGCCGCTTCACGCTGCCCGAAGCTCTGGCCGCGGTGCGCTGACACCGCCGATGACCGCCGCGCCGAGCACTGCCGAACTGACCGACCTGCTGACCGTCGCCACCCAGATCCTGGACGGCGTGGTCCCGCGTTTCGTCGAGGGACTCGGCGCGCCGAGCGCGGTGACCAAGGGCCGCAACGACTTCGCCACCGAACTCGATCTCGAGCTGGAACGCACCATCTCCGCCGAACTGCAGCAACGGACCGGCATCGCGGTGCACGGCGAGGAATTCGGCGGACCGGCGCTCACCTCGGGCACGGCCTGGGTGCTCGATCCGATCGACGGCACCTTCAACTACTCCTCGGGCCACCCGATGTCGGGCACCCTGCTGGCGCTGGTGCACGAGGGCGAGCCGGTGATCGGCCTGACCTGGCTGCCCATGCTGGGTCGCCGCTACGCCGCGGTGACCGGTGGACCGCTGTACCTCGACGGTGTGGCACTGCCACCGCTGGAACCGGGCAAGCTCGCCAACTCCATGATCGGATTCGGCGCCTTCAACCTCGACTCGGCGGGCCGCATCCCCGGCCAGTTCCGATTCGATCTCCTCGGTGCGCTGAGCCGGTTGTCCTCGCGGGTGCGTATGCACGGCGCGACCGGCATCGACCTGGCGTTCACCGCGTCGGGGGTGCTCGGCGGCGCGGTCGTGTTCGGGCATCATCCGTGGGACAACGCGGCCGGGGTCGCGCTGGTGCGCGCCGCGGGTGGCGTGGTCACCGACCTGGCGGGCGCGCCGTGGACGATCACCTCCGGTTCGGTGCTGGCCGCCGCACCGGGCGTGCACGCGGAACTGCTGGAAATGATTTGCACCGTCAGCGAAGAAGAACGAGGGTGAACCCCATGACACCGCGCACCGACGAACGACCGGGTACCACGGCGCCGAGCACCTTGGCGGTCCGCGTGATCCCGTGCCTGGACGTCGACGCGGGTCGCGTGGTCAAGGGCGTCAACTTCCAGAACCTGCGCGACGCGGGCGATCCGGTGGAACTGGCCGCGACCTACGACGCTCAGGGCGCCGACGAACTGACCTTCCTCGACGTCACCGCCTCCACCGGCGACCGCGGCACCATGCTCGACGTGGTGACCCGCACCGCCGAACAGATCTTCATCCCGCTCACCGTCGGCGGTGGCGTACGCACGGTCGAGGATGTCGACCGGCTGCTGCGCGCGGGCGCGGACAAAGTGTCGGTGAACACCGCCGCCATCGCGCGCCCCGAGGTGCTGTTCGAGATGTCGCAACGCTTCGGCGCCCAGTGCATCGTGCTCTCGGTCGACGCGCGCACCGTGCTCGACGGTCAGCCCGACACCCCGTCCGGCTGGGAGGTCACCACCCACGGCGGCAAGCGCGGCACCGGCATCGACGCCGTCGAATGGGCCATCCGCGGCGCCGAACTCGGTGTGGGCGAGATCCTGCTGAACTCGATGGACGCCGACGGCACCAAGGCCGGCTTCGACCTGCCGATGATCGCCGCGGTGCGCGCCGCGGTGCGGGTACCGGTGATCGCCAGCGGCGGCGCGGGCGCGGTCGAACACTTCCCGCCCGCTGTCCACGCCGGCGCCGACGCGGTCCTCGCCGCGAGCGTCTTCCACTTCGGTGACCTCACCATCGGCCAGGTGAAGGACGCGATGCGCACGGACGGCATCACCGTCCGCTGACGCGCATTCAGGTCGTGACTCCGGCCGAATTCGCCTGACGCCGAGAACCTTCGGTGGCTGCGCACGGCGATCCATCCGTGCGCAGACGATGGAATCACTGTGCGTGGATTGCGATGACTGGTGTTGTCGCCGAGGTTGTTGCGGGGATGAGCATCGGAATCGCGTTGTCCCCGTTCGTTCTCGACAACTCCGCCAACGCCGTGGACGCGGCCGTCGATCTGGGCGGAGTTGCCGCCGAGGTCGGGCTGAGCTCGGTGTGGTTGGGGCAGACCTTCAGTAGTGACGCGATCGTGTTGGCGGCGTTGATCGGTCGGGCGGTGCCCGGGATCGAAGTGGGGACCTCGGTCGTTCCGGTGCCGGGCAGGCATCCGCTGCTGGTGGCCGGTCAGGCGCAGACCGCGCAGGCGGCGACCGGTGGACGGTTCGTGCTCGGGTTGGGGCTCGGCGCTCGGTCGCTGTCCGATCGCGCATTCGGTGGGCCGTTCGACCGCCCTGGCCTCCGGTTGCGTGAATTCCTCACGGCGCTGCGATCGATTCTCGACACCGGTGAGGTCGACTTCCGCGGTGAGACAGTGACCGCCGCCAGTCCGATGCCCACGGCGGTGGCGGGTGCCGACCCGACGGTGCCGGTGCTGGTCGCGGCCATGGGGCCGCAGGCGCTGCGGGCCACCGGCGAACTGGCCGACGGCACGTTGCCGTTCCTGGTCGGTCCCGAGGCGCTGGCCGAACACATCGTCGCGCCGTTGACCGCCGCCGCGGCGGCCGCGGGCAGGCCGCACCCCCGCATCGTGGCGATGGTGCCCGGCGTCGTGACCGCCGGCGTCGCGGCGGCCCGGCGCATCGCCGAGGCGAAAACCGCCTTCTACGACACGATTCCGTCGTATCAGCGCGTGGTCGCGCTCTCGGGCGCTCAGCGGGCCGCCGAACTCGTGGTGATCGGCGACGAGGAGACGGTCGCCGCCCGCGTGGCCGACTACTTCGCCGCGGGCGCCACCGATGTGGTGTTCTCCCAGACCGACCTCACCACGCCCGAGGACCAGCAGCGCACCTGGCGGCTGCTCGGTGAGCTCAATCGCGCCCGCTGATCCGGCGTCACAACCCCATCTCGGCGGCGATGATCGTGCGCAGGACTTCGCTGGTGCCGCCCACGATGCGATCGATGCGGTGGTCGGCGTAGAGGCGGGCGATGGGGGAGTCCGCGAGATAGCCGACCCCGCCGTGCAATTGGAGGCAGCGGTCGATCACCCGGCCCGCCGACTCGGTGCAGAACAGCTTCGCCGAGGCCGCGTCGGCGGGGGTCAGGTCGCCGCGGTCGTGGGCGGCGAGCGCGCGGTCGACCACCGCCTCGATGGCGTCGACCTCGGCGCGGCAGGCGGCCAGCTCGAACCTGGTGTTCTGGAAGCTCGCCACCGAGTGGGTGAACGCGGTGCGCTCGGCGGTGAAGCGGTGCGCGAAACGCACCGCGGCCCTGGCCTGCGCGTGGGCGCCGACGGCGATGGTGAGCCGTTCCCGTGGCAGCTGTGCGGCGAGATGATCGTCGCCGCGGTGCGCGGCACCGAGCCGATCGGTCACCGGCACCCGCACATCGGTGAAGGTGAGTTGAACTGTGTCGGCGACCTTTCGGCCCAGAGTGTCGAGGGCGCGCCCGACGCGATAGCCGGGGGCGGCGCTGTCGACGACCAACAGGGACAGGCCGTAGGTGGGGTCGTCGGCGCTCGGGGGCGCGGTGCGCGCGCACACGATGACGCGGTCGGCGTGCACCCCCCCGGTGACATAGGTCTTCGAACCGTTGAGCAGGTATTCGCCGCCGTCCAGCGACAGGGGCGCGGTGGTACGCATACCCGACGGCTCCGTGCCGGTGCCCGGTTCGGCGACCGCGAGCGCGAACATCGTTTCGCCGGTGACGAATCCGGGCAGCCAGCGCTGCCGCTGTTCGGCGCTCGCCAGGTCGTTGATCAGGGGCAGACAGCGCGACACATGAGCGCTGGAGCCGCCGAAGGACACCGCGGCGCGGGCGATCTCCTCGGCGAGCACCGCCCGGTACCGGAACGAGTCCAGTCCGGATCCGCCGTGTTCGACGGGCACTTCCAGGCCGAGGATCCCGAGTTCGCCCAGCCGGTAATAGAATTCGCGCGGCACCAGTCCGTCGTCATACCACTTGCCGAAACTCGGCACGACCTCGGCATCGATGAACGCACGCATCTTCGCGCGGAAGGCGCGGTGCTCGGCATCGAAAACTGTTCTGCGCATGGGGATTCCTTACCGGCCGGAAACGGCCACGAGCCGGCCCGCCCGACGCGGTGATCGGGCGGGCCGGCGAGACGGCGGTGCGTACTATTTCGGCGGTGTGGGGACCGCCGGGTCCTTGCAGTAGGCGCCGAGCTCGGCCGGGCACGGCGCGAGAATGGTCGAGAAGTACTGGTAGGCCGAGAACAGCGCCAGCGGACCGCCGACGGTGACCAGGCCGATCATCGTGCCGACCGCACCGAGCGTGGCCGCGCCGAGCACGCAACCGGCCACGGTGGCGCCGACCCACGGCACCAGCAGCACGATCACCGGGCTGGCGATGGTCGCGCCCGCGGCGCCGCCGACCAGGCAACCGATGCCGCCGCCGACCACCGCGCCGACGATGGCCGCCACGGCGCCACCGACGCCGAGGCGCTGGCTGAGGACGCCGAGCGCGGCCTGATCACGCGGAGTGAAGGACTCGGCGATCTGCTGGGCGGCCACGTCCTGGGTGATCAGGTTCGTCGCCGGGACCACCGGAGCGCCGCCCTCCTTGGACGGGGTCAGGGTCGCGGTGCCGCCGTCGATGGTGGCGGCGATCGGAAACACCTTGTCGTCCATGCGGTAGGTCAGCGGCAGTGCGGCCACCGGGGTGTCGGCGCCGGTGGTGAGCACCAGCTGGCCGTCGACGACCTGCAGTTTGCCGTCGGTGGACAGCACCGCGGAGTCGCCCTGCCTGCTCACCTCGTAGCGCACCTCGGTCTGCGGTGCCGGATCGGCGTTGCCGGTCCCGGTACTGACGCACAGGGCCAGGGCGGTCATCGCCGCCGTGGCCAGAGTGGTGGACAACTTCATTGTCGGATCCTCATCATTCGGGTATTTCGGAAATGCCGCGCACGCTGGGCCGCGCTGCGCAACGTCGAGGGGGCGACTACTTGCCGGTGGTGTCGATCAGGCCGCCGTCGGTGAGCGACCAGTGCTCGCCGACGAAGGTCTGGATGCCGACCGCCTCGAGCGGATAGCCGTCGTCCGCACCGGTTTTCATCGCGATGCCCGGCAGCATCAGGTCGGCGGCGACGTTGTCCAGCGAGCGCATCGCGTCGCGCAGGCCCTCGCGGGTCGGGCACTTCGCCGCTTCCATGGTCTTGCGGAAGCTCTCGGCCATCGTCCATCCGGCCATCGCGTGCTGGTTCTCGGGATCGGCGCCGGGCGCGTATTGCGCCAGCTTGGATCGGTAGGTCCGCATGCCCGCGTCCGTGGCCCAGCGCGGGTCGGCGGCGTCCTTGAGGAACGCCGCGGTCACCGTGCCCTGGACGTTGGGCAGCCCGACCGGGCGCAGGGTGGCCATGGTGTTGGAGACCACGGCGAGCACGTGCAACGGATTCCAGTCGGCGTTGCGCACGTCCGCGGCCAGCGCCTGCGAGGCGAACTTCGGAGTCGAGAAGTTCAGCAGCACATCGGCCTTGGAGTTGGCCAGGTTGCGCACCTGGGCATCGACGGTGGGGTCGGTGACCTCGAAGCTCTGCTCGGCGATCACCTTCACCCCGCTGCCCGCGACGCCCTCGGTGAACGCTGCCAGGAGGTCCTTGCCGAAATCGTCGTTCTGGTAGAGCACCGCCACGGTGGCGTTCGGCCGCTGCGCTTTCACGTACTGCGCGTAGGCCAGACCCTCGGTGCGGTAACTGGGCTGCCAGCCGATGGTCCACGGGTGGTCGGTGCCGGAACCGAATTTGTTCGCCCCGGTGGCCACGAAGACCTGGGGCACCTTGCGCTGGTTGAGGTAGTCGGCCACCGCCGAAGAGGTGGCGGTGCCCAGGGTTTGGAAGACCGCGAACACCTGGTCCTGTTCGACCAGTCGACGGGTCTCCTCGACCGTCTTGGGGGGCTGGTAGCCGTCGTCGCGGACGATGTACTCGACTCTGCGTCCGTCGATGCCGCCCTGCTCGGCGTTGATGTAGTCGAAGTAGGCCCTGATGCCCTTGGGTACCTCGCTGTAGGCCGAGGCCGGGCCCGACAGCGGGTACGCCCCGCCGAGTTTGATCGTGCTGTCGGTGATGCCGGTGGTCTGCTGACCCTGGCAGTCGCCGAGCCCGACGGTGCCGGTCTCCTCGCCACGACCGCCACACGCGGTGAGCGTCGCGAGCAGCGCGGCCGTCACACCGATGGAGCGGATTGCCCTAGTGCGCATGAGTTCTCCCTTTCCGGACACGATGTCCGAGCCATTGCGTCCACTGGGTGGCCAGGCCGGCCAAACCCTTCGGCGCGAGGTACATGACCGCGATGATCAGCAGTCCGAAGATGACGCCGGGCGCGGCCTGATTGACGTCCTGGGCGAAACTGGGCACGAACATCACGAACAGTCCGCCCAGCAGCGGGCCCCAGGTGGTGCCGAGCCCGCCCACGACCAGCCCGGCCAGCAGGGTGATCGACAGTGTCAGCGCGAAGGAGTCGGGCGAGACGAACGCGATCACCCAGGTGTAGACACAGCCGGCCACACCGGCCAGTAGCGCGCTCCAGGCGAAGGCGAGGGTCTTGTAGTGCGCCAGATTCACCCCGAGCACCTCGGCGGCGATCTCGTTGTCGCGCACCGCGTGCAGCGCGCGGCCGACTCGCGAGCGCAGCATCCCGGCGACCAGCACGAAGCTCAGCACGGTGGTGGCTAGCGCCAGGAAGTACAGCCACTGGTCCTCGGCGAGGCCGGTCCACGCGGGCGGCACCGGCTTGTCGACGACGAGTCCCATCGAGCCGCCGGTGAGGCTGTCGAACCGCTTGAGCAGGGGGACCAGGAAGATCGCGATGGCCAGGGTGACCAGCGCCAGGTACAGCCCGCGCAGTCGCAGCGCCGGGACGCCGAGTGCGAAACCGAGGACGAAGGTGATGACGGCGGCGATCGGGATGGTCGCGAAATACGGTATGTCCCAGCGTTCCATCGCGATCGCGGCGGTGTAGGCGCCGACCGCGAAGAACGCACCGTGGCCCAATGAGATCTGGCCGGTGTGACCGACCAGCAGGTTCAGTCCGAGCAGGGTGACCGCGTAGATCATCGCCATGGCCAGCTGGAAGGTGTGGAACGGCACCAGCTGGAACGGGGCCGCGCAGGCGAGCAGCAGTAGCGCTGCCGTCGCGAGCAGTGGCCACCGGATGGCACCGATACGAGTTGGGACGGAATTCTTCTGTGCGGCAACCGGTGTCGTGGTCACTGGCTTGTCGGAGAGTTTCACTTCGCTCATACTCTTTCCACCGCCGCGTGTCCGAACAGACCTTGCGGGCGCAGCAACAGCACGCCCAGGATGATCACCAGCGGCACACCGATCTTGAGTTCGGTGCCGATCGCGTCGACGTAAGCGCCGGTGAGGGTTTCGGCGACGCCGACGATCAGACCGCCCGCCACCGCGCCGCCGGGGGAGTCGAACCCGCCCAGCGTGGCCGCCGCGAAGGCGTAGATGAGGACCCCGCCCATCATGTTGGGTTCGAGGAACAGCAGTGGCGCCGACAGCACGCCCGATACCGAGCCGACCAGCGCGGCCAGACCCCAGCCGAGGGCGAGCACGGTGCCGACCCGGATCCCGACTAGTCGGGCCGACTGCGGATTACACGCCACCGCCCGCATCGCGAGCCCGATCCTGGTGTAGCGGAACAGCAGATACAGCAGCGTCATCACCACGGCCACCACGGCGAGAATGCCGAGGCTGCCGTAGCCGACGCTGATCCCGCCACCGCGCAACGCGCCGTCGGGAAAGGGATTGGGGAACGACTTCACCTGGTACGACCAGATCCAGCCCGCGGCGGCGTTGACGGTGAAGAACAAGCCGACGGTGACGATCACCAGGGTGATCTCGGGCGCACCCTCGACCGGCCGGATCACCACCCGTTCGATCACCGCGCCCGCGGCGAGCGAGATCGCCAGGGTGAGGATCAGCGCCGCCCAGAACGGCATGGTCTGGCTCAACTGCCAGGCCAGGAACGCCGAGAACATGGCCAGCTCACCCTGGGCGAAGTTGACGATCCCGGTGAACCGGTAGATCAGCACCAGCGCCAGCGCCAGGCCCGCGTAGATCGCGCCCGCCGAGAGTCCCTCGACGAGTTGCTGGACGAATTCGGTCACGGGGCCACCTTGTATCCCAGGTAGGAGCGGATAACCTGCTCGTCGGCCCTGATCCGATCCGCAGTGCCCGACAACACGACTCGGCCGGTCTCGAGCACATGCGCCTGATGCGCGACGCCGAGGGCGAGGTGGGCGTTCTGTTCGACGACTATCACGGTGGTGCGTTCCTCTTCGTTGATGGTGTGCACGATCCCGAACAGCTCCTGGGTCACCAGCGGTGAGAGACCGAGCGAGGGTTCGTCCAGCAGCAACAGCCGCGGACGCAGCATCAGCGCTCGGCCGATGGCCAGCATCTGCTGCTGTCCGCCGGACAGGCCGCCCGCCGCGTCGCGCCGCTTGTCGCGCAGGATCGGGAAGTAGTCGTAGACCCGGCGCAGGTCGGCTTCGACGCCGGCGCGGTCGCGTCGGGGGTAGGCGCCCAGGCGCAGGTTCTCCTCGACGGTGAGCGGGGCGAAGGTGCCGCGGCCCTCCGGAACATGGGCGACGCCGCGGCGCGCCATGGATTCCGGCGCGCGACCGGACACCTCGTCGCCGTCGAGCAGCAGGCTGCCGCGAACCTTGACCATGCCGCACAGGGCGCGCAACAAGGTGGTCTTGCCCGCACCGTTGGGACCGAGGATCGCGCACACGGTGCCCTGCTCGACCGAAAAACTCACCCCGTGCAGGACTTTCGCCGCACCGTATCCGGCGTGCAGGTCGGTGACCGTCAAGAATTCGCTCATGCTGTTTTCCTCGGGCATGCTCGGGCGGCCTGCGTGGTTACGCTCCGCTTCCGCCTCCGGCCGCTGACCGCTCATGCCGAAGCTCCGAGGTAGGCGCGGATGACGGCGGGGTTGCGCTGCACCGCTTCGGGTTCGCCTTCGGCGATCACCTGGCCGAACTCGAGGCAGATCACCCGATCGCAGGTGCCCATCACGAAACCCATGTGGTGTTCGACCACGATCACGGTCAGTGCGAGGTCGGCTTGCAGCGCGCGCAGCCGGTCGGCGAATTCGTCGACCTCACCGTGGCTCAGACCGTTCACCGGTTCGTCGAGCAGCAGCAGTTGTGGGCGCACCGCGAGCGCCCTGGCCAGTTCGATGCGCTTGAGGGTGCCGAAAGGCAGGCCCGCGGCCACATGGTCGGCGACCGCGGTCAGCTCGAGGCGCTCGAGCAGCTCGTCGGCTTCGGCGCGCAGCAGCTTTTCCTCCCGGCGGACCTTCGGCAACCGCAGTCCCGCCGACACGAAGCCCGCGCAGGCCCGGTGATGGGCGCCGACGAGGATGTTGTCGCGCACCGAAAGGCGGGGGAACAGGCCGAGGTTCTGGAAAGTGCGGGCGATGCCGAGCCCGGCGAGAGCGTCGGGACGCACTGTCGACAGATCGGTATCGCGGTAGCGCAGGGTGCCCGACGTCGGCCGATTGCGCCGCGTCAGGCAATTGAACAGGGTGGTCTTGCCCGCGCCGTTGGGTCCGATCAGGCCGACCATGTCGCCGGGGGCGACCGTGAACCCGACGTCCTGCAGGGCGGTGATACCGCCGAAGCGCACCGTCAGGTTGGTTATCTCGAGCATGCGGAGAACACTAAGATCGCAGGTCGGAGCCCACATCGGACGTTAGGGACCAAGAACCGGGCCGTTGCTCGTCCGCTGCGGACAGTGTGACGTGGTTGACACTGTGAGCGCGTCCATGCACACTCCCCGAACATGTCAGCTGGATCACGTTTATCCGTTTCGTCCGAGTCTGCTCAGGTGCAGGCCGAGCGTCGGCGGATAGCGGGCTGCGCCTATGAACACGCCGACGAGATCGCCGACGACGTGATGGCCAAGATCCGCGCCGAGCTGCCCGGATACGCCACCGCGGGACCCGGCGTCCTCGACGATGTACACGATCAGCTCGCCCGGCTCAGCCGCACCGGGCTCGGCGCGCTGCTCGAACACCGACGCGTCTGCCCGGCCGACGTCGCCTACGCCCGGCAGGCGGCGGCGCGACGAGCCCGCACCGGGCTGCCGCTGGTCGACTACATCGCCGCGTTCCGCCTCGGCCAGCGCGCCATCTGGAAAACGCTGCTCGCGCACGCGGGCGACTCCGAGGCAGGGCAGGCCGCCGTGCTGTCCTTGGCCGGGCCGCTGGCCCGCTACACCGATCTGATCAGTACCCAGGCCACCGACGCGTATCTGGAATTCCAGCAGTACGTGGCCGCCGAATCCGGACGCGACTCGCAGGCGCTGATGGACGCGCTGCTCGACGGCGCGCTGCCCGCGAGCGGTCCGCATCTGTCCGTGGCCACCGCGCACGGAATCGGCGCCGAACGCACCGCACCGGTGGTGGTGGTCACCGCCGTGGTGCTCGATCGGGCGGAGCGGAGCGAGGATTCGTCCGAAAGTCTGGGTCAGGCAAGGCAATTGGTATCCGCCGCGGTGGCCCGGTGCACGGTCAACGGATTGCGGACGCTGTCGGTGGTGCGCGGATCCGAGATCGTCGCCGTGCCCGCGCTCGGTGCGGGCGGCGCGGCCGACGGACTGTGCGAGCGCCTGCGCGCGACGCAGGACGAGTTGGGCGCCGAGGGCATCACCCTGGCCATCGGGGTGAGCACCGCGGTCACCGAGGTCGCCCAGATCCCGCGTGCCTACCGGCAGGCGCAGGCCGCGCTCGAACTGCTGCCCGAAGACGGCGGGGTACTCGCGTTACCGCAGCTCACGCCGTTCGAATACCTGCTCCTGCGCGCCGATGACACCACCCGTCAGCTGGTCGACCCCCGCATCGGGAGCGCGCTGGCCGAGGATCGCGTTCGCGGCGGGACATTGGCCGAGACGATCCGCGCGTTCGCGGCCGCCGACATGAATCTGCGCGAAGCCGCCGATACCCTCCACATCCACCTCAATACGGCCAAGTACCGGCTGGGCCGGATCCAGGAGCTCACCGGTCGCAATGTGCGCAGCGTGAACGACCTCGTGGAACTGCTGGTGGCCATCGAACTGGCTGCTGTTATAAACGAGGCATGAGCCTCGACCCCGCCATCGCCGCCCGCCTCAAGCGCACCGAGGACGGACTGATCGCCGCGATCGCGCAGGAAAAGGCCACCGGCGACGTGCTGATGATGGCCTGGATGGACGACGAGGCGCTGGCCCGCACGCTGGAAACCCGCAAGGCGACCTACTATTCGCGGTCGCGTCAGCAGTACTGGGTCAAGGGCGAGACCTCCGGGCACACCCAGTACGTGCACGAGGTACGCCTGGATTGCGACGGCGACACGCTGCTGCTGATCGTCGATCAGGAGGGCGCGGCCTGCCACACCGGCACCCACACCTGCTTCGACACCGACGTACTGCTCGCCGCCGACTAGTCGCCGTCTTCGGCGAGGACCCGGTTCAAACGGTCGGACAGGGATTCCCCGAGCACCGCGAGTTGCGCGGTCTGCTTATCGGTGAGACCGTCCAGAACGAGCCTGCGTACCGCGTCCACATAGCCGGGGGCCGCCTCGATCACCTTCTCGAAACCCGCGTCGGTGAGAACCGCGTACACCCCGCGTCTGCCCGCGGTGGTGTCGCGCCGCACCCAGCCGAGGCGTTCCAGCTTCGAGACCACATGGGACAACCGCGATAGCGACGCATTTGCCTTGTGGGCGAGATCACTCAATTGCAGCCGATGGCCCGCCTCCTCGGAGAGCAGGCTGAGCACCCGGAACTCGAAATGGGTGAGCCCGGACTCGCGCTGCAGCCGGGTGTCCAGCGCGCCGGGAATCCGGGTCATGAGCGCGACGATCGCCTGCCATGCGCGTTGTTCGACGGGGTCGAGCCACTGGGTCATCGCCGGTACTGCCTCGCGGCCGGACGGCGGACATGGTGGAGTGAGGCGCGCACAGGGAAGAGTTTGCCACGACGTCGCTGTGGCGTCCGCGAGTTGGCGGTGGTCGTGAGGTCACTCACATCACCGCGGGGTACGGGGTGAGGTTACCGATCGCCGGTCATCGGCGGTGTGGTGGGCTCCAGTGGCTGCGCGGCGGCCTTGGCGGCCTTGTGACGGCTGAATCCACGCTTGCCCATCAGGGCGAGCACCAGCGCGAACACCACCGCCGCGACGATGGCGCCGACCAGGCAGGCGCCGCGGAACGCGGGCGCGTCGACATCCAGAATGCGCTGACCCGCGTGTGCGGCATTGTTGCCACCGAGCACGATCGTCAACGTCATCAGATTCGGCAGCGAGCAGGCCAGCGCGACGATCACCGCCGCGCCCGCCATGAACTTGCCGCCCTTGCGCTTCCACACCCGCACCGCGAATATCAGCAGCAACAGCGGCAGCAGGGTGAAGACGAAGCCGTAGACCAGGCCCCACCAGATGCCCGAGCTGAAACTGCCGTGCACGGTGTTGGCCAGCCGCTGTGCCCACCATCGGGGGATGAACGAGGACAGGATGAAGTAGGCGGCCACCAGCACCACCACCGTGGCCAGCGTCATGATCGCCCGGTTACGCCATACGACGGCCGTGGACTTCTGACCGCTCGACTGCACCTCGCCGGTTGTCATCTGCCCAGCGTAAGTGCGTCGGGGTCGCCGGGCGTCGATCCGCCGCCCGGCGATTCGCCGACCGGTACTACTCCGGAGTGATGCTGCGTTCGCGCAGGAAGGCCAGCGCTTCGTCGGCATGTACGGCCGCCCTCAGCTCGCCGGTGACGATCTTGAGAATCGTGCGGTCGGTGTCGATGACGAAGGTGTGCCGCTTGACCGGGGCGAGCTTGCCGAGCAGCCCACGCTTCACGCCGAACGCGGCGGCCACCGCGCCGTCGCTGTCGGACAGCACCGGGTAGTCGAGGCGCTGCTTGGTGGCGAAACCGGCCTGCACCTCGGTGCTGTCGGTGCTG
Organism: Nocardia sp. NPDC127606; assembly: GCF_042671725.1. NCBI lineage: Bacteria > Bacillati > Actinomycetota > Actinomycetes > Mycobacteriales > Nocardiaceae > Nocardia > Nocardia sp. NPDC127606. The sequence goes on along the minus strand of NZ_JBHXWQ010000011.1, from coordinate 162,340 downwards.
ATCCCGACACACGAGGCGCCCAGCGCGGCGAACTCGCCGCTCAGATCACGGAAGTGGCAGGCCTCGGCGGTGCACACCGGGGTATTGGCGGCGGGATAGAAGAAGAGCACCACCGGGCCGTCGGCGAGCAAGCCGTCGAGCGAGCGGAGCTGGGCGGACTGATCGGGGAGCTCGAATTGCGGAGCGCGCTGGCCTGGCTGCATGTCCCAGACAGTAACGACCGGCGGCCGAGTAAGGAAGATCCCCGTTCGCGTCCACGAACGGGGATCTGGGGTCCTATTGCCCGAGCAGTGCCGCGATGTCGGGATTGCGGATCTGCATCACGTCGAGGATGCCGTGCGCGCGCAGCAGTGGTTCCAGCTCGCGGATACGGTCGCTGTGCCCGGCGTACTCGTCGGGGAAATTCTTCTTGTCGAGGTCCTGGATGGCCTTGGCGTAGGTGACGAACGAATTGATCGCGCTCGTCGCCACCGCCTGCTGGCCGGGACCGAAGTGTTGCTGCGACGGGACGGCCAGCCGGCCGTCCTGTGCGCCCTGGTGCGAGGGGTACAACATTGCTCCTCTCGGAAAGGGGATTACCGCATGCGACATGGAACGCGCGCGAGTGTAGTGATGCCGGTCACCGCCCGATTCGGCGCGGGGTCGGGTCCGCGCGCGTCGGCGGCGGCACGCCTGGGATGATGGGCCCATGCAGGGCGCGTCGACACCAACCACCACGACCCGCGAACAGTTCCGGCTGCTCGCCGCCGAGCACCGGGTCGTCCCGGTGACCCGAAAGGTGCTGGCGGACTCCGAAACTCCGCTCTCGGCCTATTCCAAACTGGCGGGTGACCGGCCGGGCACCTTCCTGTTCGAATCCGCGGAGAACGGCCGTTCGTGGTCGCGCTGGTCGTTCATCGGCGCGGGCAGCCCGTCGGCGCTGACCGTCGTCGACGGCGAAGCCGCCTGGCTCGGCACGGTGCCCGCCGACGCACCCACCGGTGGTGACCCGCTGCGCGTGCTGCACGAGACCCTCGAATTGCTGCGCACCGAACGGCTGCCCGGTCTGCCGCCGCTCACCGGCGGCATGGTCGGCTTCCTCGGCTACGACGCGGTGCGCCGGATCGAACGGCTGCCCGAGCTCGCCGCCGACGATCTGCGGCTGCCCGAACTGGTGCTCATGCTGGCCACCGATCTGGCCGCGTTCGACCACCACGAAGGCGCGATCACCCTCATCGCCAACGCGGTGAACTGGGACGGCACCGACTCCCGGGTCGACGCCGCCTACGACGACGCCGTCGCCCGGCTCGACCGGATGACCGCCGCGCTGGCCACCCCCGCGCCGTCGACGGTGTCGGTCTTCGACCAGCCCGAACCGCAGTTCCTGCGCAGGCGCACCACCGAGGAATTCGGTGCGGGCGTGCGCCGCCTGATCAAGGAGATCGAGGCGGGCGAGGCGTTCCAGGTGGTGCTCTCGCAGCGCTTCGAAATGGACTACACCGGGTCCCCGCTCGCGGTCTACCGGATGCTGCGGGCCTCGAACCCGAGCCCGTACATGTATCTGATGCACATCCCCGACGGCGAGGGCGGCACCGCCTTCTCGATCGTCGGCTCGAGTCCCGAATCGCTGGTCACCGTGAAAGACGGGGTGGCCACGACACATCCGATCGCGGGCACCCGCTGGCGCGGCGACAGCGCCGAGGACGACATCCTGCTCGAGAAGGACCTGCTGGCCGACGAGAAGGAGAACGCCGAGCACCTGATGCTCGTCGACCTCGGTCGCAACGATCTGGGCCGGGTCTGCCGTCCCGGCACGGTGAAGGTCACCCAGTACCGCCACGTCGAGCGGTACAGCCACGTGATGCACCTGGTCTCGACGGTGTCCGGGATGCTCGCCGAGGGCAAGATCGCGCTCGACGCGGTGCGGGCCTGCTTCCCCGCCGGCACATTGTCGGGCGCGCCGAAGGTGCGGGCGATGGAGCTGATCGAGGAGCTGGAACCGACCCGGCGCGGCGTCTACGGCGGCGTGGTCGGCTACCTCGACTTCGCCGGCGACGCCGACACCGCCATCGCCATCCGCACCGCCCTGCTCAAGGACGGCACCGCCTACGTCCAGGCGGGCGCGGGCGTGGTCGCCGACTCCGATCCGGTCTACGAGGACACCGAGGCCCGCAACAAGGCCATGGCGGTACTCAAGGCGATCGCGGCGGCGCAGACCCTGCGCACCTACGAAGGCGGGGCCCTATGACGGCAACGCCAGGAGACGCCCCGGCCGCCAAGCCCATCGTTCCGGTCGTCTTGCTCGCGCTGGCGGCAGCAGGGCTGTGGGCGTCCTCGCGGATGACATGGGTGACGGTGTACTCGGCCGACGGCCTCACCGAACCGCGCACCGACGACCTCAACGGTGGCGTGTGGTTCGGCGCGCTCACCCCGCTCGCGCTGGTGCTTGTCGCCTCGATCGCGGCGGTGTTCGCGGTCAAGGGCGTGCTGCGGCAGCTGCTCGGGGTGGTGATCTCGGTCGTGGCCGCGGCCGCCGCGGTGCCGGGCTTCGCGCTGGCCGTCGGTGCGGGCAAGACCGCCGACCGGGCGGGCACGCTGGCCGAACTGCCGGTGCGCGCGGTGGTCAGCTCCGCCGACACGCACCTGGGTCCCGCGATCCTGTCGATCGTCGCGGCGAGCCTGGCGCTGGCCGCGGGCATCCTGCTCACCCGCCGCACCGGCGAACGCGCCGAAGTCTCCGACAAGTACGACAACCCCGTGTTCCGTAAGGCCGACGCCAGCGCCGCGGTGAGCAAGCAGAACGCGGAGACCGGAACCGCGGCGCCACTGTCGGACCGGGTGCTGTGGGACGCGCTCGACGCGGGCACCGACCCGACCGATACCCCTGACACCCCCGGCGCCGAGCGCGGTCCGGCCGGGGAGAACAAGTGACCGGCAGCACCCCCGCCGCAGTGACACGCGCGGCGGGCATTTATTCTTTACCAGCATCGGTGAGACAGCGCCCGAGGGGACTCTCGGGCGAGAAGTGCGTCTCCCCAGAAAGGATTCGAGCCAGATGACGGTACTCGACTCGATTCTCGACGGGGTCCGAGCGGATGTTGCCGCTCGCGAAGCCCTCCTCGATTTTCAAGCGATCAAAGCTGCTGCTGCCGCGGTCAAGGGACCGCTGGACGCACACGCCGCGCTGCACGAGGACGGAATCGGTGTCATCGCCGAGGTGAAGCGTGCCAGCCCCTCCAAGGGCGCGCTGGCCGACATCCCCGATCCCGCCGTGCTGGCCAAGGCCTACGAAGACGGTGGCGCGCGCATCATCAGCGTGCTCACCGAGGGCCGCCGCTTCGGTGGATCGCTCGACGATCTCGACGCCGTGCGCGCCGCCGTGAACATCCCGGTGCTGCGCAAGGACTTCGTCGTCGGCCCGTACCAGATCCACGAGGCCCGTGCCCACGGCGCCGACGTGATCCTGCTGATCGTGGCCGCGCTCGAACAGGACGTGCTGGCCTCGCTGATCGACCGCACCGAATCCCTCGGCATGACCGCCCTGGTGGAGGTGCACACCGAGGAAGAGGCCGATCGCGCCCTCGAAGCCGGTGCGACGGTGATCGGCATCAACGCGCGCAACCTCAAGACCCTCGAGGTCGACCGCGATGTGTTCGCGCGGATCGCGCCCGGTCTGCCCTCCGAGGTCATCCGGGTGGCCGAGTCCGGCATCCGCGGCACCGCCGACCTGCTGGCCTACGCCGGTGCGGGCGCCGATGCCGTGCTCGTCGGCGAAGGCCTGGTGACCAGCGGCAACCCGCGTTCGGCCGTGTCGGAACTGGTGACCGCGGGCACGCACCCGTCCTGCCCGAAGCCGGCCCGCCGGAGCATCCGGTGACGGTGCTTCCCCCGGCGAGCGCCGGTGTCGCCCAGCACTCCGACTACGAACCCGACGCGGGCGGCCACTTCGGCGTCTACGGCGGGCGTCACGTCCCCGAGGCGCTGATGGCCGTGATCGAAGAGGTCACCGCCGAGTACGACAAGATCCGCACCGACCGCGGCTTCCTCGACGAGCTCGACCGGCTGCAGCGCGACTACACCGGCCGTCCGTCGCCGGTGTTCGAATGCACCCGGCTGGCCGCGCACGCCGGTGGCGCGCGGATCTTCCTCAAGCGTGAGGACCTCAACCACACCGGCTCGCACAAGATCAACAATGTGCTCGGCCAAGCCCTGCTCGCCAAGCGGATGGGCAAGACCCGCGTCATCGCCGAGACCGGCGCCGGCCAGCACGGCGTCGCGACCGCCACCGCGTGCGCGCTGCTCGGCCTCGACTGCGTGATCTACATGGGCGCGGTCGACACCGCCCGCCAGGCGCTGAACGTGGCCCGGATGCGGCTGCTCGGCGCCGAGGTGATTCCGGTGACTTCGGGTTCGCAGACCCTCAAGGACGCGATCAACGAGGCGTTGCGCGACTGGGTCAGCCACGCCGACGACACCTTCTACTGCTTCGGCACCGCCGCGGGCCCGCACCCGTTCCCGCTGCTGGTGCGTGATTTCCAGCGCGTGATCGGCTTGGAAGCGCGCGAGCAGATCCAGACCCAGGAGCAGGCGGGCAGGCTGCCCGATGCCGTCGTGGCCTGTGTCGGCGGCGGTTCCAACGCCATCGGCATCTTCCACGCCTTCATTCCCGACGCGGGCGTGCGCCTCGTCGGTTTCGAAGCGGCCGGTGACGGCGTCGAGACCGGACGCCACGCTGCCACCTTCACCGGTGGCACGCCAGGCGCGTTCCAGGGCGCCTACTCGTACCTGCTGCAGGACGAGGACGGCCAGACCATCGAATCGCATTCGATCTCGGCCGGTCTGGACTACCCGGGCGTCGGTCCCGAGCACGCCCACCTCAAGGACATCGGCCGCGCCGAATACCGGCCGATCACCGATACCGAGGCGATGGACGCGCTGCTGCTGCTCTCGCGCACCGAGGGCATCATCCCGGCGATCGAGTCCGCGCACGCGGTGGCGGGCGCGCTGAAGCTGGGCACCGAGCTCGGCGAGGGCGCGGTCATCCTGGTCAACCTGTCCGGTCGTGGCGACAAGGACATGGACACCGCGGGCCGCTGGTTCGGCCTGTTCGATGACGACGCCGCCGAGGAGAACAAGCAGTGAGCGAGCGCAGCGAGCGAACCAACAACACAGCGTCCGTGACTTCGGCCGCGACGAGCGTCAGCGAGGAACGGCCGTGAGTCAGCAGTCCCGTCTCGCGAACACCTTCGCCGCCGCGCGTAGCGAGGGTCGGGCCGCCCTGATCGGCTACCTGCCCGCGGGCTTTCCCGACCTCGCCGGATCCATCGCCGCCTGCCGCGCCCTGGTCGAAGCCGGTTGCGACATCGTCGAAGTGGGCGTGGCCTACTCCGATCCGGTGATGGACGGCCCGGTCATCCAGGCCGCCGCCGAGCAGGCGCTGCGCAGTGGGGTGCGCGTGCGCGACGTGTTCTCCGTCGTCGAGGCCATCGCCGACGCCGGTGGTCAGGCCGTGGTGATGAGCTACTGGAACCCGGTGCTCAAGTACGGCGTCGACACCTTCGCCCGCGATCTGGCCGCGGCCGGTGGCGCCGGGATGATCACCCCGAACCTGATTCCCGACGAGGCCGACGACTGGTTCGTCGCCTCGTCCACCCACAACCTCGATCGCATCTTCCTGGTCGCACCGTCCTCGACCGAAGAGCGTCTGGTCAAGACCCTCGAGGCCTCGCGTGGCTTCATCTACGCGGCCTCGACCATGGGCGTCACCGGTGCGCGCGACGCGGTCTCCTCGGCCGCACCCGCGCTGTGCTCGCGCATCCGCGCGCACTCCGACATCCCGATCGGCGTCGGCCTCGGCGTGCGCTCGGGCGCGCAGGCCGCCGAGATCGCCGCGTACGCCGACGGCGTCATCGTCGGTTCGGCGCTGGTCTCGGCCGTACCCGAGGGCCTCGACGCGGTCCGCGCACTGACGGCGGAACTGGCCGAGGGCGTGCGCTCGGCGACCGTTCGCTCCTGACAGTTCGCACGATGGGCCCGGCCGCTGATCAGCGGCCGGGCCCATCGCTCGTCACCGGCCCGTCGTCCGCCGTCCGGGTCGCGGCAACACGCCCGTAAGCCTCTCCACTAACGTGGGCCGGGTGAACTCAGTCCTGGCCTATATTCCGAGTCCGCCCCAGGGGGTCTGGCACCTCGGACCCTTCCCGCTGCGGGCGTACGCACTGTTCATCATTCTCGGCATCGTCGTCGCCATCTGGTGGGGCGAACGCCGGTGGCGCGAGCGCGGTGGTCAGCCGGGCGCCGTGCTCGATGTCGCGATGTTCGCGGTGCCGTTCGGCCTGGTCGGCGGCCGGATCTATCACGTGGCCACCGACTGGCAGAAGTACTTCGGCGAGGGCAAGCATCCCGTCGAGGCGCTCTACATCTGGCAGGGCGGCCTCGGCATCTGGGGTGCGGTGTTCTTCGGTGCCATCGGTGCCTGGATCGGCTGCCGGATGTACAAGATCCCGCTGCCCGCGCTCGGCGACGCCGTCGCGCCCGCGGTGCTGCTCGCCCAGGCCATCGGCCGGCTCGGCAACTACTTCAACCAGGAGCTGTACGGGCGCGCCACCGAGGTCCCATGGGGTCTGGAGATCTACGAGCGGTTCGACCCGGAGACCGGCGCGCGCGACATGATGAACGGGGTGTCGACCGGGCGGGTGCTCGAGGTCGTGCAGCCGACATTCCTGTACGAGCTCGTCTGGAACGTCCTGGTCGTCATCGGCCTGGTGCTGCTCGACAAGCGCTACAAGATCGGCCACGGGCGCCTGTTCGCGCTCTACGTCGCGGGCTACAGCTTCGGCCGGTTCTTCGTCGAGTTGCTGCGCAGCGACGAAGCCACCCACATCCTCGGCATCAGGATCAACTCCTTCACCGCCGCACTCGTCTTCCTCGGCGCCATGGCCTACTTCGCCTTGGCGACCAAGGGCCGCGAGACGCCGGCACAGTTGCAGCCCGACGGTGAGCCGCGTCCCTGGCCGTGGCAGTTCTCCGCGCTGCGGGCCGCCGGTGCGGCCGGCGCCGTGGCGACGACGGAATCCGAGTCCGAGACCGAGACCGTCGACGTCACGAAGAAGGTGGATTCCACTGCGGTGGACCAGGATTCGGTCGATTCGGACGACGTGTCCGATTCCGTCGACGCTGATGACGCGAAGAGGGTCAGCGACGCGAAGAAGTCCTGATCCGCGACAGTTTTCGTGGAATCGGCGGGCGCCCGGCAACATCGCGGGCGCCCGCCGCGATATTCCTGATGTATGGCGAGAGCGGATCGGGTGGCACCCGACAAGACAACAGTGGGCAGGACCGGCAACAATGACCCGTGATCGTCGCGGGCGCACCGCCGTTCGGCCGATCGCCACTGGCCGGGGGCCACGACGGGTACCCGCACGAATGATGGAGGACATGAGTGACCGACCCCTACAACCCCAATCCACAGTACGGCCCTGACCTGAGCAAGCAGCCCGACTCCGGTTCGCAGCCGCAGTACGGTCAGCCGGCCTACGGTCAGCCCTCCGATCCGTATGCCCAGCAGCCGCAGCAGCCCGGCTACGGTCAGCCGCAGTACGGTGCGCCGCAGCCGCAGTACGGTCAGCCCGCCGACCCGTACGCCCAGCAGCCGCAGCCGGGCTACGGCGCCGCGCCGTACGGGGCCATGCCGCAGGGCTACAACCCGAACGACCCGGAAGCCCCCTACGGCCGGGACATGTACGGTGTGCCGTTCTCGGACAAGCAGAAGCTGATGGCCGGTCTGCTGCAGATCTTCCTCGGCAGCTTCGGCGTCGGTCGCTTCTACCTCGGTTACACCGGTCTCGGCATCGCCCAGATCGCGGTGACCTGGCTGACCTGTGGTCTCGGCGCCATCTGGCCGCTGATCGACGGCATCATGATGCTCACCGGCAAGGTGCCCGACCCGCAGGGTCGCCCGCTGCGCGACTGATCCTGCCCACACGGGGATGAACGGGTGCTCTGCTACGGCGGGGCGCCCGTTTCGTGTTTCCCCGCCGGTATTCCGATCACGGTGAGCGATACTCTGTGTCGGTCTGTGGCGGCGCCGTAGCGTCGCTTGGCCTGCGCGTGCCCCCTACGCGCAGCGGAGAAAGGGATGTCCGTGCGCAAATTCATTGCCGCCGCCGTACTCGCTGTCGTCGCCGCGACGGGCCTGTCGGCCTGCTCGTCCGCGTCCGACCCGAATGTGCTGAAGATCGGTACGGAAGGCACCTACGCGCCGTTCAGCTACCAGGAGGGCGGCACGCTCACCGGCTACGACGTCGAGGTCGCGCGCGCGGTCGGCGAGAAGCTCGGCAAGAAGGTGGAATTCGTGCAGACCCCGTGGGACTCGATCTTCGCCGGTCTCGAGTCCAAGCGCTTCGATCTGGTCGCCAACCAGGTCACCGTGAACCCCGAGCGCACGGCCAAGTACGCGCTGTCGCAGCCGTATACGACCTCCGAGGGCGTGATCGTCACCAAGTCCGACAACACCACCATCACCTCGCTGGCGAGCCTGGCGGGCAAGACCACCGCGCAGTCGGCCACCAGCAACTGGAGCAAGGTCGCCTCGGGCGCCGGCGCGAAGGTCGAAGCGGTGGAAGGGTTCGTGCAGGCGGTGCAGCTGCTGAAGGCCGGTCGGGTCGACGCCACCGTCAACGACACCCTCGCGGTCGGGGAGTACACCAAGAAGACCGGTGACACCGGCATCAAGATCGCGGCGCGGACCGGCGAGACCAGCAAGCAGGCCTTCGCCGCCCGCAAGGACGACACCGCGCTGATCGCCGACGTCGACAAGGCGCTCGCCGAGCTGCGTGCCGACGGCACCCTGGCCCGTCTGTCGGAGAAGTACTTCGGCACCGACGTCAGCAGATAACGGATGGATCCGGCTACCTGGGAGCTGATCCGGCACAACCTGGTGCCGATGCTGAAGGCCACGGTCACGATGACGTTGCCGTTGACCGCGATCAGTTTCGTTCTCGGCCTCGCCATCGCGGTGGGTGTCGCGCTGGCCAGGATGTCGACGCGGCGGGTGATGTCGGTGCCCGCCCGCTTCTACATCTCGATCATCCGCGGCACTCCGCTGCTGGTGCAGCTGTTCATCGTGTTCTACGCGCTGCCGCAGTTCGGGATCGTCATCGATCCCTTCCCGGCCGCGGTGATCGCGTTCAGTCTCAATGTCGGCGGGTACGCCGCGGAGGTGGTGCGCTCGTCGATCATGAGCGTGGCGCACGGGCAGTGGGAGGCGGCGGAATCGCTGGGCATGACCTATGTCCAGACGCTCTGGTACGTCGTGTTCCCGCAAGCCGCGCGGATCGCGGTGCCGCCGCTGTCGAACACGCTGATCTCCCTGGTCAAGGACACTTCGCTGGCCTCGACCATCCTGGTCACCGAATTGCTGCGCACCGCCCAGCTGGCCGCCGCGCCCACCTTCGACTTCTTCGCCCTCTACGGCGTCGCGGCGATCTACTACTGGGTCATCTGCCTGATTCTCGGCTTCGGCCAGAGCCGTCTCGAGACGCGGCTGTCGCGCCACGTTGCCGTTCGGTAGCAAGCGTTTTCGTGAACACGAGTCGAACTCGGCGTGCAACTCGGCAGGCGAAAAGACTCGGCGCTGCCCGAGTACTAGGCTAGGGGCCGTGATGCGACGGACGAAGATTGTGTGCACCTTGGGCCCGGCCACTGCCACCCAGGATCGTATTCGTGAACTCGTCGAAAGTGGCATGGATGTAGCCCGGCTGAACTTCAGCCACGGCGACCACGCCGACCACGCCGACAACTACAAGATGGTTCGCGCGGCCTCGGACGAGACCGGCCGCGCGGTCGGCATCCTCGCCGATCTCCAGGGCCCCAAGATCCGCCTCGGCCGCTTCGCCGACGGCAAGACCGTGTGGGCCAACGGCGAGCAGGTGCGGATCACCGTCGACGAGGTCGACGGCACCCACGACCGCGTCTCGACCACGTACAAAGAGCTCGCCCAGGATGCCAAGGCCGGTGACCGGCTGCTCGTCGACGACGGCAAGGTCGGCCTCACGGTGGAATCGGTCGAGGGCAACGACGTCGTCTGCCGGGTGACCGAGGGCGGCCCCGTCAGCAACAACAAGGGTCTGTCGCTGCCCGGCATGAACGTGTCGGTGCCCGCCCTGTCCGAAAAGGACATCGCCGACCTGGAATTCGCCCTGGAGCTGGGCGTCGACTTCATCGCACTGTCGTTCGTGCGCTCGCCGTCCGACATCGAACTCGTCCACGACATCATGGACCGCGTCGGCCGTCGTGTCCCGGTGATCGCCAAGCTGGAGAAGCCGGAGGCGATCGAGAACCTCGAGGCGATCGTGCTCGCCTTCGACGCGGTGATGGTCGCCCGCGGTGACCTCGGCGTCGAGCTGCCCCTTGAGCAGGTGCCGCTGGTGCAGAAGCGCGCGATCCAGATGGCGCGCGAGAACGCCAAGCCGGTCATCGTCGCCACCCAGATGCTCGAATCGATGATCGAGAACTCCCGGCCGACCCGCGCGGAAGCCTCCGACGTCGCCAACGCGGTGCTCGACGGCGCCGACGCGGTGATGCTGTCGGGAGAGACCTCGGTCGGCGCGTGGCCGATCGACGCGGTGCGGACCATGGCCCGCATCGTCACCGCGGTCGAGTCCGAGACGTCGCGGGTGCCACCCCTGACCCACGTGCCGCGCACCAAGCGCGGCGTGATCTCCTACGCCGCCCGCGACATCGGCGAGCGGCTCAACGCCAAGGCGCTCGTGGCGTTCACCCAGTCCGGTGACACGGTGCGCCGCCTGGCCCGCCTGCACACCCCGCTGCCGCTGCTGGCGTTCACCCCGATGCCGGAGGTCCGCAGCCAGCTCACGCTGACCTGGGGCACCGAAACGTTCATCGTGCCCATGGTGGACACCACCGACGCGATGATCCACCAGGTGGATCAGGCGCTATTGTCGCTGGAGCGTTATCGCAAGGGTGACCTGGTGGTCATCGTCGCCGGTTCCCCTCCGGGTACCGTCGGTTCCACCAACCTGATCCACGTGCACCGCATCGGCGAAGAGGACCACTGATAGTGAGCAGTTCGATCGATATCGAGACCACGCAGGGCGAGCCGACACCCGATCTGCGGGTGTTGCTCGACCTGCTCGATCTCGAGTCGATCGGCGAGGACACCTTCTTGGGCAACCACCCCGAGAAGGTGTGGAGCCGGACCTTCGGCGGGCAGCTGGTGTCGCAGGCGATCATCGCCGCCGGACGCACGGCGGGGGATCGGCCGCTGCACGCGATCAACGCGCATTTCGTGCGCGGCGGCGATGTGAAGAAGCCGATCGAATACCACGTGCAGCGCCACCGCGACGGCCGCGCGCTCGCCAACCGGACGGTGACCGCCAGCCAGGACGGCCAGGAGCTGTTCGTCATGCTGGCCGCGTTCCAGGACTGGGGCAAGGGCCTCGAGCACGCGCACGAGGGCCCGGACGTGCCGGATCCCGAAACGCTGCCCCGGGTGGAGGAGAGCTTCGTCGGCTTCGAGGACAAGCTGGAGATGTTCATCAAGGCGCCGCACCCGATCGATATGCGCTACACCAACGATCCGTCGTGGATTCTCAAGGGCACCGGCGAGAAGCTCAACCACAACCGGGTCTGGATGCGCACCGACGGCGCGTTGCCGGATGATCAACTGCTGCACGTGGCCGCGCTGGGCTATTCCTCCGACACCACCGTGCTCGATTCGATCATCACCACGCACGGTTTGTCGTGGGGGCTGGACCGGATTCTCGCGGCGACGGTGAATCACTCGATGTGGTTCCATCGCCCGTTCCGGTTCGACGACTGGGTGCTCTACTCCACCGAGTCGCCGGTCGCGGCCGGTTCGCGTGGTCTGGCGACGGGCCGGTTCTATTCGCGCACAGGCGAATTGATCGCCACCACTGTGCAGGAAGGCGTCATCCGGCACTTCCCGGCCCGCTGAGCGCCGCGGCGGGGCCGCGCTGAGGGCTCACCCGGCCGGACAGCTCAACGCAGTTCGTGGTCGAGTTCGGGTGCGACGACGTCGGTGCGCTGATGGGCGCGCAACGTGAAGGGCACACCGTGCGTGTGGTGCGGTGGGGCCGCGCCGTACACGGCCAGCGCCAGCCCGCGCTCGAGGTCGGCGATGTCGGCGTCGGTGAGATCGGCCGGATCGCCGACCAGGCTCAGCGCGATCTCATAGGTGCTCTCCGCGCTCGGCTCGAGGCCGGGATAGCTACCGCGCCACTGTGATTCGAGTTCGTGATGCACCGGATCGCTCGCGTCGACGGGCATGGTGAACCGCCAGGCGTAGACGTCGCGCTCGTGTACGTGGTCGTCGAGGACCGTCCGGACACTGGCGACGATGCGGTCGAGGATCTCCGGCGTCACATACACATGGAGCGAAACATCCGAAATGCGTTTCGGCAAGTCTGTAGTCCCGTCGTGTGTCGAACCTGCAAGGGGTAACCACCCACGTCCGCGCCGAAGTCTAATCCCTGCGCGCCGTGGCGAACAGCCCTAGCTCAGCGCCTGCGCTGCGCGGCGAGGAATGCCGACAGTGGGCCGCCGGGTCCACCGGGAGCTATCACGAGGCCGGGGCGATCGGTGTCGCCGGAGAGTTTCGTCTGCTCGTGGGGGGCGAGCGCGCCCAGCACGGGGAACAGCAATTCGGCGATGCGGTCGCCGACCTCGAGGAACGCCGCGGGCGACAGGCCGATCGGGTCGGCGATGTTCTCGCGGCCCACATAGGCCAGGTTGTTGCGCGCGTGGTGCAGTGCGGCAATGGATTTCGCACCGGTGACCTTGGCGATGCGATGGGCCTCGGCGAGGGTGAAGGTGCGCGGGGCGATACCGAAGGCCAGTTCGCCGACCTGGTCGCGTAAGGAATCTGTCATCGTCAGCACCAGATCGGCGCGATCGACCATCTCGGGCTTGAGCTTTCGGGCCTTGAAGCCGGTGGTGTCCCCGCCGAGGCCCAGGATGGTCTCGACGGCCATCGGATCGGGCGGGAAGCCGACCAGGGCCCTGGTGCCCGCGCTCTCCGCGGTGAGGCCGGGTAGACCGTGCTCCGTCGCGAACGCCCGGGTGAGCCGTTCGGCGATCACCGACCGGCAGACATTGGAGTTGCAGACGAAGAGCACGTGCATACCGACACCGTAATCGGGTCGATTGTCACGGAGTAGGCAGGAATTGTAACCATCACAAGCGCGGTACTACTTATTCACCTTTCGGTTGAACGCCGTACATCATTCACGATGCGCAAATCTGTTGTGTGTGACCGTGATACCCGCGAGATAGGGGAAGGAAACCTCGCAGTGATATGTGTCGGTGATCACTCTTTCGGGTCATAAAAATTCGATTCGGAAATAACCGGCGGCACGGCCGGTGGGGTGCCGTGCACGCGGCCCCTGGTGGAGAACATCGGCCCGCGCGCGGGGACGACCGGCGCGAACGCCGCCAGTCCCGTCGATGTCGACATGTCGTCGTAGACCGCGTCGATGCCGCCGCGGCGGAAGTAGGCCTCGTGCCAGAAACCGGTGCCGCCGGAATCGCGCAGGAATTCGCCCCACCACTGCCGGTGCGGTTGCGATCGCGTCCAGCGCTCGAGCGAATCCAGATCGCGCCAGTACTGCCGGGCGCCCCAATGCGGCGGAAACATCGACCACACGATGTCCTCATGCAGCAGCAAACCGTCGGGCCGGTCGACATGTGAGCGATACAACTTCGGGCCCACGCCGAGCAGCCGCAGCACGCCGCGTGGGGTGCGTACCCGCATGCCGAGCAGGATCATCACCAGGTCGGGGTAGGCATCCAGGTCGACCGTAGTTCTGTGCACGCGCATGATCGCAGCCCCTTTCACGGTGCTCTTTCGAGGTACTACGGGGGAGGTGGACGTCCGGTTCGACCGGCGGTTCGCTTCCCGGCGCGCCGAGACGCTATAGTGACCGCGGTGCGCCGGGTTGGCGGAACTGGCAGACGCGACGGTCTCAAAAACCGTTGTCCGGAAGGACGTGTGGGTTCGAGTCCCACACTCGGCACCACGGCGGAAGCGCGGCGCAAGTAGCCGCGCTCCGCGGGGGAGTATCCGGCGCAGGGTGTGCGCGATCTCATCGCAGGCGCATTCTCTGCGCGGAAGCAAAAGGTACTCTTTACATCGCCAGTCGTGGTGTGATCGACAGGCATCGGAATCCAGAGGGGTCGAACCTATGAGCACGAATGCAGCCGGCGCCACGCGTGAGGCCGCGGCCAAGCGGGTCGTCGTCGCCGAGGATGAGGCCTTGATCCGGATGGACCTCGTCGAGATGCTCAAGGAAGAGGGCTACGACGTCGTCGGCGAAGCGGGCGACGGTCAGCAGGCCGTCGAGCTCGCCGAGGAACTTCGCCCCGATCTGGTCATCATGGACGTGAAGATGCCGCGCCGTGACGGCATCGACGCCGCCGCCGAGATCGCGTCGAAACGTGTTGCGCCCGTGGTGATCCTGACCGCTTTCAGTCAGCGTGATCTGGTCGAGCGCGCGCGTGACGCCGGCGCGATGGCCTATCTGGTGAAGCCGTTCACCAAGTCCGATCTGGTCCCCGCGATCGAACTGGCGGCCAGTCGTTTTCACGAGATCACCGCGTTGGAAACAGAAGTCGCGAATCTCTCGGACCGTTTGGAGACGCGCAAACTGGTCGAGCGGGCCAAGGGTGTGCTCATGCAGACTCAGGGTCTCTCGGAGCCGCAGGCGTTCAAATGGATTCAGCGCACCGCGATGGATCGCCGCACGACCATGAAGGCGGTCGCCGAAGTCGTGCTGGAGAACCTCACCCCGCAGTGACGCGGTTCGGCTCTTACCGCCGCGCGGGCCGAAAGCAGAAAATGTTTACGTAAGCGAAACAATAATGTGAACTATTGCTGGACAAGAGGCGTCCGACATGATGCGAATGTGATGCGGATCTAACAAAGCGGCGATATGTTCTCTGCGGGCTGAACGTGGTCGGCCCCCTCGGTGAACCCGGGGAGCACAGGACATAGAGGTGAGACGTGCTCAGTTCGACATGGCGCAGTCGGTCGACGCGGGGAGTTCTGGTAATCGGAGCTGCCGCGTCGTTGGTGTTGTCCGGATGCAGTGACAAGTCGTCGGATGGCGGCGGTGGCGGCAACACCGATCTCTCCATCCAGTCGGTCGTTCAGCTCGATACCCAGGGCAAGGCTGTCGCGACAACCGACGCCGGTGCGGCCGCGGACCCCGCAGGCGACGGCAAGGCCAAGTGCGCGCCCCTGACCCTCGGCATGGCGGGCCCGCTGACCGGCGGCAACGCCGCCCTCGGCATCAACATCATCATGGGCGTGAAGCTGGCGCTCGACAAGCACAACAAGGCCAACCCGGACTGTCAGGTCTCGGTGAAGCAGTTCGACACCGAGGGCAAGCCGCAGATCGCCAGCCAGGTGGTCCCGACGATCGTCGCCGACCCGAACATCGTGGCGCTGGTCGGCCCGACCTTCTCGGGCGAGACCAAGGCGACCGGCCAAATCCTCAGCGAGGCAGGCATGCCCACGCTGACGGCGTCGGCCACGAACCCCACGCTGACCCAGAACGGCTGGAAGACCTTCTTCCGCGGCCTGGGTAACGACAACTCGCAGGGCCCGGCGGTCGCGAACTACCTGACCGGCGAGAAGGGCTTCAAGAAGATCTGCGTCGTGCAGGACAACACCGACTACGGTGCCGGTCTGGCGCAGGCGTTCATCACCGCCGCGGGTCCCGCGGCCGACGCCTCCTGCGGGACGAGCGTCAAGGAAGGTGACAAGGACTTCTCGGCAGCGGTTTCCAAGCTGTCCGCGGCCAAGCCCGACGCCATCTTCTACGCCGGGTACTACGCGGAGGCGGCGCCGTTCGTGCAGCAGCTGCGTTCCGGCGGCGTGACCGCGGCCTTCGTTTCCGCCGACGGCAGCAACGATCCCGAGTTCGTCCGTCAGGCCGGTTCCTCGTCCAAGGACGCGCTGCTGTCGTGCCCGTGCAGCCCGGCGCCGGAGAAGTTCGCCGCCGATTACAAGGCGCTCAACGGCCAGGCCCCCGGCGTCTACTCCGTCGAGGGCTACGACCTGACCACGATCCTGCTCAAGGGGATCGATGCCGGTAAGGTCACCCGCGCCGAGCTGGTCGACTACGTCCGCAACTACGACGGCACCGGTGTCGCCCGCCAGTACAAGTGGGGCGAGACCGGCGAGCTGGCCAACATCCAGATCTGGATGTACCAGGTCAAGTAGTTCCGATGACGTGTGCAGCGGTGGGGGGGGGGGGGGAGCCCCCCCCCCCCCCCCCCCGCACCCCGCCGGAAAAATAAAAAAGCCGCGTCGCGGCGGGGGTACCCGATTGGCCAGGGGGGCCGCCAGATAAAAAAATAAGGGGTGGTGGAACC
>NZ_JBHXWQ010000011.1:138549-145935 GCF_042671725.1 Nocardia sp. NPDC127606 | reverse complement strand
CCGCGGTCGCCCCCCCCGGTACGGGGGGGGGTGCCCGCCCCCCCACACAAACACCAAGATTTTTAAGAACACCTTGATCTTGGCGGGTGGGGGGGGGCGGGGGGGGGGGGGGGGGGCCCCCCCCCCCCCCCCCCCACCGCTCGCCTGACGCGAGAGTAATCATGACATCAGCGGCTTCGCTCGGTGTGACCCTGTTGGCCGAGGGGTCCATCGATTTCAACATTTCCGGGGTGATCGACCAGTTCTGGAAATTGACCGTGGACGGTCTCACCTACGGCTCGATCTACGCCCTGGTGGCGGTCGGCTACACGCTGGTCTACGGCGTGCTTCGACTGATCAACTTCGCCCACTCCGAGATCTTCATGCTCGGCATGTTCGGCACCTATGTGGGACTGGAACTGCTCGGCTTCGCGCCCAGCGGCAACGTGTACTCCCAGGGTGTCCTGCTCACAGTCCTCTACCTGGGCTTGGCGATGCTGTTCGGCATGCTCGTCTCGGGCATCGCGGCGGTGGGGCTCGAACGAGTCGCCTACCGGCCGCTGCGCAAGCGCGGCGCGAAACCGCTGGCCTTCCTGATCACCGCGATCGGCATGTCGTTCGTGATCCAGGAGTTCGTGCACTACATCCTGCCCAAGATCAAGCCGGGTCTCGGCGGCTCCAACGCCCAGACCGGTATCCGGCTCGTGGAGCCGAAGGTGCAGTTCAGCTTCCTCGGCGCGCAGGTCACCAATGTGGCGCTGGTGATCATCGCCGCGGCCGTCGTGCTCGCGATCACCACCGAAATCGTCATCAACAGAACCAAATTCGGACGCGCCATCCGCGCGGTCGCCCAGGACCCCGACACCGCCACCCTGATGGGTGTCTCGCGCGAGCGGGTCATCGTGTTGACGTTCCTCATCGGCGGTCTGCTGGCAGGCGCGGCCGCGATGTTGTACACGCTCTACATTCCCACCGGCATCATCTTCTCCGGCGGTTTCATCCTCGGTATCAAGGCGTTCAGCGCCGCGGTGCTCGGTGGCATCGGCAACCTGCGGGGCGCGCTGCTCGGCGGGTTGATCCTCGGCATCGCCGAGCAGTACGGACAGATCCTGTTCGGCACCGAATGGCGTGACGTGGTCGCGTTCGTGCTGCTGGTGACCGTGCTGATGTTCCGGCCGACCGGCATCCTCGGCGAGAGCCTGGGGAGGGCACGCGCATGACAGACCTGACGAAAACCCCGAAAGCACCTGTCGCGCAGCAGGATCGACGTGGCATCGGCGACGCGATCCGGGTCTGGTGGGACGGGCTCTCGCGTCCGGCCCAGTGGGCCGTCGGCGTGCCGATCATCGCCTTGCTGGCGCTGATGCCGCTGTTCCCGCCCCCGCTGCTCGACACTCCGGGCGTGAGCTTCGGCGGTGTGATGGCGCAGTTCGCGATGTACGCGCTGATCGCCATCGGCTTGAACGTGGTGGTCGGCCAGGCCGGCCTGCTCGACCTCGGCTATGTCGGTTTCTATGCCGTCGGCGCCTACACGGTCGGCCTGCTGACCAGCCCGAACAGCCCGTGGAACCAAACCGACGGCGGCTGGCTGCAACCCGGCTGGGCGTGGGTGGCCTGTCTGCCGATCGCGATCGCGCTGACCGCGCTCGCGGGCCTGATCCTCGGGGCGCCGACCCTGCGGCTGCGCGGTGACTACCTCGCGATCGTGACGCTGGGCTTCGGTGAGATCGTCCGGCTGATGGCCGACAACCTGGGCGACCTGACCAACGGCAGCCTCGGGCTGTCCAAGATCGCCTACCCCGCCGTCGGCGAGTCCGAGGCGCACCCCGGTGGCTTCTTCTCCCCGGGCAACCTCGGCGACACCAGCAGCTGGAATCCCTTCCAGCGGGCGAGCAACGGCACCTGGTGGTTCTGGCTCGGTATGGTCTTCGTGATCGTGGTGCTGCTGATCATCGGCAACCTCGAGCGCAGCCGGGTCGGGCGCTCCTGGGTCGCCATCCGCGAAGACGAGGACGCCGCCGAGATCATGGGCGTGCCGACGTTCAAGTTCAAGCTGTGGGCGTTCGTGATCGGCGCCTCGGTCGGCGGTCTGTCCGGCGCGATGTACGCCGGTCAGGTCACCTACGTCAACCCCAAACAGTTCGACATCATCTTGTCGATGTTGTTCCTGTGCGCGGTGGTGCTCGGTGGTTCGGGCAACAAGCTCGGCGTGATCGTCGGCGCGTTCCTCATCGCCTACCTGCCGATGCGGTTGCAGTCGGTGCAGCTGGTGTCCAGCGAGTCGACCGGTTACCTGTTGCTCGGCCTCGATATCGCGCTGCTGATCGGGCTGTGGTTGCTGTGGCGGTGGAAGAAGGACGTGCTGGCCGCGTGGGTCCGGCGGACGGTGATCGGCGTGGCGATCGTCGCGGTGATCCTCGGCTTGCTGCTGTTCGGCAGCGTGTTGCTGTTCCGTCCGGGCGGCGCCCAGAACCTCGGTGACCTGAAGTACCTCTACTTCGGCATCGCGCTCGTGGTGATGATGATTCTGCGGCCACAGGGTCTGTTCCCGGTGCGGCAGAAACTGCTCGCCTACGGCAGACAGGTGTACCAGGCGGTCGTGCGCAAGCCGGCGGCCGAATCGATCGGAGCAGGGCAATGACGGGGCCGGGCGCGGGAGACGCGCTGTACGACAACGAAGACATGAAGGCCGGCTACCGGCCGCCGCCCGAGGTCGAGCCGACGGGCGAGGTCGACGTCACCGCGGTGCTGCCCGAACTCGCCGATGCCGAGACCGTCGCCGAGGTGGTCGCGCCGCATCGCGAGATCGAGACCGCGGTGGGCGAGCCCCTGCTGCGCACCGACGGTCTGACCGTCAAGTTCGGCGGTCTGACCGCGTTGGACGGGGTCAGTTTCGAGATCCGCCGCGGCGAGATCCTCGGCCTGATCGGCCCCAACGGCGCGGGCAAGACCACTTGCTTCAACGCGATCACCGGCGTCTACAAGCCCTCAGCGGGCAGCGTGCACTTCGACGGTCAGCCGCTGGCCAAGACCAAGCGCAACGAGATCACCCGGATGGGTATCGCGCGCACGTTCCAGAACGTGCGGCTGTTCGGCGAGATGACGGCGCTGGAGAACGTGGTCGTCGGCACCGACGCCCGCCACACCACCTCGGTGCCCGGCGCGGTGTTCCGTACGCCCAAGTTCAAGCGCGAGGAGCGTGATGCCATCGAACGCGGCATGGCGCTGCTCGAGTTCGTCGGCATCGCGCCGCGCGCGGTGGAGAAGGCCCGCAATCTGTCCTACGGCGATCAGCGCAGGCTCGAGATCGCGCGGGCGCTGGCCACCGAGCCCAAGCTGCTGTGTCTCGACGAGCCGGCTGCTGGTTTCAATCCCAGCGAGAAGTCGGCGCTGATGGATCTGATCCGCAAGATCCGCGACGACGGCTACACCGTGCTGCTCATCGAGCACGACATGCGCCTGGTGATGGGTGTGACCGACCGGATCGTGGTCCTGGAGTTCGGGCGCAAGATCGCCGACGGCCTGCCCACCGAGGTGCGCGAGGACCCGGCGGTGATCGCGGCCTACCTCGGCGTGCCCGACGCGGACACGATCGAGGAGGTCCGCGAGGGATCGGTCGCCGCCGCGGAGGAGGGCGCGACCCCGACGCCGGTGGCGGACGCCGTGGCGGTGCGGCCGCGAGACGAGCCGGAGGCGGTGGTCGAGACCGAGACGCCGCTGCTCGAGGTCCAGGACATGGTCGTGAACTATGGCCGGATCGAAGCGCTGCACGGCATTTCGCTCTCGGTCGCCCAGGGCGAACTGGTGACTCTGCTCGGCGCCAACGGCGCGGGCAAGACCACCACCATGCGGGCGATGTCGGGCCTGCTGCCGCTCACCTCGGGCCGAATCCTGTTCCAGGGCAAAGACATCACCACCATGAAAGCCCACGATCGGGTAGTCGAGGGTCTCATCCAGGCGCCGGAGGGTCGCGGTGTCTTCCCGGGTATGACGGTCGCGGAGAACCTCGACATGGGTTGCTACGGTAGGCCTTTCGAGAAGAAGACCGAGTACCAGCAGACGCTGGACTGGGTCTTCGAACTGTTCCCCCGCCTGGCCGAACGCCGCAAGCAGGTCGGCGGCACGATGTCGGGCGGTGAACAGCAGATGCTCGCCATCGGCCGCGCCCTCATGGCCCGGCCGAAGCTGCTGCTGCTCGACGAACCCTCGATGGGTCTGGCCCCCATGGTGATCCAGCAGATCTTCCGGATCATCAGCGAGATCAACCGCCAGGGCACCACCGTGCTGCTGGTGGAACAGAACGCCCAACAGGCTCTGACCCGCAGTGATCGCGCCTACATCCTCGAAACCGGCGAGGTCACCAAGTCGGGCCCCGGTGGTGCGTTGCTCACCGACCCGGCGGTGATGTCGGCCTACCTCGGCGTCGACTGATCCCTTCTCGGCACAGCCCGGCCCCCTGGTGCGCTCACTTCGAGCGCAGCGGGGGGCCGTTCCGCTTTCGGGGTGCGAGCCGCCACGGTTCCTGTCGGTGGGGGTGCCTAGACTCTGTCGGGTGAGTTCACCGACGACTGCGCAGGCATCGACTACGACCACTGCCCCCGACGAGCGGCCTACGCTGCTGCTCCTGGACGGGCATTCGATCGCCTATCGCGCGTTCTTCGCGCTACCGGCGGAGAACTTCAAGACCGTCACGGGTCAGACCACCAACGCGGTGTACGGATTCACCTCGATGCTGATCAATCTGTTGCGCGACGAGAAGCCGAGCCATGTGGCCGCGGCGTTCGACGTGTCGCGCAAGACTTTCCGCACCGAGGCGTACCCGGAGTACAAGGCCAACCGCAGCGCCACCCCCGACGAGTTCCGAGGGCAGGTCGAACTCACCAAGGACGTGCTCGGCGCGATGGGCATTCCGGTGATGGCCATCGACGGCTACGAGGCCGACGATGTGATCGCCACCCTCACCACCCAGGCGATGGCCCAGGGCTACCGGGTCCTCATCGTCACCGGCGACCGCGACGCGATCCAGCTGGTCAACGACGACGTCACCGTGCTCTACCCGAAGAAGGGCGTCTCGGATCTCACCCGCTTCACCCCGGCCGAGGTGGAGACCAAGTACGGCCTCACCCCCGCCCAGTATCCCGACTACGCGGCCCTGCGCGGCGACCCGAGCGACAATCTGCCCGGCATTCCCGGTGTGGGGGAGAAGACCGCCGCCAAGTGGATCCGCGAATACGGTGACCTCGCCACCCTGGTCGACCGCGTCGATCAGGTGAAGGGCAAGGTCGGCGACTCCCTGCGGGCGAACCTGTCGAGTGTGGTGCTCAACCGCCAGCTCACCGAGATGGTGCGCGAGGTGCCGCTGCCCTACACCCCCGACCAGCTGATCAAGGCGCCGTGGGACCGCGACAAGATCCACCAGCTCTTCGACGACCTCGAGTTCCGGGTGCTGCGCGACCGGCTGTTCGACACCCTCGGTTCCCCCGAGCCGGAGGCCGAGTCGGGTTTCGAGATCAGCGGTGGCGCCCTCGATCAGGGGGCGGTCGCCGACTGGCTGGCCGAACACGCGAAACCCGGTGCGCGCCATGGCCTCTCGATCGTCGGGACCGGAACGCCGGTACACGGTGACGCGCGGGCACTGGCGATCGCCGCCGCCGACGGCGAGGGCGGCTACATCGACCTGACCGTCCTCACCCCCGAGGACGAGACGGCACTGGCCACCTGGCTGGCCGATCCCGCGGTGCCCAAGGCGCTGCACGAGGCCAAGTCCGCCGGGCACGCACTGCGCGGGCGTGGCTTCACCCTGGGCGGTCTCACCACCGACACCGCCCTGTCGGCCTACCTGGTCCGCCCCGGCCAGCGCAGCTTCAACCTCGACGACCTGTCGCTGCGCTACCTCAAGCGCGAACTGCGGGTCGAGACCGGCGACACGGGCCAGCTCTCCCTGCTCGACGACGAGGACACCGTCGCCGCCGATATCGCCCGCGAGGAGATGTTGCGCGCCCGCGCGGTCGCGGACCTGGCCGTCGCCCTGGACACCGAACTCGAAGCCATCGAATCGACCCCGCTGCTCACGGAGATGGAACTGCCGCTGCTCGGGGTGCTCGGTCAGCTCGAGGAAGCGGGCATCGCGGTCGACGTCGCCCAGCTGGAGAACCTCCAGCAGCAGTTCGCCGACCGCGTCACCGAGGCCGCGAACTCCGCGTACGAGGTGATCGGCAAGCAGATCAACCTCGGCTCGCCCAAGCAGTTGCAGGTGGTGCTGTTCGACGAGCTCGACATGCCGAAGACCAAGCGCACCAAGACCGGCTACACCACCGACGCCGACGCGCTGGAATCGCTGTTCGAGAAGACCGGCCACGCGTTCCTGGAACACCTGCTGGCCCACCGCGACGCGACCCGGCTCAAGGTGACCGTCGACGGCCTGCTCAAGTCGGTCTCCGACGACGGCCGCGTGCACACCACGTTCAACCAGACCATCGCCGCCACCGGTCGCCTCTCCTCGACCGAGCCGAACCTGCAGAACATCCCGATCCGCACCGACACCGGCCGCCAGATCCGCGACACCTTCGTCGTCGGTCCGGGTTTCGCCGAACTCATGACCGCCGACTACAGCCAGATCGAGATGCGCATCATGGCGCACCTGTCCGGGGACGCGGGCCTGATCGAGGCCTTCAATTCCGGCGAGGACCTGCACACCTTCGTCGCGTCGAAGGCCTTCGACATCCCGATCGCGGAGGTGAGCTCCGAGCTGCGCCGCCGGATCAAGGCCATGTCCTACGGTCTCGCCTACGGTCTGAGTTCCTACGGCTTGAGCGCCCAGCTCAAGATCAGTACGACCGAGGCCAAAGAGCAGATGGACGTGTACTTCGACCGCTTCGGCGGCATCCGCGACTACCTGTCCGATGTCGTCGACCAGGCCCGCAAGGTCGGCTACACCCAAACCCTGTTCGGCCGCAGGCGTTACCTGCCCGACCTGGATTCCAGTAACCGTCAGCGCCGTGAATCCGCCGAGCGGATGGCGCTGAACGCGCCGATCCAGGGCACCGCCGCCGACATCATCAAGGTCGCGATGATCAACGTGCAGAATGCGATCCGCGAAGCGGGCCTGCGCTCGCGGATGCTGCTGCAGATCCACGACGAACTCGTCTTCGAGGTCGCCGACGGCGAACGCGAAGCCCTCGAAGCCCTTGCACGCGAACAGATGTCGGCCGCGATCGACCTCTCGGTCCCGCTCACCGTCTCGGTCGGCACCGGCCGGAGCTGGGATTCGGCCGCGCACTGAGTCGGTCCGCACAGCACGAGGGGCGGCCCCCCCCCCCGGGGGGGGCCCCCCCGGGGGGGGGGGGGACCCGGCGTTAGCCGTTTGCGGGACAACCGGCAAGGCGCTCGAGGATAAGGTAGGGCCCG
>NZ_JBHXWQ010000011.1:0-138539 GCF_042671725.1 Nocardia sp. NPDC127606 | reverse complement strand
GCCGCGGCCACCCTCAGCCAGGGCGAGACGGGCTCGGTCCGCTCCACGAACCCCGAGTCCGCGGTGCCGCACACCGGTTCACTCGGGTGCCCGATCCGCCACGGGGGGCGCCCCCCGGGCGGGGTCGGCGCCCCTCGTGGCGTAGCGGGAACGCGAGTTACGCGTTGACCGTCACAGCGTCATCGGCGATCGAGTAGCTGATCGAGCCGTTCTCGAAGTGGCTGATCTTGCCGCCGTCGATGTCCTGCTCGTCGGAGGTCGGGTAGCCGAACCGGCCGCCCGCGCCGCCTTCGGCTTCCCATGCCTGACGGATGGCGCCGTACACGGTCTTGGCCCCGGTCGGGAGCTTGAAGTAGATGACTCCGCCGGTGAATTCCTGGAACTTGCCACCGTTGGGGGCGTCCTGCTCTGCCGAGGTCGGCTCACCCAGCGGGCTGGACGCGCCACCGGCTTCGTTGTAGTGATCGCCGATAGCTCCAGTGACTTCGAATGCCATGTCGAACAATTCCTTTCACGCAGTAACAATTGGCCTAGCGGCCGCGACGCTACCGTGCGATCGGCCGTTCTCGGCGGCGACTCGCAGGAGATTCACAATCTGGTCACACTTTATTAGCCAGCGATTCGCTCGCGGCCGACGACTGAAACCGGCACACCGTCAGCTACCGGCGGGATGCCCTGCTGCCTCGCGAGGAAGCGATCACGTCGGCGTCAGCGAAAACGCTGGACGATAGCTTCGGCGATCTTGCCCGGCTCGTGTTCGGGGATGAAGTGTCTGGCATCGGGCAGTTCGAGGACTCGGTGGTCGGGGAACGTGTCGCGCATCCGTGGCAGGAACGCGGCGGGACGGAACGCCATATCCTTCATGCCCCAGATCAGCAGCGTCGGTGTGGCTCCGAGTCGATCTGGCACATCGGTGGCCAGCTGCTCGAGGAAGGGGCGAGCGGCCAGGATCTGCCCCGGCATCGCGGCGATCCCGCGCCTGGCTTCGGGAGAAGGTTGCACCTTGCGGTAGTGATCGGCCTCGGCCGCACTGATCGTGTTCCGCAGCTCGCCGAGCAGGAATCGCTCGACGAGAAGGTTGTCGCGCAGGATCCGCCGCTGCATCGGCGAGCTGCTCATGACCCGGCTGAAGGCCTTCTGCGGCCAGGTGCCGGTCGGCCACAACAGGGTGTTGCCGAGCACCAGTCCGCGCACCCGATCGGCTCGATCGACACCGACCGCGGCACCGATCGGGCCGCCCCAGTCCTGGCCCATGATCACGAACTGGTCGAGCCCGAGATGGTCGACGAGCTCGCCGACCACAGCGGCGTGTTCGGCGATCGTGTAGCCGTACCCCGGTGGCCGTTCGGACAGTCCGAAGCCCAGATAATCGACTGCCAGGCACCGGAAGCGCTCGCCCAGTGCGCCGATGATCTTGCGATAGAGAAAACTCCAGGTGGGGCTGCCGTGACAGAACAGGATGGGGATCCCGGCGCCCTCGTCGATGTAGTGCACTCGGCCCGCCGAGGATGCGAACCAGCGGGATTCGAAGGGGTACAGCGCCTTGTCCGGCGTGAAATCGATCAGCATCGCATCTATCCCGTCCTCCGGCGTCGAACCGACCCTACGGCCGAAAACCGTAGCGGTTCAATGCCTTCGGCGGATCCGCGATGAGGTGCTGGTCACCGTGACCTCGGCCACCGGATCGCCGTCCGCGGCAGTCCGCAACTGTCGCGTTACCGAAGGGAAGCTGTCGGACAATCGATGCGAACGCCGTCGCGGTGGGATCCGGCCCGTGACCGCCACCTGTGGCAGCATCGGCCCTATGACCGAGCCCGTCATCGCGACCCCGTTGCCCGACTGCCCCGATATCGAGCAGGCCTTCGCGATGTCGTGGCCGGTGCGCCTCGGCGATACCGATGGGGACGACCGGCTGCGGCTCGACGCGGTGGCGCGCTATCTGCAGGACATCGGGTTCGATCATCTCGACGCGGTGCAGGACGGCGACACCCATCAGGCGTGGATCGTGCGGCGCACGGTGATCGACGTGTACGAGCCGATCATGTTCGGCGACCGCGTCCAGCTACGCCGCTGGGCCGACGCGCTCTCGAATCGATGGTGCGACATGCGCATTCAGTTGCGGGGGGGGGAGAAGAGCGGGCACATCGAGGCCGCGGCGTTCCTGATCCACATCGACCCTGTCGCGGGCCGTCCCACGCGGATGAGCGACGCGTTCATGGCGCCGATGCTGGCCGGCACCACCGAACATCGCCTGCGCTGGAAGGCCGCGCTCACCGAACTCGACGTCGCGGAGGTGGAGGAGGTGCCGTTCCCGCTGCGCGTCACCGACGTCGACCGGCTGGGCCATGTCAACAACGCGGTGTACTGGGAGGCCGTCGAGGAAGCGCTCGCCGTGCGGCCGGACCGCCATCGGTTGCCGTATCGGGCGATCGTCGAACACGTCGGCCCGGTGATGATGGGCGACAAGGTGGTGTTGCGGACGAGTTCGCAACCCGATCGCCTGCGCGTTCAGGTCGACGTCGACGGTTCGGCCCGTGCTCTCGCTTCGGTGGAACCCCTGACCGACGGTGCGTCGCGGCGCTGACCGGATTCAGCGCTCGCGGGCGACGAGCCGCGCCGACCCGCCTGCCAGATCCACCTGATCCCGCGGTGGGGCGCCCTCCGATGGATCCTCCCGGTGCATCAGCGTGCTCTGCCGTTGCTCGAACTCGTGATGCTTGGAGCCCTGGAACATCGCGGTGAGATGTTCGAATCCGGTCGCCGAGGCGACCGGGCCGCCACGCTTGCGCGTCCACGGGAGAAAACGTGTCCCGGTGGCCCGGTTGATCGCCACCTCGACAAACGCCAACAGGATCAGCAGACACGCGAGCCCGGGAATCGTCATCGCCATGAGCAGCCCCATACCCGATACGGTAGCCATCGCCGTCGCCGGCGTCGATGTTACCGATCCTGAGCTGCGGTGATGGTACTCACCGGTAGACACTCCGGGCGGTAAACCAGGTTGCGGTTTCACGACGATCGCCCTATTCTCGACTGCGTGCCGAATCCCGCCCGCTGTGCCGCGCTGCCAGTCGCTGACCGCGACCTCGCGGTCGCTGCTGCGCAGACCGCGCAGGCAGCCTCACGGCGAATTCTTCTCGTAGTAACCCGCCGTAGCGGGGTCTGATTCGGACCAGCCCCTACGCTGCGGGCTGCTTTTCATCGTTCTGCTGGTCCCACCTGCCAACGAAGACATCTTCGGGAAGACCTCACCTGCAATGACGCTGACACTGGACCATGCCCTGTTCGCCGCTGCCCCCAAGGGCCTGCGCGCCGAGCTCACCGACCTCGACCCCGCCGCTTTCCTCGACCGGTACACCCGCGCCGACGGATCCATCGCCTTGCGCGAATGGTCCTGTTCCGGAACGGATTTCACCGCCACCCTGGAATTCGCCGACCACCTGCGCACCGTCATCGCCACCGGCAGCCCGGTTGCCGCGATGACCTCCGCGCTCTACGACGAGGGCTACCCCCTCGAGATCCTGCACTTCCATCAGCGCCCGACCGCCGACGGCACCGCCACCTTCATGCAGTGCGAGTTCAACGGCAGGCGCGGCTGGGCGGTGGCCACCGCCGCCGACAGCGCGGAATCGACCGTGCGCGCCATGATCGCCGGCGTCAACCTGCTCGCGGGCTGACACCACCCGAACACGCACAAGGGCCCGTTCACTCGAAAGGTGAACGGGCCCTGTGTGTTCTCGGCGCCGGACTATTCGGCGGGAGAGGATTCCTGCTGCTCGGCGATCTGCTTGCGCACCTCGTCCATGTCCAGATCCTTGATCTGGGTCACCAGGTCCTCGAGCGCGGCCGGCGGCAGCGCGCCCGGCTGCGCGAAGACGAGGACGCCCTCGCGGAAGGCCATGATGGTCGGAATCGACTGGATGTTGGCGGCCGCGGCGAGTCCCTGCTCGGCCTCGGTGTCGACCTTGCCGTAGACGACGTCGGTGTGCTTTTCCGACGAGGTCTCGTAGGTCGGTGCGAAACTGCGGCACGGACCGCACCAGGAAGCCCAGAAATCGACGAGGACCACGTCGTTTCCGGTGATGACTTCGTCGAAGTTCTGCTGGGTCAGCGTCTGGGTGGCCATGACGTCCTCTCCTTGTCGGTGTCCTCGGCTGTAACGCCGCGGCGTCCCACTATCTTCCCCCGATCGCGCGACGCTCCGGCCGCCACGGCCGGTGTGGGCGGTGAATCCCCACTACAGCGGTCAGAAATTCGGTACCGACCGCGTGTCAGGACAGCCCGCGTAGTCGCCGCGGCAAGACTGCGCGCGAAGATAGGCCAGTGACAGCGACGAAGGCGAACCTGCGACTCGGAGTGATCGACGGCGACGGCATCGGCCCCGAGGTGGTGGCCGCGACCCGAGCGGTCGTCGACGAAGCGATCGGCGCGGCCGGGCTCGCCCCGGTGGACTGGGTGCCGCTGCTGATCGGGCACGACGCCATCGCCGCCTACGGCAACCCGTTGCCGGAACAGACCCTGACCGCACTCGAGGATCTCGACGCCTGGATCCTCGGCCCGCACGACAATGCCTCCTACCCGTCGGACATGCGCGTGGCACCGGGCGGCATCATCCGTAAACGGCTCGAGCTCTACGCGAACATCCGCCCGGCCGCCGCCTTCACCGGCGTGCGGGCGATGGCGCCCGAGATCGACCTGGTGATCGTCCGGGAGAACAGCGAGGGCTTCTACGCGGACCGCAATATGTTCGCCGGGTCGGGGGAGTTCCGTCCCACCGAGGACGTGGCGATGGCGGTCGCGGTGATCACCCGCAAGGCGTGCGAACGGATCGCGCATCAGGCACTGCGGCTGGCGCAGGGAAGGCGCAAGCGGGTCACCGTGGTGCACAAGGCCAATGTGCTGCCGATGACGACCGGCCTGTTCCGTGACGTTTGTTACGCAGTGGCCGAGCAGTATCCGGACGTGACGGTCGACGACGAACACGTCGACGCGATGGCCGCGCACCTGGTTCGCTCACCCGCCGAGTTCGACGTGATCGTCACCGAGAACCTGTTCGGTGACATCCTCTCGGATCTGGCCGGTGAGCTCAGTGGCTCGCTCGGCATGGCCGCCTCGCTCAACTGCTCCGACACGCGCGCGATGGCGCAGGCCGTGCACGGCGCGGCGCCGGGTCTGGCCGGGCACAACCGGGCCAATCCCGCCGCGTTGCAATTGTCGGCGGCAATGCTGTT
This sequence comes from Nocardia sp. NPDC127606, assembly GCF_042671725.1. Classification (NCBI taxonomy): domain Bacteria; kingdom Bacillati; phylum Actinomycetota; class Actinomycetes; order Mycobacteriales; family Nocardiaceae; genus Nocardia; species Nocardia sp. NPDC127606. The sequence continues at coordinate 133,308 of NZ_JBHXWQ010000011.1, read as the reverse complement.
GCGCTGGTTGGCAGTTCGTGACGACAATAGTTCGCTCCATGATGCGGCCGACCGCATTACCCGCGCGGTGGCGGCGACGTTGGCGGCCGGAATCGCGACCGCGGATCTCGGCGGCCTGGCTTCCACCAGCGAATTCACCGAGCAGGTACGGGCCCGCGTGCACCGGAGGTGAAGGGACCCCTTTCACATTGGCTGATTAATCTTCGGTTACTGTCGCACCACGCTGTGTCCGGTTCGCATACATTGCCAAACAGGCGCTGACACGTGGCCGGCGTCGACGTGAAATGTGGAGGCTCCTTTGTCTGTTCGAACTGTCCTCGGCCGTGGCGCCGTGCGGCTGCTGTGTACCGTCGCCGGCGGTGCCTTGTTGTTGACCGGCTGCGCCGAGAACACCGAGGGCGACGGCGCCTCGGTGAACAAGGTGTCGGCGGAGAAGGTCGACGCGCTCGCCGCGGCGGTCCCCGACAAAGTGAAGCAGGCAGGCAAGTTGGTCGTCGGCGTGAACGTGCCGTACCAGCCCAACGAGTACAAGGACGCGAGCGGCAAGATCGTCGGCTTCGACGTCGACCTCCTCGATGCCGTCGCGAGCACCCTCGGACTGAAGGTCGACTATGTCGAATCCTCGTTCGAGAAGATCATTCCCGCCATTCAGGCGGGGACCTACGACGTGGGTATGTCCTCGATCACCGATTCGCGCGAACGCGAACAGCAGGTCGATTTCACGACCTATTTCTCCGCGGGTATCCAGTGGGCCCAGCAAACCGGTAAAGCGATCGATCCGAACAATGCGTGCGGCAAGAAGGTCGCCGTACAGTCCACTACGGTCGAGCACACCGACGAGATTCCCGCCAAGAGCGCCAAGTGCGTCGCCGAGGGTAAGCCCGCCATCGATATGAAGGCATTCGACGAGCAGAGCGCCGCGACCAACGCATTGGTGCTCGGCCAGGTCGACGCGATGTCGGCGGATTCCCCGGTGACCGCGTACGCGATCAAGCAGAGTGAAGGCAAGATCGAGTCGGCGGGCCCGCTGTTCGATTCCGCGCCCTACGGCTGGGCCGTGCAGAAGACCTCCCCGCTGGCGGCGGCTCTGCAGAAGGCGCTGCAGCACCTGATCGACAACGGCAAGTACGGCGAGATCACCACCAACTGGGGTGTGCAGGACGGTCAGATCAAGACCTCGGTGATCAACGGTGCAGTGAGCTGACGTGACCGACGAGAAAGACACGGTGGAGGTGCCCGGACCGGGCACCGAACCCGAACCGATCAAAGCGGTCCCGCTGCGCAGGCCGGGCCGCTGGATCGCGGCGGCAATCATCCTGATCCTGGTGGGATTGTTCGTCTACGGCGCCGCCACGAATCCCGCCTACCGGTGGGACACCTACGGCAAGTACCTGTTCGACAGCCGGATCACCGCCGGCGCGATCGTCACCCTGGAACTCACCGTGCTCGCGATGGCGATCGCGGTGGGTCTGGGTACCGTCCTCGCGGTGATGCGCCTGTCGCCGAACCCGGTGTTGCGCACCGCGGCCTGGGTGTATCTGTGGATCTTCCGCGGGACCCCGGTCTATGTGCAGTTGGTGTTCTGGGGCCTGGTTCCCTCGCTCTACAAGCAGATCGACCTGGGCGTGCCGTTCGGCCCGCAGTTCTTTCATCTCGACGTGCAGAGCCTGCAGGCCGCGTTCCTGTTCGCCGTGATCGGCCTCGGCCTCAACGAGGCCGCGTACATGGCCGAGATCGTGCGCGCGGGCATCAACTCCGTCGGCGAGGGCCAGCGCGAAGCGTCGGTGGCGCTGGGTATGTCGTGGACGCAGACGATGCGCCGCACGGTGCTGCCGCAGGCCATGCGGGTGATCATCCCGCCCACCGGCAACGAGCTGATCGGCATGCTCAAGACGACCTCGCTGGTCACCGCGATTCCGTTGAGTACCGACCTGTTCGGCCGCGCCCGTGACATCTACGGCGTGAACTTCCAGCCGATCCCGCTGCTGCTCGTCTGTGCCACCTGGTACCTCGCGATCACCAGCATCCTCATGGTCGGCCAGTACTACTTGGAACGCTATTACTCGCGCGGTGCCACCCGGCAGCTGACGGCCAAGCAGCTCCAGGAACTGGCCACGGCGCAGGCGGCGGTGAAGGCGAAATGACCGAACCGCAAGTGGCAGTCCCGCCGATGGTGCTGGCCGACCGGGTGTGCAAGAGCTTCGGTGCGCTGCAGGTGCTCAAGGGCATCTCGCTAGAGGTGGAGCGTGGGAAGGTGCTGACCCTGGTCGGGCCGTCGGGCTCGGGCAAGTCGACCTTCCTGCGCTGCATCAATCACCTCGAGCAGGTGAACGCGGGCAGGCTCTACGTCGACGGCGATCTCGTCGGCTACCGGGAGAAGAACGGCAAGCTCTACGAGATGCACGAGCGCGATGCCGCGATCCAGCGTCGCGATATCGGCATGGTGTTCCAGCACTTCAACCTGTTCCCGCACCGCACGGCGCTGGAGAACGTGATCGAGGCGCCCATCCAGGTGCGCGGGATCCGCAAGTCCGAGGCCGTCGCCAGGGCCGAGGAGCTGCTCGAGCGGGTCGGGCTCTCGGCCAAGCGCAACGCCTACCCGGCGCAGCTGTCCGGTGGTCAGCAGCAGCGCGTCGCCATCGCGCGAGCGCTGGCGATGGATCCCAAGCTGATGCTGTTCGACGAGCCGACCTCGGCGCTGGACCCCGAGCTGGTCGGTGAGGTGCTCGCGGTGATGCGGGAGCTGGCCGATTCGGGCATGACCATGCTGGTGGTGACCCACGAGATGGGCTTCGCCCGCGAGGTCGCCGACGAGCTGGTGTTCATGGATGCCGGTGTGGTCGTGGAGTCGGGTCCGCCGCGTGAGCTGCTGGCCAACCCGCAGCACGAGCGGACCCAGGCCTTCCTGTCGCGCCTGCTCTGAGAGACGACACAACAGCCCCGCGGATTCTCGCGGGGCTGTTGTGCGTTCATGGGGTTTCTTGATCCTTCAGGCGTTCCAGGGAGACCTGGGCCTGGGCGATGCGGCGGATCGCGGCCAGCGCGGTGTCGCCGAGGACGGTCAGTACGACGACCGCGTCGATGATGTCGTCGCGCCCGCCCGCGGACAGCGCGGCCGCTACGTCGGTCTCCGCGACTGCGCGCGTGCTGTCGAAATAGGCGGGCAGGGTGGTGGTGGCCCAGTCCCGGTAGCCGAGTTGCGCGAGTCGAACGATCACTCCGGTGAGGGTGTCGATGGCCTGCGGGCTGGGTTTCATGTCCCAGCCGCGCCGGTCCATCTCCGCGCGCACGGCCTCGTAAGCACGGTCCCATTCGGCGTCGTGGGGTGCGGGCACGGGCGTGGACAGACTGTCCTGCGCTACCCCGAGCACATGGAACAGGGGCATCTCGGGGGAGTCGATCGCGGCGAGGACATCGGAGACGGTGGCGACCGGTATCCCGCCCACTTCGATCAGCGCGCGGATCAGGCGCAATCTGCGCAGGTGGTCCTCGCCGTAGCTGGCCTGGTTGGGGCTGCTGCGTTCGCCCGCCGGCAGTAGTCCCTCACGCAGGTAGTACTTGATGGTGGCCACCGCGATGCCGCTGCGTTCGCTCAACTCCGAGATTCGCACTCTTACCTCCGTTGTGTTCCTACCCCTTGCCTACGTCACCCATAGCGGATAGTCTAGCTATCCATAACGGATAGTATAGCTATCTATCTCTGGGAGATTCGAATGTCAGTCCTGACCGCCCCTTCGCTGCCCCGCCCCCTCGCTCCCCTGCACCGCCCGCTGATGTATTTCGCCGCCGTCAACGCCGCGCTCGTCGTGGTCGGCCTGATCGGGATGCTGGTCGACGACCGGGTGATCGCCGGGTCGGCCGCCTGGTTCAAGCCGACCAAGTTCGCGATCTCGTTCGTGTTCTACAGCGTGGCGCTGGCATGGTTGATGTCGTTGCGGCCCAAGCCTTCTCGGCTCGCCTCGCGGATGGCCGCGGTGATCGTGGTCGCCGGCGTGATCGAACAGGCGATCATCTTCGGGCAGGTGATCCGGGGGACTCGCAGTCACTACAACACGACCACCGCCCTGGACGGCACCCTCTGGGTGATCATGGGATCCACCATCGTCATCCTGTTCCTGGCAACCCTGGTGATCGGGATCGGGCTGATGCGCGCACGCCTCGGCGACGCCTCGATCACCTGGTCGATTCGTCTCGGCATCGCGATCACGTTGGTCGGGTTGGCGTTGGGAAATCTGATGCCGCAGCAGGAATCCGGCGTCGAGGGAATCGCGGGTGCGCACACTGTGGGTGCTCCCGACGGTACGCCCGGCATGCCGCTGACGGGATGGAGCACGACCCACGGCGACCTGCGCATTCCGCACTTCTTCGGTATGCATGCCCTGCAGTTGCTGCCGTTGCTCGCGGCACTGCTGGTCGTGCTGGCGCCGCGGATCCCGTTGTTGCGGTCGGTGCGCGTTCGGCTCGGCCTGATCATCACCGCGTCGGCGGGTTACGCGGCGATCCTCGCCCTGGTCACCTGGCAGGCGCTGCGCGGGCAGCCGCTGATCCACCCCGATCAGGCCACGCTCACCGCCGCAGCCGCGATCGTCACCGGAGTTGTTGTCGGAGTTTTGATCTCGGTCGCGAGCGCGGCCGGTACCCGAAAGGTAGTCACCGCATGAGCACGCTGTTCGACCTGTCGTTCTTCGTCACCGTGCCCTTCTGGGCGCTGATGATCTTCGCACCGACCTGGCGGTGGACTCGCACGATCATCGCGTCGCCGTGGATTGTGCTGGTGCCCTTGGTGGTGTGGGCGATCGTCGCGGTGCCGGTGTTGGGCGCGATGTGGTCGCTGGTGACATCGCCGTCATTGGCCGCCATCACCGAGGCCGCTGCCGACCCCGCTGTGCTCACCGCACTGTGGGCGCAGATCATCGCGTGGGATCTGTTCCTCGGCCGGTGGATCTACCTCGACAGTCGCGAGCGCAACGTCCACCCGCTGCTGATGGGCCCGCTGCTGGTCGGCACGATTCTGTTGTCGCCCATCGCTTTCCCGATCTATCTGCTAGTTCGTGAAATCGCTCGGCGCCCGCAAGTCGGGAGCTCTGCTGTGGCACAGGCAGATCCGGTCGGGGCTTAGCCGCCGTGAGCCGGGCTGGGAAGCCTGGCTCACGGCGCCTCGTTGCTGCTGATCGCCTTCGGTTGACAGTGACGGGCCGCTACAGCGGCATCAGGCGATGTTTGCGCGGCGCCTGCTCGATGTGCTTGTCACCGAGCAGGCGCAACGCTTTACGGATTTCCAGGCGGGTGTTCGACGGCTCGATGACCGCGTCGATATAGCCGCGTTCGGCGGCGATCCACGGGGTGGCGACGGCGGTGTTGTAGAAGTCGACCATCTGCTGACGCACGGTCGGCCGGTCGGCCTCGGGGACGGCGGCCAGCTGTTTGCGCTGGGTCAGGCCCACGGCGGCTTCGGCGCCCATCACGGCGATCCGGGCCGTCGGCCACGCGAGGTTGATGTCGCCGCCGAGCTGCTTGCACCCCATCACCGCGTAGCCGCCGCCGTAGGCCTTGCGGACCACGACGGTGACGATCGGGACGGTGGCCTCGACGACCGCGTAGAAGAAGCGCCCGCCGCGTTTGATGACGCCGATCTTCTCCTCCTCCACGCCCGGCAGCACACCCGGGGTGTCGACGACGAACACCAGCGGAATGTCGAACGCGTCGCACAGGCGGATGAAGTGCGCGGCCTTGTCCGACCCGCGCGCATCGATCGCGCCGCTGGCCACCAGCGGCTGATTGGCGACGACACCCACGCTGCGCCCGTCGACTCGCGCGAATCCGGTGATCAGATTGCGGGCGGCGCTGTCGCCGATCTCGTGGAACTCCCCGTCGTCGAAGATCCGCAGCAGGACCTCGTACATGTCGTAGCCCCGGCGATCGGAATCCGGGATCAGCGAATCGAGTTCGCGATCGGAGTCGGTGATCTCCGGCTCCAGACCGGGATTCACCAGCGGCGCGCGCTCGTAGCAGTTCGACGGCATGAAGCTCAAATACGTTCGCGCCCACTCGAAGGCGGCCTTCTCGTCCGCCGCCACGTGATGGATATTGCCGTTGTGCGCCTGGTTGAACGCGCCGCCGAGCTCGTCGAGGGTCACCTCCTCGCCGGTGGTCTCGCGGATGATCTCGGGACCGGTCACGAACATGTACGCCGACTCGGTCGCGATCAGCACGTCGGTGTTGATCGGCGAATACACCGCGCCCGCAGCGCATTTGCCCAGCATCACCGACACCTGCGGCACCACTCCGGACAGCCGTGTCTGCCGTCTGCTCATCTCCGCGTACCAGGCCAGCGAGGTGACCGCGTCCTGCACCCGGGCGCCGCCGGAGTCGTTGATCGCCACGAACGGGCATGCGATATCGGCGGCCAGGTCCATCGCCATCGCGACTTTGCGCCCGAACATCTCACCCACCGAGCCACCGAACACGGTCTGGTCGTGGGCGATCACCACCACCGGCCGCCCGTCGATCCTGCCGTGCCCGGTGACCACACCGTCACCGTAGAGCCCGTCGGCCGCGCCCGGTTGTTTCACCAGCGCCCCGATTTCGGTGAAACTGCCCTGGTCGAGAAGTATTTCGATGCGTTCGCGTGGGCCGGGAATTCCTTTCGCCGCACGCTTGGCGATCCCCGCATCCCCCGCGGGTTCCCGCGCCGCCCTCAGATTGTCCCGCAGCTCTTGCAGTTTCGCAGCAGTAGTCGACTCCACCACGCACGCCCTTCCTCGTCCTGGTCGAGCTCTCCTTCATCGGTTAGCCAAAGCGTAGCGCTGACGTCCACGCCGACATCAGCGGCACGGCGGACCGATCCTTGACGAATCACGCGTCGTACCGTGGGTGGGGTGAACAAGCCGACCCGATACGGAGCCATCGCCTTCTCCTCGGCCACCGCGCGACGCCAGCGCAGCGGTGGTGGTTTCACTGTCCACGGCAGGCGGATGGCCGACGGCGCCGACATCGGCGAGCCCGAAGAACTGGAGCCGCAAGTGGCGGGCCTGATCCGGCAGGCCGACTCGTTCTACCTCGCCACCGTCACCGGATCCGGCTGGCCCTACATCCAACATCGCGGCGGTCCAACGGGTTTCGTGCACGTGCTCGATTCCGCGACGATCGCGTGGGCCGAATACCCAGGTAACAACCAGTTCGTCACGGTGGGCAATCTCGATGCCGACGATCGGGTGGCTCTGTTCTTCATCGATTACCCGACCCGCACCAGGGTCAAGATCTTCGGTCGGGTCGAGGTCGTCGAACGGGCTGACGATCCCGGCCTCCTCGACCGACTTCTGACCACCTCGGCGGGCCCGATCGACGCGCGCTCGGACCGGGCGTTCGTGGTGCGGATCGAGGCGTTCGACCGCAACTGCACCAAGAACATCACCCCCCGCTACCGCACCGAGTGGATCCAGGACTATCTACGCGCAGGCCGCGCCCCACTCGAAGCCGAAATCGACCGCCTCCAACACCGCAACGCCGAGCTCGAAGCCGAAATCGCCCGACTGAAGTCCGCACACTGATTTGCCACGCCTATCGGTCGACGGCTCAGGCGTGACTACCGAAGGCGATGCGTAACTGCCCGAGCAGCACCTTCGCGGCCGGGCCGGGTGGGGGATCGGTGCGCCAGGCCAGGGCCAGTCGGCCGTGGATGGCGGGGTCGACGATGTCGAGGGATCGGACGTCGAAGGCGTCGGCTTCAGCGGCAGTGAGGGCGGGGACGATGGCGGTTCCCAGCCCGCGCGCGGCGAGTGCGAGGAGCAGTGGGGGAGCGGCGGCCTCGAAGGCGATGTCCGGGGTGAAACCGGCGGCGGCACAGGAGCGTTCGAAGACCCCGCGAAGCCCGGTGCCCCGGGTGAGGCAGATGAGGCGGCGATCGGCGAGGGCTCTCAAGGTGATGGTGCCCGCCGATTCGGCGGGGTCGATGGGCGCATCGCGGGCCACGGCGGCTACGAGCGCGGTCTCCAGGATCACGTCGAGTCCGATGCCGGAATCCAGTGGGGCGCCGGTCAATCCGGTCAGCGCGATATCGAGTTCGCCGTGTTCGACGGCGGCGAGCAGCTTTTCCGCCGTGTCCTCGGTGAGGCTGATCCCGACCTGCGGATGATCGTGGTGGAAATCGGCGAGGACGCCCGCGACATCGAAGACTTCCGACGCCGCCCCGGAGATCATGCCGAGCCGGACCTGTCCGCGCAGCAGTCCGGTGAACTCCCCGACCGTGTCGCCGATCCGGTCGGCGGCGGCCAGGGCGGCGCGTGCGTGGTCGAGCACCGCGGCGCCGACGTCGGTCAGTGTCACGGTGCGCGCACCACGGTCGAGTAGGCGCTGCCCGAGTTCGCGTTCGAGTTGGCGGATCTGGGTACTGAGGCCGGGCTGGGTCAAGTGCAGCCGTTCGGCGGCCTTGGTGAACCCGCCCTCGTCGACGATCGTCACGAAGTAGCGCAGCTGACGCAGTTCCATAACTGTCAATTATAGCTAGTAGAAGACCTATCTCTTGTACTTATTCAATAGCGGCGAGCAGAGTCGAAGACATGACCGATATCGCAACGAAGTTCACGGGTCCCGTCTTCACCCCGGACGACCCCGGGTACGCCGAGGAGATCGCCGGCTTCCAAACCGCCTATACCCACCGTCCGGCGTTCGTGGTCGGCGCCCAGCACAGCCAGGACGTGCGCGCCGCCGTGGAATTCGCCGCACGGCACGGGCTGTCGGTGGCTGTGCAGGCGACCGGACACGGTCTGTCGGTCGCTGCCGACGGTGGGGTGCTCATCACGACCGGACGCATGGACAACATCACCATCGACCCGCGGGCCCGGACTGCCCGCATCGGCGCGGGGGTGCGCGCGGGGGCGTTGGTCGAGGCGGCTGCTCGGTACGGGCTGGCGCCCTTGAACGGGTCGTCACCGTCGGTGGGCGTCGTCGGGTATGTGCTCGGCGGCGGGCTCGGACTGCTGGCGCGTGAATTCGGCTATGCCGCCGATCATGTCCGCCGCATCGAACTCGTGACCGCCGACGGCAGGATGCGCTCGCTCGGCCCGGAAGACGAGTTGTTCGGGGCGGTGCTGGGTTCCGGCGGGAACTTCGGCGTGGTGACCGGTCTCGAACTCGATCTCGTCCCCGTCGCCGAAATCTACGGTGGTCAGCTGGTTTTCGATGCGCCACTGGTCGACGCGGCGCTGGAGGCGTGGCGCACCTGGACCGAGACCGTGCCGAGCGCGCTGACCTCCACGATCGCGGTGGTGACCTATCCCGACATCCCGCCCGTGCCGGAATCCTTGCGAGGCCGCCACGTCGCTTCGATCCGAATCGCCTTCGACGGGCCGGACGAGGAGGGACAGCGGTGGGTCGCGCCCTTGCGGCGGATCGGACCTCGACTGCACGAGGACCTGCGCACGATGCCCTACGCCGAATCGCACACCATCCACAGTGACCCGCCTTTCCCGCACGCCTACGCCGCGACCAACGCGCTGCTCTCGGAGCTGACACCGCAGGGTCTGTCCGCGCTGCGCGTGTTGACGGCGCCGGGCGGATCGGTCGACGCGGTCATCGACATCCGCCACCTCGGTGCGGCCCTGCGGCACGGCGGCCCGGCCTCGATCGATCATCGCGATGCGGAGTACATCGTGCGGGTGATCACCGGTCCCGGTGAAGGTGACTCCGCACCCGAAGGCCTCGCGAAGGTGCGAGAAGCATTGGCGCCGTGGACGATCGGGCACAGTCTCGCGTTCCTCTACGGTGCGGGCGGTGCGGCGGACGAGGCCCAGACCGCGGCAGGCTATTCCCCGGATACCTACCGCTGGCTGGCGGCGGCGAAAGCGAAGCACGACCCGCGAAACATGTTCCGCGCCAACCGCAATATCGCCCCCGGTTCCTAGCGCCGCTTGCCCGTCCTCCCGATATCTACTATCTTAGTGATATCACTCAGATATCGGGAGGATGTCATGGAGCTGCGGTCCGCATTCCGCGTCAATGGATTCGTCGTCGTGCTGGGGTGGCTGGTGTTCACCCTGTTGTTCGGGGCCGCCGCCGTTCTCGCGTTCATCGCCGCCACCCAACACAACGGTGGCGCACTGGCCTGGGTCGGCGCGGTGGCCGCCGTCGTCGTGATCCTGGTCGTCTGGTTGCTCGCCACCGGGCTGATCATCGTCAACCCCAACGAGGCCAAGGTCGTCACCTTCTTCGGCCGCTACATCGGCTCGGTCAGTGACCCGGGCTTCTTCTCGGTGGTCCCGCTCACCGACCGCAAATCCATCTCACTGCGGGTGCGCAACTTCGAAACCCAGAAGCTCAAGGTCAACGATGCCGACGGCAATCCTGTCGAGATCGCGGCGGTCGTCGTCTACAAGGTGGTCGACAGCTTCAAGGCCGCCTTCGCCGTCGACGACTACGAGGAGTACGTCGAAACCCAGTCCGAGGCGGCAGTGCGCCACCTCGCCACCACCCACCCCTACGACGCCCACGACGACTCCCGCACCAGCCTGCGCGACGGTGCCGAAGTCGCCGAGGAACTGACCGTCGAGCTGCGCGAACGCACCCTCACCGCGGGTATCGAGGTCATCGAGGCCCGCATCACCCACCTCGCCTACGCCCCCGAGATCGCCCAGGCCATGCTCGTGCGTCAGCAGGCCGCCCAGGTTGTCGCCGCCCGCACCCAGATCGTCGAAGGCGCCGTGGGCATGGTCGCCCTCGCTCTCGACCGCCTCGCCGAACAGGGCACGGTCGAACTCGACGAGGAGCGCAAGGCCAACATGGTCTCCAACCTGCTCGTCGTCCTCTGCGGCGACCGCGCCACCCAGCCGGTGGTCAACACCGGATCCCTCTACTCCTGAGCCGCCCGATGACCCAGCCGAAGAGGGACCCCAAAAAGATCCTGCTACGGCTCGACCCGGCCGTCCACGAGGCAATAGCCAAGTGGGCGGCCGACGACCTGCGCAGCATCAACTCCCAAATCGAATACGCCCTCCGCCTGGCCCTCGACCAAGCAGGCCGAAAACCCAAGCGCGACTAGAGGATCGATCACGTCGACTCAGCCGACCCCGAGAACGCGGGTGAGGAGGCGTTGGCGGGTTCGGGTGTCGGATTTGGCGAGGATGGCTTTGACGTGGTCGTTGACGGTGTGTTCGGAGAGGAATAGTTCCGCTGCCAGTTCGTGGGAGTCCAGGCCGGTCGCCAGGAGGGTCAGGACCTGGGATTCCCGGGTGGAGAGGGCGTGGGCTCGGGCGAACAGGTCGAGGCGTGCGGTGGCGGTGCTCGGTTCCAGGGCCACGGCGATGTCGGGGCCGATGCGGTCGGCTTTGACGGTGAGCCAGCGGTTGCCGCCCAGGTGGACGCGGGAGGTGGCGGGGCCGAGCGGGACGGCGGCCTCGGTGGCGAGCAGGGCGGCGGCCGCGTTGTAAACCGAGGCGGGGACGGGGGGAATCGGTTCGTCCGGGGGGAGCAGGCGCAGCAGGGAATCCGCGGCGGCTGCCGTTTGAGAGCGCACGCGCAGGGTGTCGTCGAGGAGTACGACCGCGGGGCCGAGCGGCGCGAGCCCGGCGTCGGATTCGACGAAGGTGGCGCCGACGGTACGGCGCAGGCCGGCGGTGACCGGCGTCGTCAGCGTGCTCAGCTCGCCGAGTTCTGTTGTAGTGAAAGGGGACTCGGTGCAGCGGAGCAGTTCGAGGAAGCCCCAGCAGCCGTAGCGGTCGGCGAAGGTGACGGTGGCCGAGTCGGTGACGCCGAGAGCGCGCTGGGCGGTGCGCCAGAGCAGAGAGCGTTCCGGGTCGCCGTCGGTGGCGCCCAGCAACGAGTGGGCGCCGGTGCCGCGCACGGTGTCCCAGCGATTGAGCGGAGTGAGATACCGGGCGCGGATCAAGTCGGGCAAGAGCGCGAGATCGAGGCGGGGGACATCGGCGAGCGGCGCCGTCGCGACCGCGGTGACCGGATCGGTGAGCGCGAAGACATGGCCGGTGAACGGGATCCTCGCGCGGATCTCGACCAGGACGAGTTCACGCAGTCGTTTGGCGGAGTGCCCGGCGCGGCACAAACGGCCGATCCGGTCTGCCAAGGTGCTCGGCACGGACCCAGTCTACGGCGGAAAACCCCCAGGATCAGGGATGTTCCGGCGCCTCGGACCGGCCGACCATGGAGCTGTCCATTCGGCACGACCACGGAGGTCACCATGACCATCACCCTGCACATCGACAACACCGTTCGCGACTACGACGACTGGAAGGCCGCGTTCGACCAGTACGAGCGATTCCGCACCGACAACGGCGTTCGTACCTACCGCGTCGGCCGCGTCGACGGCACACCACACCGAGTCCTCATCGACCTGGATTTCGACGATCGGGCGGCCGCCGAGACGTTCCGCGCCGCGTTGGCGACCGTGCTCGCCACCCCGCGCAGCCGCGCGATGGTGATCAGTCACGAAGCCTGGCTCGTCGACTTGGTCGACGAGCGGATTTCGGCCTGATCGACGCGCCGGGCGCCCCACGGGGACAACCGAACTCGAATCCGCCGGTAAATTGATCCGGTGCCCATCTCGTTCGACATTCCTGGAATGCAACAGTTGGACGACACGACCTGGGGGAATCCGGCCACTCGTGACGTCGTCGCGTTGAACTATGTCAACGGCACGCCCGACCTGCCCGCCCGCCTGCACGACCTGAAACGGCTGCGCAGGCGGCTGGCCGAGCACCACGCCAGGACCGGTTGCCTGATCGAGGCCTTCGTGGTGTGGGTCGACCAGTTGCCCGCCCTGCTGCGGGTGGAGAAGACCCGGCTGCCGGGTCCGCGCGGTGAGCTGGTTTTCGCGGCGTCGATCGTGGTGCCCAAGGACCGGTGCTCGGCGGTGTTCCAGGTGATCTGCCCCGAGACCGGTGTGCCCGGTGTGCGCGAGACCTTGATCGGCAGGCAGGTTCGGCGCGAGGAGATGTGCCCGCCCCACCCGTACGCGCCCGGCCTGCGCGGACAGTTGCCCTATCTGCTGTCCGATGACGTCCGCTTCGATGTCGAATTCCCGGATCACGCGCTGACCAGGGCGCGCCGCTGGGTCGCCGACACCGTGCCGAATGTGCGCGTGGACCCGTCGTTCGCCGCGCTGCCGGAGTTCTAGGGCTTCTCGGCGATGAAGATGGCGGTCCCGGGGAAGATCTGCCCGCGCAGCGGCGACCACTGACCCCATTCGCGGTCGAGCCACTCCGGCCAATCGGGTTCGACGATGTCGACCAGGTGCAGGCCGGCGCCGACGATCTCGCGGACCCGGTCACCGATCGTGCGGTGGTGCTCGACATAGGTCGGCACGCCGTCGCCGTCCACCTCTACATAAGGAGTGCGGTCGAAATACGGGATCGTGGCCGTCAGACCCGCCTCGCCCGGATCGTCGGGGAAGATCCAGCGCATCGGATGGTTCACCGAGAACACCCAGCGCCCGCCCGGGCGCAACACCCGAGCCACCTCGCGCATCACCAGTGCCGAATCGGCGACGAACGGCACCCCGCCGAACGCCGAGCAGGCCAGGTCGAACGACGCGTCGGCGAAGGGCAGCGCCTCGGCGCCCGCCTGAACCAGGGGTACGCGCGGTCCGCCCTGATCCATCGCGGCCACGCCACGCTCCAGCATCCCTTTCGACACATCGAGCCCGACCGGGAACGCGCCGTGTCCGGCCAGCCACCGTGAGCACGGCGCCGACCCGCAGCCGATCTCCAAGATCGTCTTGCCGGTCACGTCCCCCAGGAAACCCATGTCGCCCTCGTGCAGGCCCTCCGGGCACCACACGAACTCACCGCCCGGGGAGTCGACGCCGAGGAAGTCGGCGTGGGTCTGGTGGTACTGCTCGGCGTCGGCGTCCCACCAGCGGCGATTCGCCCGCTCACTGTCGCGCGAATCGATCTTGGTTCGGGTGGTCGCTGAGGTACCCAGCAGCGCGTTGGCCTGCGCGTGGCGTTCGTCGTCGGACACGCCGAACAGGGTATCGGCGTGGTGCGGGGGGTGGTTTGCCCGGCTCGGCGACGGTCGCGTAGGCTGATGCACGCTGTAGAGGGACGCTGAATTTGATCAGCGGCAAGTGCGACGGTCCGTGCGATACTTTACCGGTATCCCTTCGTCGCGTCGTCGCGGTGATCTCGCAGCGTACCGAAAGATCCAATGTCCGCAACCGACCACAATCCGTCCGGAGCAAACCCACATATGCCCACCACCGTCACCTCGCCGCAGGTAGCCATTAACGACATTGGCTCCGCCGAGGATTTCCTGGCCGCCATCGACGCAACGATCAAGTACTTCAACGATGGCGACATCGTCGAAGGCACCATCGTCAAGGTCGATCGTGACGAGGTCCTGCTCGACATCGGTTACAAGACCGAAGGTGTCATCCCCTCCCGCGAGCTCTCCATCAAGCACGACGTCGACCCGAACGAGGTCGTTTCCGTGGGCGACGCGGTCGAGGCCCTGGTCCTCACGAAGGAGGACAAGGAAGGCCGCCTGATCCTGTCGAAGAAGCGGGCGCAGTACGAGCGCGCGTGGGGCACGATCGAGGAGCTCAAGGAGAAGGACGAGGCCGTCAAGGGCACCGTCATCGAGGTCGTCAAGGGCGGCCTGATCCTCGACATCGGTCTCCGTGGCTTCCTGCCCGCCTCGCTCGTCGAGATGCGTCGTGTCCGCGACCTCCAGCCGTACGTCGGCAAGGAGATCGAGGCCAAGATCATCGAGCTCGACAAGAACCGCAACAACGTGGTTCTGTCGCGTCGCGCCTGGCTCGAGCAGACCCAGTCCGAGGTCCGCAGCGAGTTCCTGCACCAGCTCCAGAAGGGCCAGGTCCGCAAGGGCGTCGTGTCCTCCATCGTCAACTTCGGTGCCTTCGTGGACCTGGGTGGCGTCGACGGCCTGGTGCACGTCTCCGAGCTGTCCTGGAAGCACATCGACCACCCGTCCGAGGTTGTCGAGGTCGGCAACGAGGTCACCGTCGAGGTTCTCGACGTCGACCTGGACCGCGAGCGCGTCTCCCTGTCGCTCAAGGCGACTCAGGAAGACCCGTGGCGTCAGTTCGCCCGGACCCACGCCATCGGCCAGATCGTGCCCGGCAAGGTCACCAAGCTGGTTCCCTTCGGTGCCTTCGTGCGCGTCGAAGAGGGCATCGAGGGCCTGGTTCACATCTCCGAGCTGGCCGAGCGCCACGTCGAGGTCCCGGACCAGGTTGTGGCCGTCGGCGACGACGCCATGGTCAAGGTCATCGACATCGACCTCGAGCGTCGTCGTATCTCGCTGTCGCTGAAGCAGGCGAACGAGGACTACAACGCCGAGTTCGACCCGTCGAAGTACGGCATGGCCGACAGCTACGACGATGCGGGCAACTACATCTTCCCCGAGGGCTTCGATCCCGAGACCAACGAATGGCTCGACGGGTTCGACAAGCAGCGTGAAGAGTGGGAAGGCCGCTACGCCGAGGCCGAGCGTCGCCACAAGATGCACACTGCTCAGATGGAGAAGATGGCAGCCGACGCTGCCGCCGAGGCCGCCGCTGGTGGTCCCGTCGCGGGCAACTACTCCTCCGAGACCGGTGGCAGCGCGGCTGCGTCCACCTCCGGTCCGGCCGAGTCCACGGGCGGCTCGCTGGCCAGCGATGCCCAGCTCGCGGCTCTGCGGGAGAAGCTCTCCGGCAACGCCTGATTCAGCGGCAACGCCTGAATCAACACCCGCATTACCGAAGGCCCCGGTCCATATGGACCGGGGCCTTCGGCCTTTCCCGGGCAGATCCTGTTCAGCGGCCCACGGTGAAACGACGCTGCAGGTGGCGCGGATTGTCGACCTCGTCGAGGAGCGCGACAGCGAGGTCCTCGGCCGAGATATCGGTGTCGGAGTCGAGAAGTTGGTCGCCGCCGAGTCGGTAGCGACCGGTGCGCGGGCCCGGTTCGATACGCCCCGAGGACGGGCTCAGATAGGTCCAGTGCCGATTGGACTGGCGATAGATGTTGAGCGCATCGCGGCCGGCGAGCACGGGCTCGCGGTACTCGGCCGGTACCCGCAGTTCCTCGGTGAGCACCCTGGTGAAGTCCGGGGTATCCACCAATTGCAGGCCGGGGGCGACCTCCAAGCTCCCGCCACCGCCGACGACGATCAACCGGATATCCGGATGTTGTTGCAGCGCACCGACCATCGCCCGCGCGCCGACGACGAAATTGTCTGCTTTGGCGATGGTGTCGGCGATGCCGTGCCCCGCGTTGACGGCGCTGATCACCACGTCGAGCCCTGCGATCGCAGCGGCGATGCTGTCGGTGTCGAGCCAATCGGCTGCTCGCCACGTCGTGTCGCCCCGCTCGGCGGGAAAACGAGCGGAATCACGGGTGAACGCTGTGACCCGGTGCCCTCGATCCTGTGCTTCGGCGACCACTCGGGAGCCGATGACGCCGGTGGCGCCGAATACTCCGATTTCCACAATGCCCTCAATCCTCAGCGCTGTTCGATTACTACACGCCGTTCAGTATTGACACGGCTGATAGTAGACGAACGCTGTAGGGTGTCAACCGTGGTCGAGGTGAGGAATCGGCGCGAGCGATTGCGCGAAGAAGCGACAGTGGAGATCAAGGCGATCGCGTTGCGGCTATTGGCCGAAGGCGGTCCCGACGCGATCTCCTTGCGGGCCATCGCCAGAGAGATGGGGATGACCGCGGGGGCGCTGTACGGGTACTTTCCCGCTCGGGACGACCTGATCACCACGCTGATCGCCGATGTCTACACCTCGCTCGTCGACCGGGCAGAGGCCGCGCGCGATGCCGTGCCCGAAACCGATCCAGCCGGTCGGATCATGGCCTGGGGTGAGACTGTCCGGGAATGGGCGGTCGCCAATCCCGCTGGGTTCAAGTTGATCTACGGCGATCCAGTTCTCGGCTATCAACCGCCGTCGAGCGGTCCCGCGCACGAGGCGGAACTGCGTGCGTGCAGCGGATTGGTCGGTCTGGCAGCCGCGGCCTGGCCGTATGCCGCGACCTCGCAGACCATCGGCGCACCGGCATGGCCGGATTTCGATCCCGCGCTCGTCGACCACGTGCGCGGCGAATTCCCCGACCTGCCGCCCGCGGGACTGGCTCTCGCGCTGCGGATGTGGGGGCGCATGCACGGGCTGCTGGCGCTGGAGATCTACGGACATCTCGGGCCTCGGGCGCAACATCCGGACAAGCTCTACCGGGCCGAGATGCTCGATCTGGTCCGTTCACTCGGATTGCGCGAGTAGGTCTTTTCCCAGGTGGGGTAGCGTGTGCGCGATTGCTCCATCCCCCTCTGGGAAAGGTGCTCCATTCCGATGAGTTCTGGTCCCTTCGCCGGTCTCAACCGGCGACAGTTCCTCGCGAAAGCGATGGCCGCCGGTGCGGTGGGAACGCTTGCCACCTGGGCGAATCCGATTATCGACCGAGCTTTTGCCGCCGATCCGGCGGGCATGGGCGGGCTCGGCGATATCGAGCACTTCGTCTTGCTCATGCAGGAAAACCGGTCCTTCGACCACTATTTCGGCACCCTGGCGGGGGTGCGCGGGTTCGGTGAGGCGTCGGCGTCCTGGCGCCAGTACGGGTGGTCGCCCGGAATCGGGCCCACCGCAGACGGTTTCGTCGAACCGTTCCGGCTCGACACCACCCGCGGCGCCACCCTGGACGGGGAGTGCATCAACGACCCCGACCACACCTGGCCGGGCATGCACAAGGCATTCAACGACGGGCGCAACGACGGCTGGATGCCGATGTCGGTGGCCTCGGTCGGGCCGGCGAACGCGCCCGCGGCGATGGGTTACTACCTGCCGGAAGACATTCCGATCCACACCGAGCTCGCGCAGGCTTTCACACTGTGCGACAACTACCACTGCTCGGTGCTCGGCCCCACCGATCCCAACCGGCTGTACTGGATGAGCGCGAGCATCGACCCCGACGGCCTGGCGGGCGGTCCACTGGTGGAGACGCCGACCCTGCTGCCGAAGAACGTCTACAGCTGGCGGACCTACCCGGAGAACCTGTCCGAGGGCGGGGTGCCGTGGAAGATCTACAGCAATCGCGATGTCGGCCCGGCCTCGTCGATGATCCTGGACGGCATGATGGGCTGCTTCACCCAGGCCGCCGACCCGAATTCCGAACTGGCGAGCCGCGGTATCGCACCGACCTACCCGAACGACTTCCAGGCCGACGTCGCCAACAACACGCTGCCCGCGGTGTCCTGGGTGGTGCCGTCACTGCTGCACTGCGAACACCCCGCGCTGCCGGCGGCTTTCGGTGCGCTCGGCATAGTGCAGCTCCTCGATATCCTCACGTCGAATCCGGCGGTGTGGGAGAAGACCGCGCTGATCATCAGCTACGACGAGAACGGCGGCTTCTTCGACCATGTCACGCCGCCGACCCCGCCGCCCGGCACCGCGGGCGAATTCCTGACGGTGCCACTGGACCGGGTGCCCGCGGCGGGTGGAATCACCGGTCCGATCGGACTGGGTTACCGGGTGCCGTGCACGGTGATCTCGCCGTACAGCCGCGGTGGGCTGGTCGCTTCGCAAACCTTCGATCACACGTCCCAATTGCGTTTGCTGGAAACCAGATTCGGCGTCGACGTGCCGAATCTGACCGCGTGGCGACGCAGCGTGACCGGCGACATGACGTCGGCGTTCGACTTCGCGGCGGCGCCGAATGCCGCGAAACCGGTGCTGCCCGACCCACGTCCCAAGGCCGACGCGGCGATCGCGCAGTGCGGTCCGAATATCGCGGCGGGCACGCTCGGACAGGGTGTGCCGTACCCGGTGCCGCCGAACGCGATGCCGCCGCAGCAGCCGGGGACTCGGCGCGCGCCCAGCGGTCTCGTCGGCGTCTGAGTCAGGGGTGGGCTCGGCATCGCGCCGGGCCCGCCGTCAGCTCGCGGCGGCGGGCGACCAGTATCCGGTGGCCATGCTCGGGCGTTTGCGCATCGCGGCGAAGCTGTGTCTGGCCGGGGAGAGCAGGGTAGTGAACCAGGAGCGCCGGTACTCGGCGAGAGTCGCTGCGACAGCGGGGAATTCGATGCAGTGCACACCGCCCGGCATACCGAGGCGGTGGCGAGCCGCCCGGTGGTTCCTGGTACTCATGATCATCCTCCGGTAGTCGTGCGGCCTTCTCGCCTGCGCGGAAGATTAATCCACGCGACGCGCCCGGCTTGGGATCTCCCGCCGCTCCGGGCATGGGCGTGTCGGAGGAGGTGCCCCGGCCCGGCGGCCGGGATGCGAGACTGGGCCCATGTTGCGGATCGGCCTCACCGGAGGCATGGGAGCGGGTAAATCCACAGTGGCGCGGACGCTGGTCGAGCTCGGGGCGGTGCTCATCGACTCCGACGCGATCGCCCGCGAGGTCGTCGCCCCCGGTACGCCGGGCCTGGCCGCGCTGGTCGAGGAGTTCGGTGAGGGCATCCTGAGCCCTGACGGCAGCCTGGACCGGCCCGCGCTGGCCGCGGTCGCCTTCGCCGACGACGTGTCGCGGGGCAAGCTCAACGCCATCACCCATCCGCTGGTCGGCGCCCGCACCGCGGAACTGATCGGCGAGGCGGCCACCGATGCCGTTGTGGTGCAGGATATTCCGCTTCTGGTCGAGAACGGGCTCGCGCCGCTGATGCAGCTCGTCGTGGTGGTCGGGGCCGAGGAGCAGACCAGGCTGCGCAGGCTGGTCGAACACCGCGGTGTGGCCGAAGCCGACGCGCGAGTCAGGATCGCCGCCCAGGCCACCGACGATCAGCGCCGCGCGGTCGCCGATGTGTGGCTCGACAACAACGGTGCGCCGGAGGTGGTCGAGGCACAGGTCCGTGAGCTGTGGGCGCGACGGTTGGTGCCGTTCGAGCGCAATCAGCGCGAGGGCGTCCGGGCGCGCGCCGACTACGTTCTCGTCACCGACCCGGAATGGGATGTGCAGGCGCGCAGGATCATCGCCCGGCTGCACCTGGCCTGCGGTGCGTCGGCGGTGCGCATCGATCACGTCGGATCCACCGCGGTCCACGGATTGCCCGCCAAGGACATCATCGACGTCCAGGTGACCGTGGCCGATATGGCCACGGCCGAATCGCTGACGGATGCCTTGACGGCGGCCGGGTTCCCGCTCGCTCCCCAGGTGACGCACGACAATCCGAAACCCAGCCACGGCGATCCCGAGGGTACCGACCTCACGCTGTGGGGAAAACGTCTGCACGGCAATGCCGATCCGGGAAGGCCGGCCAATATCCATCTGCGCGTGCGGGGTTCGCTCGGTCAGCGGTTCGCGCTCGATCTGCGCGACTGGTTGCGCGCGAACGAGAGCGCGCGGTCGGAGTACCTGGCGGTCAAGCGCGGAGCCGAACTCGCGGCGGCGGACCTGACCGACGACGCGGCCGGTGATGCCTACTACGTGGTGAAGGAACCGTGGTTCGACGCGGTCTATCCGGTGGTCACCGAGTGGGCCGCCGCCCGCGCGTGAACCGGGTGGCAATCTGTTAAACATCAATGTTTCGGAAACTGTCCGCACGCTGTCTCACGCTGTGTAAATTGTGCGAAGTCACTACAGGGTGACTCGATTCACAGGGAAGTTGTAGCGCGTATGACAACACATCACCGTCAGTTCGGCCGTGCGGGCTTCGGCATCACCGCACTCGGCGCCGTCGCCGCCAGCCTCGTGCTGGCCGCTCCACAGGCCTCGGCCTGGGTCGGTAATCTCGGCGTGGCCGGAACCGACCACAAGGTCGGTTGCAGCTACAAGTTGACCGCGAGTGTCGAGGTCGACCGGCTGACCTCGGTGAAGTTCACCGACAACGGCGTGGACATCCCGGGCAGCCCGGTGTCGCCGTCGCTGCTGTCGGGCACCGTGAGCATCACCTGGAAGCCGACCACGGCGGGCCAGCACAAGCTCGAAGCACGTCAGCTGCTGATCAGCGACTCGATCACCGTCACTGTCGGTGCGGCGGGCAGCACCGGTAGCGCGTCGTGCGGCGGTGGTCTCGCGGATCTGTTCCCGAGCCTGTCGGCAGGCTGACACCGACTCCCCGCACCGCCCGGACCCTCTACCGAGGTCCGGGCGGTTCGTCGTTTCGGCGCCAGGTCAAGGTCATGCCGAAGGTGCTCAGCCACTCCTCGAGCGAATAACCGTGCGCGGCGATCCCGTCGATCGCGGCGGTCGCGTGTTCGATCGCGGCCTGGCACTGCGCGGCGTCCAGCAGGCCGTCGGTGTGCGCGGCCAGTAGCTCGTCGACGTCGACGAGCCGGACGTCACGCCGGGTGCGGACCAGTACGTCGAGGTAATGGTCGACCGAGCGCCACAGCGTCGGCGACTCCCTGGTGAACGCGCCGACATCGACATAGATGTCCTGCCACTGCTCGACGCCGGGGTTGTAGTGTAGCTTCGACGCTCGCAGCGACAGCTCCGGCAGCACCCACGATTCCAGGTAGTGGAAGTGCGCGTGATCGGAGTGGCGACCCATGTACAGGCCCCACGGCTCCACCCGATAGATCTCCACCGGCCGGACGAAGCCTTTGGGGTCGGTGTTGGTTCTGGCCGCGACGTCGAAGTACTCGACCTTGGGCGGATGCACATGCACGGTGGATGCCTGGGTCATGAGCGCAGAATCTACCGGCGCGTGCCGACCCGCGCCCGGTCGCCGGTCACATCCAGGTCAGCGTGATCTCCCGGGACCGCAACCACTGTTCGACATCGTGGTCGTTGGCCGCCAGCCCGTCGAGCACGCGCGCGGCACGCTCGAACGCCCGGTCGGCGTGCTCGGTGTCGACATGGCCCGCGGCGTGCGCGGCGAGCAGCTCGCTCGACCCGGACAACGTCGAGGACCGGCCGCGCCGTACCGCGATGTCGAGGAAGTAGTCGGTGGCCCGCCACCGTTTGGGCCCGACCTGGACGCACTCGACGATGTCGAGCACGTAGTCGTGGCTGCGGTGATGGCCGGGCCGGTCGTGGCTGATGGTGGCGCGAACGGCCTGGCCGGGCAGCATCCACGACTCCTCGTAGCGGCCGTGCGGCCGGTCGAGGATGCGGGCCAGATAGATGCCCCACGGCTGCACTTCGTACCGGTCGACCGGGCGGATGTAGCCCTTGGCGTCGGTGCTGCTCAGCTCGGCGAGGTCGAAGTATTCGACCCGGGGTCTGGCAGCCGGTGAGACGGTCGTCGAAACGGTGGTCGGTGTGTGCGGTCCACGTATCTCTCTGGCGAAATAGCCGGCGAATCCGGTTACCGCGGGAGCCGCGACGAGCAGGGGAAGTAGAACGCTCATGGCCTTGTCCTTCACCACGTCCGATGATCAACTCAGGGTACGCCCGCATGCGCAGATGTGGCGTGGTCGATTCGGCGCCTGGATCATCGAATGCCTTTGGCGCAAGGGACTTTTCGGACATCGTGCGAGGTGCCGGGCATTCGCCGGGTTCGCTTGCGGTTCCCTCGACCAGGCGAAATGAGGGTCGCCGACGGTTTGCGCGCCGGTGGCTGTTGTCACATTCGCGCAGGGCCGTGACGGTATCGATGAGCAGAAGTTCACCAGAACGACCACGACCCGACCGGTGGTCATCGGCGCGGCGCGGGGCGTGGCGGACGGGCGGCGGCTCGCTGGGGCGCGAACGTGTCAGTGGGCGCGCCTAAGCTGGATCCATGGCATTCGCAACCGAGATCCCGACGGAAGGGTACGAAGAGCGGGGTCACCCGATCGCCCATTCCGAACACCGCCCCGTCGGCACGATCGAGCGCTCGGGCGCCCGATTCGAGGTGGTCAGCGAGTACTCGCCCGCCGGCGACCAGCCCGCGGCCATCGCCGAGCTTGAGCGCCGGGTGAACGCGGGGGAGAAGGACGTCGTCCTGCTCGGCGCCACCGGTACCGGTAAATCGGCGACCACCGCCTGGCTGATCGAGAAATTGCAGCGCCCCACCCTGGTGATGGCGCCGAACAAGACGCTGGCCGCGCAGCTGGCCAACGAGCTGCGCGAGATGCTGCCCAACAACGCGGTCGAGTACTTCGTCTCGTACTACGACTACTACCAACCCGAGGCGTACATCGCCCAGACCGATACCTACATCGAGAAGGACAGCTCGATCAACGACGACGTCGAGCGGCTGCGGCACTCGGCGACCTCGAGCCTGCTCTCCCGTCGCGATGTCGTCGTGGTCGCCTCGGTGTCGTGCATCTACGGTCTCGGCACCCCGCAGTCGTATCTGGACCGGTCGGTGCAGCTCGAGGTCGGCGGCGAAATCGACCGCGACGCGTTGCTGCGGCTGCTCGTCGACGTGCAGTACACCCGCAACGACATGTCGTTCACCCGTGGTTCCTTCCGGGTGCGTGGCGACACTGTCGAGATCATCCCGTCCTATGAGGAGCTGGCGATCCGCATCGAGTTCTTCGGTGACGAGATCGAGGCGCTCTATTACCTGCACCCGCTCACCGGTGACGTGGTGCGTCAGGTCGATTCGGCGCGCATCTTCCCGGCCACCCACTATGTGGCCGGTCCGGAACGGATGGAGCGCGCGGTCGGCGACATCGAGGCCGAATTGGCCGCGCGGCTCGAGGAATTGGAGCGTCAGGGCAAGTTGCTCGAGGCGCAGCGGTTGCGCATGCGCACCGAATACGACCTGGAGATGATCCGTCAGGTCGGCTTCTGCTCGGGCATCGAGAACTACTCGCGCCACATCGACGGGCGCCCGGCGGGTTCGGCGCCTGCGACGCTGCTCGACTACTTCCCCGACGACTTCCTGCTGGTGATCGACGAATCGCACGTCACGGTGCCGCAGATCGGCGGCATGTTCGAAGGTGACATGTCGCGCAAGCGCAACCTCGTCGATTTCGGTTTCCGGTTGCCGTCGGCGGTCGACAACCGGCCGCTGACCTGGGAGGAGTTCGCCGGGCGAATCGGTCAGGCGGTGTACCTGTCGGCGACTCCCGGCAATTACGAGCTGGGTCAGGTCGGCGGCGAGGTGGTCGAGCAGGTCATTCGCCCGACCGGCCTGGTCGACCCGAAAGTCGTGGTCAAGCCGACCAAGGGGCAGATCGACGACCTGGTGCACGAGATCCGTGAGCGCGCGGAGCGCAACGAGCGAGTGCTGGTCACCACCCTCACCAAGAAGATGTCGGAAGACCTCACCGATTATCTGCTCGGCCTCGGCGTGAAGGTCCGCTACCTGCACTCCGAGATCGATACGCTGCGTCGCGTCGAACTGCTCCGGCAATTGCGCCTCGGCGAATACGACGTACTCGTCGGCATCAACCTGCTGCGCGAGGGCCTCGACCTGCCCGAGGTGTCGCTGGTCGCGATCCTCGACGCCGACAAGGAAGGCTTCCTGCGGTCGAGTACCAGCCTCATCCAGACCATCGGCCGCGCGGCGCGCAACGTGTCCGGCGAAGTGCACATGTACGCGGACAAGATCACCGACTCGATGCAGCACGCCATCGAGGAGACCGACCGTCGCCGTGCCAAGCAGATCGCCTACAACACCGAAAACGGCCTCGACCCGCAGCCGCTGCGCAAGAAGATCGCCGACATCCTGGATCAGGTGTACACCGAGGCCGAGGACGAGGTGGCCGTCGGCGGATCGGGCCGCAACGCCAGCCGCGGCAGGCGCGCTCAGGGCGAACCGGGCCGGGCCAGTTCGGGTATCTACGCCGAACGCGATGTGAAGTCGATGCCACGTGCCGAATTGGCCGCCCTGGTCACCGAACTCACCGCGCAGATGATGAACGCGGCCCGCGAATTGCAGTTCGAACTGGCGGGCCGGTTGCGTGACGAGATCGCCGACCTGAAGAAGGAGTTGCGCGGGATGGACGCCGCGGGGATTTCCTGACCATGCCGACGCCACGGCCTCCGGGCGACCCCGACCCCGAGCTGCGCGACCGATCGCGCACGTGCTGCTCGGAGGCGAGGCCCCGGAGGACCCGGCCCGGCGGGCCGCTACGCCTGCTCGGCCATCCACGCGGCGACACGTCGGTCGGCCTCTTCCTTCGAGACGTCCTCGACGCGGGTGATCACCGCCCAGCGGTGCCCGAAGGGGTCGATCACCACGCCGAAGCGATCGCCGGTGACGAAGGTCTGCGGCTCCTCGGCGCTGCGGGCACCGTGCGAGAGCGCGCGGGCGATCACCGCGTCCACGTCGGGGCAGTAGTGCACCACCGAGGTGTGCACCCAGTCTTCGGGGGCGCGAACATTGTTGTCGGGGATGGGCATTCCGAGCTGCAGGGTGGAATCCCCGATGAGCAGCTCGGCGTGTGCGGGCTGGCCGTCGGGCAGATCGGCGCGGCTGAGCACCTTCGCCTCGAAGACCTCGGTGTAGAAGTCGATGGCCGCGTTTCCGTCCGGCACGGCCAGGAAACAGGTGATGGAGTGGTAGCCCTCCGGAATGGGCGCAACGGGATTGGTCATGACTACGATCCTGCTCCGCGGCCGACGGCGCGTCTTGTAAGAACGCGACAGATCGGACGGTGATGACAGCGGCGCCGGATCCCGGTGATGTGAAAGGAATCCTGCACCCGGACGAGCAGGCCAGACACCGGTCGCTGAACCGACTGGGGGTCGGGCCCGCGCTGGCCGACTTCGCGGACCGGTACTGGGTGGTGCGGTGGGATCTGCGCGGTCAGCCCAGCTATTCGGCGCAGGTGTTGTCGTTCCCCTGTGTGAACGTCACCTTCGAACGCAGCACCACCCGCACCGGCGGCTTCGTCACCGGGGTGTGTACGACGAAGTACGTGCGCGAGCTCGCCGGGGAAGGCGAGACCTTCGGCATCCGGTTCGCCCCCGGCGGTTTCGGTGCTTTCACCGGTATGGATGTCGGGGCGCTGCGCGATGATTCGGCCCCGCTGAGCACGGTGTTGCCCGAGGCCGCGGGGCTGGCCGACCGAGTGCTGTCCGAACAGTCCGACGAGCGCAGGCGCGACATCGTCGAGGAGTTCTTCGCGGGCCGTGGTCGCGCCGACGATCCGCACTACGCGCTGGTGACCCGCATCGTCACCGCCATGGCGCACGATCCGGAGCTGACCAGGGTCGACCAGGTCACCGATCGTTTCGCCGTTCCGATTCGCACCCTGCAGCGCCTGTTCCGCCGCTATGTCGGGGCGGGCCCGAAATGGGTGCTGTGCCGGTTCAGGTTGCAGGACGCCGCCGACCTGCTCGCGCACGGTCGCCCTGATCTCGCGGTACTGGCCGCCCAGCTCGGCTATTTCGACCAGGCGCATTTCAGCCGTGAATTCACCGCCGAGATCGGGATGCCGCCGATGGAATACGCGCGCAGCGCACAGGCGGTGAGCGCTGTGCCCACGGCGCGCTGATCGGGTGCGTCCAGACCCCAGAAGTAGGGGGTCTGAAATATTGACGTTCCACCTTGGAACAGCGGTGTTCGTCGATAGTGTCACCGCATTCGCAGCGGCCGTTGCTGCGTGGAGAAGTCAGGACATCAACAGTGACAACATCTTTCGACCGGACCGCCCGCCTCGGGGCCGCCCTCGCGACCGCGCTGGCCGCCACGGCTCTGCTCGCGCCGGGCGCGCACGCGGACATCTCGGATGGCCAGCGGGTCAGCGTCTCGAGCGCCGAGCCCAAGGTTGGCTGTTCCTACACGGTGGTCGCGGTCAACGTCGTCGGCTACAGCTCGGGCCACGCCGGCGCACCGGTGACCTTCTACGACAACGGTGTCGTGATCGATACGGTCGCGATCCCGGCGTTCGGCGAGACCAAGACCTCCTGGCGTCCCACCGCCGCCGGCTCGCACCAGCTGACGGCGAAAGTCGACAGCTATCTCAACAGCTGGTGGATCACCCCCGCCACGGTGACCGTGGCTGCGAATACCGGCACCGGAAGCGCGGCCTGTGGGTTCCCCAGTTTCTCCGGTTGATGTGATCAAAATCCCAGCCGCACTACGCCGTTGATCGTGTTGTGATAGGCCACAATTTCTTCGAACTGCGGTCTTGTTGCCGCAGGTGAATCTTCTCGACTGTTGCGAAGGCCACCGTGACATCGGGCAGGAGCGTCAACACTCCCGGTGTGATCTGTTGCGATTTCTGATAAATCGGCCTGATTTGGCGTTAGGGTCGAGCCAATTGCCGCGCTGACGCTCGATTCCCGAGTGGTTCGGTGCTGGCACCGACCAAGTTGGAGGAGAGATGACCGCCTACCGGACCATTGTCGTCGGTACTGATGGCTCGGATTCGTCGTACGTGGCGGTGGAGAAGGCCGCGGCGCTCGCCGGGGACGCTGAGGCAACTCTCGTGCTGGCCTGCGCCTACTTCCCGACCGACGACCGCGACGTCGCCGCCGCCGCCGATGTGCTCAAGGACGAGGCCTACCAGGTCCGTGGCTCGGCCCCGACCAACGAGATCCTGCACGTCGCCCGGGAGAAGGCCCTGGCCGCCGGTGCGAAGAACATCGTCGACCGCGCGATCGTCGGCGAGCCGGTCGATTCGCTGCTGGACCTCGTCAACGAGGTGGACGCCGACCTGCTCGTCG
The DNA here is from genome assembly GCF_042671725.1 of Nocardia sp. NPDC127606. Taxonomy (NCBI): domain Bacteria; kingdom Bacillati; phylum Actinomycetota; class Actinomycetes; order Mycobacteriales; family Nocardiaceae; genus Nocardia; species Nocardia sp. NPDC127606. The sequence continues at coordinate 105,862 of NZ_JBHXWQ010000011.1, read as the reverse complement.
TCGGCAACCGAGGCCTCAACACCCTCACCGGCCGCCTGCTCGGCTCCGTCCCCTCGGACGTGGCCCGCAAGTCCCGTTCGGACGTGCTGATCGTGCACACCGTCCGCTAGTTCACTCTCGGTACTACGAAAAGGTCGAGGGCGCCGGGAAACCGGCGCCCTCGACCTATTTCGGCAGTGGTCACCACTCAGCCTGCGACGGGCTCCTGCCGGGTACCGCCGCGCAGCCCGATCGACATGATGTCGGACGGTTCGTCGAGTTCGATTCTGTGCCAGCGGTTGCGCGGCACGATGAACGCGGCTCCCGCCGTGAGTCGCGCCGCGGTTTCCGCCTCGCCCTGACTCTCCGGTCGCAGGTAGAGCCGCAGCGAACCGGCGAGGCAGCACACCGCTTCCTCGCTGGATGGGTGCATCTCCCAGTGGTCGGCATGGACGTCGGCGTCGGTGTCGACATGGAAGGTGGCCAGTTGCCAGCCGTCGGACGCGGCGGCCATCCGTCGCTCGCCCGATCGCACCGTGCCTTCCGGCTGGAAGTGCAGGGCGCGGGCGAACAGATCGATGGGTGTCATCGGGGTTCCTTTCACGGGGTCGCGGGAATGTCCTCGCGGACCGGGTTTTCGGTGTGGTCGAGCCGGGTGGGTAGGACGGTGGCCGCGATTACCGCGGCAGCGGCGAACAGCGCAGCGGCGATCGCCAACGCGAAGGCGTAGCCGTTGTTGAGCGCGACCGGATCGGCGCTCGCGCCGGTGCGGCCCGCCGCGAGGGTGGCCAGGACGGCGACGCCGACGCTGCCGCCGAGTTGGCGGGCGCTGTTGAAGGCGCCGGAGGCCATGCCGGCTTCACCGGGCGCCACGCCGCTGACGGCTGCCGCCGCGACGGGGGCGAGGCAGAGCCCGAGCCCGAAGCCGCCGACGATCGACGGGCCGAGAACGTCGGTGACGAAGTCGCCGTCGGGGCTGATCAGCGCGAACCAGCCGATGCCGACGGCGGCGAGGAGACCGCCCCCGACCAGCAATGGCTGGGGGGACAAGTGAGCGCCCGTTCGGGTGGCGGCGAGGGTGCCCGCGATGACGCACAGCGAGAACGGGATGAAGGCGGCCCCGGTGGCTCCCGCGCTCATGTGCAGCACCTGCTGCATGTACAGCGACACCAGGTAGAAGGCGGAGAACTGTCCCGCGGCGGCGCAGAAGACGAACAGGTTCGCACCGCTCACCCAGCGGTTGGTGAAAAGGCTCAGCCGCAACAGCGGGTTCGCCGAGCGTGTCTCGACCACGAGGAAACCCGCGAGGAACGCTGCCGCTACGGCGAGGGTCACGCCTGTCTCGGGAGAAGCCCAGCCGTAGTGATCGGTGCGGATCACGCCGGTGACGAGTAGTCCGATACCGCCCGTCGCCAGCGCCGCGCCTGCGATGTCGAGCCGCGCCCGCGTACCCGTCGGTGCGTCGGCGGGTACGCCTCTGGCCAAGGCGAGCAGCGCGATCGCGACGATCGGGATGTTGACCAGCATCACCCAGCGCCAATTCGCGTACTCGGTAAGCAGTCCGCCCACGAGCACGCCGAGCGCGCCACCCGCGGCGTTGACCCCGCCCCAGACGCCGAGCGCTCGGACGCGGGCGGGCCCTTCGGGAAACGTCGTGGTGAGCGTGGCGAGTGTGGCCGGGGCGATGGCCGCGGCCCCGACGCCCTGCACGGCGCGCGCGGCCACCAGTTGCCATGGCTCCTGGGCGAATCCGCCGGCGAGCGAGGCGATCGCGAAGACGAGAAGTCCGCCCGCGAACAGCCTGCGCCGCCCGTAGAGATCACACGCCTTGCCGCCGAGCAGCAGGAAACCGCCGAAGGTCAGGGCGTAGATGTGCACCACCCAGGCCAGGTCGAGCGGTGCGAAGCCGAGTGCGTCGCCGATCGAGGGAAGCGCCACATTCACGACCGCCATATCGAGGGCGATCACGAACTGTGCGATGGCGACCGCGACCAGCGCGGTGCCGGGACGAGGGGGGGAAGTGTTTTTATACACGTATAAAAACTAACTCCGCCGCGACCCCTTGTCCATACCCGGGCTTCGCATGGGCAAGATGGGACCATGTCCACCTCGCAGTCGGATCGACCAGCGCGCACCGGCAGACCCGCGCGCATGTCCCGCGCGGATATCGTCGCGTCGGCGCACCGGGTGATCGCCGCCGACGGCGTCGAGAAGCTGACGATGCGCAGGCTCGCCACCGAACTCGGCTGCACCCCGATGGCGCTCTACCACCACGTCCGCGACAAGCAGGACCTGCTGCGGCTACTGCTCGACGACTACGCCGACGCGATTGCCTGGCCCGAGCTCCCGGACGACCCGCGGCAGCGAATCCTGGTGGCCGCCACCGCGATGCGCGACGCGCTCGCGGCCAAGTCCTGGATCGTGGACGTGCTCGCCGACGGCGACCTGCTCGGGCGCTCGGCGCTGTGGTTCCCCGAGACCATCATCGACGCGGCGATCACCGCGGGCCTCACCCCCGAGCGCGCGGTGGCCGCGTACCGCACCATCTGGCACTACACGGCAGGCGAGCTGATCGTCACCGGCAGAGCGGTGCGGCGCGCCGAGGAAGGACCGACCTACCGCGCGGAGGTCTTCGCGGACCTGGACCCCGAGCAGCTGCCCCGGCTGGCCGAGATCGGTTCCCGCTGGACCGAATTCGACGCCGAGAGCACCTACGCCGCCGGGCTGCAGGCGCTGGTCACCGGCTTGCTCGTGTGACACCGCGCTGTTCGGCGACGCCTATCCCAACGAGGACAGCACCGCGGGAAGCTCCTCGGTGTGCACCACGGCCAGGCGCTGGGTCGCACGGGTCAGTGCGACGTACAGGTCGTTGAGGCCGCGCGGGGACTCGTCCAGGATCGCCTGTGGCTCCACCAGGTACACCCGGTCGAACTCGAGGCCCTTCGCGTCGTGCACGGTGAGTACCTGAACGGATTCGCCTGCCAGCGAAGACATTGCGGGCACCAGGGCCGCGGGAGCGAGGACCGCGGAGGTACCCGGACCGTGCTCGGCCTCGAGCAACCGCGCCACCTCGCCCGCGACGTCGGCGGGCAACACCCGGTAGGCGCGCGGGGGATTGCCGGTCTCGCGAACCGAACGCGGCACCTTGGTACCCGGATCGATCTCGGCGAGCACATCGGCCGCGACCGCCATGATCTCGGCGGGGGTGCGGTAGTTCACCGTGAGCTCGGTGAGCTTCCAGCGTTGTGCCACATACGGTTCCAGCACCCGCTGCCAGGACGACGCGCCGGCCGGGTCGCCGGTCTGGGCGACGTCGCCGACCACGGTGATCCAGCGATTCGGGATGCGCCGCATCACCATTCGCCACGCCATCTCCGACAGTTCCTGCGCCTCGTCGACGATCACGTGCCCATAGGTCCAGGTCCGGTCGCCCGCGGCACGTTCGGCGGTGGTCTGCCGGTTGCCGAATTCCTGGCGCTGGGCCAGCTGGGAGGCGTCGATCAGGTCGTAGGCCATCAGGATCTCGGGATCGAGCTCGTCCTCGATGTCCTGCGGGGCGGAACCGGTGAGGATGTCGAGGGCATCCTGGGCCTCCTCGATCTGGGCCCGCCACCGGCGACGCGAGCGTTCGCGTTCCTCGGTGTCGTCGACGCCGAGCAACTCGGCCAGCTCGTCGAGCAGCGGGGCGTCGGCCGCGCCGAAGGTGCCGTCGTCGGAGCGCACCAGTTCGGCGCGGTCCTCGGGGCTCAGTGTCTTGGCGGCGCGGTCGAGACGGGCCGGATCGGCGAGCAGGTCGGCGAGTACTTCCTGGGGCGACAGCACCGGCCACAGCGCGCTGATCGCGGCCTGTACGTGCGGATCGGCGCGCATCTCGTCGCCGATCTCGCTGAGGTCGGCGGAGCTGAGCAGGCTCGTGCCGCCGGACAGGTCGGCGCCCATCGTGGCGGCGAGCTGATCGGTGAGCGCGTCGATCACCGACGACGCGAAGATCGGCCTGGCCAGGTTGTGCGGGCGTCGGGAGGAGCGGGCCCGCCCACGCGCCCTGGTCGCGATCTTGCGGTCCAGCGTCACCGGATAGCCGTCGAAAGCCAGGCGCACCGGCTCCGACGGCACTTCCTGACGGTCGCGCACGGCCTGCTTGAGCACCTCGAGCATGTCTAGCGAGCCCTTGATCTCCCCGGCGCGCAGCGAATCCTCGCGCACTGCCTTCACACCGGGGTACAGGTCGCCGATGGTCGACAGCAGCACGCCGGTCTCGCCGAGCGAGGGCAGCACCTGGCCGATGTAGTCGAGGAAGGTGGCGTTCGGGCCGATGATCAGCACGCCGCTCTTGGCCAGCTGCTGCCGGTAGGTGTAGAGCAGGAACGCCGCGCGATGCAGCGCGACCGCGGTCTTGCCGGTACCCGGCCCGCCCTGCACCACGAGCACGCTCTTGTGCTCGGAGCGGATGATCGCGTCCTGCTCGCTCTGGATCGTCTCGACGATGTCGTTCATGTGCCCGGTACGGGCGGCATTGAGCGCCGACAGCAGCGCGCTCTCGCCCCCGACGCCGTCGTCGGTGCCGACCACACCGTCACGCTCGGCGGCATCGAGATCGAGGTACTCGTCGTTGATCGCGGTCACCGCGCGGTTGCGCGAGCGGATGTGCCTGCGCCGGGTGACGTTCTCGGGATTGGCGGTGGTGGCCAGGTAGAACGGGCGGGCCAGCGGAGCACGCCAGTCGAGCAGCAGCGGCTCGTAGTCGTTGTCCTCGTCGAGGATGCCGAGCCTGCCGATGTAGCGGGCCGCGTCCTCGGTGCCTTCCAGATCGATCCGGCCGAAGCACAGACCGTGCTCGGCGGCGTCGTATTTGGACAGGTCCTCGTTGTAGAGCTGGGTGAAGGACTCGCGCTCACTGCGCGCCTGCGGTGTGCCGCCGGATTCGAGGAGCACGGTCTTGAGCCGGTTCTGCGCGTAGTCGCGCATGCCGTCGAGCCGGTCGTAGAGCACCGAGAGGTACTGCTGCTCCTGTTCGATCTCGCGGTTGTGCGCGGCCGGGGAGGCGTCGGCGAGGCGGTCGGGCAAAACAGGACTCCTTTGTCACCGCGTTGAGAACAGAGTTGTCGAGTCTACGTGTCCGCGGGCAGGTCCGCCGCGACCGGGAAGACTTCGTCGCCGAGGACCGGCGTGAAGTGTTCGACCACCGGGAAAGGCTCGTAGAAGTGGTGCAACAGCGCACGCCAGCGCTGATATTCCGGTGACTCACGGAATCCCACTGTGTGGTCGGTCAGCTGCTCCCAGCGCACCAGCAGCAGGAAGCAGTCGGGCCGCTCGACACAGCGCGACAACGACAACCCGCCGAATCCGGGCATTCCTGCGATGATCGGATACGCCTGCGCGAAGGCCGCTTCGAAAGCGGCGGCGGCGCCGGGGCGAACGGGTAACAGCGCGTGTTCGACGATCACGCCGACCAGTCTGTCAGGAGGCGTGGGTGTTGTTCGAGCGTCGATTCTGACCGAGACCGAGCTCACGATGGGCCGACGGCTTGTCGCGGTACATCGCCAGGTCGGCGTCGTGCAGCACGGCTTCGGGGGTGCGGCGTTCGTGCGGGCCGAGTTCGGTGATGCCGACCGAGGCGCTCACCTCGAGACGGTGACCGCTGGCGATGATCGGTTCCGCCATCGTCACACGCAGGCGCTCCACCAGTGCGGGCAGGTCGGCGCGTTGCGGATGACCCGCCAGCAGCACCAGGAATTCGTCGCCACCCAGCCGCCCGACCAGGTCTTCGGCGCGCAGCGCCTGTTGCAACCGCTGGGCGACGATCTGCAACACCGTGTCGCCGATGGCGTGCCCGAGGGTGTCGTTGATCGCTTTGAAGCCGTCGAGGTCGATGAACAGCACCGTGGTGACCAGGGTGCCGCCGTCGTCGGCCAGCGCCGCGGACAGCTGCGACAGGATCAGGGAACGATTCGCGAGCCCGGTCAGCGCGTCGTGGGTGGCCTGGTACTCGAGCTGGCGTCGACTCGCTCGGTACTCGGTGATGTCGGAGAACGAGGACACCCCGGACGAGTCCGGACTGTCCGGGTTGAGCAACCGGCAGTTGCACGACACCCACACCTGGTGCCCGTCGGCGCGTTCGACACCGAAGACGAACTGGGTGACCACCTCGCCGGTCGCGAGGGTGTGCGCCATCGGATGCCTGTCCGGCGGCAACGGCTGCCCATCGCGGTCGACCATCTTCATCGGCAGATCATCGATGAGACGCCCGAGAATCTCGTCGCCGTCCTCGATGCCGAGGATGCGTTTGCCCGCTGGATTGATCGACTCGAGGCGACCCCGCCGATCGACGACGAGCACGCCTTCCTCGAGCTGGGACACCACGGTCGTGAAATACGCTTCCGCCTGCCGTGCCGACGCCTCGGCGGCCCGCTGCGCGGTGAGATCGTGCACGACCACCTGGAACGCGAGCTTCTCCTGCCACACCGTGAGCACCGATACGGTCTGGACCGGTACCTTCTGCCCGTCCACCCGGACGAGATCCATGTCGGTGGGCGGGGACGCCGAACCCTCGGCGGTGAGCTGATCGATCCGGTCGAGCATGGCCGCGACGGAATCGGGATGGACGAAGACCGTGATCGACAAGCCGAGGAGGTCGTCGACCGAACGGGCGCCGAGCAGGCGAACCATGGCCGGATTGACGTAGACGATCGTCCCGGACTCGTGCACACAGATGGCATCGGGAGTGTGTTCGACCAGCGACCGGTAGCGCTGCGCGAGCTGCTCGGCGCTCGCCGCGTCGGTCCTTCCTTCTCCCACTGCGAAACCCCCGATCTCGGCCTGGTCTGCGAACGGCATACCGGTCTAGTCTGGTGATCCTTCATGAAGATCCGCGAGGAGCGATGTGACACTGGATGTGCTCACGGGCGGCATGACCCACCGCCTCGATTCTATGTCGATCGCCGGCATAGGTGTTGTCTCCGGTTACGGATGGGGTCGCGAATTCCTGTGGCAGGGATTGTTGGGGTGCAAACCGGCTGCCCGTTTGTACCCCGGTTACGGGCCCGGACGTGATCAGCAGGCCTGGGTCGGGCTGATTCCCGGCGGTGGTGACCCGGCGTACGGAACCGGTCTGTTCGGGCGTGCCGTGTTCGCCGCGGCCGCCGAGGCGATCGCCGATGCGCAGGAACGCGGGTGGCGTCGGGAGGGACGCACCGTCGGCCTCGTCCACGCGTTCACCTTGGGCGATGTCGCCGATTGGCGCGATTTCTACCGTCGGGACGAGGGCCACCGGCGCTCGCGCGACTATCTGCGGATGCTGCCGTCGACACCCATCTCGGTGGTGATGCAGGAGTTCGGTTTCCACGGGCCCGCGATGAACGTGTCGGCGGCGTGCAGTTCGGGCAATGCCGCCCTGCTGACGGCGAAGATGTGGCGTGACGCGGGCCTGGTCGACGATGTGTTGTGCATCACCACCGACCTGTCGGCCACCCCGGACATGCTCGAACATTTCGTCGGTCTCGGCGCCGCGATCGCCGATGCCGACCCGTTCACCGCCTGCAGGCCCTTTCAGGAGGGCACCCTCGGCTTCACCATGGCCGAGGCGTCGGTGGCGCTGCTGCTCACCGACGCGGTCGAGCAGCCCTATGCGCGACTGCTCGGAGGCGCGATGACCAACGACGCCTTCCACGTCGTCTCGGTCGATCCCGGCCACGCCCAGATCATCGCCTGCGTCCGGCGCGCACTGGCCGACGCCGGGATCGATGCCGGCGACTTGGCGTACTACAACGCGCACGGTACCGGGACCAGACAGTGCGATGCCGCCGAACGCGACGTGCTGAGCACCGTTTTCGACGACCGGCCCGCCATCGCCGCGCTCAAACCGCTCACCGGGCACTGTCAGGGCGCCTGCGCGGCGGTCGAAGTCGCCGCGATCGCCCTGTCCTACGAGCGCGGTACCGTCGCGTCGGCGCCGATCGTGGCGCCCGCGCACCCGCGACTGCTCAACGGCCCGACCCCGCTGCTCGACGGTCCGACGCTGAAACTGTCGATGGGAATGGGCGGCAACAACGCCGCCGTGGTCCTGGCCCCGGCCTGACTCAATCCTCGCCCGTCTCGGGTCCGGCGGCGAGGGCGAACCCGCCGGTCGTCGGCGCGTCCTGGGGCAGTGGCACCGCCCAGCGCAGCTGCGTGCCCGACATCTCGGGGTGGTTGCCGTCGGCGTCGGGGCGTTTGGCCGGACCGACCTCGAAGTTCCCGCCCGCCTCCTGCGCGCGCTGCTCGAGATTGCGCAGCCCGCTGCGGATGACGTGGTTCGGAATGCCCCAGCCGTTGTCGGACACCGTGATCACCAGATCGTCGGCCACCTCGATCACGATGGCGACGGTGTCGGCGCCGGAATGGCGCACCGCGTTGCTCACCGCCTCGCGCACCACCGCCTCGGCGTGGTCGGCCAACTGCGGATCGAGGACCGACAGCGGGCCCGACACCTGGATCGTCGCGCGCAGGGCGATGTCGGAGGTCTGGCGCCGGATCGCCACCTCGAGGCGCTGCTGCAGCCCTTCGCTGTGGCCGGAGCCGCTGGCGTGCAGATCGAAGATGGAGGTGCGGATCTCCTGCACCACTTCCTGCAGATCCATGATCACCGTCGAAAGCCGTTGCCGCACTTCGGGAACCACTGCCTTGGGCAGAGTTGCCTGCACGGTGAGGCCGATCGCGAACAGTCGCTGGATCACATGGTCGTGCAGGTCGCGCGCGATCCGATCGCGGTCGGCGACGAGGTCGAGTTCGCGCATCCGCTGCTGCGCGTCGGCCAGCCGCACCGCCAGCGCGGCCTGATCGCAGAATGCCGCCGTCAGCTCGAGCATCTCGTCGGAGTACGGCGCGAAACCCGGCGGCCGGAACGTCACCAGGACGCCGAGGGTGGCATCGGGCGTGCACAGCGGCAGCACGAGAGCCGGTCCGGCGCCGGGCAATTCGGCCACGGGGAACTCGACGCCCAGCGTCACCTTCGACACGTCGTCGAAGCGCAGCGGCGTCCGTCTGCTGAACGCGTCGCCCACCACCGTCCCCGCGATCGGGATGGTCTGCCAGTCCTGGCCCGCGTCGGGACCGGTCCACTGAGTGACCACCAATTCGCTGATCTCGCCGGGCAATTCGTCGGGCACCGGCACCGAGGCGAGGAACGCCTGATGCGATCCGGTGAGCCCGCGCGCGTGATCGACCACATGACCGAGCACCCGATCGGATTCGGTACCGGCCAGGAATTCCGTCGCGATATCGCGGGTCGCCTCGATCCACGCCTGCCTGGTGCGTGCCTGCTCGTAGAGTCGCGCGTTGTCGACCGCGATGCCCGCGGCGGCCGCCAGCGCCAGCACCAGGACTTCGTCTTCCTCGGTGAACGGCTGACCGTCGGACTTCTCGGTCAGATACAGACTGCCGAACACCTCGTCCCGAATGCGTACGGGCACACCGAGGAACGTGTGCATCGGCGGGTGTCCCGCCGGAAAGCCGATCGAGGATTCGTGCTGGGTGAGATCGGCCAGCCGCAGCGGCGCCTTGTGCGCGAACACCGCGCCGAGTACGCCGTGGCCCGCGGGTAATCGCTCGATCCGGTCGCGGATCTGATCCGGCATGCCCTCGTCGATGAACTGCGCGACCTGCTGATCGTGGCCGCGAACCGCCAGCGCGCCGTAGCGGGCGTCGACCAGGTTCATCGCGGTCCGCACGATGGTGCGCAGGGTTTCGTCCAGGTCGAGACCCGCGGTGACGGTGAGCATGGCCTCGACGAGGCCGTCCATCCGATCCCGAGAACCGATCATCACTTCGACCCGATCGGCGACCTCGCCGAGCAGGCTGCGCAACATCTGCCGCGACACCGTCTGGTCAGCCGAATAGCGGCCGCCCCGACCGTCGTTCGCCATCGCAGTACCCCGTCTTCGCAGCTCCTCGAGTGAGTCGAATCAAAGTCTAGTCCGCAATGAGGGGACTTTCGGCCCTTCACTCGCACCGGCGGTAGTGGTGGCATTGGGCACCGGGAATTGGGATCGAGAAGTGGGGCACATGATGAATTCGTTGTCGAGCACCCAGCACTGGACGACCGCCGCGGACCCGGAGCTCGCCGTGACCACGCGTGGCGAAGTGCCGGCCCAGGACGTCACCCGTGCTGTTCGCGCCATCACCCGCGTGATGCGCAGGCATCATCTCGACAGTCCGGCCAGGGTGCGTGTCACCGCGCCGAAGGGGTACGACGAGCCGACCCTGGTGCAGGCCAACATCCGTACCAACGACACCTTCACCCGTGTCCAGGTCACCGGCCCCGGCGGTTTCGCGGTCACCTTCGCCGCCGAACGGCTCGACCGTCAGCTCGCCCGCCGCGCGGGCAAGGAAGCGCGCGGCGCGTGGCCCGACCCGGCCCGTCGTCCGCTGGCGCAGATCACCGAGACGCGGCCGATCATCCGCCGCAAGGACTGCGCCCTGATGACCGGCACGCCGCTGGAAGCCAGCACCGTCCTGGACGCGATGGATTACGACGCCTACCTGTTCACCGACGCCGATACCGGCGAGGACGCCATCGTCACGTGGGCCGACCCGCACGGCGTCGCGCTGGCCAGGCAGCGGCTCACCGCCGCGGCGGACTCCTCGGCCGAGCTGCCGTTGACCGCGAGCGCGATGCCCGTCCGGGTGGTGCAGGACGCGGCTCCCGTCTTCGCCGAGGACGAGGCCTCCGACGCGCTGTGCGCCGCCGGGCTGCCCTACCTGTTCTTCACCGACAGCCACACCGGCCGCGGCAACCTGCTCTACCGCCGCTACGACGGGGACCTCACCATCGTCGTCCCGTCCTGAGCCGTCAGGGCTCGCGGAGTTTGGTCGCCAGGACGGCGGCCTGGGTGCGCCGTTCGACACCCAGTTTCGCCAGCAGTCGCGAGACGTAGTTCTTGACCGTCTTCTCGGCGAGGAACATGCGCGCGGCGATCTGCCGGTTGGTCAGGCCCTCGCCGAGCAGTTCGAGTAGTCGGCGTTCCTGGTCGGTGAGCCCGGCCAGTGGCCCGGACGGTTCGGCGCTGCGGCGCAGCCGGGCGCGCAGGGCGTCGGCGGCGCGGGTGTCGAGCAGCGAGTGGCCCGCTCCCACCTGCTTGATCGCGTCGGCCAGTTTCATCCCGTCGATGTTCTTCACCACATACCCGCTGGCGCCGGCCAGGATGGCGTCGAGCATGGCGTGCTCGTCGGAGAACGAGGTCAGGATCAAGCAGTGCAGGTCGTCGAACTCGGCCAGCAGGTTGCGGCACAGCTCGATGCCGTTGCCGTCGGGTAACCGCACGTCGAGGACCGCCACATCGGGGCGCGCCTCGCGGATGCGCACCATCGCCTCGGCGACACCGCCTGCCTGACCGATCACAGTGAGTTCTGGATCACCTTCCAGCAGGTCGATCAATCCGCGCCGCACGATCTCGTGGTCGTCGACCAGGAACACCTCGAGCACGCCGGCTCCTTCATCATGTCGAACGATCCACCCTTGTGGTCCAACATAATCCGCGTATCCCGGTTGTGGGGCGGGGTCGGCGAACGAGGTTCGTCACGCCCCCTGCGCAGAATGCCTCGTCCAGGGGTCGGCTCGCTCGCGCACCGAAACTTGTCGGACCCCCGGCCTAGCATTGACGACGGGGGAATATGTCCGGTCGGCGGATGACGATGGAGAAGGGATTCACCAGGTGGCGGAACGCCTCACTGTGCGCGGAGCTCGGGAACACAACCTGAAAGGTGTAGACCTGGATTTGCCGCGCGACAGCCTGATCGTGTTCACCGGTCTGTCCGGTTCCGGAAAGTCGAGCTTGGCGTTCGACACGATCTTCGCCGAGGGACAGCGTCGCTACGTCGAATCGCTGTCGGCCTACGCGCGCCAGTTCCTCGGGCAGATGGACAAGCCGGATGTCGACTTCATCGAGGGGCTCTCGCCCGCGGTGTCGATCGACCAGAAGTCGACCAACCGCAACCCGCGGTCCACGGTCGGCACCATCACCGAGGTCTACGACTACCTGCGCCTGCTCTACGCCCGCGCGGGCACGCCGCACTGCCCGGTCTGCCACGAGCTGATCGAAAAGCAGAGCCCGCAGCAGATCGTCGACCAGGTACTCGCCATGGACGACGGGCTCAAGTTCCAGGTGCTGGCGCCCGTGGTGCGCACCCGCAAGGGCGAGTTCGTCGACCTGTTCGACCAGCTCAAGACCCAGGGTTACTCGCGCGTGCGGGTCGACGGCGTGGTGTATCCGCTCACCGATCCGCCGAAGCTGAAGAAGCAGGAGAAGCACGACGTCGAGGTGGTCGTCGACCGTCTCTCGGTCAAGGCCGCCTCCAAGCAGCGCCTCACCGACTCGATCGAGACCGCGCTGCGGCTGGCCGACGGCATCGTGGTGCTCGATTTCGTCGACCGCGACGAGCACGCTCACGACCGGGAGCGCCGTTTCTCCGAACGCCTGGCCTGCCCCAACGGCCACCCCCTCGACATCGAAGACCTCGAGCCCCGCTCGTTCTCCTTCAACTCGCCCTACGGCGCCTGCCCCGATTGCACCGGCCTCGGCATCCGCAAGGAAGTCGACCCGGAACTCGTGGTGCCCGACCCGGACCTGAGCCTGGCCGAGGGCGCGATCGCGCCGTGGTCGCGCGGGCAGACCGCCGAGTACTTCAACCGGTTGCTGTCCGGCCTGGCCGAGGCGGTCGGTTTCTCGATGGACACCCCGTGGCGCGATCTGCCCGTCAAGGCCCGCAAGGCGGTGCTGGAAGGCAGCTCCGACCAGGTGCACGTGTCCTACACCAACCGCTACGGCCGCAAGCGCTCCTATTACGCCGATTTCGAAGGCGTGATGCCGTTCCTGCAGCGGCGCATGGAGAACACCGAGTCCGAGCAGATGAAAGAGCACTACGACGGGTACATGCGCGATGTGGCGTGCCCGGTCTGCAACGGCTCCCGGTTGCGCCCGGAGATCCTGGCCGTCACTTTGGCCTCGGACGGCACCGACAAGTCGATCGCCGAGGTCAGCGAGCTGTCCATCGGCGACTGCGCGCACTTCCTGAACGCGCTCACGCTGGGGGAGCGCGAGACCGCGATCGCCGGTCAGGTGCTCAAGGAGATCCAGGCCCGGCTCGGCTTCCTGCTCGACGTCGGCCTGGAATACCTGACGTTGTCGCGGGCCGCCGCGACCCTGTCCGGCGGTGAGGCCCAACGCATCCGGCTGGCCACCCAGATCGGTTCCGGTCTGGTCGGTGTCCTCTATGTCCTCGACGAGCCGTCGATCGGTCTGCACCAGCGCGACAACCGCAGGCTCATCGAGACGCTGCTGCGGTTGAAGAAGCTGGGCAACACGCTGATCGTCGTCGAGCACGACGAGGACACCATCCGCGCCTCGGACTGGGTGGTCGACATCGGCCCCCTCGCGGGCGAGCACGGTGGTCGCGTGGTGCACAGCGGTCCCTATGAGGAGCTGTTGACCGAGCCCGAATCGCTCACCGGCGCTTACCTTTCCGGCCGCGAGCAGATCGAGCTGCCGCTGGTGCGGCGCGCGATCGACAAGAAGCGCAAGCTCACCGTCGTCGGCGCCACCGAACACAACTTGCAGAATGTCGACGTGGCGTTCCCGCTGGGTGTGCTCACCGCGGTCACCGGTGTCTCCGGTTCGGGCAAGTCGACCCTGGTCAACGACATCCTGGCCACCGTCCTGGCGAACAAGCTCAACGGCGCCCGCCAGGTGCCGGGTCGGCACACCAGGATCAACGGTCTCGACAACCTCGACAAGCTGGTGCAGGTCGATCAGTCGCCGATCGGCCGCACTCCGCGCTCGAACCCGGCCACCTACACGGGCGTCTTCGACAAGATCCGCACCCTGTTCGCCTCCACCACCGAGGCGAAGGTGCGCGGCTACCAGCCCGGGCGGTTCTCGTTCAACGTCAAGGGCGGCCGCTGCGAAGCCTGCTCGGGCGACGGCACGCTCAAGATCGAGATGAACTTCCTGCCCGATGTGTACGTCCCGTGCGAGGTCTGCCACGGCGCTCGGTACAACAGGGAAACCCTCGAGGTGCACTACAAGGGCAAGACCATCGCCGAAGTCCTCGACATGCCGATCGACGAGGCGGCCGACTTCTTCGAGGCGATCACCTCGATCCACCGCTATCTCAAGACACTCGTCGAGGTCGGCCTGGGTTACGTGCGTCTGGGCCAGAGCGCGCCGACCCTGTCCGGCGGTGAGGCGCAGCGGGTGAAGCTGGCCGCCGAACTGCAGAAGCGGTCGATGGGGCGGACGGTCTACATCCTCGACGAGCCGACCACCGGCCTGCACTTCGAAGACATCCGCAAGCTGCTCAAGGTGATCAACGGACTGGTCGACAAGGGCAACACCGTGATCGTCATCGAGCACAACCTCGACGTCATCAAGACCGCCGACTGGGTCATCGACATGGGCCCCGAGGGCGGTTCGGGCGGCGGTACCGTGGTCGCCACCGGCACGCCGGAGGACATCGCCGGGGTGTCGGACAGCTATACCGGTCAGTTCCTCAAGGAGGTGCTGGCAGCGCCCGCGCCGAAGAAGCCCGCCGCGAAGAAGGCGGCCGAGAAAGCTGCCCCCGCGGCGAAGAAGGCTTCGGCGGAGACGACCGCGGCCAAGCGATTGGCGCGAAAGGCGGCCGCGCTGCGCTGAGCCGGGCTACGGTCCTCTCGAGACGTTCCGGCAGGGACTTTCCGAAAGCGCCACGAAGTGAAACAGCCGTGGGTAACATTCGCCTCACCGTCCCCGGAATGCCGGGTAGTAGCGGTTTGTCGACGGCTCGATCGTCGTGTAGTTCGAAAGGAACGTCCTCATGGATGAAGCCACCACGGCGCTCATCGCCCAGATTCTCGGTTTCCTCGCCGGCGGGTCATCGTTGGCTTACGAGCCCACCAAGCCGACCGTCTGACCTGGATTCGAAAGGAACGCCTGTAATGGATACCGGAAGCGCGGCGCTGCTCACCGCACTCGCCAACATGATCTCCTCCGGCTCGGCCGTCTCGGTCACCCCCGGCGGTCCCACTCCGACCCCCGTGGTCTGAGTCGCGACGTTCGCTCGCAGCACAGAAAAAGATCCGCCGACGCAGTGCGTCGGCGGATCTTTTCGTTGCGCGGAACGTTCAGTGCACCGGACCGGTGTACTTCTCGCCCGGTCCCGTGCCCGGCGCGTCCGGTACCGAGGACGCCTCGCGGAACGCGCGCTGCAGCGCCTGCAAACCCTCGCGGATCGGACCCGCGTGCGGGCCGAGGTACTCCACCGATGCCGTGACCAGTCCGGCCAGTGCGGTGATCACCCGGCGCGCCTCGTCGAGGTCGACGCCCGCGCCCGAATCCGGGTTCTCGCCTGCCAGGCCCAGCTTCTCCGCGGCCGAACTCATCAGCATCACGGCGGCCCGGCTGATCACCTCGACAGCGGGGATGTCGGCCAGGTCGCGCACAGGAGGATCGAGCTCGTCAGTCATGCTGATCAGGCTATAGCGAGCCCGATCGCGGTTGCTCGCGCCCGGCCGATTCGGTGATAGCTCAACGCCATGCTAGGCTGTTCGCTGACGACCGCCCCTGGATGTGTCATGCATCCGTGGGGCAGATAAGTGGAGCCCGACTCCCACCGTTACCGGCGAGCCATCGTTCGGATAAACGGTCCCGGTCACCCGCTCATTGTGGTGGGTTTCCCGTGTGCCTGGCACGCGGGGGTCGACAACCGAGCTCGTGAGGGCATCGGCTGTGGGCGATCGGTCGACATCGGGCCCCGTCGCGGAGAAATACCGCAGCGGGGCTTTCGTGTTGAAACAGGGGTTGCAGTTATTGCGTGCGGTCGTTAAGACGACACCGCTTGACCTAGGAGGCCCCATCAGCACTGAGACCCGCATCAACGATCGCATCCGTGTTCCCGAGGTTCGTCTCATCGGACCCGGCGGCGAACAGGTTGGGATCGTGCGTGTTGAAGATGCACTACGCGTCGCGCTCGAAGCCGACCTCGACCTCGTCGAGGTAGCACCCGATGCCCGTCCGCCGGTCTGCAAGATCATGGACTACGGCAAGTTCAAGTACGAGACCGCGCAGAAGGCGCGCGAGTCCCGTAAGAACCAGGTCCAGACCGTGATCAAGGAGCAGAAGCTCCGTCCGAAGATCGACG
Source organism: Nocardia sp. NPDC127606 (assembly GCF_042671725.1). Taxonomy (NCBI): domain Bacteria; kingdom Bacillati; phylum Actinomycetota; class Actinomycetes; order Mycobacteriales; family Nocardiaceae; genus Nocardia; species Nocardia sp. NPDC127606. Next base: position 89,737 of record NZ_JBHXWQ010000011.1, on the reverse strand, counting down.
ACCACGACTACGAGACCAAGAAGCGCAACGTGGTTCGCTTCCTCGAAGCCGGGTCCAAGGTCAAGGTCACGATCATGTTCCGCGGTCGTGAGCAGTCGCGTCCCGAACTCGGCTTCCGGTTGCTCCAGCGTCTGGGCTCCGATGTGGCCGATCTCGGGTTCGTCGAGACCTCGGCCAAGCAGGACGGCCGCAACATGACCATGGTCCTCGCTCCCCACAAGGGCGCGAAGACGCGGGTGAAGGCCCAGCAGGACTCTTCGGCGCCGGCGGCGACACGTCAGCCGCTGCCGACCGGTCCCGCGAGTGCAGACCCGGCCGCGCTGGTCGAACCGGCCGCACCGGTCGAGCAGGCCGCGCCTGCCGAGCAGGCTGCGCCGGCCGACCCGCAGTAAAACGATTTCAACGACTAGATAGAGGAATCCATGCCGAAGAACAAGACCCACAGCGGCGCCAAGAAGCGATTCAAGGTGACCGGCCGGGGCAAGCTGCTTCGCGAGCAGGCGAACCGTCGCCACCTCCTGGAGCACAAGTCCTCTCGCCGGACTCGTCGTCTGGAAGGCACGGAGTCCGTCGCTTCCGTCGACGTCCCCCGCGTGAAGCGGCTGCTCGGTCTCGCCTGACCTTCGGGTCAGCTCGACCGTCGCAACCCGACGATTCCGCGGCCGGGATAACCGGACGCCGACAACTACCGAATTCGGGCGCCGCCGCGCCCCCAGATGATCAAGGACTACCAAAGTGGCACGCGTCAAAAGGGCCGTCAACGCTCAGAAGAAGCGCCGTTCCATCCTCGAGGCCTCCAAGGGCTACCGGGGCCAGCGTTCGCGCCTGTACCGCAAGGCCAAGGAACAGCAGCTCCACTCGCTGACCTACGCCTACCGCGACCGCAAGGCGCGCAAGGGTGACTTCCGCAAGCTGTGGATTGCTCGTATCAACGCCGCCGCGCGTCTGAACGACATCACCTACAACCGCTTCATCCAGGGCCTCAAGGCCGCTGGTGTCGAGGTGGACCGCAAGATCCTCGCCGAGCTCGCGGTTTCCGACGCCGAGGCCTTCGCCGGCCTGGTGGCTGTCGCCAAGGCCGCGCTGCCGGCCGACGTCAACGCCCCGGCCACCGCTGCCTGAGCTTGACAACACACAGCAATCTGTCGGAACGACCCGTGGACGCGCTCTCCGAGCGCAATCCGCGGGTCGTTTCCGCTGTCAAGCTCCAGCGCGCGGCCCAGCGCCGCAAGTCCGGCCTTTTCCTCGCCGAGGGGGCCAACGCGGTATCCGCCGCTCTGGAGACCGGCCGCGTCCGGGAGATCTTCTATTCGCTCGCGGCCGCCGGTCGTGAGAACGCGCTGATCGCCGGTGCCACCGCCGACGGCGTCCGCACCACGTTGGTCAGCGATCGTGCCGCCGAACACCTCGGTGAAACCGTCACCGCCCCCGGCCTGGTCGCGGTGTGCGAACTCGTCGACGTGCCGCTCGGTGAGATCCTCGATCGTGGCCCGCGCATGCTCGCCGTCCCCGTGGAGATCGCCGAACCGGGCAACGCGGGCACCCTGATCCGGGTCGCCGATGCGGTCGGCGCCGACGGGGTGGTGCTGGCGGGCGAGACCGTCGACCCGCACAACGGCAAATGCGTGCGCGCCAGCGCGGGCAGCCTCTTCCACGTCCCCGTGGCCCGCAGCCGCGACATCACCGCGACCCTCGATGCGATCTCCGCCGCGGGCGTGACGATCCTCGCGACCGCCGCCCACGGCGAAGTCGACCTCGACGCCGCCGACGACATCCTGCGCGGACCGGTCGCCTGGCTGTTCGGCAACGAGGCCCACGGCCTCGACCCCGCCGTCGCCGCCCGCGCCGATCACCGCATCCGCATTCCCATCCACGGCCGCGCCGAAAGCCTGAATCTGGCTGCGGCAGCGGCTATCTGCCTCTACGCGAGCGCTCGCGTCCAGCACGCGAAGTAGTTCTCACGCCGGTGCGGCCCGGCCCCGGAGATAGTCGATCTGGGTGTGGCTGAGCTGCTCGGCCTTGCGCATGTGTTCGGTGATCACCGCGAGCTCGTCCTCGGTATGGGTGTCGAGCAGCGCCTCCCAGCCCTCGCCGAGGTCGTCCCATACGGCGGTGACGCGGGCGACGCGATCGGGCACGGGGGAGACCAGCACTCGACGGCGGTCCTCGGCGTCGGGTTCGCGCACCACATAGCCGTCGCGTTCGAGCCGGTCGACCAGGCGAGTGGCGGAGCCGGTGGTGAGCCCGGTCATGTCGGCGATCTGTTTGACGGTGAGTGGCTGCGGCTCTGCGGTGAGCAGGCTCAGGCATTGCAGATCGGTGGGGTGGAGGCCCAGATGGTCGGCGACGGCCTGGTTGAACAGGACATACGACGCCATGTACTGCCGCGAGACGCGCGACAATTCCAGATAGCGGGCACGTCGACTCTGCTCTGTAATCCGGATCACATTCCTTATCAGCTGCGCGACGCAGTTAAAACGGATAGATTGCTGCATGGCACAGTTAATGTGCCGCACAGCAAATCATACCGGAGGAAAACATCATGCTCACCATCGCCGTGACCGGCGCCACCGGCGCACAGGGCGGCGCCACCGCTCGCGCCCTGCTCACCATGGGTCACCGCGTCCGCGCGCTCACCCGATTTCCCGACAGCCCCGCCGCCGTGGCGTTGCGCGATCTCGGCGCCGAGATCCACCACGCCGACTTCGACGACCGTGGCTCCCTCGGCGTCGCCCTGGCCGGTGTCGACTCCCTCTTCGCCGTGACCACACCGTTCGGCACCGACACCACCGCCGAAACCCGCCACGGCGTCACCCTCATCGACGCCGCCGGTGCCGCACATGTCGGCCATATCGTCTTCACCTCCGCCGCGCATGCCGACCGCGCCACCGGAATCCCGCACTACGACAGCAAATTCGCGATCGAGGAGCATCTGCGGGCGAGCGGCGTCCCGTGGACCGTCATCGCGCCCGCCGCCTTCATGGACAACTACGCCACCGGCTGGACCCTCGACGGACTTCGAGACGGCACCTTCGCGTGGCCGATGCCCGCCGATCGGCCGCTCACGCTGATCTGTGCCGAGGATATCGGCGCCTTCGCCGCGCTCGCCCTCGATCGCCGCGCCGAGTTCGCGGGTCGCCGCATCGATATCGCCGCCGACGAACTCACCCCGGATCGACTCGCCGCCGCCCTGGCTGTCGCCCTCGACCGTCCGATCGCGCACCACGAAGTCCCGCTCGACTACGTTCGCGGCCACTCCGAGGATCTGGCCGCCATGTTCGATTACTTCGCCACTGTCGGCCTCGACGTCGATGTCAGCGGTCTGCGTCGTGAGTACCCCGACGTCGCCTGGCATTCGTTCACGGACTGGGCCGAGGCGCAGAACTGGTCCGCGCTGCTCGCGCGCTGACCGGCCTCAGCACGAGGGCGTGGTGGCACTGCGCAGGTCGGTGAGGATTTCGGTGGCCCAGGGGAGTGCGATCGCATCGCTGCCCGCGACCTGCATCGCGGTCATGATGGTGAGCAGCATGCCGGTGGCGACGAAGCGGCGCGATTCCAGTGTGTCGGCGCCGGTGAGTTCGCCGATCAGGCGATAGATGCGCCCGAATCGCTCCCGCATGTGGTCGCCGATCGCGGGATCCGCGCTGGCGGCGGCGCCGTGCAGCAGCACGAGGGGGAGTTCACGTTCGGCCAGGAAGACGTCGAAGCCGTGCCCGAGGGTGCGCAATGCCTCCCCGGTGTCGGCGTCGGGGGCGATCTCGGCGTCGCGGAACACCTGCTCGATGCGCGTGCACACCTCCAGCAGGCAGGCGATGAACAGCTGCTGCTTGGTTCCGAACAGGCGGATCACATAGGGCTGCGACACTCCCGCCAGTCTGGCGATCTCATCGGTTTTCGTTGCGGCATAGCCGGTTTCGGCGAAGGCATAGATCGCGGCTTCGAGCACCTGGGCGCTGCGCTCGGACGCGGTCATCCGGGTTCTCGTCATGGGCGTCGCTGCCTCCTCGTTCGAATGCCTCTTGACATGTTATCAGTCGATGCATAACGATGAGTGGAGAAGTTATCAGTCAATAACAACTAAGGGCTGGGCATGACGCAGACACTCGAATCCGGCGACGCGCGAGCCGCTGTGACGCCACCGAACTCCGGGGCGAAGAACAAGCCGCTCGGCGCGGTGATCGCCGCCGTCGGCATTCCGATGTTCATGGTCACGTTGGACAACCTCGTCGTGACGAACGCCCTCCCGGTGATCAAAACCGAACTGGGAGCGTCACTGACGGACCTGCAGTGGTTCATCAACGCCTACACGCTGTCCTTCGCCGCGCTGCTGCTGTCGGCGTCGGCCCTGGGTGACCGGATCGGCCGTCGCCGCGTCTTCCTGGCCGGAATCGGCATCTTCGTCGTCGCTTCCGCGGCGTGCGCGCTGGCCACCGAGCCGTGGATGCTCATCGCCGCCCGTGCGGTGCAGGGCGTCGGTGGTGCGGCCGTCATGCCGCTGTCGCTGACCCTGCTGGCCGCCGCGGTGCCCACGAAGATGCGCAGCGCCGCGATCGGCATCTGGGGCGGCATCGCGGGCCTTGGCGTCGCGGTCGGGCCGGTCGTGGGCGGTGCGGTGGTCGACGGCCTGAACTGGCAGTGGATCTTCTGGCTCAACGTCCCGATCGGGCTGTTGGCGCTGCCCTTCGCCGCCCGCATGCTGTCCGAATCACGGGGCGCCGCGAGGAAACTCGACTACTTGGGCGTGCTGCTCTCGGCTGGCGGCGTGCTGGCGCTGGTCTGGGGTGTCATCCACGGCGCCGACGACGGCTGGACCGCACCGCAGGTCCTCACCGCGCTGATCGGCGGCGCCGCGCTGCTCGTCGCGTTCGTCGTCTGGGAGACCTATGCCACCGATCCGATGCTCCCGTTGCGCATGTTCGAATCCCGCGGCCTGAGCCTCAGCTTCGTCGTGTCCTTCGGTTTCTCGTCCGGTGTGTTCGGCTCGATCTTCCTGCTCGCCCAGTTCTTCCAGGTGGTCCAGGGCTACTCACCGCTGGAATCGGGTATCCGCACGATGCCGTGGACGATGGTCCCGATGGTCGTCGCACCGCTGGCCGGCCTGATCGTCGACCGCGTCGGCGCCCGCACGCTCATCGCGATCGGCCAGCTCTGCCTGGCCGTCTCCCTCGGCTGGATGGCGATGATCACCACCGCCGACGTCCCCTATCTCGCCTTCGTCGCCCCGTTCGTCCTCGGCGGCATCGGCATGGGCCTCACCTTCGCGCCCTCGTCCACCATCGTGATGGCCAGCGCTTCCCCCGCCGACCAGGGCATGGCATCGGGCATCAGCAGCACCGTTCGCGAAGTGGGCGTCGCCATGGGCATCGCCGTTCTGGCCTCGGTCTTCGCGTCCTACGGCTCCTACACCGACCCGCAGGCCTATGTGGACGGCCTCGTCCCCGCGGTCTGGGTCGGCGCCGCCCTGGTCGCCTGCGCCGCGGTGGTGGCAGCGTTCCTGCCCCGGCACACTCAGCCCGCGGAATAGCCGCTGATCGGTTCCCTGAGCAGGTGGTTGTCGCCGAACGGCACGACAACCACCTGCTCGGCATCGTCGTAGATGATGGTGCCCGGTGCGGCGGAGTCCAACCGCTCCCATCCGACGCCGTGCGCGTCGAGGATCGCGAGGTATCCCTCGACCCGCTCGATCATCGACACCGCGCTCACCTTGAACCACGAGGCGGCACCCGGATGCCGTGCGCGGTCGTACACACCCGGGTCGACGTCACTCGGATTCGTCAGATTCTCGCTGAACCAGTCGTTGCCGTCCCGGCGAAACCGCACCTCCCCGGCACTCAGATGGCCCGCGGCCCACAACCCGTTCACCAGGCCGAACACACCCGGATGTCGACCGTGTCGATTGGGTAGGGCAGCCTGGAATCGAACGTAGGACAGTGCGCCGGCCGACGTGACCCGACGGCCGTTGGGCCCCGTCATCCGACACTGTCCGGGTGCTGGCCCTGCTCGGGAGTCGCCTGCTGTTCGGGCCGGTGCGCGCACCACCCCGCCGCGTGGGGGAACGGACGCCGACCCACCGGCCGAATCCCGAAGCCACACAACGCAAGCCCGCTCCCCGGAGCGGTGAGTCGAGCACGCCGCCCCCGCGGAGACGTCGGATCGCCGGTCTGTTCAGCCATCGAGTCGTCCTGTTCTCGAGTCGAACACGCTGGTGTGTTTGCTCATTTGGACGCGCCCCGACCCCATTCGGTTCCCTCGATCTCCCGCCGATTTCCGACGGCCCCGAGATGCGGCGGGTGGTCAGGGGCAACACTGACGAAACTGCGCAGATCTTCGTCCTGACCTGGACCGGTCAGTCCCCATCGAGACCCCGCCGACCTGCACTGATCGCGCCGCGAGTAATCCGGATGAATCGCGTCAACCCCATCCCATAGGATTTACGCAGCACCGATGCGGGATGGCAATGACGCGCCCGCGAACCGATCCCCAGGGGAGAGTCGAGAAGATCGTGGCCGACGACAACAGTGGAGTCGAGCAAAACGCCTCTTTGACCGAGGAGGCACTCGCGGCAGCGGCGGCGGAGGCCGAGAAGGCGTTTGCCGCGGCGGCTGATCTGGACGCGCTGGCGGTCGCCAAGACCGACTTCATCGGCGGTAAGTCGCCGATCGCGCTCGCGCAGCGTGGGCTGGGCAGTGTGCCCAAGGAGGAGAAGGCCGAGGCCGGTAAGCGGGTCAACGTCGCGCGTAAGCGGGTGTCGGACGCGTTCGAGGCGCGCCGTGCCGCGCTCTTGGCGGAGCGCGATCAGGCGGTGCTCATCTCCGAGAAGATCGACGTCACGCTGCCCGCCCGTCGTCGGCCCGTGGGCGCCCGGCACCCGATCACCGTCATCTCCGAGCAGATCGCCGACTTCTTCGTCGGGATGGGCTGGGAGGTCGCCGAGGGTCCCGAGGTGGAGACCGAGCACTTCAACTTCGACGCGCTGAACTTCCTGCCCGATCACCCGGCGCGCACCATGCAGGACACCTTCCACATCGCCCCGGAGGGTTCGCGCCAGGTGCTGCGCACGCACACCTCCCCGGTACAGGTGCGGTCCATGCTCGAGCGCGAGGTGCCGATCTATGTCGCGTGCCCCGGTCGCACCTTCCGCACCGACGAGCTCGACGCCACCCACACCCCGGTGTTCTCCCAGGTGGAGGGTCTGGCGATCGACAAGGGCCTGACCATGGCGCACCTGCGCGGTGTCCTCGACGCGTTCGCGCAGGCCATGTTCGGCCCCGAGACCCGTACGCGCATGCGTCCGAACTACTTCCCCTTCACCGAGCCGTCGGCCGAGGTCGACGTGTGGTTCCCGAACAAGAAGGGCGGCGCGGGCTGGATCGAGTGGGGCGGCTGCGGCATGGTCAACCCGAAGGTCCTGATCGCCAGCGGCATCGATCCCGAGGTGTATTCCGGGTTCGCGTTCGGCATGGGCATGGAGCGCACCCTGCAGTTCCAGACCACCATCGCCGACATGCGCGACATCGTCGAGGGTGACGTGCGGTTCACCCTGCCCTTCGGTATCCGGTCTTAGAGAGAGCGAAACGTCAAGTGCGAGTAGCACAGTCCTGGCTGACCGAGATCCTGCAGCGCACCACCCCCGAGTGGTCGGTGTCGGCGGAAGAGCTCGACGCGGGCTTCGTCCGGGTGGGTCTGGAAGTCGAAGAGGTCGACAAGCTCGAGCCGATCGGCGGTGACATCGACAAGCCGCTGGTCGTCGGTCGCGTCGCCGAGATCACCGAACTGACCGAGTTCAAGAAGCCGATCCGCTTCTGCAAGGTCGATGTCGGCAACCCCGAGTTGCAGGAAATCGTCTGTGGCGCACGCAATTTCGCGGTCGGCGACCTCGTCGTGGTCGTGCTGCCCGGTGGTGAGCTGCCCGGCGGGTTCAAGATCTCCTCGCGCAAGACCTACGGGCACACCTCCAACGGCATGATCTGCTCGGTCGCCGAACTCGGCATCGGCAAGGATCACGACGGCATCCTGGTGCTCGAGCCCGGCTCCGCGCAGCCCGGCGACGACGCGAACGTGCTGCTCGGCACCGATGACACGATCATCGAACTCAATATCACCCCCGATCGCGGCTACTGCTTCTCGGTGCGCGGCCTGGCCCGCGAGCTGGCGTGCGGGTTCGACCTCGAATACGCCGACCCCGCTGTGCGCACGCTGCCCGAGGCCGAGGCGCTCGCCTGGGCGGTGCGCTTGGACGACGATTCGGACTGCACCCGCTTCGGTGCGCGCCGCGTCACCGGGATCGACCCGAACGCGGTGAGCCCGCTGTGGTTGCAGCGCAGGCTGATGCTGTCGGGCATGCGCCCGATCTCCCCGGCCGTCGACGTCACCAACTACGTGATGCTCGAGCTCGGTCAGCCGCTGCACGCCTTCGATGCGGCAAAGCTGCACGGCGGCTTGGTCGTTCGCTCGGCGCACAAGGGGGAGACCCTGCGCACCCTCGACGACACCGAGCGCACCCTCGACGCCGAGGACGTGGTGATCGCCGATGATTCCGGCGTGATCTCCCTCGCCGGTGTCATGGGTGGTGCGAGCACCGAGGTCGGGCCCGAGACCACCGATGTGGTCCTGGAAGCCGCCGTCTGGAACCCGCTGCGGGTGTACCGCACCTCGCGCCGCCACAAGCTCTCTTCGGAGGCGGGCAAGCGCTACGAACGGGTCGTCGATCCCGAGATCAACATCGCCGCGCTCGACCGCGCCGCCACCCTGCTCGCCGACATCACCGGCGGCACCATCGAATCCGCGCTCACCGACATCCGGGTGCCCCTGGAGCCGGTCGCGCCGATCGCGATGGACATCGACCTGCCCGACCGCGTCGCCGGCGTCACCTACCCGGCGGGCACCTCCGTGCGCAGGCTGGCCCAGATCGGCGCGGGCGTCGAGATCGAGGTCAACGACGCGGGCAAGACCCAGTTGCTGGTGACCCCGCCGAGCTGGCGCCCCGATCTCTCACAGCCCGCTGACCTGGTCGAAGAGGTCCTGCGGCTGGAGGGCCTCGAACAGATCCCGTCCGTGCTGCCGACCGCGCCCGGCGGTCGCGGTCTGACCGCGCAGCAGCGGCGTCGTCGTGCGGTGAGCCGGGCGCTGGCCTTCGCCGGTGCCGTCGAGGTACCGCCTCCTGCGTTCTTGCCCGGCGGCGTGTTCGAGGTGTGGGGGCTCGACGCCGATGATCCGCGCCGCAACACCACCCGCGTCCTGAACCCGCTGGACAGCGACCGCCCCGAACTGGCGACCACGTTGCTGCCGGGTCTGCTGGAAGTGGCCGCCCGCAACATCTCTCGCGGTGCGCGCGACCTGACCATCTACGGCGTCGCCCAGGTGGTGCAGCCCGGAGCGCAGACCCACTCGGTCGAGGCGCTGCCGGTGGACCGTCGTCCCACCGACGAACAGATCGCCGAGCTCAAAGCGTCGCTGCCCGCCCAGCCGGTGCACGTCGCCGCGGTGCTCAGCGGTAAGCACGACCCGCGCGGGCCGTGGGGCCCCGGCCGTCCGGCCGAGGCCGCCGACGCCTTCGCACTGGTCGACGACATCGCCGACGCGGCGGGTGTGGTCATCGAACGACGGGCCGCGGCCTACCTCCCGTGGCACCCCGGTCGCTGCGCGGAACTGCTCGTCGACGGCGTGGTCGTCGGTCACGCTGGCGAACTCCACCCCGCTGTCCTGGAGCGCGCCGGTCTGCCGCCGCGCACCTGCGCGCTGGAGGTGGACCTCGACGCCCTGCCGCTGAGCGAATCCCTACCCGCGCCGACGATCTCGGCGTTCCCGGCAGTCCTGCAGGACGTATCGATCAGCGTCGAGAAGACCGTCCCGGCCGCGCAGGTGGAAACCGCGCTCCGCACCGGCGGCGGCGACCTGCTCGAGAGCATCGCCCTGTTCGACGTCTACGAAGGCGCCCAAGCAGGCGAGGGCCGTAAATCCCTCACCTACGCCCTGCGCTTCCGGGCCCCCGACCGCACCCTCACCGAAGACGAGGCCAGCGCCGCCCGCGCCGCCGCCGTCGCCTCGGCCACCACCGCGGTCGGCGCCGAACTGCGCGGCTGATCCTCATCCGACACCCGAAGGCCGCCCGGTTCCGCCGGGCGGCCTTCGTCGTGAGCGGTTGTCCCTCACACGAGTTCGCGCCTGCCGAACCCGAACCGCCGACTCTGCGACACGGGTGCGGCCGCCGTGCTGTTGGGCTCGGAGTGGGGGCGGGATAGGTTGGATGGTGTGTCGATGATGAAAGGTGCCAATGTCGCGGTGCCTGCCTCCGCGGTCCGCGTCGAATTGGGTTGGCAGTCGGGGCAGGGTGTGCCCGATGCCGACGCGTCCGCGCTGTTGCTCGCCGGGGCGAAGGTGCGCTCCGATCACGACTTCGTGTTCTACAACCAGGCCGTGCATCCCTCGGGGGCGGTACGGCACGAAGGAAAACAGCAGGGGCACACCGTTGTCGACGCGCTCTCGGTGAATCTCGGACAGGTCGAGCCGCAGATCGAGACGATCGTGCTCGCCGCGTCCGCCGACGGGGGGACCTTCGGGCAGTTCCACGGGCTCTATATCCGGGTGATCGACACCGCGAACGGCGCCGAGGTCGCGCGTTTCGACAGCAGCGGGGCGACCACGGAAACCGCGTTCGTGCTCGGCGAGCTGTACCGCCGCCAGGGTGCGTGGAAGTTCCGTGCGGTCGGCCAGGGGTACGACAGCGGATTGGCCGGGCTCGCTACCGATTTCGGCATCTCCGTCGACGACGCCCCCGCGCCGCCCGTGGCACCGCCCGCGCCTCCGCGGCCGTTCGCCTCGGGCCCGCCGACTCCGCAACAGTCGTACGCCCCGCCGACACAGCCCTTCATCCCCGCACCGCAGCCGAATCGGCCCCACACCCCGCCGCCCAGCCCGCCGACCCCCGCGTTCCCGCCGAATCAGCAGCAGCCGCAGTACGCGCCGCCGCCGAACCAGCCCGGCATCCCACCCCAGCAGAACTCCCAGTTCACCCCGCCACCACCACCTCCGGTCACCCTCGCCAAGGTGTCGCTCACCAAGGAGGCACCGTCGGTCTCCCTGGCGAAACACGGCGCCACCGGCGGCGTCATGCGCGTGAACCTCAATTGGACCTCGATGGCCGCCACCGGCCGCCTCTTCGGGAAACTCCGCGGCAAGAACATCGACCTCGACCTGTGCTGCTTCTTCGAATTGGTCAACGGCGCGATCGGTTCCGTGCGAGCCCTCGACCGCCGCTTCGGCGCTCTGTACGAACCGCCGTTCATCCACCTCGATCAGGACGACCGCACCGGCGCCAGCATCACCGGCGAGAACCTGTCGGTCAATCTCGACTGCACCCAGTTCATCCGCCGCATCCTCGTGTTCGCCTCGATCTACGACGGCGCCGGCGATTTCCGCAATGTGCACGCCACCGTCACCCTGAACACGGTGAATTCCGCGCCCATCGAGATGACGCTCGACGGCTGCACCGACAACTCCCGCGACGCGGTGCTGTTCGTGCTGGAGAACGTCGACGGCGAGTTCGTGGTGCGCCGCGAGGGCAGCTTCGTCCGTCCGCCCGCCGGTCAACCGGGCGGCGGCGTCGTGGAGATCGCCCGCCTGTACAACTGGGACTTCGGCTTCCAGGCGGGGCGCGGCAAGTGATCCGGCATCCCGCGACGCGCGTGCTCAACGCGCTGGTCTACCACCCCGACAAGCACCTCGCCCAGACCCCGGCGGCGCGGGGCCTGGACTACCGCGATCTGACCATGCGTACCGCCGACCGCATCGACGTGCACGGCTGGTTCGTGCGTGCCGAGCGCCCGCTCGGTCACATCCTCTACGCGCACGGCAACGCGGGCACCATCGGCGACCGCGTCTCGATCATCGCGCTGCTGGTCGAAGCCGGCTTCGACGTGCTCGCCTTCGACTACCGCGGCTTCGGCCACAGCACGGGCACCCCGAGTGAACAGGGCACCTACCTCGACGCCAGAGCCGCCCGCCAGGCGCTGCTCGATCAACCCGAAGTCGATCCCGATCGGGTCTACTACCTGGGTAAATCCCTCGGCGGCGGGGTATTGCTCGAACTGGCGGGCGAATATCCGCCCGCGGGCATGATCCTCATGTCGACGTTCAGCGGCATGCGCGCCGCCGCCCGGTCGGTCTACCCGTTCCTGCCCGCGCCGCTGATCCCGAACGCGTATCCGAGCCTGCGGCACATCGCGAATCTGCGTGTCCCGGTCCTGATGATGCACGGCGACCGCGACGAACTCCTCCCGCTGCGCCACGCCGAACGCCTGTACGCGGCGGCGCGGGAACCGAAACAGCTGATCGTGGTCCCCGGCGCGGGTCACAACGATGTGATCGACACCCTCGGCGCCCAGTGGCCGAAGATCATCGCCGACTGGGCGGCTCGATAACGCCGCAGCCCGGTCGCCGTCGAGGGTCGCTGATTCTGCGTAGCCTGGCGGTATGAGCGAAACGAGCGAACTCCTCGGCCGCCTGGCTGCGCTGCCCGACGACGAGCTGGTGTCGGTGCTGCGCGCCGCGGTCGCCGGACGCCCCGGACTCGGCGTGGTCGCCGCCGCACTGGCACAGGCCGAGGTCGGTCATGCCGAAACCGGATCACCTGTGACTCTGGACACGAACGTCATCGACGCGGATGTGGTGCCCGTCGCATCCGGGCAGGTCGGAGGCGCGATCCCGGTACCGCCGGTACCGTCCGGGCTACCGGTGACCGGAGCACCCACCGCCACCGGCGGATATTCCACTTCCGGAGTGCCGACATTCGACTCGGTTCGGGATAAGGTCGAGCAGCGTTTCGGCACCGCGCAGGGAATGGACGAGCTCGACCGGCAGACTCCCGCGGGTCGTAGCGTCGACGAGCAATGGGAGGCGCGGGAGAAAGCCGCGCGTGAGCGGCTGGATCAGATCCGGAAATCGGTGCAGGGCAACGATTCCGGCGAGAAGTAGCCACGCGTCCTCCCCTCCAGCAACGACCGTGATGGGTGGACACACAGATGACGCAGGCGCGCCAGATCGCCGACCGACTGCTCGACGCGCAGGTGGAATTCCTGCTCGCCGAGGTGACCGGTGAACGGTTCGCCGAGGTGATCGCCCGCGACGTGGCCGCCGTGCTGGCCGTCGGCGAGACGATCCGGTTCGGTGACGTGGTCTCCCTGGAACAGGGCGAGCAGACGGTGGCCACCGTGTTCGACCGCATCGGCGGCAGCCCCGTGATCGCCGATACCGTCGGCATCTTCTCCGACGCCATCTACGACCACATCGCGTCGAACACCGAATACACCCTCGGCGACGTGGTCGACCGTGAACCGGTGGAAGCGCTGCTGGAGAAGATCTTCGGCATGCATCAGGCCCAGGAGCGAATCCTGGACCGGCTCACCGAGAGCCCGCTCGTCGCCACGGTGGCCTCACGTTTCGTCGACAAGCTGATCGGCGATTTCATGCAGGCCAATCGCGAGCGTGCCGAGAAGATTCCGGGTGTCTCCTCGCTGATGTCGCTGGGGCAGTCCGCTGCCAACCGGGCCAAGAAGGTCGCGGCCGATAGCACCTTCGTCGGTGATCTCGCGGGCAAGGGCGCGTTGTTCGCGCTCAAGCGCACCAACAACGCGATCCGCGACATGCTGCGCGACGCGCCCGTGCACTCGGCGGCGATGGAATTCTGGGACCTGCACGCCGACGAACCCGTCGCGGGCCTGCGCGAATACCTCACGCAGAAGGACCTCAACGAGCTGGTCCAGATCTGCTACGAGATCGCGGTGACGACCAGGGAGAAGGAGTACTTCGGCTTGCTCGTGCGCGAGTGCGTCGAGGTGTTCTACGCCAGGTACGGCGACCACACGCTCTCGGCAATGCTGCCCGAACTCGGTCTCGACGCCGACGACATCAGCGCCGAGATCCTGCGCTACGGCCCGGCCGTCATCGAGTCGGCCAAGCGCAACGGTGTGCTGGCGGGGCTGATCAGGGAACGTCTGGAGCCGTTCTTCTACTCGGATCAGGTGCTGGGAATTCTCGGCGGCGAGTAATTCCGCGAATACCGTTCGGTCACGGGAATTGAACGATACGACTTCGCTTCTCGATTTGCGTGACATCGTCACAACCGGTAGTGATGTCGAGCATTCGAATTGCGGCTTCTGATCGCGCGCACCACATGTGTTGTGTGTCACGCTCTTTGGTGACCTGTATGTATCCGGCAGTGAACCGGCCGACCAACTCGCCGCCGGTGCGGCTGTGAGCATTCGGCTACACAAAGCCCGCTGGATTTCCGGCATGTTTAGATCAGTGCACGAAATGCTGCTTTACACCGTTCCGAATTGACCGCGCAGTGCGCGGAGTGCAAGTTTGCACCTGACTTTCCGTGAGCCACCGTGACCGACGTTGCGGTGGCATTGCAAAGGAGTAGGTGTGCGAGCACGTTCCCGGCCGAACCCGACCGGAACCCGATCGGACGGCGACGCTCGAGGGCAGCGGGCCGGCGCCGGGCTGATCCGCCCGCGCACCATCTCCGGTCAGCTCGCCAGGATCCTGGTGGTGTCGCTGGTGCTGGTGCTCGCGCTGCTCGCGCTGACCATGTCGACACAGGTCAGCGCCTACCGGCGCAGCGGGGAGACCGTGGACGCCGTGGCGGTCGCGCTGGCCGCGCAGGACCTCGTGCAGCAGGTGCAGCGTGAGCGCGGTCTGAGCAACGGACTGCTCGGCGGTGATCAGCGCCTGCGTCAACCGGTCACCGACCAGCGCGCGGGCACCGACGCCGCCCTGCACGCCCTGGTGAACGCCGTCGTGGGCGACCCGCCCGGTGCGGGGGAGGTGCGCTCGGCGCTGGGCCATCTGGCCGGTCTGCCCGCGATCCGCTCCCAGGTCGACAATCGCAATGTCACCCGGCAGGCGGCGTTCCAGTTCTACACCGACGGCATCGACGCGCTGAACCGCCTCTCACTCGGTCTCGACCAGGCGCGTGACCCGGCCGTCCGGCACGGCCTGCAAGCGCTCTACGCCCTCGGCGACGCGAAGGAATTCGCGGCCCGTGAACGTGGTTTCCTCAACGGCGTTTTCGCCGCGGGGGAATTCGCGCCGGGGGAGTACGTGCAGTTCCTCGACATCCGCGCCGCCCGCAATGCCGCGCTCACCGCCTTCGGCCACGACGCGACCCCCGCGCAACAGGCACGTCTGGACGCGGTGCTGGCGAGTCAGAACGCCACGCGGGCAACCGAATCGGAGAACATCGCGATCGCCTCGACGCTGGGACCGCTGGTTCAGCAGGTCGACCCGGCCGTGTGGTGGGCGCAGATGACCGCGGTCATCGACGAGCAGCGGACCGTCCAGCAGGTCATCGGCGACGATGTCGGCGCGCGGGCCGAGCAACTGCGCCGCGACGCCGCGCTGTTGCTGGCCGCCTTCGCCCTGGCCGCGCTGTTGGCGATCGCCGCCGAGTTCGCGCTCGTCTTCGCCAGCATCAGGGCCATCGTCCGGCCCTTGGCCCGGCTGGCCACCGAGGCCGACGACGTCGCCTCCACCCGACTGCCCGAGGTGATCGCGGCCTGGCACAGTGCCGCCGACGCCCACCCCGATCCGCCCGCCCCGGTGCGTACACCTTCCGGCGCGAGCGTCGAGATCGCCGCTGTCGCCGGTGCGTTGGATCGTGTCCAGACCACCGCGTTCGACCTCGCCTCCGAGCAGGCGCTGGTGCGACGCAACACCACCGAATCGATGGCGAATCTGGCCCGCCGCAATCAGAACCTGGTGCGCCGTCAGCTGGGATTGATCAGCGAGTTCGAGCGCGAGGAACTCGACCCGAAGGCACTGTCGAACCTGTTCGAACTCGACCACCTGGCCACCCGCATGCGGCGCAACGCCGAAAGCCTGCTGGTGCTGGTCGGCGAGGCGAGTCCGCGCCGATGGGCCGAACCGATCGCGCTCACCGACGTGATCCGGGCCGGGCTGTCCGAGGTCGACGACTACCGGCGGGTGGTGCTGCGCCGGATCGACGACATCGCGGTGACCGGCGCCGTCGTCAGCGAACTGGCGCACATCCTGGCCGAACTCATCGAGAACGGGCTGGCCTTCTCGCCGCCTGATCTCGAAGTCGAGGTGTACGGCCGCAAGGTCGCGGGCGGCTACCTGCTCGCCGTCGTCGATCACGGCGTCGGCATGCCCGCCGAGCAGCTCGCCGAAGCCAATGCCCGGCTGCGCGGCGAGCAGGACTTCATCGTCGCCTCCACCCGCTACCTGGGCCACTACGTGGTCGGTCGGCTGGCAGGCCGCCTCGGCATCGACGTGGAACTGAACACGTCACCGGTCAGCGGCATCGTGGCCCGCCTGCTCCTCCCGCCGTCCCTGCTCGCCGAC
Source organism: Nocardia sp. NPDC127606 (assembly GCF_042671725.1). Classification (NCBI taxonomy): domain Bacteria; kingdom Bacillati; phylum Actinomycetota; class Actinomycetes; order Mycobacteriales; family Nocardiaceae; genus Nocardia; species Nocardia sp. NPDC127606. The sequence goes on along the minus strand of NZ_JBHXWQ010000011.1, from coordinate 73,372 downwards.
GGAAAGGCCGGGCAGCCAGCGGATCCGCGAGAGGGCGCCGCAAGCCAGGATTCGGTCGACCCCGGAACTCTGGAGCGCACTGGCGCCTCCGTCGGCGCGCCGATCGCGGTGGGGCACGCTGTCGCCCCCGCACGCAATGGGGCCACGATCGGCTCGGCGACGCCGGGACACCACGCGATCCCGACCGGCGTGGCAGGTGCGCAGCGGTCCGGCGGTCGACCGGTCGGGTTCTCCGACGACCCGTCCCACGCCTTCCGCGGGGGCTCGGCGTCGCCGACCGACACCCACGGTCGGTCGCGGCACAGCCTGAATCCGGGATCGGGGCCGGGCAGCAGCGCCGACGGCAAGGGGCCGGTCTCGGCGAACCCGCCCTCCACCGGCTCCGTCTACGCGCAGTTCCTCAGCAGTTCCACCGATTCCGGGCACCCGCGCAACGGCGCGGTCCGCAACGGCGCGTCCGCTGAGGACCACTACGGCGTGGTGGCCCCGGAACGCTCGGAGGGGCCGGCCCGGGGACACAACGGCTCGGCGGTACCGCGTGAACTGCCCGCCGTGGAGTCCATCGGCGCCCCGGCCGTCGAACGCACTCGCAACGGCCTGGTCAAACGCAGCAAGCGCGCCAAGATCACCGGTGCGCCCGAGCGACCCCGCCGCGATCCGGACCGGCCCCCGGTCGTCGAACGGACCCCCGACCAGACCCGCAGCATGCTCTCCTCGTTCCGCACCGGCCACGAACGCGGCGGCGAGACCGAACCCTCTTCCACCCCACTCGATCCCACTCGCTGACCGATCGGACAAGACCCCAGGAGACCCGGTGACCACCCACCTACCGACCGCCGATCCACACACTTTCAATTGGCTGCTCGGCAACTTCGTCCGCAACACCGACGGCGTGCGCGACACCGTCGCCGTCTCCTCCGACGGGCTGCTGATCGCGATGTCGGACGGCCTCGACCGCACCGGCGCCGACCGGCTCGCCGCGATGGTGTCGGGCCTGTCCAGCCTCGCCCGGAGTGCCTCGCGCAGTTACGATTTCGACGGCCTCAAGCTGATCATGATCGAGATGAAGCGCGGCTTCCTGCTGGTATCGGCGCTGGGCGACGGCAGCTGCCTCGGCGTGATCGCCGACGGCGGCTGCGATGTCGGCCTGGTCGGCTACGAGATGGCGATCCTCGCCGAACGCGCCGGATCACTGCTCGACCCGCTGCTGATCAGCGAATTGCGAGAGTCGTTGCGCAGATGAGAGATTTCGATCTCCCGCGGCTGCCCGACCCGCGCATGATCCCGATGAACCAGCCGGCGGGGTGGCGTGGTCCCGTCCCGTCGGTGCCGGTGACCCCCACCGACCACGACGATGTCGACGACCGCTTCGTTCGCCCGTTCGTGGTCACCGCGGGCCGCACCGTCCCGGTGCTGGACGGCCTGCGCATCGAAACCCTCGTCCAGGCACCGCCGTCCGCGCTGTCGGCGCCGCTGCGGTTCGAAGAACGCACCGTGGTGCAGCTGTGCCTGACGCCGCACTCCATCGCCGAAATCGGTGCCGCCCTGCGGGTTCCGATCGGCATTGCCAAGGTGATCGTCAGCGATCTGGCGGCGGCGGGGCATGTGACCGTCCGTGACGCGCCGGAACTGTCGACCGCCGCCATCGAGAGGATCCGCGACCTTGTCCGCGCACTTTAAGGCACCAGCCATGCCGTCCTCGGTGAAGATCGTGGTCAGCGGCGGCTTCGGCGTCGGCAAGACCACCTTCATCGGCGCCATCTCCGAAATCGAGCCACTGGTCACCGAAGCGTCGATGACCGAGGTCTCCATCGGTGTCGACGACCCCGGTCGCCGGGCCGAAAAGACCGCGACCACAGTGGCTTTGGACTTCGGCCGGATCACCCTCGACCAGTCGCTGATCCTCTACCTCTTCGGCACCCCCGGCCAGGACCGATTCGTGTTCCTCTGGGACGACCTGGTCGACGGCGCCCTCGGCGCGGTGATCGTCGTCGACACCGGCCGTGTCGAGGACTGCTATCCCGTCCTGGACTACTTCGAGGAACACCACACGCCCTTCGTCGTGGTGGTGAACCGCTTCGCCGACGCCACCCGCTTCGATCTCGGCGAAGTCCGCGAAGCGCTCGGCCTCGACGACTGGATCCCGGTGCTGGACTGCGATGCGCGCGACCGTGACTCCGTGCGCGATGTCCTGGTCGCACTCCTCGAGCAGGTCCTCCTGCACCGCGTCCAACCCCGTCAGCGGGAGGTGAGCTGAGCCCACCCTCCGTCGCGCAGGTCAGCGTCGATTCAGTGTGAGGTCCGACAAGGTCAGGTGGAACCGCGCGTCGGTGACATCGACCGAGGTGTCGGTGAACCGCTTGCCGCCCAGCGTGTTCCGCAGGAAGTCACGCACGGCGCTCGGCTGCGCGTCCGCCGAGGCGAGAAGGTCCTGCGGTACCTCGATGGTCCCGTCGAAGAACCGTGGCCGGCCGGTGATCCCGGGCTGCTGGGGTGTCTGCCGCAAGCCGTCGACGGTGTGCAGCACGACGTCGAGCCCGCTGCCGTCACCGAATTCGATCCGCAGCGGTGTGGGGGAGACGGCCGGATCGAAGGACTGGATCAGCGCGGTCCACCCCTGGGCCGTAACGCCCTGGTAGTCGTACGGGGACACGGGGCCGAGCGTCTCCCGAGCACGGTTAACCGGCGAGTTCTCCAGTGCCGCACCGGAAAGTGGCTGATCGGTGGCGACGAAGCTCCACGACGCATCGGTGAGCATCTTGCGCCAGAAACCGGTCCGGCCACCGTCGCGTCCTTCGACGCGCAGCTCTCGTGCCGCCGAGCCGGGCCCGGTCCGGTGGACGGAGATGCGGTCGGTGATCTCACCGGGCACCTTCGGCTGTGCGACCCAGTCCGGTGCGGGCAGCTGGATGGCGGCGTAGCGAGGATCGATGCGCTCCGACAGCATGTCCGGCGCTTCGGGCAGGTCGCGCTGGTCCTCGTAGGAGTAGCGGAAGAAGACCTTGTCCGCGCCGGAGATGTCGAAATCGTAGAGGCGCGTGTAGAAGTCGCCGTACCGGTTGACGACCAGCGAGGTCGACGCGCTGGTGGACAACGCGACAGCCTGGAACCGCCCACCGAGCGGAGTGCCCATCTCGTAGCTGTGGTCCACCGGCAGCCACGGGTCGACGTACTGGATCCGCTGACCGCCGTGGGTCAGCGCGAAGACGTGCGACACCTTCGCCCCGCCGACGGGGTGTTCGTTGCCCGCGGTGTCGGTCCACACGTGATCCTCGGTGGGCGACAACACCGACCACGACCAGGTCAGCGCGCCGGGCGGCAGCCTATTGCCGGGCCCGGTCCACAGCGGGGTGCCGTAGCGGCTGCTCCAGTTCCAGTCCGCGGGAGCGCTGAGCGCGTGATCCATCGTGACGAACCGGCCGTCCCGGTCGATCATCATCACTTCGTCGTCGTCGGCCGAGACGCCGGCGATCGTGCCCGCCAGGCAGCCCGGTAGCGCGATCATGCGCCAACCACCGAGGGCGGCAGCCGCTTTCACGTACACCTGACCGTCGCGGGTGGCGAAAGTCCAGCGCCGGTTGAACGACTCGGTGGTAGTGCGGAAATACACCTGCTCGGGCAGCGCGACCGTTGCCGGGGCGAAAGCCGCCAGTCCGGCATCGGATTCGTCGACGCTCACCTCCGGGGTGCCGACGGTACCCACCGGCAGACACCCCGGATCGGCGAGGGCCACCGATTGTGTTGTCACCCCGGCGAATACCAGCCCGGCCGCCGCGATCAGCGCTGTACGCCGGAGGGCGTGCCCGCGCCTCACAGCCATCCCGCCGCGCCGAAACCGATCAGGGCGATCGCGTCGATCCCGAAGATCGTGCCGACCACCAGCGCCTTGCTTCGCACGCTCGGTAGATCGTGCACGAAGAAGCAGGCCGCGAAGAACGGCACGTACCCGATGATCCAGATCAGGAACGGGAAGCTCGGCTGCCACCACGACCAGTCCCAGGTCAGTACTCCGGCCTTGTTCAGCAGTACCTCGACGCCCACCGCCGCGACCGAGTTGACCGCGATCAGCACCGGCCGGTTCGGCAGCCCGAAGATCCGGGTTTCCTTGGGCGGCAACATCTTCGCGGCCGCGATCCCCATGATCGCGAACATGAAGCAGATCTCGATGTTCAGCCCGATCAGGATCTGGTACGCCGTCGGTCCGCTCGCCGCCCAGACCGGTGCCCGCTCGGTGAAGTGGAAGACCAGTGAGTTCCAGATCTCGTTGAACCAGTCCATGCCCCACAGCGCGAGCCCGGCGAAGAGCACATTCCAATTACGCCGCTCGACTTCGACCGCGTAGATGTAGATGACCAACAGTAATAGCGGAATGACATACCACTTGAACTGGCTCGCATCGCGAAGAATCTCCAGCGCGGCCCGGGCGTTGTCGGTCAACGGGGCTCCTCCTGCTCATGATCGACGAACTCGGCGAGTATGATACAAATCAACATCGAACGTCAATGTGTATCGCCGAATTCGCCGATTCATCGAGTCAGCGGCTCCCGAGCGGCATGCCGAACAGCGACGCGAACTTCGCGGCGAGCGAGTCGCCGAGGAAGTTCAGTGCGCCCGGGGTCGCGGCCATGGTGCCCGCGTCGGAGGTGGTGCAGCCGGCGGGGGCCGGGACGCCCTCGAGGCGGTCGCGCAGCCAGATCAGCGCGGCCGGACCGCCGACCACTTCCGCGACGATGTGTTCGCTGGCATGGTCGCGGGTGTAGGTCAGCGACGTGTTCGGATCGCGGCAGTAGGTGTCGACCAAGGTGTCGGTGGCGGCCAGGGGCAGGATCTCGTCCCACGCGGAATGCCACACGAACAGCGGCATGTCGGGGACGGACTTGCCCATGCGGGTGTCGTCGAGCATCGCCGCGACCGGCGGATCATCGAGGGGATTCCCGTCGGAGCCGATCATGCCGGTCAGATTCAGGAACGGCAGCAGTGCCGACTGATACTGCACGCACAGCGGCGATTTGATCGCGAACAGGGCCTTGCCGAGCGGGTCGAGTCGCTGATCGAGGTAGGCGGCGAAATCGGGGTATTCGCGGGTGAGGCCGAGAACGGCGGCGAACACCAGACCCGAGGTCAGCTGATTGTTCGCCATGCTCAAGGCAGCGCCGAGATCGGCCCCGACCCCGCCTTCGGCCGCGCCCACCATGTTCAGTTCGGGCGCGTAGCTGCTGTGTAGTTCGGCGGCGTGGCCGGTCGCGATGGAACCGCCGGAGTAGCCGTAGAGCCCCACCGGTGCGGTCGGCCCGGCCTCGAGCGGGGCGAAGTTGGTCGCGGCGCGGATGCCGTCGAGGGTGATCCGGCCCGCCAGCGGTCCGGCCGCGTAGGCCGAGTCCGGGCCCTGATGGTCCGGAACGACCACGGCCCAGCCCTGTGACAGCGCTGCCTGCGCGAACAGGAACTCGGCGGGCACCACGATCTGGCCCGCCACCGCGGCCACCGAAAGATGTTGCAGCGCATAGGACGGCGCGCAGTAGCCCGCGGTCGAGTCCTCGGCCAGCTGCACCGACAGCAGCTTGCGCGGTGCCGGTGCCTGCCCGCGCGGCTTGATCAGGGTGGCGACCGCGGGGATCGCCTCGTCACGGCTGTTGTTGGAGCGATACGACACCTGCCATGCGTCGACATCGATCGGCAGCAGGCCGAAATCGGCGATCCGCACCTGCCGGACCGCGATGATCGCACCCGGCTCGGTCGCCGCCACCACGTCCGCGGGCGGGAGGTAGAAGCCCGGATCCCATTCGGGCGGTAGTGGAATCACCGGCGGGGGCGTCGCCGGCGGCTCGGCCGCGACCGGCCCGGCGGTCACCACCGTTGCCGCCGCGAGCAAACCGGTGGCAAGGGCAAGCCATCGCTGAACGAAGGGAGATCTCATCGCGCACAGTCCTCACATGAATTGAGACTCCTTCGTCTCAATAGCGGCAACTATGACATGGGTGTGGCGCAGATCGCAATCACGCGCCGGGGGGCGTCGCTGAGATCAGACTGTTCAGGATGGTGGAGAACACGTCGACCAGTTCGTCGACGGGTGGTCGCGGATCGTCGAGGCTCCACTGGTGCACGGCGCCGTTCACTGCCCCGATGAACGCCGCCATCGGTACCCGCCAACCGCCGGGCGGCATCCGCACCCCGTCGCGCCCGGCCGCGATCGCGGTGACCACCTCGCCCCACCGGTCCCTGACCTGCGCCCGATACGCCTCGATCTCGGGGCTCACTCCGACGATGTCGACGAAAGCGACTTTGGCGCACCGGATGTCATCGGTGATCGCCGTCGTGTACGCCCGCACGGCCGCGTCGATCAACGTGCGCAGCTCGTCGGATTCCGCCGTTGCCAGGGCGGCGGCCACCGCCGCCCCTGCCTTGTCCTGCACGGAGTCGTACACCGCGACGAGCAGTTCCTCGCGCCCGGCGAACTGTTCGTAGAACTGCCGACGCGACAGCCCCGCCGCCGCGCACACATCGGTCAGCGAACTGTTGGCGTACGACTTCTGCGCGAACACGGTCAGTCCCGCGTCGATGAACAGCGCCCGGCGCTCGACCTGTCGTTCGGCGACCGAGGTGCCGGTGTAGTTGTGTCGAGTCCGCCCAGAGGTCACCCCATGACCCTACTGTTCAGGATTCGGTCGAGGCGCCGGCGTCGACGGGTCCGATCGGGACCACCAGCGGAGTGCCGGTGACCGGATCGTCGATCACCTTGGCGCGCAGCCCGAATACCTGCGCCACCACGTCCTCGGTGAGCACTTCGGCGGGCGTACCCGCGGCAACCACCCGGCCCGCGCGCATCGCGACCAGCCGATGCGCGTACCGCGCGGCGAGGTTCAGATCGTGCAGCACCATCACCACTGTCCGCCCCGCTTCGGCGTGCAGGCGCCGGACCAGGTCGAGAACCTCGATCTGGTGGGCGAGATCGAGAAAGGTGGTGGGTTCGTCGAGCAGGAGCAGGTCGGTGTTCTGGGCCAGCGCCATAGAGATCCACGCGCGCTGGCGTTGGCCGCCGGACAGCTCGTCGAGGGAGCGATCGGCGAACTCGACCATGTCGGTCCAGGTCAGCGCCTCGGTGATGGCGGCTTCGTCGTCGTCGGACCACTGGCGGTACCAGCGCTGGTGCGGGTGTCTGCCGCGGGCGACCAGGTCGGTGACGGTGAGACCTTCCGGGGCCAGCGGGGATTGGGGCAGGATGCCCAGTACGCGCGCCACTTCCTTGGTCGACATGCGGTCGATCCGTTTGCCGTCCAGGTGGACATGTCCACCGGCGGGTCGCAGGAGCCGGGCCATCGCGCGCAGGAGGGTGGATTTGCCGCAACCGTTGGGCCCGATCACCGCGGTGACAGTGCCACCGGTGATGTCCAGGTCCAGCCCGTCCACGACGGTCGTCGGCCCGTAGCCGAGGGTCAGCTCGCTGGCCTGCAGTCGAACGGTCATCACACGCCCGCTTTCCCGACGCGATTGCGCCGCATCAACAGATAGATCAGATAGGGCGCGCCGAGGACGGCGGTGATCACCCCGACGGGCAGTTCGCCGGCGGGCAGCAGGGTGCGGGCGACCAGATCGGCGGCGACCGTGAAGGCCGCGCCGAGCACCACCGAGGTGAGCAGCGGCGGTTGTGCCGAACCGGTGAGACGCAGTGCTACCTGTGGCACTGCGAGCGCGATGAAGATGATGGCGCCCGCCGAGGCGGTGGCGACTCCGGCCAGCAACACGGCCAGCACCAGGAGCGTCAGCCGGGCGGCGTTGAGCCGCACGCCGAGTGAGCGGGCGGTGTCGTCGCCGAAATGCAGCGCGCCGAGCAGATGGGTGCCACCGAGGACGACCGGCACCAGGACAGCCAGGGCGATCGCCACCGGTGTCACCTGGATCCAGCTGCTGCCGTTGAGGCTGCCGGTCAACCAGGTGACCGCGCGGGTCGCGATATCCACGTCACCGACGCTGAGGAGCCAGAAGGTCACGCTGGAGAGCAGCGAACCGGCGCCGAGACCGACGAGCACGAGCCGATAGCCCTCGATACCGCTGCGCCAGGCCAGGAGGAAAACGCCGAGCGCGGCGAGTAGGCCGCCGAGCATGGACGCGACCGGCACCCCGATCTCGGCGGCGGCGCCGCTGATCTGGCCACGGCTGCCCGACAGCGCGATCACCGCGACCGCGGCCACGCTCGAGCCCGCCGTGACGCCGAGAATATCGGGACTGGACAACGGGTTTCGGGCAATGCCCTGCGTGATCGCGCCCGACAGTGCCAGCGCCGCGCCGACCAGCGCCCCGGTGAGAATCCGCGGCAGCCGCAGATCCCACACCACATAGGCCAGGCCGTCGTCGCCGCCACCGCCGAGCACCGCGAGCACGTCCCACGGCGTGACCGGACCACCGTCGGGCATCGTGTAGGTGCCCAGTGCCAGCGCGACGCAACTCGCGGCGCCGAGAATCGCGAGCCCGACGACCAGGACGGCCGTCGTGCGCAGTCGTAGCTGCCAGGACACCGGTCCCAGCCGGACCGCCCGGACGGTACTCATATGCTCACCAGCTTTCGGCGGCGGACCAACACGATGAAGAACGGGACGCCGACGAAGGCCAGCATGATGCCCGCCGGGAGTTCGCCCTTGTCCAGCACCAGCCGTCCCGCGATGTCGGCGACCAGCACCATGACCACGCCGAGCAACCCGGCGACCGGGACCAGCCAGCGGTAGTCGGGTCCGGTGATACCGCGCGCCAGGTGCGGGACGACGAGCCCGACGAAGCCGAGCGGTCCCGCGATCGCCACGACCGCGCCGGTGAGCAGCACGATCGAGCCGATGCCGACGGCGCGTGCCAGGGAAACGCGATGGCCCAGCGCACGGGCGGTGTCCTCGCCGAGGCTGAGCGCGTTGAGCGCGGACGTGTTGGCCAGCGCCAGGACGATCCCGACCAGGATGAACGGGGTGGCCTTGCCGAGGAGGTCCAGGTTGGATCCGACCAGCGAACCGGCCTTCCAGAAGCGGTAGATGTCGGTGACGTCGGTGTCGAACAGCACCACTGCCGAGATCAGGCCCTGCAGCAGGTAGCTCACGGCGGCTCCCGCCAAGGCGAGGGTCACCGGGGTCGGTCCGCCGCGGCCCGTCGCGCCGATGACGAACACGGTGACGGTGGCGATCAGCGCGCCGGCGAAGCCGAACCACACGTAGCCGAACAGGCTGGAGATGCCGCCGATCATCACCGCCAGGACGATGCCGAGCGCCGCGCCCTGGGTGATGCCGAGCAGTGCGGGGTCGGCGAGGGGGTTTCTGGTGTGACCCTGGATCACCGCGCCTGCGATGCCGAGCGCGAGGCCTGCGAGGACCCCCAGCAGCGTGCGTGGCAGGCGCAGACCGTTGACGATGGCGCCGGTCTCGGTGTCGGTCGTGCCGCCGAGCGCGTGCAGAACATCAAGGGGGGCAATGAACTTGGAACCGATGGCCAAACTGAGCAGGACGGCCGCGAACACCGCGGCCAGGAGTCCGGCGATGAGTAGCAACCGGCGAGACCGTGTGTTGGCGAACACGACTCCGGGCGGCGATGCGGGCACTATCCCTCTTCATAGTTGGTAATTAGGTAAGGCTTCGCTAGGTTAGCAACCCTAAAGAACTCTGAACCACTCGGGAGACCTCGATGAACACCCCACTGAGCCGTCGGCTCGCCGCCGCCGCGGTAGTCGCCGCCGCCGTACTGAGCCTGTCCGCGTGTGGCCAGGACCGGTCGGCCACCGGCGCCGCGAGCAGCGATTGCGATACCGCGAGCAACCTCGACGGCGGCGCGTACCCGCGCACGATCGAGGCCGGGGCGGTCAAGGACAAGGCGGGGACGAATGTCGGCACGGTCGTCGACCCGGCCACCATCACCACCCGACCGGTGCGGGTCGCGGCGCTGGATCAGACATTCGTCGACGCCGCCCTGGTGCTGAACACCGAAGTCGTCGCGTACACGACCTACCAGTCCATGGGCGAGAAGTTGCCCGCGTTCCTCGGCGCGGCCGCCCAGACCTGCGGCGGGCGAGCGGTGAACATCGGCAACCTGCAGACCCCCGATATCGAGAAGCTGGCCGGCGCCCGGCCGGATCTGATCGTGTCGGCGAAGGTGCGCCACGAGAAGCAGTACGAGCAGTTCAAGGGCATCAAGCTCGGTTCGGGCACCGTGCCGGTCGTGTTCAGCCAGACCACCGGCGCCACCTGGAAGGAGAACCTGCTGCTGCTCGCCAAGGCGGTCGACAAGGAGAACCTCGCCAAGGCCAAGCTCGCGGCGTACCAGGATCGCGCCGCCAGGATCGGCGCCGCGATCAAGGCGAAGAACGGTGGCAACACGCCGACCGTGTCGCTGCTGCGCTTCCTGCCCAAGGAGGACCGGTTGATGCAGCGGGTCAGCTTCGTCGGCGACATCTTCGCCGATACCGGCCTGAACCAGCTCGACAAGTCCGACGACCCCAAGAACGACTTCTCGATCACGCTCAGCCCCGAGCGGCTCCTCGACGCCGACGCCGACTACGTCTTCCTCACCAGCAACGGTGAGGACGCCGCCGCGCAGCGCAAGGCGGCCGCCGAGGCCAACCCGCTGTGGAACCAGCTGCGCGGCAAGGTCACTCCGGTCGACGACCTGGTCTGGCTGACCTCGGTCGGCCTCACCGGCGCGCACGCGGTCCTCGACGACATCGCCAAGACCTTCGAGGTCGACCCGGCGAAGTAGGCCGAACGCGTCGAGTTCGCCCACCCCTACACTCGGCGGGGTGGGCGAACAGAAGCAGCGGATGTTGTCGGGGGAGTTGTACAAGGACAACGATCCGGAACTGGTGGCCGAACGGCAACGGGCGCAACGGTTGTGCGACGAGTTCAATCGCACCGGGCCCGACGAGACCGGGCGGCGCACCGAGTTGCTGGATGATCTCCTCGGCAAGCTGGGGGAGGGTTCGTGGATCATGCCGCGGTTCCAGTGCGACTACGGATATCTGATCGAGATCGGGGCGAACAGCTTCCTCAACTACGACGCGATCCTGCTCGACTGCGCGCCGATCACCATCGGCGACGACTGTTCGATCGGGCCGCGCTGTCAGCTGCTCACCGCCCTGCATCCGATGCAGGATCACGAAAAGCGCAGGCAGCGCTGGGAATCCGCAGCGCCTATCCGGATCGGGAACAATGCCTGGTTCGGTGGCGGGGTGATCGTGTGCCCCGGCGTGACCATCGGCGACGACGTGGTGGTCGGCGCGGGCAGCGTGGTAACCCGCGATCTGCCGGACCGGGTGTTCGCGGCGGGGAATCCGGCGCGGGTGATCCGGCAACTCTAGGTTCGCTGGCTACGCTGGAAAGCAGGCGCCGGCGCACCGCTGACGCCCGACCGAAGGAGACCGGATGCGCCACGGCGAAGATCTCTCCCTCACCCACGTCATGCTGCTCGTGGGCGATCAGGACCAGGCTCTCACCTTCTATCGCGACCTGATCGGCCTGCAGGTCCGCACCGACATGCCGTTCGGCGACAACACGCGCTGGCTGACGGTCGGCCCGGTCGACCAGAAGAACCTGGAATTCGTGCTCGAGGTCCCGGAGATGGCCCCCGACCCCGCCTACCGGGCGGCCGCGCTCGCGCGCATCGACAGCGGCGCCCAGTCCACCGTCATCTTCGCCACCGACGACATCGACGCCACCTTCACCCGTATCCGCGACGCCGGGGCCGAAGTCGCCCAGGAGATCGTGAACCAGCAATACGGCCGCGACTGCGCGTTCCGCGATCCGTGGGGCAACCAGATCCGCTTCACCGCCCGCCATCACGGCTGAGCGCGACATGCGGTGCGGGTGCGGCGTCGGGTCGCGCCCGCGGCCCCGCGGCAATACTGTCTGACCATGGGCGAATCGCGAATCGAGATGGAACCCGAAGCTACCCGGCCGCTGCGCGAGGACATCCGCTTCCTCGGCGGCATCCTGGGCGACACCATCCGCGACCACGAAGGTCCCGAGGTGTTCGACCTGATCGAGCGCGTCCGCATCGAGGCGTTCCGGGTGCGTCGCGAGGAGGTCGAGCGCAGCGCCGTCGCCGACATGCTCGACGGCACCCCCACCGAGGTCGCGATCCCGCTGATCCGGGCGTTCAGCTACTTCGTGCTGCTGGCGAATCTGGCCGAGGACATCCAGCGTGATCGACGCCGCGCCGTGCACGTGGCCGCGGGCGAGCCGCCGCAGGACTCCTCCCTGGCCGCCACCTACGACAAGCTAGACGCGGCCGGACTCGACGGCACTGTGGTGGCCGACCTGCTCACCGACGCACTCGTCTCCCCGGTGATCACGGCACACCCGACCGAAACCCGCAGGCGCACCGTCTTCGACGTGCAGTCCAAGATCACCGAGCTGATGCGCCTGCGCCGCCGCCTCGAACCCGGCGAGCCCGGTCTCGACGAATCCGAACTGCGGATCCGCCGCGAAGTGCTCACCCTGTGGCGCACGGCGCTGATCCGGCTGGCGCGGTTGCGGATCCAGGACGAGATCTCCGTCGGTCTGCGCTATTACGACCTGACCCTCTACGACGTGATCCCCGCGATCAACGCGCAGGTGCGCGCGGCGCTGCGGACGCGCTGGCCCGCCGAAGACCTCCTGCCGCGCCCGATCCTGCGGCCCGGCTCGTGGATCGGCGGCGACCGCGACGGAAATCCTTTCGTCACAGCGGAAGTCGTGCACACCGCCGCCGAGCAGGCCGCCGCCTACGCCTTCGGTCGCTACCTGGACGAGCTGGTCGAACTCGAGAAGACCCTGTCGCAATCGGCCCGCCTGGTGCAGGTGACACCCCGGGTCGCGGAACTCGCGGCAGCGGGTTACCCCGACCCCGGCCTGTTCGCCGACGAGCCGTATCGCCGTGCGCTGCACGCGATTCGGGCCCGTCTCGGTGCCACCGCCGAGCTCGCGCTCGGTGAACTGCCCGAACACGGCCTCGATACCGACGCCGCGCCGTATCCGACGCCGCAATCGGTCCTCGACGACCTCGACGCGATCGACGAGTCCATGCGCGCCAGCGGCGACGGACTGCTCGCCGACGACCGCCTCGCCGCGCTGCGCCACGCCATCGAGACCTTCGGCTTCCACCTGCAGGGCCTGGACATGCGCCAGAACTCCGAGGTCCACGAACAGGTGGTCACCGAACTGCTGGCGTGGTCGGGCGTGCACCCCGACTATCCGAGCTTGTCCGAAGCTCAGCGGGTGGAGCTGCTCGCCGCCGAATTGCGCACGCGCCGACCACTGCTCGGGCCGAACGCGCAGCTGAGCGAGCTCGCCCGCAAGGAACTCGGTGTCCTCGGCGCCGCCAAGGAGGTCATCGATACCTTCGGTGCCGCCGCCATCCCGAACTACATCATCAGCATGTGCACCTCGGTCAGTGACATGCTCGAGGCGGCGTTGCTGCTGAAGGAAGCCGGCATTCTCGATCCGGGCACCGCCGACACCGCGCCGAGCTGTCCCGTCGGCATCGTCCCGCTGTTCGAGACCATCGAGGACCTCAGCGCCGGTGCGTCGACTCTGGCCGCGGTACTGGAGGTTCCGGTCTATCGCGAGCTGGTCGAAGCGGCGGGCATGCGCCAGGAAGTGATGCTCGGCTACTCCGATTCCAACAAGGACGGCGGGTATCTCGCCGCGAACTGGGCGCTCTACCGCGCGGAACTGGACCTGGTGGAGGTGGCCAGGAAATCGGGTATCCGGTTGCGGCTGTTCCACGGTCGCGGCGGCACCGTCGGTCGTGGCGGCGGCCGCAGCTACGACGCCATCCTGGCGCAACCCGTGGGCGCGGTGCGGGGTTCGCTGCGACTGACCGAACAGGGTGAGGTGATCGCCGCGAAGTACTCCGAATCCGGTGCGGCACACCGCAATCTGGAGTCGCTGATCGCGGGCACCCTGGAGTCGACGCTACTCGATGTGGAGGGTCTCGGCGACGACGCCGAACCGGCCTACGAACTCCTCGACGACCTCGCCGCCCGCGCTCGCGCCGCCTACGCGAACCTCGTACACGACACCCCCGGCTTCGTCGAGTACTTCCGCGAATCCACCCCGGTCGCCGAGGTCGGCGATCTCAATATCGGCAGCCGCCCCGCCTCCCGCAAACCCACCAATTCGGTGTCGGACCTGCGCGCCATCCCCTGGGTGATGGCCTGGAGTCAGTCCAGAGTCATGCTGCCCGGCTGGTACGGCACCGGTACCGCGCTCGAAGACTGGGTCGGCGACGATCCGGCCCGCCTCGCACGTCTCACCGACCTCTACGAGCGCTGGCCGTTCTTCAACACCGTGCTGTCGAACCTGGCCCAGGTGATGGCCAAGAGCGACCTCGACATCGCCGCCCGTTATGCCGAGCTCGTCACCGACGAAATCCTGCGCGCGAAGATCTTCGCCATGATCGCCGACGAACACGCCCGCACCATCCGCATGTACCTGGCGGTCACCGGCCACGCCGAACTCCTCAGCGACAATCCGTCGCTGGCCGAGTCGATCCACAACCGCTTCCCCTACCTGGAGCCGCTGAACCAGCTCCAGGTCGACCTGCTGGCCCGGCTGCGCGGCGGTGACGATTCCGAACTGGTGAAGCGGGGCATTCTGCTCACCATGAACGGCCTGGCCACCGCGCTGCGCAACTCGGGGTAGCGGCAACTCGGGGTAGCGACTACAGGCAGACGCTGATGGTGAAAGGCCCGACCGGGATGCCGGTGCAGATCGACACCGAGCCGACAACCGGCTGCGCGGGGGCGGCCGATGCGGTTGCGGTGCCGATCGCGGTCACGGACAGGGCAAGGGCGGCGACGGCGAGCGGGCGGGCGATCTTGGCGAACATAGGCTGATCCTCGGGTAGAACGGGGTGAACACCCCCGTGCGGGGGCGTCCCCATCTCAACACGAAGCGCCGACGGCGTCCACGACATGGTGGGAATCGCGGTGTCTCAGTCGGTCACGACGGCGATCGCGTCGATCTCGACCAGCATCTCCGCGCGCGGCAGGCCGGTGAAAACGGTGGTGCGCGAGGGCAGCACGCCGTTGCTGGTGTGTTTCGTGACGAATTCGCCGTACGCCTCGTTCATGATCGCGAAGTCCTCGCGCTTGGTGAGGTAGACGCGCAGCATCATCACATCGTCGAACGTGGCGCCGGACGCGTCGATGATCGCCTTGACGTTCATCAGGGTGCGCGTGGTCTGGGCGGCGACATCGCCCTGATGCAGGTACTCGTTGGTCTCGGGATCCACCGGGCCCTGACCGGACACCTGGACGAACGGGCCCTTGCGCACACCCTGGGAGAAGGTGTGGGCGGGCGCCGGGGCCTCGGAGGTGCGCACGGCGGTCTTGTCGGACATGTGGTTCAGCCTTTCCTCGCGGTGACGTCTCGGCGGGGGTCCCAGCCGAGTTCGGTGGAGATGGCGTCGGCCGTGGCCCTGAGCTGCGGCAACAGTGCCAGCACTTGGTCATGGTCGAGCAGCACGTCGGGAACGGAGACCGAGACGGCGGCGACGACGGCACCGATCCCGTCGCGCACGCCGACGCCGATGCAGTTGACGAAGCTCTCGTGTTCCTCGTGGTCTTCGGCGAAGCCCTGCGCGGCAACGAGTTTCAACTCGGCCAGGTACTGCTCGGGGGTGCGCAGGGTGCGGGTGGTGAAGGGGTGGTAGTCCAATCGGGCTGCCACCGCGGACCATTCGCCGCGCGGCAGCGCGGCGACGAGCACCTTGCCGACCGCGGTGCAGTGCAGCGGCGCGGGTCTGCCGATCCGCGAGTACATCCGCACCGCCTGCTCGGCGTCGACCTTGTCGATGTAGACGGCGTCGCCCGATTCGTAGGCGGCCAGGTGCACGGTCTGCCCGGTGGCCGCGCCCAGCGCGCTCAGATGCGGGCGGGCTACGGTGCGCACGTCACGGTTCTCCAGTGCGCGACTGGCCAATTCGAACATGCGGGTGCCGAGTGAGTAGCGGTGCGCGTTGTCGCGCACCACGAACCGATCGGCCTGCATGGTCTGCAGTAGCCGCAGCACCGTCGACTTGTGGACCCCGAGCCGGACAGCCAACTCGTCGAGGGACTGCGAGTTCTCGCCGAGGGCGATGAGAATGGACAGGGCCCGCGACACGCTTTGACTCATGCGCTGATCGTTTCATCCAGCGCCGCGGGATAGCGCAGCGTGGCCCAGATATCGTCCGGCAGTAGCGCGAGGCGCTGAATATCTTGGGGCGGCGGCAGTTTCGCCGAATCGCCGGTCGCGGTCAGTGCTGCCGCCGCGCACAGGTGGCCGTATCGAAGGCGGGTGCGCAGGTCGGCGCCGTGCAGCAGGGCGGCGAGATAGCCGCCGGCGAAGGCGTCGCCTGCGCCGATGCGCTCGGTGATCTCCAGCGTCAGTGCGGGCACCTCGATCGAGCAATCACCGTCGAATCCCGTCACGGTGTGCTTGTCGTTCTTGACGATCAGCTGCGCGGGTTCGGGAAACAACGTGCGCAGGGCAGCCGGTTCGCCGGTGCCGAAGATCTCCGCTGCCTCGTCGGCGCCGAGGAACGCCACGTCGGCACCGCGAATATGCGCGTCGAGCTCGTCGGTGGCCTCGTCGATGCGCGAACCCCACACTGCCGGACGATAATTCAGGTCGAAGCTGACCAGTCCGCGACGGGGCAGGGCGAGCAGGGCGCGGGTGAGTTCGGTCGCCGACTCCGACAGTGCCGGGGTGATGCCGGTGAAGTGCACGAGATCGGCGCCCTCGAGCAAGGCCGCCCGGTCCGTGAGGTCGGCGGGCGAGAGTGCGCTGGCCGCCGAACCCGTGCGGTAGTAGTGCATGCGGCTGGCATCGGCGCCCAGATCGTTGGCCGCGCCGGAGCCCGCACCACGTTCCTTGACGTAGAGGCCGGTGGGCCGCATCGGGTCGACCGCGACCGCTGCGACATCCACGCCCTGCGCGCGGAGCTCGGCGACCAGATATCGCCCGAATCCGTCGTCGCCGACCCGCGACAGCCAGGCCGCCGACACGTCGAGCTGGGCGAGCACCACGGCCACATTGGCCTCCGCGCCGCCCGCGCCACGATCGAACCGCGCGGACAGTTCCAGGGGTCCCGCGCCCGCGATCAGCACGGCCAGTCCCTCGCCGACAGTGACCGCCCTGGGCGGAGTGGTTGTTGCCTGGGTCACCTTGTTCGCCCTTTCGTGCTTGCGGTCACTGCCTTCGAGATGCACAATAACGAGCGGAAACATTCAGCGCAACCACCGTTGCATAATGTGCAATGTTTGTTCGATATGACTGATCGGGCCGCCATCCCGGGCTCGGTCGACAGAAAGGGATGCTGTGATCATCGACAACGACGTCGTGGACGCCCTCGCCGACGAGTTGCTCGGACCCCACGACAAGAGCGCGCCGGCCGCGGCGTGGGGGAGTGCCGTGCGCGAATATCTCGCCGGCGCACCGCGACTCGATCAGTGGCAGACGCCGTTGCTCACCCTCGACCGCGGCGGGCTCGACGCGAACCGCGACCTCATGGCCGAGTGGACCGCGGCAGCGGGCGTCGCGCTCGCCCCGCACGGCAAGACGACGATGGCGCCGCAGCTGTGGCGCGAGCAGCTCGTGGCCGGATCGTGGGGGATCACCGTGGCCACCGCGTGGCAGGCACAGCTCGCGCGTTCGTTCGGTGTCGGCCGGATCATGCTCGCCAATACTCTGCTCGACCCGGTCGGATTGGCTTGGGTGGCAGCCGAATCGGCGCGCGAGGCCGACTTCGAGTTGTACTGCTGGGCCGACGGCGTCGCCACCGTCGAACTGATGGACAAGATCCTGCGCGAGACGGTTGCGGGTCCGCGCGTGCGCGTGTTGGTCGAGCTGGGGGGACCGCACGGCCGGACCGGCGCCCGCACCCGGGCCCAAGCGCGCGCGGTCGCCGCCGCCATCGGTGCGAGCGAGCGGCTGAGCCTGGCCGGAGTGGCGGGCTACGAGGGCGCGCTGGCTCACGATCGCAGCGCCGAGGGTGTCGCCGCGGTGCGCGGCTATCTGCGCGAACTGGCCGCGCTGCACACTGAACTCGGTGCGGCAGGGGCCTATTCGGGCCCGGCGGTGGTCACCGCGGGCGGCAGCGCCTACCCCGAGCTCGTGGTCGAGGAACTCGCCGGACTGGCCGACCCCGAGGGTGCGCGCGGTGTGCCGACCACGGTGGTTCTGCGCAGCGGCGCCTACGTCGTCCACGACGACGGCTTCTACGCGGGAATCTCCCCGCTCGCCGCGCCCGCGAAGGAGCCCGGCCTGCGGTCCGCCATGCACGGCTGGGCCAGGGTGGTCTCGCGGCCCGAACCGGAGCTGGCCCTGCTCGACGGCGGCAAACGCGATTTTCCCTTCGACGAGGGTCTGCCGGTGCCTCAACTGGTGGTCGGCGGCACCCTTCCGCCGAACGCGGTGGTCACCGCGTTGAACGATCAGCACACCTTCCTGCGGTTGCCCGGCGCCGATGCGGGCGACCTTCCGGTCGGCTCCATCGTGCGTCTGGGTCTCTCACACCCCTGCACCGCGTTCGACAAGTGGCGCCTGATCCCGGTGATCGACAGCGTCGACGCGCCCGATCCGCGCGTGGTCGACCTGATCCGCACCTACTTCTGACGGATGACCATGACGCACCTGCTCTTTCGTGACATCGACATCGTCGACGGCACCGGCGCCCCACGCACCAGGGGCGACGTGCTGGTCCGCGACGGCCGCATCGCCGAGATCGCGCCACCCGGCACTATCGGCTCCGACGCGAGAATCGTTCCGGTACAGCCGGGCTCGGTCATCGCACCCGGATTCATCGACATGCACGCGCATTCCGACCTCTACCTGCTCACCCATCCCGATCACTTCCCGAAGATCACCCAGGGCGTCACGACCGAGGTGATCGGCCAGGACGGGCTGTCCTACGCGCCGATCGACGAGGCCGTACTCGCGGTGGTGCGCAAGCAGATCGCCGGCTGGAACGGCAACCCGGGCGACTTCGACTTCAGCTGGCGCACCGTCGCGCAATACCTGGACCGCCTCGACCACGGCATCACCCCCAACGCCGCCTACCTCGTTCCGCAGGGCACGCTGCGCATGCTCGTCGTCGGCAGCGAGCAGCGGGCGGCCACCGCCGCCGAGATCGACCGGATGTGCGCGCTGCTGGCCGAAGGGTTCGAACAGGGTGCGGTCGGCATGTCCAGTGGGCTCACCTATACGCCCGGAATGTACGCCGACACAGGCGAACTCGCGGCGCTGTGCGCGGTGGTCGCCTCCTACGGCGGCTTCTACGCACCGCATACCCGCTCCTACGGCGCGGGGGCGCTGGAGGCCTACGCGGAGATGATCGGCCTGGCGAAAGCGACCGGCTGCGCGCTGCACCTGACCCACGCCACCATGAACTTCGGCGTGAACCGTGGGCGCGCACCGGAATTCCTCGCGATGCTCGCCGCGGCCCGCGCCGACGGTTGCGACATCACCCTCGACACCTATCCCTATCTGCCCGGCTCGACCACCCTGTCCGCGCTGCTGCCCAGCTGGGCGATGTCGGGCGGTCCCGACGCCGCGCTCGCCCGGCTCGACGATCCGGCCGAGCGCGCCAGGATCACCGACGATGTCGACGTCAACGGCTCCGACGGCTGCCACGGCGTCACCGTCGAATGGGAGACCATCCAGATCAGCGGCGTCGGCGACGACGCGCTCTCGGATGTGGTGGGCCGCACCGTCGCCGAGCTCGCGACCGAGCGCGGCATCGCCCCGGCGGAGGTGTTCTTCGACCTGCTGCGCCGCGACCAGCTCGCCACGACGATCCTGCAGCACGTCGGCCACGAGGAGAACGTGCGCGCCATCATGGTCGACCCCGGCCACATGGGCGGCAGCGACGGCCTGCTCGTCGGCGCCCGGCCGCACCCGCGCGCCTGGGGCACCTTCCCGCGCTACCTCTCGCGCTACGTCCGGGAACTGGGCGTGCTCGGTTTCGAGGACTGCGTGCATCACCTCACCGGCCGCCCGGCCGCGCGGCTCCGCCTGGCCGAACGCGGCCTGATCCGGCCCGGTTACGCCGCCGACCTGGTCGTCTTCGATCCGGCGACGATCCACGACACGGCGACATTCGAGCATCCCCAGCAGCAGGCCCGCGGCATCCAGCACGTGCTGGTCAACGGCGAATTCGCGCTGCAGAACGGCACCGCGACCGGCGTGCGCGCCGGTCGCTCCCTGCGCCTGGACCCCACGAAGGAGGAAACCCGATGAACCCGATGCTGAGCTCGTCGTCGGAGGCCATGGACGTGATCCGCGCGGATCGCGCCCTCACGGTGGTCCGCGCCCCCGCCATCCCCGATCCGGCCGCGCTGGCCGAAGCGCTCGCGGGCGCCGGTCTGCGCGCGGTCGAACTGACCTTCACCACTCTCGGTGTGCTCGACGCGATCAGCAAGGCGAGCGCGGTCACCGATGCCGTGATCGGGGTCGGCACCGTCACCACCCGTGCGCAGGCCGAAGCCGCCGTCGAGGTCGGCGCCCGCTTCCTGGTGACACCCGCGCTGCGCCCCGAGGTCGCCGAAGTGGCGGCGGCACACACGATTCCGGTGATCATGGGCGCGTTCACGCCGTCGGAGGTCCTCGCCGCGGCGGAGCTGGGGGCGGCGGCGGTGAAGATCTTCCCGGCTCGCGCGCTCGGCCCGCAGTACTTCAAGGATCTGCTCGGGCCGTTCCCGCACATGTTCCTGATCCCCTCCGGCGGCGTCAATTCCCACAACGCCCGCGACTTTCTCCGAGCGGGCGCGATCGCGGTCACCGCGGGCACCGAAGTAGTCGCCCCGACCGACGTCGAGGCCGCGCACTGGTCCCACATCGGCTCCAAAGCCGCGCATTTCGTTCATTCGCTGGATTGAGAGGTTTTCCATGGGCGCCACCATCGACTGGTTGCGCACCACCACCCCCGGGTTGCTGGTGCTGTGCGGTCTCGCGATCGCTGTCCTACTCATCGCCATCATCAAGGTCAAACTGGAGCCGTTCGTCGCGCTGCTGCTGACCGGACTCCTGCTGGCGCTGGCCGCCGGGCTGCCGATCTCCCAGATCGTCGGCACACCGCTGAAAGCCGGTGAGTCACTGCTGGAAACAGGCTTCGGTGGCATCCTCGGCCACATCGCGGTGATCATCGGTCTGGGAACCGTGCTCGGCGCGATCCTCGAAAGATCCGGTGGCGCCGATGTTCTCACCGACAAACTGCTGAAGATGTTCGGCGAGAAGGGCGCTCCCGTCGCGATGGGCCTGCTCGGGCTCATCTTCGGCATCCCGGTGTTCTTCGACATCGGCATCTTCGTGCTCGCGCCCCTGGTCTATGTCGCGGCCAAGCGCGGCGGGCGTTCGCTGGTTCTCTACGCCATGCCGATGCTCGCCGGTCTGTCGATGACGCACGCCTTTCTGCCGCCGCACCCCGGCCCGGTCGCGCTCGGTGGGCTGCTCGGGGTGAGCCTGGGCTGGCTGATTCTCATGGGCTTCGTCTGTGGCATCCCGGGTTTCATCGCCGCGGGCATTGTGTGGGGCTCGTATATCGGTAAGCGCGTGCAGGTTTCGGTGCCCGAGGAGTTCGTGCCGTTGGAGCCCGAACCGGAGCCGGAGCAGGCCGAGGGTTCGGGTGGGACCGCGGTGGTCACGAAATCGCCGCCCTCGGTCGCGCTGATCGGCGGCATCATCGCGATCCCGCTCGTCCTGATCCTGGGCGCCACGTTCGGTTACCAGCTGCTGGAAAAGAATTCGACGCTGCTGCAGGTGCTCACCTTCTTCGGCACCCCGGCGGTCGCGCTGCTCATCACCGTGCTCGTCGCGTTCTATCTCCTCGGGATCCGGCGCGGTTCGACGGTGCAAGAACTGAGCACCATCACCGCCGAATCGCTCAAGCCGGTCGGCATGGTGCTGCTGGTGGTCGGCGCCGGCGCCTTCTTCGGCAAGGTCATCTCGGCCACCGGCATCGGCACGGCCCTGGCCGACACGATGTCCGCGGCGGGACTGCCGATCATCGTGCTCGCCTACCTGATCAGCTGTGGACTGCGCATCGCCCAGGGCTCGGCGACGGTCGCCATCGTCACCACCGGCGGCATCGTCGCGCCGCTGGTGGCCGAGCAGGGCTACTCACAGATGTCGATCGCGCTGATCGCCATGGCGATCGCGGCGGGCTCGATCATCCTCAGCCACGTCAACGACGGCGGCTTCTGGATCATCGCGAAGTACTTCAACATGACGGTGAAACAGACGTTGCAGACCTGGACGGTTCTCGAAACCATCCTGTCGGTGGTCAGTTTCGCGGTCGCGGCCTTGCTGTTCTCGATCGTCTGACATCTACCGCGAAGCCGGGCTGTCCCCACGGGGGCAGTCCGGCTTCGTGTTGGGCCGAGGACGGATCCGGCGAACGGCCGCGACCGACCCGGACGAAAGTCGGGACATGCCGGGCTTGCTGATCGATCTGCACGCAGGCGATGGTGCCCACGATGCGCCGACTCGGTGAGAATGGGCATCGTCCGCGGCTCGCCGAACAGCGTCAAGCGTGCCTGTGCGCGGACGCGGTTCGTGTCGTACTCGAAACGAGGGAGTGTGCGATGTCCACAGCAATCGTCGTCGGTGGCGGAATCGGCGGAATGGCCGCGGCGCTCGCGCTCGCTCGGCGGGGGTGGTCCGTTCAGGTGCTGGAACGAGCGCCGGAGGTCGCGGAGGTGGGTTCCGGGATTTCCCTGTGGTCCAACGCCTTACAGGCGCTGGATGCCCTCGGTGTCGGTGACACGGTCCGTGCGCAGGGTCTGGCGGAGGTATCGGCCGGAATCAGGGACGACCGTGGGCGATGGCTCTCACGCACCGATGTGGCGACCCTGCGCGAGCGGTTCGGTGCTCCGGTGGTGATCCACCGTGCCCGGCTGCTCGACATTCTGCGCGCGGCGCTTCCCGAAGGTGTTGTGCGCACCGGGATCTCGGTGCGCGAGGCGACGGCCGACGGCGCGGTCGTGCACTCCTCGGGCGCCTCGTCCGCCGACCTGGTCGTGGGTGCCGACGGGATTCACAGCGTCGTCCGGCGTGCGATCTGCGGCGAAGTCGCACCACGCTACGCCGGCTACACCGCCTGGCGCGCGGTGGTCGACATCGACGAGCCGCTCACCGAGTTCGGTGAAACCTGGGGTCGGGGCGCACGGTTCGGCATGGCCCCGCTCGCGGACGGTCGCGTCTACTGCTTCGCTGTCTACGACGCCCCCGAGAACGCCCCCGGCAGCCTCGCGGAAGTGCGTGACCGCTTCGACGACTGGCACCACCCGATCTCGGCCCTCCTCGCCGCCGCGGACCCGAACACGTTGCTGCACAACGACATCTATGACCTACCGGCGCTACCGACCTTCACCGCCGGTCGCATCGCCCTCCTCGGCGACGCCGCCCACGCGATGACACCGAACCTCGGCCAGGGCGGCTGCCAAGCCCTGGAAGACGCGGTGGTCCTGGCCCGCCTGGCGAGCGAACCCGACGGCCTCGCCCGCTACGACCGAGAGCGCCGCCCCCGAACCCAGATGATCGTCGCCCGCTCCGCCCGGATCGGCACCATCGCCCAGCTGTCCGCGCGCCCCCTGGTCACCCTCCGCAACACCGCATTACGCCTCACCCCCACCTCGACCCAGTTGCGCTCCATGGCAGAGATTCTCGACTGGACGTGTTGAGGTCAGCTCTCGCTCGACCGCGGGTCCTCGTGCCACGCGCACGCCGCCTGATGGTCGTGACTGGGAATGATGCGCACGGCGCCGCGGATCGCGTGCAGCCGGTGGACAGTTCGCCAGGTCTCGGTGCGGTCGTTATCGGCCAGCATGCCCGGATAGCCGGACTTCTGTCGTAGCTCCTCGGTCTGGAGGTTGTGCCAGATCGCGTCCCCCGCGAGCAAGACCGGACCGTGCTCGGTACGTAAGAGCAATCCGACGCTGCCCGGGGTGTGGCCGGACAGGTCGACGAGTACCACCGCGCCGTCTCCGAAGAGATCGTGGCTGCGAGCGAAGGTGAGAACGGGTGGACCGTCCAGATCGTAGAAATCGAGAGGTCGTTCACGAACGGCTCGCCGCACGCCGCCGACCGGCGCCACCGGACCCGTCATCGCCCACTCGTGCTCCGGTCGGTGCAGGCGCAGTGCCAGCCCGGGTAGATCGAGAAGGCCGGCGATATGGTCCCAGTGCAGATGTGTCGGCAGCGCGAAGTCGATGGCATCCGCCTCGATTCCGCTGCGATGCAGTGACTCGCGTATGTCGAGTACGTCCTTCGGAGGCGTCACCGCAAGCCGCAATATCTGGGGGAGTTCCACCACCGCTCGGTCCTGGACGTTGACGCAGATGCCCGGGTCCACCAGAAAGGTCGCAGTCGGATGCCGGACCACGAAAGCCGTCATCGCGGAATCGATCCGTCGCGGAGCGAACAGGCCTTCGACGATCGCTGCCGTCGGCACACTCTTGGCATTCTGCGCCAGAACTGTCAGCTCGACCGTCGTCGTGCCGCGTGGCAGGCCCTGATCGGGCAGCGAGGCCAGGAACCGGCGGTCGGGTCGTCGTGGCCGCAGGCCGCCCGTCAACGCCGATCCCACGGATCGGCAACAGCGCCACAAGTCCGGTGTCGCGACCGAGTCGATCAATGGTGTCCGATTGTCGATGTGTCCCATGCGAAGTACGCTATAACTTCAGGTCGACCTGAAGTAAAGGGGTGAATATGCCGCATTCCGACGAGCTGCGCCGCATCGGTGACGCCGCCGCCGAATTGGGCGTTGCCGCTCATGTCCTGCGCCACTGGGAGGACGCCGGTGTCCTCGTTCCGCCCCGCGCGCCCGGCGGTCAACGGATCTACAACGGCGCACTGATCGTTCAGGCCCGCCTCGTCCAGCTCTGTCAACGAGCGGGGCTGTCCCTGGCGGAGATCAAAGATCTTTTCGACACGAGGTCGAGGGCCCGGCGCGTAGCACTCTTCGCGGACAAGCAAGCCGAACTGCGAGCTCACGTCGACGACCTCACCCGAACGATCGACTTCCTCGGTCACGTTCTGCGCTGTACTCACCCGATCGTCGACGAATGCCCTGACTGCGTCGAGTTCAGCCGACCGGGCACCTCGAAGTCGGCGTAGGTTTCGCGGCGGCGCGGTGCCGGAGTGCCTAGGTGGCCGTCGGCCGGTGGTAGCGGGCGAGCACGGCTGCGGCGGTGGCGGTCATGGTCGCGCGGAGTTCGGGTGGGGTGAGGACTTCGATGTGTTCGCCGAGGGGGAGCAGCGCGTGGGCCAAGACTTCGTAGGACTCGGCGGGAATGGTGATGTCGGCCCAGCCGTCCGCGTCGGGGGTGCCCGTCGAGGCGAGGGCTTCGCGGACGGCGGCGGGGTCGTTCATGAGGCGCAGCAGGCTCAGGTGGTCGGTGGAGATCCGGCAGTGTGCGCGGACTCGCAGCATGGATCGGGCGAACTCCTCGGCGGCGGACTGCCAGTGCTGGGCGAGGTCGAAAGTCGATGGGCGGGTGAATGATTCGCCGGTGGGGACAGCGGTGGCGATGCGGCTCGCCCGGTACGAGCGGATGTCGGTGTGTTCGCGGGCGATCAGGTACCAGGTGCCCGCCTTCATAACCAGGCCGAGTGGGTCGAGGGTCCGTTCCACCGTGCGATCGCGGCGCCGGTAGGTGATCGCGAGGCGGCGGTCGTGCCAGAGTGCGTCGGCCACCGTGGCGAGGCTGGGGGTGTCGTCGGGGCGCTGGAACCAGCCGGGCATGTCGATGTGGACGCGTTCGGCGATCCGGGTCGCCCGGCCGCGTAGTTCCGGTGGGAGCGCGGCGAGCATTTTCAGCTGGGCGGTGGCCAGCACGGTACCGAGGCCGAGGTCGGCGGCGGCGCCGGGGAGGCCGGCGAGGAGGACGGCGTCGGCTTCGTCGGAGGTGAGGCCGGTGAGCCGGGTGCGGTAGCCGTCGATCAATCGCACACCCCCACCGCGCCCCGGCTCGCTGTACACCGGAACGCCCGCCGCCGAGAGCGCTTCCACATCTCGATACACCGTGCGCACCGACACCTCGAGCTCTCGTGCCAACTCGCTCGCGGTCGCACCGCCGCCCGCCTGCAACAGGAGCAGCAACTGCACCAACCTGCTCGCCCGCATATCTCGAGACTAGCCGCAAAACCTGACACAAGATGTCAAGGTTGCGTCGTACCGTACGAGATATGACCACGTGGAGCCAGTTCACCGAAGAAGCACCGAGCATCGCGGCCTTGTTCCAGCGCAGACACCAGGCCACCGGCAAGCTGTGCATGCTGGGCACCCTGCGCGCCGACGGATCGCCCCGCATCAGCCCGATCGAGCCGATGGTCTTCGAGGGCATGCTGGTCCTGGCCGGCATGCCGAACACCCGAAAATTCGACGACCTCGCCCGCGACCCGCGCTTCTGCCTACACACCGCCACCGTCGACACCATGGTCTCCGACGGCGACGCGAAACTCTTCGGCACCGTCACCGACCTCCAGGACGAAACCGTCCACGCCCGCTTCGCTCAAAAGCTGTTCGACGACAGCGGTTTCGACATCCGTGGTGAGAAGTTCGACCACTTCTACGTCGCCGACCTCACCGGCGCCTCCACTGTCGAAACCGACGACGACCATCTCGACATCACCGTCTGGAAGCCGGGTGCGGGCGAAACCGTCGTCCGCAAGCACTGAGTCATCCACGGGGACGATTGATCACCACGTCGACTTCCCGTGGGCACGGAGTCCGGTGATCAATCGTCCGGTGATGGGGCATTCGCGTCGGTTGATTATGACTGTCCAGTCAGTCATAATCGGGGCATGCCCAAGAGAGTGGACGTGGATGCCCGGCGCACCGAAATCCTGGATGCGGCCGTTCGGGTGTTCGCGCGCAAGGGCTTCGCCGCGTCCCGGATCGAGGATGTCGCGGCCGAGGCCGGTGTCGCGAAAGGCAGTGTCTACCTTGCGGTCAGCAGCAGAGAGGAGCTGCTGACCGCGGCGTTCGACCAGTACCGCGCTCGGGCGCGGGAACAGCTCGCGACTCCTGGCGCCGGTTCGGCACTGGATCAGCTGGCCGCGCTGATCCGGGCGACAGTCGCGATGCTGGCCGCTCATCCCGACCACGCCCGCGTGCTGCTGGATGTGTGGGCCGCCCGCACCCCGATTGACATGGCCGCCGTGTACGCGGAGTATCGCGCCGCGATCGCCGAGCTGCTGCGTGCGGCAGACGCCGACGGACAGCTGCGGGCGGGGATCGGGCCGGGGCACGCGGCGGTGATCGTCGGCGCGATCGAAGGCTGCCTGGTGCAGTGGCTCGCCGACGATCAGGTGCAACTCGTCGACCTGGCCGAACCCATCGTGCAGATCTGTGTGGAAGGCATCCGGCGATGACGATCACCGACCGGCTGATCGCCCCGAACACGACGAGAAGTGAAGCTGCCCTGTGCTATTCGGCGGCAGTCGCCGGCGCGGTGACAGCCGGTCTGCCGGCTCGGCACGCCGGCGGATCCGCGCTGGTGATCATCGTGGTCGCGCTGGTCGGGTTCGACCTTTTCGGTGGCGCCGTCGTGAACGCGACCGACTCGGCGAAGCGCTGGTTCCATCGGCCCGGCCGCGACGCCCGCCACCATCTCGCGTTCGTGGCGATCCACGGCCAGCCGTTCCTGCTCGCCCTGGTCGTGCCCGGGTTCGGCTGGTGGACGGCGGCCGCGATCTACGGGTTCGCCGTCGCGGCCGCTGTCGCGGTGACCTCGGTGCCGCACCACCTGCGCACCCCGGTCGCCTTCGCCGCCACCGTCTTCGGTGTCGCGATCACCTCGGCCGTGCTCGCGGTCCCCACGTTCCTGCTCTGGTTCGGACCCGTGCTGCTGATCAAACTCCTCCTCGCCCACCTCTTGCCGGAACCGGGCGCGGTCGACGAGCGAGCACCGATCACGCCTCGCCCGGTGGTGTGACAGCTCGCCCGCGCGCGGTTTCGGGGATCGGGCATACCGCTGTGCCACGATGACCTGCATGGATCTGCTCGCTTCCGAGGGTGTCGGCGATCCCTCGCCGATCGTCTCGCTGTTCTGGATCGCGCTCATCGCGGTGGTCGCACCGCTGCTGTCGCGGCTGGTGCGCGGGTATCTGCCCGATGTGGTGATCCTGCTGGTGGCCGGGGCGGTGGTCGGGCCGCATGTGCTCGGGTGGGCGAGCAGTGCGGGCGGGGTCGACCTGGTCAGCGAGTTGGGGCTGGGGATGCTGTTCTTGCTGGCGGGCTACGAGCTCGATCCACAGTTGCTGCGCGGCCGCTCGGGGCGGACGGCGTGGGTGGTGTGGATCGTGTGTCTGCTGTTCGCGTTCGTGATCGTCATGGTGGCGACGGACACCTCGAACGGCACCCGCGTCGCGGTCGCGATCGCGTTGACCTCGACCGCGCTCGGCACCCTGCTGCCGATTCTGAAGCAGGCGGGAATCCTCGACTCACGGCTGGGCCGGGCGGTGATGACACACGGCGCGGTGGGCGAGCTGGGGCCCATCGTGGCGATGTCGGTGCTGCTCACCAGTCGCGATGCGGGCAGCGCGGTGGTGGTGGTCGTGATGTTCGTGGTGGCGGCCGTGGTCGTCGGATTCGTGCCGGTGCGGATGCTCGACCGCATGCCGGATCTGGGCGTCGGGTTGGCCAGGCTGGGCGGTGGCACCTCGCAGCTGCCCGTGCGCGGGGTGGTGCTGCTGCTGTTGGTGCTGATGGTGGTCGCCGAGGTCTTCGATCTGGACGTGGTCCTCGGCGCGTTCGCCGCGGGCATGATTCTGCGGCGGCTCATCGCGGCGGGGCACCCGGATGTGGACTCGTCGCTCGAGGCGATCGGGTACGGGTTGCTGATCCCGGTGTTCTTCGTGGTGTCGGGCATGGGCATCGATGTGGCGGCGGTCGGCCGGAATCCGGCACTGTGGTTGTGGTTCGTGGTCACCATCGCGATCGCCCGCGGGTTGCCCGTCTGGCTGAGCGAGCGGTTCGTGCCGCGCGCGGACACCCTGCCGACCGGGCGCGAGCGCGTCGAATTGGCTCTCTATGCCGCGACGGGCCTGCCGATCATCGTCGCGGTGACCCAGGTGGCCACCCAGGCGGGCCTGCTGACCGCCGATGTCGCCTCGATCCTGGTTGCGGCGGGCGCGACGACCGTCCTGGTGTTTCCGCTGGTCGCGCGCTTGATCGGGGCGTCGGAGGCGAAGTCGGTCACACCCGCTCATGAATGAGCTTGCATAGTCGTGCATAATCATCACATGGTCGATACGTCGGGAGGACCCGTGTTGCGGGTGGCGGTTGCCGGTGCGAGTGGATACGCCGGTGGCGAAGTGTTGCGTCTACTGCTCGGTCATCCCGAATACCGAGCGGGGCGCCTCGAGATCGGGGCGCTGACCGCCGGTTCCAACGCGGGTACCGCGCTGGGCGCGCTGCAGCCGCATCTGCTGCCCCTGGCAGACCGGATTCTCGACGAGACCACCCCCGAGGTCCTGGCCGGTCACGACATCGTGTTCCTCGGCCTCCCGCACGGGCAGTCCGGCGCGATCGCGGCCGCCCTGCCCGACGAGACGGTCGTCATCGACTGTGGCGCCGACTACCGGCTCACCGACGCCGCCGCCTGGGAGCGGTACTACGGCAGTCCCCACGCGGGCAGCTGGCCCTATGGTCTGCCCGAACTGCCCGGTGGACGGGCGAAGCTCACCGGTGCCCGGCGGATCGCCGTGCCCGGCTGCTACCCGACCGTGTCCAGTGTGGCGCTGGCCCCGGCGATCGCCGCCGGGATCATCGAGCCCGCCGTGAATGTCGTTGCGGTGAGCGGCACTTCGGGTGCCGGTCGCAAACTCGATGTCGGTCTGCTCGGCTCCGAGGTGATGGGCAGCGTTCGGGCCTACGGCATCGCGGGCGCGCACCGGCACACTCCCGAGATCGCGCAGAACCTGAAAGCCGCGGGCGGCGTGGATGTCTCGGTGTCGTTCACTCCGGTGCTGGCGCCGATGCCGCGTGGCATCCTCGCCACCTGCACCGCCCCGGTGAAGGTCGACGCCGCGCAGGCGCGCGCCGTCTACGAAAAAGCCTATGCCGACGAACCTTTCGTGCACCTGCTACCCGAAGGCGTACTGCCGCAGACCGGTTCGGTGCTCGGCTCCAACGCCATCACCCTGCAGGTCACCGTCGATACCGACGCGGGTCTGCTCGTGGTGATCGGCGCGATCGACAACTTGACCAAGGGCACCGCGGGCGCCGCGGTGCAATCGATGAATCTGGCCGTCGGATTCGACGAGACCGCAGGACTTTCCACCGTAGGAGTGGCACCGTGACGACCCCTGATCCGCAGACCCCGGACCACGGCAAACTGATCCACACCCAGGGCGTCACCGCGCCACTGGGTTTCCGCGCGGCGGGCATCGCGGCCGGCATCAAGGCCAGCGGCAAGCCGGACCTCGCGCTGGTGCTCAACGAGGGCCCCGAGTACTCGGCGGCCGGTGTCTTCACCAGCAACCAGGTCAAGGCCGCACCGGTGCTGTGGTCGCAGCAGGTGCTGAAGACCGGTCACCTACGCGCGGTGATCCTGAACTCCGGCGGCGCGAACGCCTGCACCGGCCACGGCGGTTTCCAGGACACCCACAAGACCGCCGAGGAACTCGCCGCGGCACTGAGCAATTGGGGCACCGAGACCGGCGCGGGCGAGATCGCGGTCTGTTCCACCGGTCTCATCGGTGACCGCCTGCCGATGGACAAGCTCATCCCGGCGGTCACCGAGATCGTGCACGAGATGGGCGGCGGCATGTCAGGTGGCTCCGACGCCGCCCACGCCATCATGACCACCGACACCGTGCCGAAGGAGTCGGCGTTCCACAGCGAGGACAAGTGGAATGTCGGCGGCATGGCCAAGGGCGCGGGGATGCTCGCACCCTCGCTGGCCACCATGCTCGTCGTGCTCACCACCGACGCGGTGGCCACGCCCGAGCAGCTCGACTCCGCCCTGCGCAAGGCCACCAAGTACACCTTCGACCGGCTCGATGTCGACGGCTCCTGCTCTACCAACGACACCGTGCTGCTGCTGGCCAACGGCGCCAGCGGCGTCGCGCCCTCCCAGGAGGATCTCGACGCCGCGGTGTTCACCGTGTGTGACGACCTGGCCGCCCAGCTGATGGCCGACGCCGAGGGCGTCACCAAGCGGGTCCAGGTCACCGTCGCCGGCGCGGTCTCCGAGGACGAGGCGCTCACCGTCGCCCGCGTGGTCGCCCGCGACAGTCTGGTCAAGACCGCGCTGTTCGGCTCCGACCCGAACTGGGGCCGCGTGCTCGCCGCCGTCGGGATCGCACCGGTGACCCTGGATCCGAACCGGATCACGGTGTCGTTCAACGGCAATCCGGTCTGCGTCGACAGTGTCGGCGCGCCCGGCGCCCGGGAGGTCGACCTGTCCGGCGAGGACGTCGACGTGCTGATCGAGCTCAACGTGGGCGAGGGCACCGCGATGGTGCGCACCACCGACCTCTCGCACGCCTACGTCGAAGAGAACTCGGCGTACAGCTCATGAGTAACATTGTGGTGCACACGCTTTCGGCGCTGGACAAGGCGCACGTGCTCGCCGACGCGCTGCCGTGGCTGCAGAAGTTCCGCGACAAGATCGTGGTCGTGAAGTACGGCGGCAACGCCATGGTCGACGACGAACTCAAGGCCGCCTTCGCCGCCGACATGGCGTTCCTGCGCACCGTGGGCGTACATCCCGTGGTCGTGCACGGTGGTGGCCCGCAGATCAACGCCATGCTGAAAAGGCTCGGCATGGCAGGCGAATTCCGCGGCGGCTTCCGCGTCACCACCCCCGAGGTGATGGACGTGGTGCGGATGGTGCTGTTCGGTCAGGTGGGCCGTGAGCTCGTCGGGCTGATCAACGCGCACGGCCCGTACGCGGTCGGCATCTCCGGTGAGGACGCGCACCTGTTCACCGCCACCCGGCGCACCGTCGCCGTCGAGGGCGTCGCCACCGACATCGGCCTGGTCGGCGACGTCACCGAGGTCAACCCCGGCGCCGTGCTCGACCTGATCGACGCGGGCCGCATCCCGGTGGTCTCCACCATCGCCCCCGACGCCGACGGCGTGGTGCACAACATCAACGCCGACACCGCCGCCGCCGCACTGGCCGAGGGCATCGGCGCGGAGAAGCTCGTGGTGCTCACCGACGTCGAGGGCCTCTACACCGACTGGCCGGACCGCTCCTCGCTGACCGGTCAGATCGACACCGACGCGTTGGCGAAGTTGCTGCCGCGCCTCGATGCGGGCATGGTGCCGAAGATGGAAGCGTGCTTGCGCGCCGTGCTCGGCGGGGTCCCCAGTGCCCACGTGATCGACGGGCGCGTGCCGCATTCGGTACTACTGGAACTGTTCACCGGAGAAGGAATCGGAACCATGGTGACCCCCGCCGGGTCGCCGGATGGAACGCAATCATGAGCGAAGTAGAGAAGCTGCAGCAGCGGTGGTCGGCCGCGATGATGGACAACTACGGCACCCCGAAGGTCGCGCTGGTGCGCGGCGCCGGTGCGGTGCTCTACGACGCCGACGGCAAGCGCTACATCGACTTCCTCGGTGGCATCGCGGTCAACAGCCTCGGCCACGCCCACCCCGCCATCCTGGAGGCGGTCACCCAGCAACTGGGCACGCTCGGCCACGTGTCGAACCTGTATGCCAGCGAGCCCGTGATCGAGCTGGCCGAGAAGCTGCTGGCCCACTTCGGCGACGGTGAGGGCAAGGCGTTCTTCTGCAACTCCGGCACCGAGGCCAACGAGGCCGCGTTCAAGATCGCGCGGCTCACCGGGCGGGCCAAGATCGTCGCCGCCGAGGAGGCGTTCCACGGTCGCACCATGGGTGCGCTGGCCCTCACCGGTCAGCCGGCCAAGCGGACGCCGTTCGAGCCGATGCCGCCCGGCGTCGTGCACGTGCCCTACGGTGACGCCGCCGCGCTCGAAGCCGTGGTCGATTCCGACACCGCCGCGGTGTTTCTCGAGCCGATGATGGGGGAGAGCGGTGTGGTCGTCCCGCCGTTCGACTACCTGGCCAAGGCGCGTGAGATCACCTCGCGGGCCGGGGCGCTGCTGATCCTCGACGAGGTGCAAACCGGAATCGGGCGCACCGGAACGTTTTTCGCGCACCAGGCGGCGGGCATCGTGCCCGATGCGATCACCCTGGCCAAGGGTCTCGGTGGCGGGCTGCCGATCGGCGCCGTGCTGGCCCAGGGCCGGGCCGCCGAACTGCTCACGCCGGGTCTGCACGGCACCACCTTCGGCGGCAATCCCGTCTGTGCCGCGGCGGCTCTGGCCGTGCTGCGCACGATCGACTCCGACAACCTGCTGACCCACGTGGAGTGGGTGGGCAAGAAGCTCAGCGACGGCATCGCGTTGCTCGAGCATCCGGAGATCGACCACGTGCGTGGTGCGGGTCTGCTCATCGGCATCGTGCTGAAGAACGACATCTCCGCGTATGTCGACGAACGGGCCCGCGAGGCCGGCTACCTGCTGAACCCCGCCAAGCCCGACGTGATCCGGTTGGCGCCGCCTCTGGTGCTCACCGAAACCCAGGCCGACAATTTCGTCGCCGACCTGCCCGAGATCCTCGACAAGGCCGCCGCCGATGCTAAGGGAGCGACCAAGTGACCCTGCGTCATTTCTTGCGCGACGACGATGTGAGCCAGGCCGAACAGGCCGAGATCCTCGCCATCGCCGCCGAATTGAAGAAGGACCCCTTCGCGCACCGGCCGCTCGACGGCCCGCGCGGAGTCGGGGTGATCTTCGAGAAGAACTCCACCCGCACCCGCTTCTCGTTCGAGCTGGGCATCGCGCAGCTCGGCGGGCACGCGGTGGTCGTCGACGGTCGCGACACCCAGCTGGGTCGTGAGGAGACCCTCGGCGACACCGGCAGCGTGCTCTCGCGCTACGTCGACGCCATCGTGTGGCGGACCTTCGAACAGTCCCGCCTCGACGAGATGGCCGTCACCGCAACGGTTCCCGTGGTGAACGCGCTGTCCAACGAGTTCCACCCCTGCCAGGTGCTGGCCGATCTGCAGACGATCAGCGAGCGTAAGGGGACCCTCGCGGGGCTGAACCTCACCTACTTCGGTGACGGCGCCAACAATATGGCGCACTCGCTGTTGCTCGGTGGCGTGACGGCGGGCATGAACGTGACCGTGGCCGCGCCCGCGGGCTTCGAACCGCTGCCGTGGATCCTGGACGCCGCCGCCAAGCGCGCCGCGGAAACCGGTGCGACCGTGTCGGTCACGGGCGACCCGGAGGTCGGCGCGACCGGCGCGGACGTGCTCGTCACCGACACCTGGACCTCCATGGGTCAGGAGAACGACGGCCTCGACCGCGTCGGCCCGTTCCGTTCGTTCCAGCTCAACACCGAGCTGCTCGCCCACGCGGCTTCGGAAGCGATTGTGCTGCATTGCCTTCCGGCGCACCGCGGCGAGGAGATCACCGACGAGGTGCTCGACGGCGAACACAGTGTGGTCTGGGACGAAGCCGAGAACCGTTTGCACGCGCAGAAGGCGCTGCTGGTGTGGCTGCTCGCGAAAGCCGCCGCGTGAGACCGCGAACCGGGGCCGGCGTGGGGGCCAGGCGATGAGCGAGCGCAGCGAGCGGCCGGAAAACACAGCCGCCCGTGCGGTCATGCCGGAGCCGAGCGACAGCGAGGCGCAGGCATGAGCGCACCCGAGAAGGGCTCGCCCGCCATCGCCCGCACCCGCGCCGGCCGCCAGTCCCGCATCATCGAACTGCTGACCTCGCATTCGGTCCGCAGTCAGACCGAACTCGCCGCCCTGCTGTCGGCCGAGGGTATCGAGACCACCCAGGCCACCCTGTCGCGCGACCTCGACGAACTCGGCGCGGTGAAACTGCGCGCGGCCGACGGCGGCGCGGGCGTCTACATCGTTCCCGAGGACGGCAGCCCCGTGCGTGGGGTCACCGGCGGCACCGGCCGCCTGTCCAAACTCCTCGGCGACTTGCTCGTCTCCACCGACGCCAGCGGCAATCTCGCCGTCCTGCGCACCCCGCCCGGCGCGGCCCACTTCCTGGCCAGCGCCCTCGACCGCGCCGCCCTGCCCTACATCGTCGGCACCATCGCCGGTGACGACACCATCGCCGTCATCGCCCGCGAACCCCTCACCGGCGCCGAACTGGCGGCGAAAATCGAAGGCCTGGCCTGACTAACGCTGGACGCGCAGCCCCGCGAGCGCCACGTCGGTGAGCAGCGGTGCGGAGTCGGCCGCGGCTTGGCAGCCCGCGCCGATGCCGTGGCCCAGGCGCAGGATGTCGCGGGGGCTCACTTCGGGGCGGATGGCGCCTGCCTCCTGCACCGGAATCAGCACGCTGCCCGCGGCTTCGGCCAGCAGGGTGGAGCAGGCGGTGAAGGTGTCCGAGGTGCGATCGATGGCCGCTTTGAGAGTGGTTGCCAGGCCGTGTTTTTCGAGGATGTAGGTGACCAGTTCGCCGAACCAGGCGTCGAACGCGGCGAGGGGGGCGTGGGTTCGGCGTAATTCGTCGGCCCGTGCGGCGAGGGTCTCGATGTTGGAGCGGTACACCGCTTCCATGAGCGTGGTGCGATTCGGGAAGTGGCGATACAGCGTTCCTGGACCGACGCCCGCGCGCCGTGCGATGTCATCGAGGGGCGCGTCGGTGCCGTGCTCGGCGAACGCGTCGCGGGCGCAGTCGACGATGCGCTCGTAATTGCGGCGTGCGTCGGCGCGCATCGGCCGCGACGGTGCGTCCACGAGATCCTCCACTGGAAACGGATGAAGTCTCCGTTTAGTCTTGCGGAACCGGAGACTTTCTCCCTATGCTAACTCTGTCATAAACGGAGACTCTCTCCGTTTTAGTTCCTTGTTGATGGAGCGTTCTTGACTACCCCCACACTCTCCGAAAACGACCGGGTCGAACGCGTTCGGCCACGGATCGTCCTGGTCACCCTGCTGACCTGTCAGCTCATGATCGTTCTCGATATCACCGTGATGAATGTGGCGCTACCGCACATCAGGACCGACCTGGAGTTCAGCGCGACCGGCCTGTCCTGGGTGATGAATTCCTACACGCTCGTCTTCGGCGGCCTGTTGCTGCTCGGCGGCCGTGCGGGCGACCTGTTCGGCAGGCGCACCATGTTCATCGCGGGCGTGGTGCTGTTCACCGTGGCCTCGCTGGCCGGTGGCCTGGCGCCATCGGCCGGGTGGTTGCTCGCGGCCCGCGTGCTCCAGGGCATCGGCGGCGCCATGGCCGGGCCGAATACCCTTGCGCTACTGACCACTACGTTCACCGAGCCCAAGGCTCGAATCCGGGTGCTCGCTCTGTTCTCCGGGATGTCCAGCGCCGGATTCGCGATCGGCTTGATCGTCGGCGGGTTGCTCACGGAATGGTTCGGCTGGCGCTCGGTGCTGTTCATCAATGTGCCGTTCGGCCTGGTCATCGCGATGCTCGCATTGCGGTACCTGCCCGACTTGCCGCGTCGTGCCGCTCGGCTCGACCTGCCGGGCGCGGTGACGGCGACCGCGGGCGTGGCCGCCCTGGTCTACGGTTTCATCAGTGCCGCCTCGCACGGTTGGGGCGCGGCGGGCACCGACATCTGGCTCGCGGTCGGGGCGGCCTTGCTGGCGGCCTTCATCGCGATCGAACTGCGTGCGCCACAACCACTTCTGCCCCTGCACCTGTTCGCCGATCGCAACCGTGGCGCCGCCTATCTGAACATGTTCCTCGGGCCGATGGCAGGCATGTCGATGTTCTTCTTCCTCACGCAGTATCTGCAGGATGTGCTGGGAATGAGCTCGTTGGCAACGGGTTTCGCGTTCCTGCCCACGGCGGTGCTGATGTTCACCATGATCCGGCTGATCCCGCGGCTACTGGCGCGCTGGGGTCCGAAGCCGGTGACGCTCACCGGCTCCGTCGCCATGGTCATCGGACTCATACTGCTGACCCGGCTTTCGGAGAACTCCGGCTATTTCCCACTGCTGTTCGTGGCGATGGTCGCGATGGGCTGCGGTATCGGGCTGGCGTTCTCGCCGCTGAACGTGATCATCATGTCCACGGTCTCGCCCGACGAGGCGGGTGCGGCGGGCGGCGCCCTGCAGACCATGCAGCAGACCGGCGGCGCGCTGGGCTTGGCGATCCTGGTGACGATCTTCGGCACCGCCGCGCGCGACGCGGGCGGTTCACCCACCCATGCCCTGGTCGGCGGCATGACCGCCGCCTTCGCGGCAGCCGCCGTCATCGCCGCCCTGACCTTCCTTGTCGCGCTCACCTTCCGCAGCGTCCGCTCGCTCACCGAAAGTGAGGTGAGGGCCGCTGTTCCGGCGAGAGAGCAGACATAGCCGAGGCCGGTGCAGGTCTTGTGCGGCTCGATAGCCGACGGCCGCGAGTCGATCGGCGCGGATTCACCGTAATCGGCTGTGGTGCCGGGCTACTCGGGCTTCCGAGCCGTCCGGTCCCTCGACAAACGTTGCCAGGCCCAGTCGACGCGTACATCGAGTGGTGAGTCGGGTGTGACCATCCGTGGTTCGGTCTTGAGGCCGTTGGGTGGGCCGGACTGGGCCTCCACCGACAGGGATTGCTCCGGCAGTGTCCAGACGACCACGTCGTGGACCGGGCTGGTGATGGTGAATTCCAGAAATCCGGGCCAGGTGAGGCGGGCCAGAACGCCGTTGGGCATGCCGAAGCAGTCGTCCCACGGTGGCGGCGTCGGCGCGATCTTGCGGCCGGTGGGCAGGTAGTCGTCGCCGCGTTCGCACTGCCATGCCGGGTCGAAATCGAGCCGCACCGGCCCTGTCGCGGGCGCGACTTCGCGCAGGAACCACGGATGCCAGCCGCCTTGGGCGGGGAAGGCGTCGCGATCGGTGGCGATGCGCATGGCCAGGGTGAGGCCGGTGTCGGTGAGGGTGAAAGTCTGAGTGACCGTGCCCGCGAACGGCCACGGATCACCTAGTCGATGACTGATCGTCGCCTCGGCCGGCGAAGCCGCGACCACCTCCCACGCTCCGTCGCGCGCGGTGCCGTGAATGCTGTGCGGCGGGTTGTTGATCGGCATCTGATACGTGCGGTCGCCGACGCTCAGTTCACCGTTGCCGAGCCGACCGGCCCACGGCGCCATGACGAAACAGCCGGTGCCCGGATCCTGCCGGAGCAGTTCGGTGCCGTCGACGGTGAGGCTGTGGATCGCGCCGCCGTCGCCAGGGGCGATCGTGAGACCTGCGGAACCTGCGTCGAGCCGCACATCGTCGGTCATGGCTCGCAGACTAGCGGCGTGGGTCGGTGATCAGCGGTAACCCGCGCCGAAATCCAGGCGAGGTGGGGAGCGTCAGTTGAACGGGTACTGGCCGCCGCCCGGGCCGCCGCCACGGTTGTTCGGCGTGGCGATGTCGATGATGTCCTGAACGAGGTCGACGACGGCCTTGCCGACATCGAGAACACCGTTGCCGAGGATCGAGAATTCCTGCGCGATGTAATGGAGCATCTTGTTCGTCCTCACGTGTGGCGAGCCGAATAGTGCTCTCCCAGCGTGCCATACGCGAGGTGTCAGGAGTTGAGGAAATTCAGGATCAGCAAGGTCAACGGGGCGGTGATCTCGAATCCTGTTTGCAAGACATACAGCCCGAGACCAGCGATGGCGTTGTAATTGTCGGAGAGGAACTGCAGGACTTCGTCCATGGTGTGCTCCCTGGATTCGAGGTCGATGGGGTCAGGCGAAGAATCCCTGGAGCAGTGGGGTGCCGAGCTCGATGACGGCCTTGGCCACCGTCAGTCCGAGGTTTCCGAGTCCGATGACCACCGTGCCGATGAGGTCGTAGTTGGCCTCGGCGAAATCACGTAGCGACTGCATGATGGCTCCTTTGGTCCCGACCCGTGGCTATCTGCTGTGACCAGCGTCTCACAGCCGAGACTGCTCGCCAAGGGGGCTTACGATGTCGTCGCAGGTAATCGGCCTTTTGGGTGTCGTCCGGCCCTGACCGCGCCCCCCGGTTATGAATGAGATTGCATCATCATGCATAATCATTTGTAGCAACGGCGTGAGCCGAACCGGCTGCCGGAGCATCCATACTGCTCACGGCAGGCCTTACGTACCAGACTTCGAGGAGCACAACAGACATGTCCGATCGCGTCGTACTCGCCTACTCCGGTGGGCTTGACACCTCCGTCGCCATCAGCTGGATCGCGAAGGAGACCGGTTCCGAGGTGGTGGCCGTGGCCATCGACCTGGGCCAGGGCGGCGAGGACATGAGCGCGATCCGACAGCGCGCACTGGACTGCGGCGCCGTGGAGGCCATCGTGGTCGACGCGCGCGACGAGTTCGCCGACGAGTACTGCCTGCCCACCATCCAGGCCAACGCCATGTACATGGGCCAGTACCCGCTCGTCTCGGCCATCAGCCGCCCGCTGATCGTCAAGCACCTGGTCGAGGCCGCGAAGTTCCACAACGCCACCACCGTCTCGCACGGCTGCACCGGCAAGGGCAACGATCAGGTCCGCTTCGAGGTCGGCATCGGTGCGCTCGCGCCCGACCTCGAGGTCATCGCCCCGGTCCGTGACTACGCCTGGACCCGCGAGAAGGCCATCGCCTTCGCCGAGCAGAACAGCCTGCCGATCAACGTCACCAAGAAGTCGCCGTTCTCCATCGACCAGAACGTGTGGGGCCGCGCGGTCGAGACCGGGTTCCTCGAGGACCTGTGGAACGCGCCCACCAAGGACGTCTACGACTACACCGCCGACCCGACGGTGAACTTCGAGGCGCCCGACGAGGTCATCATCACCTTCGAGAAGGGCGTGCCGGTCGCCATCGACGGCCGCCCGGTCTCGGTGCTGCAGGCCATCGAGGAGATGAACACCCGCGCCGGTCGCCAGGGTGTGGGCCGTCTCGACATGGTCGAGGACCGGCTCGTCGGCATCAAGAGCCGCGAGATCTACGAGGCGCCGGGCGCCATCGCGCTGATCACCGCGCACCAGGCCCTCGAAGCCGTCACCGTCGAGCGTGAGCTGGCCCGCTACAAGCGGCAGGTCGAGCAGCGCTGGGGCGAGCTGGCCTACGACGGCCTGTGGTACTCCCCGCTCAAGCGCGCGCTCGACGCCTTCATCTCCGACACCCAGCAGACCGTCACCGGCGAGATCCGGATGGTGCTGCACGGTGGGTCCGCGGTGGTCAACGGCCGTCGCTCCGAGCAGTCGCTCTACGACTTCAACCTGGCCACCTACGACGAGGGCGACACCTTCGACCAGTCGCTGGCCAAGGGCTTCGTCCAGATCCACGGCCTGTCCTCGAAGGTCGCCGCCCGCCGCGACCTGAACCAGAAGTAATAGGCACAGAATCACCCTCGTAGTCTCGATACCGGCCGGTCCCCACGGATCGGCCGGTGTCGTCATCATCCATGCCCGCCATCCCGACCGGAGGAGACATCGACTATGACCCACAGTGGAACCAACGAAGGTGCGCTCTGGGGTGGGCGATTCGCTTCCGGTCCGGCCGAGGCGATGGCGGCGCTGAGCAAGTCGACCCATTTCGACTGGGTGCTGGCTCCCTATGACATTCGCGCCTCCAAGGCGCACGCTCGTGTGCTGCACAAGGCCGGACTGCTCGCCGATGACGACCTGCCCGCCATGCTGGCCGGTCTGGACGCGCTCGCCGCCGACGTCGCCTCGGGCGCCTACGGCCCCGCCGACTCCGACGAGGACGTGCACGGCGCGCTCGAGCGCGGGCTGATCGAGCGGGTCGGCACCGAACTCGGTGGTCGACTGCGGGCCGGTCGTTCGCGCAACGACCAGGTGGCGACCCTGTTCCGGATGTGGCTGCGCGACGGCGTGCGTCGCGTCGCCGCCGGTGTGCTCGACGTGGTCGACGCGCTCGTCGCCCAGGCCGCCGCGCATCCCGACGCCGTGATGCCGGGCAAGACCCACCTCCAGGCCGCCCAACCGGTACTCCTCTCGCATCACCTGCTCGCTCACGCGCACCCGCTGCTGCGCGATCTGGAACGCCTGCGCGACTTCGACAAGCGCGCCGCCATCTCGCCGTACGGTTCGGGTGCGCTGGCCGGTTCCTCGCTCGGCCTCGATCCCGAGCAGATCGCCGCCGAACTGGATTTCACCGCCTCCGCCGCCAATTCGATCGACGCCACGTCCTCGCGTGACTTCGCCGCCGAGGCCGCGTTCGTGCTGGCCATGATCGGTGTGGATCTGAGCCGGATGGCCGAAGAGGTCATCATCTGGAGCACACCGGAATTCGGCTATGTGACCCTGGCCGACGCCTGGTCCACCGGTTCGTCGATCATGCCGCAGAAGAAGAACCCCGATGTCTCCGAGCTCACCCGTGGCAAGGCAGGCCGCCTGATCGGAAACCTGACCGGCCTGCTCGCCACGCTGAAAGCCCAACCGCTGGCGTACAACCGGGACCTGCAGGAAGACAAGGAGCCGGTCTTCGACTCGGTCGCCCAGCTCGAACTGCTCCTGCCCGCCATCGCGGGCCTGGTCGCCACCCTGACCTTTCACACCGACCGGATGGCCGAACTCGCACCCGCCGGGTTCACCCTCGCCACCGATATCGCGGAATGGATGGTGCGCCAAGGTGTCCCGTTCCGTGTCGCCCACGAGGCGGCCGGTGCGTGCGTGCGCGTCGCCGAGGCGCGCGGTGTCGGTCTCGACGAGCTGACCGACGAAGAGTTCGCCGCCGTCGACCCCGCGCTCACCGCCGGTGTGCGCGAGGTACTCACGGTCCAGGGTTCGATCGCCTCGCGGAACGCGCGGGGTGGCACCGCCGGTGTGCGTGTGGCCGAACAGCTCGACGAGGTCCGCAAGACCGCCGACGGCGCCCGCGCCTGGTTGAGCTGAAGCGGCGGGTGGTGACTTCACCCACCACCCGCTTGCCAAGAGATTGCCGGTGTGACAGCTTGGCAGTGAGCCCGAACGGGGCTCCCGGACGAGGGTAGCCGTACCCGGAACGCGACAAGACGGCCACAGGAGGCTCGTCATGTCTTGGATTCTGCTCGTCATCTCCGGTGTGCTGGAAGCAGTGTGGGCCACCGCGCTGGGTCGGACCGAAGGGTTCACCCGACTCGCCCCGACCGTGGTGTTCGGCGTTGCCCTGGCAGCCAGCATGACCGGACTGGCGCTGGCCATGCGCGATCTCCCCATCGGCACCGCGTATGCGGTCTGGGTGGGCATCGGCGCCGTCCTGACCGTCGTCTATGCCATGGTCACCGGCGCGGAAGCTTTCTCGGTCGTGAAGGCCGTATTCCTGGTGATGATCGTTGCCGGTGTGGTCGGGTTGAAAATGGCGCACTGACGCGGTGATCTCCGGGCTCGTGGTGCGGGAACTCGGTGAGCGCACGGTTTCTAGAGCTCGGCGTGTACGCGAAAACCCGAGTCACGCAGTGCGTCCAGGACGTCGTCGCGGTGCGCGGAGCCGCGGGTTTCCACGGTGAGCGAGACCTCGACCTCGTCGACGGCCAGCCACGGCCCCGTCCGCGAGTGCACGACATCCACCACGCTCGCGCCCGCGCGCCCGACCACGGCGAGCAGCGCGGACAGGGCTCCTGGCCGGTCGTCGATCGTCACGTGCATGGCCAGGTAGCGGCCCGCGGCGCTGAGACCGTGGCCGATCACGCGCGTGAGTAGCAGCGGGTCGATATTTCCGCCCGACAAGATGGTCACCACCGGGCCGGGTAGATCCTCGAGAGCGGAGGTGAGCAAGGCTGCGACGCCCGCCGCACCTGCGGGTTCGACGACGAGTTTGGCCCGTTCGAGGCAGAGCAACAGGGCCCTGGACAGGGCGTCCTCGTCGACGGTGACGATCTCGGACACCAGCTCGGCGACATGGGCGAAGGGCACCGCGCCGGGTAGTCCGACCGCGATACCGTCGGCCATCGTCGACATCCGTGGCACCCGGACCGGCCTGCCCGCAGCCAGCGAATCCGGCCACGCCGCCGCCTCGGCCGCCTGCACGCCGATCACCCGGACATTCGGCGCCAGCGCGTGCAACGCCACCGCGACACCGGCGAGCAACCCGCCACCACCGGTGGGCACGACGACCGTGCCCACCTCGGGAACCTGCTCGAGTATTTCCAGCGCGACCGTCGCCTGACCGGCGACGATATCGGGATGGTCGAAGGGATGAATCAGGGTCGCGCCGGTCCGATCAGCGAAGTCCTGTGCGGCGACCAAGGATTCGTCGATCGTGTCACCGACCAGATGCACGTCGGCACCATAGGCGCGCGTCGCGACGAGCTTCGGCAGCGAGGCCCCGACCGGCATGAACACCGTCGAGGCGATCCCGAGCTCGCTCGCCGCCCACGCCACACCCTGCGCATGGTTGCCGGCGCTGGCTGCCACCACGCCCCGCGCCCGATCCGCCGCCGGGAGATTGGCGATCCGGTTGTAGGCCCCGCGCGGTTTGAACGACCCGGTGCGCTGCAAGTTCTCGCATTTGAGCAGCACCTGCGTACCCGCCCGCTCCGACAACACCCGCGACCCCACGATCGGTGTCCGTCGAATCACCGGCGCCAGCAGTCGCGCAGCTTCCTCGATCCGCTCCAGTCCCACGGTCTCCATCGGCCACATGGTGCCAGGTTCGGCATCGCGAGTCGTGTATCCGGGTGTTGCGTCCATATTGTGCAGTGATCAACCGACCGGCGATGGCTCAGGAGAGTTGCGACGACTTCGCGATGTTGTGGGCGATGGTGCCGAGGCGGGTGAGGCGGGCGTCGCCGAGCGGGGTGAGCCTGCCGCCGAGACGATTGGTGACGAAGGCCAGCGAGAGGCCGGTTTCGGGATCGGCGAAGGCGCCGGAGCCGCCGAGTCCGAAGTGGCCGAAGGCGGAGATCGGGTCGGCTTTGGAGGGTTTCATCGGGACACCGTGGAAGCCCATGGCCCAGGGGATGCGGAATGCCAGGACATAGTCGGGGGTGAAGACCTGGCGGGTGGCGAACCGGCGGATCGCTTCGGGGGAGAGGATGCGGGCGCCGTCGAGTTCGCCGCCGTTGGCCAGGGCCGCATAGACGCGGGCCAGAGCGCGGGCGGAGAAGACGCCGTTCACGCCGGGCATCACCGAATCGTGGACGCGCTCATCGACGATCAGGTCGGCGAAGCCGCGCGGGGTGGTCTCCGCGGCGGCGGCGAAACGGGTGCGGGTGAGCAGATCGGAACCGGTGTCCCACTCCATGCCCGCGGCGCGCAGGCGTGGGAAGGTGGTGGCGATGCGGTGGCGCTGGTCGTGCGGCACCCGGAACCAGAGTTCTTCGGCGTCAAGAGGTTCGGCCAGTTCCGTGCGCACCACATCGACGAACTCGCGGCCGGTCACCCGCGCGACGATCTCGGCGGCCAAGTGCCCGTAGCTGATTCCGTGATAGCCGCTGGTGACCCGATGCCGCGGATCGGGAGTGGCGGCGGCCAGCGCGGCGGTGACGGCAGCGTCATCGAGGAAACTCTCGATCGGTCCGGGCAGCAGGCCACGCAGCCGGTGCAGGCCGGCGCGGTGGGTGAGGACATCGCGTACGGTGATGTCGGCCTTGCCCGCCGCGGCGAATTCCGGCCAGTACTCGGCGACAGGGCTGTCGTAGTCGAGCTGTCCCCGATCGGCCAGCTGGTGAACCACGGTGGAGGCCACGCCTTTTCCGGTGGAGAAGCCCAACGCCACCGAGTCCGCCGTCCACGGCACGCCCGGACTCGCGTAGCCCGCCCACACATCGACGACGGGCTCGCCGTGCAGATACACACACAGTGCGCCACCGCCGTGCGAGGGCTTGCGGAACAGATGGTCGAAGACGGTGACCAAGCGGACGAAACGGCGATCCACCGACTGCGCTGTCGAAACTCCCATCCTTCGAGCATGCCATCCAACACTAGGGACCGGTCGGTACGGTGATCGTTTCCTAACTGTCACATCGAGCACTCCGCGCGCAATACGTGGTCCATAGCATGTTCGCATGCCCCCGAGACGACGATCGGCGCTGCTCGCAAGGCTTGTGGTCGATGAGCCAGGCCGACCGCAAGTGATTCTGGGCGAACTGCG
Organism: Nocardia sp. NPDC127606; assembly: GCF_042671725.1. Lineage (NCBI taxonomy): Bacteria > Bacillati > Actinomycetota > Actinomycetes > Mycobacteriales > Nocardiaceae > Nocardia > Nocardia sp. NPDC127606. The sequence goes on along the minus strand of NZ_JBHXWQ010000011.1, from coordinate 28,375 downwards.
CCGGGTGATCCTCGACGGCGCCGTACCGCCGTGCACCGTGATCCCGCTGCGTGAAGTCGCCGAGCTGTTCGGGGTGAGTCACATCCCGGTCCGTGAGGCGCTCAAGACGCTGATCGGGGAGGGCCTGGTCACCCACCGTCCGCAGCGCGGCTATCAGGTAGCTCAGCTCACCGCCCGTGAACTGCGCGAAATGTACATCGTGCGTGACACTTTGGAGACGGCGTCACTCGCCGCGGCCGCGCTGCACGCCGACGAGGCCGAACGCGCGCACCTTCTCGCGGTGAACGACCTGCTCGAACGCGCCATCCTCGACGACGATCCCGAGGCATACCAGCGTCAGTCCCGCAGCTTCCACGTGGCGCTGACGCGGCCGTCACGGATGTTCCGGCTGCTGTACATGCTCGAAGCCGCGTGGAATGTCACCGAGCCGGTGCAGTCGATGGTCCACATCGACCGACTCGACCGCGAGCGCCTGCACATCGACCACATCGCCATGCTCGACGCGTTCCTCGCCCGCGATGTCGACCGTCTGCTCGTGGCCGCCGAGGAGCACCACCGCAGGCTGGAAACCGTGGTCGCGACCCTGCCGACCGATACCGGGCTGCTCGCGCCGGAAGATATATCTTCGGTGCAATAGGCGCGAAATTCCCGGGAAACCGCTGGGCAATTGCTGATACTTACCGTCAGTTCAGCAGATGTACCCTTTCGGACGGGAACGATCATGACCGACACCATTACGTCCTCGGCGGTTCCCGCCGGTGAACCACCCACTTATGATCCGCGGCTGACGAACGAGGACCTGGCGCCGCTGCGCAAGCAGAGTTGGGGCACCTACAACATCTTCGCGTTCTGGATGTCGGACGTGCACAGCGTCGGCGGATATGTCACGGCGGGAAGTCTTTTCGCACTCGGGCTGGCCAGTTGGCAGGTGCTCGCCGCACTGCTCATCGGCATTACCATCGTGTACTTCTTCTGTAATCTGGTGGCGAAACCGAGTCAGGTGACCGGGGTGCCCTATCCGGTGATCTGTCGCAGTGCGTTCGGTGTGCTCGGCGCGAATATCCCCGCGATCATCCGTGGGCTGATCGCGGTGGCCTGGTACGGCATTCAGACCTTCCTCGCGTCGGCGGCATTGGATGTCGTTCTGGTGAAGCTGTTTCCGGGATTGGCGCCCTACGCCGTCACCGCCGACTACGGGTTCCTCGGACTGTCGGCCCTGGGCTGGGGCAGCTTCCTGCTGCTGTGGGTGGTGCAGGCGTGCGTGTTCTGGCGCGGCATGGAATCGATCCGCAAGTTCATCGACTTCTGCGGTCCCGCCGTCTACGTCGTCATGTTCCTGCTCTGCGGCTACCTCATCGCGAAGGCGGGCTGGAGTGCCATCGACCTGAAACTCGGCGATGTGAAATACACCGGCTGGGCGTCGGTGCCGGTGATGCTCGGCGCGATCGCGCTCGTCGTGTCGTATTTCTCGGGGCCGATGCTCAATTTCGGTGACTTCTCCCGATACGGCAAGAGCTTCGCCGCGGTGAAGAAGGGGAACTTCCTCGGGCTTCCGGTGAATTTCCTGGTCTTCTCGGTACTGGTGGTGGTCACGGCTTCCCTGACCTTGCCGGTGTACGGCGAGCTCATCACCGATCCGGTCGCCACCGTCGCCAAGATCGATTCCACGTTCGCGATCGTGCTCGGCGCACTCACCTTCACCATCGCGACCATCGGGATCAATATCGTCGCGAACTTCATCTCGCCGGCTTTCGACTTCTCGAACGTGAGTCCGCAGCGGATCAGCTGGCGGGCGGGCGGCATGATCGCGGCGGTCGGTTCGGTGCTGATCACGCCCTGGAATCTGTATAACAATCCCGACGTCATCCACTACACCCTCGAGGTGCTCGGTGCCTTCATCGGACCGCTGTTCGGGGTGCTGATCTGCGATTACTACCTGGTGCGCAAGCAGAAGGTGGTCGTCGACGATCTGTTCACGATGTCGGAGCAGGGGAGGTATTACTACGTGAAGGGCTATCACCCGGCCGCGGTCATCGCGACCGCCGTGGCCGCCGCGGTGGCGGTGTTCCCGGTGCTGGCCAACAGCCTGCCCGGCATGCACACCGCCGCCCAGTACAGCTGGTTCATCGGCTGCGGCATCGGCTTCGTCGTCTACTACCTGCTGACCGGCGCCGCGCGCGCGGCCGCGGCCGAGGAGGTCGGTGTCTGATGCGCATCCGGGTCGTCAACCCGAACACCACGCGGGCGATGACCGACACGATCGAGCAGTGTGCGCTGGCCGTCGCGGGCCGGGGCACGCTGCTCGACGCGGTCACCTCCGAGATCGGGCCCGCCTCGATCGAGAGCCACTACGACGAGGCGATGAGCGTGCCGGGCCTGCTCGCCGCGATCCGGCAGGGTGAGGCCGACGGCGTGGACGGGTACGTCATCGCCTGCTTCGGTGATCCGGGCTTGGACGCGGCACGGGAACTGGCGGCGGGGCCGGTGATCGGGATCGCTGAGGCGGCCATGCACACCGCGAGTCATCTGGGTCGCGGATTCAGTGTCGTCACGACGCTCGGTCGCACCATCGGGCGGGCGGCCGATCTCGCGGAACACTATGGGATGCAACGGTTCTGCCGGGGGATCCACGCATGCGAGATCCCGGTACTCGCCCTCGAAACCGATCCGGACGCGCGCAAGATCGTCACCGAGGCATGCCGGGTCGCCGTCGCGCAGGACGGGTCCGATGCTGTGGTGCTCGGGTGTGCCGGAATGGCCGATCTGTGCGCGCACATCCGCGACGAGATCGGGGTGCCGGTGATCGACGGCGTCGCGGCGGCGACCTTGACCGTGCAGTCGCTGCTGACGATGGGCCTGCGCAAGTCGGGTAGGGGAGAGTTCGCGACGCCGCCGCCGAAGACTTACGCGGGACTGCTGGAATCGTTCGGTTCGTGAATGCCGGTCAGACGCCGGCGGTCTCGGTGCCCAGTGCGTTCAGCACCGCGGCGAGATCGTCGACGTCGACGACCAGACGGGTGAAGTCGGGCCCGTCCAGGTCGATCCGCACGGCGCTGCCGCCGAAAGTGGTGTCCCAGAACTCTTTGCGGCCCTTGCCGCGGTAGACGCCCGCGGCGATCACGCCGGGGATGAAGGTGCCGGGGGCACGGACCCACGGGGGCCGCAGGTCCACTTCGGCGGTAGCGATCTCGGTGATCGCGGCGCGGTCGATCACGACCTGCTGGCGCAGGGCGAGCAGGCGATGCCCACCGAGCACATTGACCGTCACCGTGTCGTCGTTGATCTCGACCTCGACCATCGCTACCTCACTCGCCATCGTGCGGACCGTTCGATGTCCAGCTTCGTCGGGCGGCCTGTTCACGGACTGTGGTGAGCCTGTGAGTTCCCCAAGGAACTCAGAACCATCTACAAATATAGATATGCGCATCTATCCTGTTGGTCGCCACGGGCGAACCCGGGACGAGAAAAGAAAGCAGGGACAGCCAGGTCAGCGCTGGTGGGCCTGATCGGCGATCTCGAGCACCTGGGACAGCCACGGCGTGAACTTGCCGGGGTTCGCCGCCAGATCCGCACGTACCTCCTGCGGGGGGATCCACGCCCAGCGGGCGATCTCGGCCGGGTCGGGTCGCGGCGGCACATCGCCGACCACGCCGATCAAGACGTGGTCGTACTCGTGCTCGACACGGCCGGTCTTCTCGTCGCCGGCGAGGTAGGTGAACACGCCGACCTTCGTGAGCTCGGCCGCCATCCCGAACTCTTCGCGCAACCGGATCGCAGCGGCCTCGACAACGCTCTGACCCGGCAACGGATGCCCACAGCAGGTGTTTGCCCACTGCAGCGGGAACCGGGTCTTCACCGCCGCGCGCTGCTGGAGCAGGACGTGTCCGTGCGCGTCGAACAGCAGCACGGAGAAGGCGCGGTGGAGCGTGCCCGGTGGCCGATGGGCATCGGCCACCGAGCACGCTCCGATCGCCGCGCCTGATTCGTCGACCAACTCGACGAGCATGGCTTCGCGGTCGGTCGACGGGTCGGCGAGCTTCTCGGTCACCTGGCCACCTTATCGGCGACGATCATCAGGTATTGGAAGCTGCCCTCGCGGTAGGCGGTGAGGAACGGCTGCTCGACGCCGGTGGCGAGCTCGGAATGGGTGCGCAACTCCCAGTACGGGATGGTGTCGGGCGTGAGGTCGACGACCGTGGTGGGGACGAGGCCGCTGTCGGACAGTGCGCGGAAGTACTCGCTGCGCGGGTGGATCATGCAGCCGTAGTGCGCGTCGATCCAGCTGACCGAAGCGGACCGGCCGCCGGTGACATCGTTGGAGCAGCCGGTGATGCACACGTAGCGTCCACCCGGTTCGAGCACGCGAGCGAATTCGTCGAACAGATCGAAAAGGTCGACGTACATGGTGGTTTCGTTGGTCCAGATGGCCCGCGCCGACTCGTCGACGAAACCGGTGTCGAGCATATTGCGGAAGTGGAACCCGACCCGCTCGGTCACGCCGCGGGCCTCGGCCTGATCGTTGGCGAAGCCGACCTGGTACTCGGAGATGCTGACCCCGTCGACGTGGCAGCCGAAGCGATCGGCGGCCATGAAACTCGTGCCGCCCCGGCCCGAGCCACCATCGATCAGCCGGTCGTCGGGGGTGACAGCGCCGAGGTTGTCGAGCAGATAGTCGGCCTGGGCCGTCTCGAGGCGGTGCAGTTCGCGCACGATCCGTTCCTGCCGGGTCTTCTCGGGGCCTTCCAGCACCGACCAATCGGGTTCGCCGATGCCGTAGTGGTGGTGGTAGAGGCCGTCGACCTTGCCCAGTTCGGTATTGACCCGGTCGTCGTTGGGATTGTTGTTCCAGTACGCGGCCACCGAACGCTGATAGGTGGTGCGCAGGACCGAGCGGTCGGGGGTGTTGACGATGGTCATCTGTCGTCCTCTCCTGGTGCGATGTCGTGGTAGCGGCGGCTGCCCGCGTGCCAGGCGCGGTTGCCGCCCATCCAGGCCCACAGCCCGGCCAGGAAGCGGCGCTGCTGGGGTGAGCCCGAGGCGGCGAGGGGGGCCGCCTCCCGTTCGAAGCGATGCATCAGTTCGTCGTGGATCTGGGCGGTGCGCAGCACGGCATCGGCCCGGCTGCAGCCTTCCTCGGCGGCCAGGACCGTCGGCAGATTGAACTCCCTGCCGCCCGAAAGGTCTTCGCGCGCCATCGAATACAGGTCGTTCACCATCTGGGCGGCCAGCGCGGCGGTGGTGGTCACCCGCCGCACCGCCGGGTCGGCGTAGTCGGCGGCGGTGAGTTCGTAGCCGCCGACGGCGTCGATCGGTGCCATGCACGGCAGGAAACTGTGTGGCTGCCGATTGGTCAGGTACTCCCAGACCGGCGGCATCCGGTCCGCGGTGCGCCAGCCCGCCTCGGCGCCGAGCGCGATGAACCACCCCGCGATCTCGGTGCGTAACCGGGCCAGTTGCGCCGGGCTCGCGTATCCCGCCAGGTGCGCGAACGAGGTGCGGAACGCGCGCAGAATCGGGTCGGCCTGCATGGCCTGTTCGAGCCTGGGTGCGTACCGCGTGGGCAGATGAGCCGGATCCATCGCGGCGGCGGCCAACTCGAGCCGTGGCCCGAGTTCGGCGGCGGCGCTGGACGGCGTGCCGTCGGGTGCGGTGTCGCCAGGGGCGTCCTCCTCGCAGTAGTAGTCGTCGACCGACCATTCCGCCACCGCGCAGCGTGCGGCGGCCAGCAGCCGGTCGGGATCGTCGCAATCGGGATGGGCGAGCATGATCAGCCGGCCGAAGTCGGCCTTGGCGAGCTCGTCGAGTCGGCCTTCGTAGAGGCCGATCTCGACGGCCCAGGCGAGCAGACCCGCGTTGACGGCCTCGGCGAGCGCCGGGTCGTCGCGCTCGGGAGGTGGGCAGTAGAGAGCGGGAACCGACTGTTGCCCAGCGGAATTCGTCGTCTCCGCAGGGGATGCGACAGGCGATGTCCGTGCCGGGAACAATCGCAGGCCTGAAGTGCCGATCCCGGTCGGGCCGCGAAGACGACGCGGCGTGACCGAGCCGGTGGCCGCGGGTGTGCGTCGGGGGAGCGTCGCGGTGCCGGAGAACAGGTCGGCCGGGGCGGCGGCGCCGTGCAACAGGGCCGCCACCGCGACAGCCAGATCGCCTGCCGCGATCGGGGCGCCGACCCTGGTGAGGATGGACACGGTCCGCGCCGATCAGTCGGCTCGGCGCGCGACGAGCACGTCGTCCAGCACGCCGAGCGCATCGGGAACGAGGACGGCCGCGGAGTAATAGCAGCTCACCAGGTACGACATGATCGACTGGTCGTCGATCTGCTTGAACCGGACGTTGAGGCTCGGCTCGTATTCGTCGGGAATGCCGGTCTGATGCAGACCCACGACGCCCTGATCCTTCTCACCGATGCGCATCGCCATGATCGATGTGGTCTGGGTGTCGCTGACCGGGATCTTGCCGCACGGCAGCAACGGCACGCCGCGCCAGGCGGGCACCCGGTGCCCCTGGTACTCCACGGGATCGGGATACAGACCGCGGCGCGAACACTCGCGACCGAACGCGGCGATCGCTTTCGGATGTGCGAGAAAGAATTTGGTGCCGCGCCGCATGCTGAGCAGCTCGTCCATGTCGTCGGGGGTCGGCGCGCCGGATTCAGTGGTGATGCGCTGTTTGAGGTCGCAGTTGTGCAGCAGCCCGAACTCGGCATTGTTCACCAGGTCGTGTTCGCGTCGCTCGTAGAGCGCTTCGACGGTGAGCCGCAGCTGCTGGTCGACCTGGTTCATCGGATCGTTGAACAGGTCGGCGACGCGGGTGTGGACCCGCAGCACGCTCTGGGCCAGGCTGAGTTCGTATTCGCGGGGGCTGGCGTCGTAGTCGACGAAAGTGCCCTCGAGCAGCGGTTCGCCGGAGTGGCCGGAGGAGATCTCGATGTCGGCTTCACCCTTGGAGTTCTGGAGCCGGCTCGACCGCTGGGCCGCCTCGGTGCGGATCCGATCCAGCTCCGGGTTCAGCTCGAGAAATTGCTCGAATTGTTGTCTCGGCAGGCAGAGAATGGTCGTTCTGGTCACCGTCTTCACCGTGTCCGGCCAGATCGCCGAAGGCTCGGTGAGCATTTCCTCGCCGTAATAGTCACCGCCGGACAGCAGGCCGAGTTTGGTCGACTCGCCGTATTGACCGGAGCCGAGCCGGGCGAGTTTTCCGTGCACGACGAGGATCACCTGATCCATCGGATTACCGAATTCGGCGACCACCGTTCCCGGATCGAGGTCGTATTGCACGAATTTGTCCGCGAGCGGGCGCAGGAGTTCGTCGTCGTCGATATGGCGCAGCGGCGGAAGCTCGCGGAGTTCCTGCGGAATCACCCTGGCCCGTGACCCGTCGACGACGAATTCCACTTCGCCGTTGCCGACGGTGTGGGTGAGCCTGCGGTTGACCCGGTAGATACCGCCCGCGACCTGCACCCATGGCAGGGCGCGTGACAGCCAGCGCGAGCTGATGCCCTGCATCTGCGGTTCGGATTTGGTGGTGTGCGTCAGCTTGTGCGCAGCCGTGGTACTCAGGCTCTTGCGCACGGAATTGTCTGTGGGCAACGGCATTTCGATGGTCATGGAATATGTCCTCACCTCGGGACGGAAACCGGCACGGCCGATCGACCTGTGTGGCGCGACAATGCGCGACAGGCTCGGGTGTGGGTAATGGTGCGAAGCGAATGGTCCTGCGCGGATAACCGGGCGTGTGAAACGGTGTTACACGAAATCTGATGCGTGTCAGTACGTTCCGGACGATAACGATGGTAGGTGGTCGCGGTGACCGCGCGCCGGAAATTCGCGAAAACATGATGATGACCGGGAGAACCGTTGTGCGGGAGGCGATTGCGGACAGGTGGGTGTCCGAGGATCGCCCGGCGATGTGTTCTGTGCGCGGATGCTCGGCCTCATCGCGGCAGCCACCTCGCCCAGGGCTGTCCGTTTCCGGGCGATCTCGGCGGTGACAGCGAACCGTGCGAGAGTTGTGACCTCAGTGTGATCGGCCGGTGAGCGGGGGATGTGACTCGAATCGCCGGAACATGCGGCCTGTCACAGCCGACACATAATGGAGGTCCGATGTGGCAAGCTCATATGAGCACATCGGGGTGTGTGAGGTGTGTCACTTTGAGCAGGTAGGGCCAGGTGGGAACGGTGGATATCAGTCCAAAAGGTGTGGTCGGTTCGGTGCAGCGGTTGCTGGCTACCGCGCAGAACGGGCTGGAGGTGATCCGCTTCGGCGGGTTGTCACACGATGTCGAGTCCTCGCCCTTCGAGGTCGTCGAGCGTCGACGCATGTACCGGCTGCGACATTACTTCCCCGACGATACGACGCCGGGGCGTCCGGTGGCGCTGCTGGTGCCGCCGTTGATGGTGAACGCCGACATCTGGGACGTGAATGCGGCGGGCGGCGCGGTCGGCATCCTGCACGCCAGCGGAATCGACTGCTGGGTCATCGATTTCGGCTCACCGGCGACCGAGGAGGGCGGCTGGGAACGCGACCTGGCCGACCACGTGCTCGCGGTGAACTCCGCCATCGACACCGTCTGTGAGGCCACCGGCGCGCAGCTGCACCTGATGGGGTACTCCCAGGGCGGCATGTTCGCCTACCAGTCCACCGCCTACCGCTACGGCAAGGGCGTGGCCTCCATCGTCACCTTCGGCAGCCCTGTCGACATAGTCAACGGGATGCCGTTCGGCCTGCCCTACGGTCTGGTTTCCGAAGTCGCCGATTTCCTCGCCGACCACGTGATGCACCGGCTGCCGATCACCGAATCGATGGTACGCATCGGTTTCCAGATGCTCGATCCGGTGAAGACCGCCAAGTCGCGGATCGACTTCCTGCTGCAATTGCACGATCGGGAAGCGTTGCTGCCCAAGGAACGTCAGCGCCGCTTCCTCAACAGCGATGGCTGGGTGGGCTATTCGGGTCCGGCCGTGGCCGATCTGCTCAAGCAGTTCGTCGCCCACAACCGGATGATGCTCGGCGGCTTCGTGATTCGCGACCACCCGGTGTCACTCGCCGAGCTCAAGTGCCCGATCCTGGCATTCGTCGGCGAGGTCGACGACATCGGTCAGCCCGCCGCGGTGCGTGGCATCGTGCGGGCCGCGCCCAATGCTGAGGTGTACGAAGCCAGTTTGGTGGCAGGCCATTTCGGGCTCGTCGCCGGCTCGACCGCCACCAACCACACCTGGCCGATGGTGCGCGACTGGATCGCCTGGATGGACGGCAACGGCACCCTTCCCGAGCAGATCGTGCCCATGCAGGAACACGTCGCGAGCAACGCGCCGCGCACGGCCGCCACCCGGATGGTGCACACCGCCGCCGGTCTGGCCGAGGCGGGCGCGGGTGTCGGCAAGGCGTTGGAAGGCATCGCGGGCAACACGATTCGAGGATCGATCGAGATGGCGGGCGAGGCGGCGCGAGCGCTGCCGCGGCTGACGCGGCTCGGGATGATCCAGCCGCACACCCGTATCTCCCTCGGCAAACTGCTCAGCGAGCACGCCTCCCGCGCTCCGCAGAAGGACCTGGTGCTCTTCGACGACCGGGTGCACACCAACGCCGCTGTCGAGGAGCGCGTCGACAATGTGGTGCGTGGCCTGATCTCTGTCGGTATCCGGCCCGCGATGCGGGTCGGCGTCATGATGGAGACGCGTCCGAGTGCGCTGGCTTCGGTGGCCGCGCTGTCGCGGATCGGCGCTGTCGCGGTGCTGCTCGCGCCGGGCGCCGAACTCGACCGGGCCATCGAGCTGACCGGCGTGCAGACGTTGATCGCCGACCCGGAGAACCTGCGTTCGGCCGCCGCGACGGCTGCCAGGGTGCTCGTGCTCGGCGGCGGCGGCAGTCGTTCGCTCGCGGTGGCCACCAGCGACCGGGTGGTCGACCTGGAGCAGATCGACCCGGCGAAGGTCAGGGTGCCCGCGTGGTACCGGCCGAACCCGGGTCTGGCGCGCGAACTCGCGTTCGTACTCGTGCTCGGCTCCGGCGACCGCCTCGAGGCGAAGTACATCACCAACCATCGCTGGGCGCTGTCGGCATTCGGTACCGCGAGCGCGGCCGATCTGGACCGTCGTGACACCGTGTACTGCCTTGCGCCACTGCACCATTCGTCGGGGCTGTTGGTGAGCCTCGGTGGGGCGATCGCTGGTGGCAGCCGGATCGCGCTGGCCAGGCCGGTGGACATGGACCCGGGTCGCTTCGCCGAAGAGGTGCACCGGTACGGCGTCACGGTTGTCACCTACACCTGGACCATGCTGCGCGATCTGCTCGACGCCCAGGTCTTCCCCGCGGGCCACAACCATCCGATCCGCTTGTTCATCGGCTCCGGCATGCCCGCTGGACTGTGGCGGCGCACGGTCGAACAGTTCGACCCGGCCAGGGTGCTCGAGTTCTACGCCTCGATCGACGGTGATGTGGTGCTGGCGAATGTCACCGGCGCCAAGATCGGGTCCAAAGGCAGGCCGGTGCCCGGCACCGCACGGGTGGAACTGGTCGCTTACGACCCGATCAGCGAGCAGATCCTCGTCGGTGACGACGGATTCGCGCGCCGTTGCGCCGACAACGAACCCGGCCTGCTGCTCGGCAAGGCCGTCGACGGCGGCGACATCTCCGACGGTGGGCTGCGCGGTGTGTTCCGCGCCGGTGACGCCTGGTGGCCGACGGAGAATCTGTTCCGCCGCGACAGCGACGGTGACTACTGGCTGGTCGATCGCCGTGACACGGTGATCCGCACCGCGCGCGGCCCGGTGTTCACCCAGCCGATCGTGGACATGCTCAACGACATCACACCGGTCGACATGGAAGTCGCGTTCGGGCTGAAGACCGCGGCCGGGGTCATCGCCGCGGCCGCGCTGAGCGTGCGTCACGGATTCCGGATCGAACCGGGCGATGTCACCGAGGCGATGCGCGGGCTGGAGGCTTCCCAGCGTCCCGACCTGGTCTACGTCGTCGACGAGATCCCGCGTAGCTCCAGCTTCCGCCCCTCGGCGTCGGCGATCCAGGCCGCGGGCCTGCCCAAGGCGGGACCGGGTACCTGGATCTACAACCGGGAGACCGAGGCCTACGAGGTACTCAGCGACGCCGCCGCGGCGACGCTGTTCGGCGGAAGCTGACCGGTGACCTGGCCCAACCGCTGACCGCACAACGACAAGGCCGCCCGGCAGAAGCCGGGCGGCCTTGTCGTTCGTTGCGGCTACACCTGGTATTCGGTGACCGCGTCGACGACACGACCGAGCTGCGCCTCGCTGAGCAACGGCCACAGCGGCAGGCGCACGATCGTCGCCGAGAAGTTCGCCGAGCGCGTGCACGGCACCGGGGTACGGCCGTACTTGAGGCCCGCGGGGCTCGAATCCAGCGGAATGTAGTGGAACGGCGCGACGATGCCGCGTTCGGCCAGGTGGGCGATGATGCCGTCGCGGCTGTCCTCGCTGGGCATGCGCAGGTAGAACAGGTGCGCGGTGTGGCCCGCGTCGGCGGGCACCGTCATCGGGCGCACGTCGTTGCGTGCCGCCCAGTCGGGCAGCGCGGCCGCGTAGGTGTCCCACACGCGGTGACGGTTGGCCTGGATGGTGTCGAACTCGGCCAGCTGAGCGTCGAGCACGGCGGCATTGAGCTCGCTGGGCAGGTAGCTGGAACCGATGTCCTGCCAGGAGTACTTGTCGACCTGGCCGCGCAGGAAGCGAGCGCGGTCGGTGCCCTTCTCCCGCATGATCTCGGCGCGACTCATCAGGATCTCGTCCGACAGCAGCAGCGCGCCACCCTCACCGCAGTGCACGTTCTTGGTGTCGTGGAAACTCTGCGTGCCGAGGGTGCCGATCGTGCCCAGCTGCCTGCCACGCCAGGTGCCACCGAGACCGTGCGCGTTGTCCTCGATGATCGCCACGCCGTGCTGGGCGGCCAGCGCGAGCAGCGGCTCCATGTCGGCGGCGACACCGCCGTAGTGCATCACCACGATGGCCTTGGTGCGGTCGGTGACCGCGGCGGCCGCGGCGGCGGGGTCGATATTGCCGGTGGACTCGTCGATGTCGACGAACACACAGGTGGAACCACGCAGGGCCATCGAGGTGGCCGCGGAGGTGAACGCGAAACTGGGGACGATCACCTCGTCGTCGGGGCCCAGCTCCAGCAGCAGCGCGCCCAATTCGAGTGCGTGCGTGCAGGAGGTGGTGAGCAGCGCGTGATCGGCGCCGGTGATGGCTTTGATCTTCGCCGTCGCCGACTTGGTGAACTGACCGTCGCCGTGACTGTGATCGGAATCGAGCACGGTCATCAGATTGGGGCGTTCAGCGGCAGCGCGGAACGGCCTGCTGAAGATGATGCGGTCGCTCACGCGCGATGGCCCTTCTCCGTCGCGGCTGCCGGTACCGCGGCGTCGACTCGATGGTTCAGGGCCGGCGCATGCATCGTATCCGGGCGCGGTGTCGGGGTCTGCACGGTGAGGTAGAGCGGCTTGCCGACCAGGATGTGCAGCGCGACACCGAGATACTCGGCGATCAGACCGAGCGAGAACAGCATCGCGCCCGAGCACAGCAGCATCACGACGATGATCGACGCCCAGCCCTCGGGATCGTGGTTGTCCTGCGTGAGCGCCTGCACGATCACCACCGCGGCCATGATCACCCCGGCCAGCGCGAGGGTGACCCCGAGCATGCTCACCAGTCGCAGTCCGCGAGTGCCGCTGCACAGCACCATCTTCCAGAACAGCGAGAACAGACGGCGATAGTTGTAGCCGGACTCCTCGCGCCCTTCGGCGCGCAGCACCACCGGCACCGAGACCGTATTGCCGACCACCCAGGTGAGCGCCACGTCCAGGTAGACCCCGTTGGCCGCGACTTCGGCGAGCTGGCGGCCGATGTCACCGCGGATCAGCCGGAAGCTCTCGAAGCGCGTCGAATCCGGGAACGCGAACACCGTCGCCAGCACGATCTTGGCGCCGCGCGAGGTGAGATTGCGCAGGAAGCCGTGCGGGCGGGTGTTGGACGGTTTCGAATAGACCAGGTCCGCGCGCGAGGCCAGCGCCGCGTCCAGGAAGTCGGCGATGAACGCGGGGTCGTGCTGACCGTCCTCGTCCATTGTGACGATCCAGTCGCCCTGCGCCGCCGCCATACCGGCGATCGTCGCCGCGTCCTGACCGAAGTTGCGGCTCAACCACACCGCGCGCACCTGAGGGAAGGAGCCTTCCAATTCCTGGAGCACGACATCGGAGCGGTCGGGACCGTTGTCGTGCACGAGGATGATCTCCTCGACCGCGAACCGGGCGCCCGCCGCGGTCGTACTCGGGCCCGTCAGCCGGTCCAGCTCGGCGACCAGTGCCGCGATCGTGTCCTCACCCCGATACACCGGAACGACCACCGACACCGAATGCACCGGGCTCGACCCGTTGCGATCGGGCGCGCCCGATCGCACGACAGTGTCGGGCCTGGACAAAGGTGCGGACGGAATCGGCATCGCGGACACTTTCGGTGTTTCGGAGGTAATGACCCAACAGTGAGCGCACTTTAACACCGGCGCGTGACACGTCGGTGGAAGCGATCCCGCTGTGCGACGGTGCCAGTCGGGCCGTGTGCCTGTAGGGTCTGGTCCTCGTGGTGGAAAGTAGAACCCCGTCCCGTCGTTCCGTCTATATCTGGGGCTTGATCACCTCCCTCGGAGTGATCGCGGGCTATGGTGCGGTTCTCCTCGCCAACGTTCGGCACTTCTACACCGACGACACCGAATCCCAGTACGTCCCGCTGTGGGTGATGCTCGGCAACCGGCTGCGCAACGGTGATCTGCCGGTGATGGTGCCCGAGCACTGGATGGCCGGGAACTACTCGATCGAGGAAGCCGGGCTACTGAATCCGCCGCAGCTGCTGATCGATCTGATCGCGCCCTCGGTGGACAACCTGGTGCTGTACGCGACCGTGGTGAAGCTGATCTTCGCGATCATCCTCGGCCTCGGCGTCTACCGGATCTGCCTGGCCTACGGCTCGCGGGTGCAGTGGGCGGCGCTGGCCGGCGTCTCGATTCCGTTCACCGGTTGGCTGCTGTTCTTCGACGAGGCCAGCTGGATGACCGCCTTCACCGGCACCGCGTGGATGGTGCACGCCTGGGCGTCGGGCGTGCGCTACTCGCGTGGTCGCGGTGGGCCGATCCCCGTGTTCGTGTATCTCTACCTGGCGATCTCGGTGCAGTACATCTTCCCGGCGGTGGAAGCCGGTCTGATGATCGGCGCGGTCGCGATCGGTGAGCTGATCTACCAGCGGGCCTGGCGCCCGTCACTGAAGCTGCTGACGGTGGCGGGGTTGGCGGCGCTGGCCGGTGCGGCCACCTATCTGCCGAGCATGCTCTCGGCGAAGGTCACCTGGCGTGGCACGGCCCAGATCAACAACGACATGTTCCTCACTGTGCCGTGGTCGGAATCGCTGAACGCGAGCCTGCCCTCGACCCTGCCCGCGTTCACCTCGTGGTGGGGTTACGTGCAGCCGCTGCCGGTGGTCTACATCGCCTGGTTCCTGATTCCGGCCCTGGCGTTCATCGACTGGGGCAAGGCGCGTGCGGCCTGGCGCGAACTCAGCGGCATCGGCCTGTTCGCGATCGCGGCGCTGATGTGGACGGCCGGGCCGGGCACGATCGGCCCGCTGCGCTGGCCTGCCCGCGTGCTGCCGATGGTGGCGCTGGGTCTGCTGCTGCTGGTGTGCGTGCTGCTCGGGCGGTTCGCGACCTTCAAGGACTGGCGTGCGCGCGGGATCGCGGCGGCCGTGCTGATCGGGCTGCTGTGGGTGCGCTCGTTCTCCGCCGACCCGCACAACTGGATCGCGCATGTGATCGCCGCGCTGGCCATCGCCGCGCTCGGGGCCGCGCTGGTGTGGCTGGCGGTGAACAAGGGGATCTCGGCGGCGGTCGCGCTGGCGATCATCGCGGTGTCCCCGATCGCCTATGTCCAGGTGGAGCGGGCACAGCCGACGCCGATGAGCTGGAATCTGCCCAGCGATCGGGCCGCGGCACGCGCGGCGTTCCCGGAATTCGCGGGGACCACGCTGCAGCTCGGCGATCGCGCGCTCATCCAGCCGGGGGAGCGCACCCTCGACGGCGCCTACGGCTCGCTGGTGTTCGGCAACTACGCCAAGGACATCGAGCGCACCTATGTCAGCGGCTACACCCCGAACGGCCACTTCTGGTTCGGCGACATGCTCTGCATGCGCTGGGACACCAGCGTGTGCCCCGACGCCTACCGCCGCGCTTTCGCGGTCGAGCCGTCGACCGGCAAAACGGTCGTCGACCTGATGAACATCGACCGGGTGGTGCTGCAACGCGCGCTCTACCCGGCCGCGCGGACCGAGCCCGCGCCCGAGGGGTGGAAATGGGTCGACTACCCCGGCCACGAGAACTACATCTCGGTCCTCGAACGAGCGGACGGGCTGATCTCCACCCGCAACGGCCGGATCTCGGCGGTCGAGAACGCCACCGCGGTCTCGACCTCGGAAAGCGATACGACGAGCCGGGTCACTGTGAGCTCCCAGTCCGGTGGCCGCGTGGTGTTCGCGCGGCTGGGCTGGCCGGGGTACCGGGTGAGCCTCGACGGCAAGGACATCCCGTTCAAGGTCGTCGCGAAGAGTTTCGTCGCGGTCGACATTCCGGCCGGGACGAAGAACGGCGATCTCGAGCTGACCTGGCGTCCGCCGGGCTGGAAGATCGGCGGGGCCGCGATCGGCCTCGGACTGCTCGGACTCGCGGTGTTCCAGTGGCTGTACGTGCGTGGGCGTAAGCCCGACGACGAGGAGCTGGACGCCCCGGCGGCGGAGTCGATCACCGATGACGACACCGCGCTCGCGGACGCGGTGCGATGACCGCCGAGGCGGCGGGCGGCGTGCTCGAGACACCGGGCCCGCTGCTGCGGATCGTGAAACGTCAGGAGCTGGCGTTCGCGATCGTCGGCGGGTTCAACACGCTGCTCGGCATGGCCCTCGTCGTGTTCTGGCTGCAGGTGCTCGGCGACGGCAGGCCCGGTGTGGCTGTTGTCGCTGCCTACGCGGTGAGCACGGTGGTCGCGTTCGTGTTGCATCGCACGCTGGTGTTCCGCGTTCACGGCCATCTCCTGCGCGACTTTCTCGCGTTCTGTGGGGTGAACGCCGGTGGTCTGGTGCTCAACGTGATCCTGGTGGAGCTGGCGGTCACCGGCCTCGGGTTTCCCGCCGCTCCCGCCTCGGTGATCGTCATGGGTCTGGTGGCGGTCGTGAGCTTCTTCGGACACCGCTACATCTCGTTCCGCCGGGCGCGGTAGGTTAGGCACATGGCGCACGAATCCACCATCGACGCAACCCTGCTCGGCCTGCTGGCCTGCCCCCAGGACAAGGGCCCGCTGCAGCTGGTGCGCACCGAAGCCGATGTGAGCGTGCTCTACAACCCGCGTCTACGGCGCGCGTACCCGATCGACAACGGCATCCCGGTGCTGCTGATCGACGAGGCCCGCGACGTCACCGACGCCGAGCACGAATTCTTCGTCGCCGAATCCTGACCCTCGAACGATTTCCGGCGCTGGATCACCAACTGCCGGTATCGATGTCACCGGTCAGGTAGCGCTGCACGACCGGGCCGACGGCATCGACCACGGCCTCGATCGGCATCGAGGCCAGTGGTTCCAGCGCGATGATCTTGCGCGCGGTCAAGACCCCGATCATCTGGGACGCGGCCAGCGAGACCCTGGCGCGCCCGTCGTCGTCGCCGGTGGCGATGCGCACCCGGACCCGTTCCAGCACCACCTGGAGCAGGAACGTGCGCGCGAGATTCTGATCGCCGCCCGCGAAGATGCTGCGGACCATGGCCACGATGCCGGGTCCGGCGGGGGAGTCCCACACCGTGACGACCGCGCGCACGATCGTCGCGCCGAGTTCGGCGATCGGTGCGGCGTCGACGGCGTTCAGCGTGGTGTCCGGGTCGACCGGGAAGTCCACCGCGGCGGCGAACAGCTGCTGCTTGTTGCCGAAGTAGTGGTGCACCAGCGCCGGGTCGACATCGGCATCGGCCGCGATCGCGCGGATCGAGGTCTTGTCGAACCCGGCGCCGGCGAACCGGACCCGCGCCGCGTCGAGAATCGCCAGCCTGGTGTCGGCGTTGCCCGGCCTGCGCCCGGTGCGCCCGGATTTCGCTGTGCCGGAACCGGATTCGCCGTCACTCATCATGGATCCTCTCGTCGGGTCTTGTTCGCTACGTGGTGCGTCGACGCAGAGTAGCCGCGGCGAGGCCGAGGGCCACCACCGCGAACCCGGCGACGACGGCGATATCGCGCCACATCGCGGCTGTCGGCTCCGCGTGAACCGACACCTGCTGGAGCGCGTCGACCGCGTAGCTCAACGGCATCACATTGCTGATCGCCTCCAGCCAGTCGGGCAGCCGGTCACGCGGTACCAGCAGCCCACACAGGAAGATCTGCGGCGCGACGATCACCGGCATGAACTGCACGGCCTGGAATTCGGTCCGCGCGAAAGCACTCGCCAGCAGGCCGAGCCCGACGCCGCACACCGCGTCGACCATCGCGATCAGCATGACCCAGCCCGGACTGCCCGCGGCGGTCAACCCGAGCAGCCAGAACGCGACCACGCAGGCGACCGCGGCCTGCGCGGCGGCGGCGAGGGAGAACGCGCTGCCGTACCCGGCGAGCAGGTCGAGCTTGCTCAGCGGAGTGGTGAGCAGCCGTTCGAGGGTTCCCGAGGTGCGTTCGCGCTGCATCGCGATCGCGGTGATCAGGAACATCACGATGAACGGCAGGATCCCGAGCATCGTGATGCCGACCCGGTCGAACATGGTCAGCGGGGAGTGTGGCGCGTGCGGTGCGTCCTGGTAGATGAAGTACAGCAGGGTCATTAGCAGGGCGGGAACCACCAGGATCATGGCGACGGTGCGGTGGTCGTTGCGCAGTTGTCGCAGGATCCGGGCGGTCGTGGCGGTGTAGGGGCGCAGGGTGGTCACGCGTGCTCTCCCATCGTGATCAAGGTCAGGAAAGCGGCTTCGAGGTTCTGTTCGTCGGTGCGCTCGCGCAGTTCGTCGGGGCTGAGCTGGGCGAGCAGGTTGCCCTCGCGCATCAGCAGGAGTTTGTCGCAGTGTTCGGCTTCGTCCATCACGTGACTCGATACGAGCAGCGTCGTTCCCGCCGCGGCCAGTTCACGGAACTGCTTCCACAACTCCACCCGCAACACCGGATCGAGGCCGACCGTCGGTTCGTCGAGCACCAGTAGTTCCGGCTTGCCGACGAGCGCGCACGCCAGCGACGCCCTGGTCTTCTGGCCACCCGAGAGCTGGTCGCCGAGCTGATCCGCGTGATCGGCCAAACCGACTGCGACGAGCGCGGATTCGGTGTCGTCGCGGTCGCGTCCGTAGAGGGCGGCGTAGTACGACACATTGTCGCGGACGCTGATGTCGGCGTAGATGCTCGGCGCCTGGGTGACATAACCGACCCGGCGGCGCAGCCCGGCGCTGCCCGCCGGCTCGCCGAGCACGGTGACGGTGCCCGATTCCACCAGTTGCGTTCCCACGATGCTGCGCAGCAGGGTGGTCTTCCCGCAGCCGGACGGACCGAGCAGGCCGGTGATCGAGCCGCGCGGGATGTCCAGGGTGAGGCCGTGTAGGACGGGGCGTTTTCCGCGTGTGACGGTCAGGTCCGCGACCTGGACGGCGATCGGTGGCGGTGCGGTGCGCGACATGGTCGCCTCAATTCATCGAGTGTTGAATTCACTACGTGATGAATTTAGCGCGATGGTGTCCGGGTGGCAAGGTCAGTGGGCGTGTCCCGGGGGTGTCACGGCCTGCTGACCTGGTTCGACGACGGTGAACTGGCCCATCATCCCGACATCCTCGTGCCACAGCAGATGGCAGTGATACATGTACGGCGTCGTCGGATCGGCGGGCCCGTCGAAGCGCAGAGCCAGCGTCGTCGCCGTATTCGGCGGCAGGAAGATGGTGTCCTTGGCGCCGGTCAGCTCGGGCGGGGGCGGGCCGCCGTCGTAGTCGAGCACCCGGAACTGCACATCGTGGACGTGAAAGTTGTGCGGCATGCCGTCGATGTTGCGCACCACCCAGGTCTCGGTGGTGCCCCGGGTGACCGTGGTGTCGATGCGGCTCATGTCCATGCGCTCGCCGTTGATACCGGCCAGGGTCAGATCGAAGCGCCGTTGCGTGACCGAGTCGGTCCCATCGGGAATCGACAGCGGCACAAGGTTTTCCGGTAACGCATCGGAGGGGCGCAAGGTCGATGCGGCGCGCAGTTCGAGCACATCGAACGTGTCGTCACCGCCCGAGAACCGGTTCGACCAGAAATCGAGGCCCGCCGTGAGCTTCTCGCTGCGCAGCACGGTGCGCTCGCCGGGACGCACCCGCACCACGATCTCCGCGCGTTCGCCGGGTGAGAGGCGGAGGCGATCGAGGGTGACGGGGCGTTCGAGCAGACCGCCGTCGGAACCGATCATCGCGAACGCGCGGGCGTCGTCGAAGGCGAAGGTGTAGATCCGCGCGGTCGAGGCATTGAGCAGGCGCAGCCGCACCAGTTCGTCCCCGACCTCCTGATAGGGGGACAGGGTGCCGTTGACCATGGTGCGGTCGCCGAGGAAGCCGATGTCACGGAAGATCGCGTGCGCCCCGTCGAGGCGGCTACCGCGCAGGCGCATGTCCTGCACGATCACCGGGATGTCGTCCACGCCGTAGGTGTTCGGCAGCGGCAGTTCCGCACTCGGTGCGTCATCGATGAGGAACATGCCCGCCAAGCCGCGGCGCACATGGTCCTCGGTGGCGCCGTGCGGGTGCGGGTGATACCAGAGAGTCGAAGCCGGTTGGTCCACAGTCCATTCCGGTGTCCATGTCGCACCGGGGCCGACCATCTGGTGCGGTCCGCCGTCCATGGCGGCAGGTAGGTGCATGCCGTGCCAGTGCACTGTCGATGCCTCGGGGAGTTGGTTGCGCACCTGGACTCGCACGCGTTCGCCGCGGGCCGCGCGCAGAGTGGGACCGAGATAGGTGCCGTTGAAGCCCCATGTCTCGGTGGCGCGGCCGGGCTCGAACGCGGTTGTCCCGGTGCGCATATCGAGTGCGAACACCCGTGTTCCGGTGGAGTCGACAGTCGAATCGGCCAGCGGTGGAATGCGCAGTGGCTGAGCGAATTCCGTGGTGCCGACCGTCGAGATGTCGGCGGAGCTCCAAGTCCACGCCACCCCGGCGCCGATCGCGGTGACCAGGGTGACGACGAGGGCGCACGCGCCGAGCAGGATGCGGCGCAGCCGACGTGGGGGAGAAGCCATGCCTCGACGGTAGGGACGCGAACCCTGCGCCACATCCGGGTGCGTCCCCGGTTCGACCCCGATTTCCGGTCGAGGATTTCAGGGTTTCCCGCAGGCCAGGATCATGTGATGTGGATCACAAAGCGGGGTTGTCACGTTCCGGCGGGCTGCTTTGTCCCATGAACATCCCACCGACAAGGAGCACCGCAATGACCACCACCACGCACCGCATCGTCGTCCTCGGCGCCGGCTACACCGGCATGCTGGCCGCGATCCGCCTGGCCCGGCGTGCCAGGAAACTGGATGTGGCGATCACCCTGGTCAACCCGTCGGCCCGCTTCACCGAGCGGCTGCGGCTGCACCAGATCGCCGCCGGTCAGGAACTCGCCCACCACGACATCCCGGACATCCTCGACGGCACCGGCGTCGAATTCGTGCGGGGCTGGGTCACCGCGATCGACCCCGCCGCGCAGCGCGTCCACGTCGACGGTGCCGGCGAACTCGCCTACGACGAGTTGATCTACGCCCTCGGCAGCACCGCCGAGACGTCCTTGGTGCCCGGTGTCGCCGACCACGCTTTCACCCTCGACGACCCGCGCCTCGCCCACGAATTCGCGGGCAAACTGACCACCCTCGCGGCTCAGGGTGCCGCCGTCGCCGTGTGCGGTGGCGGCCTCACCGGTATCGAAGCCGCGACCGAGATCGCGGAAAGCCACCCCGGTCTGCGCGTCACCCTGATCAGCTCGGGCGAGCCGGGCGCGATGATGGGCGACAAAGCCCGCGCCCACCTGAACAAGGCGATGGACCGGCTCGGCATCCTCCGCGAGATCGGCGTGCGCGTCGCCAAAGTGCAGCCCGACGCGGTCGAACTCGCCGACGGCACGGTGATCGGCGCCGACCTCACGCTGTGGACCACCGGCGTGCGGGTCTCGCCGCTGGGCGCCGAGGCGGGGATCGAGACCGACGCGCGTGGCCTCATCGTCGTGGACCCGACGCTGAAGTCGGTGTCGCACCCGATGATTCACGCCATCGGTGACTCGGCCGCCGTCCGCCAGGGGTGGGGACAGGTGCACGGCACCTGCCAGAGTGGCCTGCCCACCGCCGCGTACACCGCCGACCTGATCGCCGCCGAACTGCGCGGCAAGACGGTGCGGCCGTTCCGCTTCGGATACTTCCACCAGCCGGTCAGCCTGGGCCGCCGCGACGCGGTCATCCAGTTCACCAACGCCGACGACACCCCGCGCCGCCTCTACCTCACCGGCTGGGCCGCGCGCACCTACAAGGAGACGGTGAGCAGCAGCCCTGTCCCGACGTTCAAGGCCAGCAAGAAGATGACCATGAACGTGCAATTGTCCAAGGGCGGCAAGGCGACTCGCGCCCTCGCGTGAACAGCCCGCACCGTCGCCGATCGGGCGCCGACCCTGGTCGGCGCCCACCGATTCGCCACCGTGACGGAGGGTGCGACATGGTAGATCGTATGTCCGACCAGGATCCGTTCCTCGAACACCGCCGCCTGCTGTTCGCGACCGCCTACCGCATGCTCGGTACGGTCGCCGACGCCGAGGACGTCCTGCAGGACACCTGGCTCAAGTGGAACGACACCGACCACGCCACGGTCGCCCATCCCAAGGCCTACCTGGTCCGCGCGGTCACCAATCTCTCGCTCAACCGACTGACCTCCGCCCGCGCGACCCGCGAAAGCTATGTCGGCCCTTGGCTTCCCGAGCCGGTCCTGACATCGCCCGATATCGCCGAGGACACCGAATTGGCCGACACCGTCTCCACCGCCATGCTCGTCGTGCTGGAAACCCTCACCCCCGTCGAACGCGCGGTGTTCCTGCTGCGCGAAGTGTTCGGCTATTCGCACGCCGAGATCGCCGAAGCTCTCGACCGGACCGAGGCGAGCGTGCGACAGATCGCGCACCGCGCGAAGAACCACGTCCACTCGCGCCGCCCACGATTCGATACCGACAAGGCCGCTCGCGCCCAGGTCACCGCACAGTTCATGGCCGCCTGCGCCGGCGGCGACCTCAACGCCCTGATGGACCTGCTCGCCCCCGATGTCACCTGCTGGTCCGACGGCGGCGGCGTGGTCACCGCCGCGCGTCGCCCCCTGCACGGGCCCGACCACGTCGCCCGCTGGATCCTGGGCGTCCTCGCCAAACCGTCGTCCGCGGGTTTCGAACTCACCGGGGCCGACATCAACGGCGAGCTCGGCGCCCTGGCCTCCTTCGCCGGAAACCCCGGCGCCGCCTTCACTTTCGACCTCGTCGACGGACACATCCAGAATCTGCGATTCCAGGTCAACCCCAGCAAGCTGGCCGGTCTGTACCGCGGCACCGACCTGCTCGGCTGAGCAATCCCTCGCTGACCGCTTGTCGCGCCGGGACGAGCTCGTCCCGGCCGAGGACCCCGCCCGAATCAGGGGTGAAACCTCGTCCCGCGCTGGGTTCGCGCGAACCGGTCACTGGCCCTACCATTCTGCCGTGTCAAGCAATCTCAACGACCGGGCCGAAGGTGGCCAGGTCAGGGCCTCGACCCTGGAACTGTTCTTCGACCTGGTCTTCGTTTTCACGATCACCCAGCTCACCCACGTGTTCGTGCACCATCCGGGATGGGAAGCAGTTCTGCAGGTCTCGCTGATGTTCGGCGTGATCTGGTGGATGTACAGCGGGTACGTCTGGTTGACCAACGAGGTGGCGCCGAGCTCGTCCTCGCGCCGAACCTGGTTGCTGGTCGGGATGTCGGCGTTCTTCATGCTCGCGCTCGCCGTGCCCGACGCCTTCCACGGCACCGGTGTCGCCTTCGGCATCGGCTACCTGCTGGTGACCGCGATCCACACCGCGATGTTCGCCTCGGCGGGCGGGGCGTCGGCCGTTCTGGCGATCCGCCGGATCGGGCCGCTCAACGCGCTGTCGGCCACCCTGGTCGTGGCGGGCGGCTTCACCCACCCGCCGCTGCAATACCTGCTCTGGGCCGGGGCTTTCGCCGTGCAGATCCTCAGTCCCTACCTCGTCGACACCGCCGGATTCCGGGTCCGCGTCTCGCACTTCTGCGAGCGGCACGGGCTGGTGGTGATCGTCGCGCTCGGCGAATCGATCGTCGCGCTCGGGGTCGGGCTGGCCGGCGAACCGATCACCGTCGCGCTGCTGGCCATGGTCGCGTTGGGGCTGGCGCTGGCGTACGTGCTGTGGTGGGCCTACTTCGGTTTCGACGACGAACGCGGCGAGCACGCGCTGGGCGAACGACCCGACCTCGAACGGGTGCGGCCGGCGCTCGTCGCCTACGACTACGCGCTCTATCCGCTCCTGGTCGGCGTCATCCTCACCTCGGCAGGCATCGCGCTCAGCATCGCGCACGGCGGCGAGCCGGTGAGCTGGGCGGCCGCGGGCGCGTTGTCCGGCGGGGTCGCGCTCTACTTCGCAGGACAGTCCTGGTTCCGGGCCGCGCTCGGCCTGTCCGGTTCACGCGGCAGGCTGCTCGGCGCCCTCGCCGTCGCCGCCACCACGCCGATCGGGGTGTACTGGCTCGCCTGGGGCCAACTCGCAGCCCTGGTTGCGGTCGCGTACGCGGTGGTGATCGTCGACGATCGGCGCATCCTGCGCGCCGGGCAGCACAGCGCCTACGCCTGAGCGCCGATCGCTCGGCGTACCCGCGGCCACGCGCGGCGGCAATGCCGCGCGTGGGCGCCCGACTAGGTGACAATGACGGTCGTGTCCGCCCAGGAACTGGCCGTCGATCCCCCTACCGCCGCCCGCAGGTTGCTCGGCGCGATCCTGTGGTCGGGTCCGGTGGCGCTGCGCATCGTGGAAGTCGAGGCCTACGGCAGCAACCCCGACGGACCGTGGCCCGATCCGGCCGCGCACTCCTGGCCGGGGCCGACAGCCCGCAATGCGGTGATGTTCGGCCCGGCCGGGCGGCTCTACGTCTACCGCTCGTACGGAATTCATCTCTGTGTCAACGTGACCGGTGGTTACGACGGTGAGGCAGGCGCGGTGCTCGTGCGTGCGGCAGAGGTGGTCGGGGGCATCGACCTCGCCCGCGAACGCAGGCCCGCCGCCCGCAAGGACACCGATCTGGCGCGGGGACCGGGCAATGTCGGCAGCGCGCTCGGCATCAGCATGTCCGACTACGGAACCGAACTGTTCGACCCGTTCTCCGCGCTGCGCCTCGAACTGGAACCACCTGTGCCGCAGTCCGATATCGCCGCCGGTCCCAGAGTGGGTGTCAGCGTGGCCGCCGAGATCCCGTGGCGGTTCTGGCTGCCGGCCTCGCCCGCCGTCTCGGTCTATCGGCGCAGCCCTCGCGCCCCGATGCCCTAGCGATTTCGACAGACTTCGCCGACAGCGATGAGTTTTCCGGCGACGGTCCGTCCTATCTGTTGAACGCGCTACCAACCCGGCGCGACCGACTCGAAGGACGAGACCATGACCACTGCGACCCCCTCCGCGAACTTCTCCCACGCCGCCGACTACCGCCCCGGCAAGATCCGCAACCGCGTCCTGTGGACCCTGCAGATCGTGCTCGGCCTGTTCTTCGTCATCGCCTCGGGCGGCCCGAAGCTCGTCATCCCGAACACGTTGATGGACAACGCACCCGAGAACCTGACCATCCCGATCGGGCTGCTGATCTTCATCGGAGTCGTCGAGGTGGCGGGCGGAATCGGCCTGATGGTGCCGCGTCTGTCCGGTCTGGCCGCCGCCGGTCTGTCCGTGCTCACCGTGCTCGCCGCGGCGACGCAGGCCTTCATCGCCGACAAGCCCGCGATGGGGATCTTCCCGCTGGTGCTGGCCGCGATCTTCGCCTGGATCGCCTACGAACGCCGCGCCACCATCACCGCGCTGGTGCGATGAGCCACCACTCGACACGCCGATAATCGCCGGAGCCATCGGGTTCCGGCGATTATCGGCGTGTCGAGGCTTCGGTGAGGGAGCTGATCTCGCGCTCCCGATTTCGTCGCCGAACCCAATAGGGCGAATCCATCGCAGGTGCGACGATCGAGGCCCACGTCGAGAAGACCGTACGAGCAGGAGCGCCCGTGTTCACTTTCCCCAGCAGTGACGGCACCACGATCCACGTGCGGAGCTGGCTTCCCACCGAGACCGAGCCGCGCGGCGTCGTGCAGATCGCGCACGGCATGGGCGAACATTCCGACCGCTACGGGCACCTCGCCGAACGACTGGCCGACCTCGGGTTCGCCGTCTATGCCGACGACCACCGCGGGCACGGGCTCAGCATGGGTGCAGTGCCGGGCGACCTGGGTCCCGACGGCTGGAACCTGCTCGTCGCCGACGAGGTCGCGCTCACCGAGATCCTGCGCGAACGTCACCCCGGGCTACCCGTCACCCTGATCGGCCACAGCCTCGGCTCCTTCGCCGTGCAGCAGTACCTGCTCGACCATTCCGGCCTCGTCGACGAGGTGGTCCTGAGCGGCACGACCGCGGTCGACGGCCTGTTCGGCGAGATCGCGGCAGCCGGTGGTGACCTGATCGCCTTCTTCAACGCCGAGTTCCAGCCCACCCGCACCGACGCCGACTGGATCAGTCGCGACGAAGCCCAGGTCGACGCCTATAACGCCGACCCCTGGTGCGGTTTCGCCATCGACGAGGCCAACATGGGCCTGCTCGCTGCCAACGCCCAGACGCGGCTGTCCGATCCGAGCACCGTGCGCGCCGACCTGCCCATCTACGTGATGGTCGGCGACAAGGACCCGCTCAACAACAAGCTGCGCCTGTCCGACCTGCTCGTCCAGCGCTACCGCGACGCGGGCCTTGCCGACCTCACCTACCAGGTCTACGCGGACGCCCGCCACGAAGTCCTCAACGAAACCAACCGCGACGAGGTCGAAGCCGATCTGCTCGCCTGGCTCACCCGCGCACGCGGCTGACGAACCGCATGCGGAAAGATGGGTCAGCGTGACCGGCGACATCTTCGACGAACTGACCTGGCGCGGCCTGATCGCGCAGTCCACCGACCTGGACGAGCTGCGCGCTGCCGCGGCCGCCGCGCCCCTGACGCTCTATGCCGGCTTCGACCCGACCGCCGCCAGCCTGCACGCCGGCCACCTCGTCCCGCTGCTCGCGCTCA
Organism: Nocardia sp. NPDC127606; assembly: GCF_042671725.1. Lineage (NCBI taxonomy): Bacteria > Bacillati > Actinomycetota > Actinomycetes > Mycobacteriales > Nocardiaceae > Nocardia > Nocardia sp. NPDC127606. Next base: position 2,021 of record NZ_JBHXWQ010000011.1, on the reverse strand, counting down.
AGCGCTTCCAGCTGGCCGGGCATCGGCCGATCGTGCTCGCCGGCGGCGCGACCGGCATGATCGGCGACCCGCGTGACGTGGGCGAACGCACGATGAACTCGACCGACACCGTCGCCGAGTGGGCACAGCGCATCCGGGGCCAGCTCGAGCGGTTCGTCGACCTCGACGAGTCGCCGACCGGTGCGGTCATCGTCAACAACATGGACTGGACCGGCCCGCTGTCGACCGTGGATTTCCTGCGCGATGTCGGCAAGCACTTCTCGGTGAACGTGATGCTCGCCCGCGACACCGTCAAACGGCGGCTCGAAGGCGACGGCATCTCCTACACCGAGTTCAGCTACATGCTGCTGCAGGCCAACGACTACCTGCAGCTGCGGCGCGAGCACGGTTGCACGCTGCAGGTCGGTGGCTCCGATCAGTGGGGCAACATCATCGCCGGCGTCGAACTGAACCGGCGCGTGGACGGCGCGCATGTGCACGCGCTCACCGTGCCCCTGGTGACCTCGGCCGACGGCAAGAAGTTCGGCAAGTCCACCGGCGGCGGCAGCCTGTGGCTCGACCCCGAACTGACCAGCCCCTACGCCTGGTACCAGTACTTCGTGAACACCGCCGACGCCGATGTCGTGCGCTACCTGCGCTGGTTCACCTTCCTGAGCCGCGAAGAACTCGACGAGCTCGAGCAGGCGACGGCGGAACGTCCGTTCGCCCGCGAGGCGCAGAAGCGCCTGGCAGCGGAGATGACCACGCTGGTGCACGGCGAGGCCGAGACCCGCGCGGCGGAATTGGCCAGCCACGCCCTGTTCGGCCGCGGTGAGCTCGGCGAACTTCCGCTGTCCACGCTCGGCGCCGCGCTGCGCGAAGCCGCGGTCGACGGCAAGGTCGCCGAGGTGGTGCCGGGTGAACCGAACACGATCGTCGACCTGCTCGTCGCCTCGGGCCTCTGTGAAAGCAAGGGCGCGGCCCGTCGGGTGGTCAACGAAGGCGGTGCGTCGGTGAACAACCAGCGGGTCAGCGACCTCGAGTGGACTCCGTCCGATGCCGACTACCTGCACGGTGAGTGGCTGGTGCTGCGGCGCGGAAAGAAGAACATGGCGGGTGTGCATCGGATAGCCTGACGTCGTTGCGGAGGCCTGAGTCACATGCGTGTGATTCAGGCCGGCGCAAGCGCTGAGCGCACCGCCGTGACCTGCGGAGATCAGGTGCTGTCCAGGCGATTTGACGCGGCGTTATCCGGCGCGTAACTTATTGGAAGTCAGAGCGACACGGACACCAACCCGGAGCCGAGACGCTAGCCCGAGTGGCTGGCGGGCCAAGGGAGAACGCGGTAGTACGGGGAAGCGCCTGACGGAGCTGAAGATCTTGTGACCAGGCTTATGATTGACTTCGTCTGGGCGTGAGGTTAGACTGGAACAGTTGCCCTTCGGAAGATCCGGAACGATCCGGTCATTCTGTTTGTGCGTGTGTTCTTTGAGAACTCAATAGTGTGTCGATGAATGTCAGTGCCAATAATTATTATTGGTTCCAATCTTTCATGTACCCCCCGGTCGTGGGAGGTTGGACATTGAACAACAGCGAATCTTTTTGCTGGTGTTCGCTTTGCTAGGTTTTCGGACTCTAGTTAGATAATTTTGATTCGCTCTCTTCGGAGGGTTGTTTCGAGAGTCTTCAACGGAGAGTTTGATTCTGGCTCAGGACGAACGCTAGCGGCGTGCTTAACACATGCAAGTCGAGCGGTAAGGCCCTTCGGGGTACACGAGCGGCGAACGGGTGAGTAACACGTGGGTGATCTGCCTTGCACTTCGGGATAAGCCTGGGAAACTGGGTCTAATACCGGATATGACCACTGAATGCATGTTCGGTGGTGGAAAGATTTATCGGTGCGAGATGGGCCCGCGGCCTATCAGCTTGTTGGTGAGGTAACGGCTCACCAAGGCGACGACGGGTAGCCGACCTGAGAGGGTGACCGGCCACACTGGGACTGAGACACGGCCCAGACTCCTACGGGAGGCAGCAGTGGGGAA
>NZ_JBHXWQ010000010.1:0-232881 GCF_042671725.1 Nocardia sp. NPDC127606 | reverse complement strand
CGACGAAGGAGCGATTCCGCGGCGCCTAACCGGCGGCCCCTCAGGGCCGCGGACACGCGCGCGCCAGCGCGCCAACAAACACAGCCTCAAACCGTCCTGGGACTACCAGAACCCCTGATCAGTCACTGCTCCAAGCCTCCAGCTCAGCACGCATACAAGCACGCGGCCACTCGTCAAGCCCATGAGCGATCTCGCTGGCACGTATCGCCCGCAAGCCGGGAGTTTCGTCAGCGGGCGGGATATAGGTGAACCCGAGGCGTTCGTAGTACGGGCCGTTCCACGGCACCTGCGTGAACGTGGTGAGCGTGATCTCCTCGAGCCCGTTGTCCCTGGACCACGCGACCGCATGGTCGATCAGCCGCTTGCCGATCCGCGCGCCCGCGTGAGCCGGGTCGACGGAAACCTGATCGATATGAGGCTGCCCGTCGACCAGTCCGAGAACCAGGTAGCCGACCGGCTGATCGTCGTCGTCCGGCCACACCCACGCCCGCCCTTCGACGACGAAGGCCCGCAACACCTCTCGCGACGGCGGCTCGTCCTCGGCCACCGCGGTCATGCCCACCTCGGCGAACGGCGCACCGGCCCGCCGCTCGATCTCCTGCAGCGCCGCGATCTCGTCCTCGCGCGCGAGCCGGGCAGGTCCACCGGCCGCCGGGGTGGCGATGATCCCGTTGAGCAGCGCGCGCAGGGCCCAGCGCGCGCGCACGTCACCGGCGGTGCGCCGCACGGACTCGGCGGTGATATGCCGGCAGATCAGGTCGACGGCCCAGGTCGCGGTCGCGGGGTCGAGGCCGCCCTCGCGCAGAAGAGTCAGCAACTGCTCGATCAGACCGAGGGCGTGCTCGGTGGTCGGGAATCGGCCGACGGCGACGAGCGCGAGACCGTCGTGGCGGCCGAGAGCCTCGATCGCGGACTCGGCCAGCTGGGTCACCCTGGCACGCCAGTCACCCTCGGTGGGCGCCTGGACCTGGGACAGGACGTGGTCGAGCATGCCGGTCAGCAGGTCGTCGCGATGGGCGACGTAGACGTACAGCGACGCGGCGCCGGTGTCGAGTTCCTTGGCGACCCGGCGCATGGTGAGCGCGGCCGAGCCCTCGGTGTCGAGGACGCGCAATCCGGTCTCGATCACGAGATCACGGCTCAACGGGACTTTCGCCGGTCGGGCCCGGCGACTGACGGGTGCGGCGTTCATGCGCCGATCCTACGCGGCCGACGAACATCGTTTGGTACGAACGTCGTTCGAAGTTCACCTTCGGACCTTATCCCCGGGCGTCCGTCCATCTATGCTGGCGGCGGAGACCAAGGTCGCGGTCTGCCGCACAGCGGGGTCGGCCGAGGCAGCGGTGAAGGCCAGTCCGACAAGGAGGCGTTGATGCACGCGCATTCGTCCACCGTGGCCATCGTGCCGGGGACCGGGATCGTCGCTCGATTCGGCGATGTCGTCGTCTATCTGGCCGGGGAGACACCGTCGACCGATCGGTTACTCGGCGCGGTGGAAACCGTCGCCAACAACACCGCGGCGAGCGCACCCGGTGCGGCCCTGGCCCAGCGCCTGGCGGGCGTGGTGTTCGGCGGCGCCTCTGCCCCACCGCCTTTCGGCGTACTCGCCCCGACCGCCGACGGGATGCTGATCCTGTTGCGCGGCGCGGTGATCGCCGAGATCTCCGGTGCGGAGGGCAACCGCCGCCTCGCCGGCGACCGGGCCTTCACCTGGGTCGACGAGATCATCCGCGAACCCGTCCGCCGGATCGCGGTCGGCGCCGAGATGGCCGACCCCACCAGCGCCAATCCCCGCACCGACCTGCGCGCCGGCATCGTCACCGGCAACGGTTTCGTGCTCAACCTGGGCCGGCGCCGCAATCCCCCGCCGCGCCGGGTCGAATCCGTCGACGAGCCCGCACCGACGGAGGCCACCGGCTTCCAAGCCCTGCGCCCACCGACCGCGCGACCCACCGATACCAGCGACGCGCTCCCGGCCACCGCGGGTTTCCCGGCGCCGACACCCGACCAACCCGCGACCTCGGGTTTCCAGCCCGACGCGGGCCGGCCCGACAGCGAGACGGTGAGCACGGGCAGCCGACCGACCACCGGCGACGTGGCGGGCACCGGACCGAGCAACTCCGACGGTGTCACCGTGAGCACCGGTCCGCGCAACTCGCCCGCCGCCAACGCGCCCCGAGCCTGGTCGCAAGCACTCGATGCCGCCAAGCGCGCCGAACCGGTCGCATTGAGCAAGGGTGCGGCACCCCACAGCGGTTCGCGCGGCGCCCTGGTCACCGAAGACGGGCTGAGCTACCCACTGGACCGGCCCTACGTCCTCGGCCGCAACCCCTCGGGGGAAGAATCGGTGCGCGCTTCCGCGGCGACGCCGATACTGATCGAACGCGATCGGCTCGTCTCGCGGGTCCATGCCTTCGTCGCCCCCGACCGTGGCAAGGTGTTCGTCCGCGAGGCCCCCGCGACCTCCGGAACCTTCTTCGCCGCCCCCGACAGCGAACGCTGGTCTCGCGTCGGCACCCTCCCGATCGAGTTGCAACCGGGATGGCGCCTGCGGATCAACGACTTCCTGCTGACCTACTGCGTGTAAATCACCTACTGCAAATCACTCACAGACCATCCCGACGCCCGTGCATCCAGCTCCACGGGCGTCGGATCGCGAATCGGCTCAGGCCTCGAGGGCGTCGAGCAGGGCCGCGCGCTGACGAGCACCGAGGCCACCGATACGGCGATCTTCGGGAATCTCGGCCTGATCCATCAGCTTGGCGGCCTTGACCGGACCGACGCCCGGCAGTGCCTTGATCACGGCAGCGACCTTGGTCTTTTTCACCAGGTCGTCGCTGTCGGCTTTCTTGAGCAGATCGGCGACGGTGACCTTGCCCTCCTTCACCTTGCCGATCAGTTCCGAGCGCGCCTTGCGCACGGCAGCCGCTTTGGCCAACGCCTCGGTGCGCTGTTCGGCGGTCATCGTAGGCAGTGCCATGTCTCCTCCGCTTCCACTCGTCACTCGAACATCTGATTGACGGACCGAGTAAACAGCACGAAATCAGCAGCACCAGTCCGACACACCGCGAGGATACGCCGATGAGTTTTGCGTGCCGAACCCGTCGTATTCAGTGAAGGGCCTCCCAAGACGGACCAAACGGACGAAAGGACGGGCGGTTCAGGCCTGCGTAACACTGCGGTGACCAGCAGCGACACATCAACAGAAGCACTTTTACGGGATCAAGGTTCAACGGCGAACCATGGAGGATCAACGAAGCTCCTCGGCCCGGGCGCGACCCGTTCTGGAACGGTCGTCACCGTCTCCCGCATCGCTCCATCGACAGCTACACAGTTGTGCGCCAGACATTTTCAGCGCCCACGGGTCGAGCAATTCGGGCCCGCGGGTGTTCTCTCCCCGCTCGATGCGCAACAATGACGCGACCCGGCGAACCCTTTTGCTACCTGGAGTTGCGATGCGCGAGGAACACCCGCTCGATCACGAGGTCACCGCTCTGCCCGTGCGGGTGGAACGGGCCAGGCGTCGCATCGCCTATCAGTCCGACCCGGCACTGACCGACGCGCTGTCCGAAGACGAGTTGCGCGCCGAGCGCGAACTCGCCGAAAAGATCCGTACCTACGAGCGCGATCAGCGCTGGAAGCACATCAAGGCCGCCTCCTCGCACGCCGACCGCTTGCGTGACACCACCGCGGAGCTCGAGCGCGCCGAGATGTCGGACCTGATGCTGGCCCGCAAGGCCATCGCCGCGCAACGTCGCGAGTCCAACCCGCGCGCTCGCCTCGCCTCGCTCTATCAGCACCGCACCTGGTCGCTGCGGGCGCTGGCCGGCGTGGTGATCACGGGCATGCTGTGGTCGGCGGTGAACGTCCAGCACAACATCGCCCCCGGCGGACCCACCGACCCGCTCTACTGGGCCAGCTTCGGCCTGGAGGCGATGATCAGCGTGTGCCTGATCATCATCATGATCGGCACCACGCGGGTGGCCGAGTGGGGCGTGATGGGCAACCGCAACCAGGTGCTGATCGCCGAGCTGTTCCTGCTCACGCTGACCATCGCCCTCAACACCTATCCACATCTGAGCGCACAGCACTGGTACGACGCCGCTGTGCACGCCGTGGCCCCGGTGATGATCGGTGTCGCCCTACTCATCCACAACGCCGCCAGCGCCCGCTACAGCACCGCGATCGTCCGTGCCAGCGCGGAGATCCCGGCCGACGACGCCGACGATCTCCTGGCCGCGCCGAGCCTGGGTAATCCGGCCGTCACCTAGCATCCACCGACACACAGCGAAGGGCCCCTCCGGATCAGATCCGAAGGGGCCCTTTGCCGTTGGTTTGTTACGCCGACTTCTCGCGACGCTCCGGACGCTGTGCCTTGCGCGGCACGATCGTCGGGAGGACGTTGTCGATGACGGTGTCGGCGTTCACGACCACCTTGGCGACGTCGTCACGGCCGGGGATGTCGTACATCACCGGCAGCAGGACCTCTTCCATGATGGCGCGCAGGCCGCGAGCACCGGTGCCGCGCAGGATCGCCTGATCGGCGATCGCTTCGAGGGCGTCGGCGGTGAACTCGAGGTCGACGCCGTCCATCTCGAACAGGCGAACGTACTGCTTGACCAGCGCGTTCTTCGGCTCGGAGAGAATAGTGACCAGCGATTCCTTGTCCAGGTTCGTCACCGAGGCGACGATGGGCAGGCGGCCGATGAACTCGGGGATCAGACCGAACTTGATCAGATCCTCGGGCATCACGTCGGCGAAGTGGTCGTCGGTGTCGACCTCGGCCTTGGAGCGCACCTCGGCGCCGAAGCCGATGCCGCGGTGACCGGTGCGGTCGGAGATGATCTTCTCCAGGCCCGCGAACGCGCCCGCCACGATGAACAGCACGTTGGTGGTGTCGATCTGGATGAACTCCTGGTGCGGGTGCTTGCGACCGCCCTGCGGCGGCACACTCGCCTGGGTGCCCTCCAGGATCTTCAGCAGCGCCTGCTGCACACCCTCGCCCGACACATCGCGGGTGATCGACGGGTTCTCGCTCTTGCGGGCGATCTTGTCGACCTCGTCGATGTAGATGATGCCGGTCTCGGCGCGCTTGACGTCGTAGTCGGCGGCCTGGATCAGCTTCAGCAGGATGTTCTCGACATCCTCACCGACATAGCCCGCCTCGGTGAGCGCGGTGGCGTCGGCGATGGCGAACGGCACGTTCAGCATCTTGGCCAGGGTCTGCGCGAGGTAGGTCTTGCCGCAACCGGTGGGGCCGAGCATCAGGATGTTCGACTTCATCAGCTCGACGGCCTCACCGCGGCTGTCGCGGCCCTTGTCGCCCGCCTGGATGCGCTTGTAGTGGTTGTAGACCGCGACGGCGAGGGTCCGCTTGGCGGTGTCCTGGCCGATCACGTAGTTCTCGAGGAAATCCCGGATCTCCGAAGGCTTGGGCAACTCGTCGAGCTTCACTTCGCTCGACTCGGCCAGCTCTTCTTCGATGATCTCGTTGCACAGGTCGATGCACTCGTCGCAGATATACACCCCAGGGCCCGCGATGAGCTTCTTGACCTGCTTCTGGCTCTTTCCGCAGAACGAGCACTTCAGCAGATCGCCGCCGTCTCCGATGCGCGCCATCTCGTAGGTCCCTACTTCCTTGTCCGAGTGCGACCGTCGTCCCCCGATTGGGCCGGAAATACGTCTCGGTGCCGTCAATCAGAGCAATGGTCCCTGAGTCGACCGTACCTGGTGTGCGCGAGACAGGTCGACAACTCGCGCATGTTCGATGTGAAGGGTTGTGCGGGTCCTCACCATTGTGAGCCACCGCGGGTGAAAAAGCCGGGCCCGCCGCCCAGATCAGGACAGCGGGCCCGGGCGTGTCACTTCTGGCCGCTGAGCTTCCGGTAATCGAAGACCTGGTCGATGATGCCGTATTCCTTGGCTTCCTCGGCAGTCAGGATCTTGTCACGGTCGGTGTCCTTGCGCACCTGCTCCTCGGGCTTGCCGGTGTGGCGCGAGATGGTGACTTCCATCAGGCGACGCATCCGCTCGATCTCGGCTGCGGCGATCTCGAGGTCGGACACCTGACCCTGCACACCGCCGGAGGACGGCTGGTGGATCAGGATGCGCGCGTTGGGCAGTGCGGCGCGCTTGCCGGGAGCGCCCGCGGCCAGCAGGACCGCGGCGGCCGAGGCTGCCTGACCCAGGCAGACCGTCACCACGTCGGGGCGCACGTACTGCATGGTGTCGTAGATCGCCATCAGCGCGGTGAACGAACCACCGGGCGAGTTGATGTACATGGTGATGTCGCGGTCGGGGTCCTGGGACTCCAGCACCAGCAGCTGCGCCATGATGTCGTTGGCCGAGACATCGTCGACCTGGTTGCCCAGGAAGATGATGCGCTCCTCGAACAGTTTGTTGTACGGGTCGGAGGTCTTGACGCCGAACGAAGTCTGCTCGGTGAACTGCGGCAGGATGTAGCGCGACTGCGGCAGGCCGGCAGCGGAGCCGCCGTGGCCGGCGCGCGGGTCGAAGAGGTTGGCCATCTTTATCTCCAAGCTTGTCTCGAGTGAGGGGGGACGGCGGCGGTTACTTCGCCTGGTTCGCGTGCGCGACCACGTGGTCGATGAAGCCGTACTCCAGGGCTTCCTTCGCCGTGAACCAGCGGTCGCGGTCCGCGTCCTCGGTCACCTGCTCCACCGACTTGCCGGTGTGCAGCGACTGCAGTTCGTTGAGCTCACGCTTGGTGTGGGCGAACTGCTCGGCCATGATCGCGATATCGGCCGCCGAACCACCGATGCCCGCCGACGGCTGGTGCATCATGATCCGGGTGTGCGGCAGCGCGAAACGCTTGCCCTTGGTACCCGCGGTGAGCAGGAACTGTCCCATCGATGCGGCCAGACCCATCGCGACGGTCTTGATGTCGCACTCGGCGAACTGCATCGTGTCGTAGATGGCCATGCCCGCGGTGACCGAGCCACCGGGCGAGTTGATGTAGAGCGCGATGTCCTTCGTCGCGTCCTCGGCCGAGAGCAGCAGGATCTGCGCGCAGATCTTGTTCGCGATCTCATCGTCGACCTGGGTGCCCAGGAAGATGATGCGCTCGCGAAGCAGCCGTTCGTATACGGAATCACTGAGGTTGAGTCCAGCGGTAGCGGCTGTCATGACCCCTGCCTGGTTGATCGTCACGGATACCTGCCTTCTCTTCTCACCGATTGCTACGGCCATACGAATACGGTTCGTCGTCACAAACACTAACGAAGCAGGGCGGCACCGAACTCCCGGTACCGCCCTTCTTCGCTCACAGCGCAATCAAATCACGCCGCCGAAACCTACTCAGCAGCGGCTTCGACCTGCTCGCCCTCAGCGGATTCCGCAGGGTCACCGAACATTTCGGTGGTGTCGACCACATTGCCGTCGGAGTCGGTCACCTTCACCTGACCGACAACTCCGGCCAGCGCCTTGCCGCGTCGCACATCGGCGAAGACCGCGCCCAGCTGGCCCGCCTGCTGCACCTGCTGGATGAACTGCTCCGGCGACATGCCGTAACGCTGCGCCTGGAACAGGATTCGCTCGGTCAGCTCCTGCTGGCCGACCTGGGTGTTCTCGGCCTCGGCGATGGCGTCGAGCAGCAGCTGGGTCTTCACCGACTTCTCGGCGGCTTCCTGGGTGTCCTTGTCGAACTCCTCGCGGGAGGAGCCCTGCGCCTCGAGCGCCTCGGCCAGCTTGGCCTCGTCGTGGTCGAAACCGTGCACGGCGTCGTGGACCACGGCGTCGACCTCGGCCTTGACGACGGCCTCGGGCAGCGGGACCTCGACGGTCTCGAGCAGGGTGTCGAGCACCTTGTCACGGATGGAACCGGCCTGCTCGACCTTCTTGACGCGCTCGACGCGGCCCTTCAGGTCTTCCTTGAGCTCGTCGATGGTGTCGAACTCGCTGGCCAGCTGGGCGAACTCGTCGTCGGCCTCGGGCAGCTCGCGCTCCTTGACCGACTGCACGGCCACGGTGATCACGGCTTCCTTGCCCGCGTGGTCACCCGCCACCAGGGTGGAGGTGAACTCGGCGGATTCGCCGGCCTTCAGGCCGATGACGGCCTCGTCGAGGCCCTCGATCAGCTGACCCGAACCGACCTCGTGCGACAGTCCGGTGGTGGCCGCCTCGGGGACGTCGGCACCGTCGACGGTGGCCGACAGGTCGATCGACACGAAGTCGCCATCGGCCACGGCACGCTCGACACCGGTGAGGGTGCCGAAGCGCTGACGCAGCGAGGTGAGCTGCTCCTCGATGTCGTCGTCACCAATGGTGAAGGAGTCGACAGTCACCTCGATGCCCGAGTAGTCGGGCAGGGCGATCTCGGGGCGCACGTCGACCTCGGCGGTGAACGCCAGCTCTTCGCCGTCTTCGATCTTGGTGATCTCGATCTCGGGCTGGCCGATGACCTTGACCTCGGTGGCCTGCACGGCCTCGGCGTAGCGGGCGGGCAGCGCGTCGTTGACGACCTGCTCCAGCACGGCGCCACGGCCGACACGGGTCTCGATCAGCTTGGCCGGAGCCTTGCCGGGACGGAAGCCGGGGATCTTGACCTGCTGCGCCAGCGCCTTGTAGGCCTTGTCGAAGTCGGGCTTCAGCTCCTCGAAGGGCACCTCGACGTTGATCCGGACCCGGGTCGGGCTCAGCTGCTCGACGGTGCTCTTCACGGACATACTCCTTGGTTCGTAGTTCATGGTGGTGTCCCCACAGGGGGCGACGCGCCATAGTCAGGCACGGCTAAGCCAGGTGCGGCGCACAATGCGCATCCCGACCAGGGTAGTTGACCGCCCGCGCGGTCGCGCAATCGGTGTTGGTTGAGGGTGCCGCTAGCGGCCGACCTGCACGGCGTCGGTCACGAAGACCAACGTCTCGTTCGGCGGCACACCGTTGCCGCCCTCGCCGTAGCCGAGGTTCGGCGGCACGATCAGCAGCCTGCGCGTGCCCTGCTGCACGCCGATCAGCCCCTCGTCCCAGCCCTGGATGACCTGGCCGGCGCCGAGGGTGAGCCCGAACGGCTTACCGCGCTGGAAGGAGCTGTCGAGTACCTGCTTGTCCGACCAGGTGACCAGCTCGTAGTTCATGGTCAACGGCTGTCCGGCCACCGCGCCCGGCCCGTTGCCCACCACCAGATCCTTGGTGATCAGGGTCTTGGGCGGGTCACAGCTGTCGGGGATGGTGATCTTGGGCGCCTCGCCGTAACCGCCGCTGACCTTCACGTCGTCGGCGGTGCATTCGCGACCCTTGCTCGCGGAGCTCCCGCCGGCCGCGCTCGAGCTCGGCGCGCTGCTCGAATCCGTGTCGGAGCCGCAGGCCGCTGTCGTGATCGCGGCGGCCGCGACGAGTCCGATTCCGATGATCCTGCCGAGAGAATGCATGGCCCGCAGAGTAATCGACTGTCGTAGCCGGGGCGGAAACCGGCACGACGGTAGGCTCGGCGGTGCGTTTCCCCACCGGGTGTCACCGGTCCTCGATCGGCGCCCGTGTATGCCCCGCGGCGCGGACGGCGCTGTGAACTCACCGATTTCGAGGAGAGTCCGCGATGACCGGGAACACCATGGGCGACACCGCCGCCGACAACGTGGGAGACGGCCGGGGCGAGACCATCGCTCCCACGCCCTACGTCCTCACCGACGCACCCGGTCCGCTCTCGCGCGAGGAGCTCGTCGCGGTCGACGCGTGGTGGCGGGCGTCGAATTATCTCGCGGTCGGCCAGATCTATCTGATGAGCAATCCGCTGCTGCGCACCCCGCTCGTCGCCGAGGACATCAAGCCGCGCCTGCTCGGCCACTTCGGCACCGTGCCCGGCCTGAATCTGGTGTGGGCTCACGCCAACCGGGTGATCCGGGATCGCGGCCTGAACGCGGTATACGTCGCAGGCCCCGGGCACGGCGGGCCCGGTCCCAACGCCTGCGCGTGGCTCGAAGACGCCTACACCGAACTCGAACCGGACATCCCGCGCGACGCCGACGGCATGCGCAGATTCTTCCACCGGTTCTCCTTCCCCGGCGGCGTGCCGAGCCACTGCGCGCCGGAGACGCCGGGGTCGTTCCACGAGGGCGGCGAGCTCGGCTACAGCCTGCTGCACGCCTTCGGCGCCGCCTTGGACAACCCCGATCTCGTCGTGTTCTGCGTGGTCGGTGACGGCGAAGCCGAGACCGGCCCGCTGGCGGGCAGCTGGCACGCGAACAAGTTCCTCAACGCGGGACGCGACGGCGCGGTGGTGCCGATCCTCGCGCTCAACGAGTACAAGATCGCCAATCCGACGATCCTCGCCCGCATTCCCGAGGCAGAACTGATCGAGCTGCTGCGCGGCTACGGCTACGAACCGCTGATCGTCTCCGGCAACGACCCCGCACCGGTCCACCAGGCGATGGCCACCGCGATGAACACCTGCATGGACCGGATCGCGCAGTTCCAGCGGGCGGCCCGCGATGCCGGGGACACGAAACGTCCGCGCTGGCCGATGATCGTGATGCACACGCCGAAGGGCTGGACCTGCCCCCCGGTGGTCGACGGCAAACGGGTCGAGGGCACGTTCCGCGCCCATCAGGTGCCGCTGCCCAACGCGCGCACCGACTCCGAGCACCGGCGGGTGCTGGAGCTGTGGTTGCGGTCGTATCGGCCGGAGGAGTTGTTCGACCGGGACGGGTCGCCGGTGCCGGCCCTGCTCGAGCAGGTGCCGCGGAATCCGATGAGCCTGAACCCGGTTGCCAACGGCGGCTTGCTGATTCGTGACCTCGACCTCCCCGACTGGCGCGACTACTGCGTGGACGTCGGGTCGCCCGGTGCGGGTCAGCACGAGGCCACCAGGGTCCTCGGCAGCTGGCTGCGCGATGTCACCGCCCGCAATCCGCACAACTTCCTCACCTTCGCCCCCGACGAGCTGGTCAGCAATCGGTTGCAGGACATTCTCGAGGTGACCGGGCGCGACTGGCAGGAAGAGGTCGGGCGCTGGGATGTGGATCTGTCAACGGTCGGTCGCGCGGTGGAAGTGCTGTCGGAGCACATGTGCGAGGGCCTGCTGGAGGGATATCTGCTGACCGGCCGCCACGGCGTCTTCACCTGCTACGAGGCATTCATCCACATCGTCGACGCTATGTTCAATCAGCACGCCAAGTGGCTCGATGCCAGCTCGGCGGTGTCGTGGCGGCGCAAGATCCCCAGCCTGAACTACCTGCTCACCTCGCACGTGTGGCGCCAGGACCACAACGGGTTCACCCATCAGGATCCCGGTTTCCTCGACGTGGTGGCGAACAAGAGCCCCGATATCGTGCGCGTGTATCTGCCACCGGATGCCAATACCCTGCTGTCGACCTACGACCACTGCCTGCGGTCGCTGCACTACGCGAACGTGGTCGTGGCAGGCAAACAGCCGGGGCCCGACTGGCTTTCGGCCGAGGAGGCGGGGCTGCACTGCACTCGCGGCCTCGGGATCTGGGAGTGGGCGTGTCACAACGACGATCCCGGCACCACGCCCGATGTCGTACTCGGGTGCGCGGGCGATGTGCCGACCCTGGAAACTCTGGCCGCGGTGGCGATCCTGCGAGACCGGCTGCCGGACTTGCGGATCCGGTTCGTCAATGTCGTCGACCTGATGCGCATGCTGCCCGCCGGCGAGCACCCGCACGGCCTGCCCGACGCCGAGTTCGACGCCCTGTTCACCACCGACCGCCCGGTGATCTTCGCCTTCCACGGCTACCCGTGGCTGGTGCACCGGCTCACCTACAGCCGCACCAACCACGCCAACCTGCACGTGCGCGGTTACAAGGAGAAGGGCACCACCACCACGCCCTTCGACATGGTGATGCTCAACGATCTGGACCGCTTCCATCTGGTGCTCGATGTGATCGACCGGGTACCCGGACTGCGCGAGCGGGCGGCGGGTCTGCGCCAGGAGATCGTCGACGCCCGGTTGATCGCGCGCCGCTGGACCCGCGAGCAGGGCGCCGACATCCCGGTCGTGGCCGATTGGGTCTGGCCCGACTCGGCGATCCCCACCGCGCGGTAACGCGGTTGCGGCGCGGGCCCGCGCTGCACGACGATGGAAGAGATATGACCGAATCCCGCCGCACCGACCTCCTCCCCCGCGATCGCCGCGATCTGACCGGACCGTTCGACGTGATCGGCGACGTCCACGGCTGCCGCTCCGAATTGGAGACCCTGCTCGGCGAACTCGGCTACACCCTCACCCGCGACGAGCGCGGCCGTCCGGTCGGTGCCACTCACCCCGACGATCGCACCGTGGTCTTCGTCGGCGACCTCGTCGACCGGGGCCCCGATACCCCCGGCGTGCTGCGCCTGGTGATGGGAATGGTGGCGGCGAAAACCGCCCTGTGCGTCACCGGCAACCACGATCACAAGCTGATGCGCGCCCTCGACGGCCGCAACGTCCGCATCGCGCACGGCCTCGAACAGTCGCTGTCCCAACTGGCCGACGAAGACCTCGAATTCCGCACGGCCGCACACGCTTTCCTCGGCACCCTGCCGAGCCACTATCTCCTCGACGGCGGCAAGCTGGTCGTCGCCCACGCGGGGCTGCCCGAAAGCCTGCACGGCAGCACATCCGGCCGGGCCCGCTCCTTCGCCCTCTACGGCTCCCCCACCGGCGAGCTCGACGAACACGGCTACCCCATCCGCTACGACTGGGCCCAGGACTACCGGGGCACCGCCACCGTCCTCTACGGCCATACCCCCGTGCACGCCTTGAACTGGGTCAACAACACCCTCTGCCTCGACACCGGCGCCGTCTTCGGCGGCACCCTCTCCGCCCTGCGCTACCCCGAGATGAGCACGATCTCCGTCCCCGCCGAGCAGGTCTGGAGCGAACGCGCGGGCATCACACCGGTGCCCGACTGAGCCGCTCGACTGGCCACCGCAACGCCGGGCGTGGGGGTTCGTCGCCGAATCGTCAACGTCGAACCTGGGTGTGACGTGCGGATTTCCACCCGGGTAGGCCTACCATCAGCAGCGGACGACCCGACTCATCGACGAGGAGAGGTTCATGCGCCGTACATTTCTCGCTCTGTCCGTACTCGCTCCGCTCATGGTCAGCGGTGTCGCGAGCGCCGATCCAGCACCGCAGGGCACAGGGACGCTGACGGCGTGGACGTTCACCGGACGGGAGCCGGTTCCGGTGAATCGAGCCGATATCGAGGTGACGCCGTGCGATGCGAAGCAGGTGGTCGCGACGCTGGTCAGCGGGGCCGACGGGCGTGCCACGGTGGCGCTGCCCGCGGGGTGTTACGAGGCGAAGGTGGTGACGGTGCCCGGCGGTTGCGGGTTGGCTGTCACCGAGCCGGTTCGGGTCACCGTGGCCGCGGGTTCCGAGGCGCGGGCGGACTTCCGGTTCGGCTGCGCCTGAAGGACATTCAGTCCTTCGGGCCACCGGCCACGTAGATGACCTGGCCCGAGACGAAGCCGGCACCCTCGCTCACGAAGAACGCGGCGGTGTTGGCGATGTCTTCGGGCGTGCCGACCCGGTTCACCGGGATCTGCGCGGCCGCGGCGGCCTTGAAGGCCTCGAAGTCGGCGCCGACCCGGGCGGCGGTGGCCGCGGTCATCTCGGTTTCGATGAAGCCCGGCGCGATCGCGTTGGCGGTGACGCCGAATTTGCCGAGTTCGAAGGCGAGGGTCTTGGTGAACCCCTGCATGCCCGCCTTGGCCGCGGAGTAGTTGGCCTGGCCGCGATTGCCCAGCGCCGAGGTGCTCGACAGATTGACGATGCGACCGAACTTCGCCTCGACCATGTACTTCTGCACCGCGCGGGTCATCAGGAAGGCACCACGCAGGTGCACGTTCATGACGGTGTCCCAGTCGTCGACCGACATCTTGAACAGCAGGTTGTCGCGCAGCACGCCCGCGTTGTTGACCAGCACAGTCGGCGCGCCGAGCTCGGCGGCGATCCGCTCCACCGCGGCGGCGACGGCCGCTTCGTCGGCCACATCGGCGCCGACCGCGAGCGCCGCGCCCCCGGCGGCCTCGATGGCAGCGACGGTGCCCGCGCAGGCGGCTTCGTCGAGATCGAGGACAGCGACGGCGTATCCGTCGGTGGCGAGCTTCGCGGCTACCGCGGCGCCGATGCCACGGGCGGCTCCGGTGACGATCGCGACCTTGCGTTGCGTGGGCATCCGTCTCCTACAAGCCTGAGCTGGGCGAATGGTGATGGTCGGGGTGACAGGATTTGAACCTGCGACCCTCCGCTCCCAAAGCGGGGGAATCGCCCCGAGGTCAGAGGGTACAGCAGGTGGTCATGTGCGTCCTACGTGCAACATCTCGGCGTGGTCAGTGCATGACGATTCCGGGCGGCAGCTTGGCCGCATCCCCGCTTCGTGCGATCTCACTGAGCCGGATAGCGATCTCGCGGTCACGCCCGGCGACCATGTGCATGTACCGCGATGCCGCCTGATCCGAGGAATGCCCGGCGCGCTTCTTGAGGTCGGCCAGGGTGGCCCCCGATGCCGCCGCGAGCGATTGCCCGGTGTGGCGAAGGTCGTGGAACGTCCCGGTGAAACCGACCTTCTTCTTGGCGCGGTTGAACGCCTGCGAGATCGCGTTGCCCCGCATCGGTGCGCCGTCCCGGCCGACGAAGAACCGTTCAGGCCCGGCGAATTCTTCGGCGTGCTTGCGTACCCACGGAATGATGTGCGGCGGTATGGCGATCGGTCGACCGCCGGCGTCGGTCTTCGGGTCCTTGTCGAACGCGAGATCGGATTCGAGCATCTCGACCCGGTTGCGGATCACCCACGCAGTTGCTGAATCAATGTCGACGAAGGCCGTTTGCAGAGCGCACAGCTCACCGCGGCGGATTTCACACCAGGCCGCCATCAGCACAGCCGCGCGGTATCGCGGAGGGATCGCCTCCACCAGCTGTTCAATCACCGCAGGAGTGGCGATCGGCCGTTCCTTCGCCCTGTCCGCGCCAGCGCCCCGAATCTGGCAAGGGTTGGAGGCGACAGCCCGTTCGCGCACAGCACAGTTCATGACGGTGCTCAGGAAGCGATACGACTGCGCGATCGAGGTGCGGCCACCCTTGCCCGCCGTCACCTTCTTGTGCCAGGCCCGAACCACCATCGGCGTCATCGCGACCAGCGGCACGTCCAGCAGGTCAACCATGTGCAAACGCAGGTTCCGCAGGCAGGTCTCTTCCCACCGCAAACCCACTTCCGGATTGTCGTGCAGGTATGCCTTCGCGTAGTCCTCGAAGCGTTGCCGACCGGCACCGTCATCCAGCCACGTCCCCCGGCTGATGTCGGTTTCGATCTTGACCAACCACCGGTCCGCGTCCGTCTTGGTACGGAACGTGTTGGGCGCGTTCTGGCGCCGACCGTTCGGGGCGATGAACGACGCTTGGAACTTCCCGGATGGCAACTTGCGAACGTTGCCGAACCGCCGGCGAGCCATCACGCCACCGCCTTGCCGCCGAACCAACGAACCTCGATCGGCTCGACACGGCCGGCTTGCGCGAAGGCTTCGAGATCCGACCGCTTGAACCGCACGTAGCTGCCGACCTTGTAGAACACCACCCGCCGTTCGGCCACGATGCGCCGAATGAACCGGACGCCCGTTCCGAGGTACTCGGCGGCCTGTTCGACCGTCAGGTACTCGGTATTCACATCGGCGTTCATCACCTACACCTCTCCCCTACGCTGCTGTTTGCTGAACGAATGAAATGCCCTGCGGCACAACGGTTTCACTTGGAACGCCTGGTGGTCCTTCGTCTCTGGCGAGGCGGGCCATGGTGTACTGCGCACGTTGATTGATCCGAGTAGCGACCAGCGCCATGATCAGATGCGACCGCGGAGGCGCGTCCTTGTCGCCAGGGCCGACCGGGGTGATCCGCAGGTGCGAGGTATCCGGCGGAATGATCCCGATCGCGGCGAGTTCTTCCCGGACGAAGTCGAGCCGTTCGGCCTTGTGGTCAGGCAGGGTTTTGCCGGTCCAGTCGTTGGAAGTGACGCAGCGACGCCCAGGGACGGCGAGCAGGTCACGGCGGTGGTTCTTGCCCCGGCAGCGGCCCGGCTGCATCTTCTCGTTGCCGCCGCCCTTGGGGACGATGCCGTAGCGCAACCACACCGCGCACGTCTTCGAGCACGGAGTCTTCTGCAACTCGGCGTGCAGGCGGTCGTAGTGGCGTTCGGTGCGGGCGCTGTCGGTTTCGAGGGTTTCGCTGATCGATTTGGTCAGGTACTTGGTGATGTAGCCGACCTTGCGGTCCATCTCCGGTGTGCCCGCGAGGATCTGCACCGCCTTGGACTGCCCACCGAACTTGAGAGTGTGCGCCGGATCGAGTTCGTCGACGGTGTCCATGACCGCGAGCGCGTCATCCCAGGAGATCAGCGGGCGACGAGTTTTCGGGTCGACGAAAGTGCCGGCGGAATGGTCCCAGACGGGCATGTTGTCGCCGGTGTAGACCTCGCGGTCGAAGTGCGGCCACCAGATGTTGCGGAAGGTGGCCGCGGTGACCTGGTAGAGCAGCTTGGTCGGGATCGAGCCACGAATGGCCAAGTGCAGGTGCGGGGTTGCCCGCTTCTGGGCTTCCACGCTCCCGAAGTACTGCACGTTCCAGCCGACCGCGCGCCGAAGGTTCTGCATCCACCGGTCGAACAGCGCCTTGGTGTGCATGATGTCGCGAGCAGCGCGGGCGTAGTCGTAGCTGTCCGGATCGACCGGGGAGCCCTCCGAAACCATTTTCCCGGTCTCGGGGTCTCGGACCTGGTTGATACGCCCATACGACCCGAGCGTGAGCGTGAAGAACGTCGAGGGCCGGTATTTGCCGTTGGCGTAGGCGGTACCCACGGTGACCTTGGCGACCTTCTTGCGCGGAAGGTCCGGCAGGTCGTCACGTCGGCGGGTGGACTTGGCTTTGCGGCGCGGCTTTTCATCGAGTGCCGGGAGGCGGCCACGCACGCCGAGGTCGCGGAGTTCGGTGTCGAGGTCGGCCACCAGAGCCCGAATCGACTCGGCGAGTTCGTGTTCACCAGTGCGGCGGGCTTCGTGGTAGGCGGCAAACTGTTCAGCGCGAGCGCCCAACACCTGTGTCTGCGCTTCGGTGACTACCGGTTCGGCGTGCACGGGTTCGTGTTCAGCGCACCAGCCTTCGCGGAGCTGGGTCTGTCGCAGGTACTTGTTCGCCTTGGCACAGGCCGGGCAGGTCGAAGCGACTGTGGACTTGCACGGGGCACCGACGTAGGTGGTGCGAGCCGAGATCGGATCGAAAGCGCGCATCGGGACAACGCGAGCGCACACGCCTTCTTTCTCGGCGGCGGCTTCGGCGATGTCGGTGACGTCGGGCATTGCGCGTCGGTCGGCAGCGGTTTCGCGGTTCGGCTTCACTGCTGCGGCGGGGGCTGTGGAGCGATGTGGATGGCCGAGAGAGGCCGTTCCGGTGGCGTGTTCAGACATGGTGCGGCCTCCCTCGATCGTGGTGGGTGTTGTCATGCGGCTTTGCGGATGTCGGTGACCGTCTTGAATCCCGCCATCGACTCGTAGGGCACCAGGACAGGCGCAGCCAGGGAATCGGAGCGGCGGAAAGCGATCTCGACCAGGCCCGGTCCGACAAGGCTGACTTTGGCCTTCTGGGCACCGAAACCGTGAGCGAAGTGGTCGGCACGATGGATCCAGGTGTCGGGGCAGTGGCCGGGCAACATCCGGGCACGGACCGTGTCGAGGGATTCACCGATCTCGACGGACACCAGTCGCGGGATCAACGTCCGGTCACCGTCACGGGTGGACAGTCCACAGGCGGTGGTCATGGTGGTCCAGCGACGCCGGTAGCGGAACCAGGTCAGGAATCGGGACCGGACACGGCCGGTGAACCAGCGCTCGAAGGTCTGTGGGCTCGATACTCGCCACAGCACCATCCCCGCGACTGCCCCACCAGCCACCCCGATCCCGAACGGCCAGCCGTAGAACCATCCAACGGCAACAGCGATGCCGGCGGGCACCGAGATCATCGGGAACAGGATTGCCCACCACGCCAGCGTGAATACCGACAGCAGCAGACGACCGGCGCCGGTGAGGACGGCGTCGAGGAGTTCGCCCGCCGGGTCATGCGTGGTCGTGGTGGTGGTTGTTGTGGTCATCGGTGGGCCTCCGGATCGAGGTCGGATACGGGGAACAGCGGCAGTTGCCCCGGCGTGGGATCGGTCGGCAAGGTGATGACCTTGCGACGTTTGCGGGTTTTGGCGGCCGCGGCTTGCACTATCGGGTTCGGTTGTCTGCGAACAGTTTTGGGTGTGTCGTCGGTGTTCATGCCGCCTCCAGACCGGTCGTGGTGTCGAGGTGGTCGAGCAGATGCAGGCCGAGATGGTGGGTGTAGGCGGGTGGGATGGCTTGGGCCAGTTCGGGACCGGTCATCCAGTCGATGCCCATGCACGCCGGACCGAGCCAAGACCCGACATCGCCGGTGATCGAGATATTCATGCCGGCGTCGAAGTCGCGGCGCCGTTTCTTGGTCGAGGTACGGGCGGTATGGGCCGGATGCCAGGGCACCGCGGGCAACCACGGGATCCGGGTGTCGATGGCGAATTTGCGGTGCCGGTAGGTCCGTAGCCCGAACATCGACCCACACAGCACCGCGTCAGCGCGCATATCGGCACCCATCACGTTCTCGACCACCCACGGCACCGGCTGCGCGGCGAGCTGGTCGAGGGTCGCGCCGAGCAACCAGCCTGAACCGTTGACCCCGGCACGCGAGGACAGTGGGGTGTGGTCGTGGCAGGGAGGAGAGGCGGCGATGGCGTCGAACTCGTGGCCATGAGCGGTGAGGAACTCGAGCGCGTCGCCCTGAACGAAGGTGAACGGGTACCGCGGTTGCGGCTCGACATCCACGCCGGTCACGTCGAACCCTGCACGGTGGTAGCCCATGGACGCGCCACCGGCCTTGCAGTACAGGTCGAGCAGGCGGGGACGAGATGGGCTGGTCATGCCGCGTCGTCCCAACCGGCGTAATCGTCGTAGTCGTTCCATGCTGGCGCGGTCCCGGTCTCGGCGAGCATCGTCACCGCGACGGCG
Source organism: Nocardia sp. NPDC127606 (assembly GCF_042671725.1). NCBI lineage: Bacteria > Bacillati > Actinomycetota > Actinomycetes > Mycobacteriales > Nocardiaceae > Nocardia > Nocardia sp. NPDC127606. Next base: position 213,858 of record NZ_JBHXWQ010000010.1, on the reverse strand, counting down.
AGAGGGTCCAGGCCGCGAGCTTCCGAGCGGCACCGGCTCCGGGCGGCGAAGTCGATGACGTCGGCGAGACCGTTGTCAGTGCGGGTGGTGTTCTTGCGTGCCATGTCAGTTCTCCTGGGTGAGTTCGGATTTGGTGATGCCGCAGGTGTTGCACGGGGCTTCGGCGGTGGAGGCGGGCCAGATCGCCTGTTGCCAGGTCGGCGGCCAGCGATGCCCATTGGCTTCGCACTCGGCGGTCGCGGCGCAGGCGTCGCAGGTGATCCGGTCGCCGTCGTAGTCCCAGCCGCCGAGCTTCACGCCGAGGAACGAGACGGCTTGGTTGGTGGAGTCGAAGCAGATCGATTCCCCATCGGCGTCGGTGAGGACATCGCCGCAGGTATCGCAGTAGATGACGACATGGGATTCGGTGATCAGGCCGCGTTTCATGCCGCCCACCCCTGCCCGTCGTCGTCGCCGGGGATGTGGTCCGGGTCGAAGGTGGCCGGGTCGAAATCGTCCTCAGCACCGGCCGAGGTGACCGCGGGTGTCGGGGCGTAGGCGTCCACGATCGCGTCGGCCTGGTCGTCATCGATCCAGTACGCGCGGACCCGAACGAACTCGGTGGTGCCGTCTTCGCCGACGTAGCCGACACCGGGTGTGGTGTCGGGGATCTCGTGGCACAACGCACCGCGATCCTTGGAACCCTGCCCGTGGACCATGGAGGTCTGTGTCGGTTCGTCCAGGCGCAGACCGATCCGGACCGGGAACAGTTGCCGGAACGGCATCGTCTCCTTGGACGGGTCCTGCAACGCCGCGATGACCGAGACACCGACCGCGCGACCCTGCGAGAGCAGCAGGCCGAGGAGCCGTTCGAACTCGGTGCGCTGCTCACGATTGGCGTACGCCGACAAGGCCGCTGCCTCATCGATGATGATCAGGATCAGCGGAGCATCAGTGGTCGGCACGTGCTTGCGGACACCGGCTGAGCGCAAGGCCGAGGCCCGGTTTTCCATCACCTGGACGGCTTCGGTGAGCATGGCCAGGATGCCGTCAGCGGTCCACTGGAACCGGACCCACAGCTTTTCGCCGCGCCCGAATTCCATGCCGCCCTTGGGGTCTGCCATCCAGATGTCCACGAATCCGGCTTTGATCGCGGGGCCGAGGCCGCGGATGATCGACCACAGCACCGAGCCTTTACCCGAACCGGTCGCACCGGCGAGCAGGATGTGGGCGTAGAGCACGCGCAGCAGCCACAGCCGACCGTCTTCGCGGATACCGGTTTCGACGGCTTCCAGATCAACCCCGGTCGAGGCCACACCCGGCGCGGTGACCGAGGCAGCGAGGGTGTCGAAGGTCCGCAGTTCGACCCGCAGGAAGCCCGGCGAGGTCTGGGAGACAAGGACTTTCGGGACACCGAGGTACTGAGCCAGCGCATCGGTGGTCTCGTCGTTGGTCCAATCGGTGAGCTTCTGCCCGCCGATCATCTGGACGTCGATCGCGGCGCCGGACTCGATCAGCTCTGCCGACAACACGTTGGGCCAGTTCCCCTCGGACCCGAGGCCCAGCACCGGCCACATCAGCGACAGGTGGCGGGCATCGGTGAGGATCAGCGCGGCGGTGCGCAATTCGGCCGGCACTCCGTCGAGGGGGTCGACCTGCTGGCCGGGGTAGATGACGCCGTCGAGGTGACGCCACCACAGCAGCACACCGGCGGCGAGGACCGTGGAGAGCGCGACAATGGTCGTGATCATCACGCCACCACCCGCAACGTCGCGGCGTAGACATCGAGCGCGGCCAGCAGCTTCTCCGCCACGACAGCGGCATCGGCCGGGGTCAGATACAGCTCGGCCCGACCGATATCCACGGTGACGAGGCCGATGGACTCCTGGTAGGCCACTTCGAGGGTGTGGTCGTAGGTCGAGGCCGTGATGGTCATGAACGAGTTGTGAGACATGTCAGTTGCCCCCTGTAGGGATCGGGACCGCGACCGGCAGCAACGGAGCCACCGTGCGTGGAGGAGTGTGGAAGGTGTGCATCGGCGCCAGGGCCGGAGCGGGAGCCGACACCACGGGCGCCACATCGGGCGCGGGATCGTCGGCGGAGTCGGGTTCCACAGCAGCGGCGATGGAAGTTGGTGTGGGCGCGGCGGTGTTGCGGGTGCGTAGCAGCACGGCCAGGCCGTGAGTGTCGACCAGCAGAGCGGCCGGGGCGATCACTGCCAAGATGGCAGCGAGGACGCCGTGACCGGAGACCAGCGCGTGAGCGATGTTGCCGCCGATGGAGACTGTTGCCCCGGCGACCAAGACGCGGGTGAAGAAGGTTCGTTCGTCGCTGTCGGCCAGGGCCAGAACGGCGATGGTGGCTTGAATGATGGTGCCGTCCACGATCACCGGGAACAGCCACGCGAGACGGGTTGGGGTGTGGGCCATGACCGCGAGGTCACGTAGGGCCGCGAACGACAGAACGAACGCGGCCCCTCCGATGGCCAGGACGATGAGGACGGCGGACCAGCGAGCCCACCGCATTCCCGAGGACTGCTGATTCGCCGTGTCCATCGCTACGCCGCCAGTCGTGCGGAGTCGATCTCAGCAGCAGCCTTGACCAGAGCCTTCTGATGCTCGGCGGCATCGTGGGCCATCACCAGTCCGGGCAGCTGCTCGGCCAGCACCCGCGCGTCGTCGACCGAAACCATCACGCTCAGCCAGCCGTGTTCCATGACGCAGTTGATCCGAATGTAGGCGCGACTACCCGCGTCGTCACCGGACTCCGGCCGAGCTTCGGAGTAGATCGCTGTGGCGCTGAGGGACAGCCCGGCGTCCGCGCTGAAATAGGTCATGACGATCACGCGGCCTTGTCCGCAGCGAGGGTGTTGACCCTGGCACCGGAATTGTCGCCCTTGATCCCGGTCGCCCGGATCAGGAAGCCGATCGACTTGAACTGGCCGTTACCGACCACGCGGGGCTTGAGCAGCAGCCCTTCCAGCTCGATCGGCGTCAGGCCCTCCATGACCTCTTCCACCGAAGGCGTCGGCATCACGTCAGCGACGAAGGTGATATCGAAACCGGCCTGGTTCGCCTTGCCGCCCGCCCGGTCCATGATCGTGGCCTTCCACAGCCGCTTACCCGAGCCGTTGCCCTCGCGGTCGAAGTCCAGGGCCTGACGCTTCGGCGCGTTGCGGTCCTCGCTGAACTCGGTCTGGGCCTCGATGTTGCCGAGCAGCAGCACGCCCTTCGGGAAGACGGAACGGAAATCGGTCGGAATCCACATGTCCTTGAGTGCCATTGGAATCAACTCCTGTGTGTGTCAGCGGGATTGACAGAACGTCAGTTGCGGCAAAGATTGCCCTTGCTTTCCCCCTAGGTTCCCTAGGTAGCTTCAAGGCTAGCCTACCTCCCTAGGGAGGTCAAGACCTACATGGATTCCCTAGGGAATAGCCCTTATGCTGGGCAAATGGAGACAATCGACCCCGACGACCCCCGCCCGGTTTCCCAACAGATCGCGAACATCCTGCGCGCTTCGATCCTCACCAGGAAGTTCGCGCCGGGTGAGCGGATCCCGTCCGGCCCGCAGTTGGTAGAACGCTTCGGTGTCGCGAAAGCCACCGCCGAGGCAGCAATCCGCACCTTGCGCGAGGAGGGCCTAGTCGTCAGCAGGCCAGGCAGCGGCACCTACGTTCGTGAGCGGACCGAACGACCCGTCGGCCTTCGTCCCCACATCGAGCGGGCATTCGAATCAGCAACTGTCACAGTCGATTTCGCTGGCTTCTCAGGTGAAACTCTCCACGGCGCTATCGCCGAACCACTCGATCGAATCCGCGAGGGTCGGCTACGACCTGAGAGCCTCACCGTCAGACTCCTACTCCCCGACCCGTCCCAACCGTGGACGCTCCCTGCCCGAGTCGATGATCTCTCCGACAGCCCCGCATTCCGGAAGCGCGCAACCAAGATCATGGAACGTCACGGCAGCGCGATCGTGGAGTCAGTCGAGGAACTCGGGCGGCTGGGTTTGGTCACCAACGCATCGGCGCAGATCAGGACCTATCCAGCCGTGCCTCTGTTCAAGCTCTACGTACTCAACGGCGAGCAGTCGTTCTCCGGCTACTACCCGGTCGTTGAGCACACGGTGCCGCTCGAAGGCGAGAACGTCGCAATGTGGGATCTCATGGGTAAGGACGCGACCCTGTTCCACCACACCCGCGATGTCGACCCTGACTCCACAGGCAGCCAGTTCGTGGCCCAGTCGCTGATGTGGTTCGACAGCATTTGGAACTCGGTCGCGCAGGACTACCACCTGTGAGCGACCTTCTCCGTTTGATTGCCGACCGGCCGTGCCTCCTGCTCGACTTCGATGGCCCGGTGTGCGCTGTGTTTTCTGGCATCTCCAGCCGACACGTCGCGGAACAGCTCGGGGCCGCAATGGGGGTCACTCTCCCCGATCACCTTGGTGCCACCTCCGACCCCTTCGAGCTACTTCAGTACGCCGCCCGGATATCTGAGGGGGTCGCCGTGACAACCGAACGCGAGCTCACCCGCCTCGAGGTCGAAGCCGTCGCCGTAGCCACGCCAACCCCCTACGCTCACGACGTCATCCGCGAAGCCGCGGGGAGGGACGGCGGATCAGTCGCAATCGTCAGCAACAACTCCCTCACGGCCATCGACGCGTATCTCCGCACCCACGGACTACAGACCCACGTCTCCGGCATCTACGCGAGAACGTCGGCGGCTACCCCTCTCAAACCGAGCCCGTATCTACTAGAAGCCGCGCTAGCCGGTCTGCGAACCGATGCCAGGACGGCAAGCTTCACAGGCGACTCGGTCACCGACCTACTCGCGGCCGATTCCGCGACACTCCCTGCCGTCGCGTACGCGAACAAGCCCGGCAAGGTTGAGCGGTTCGCTCCCTTCGCCCCTGCCGTGACGATCACCAGCATGTCGGCGCTTCTGGATGCCGTTCGCGGCGAATCCATCTCGCAATAGGCCAACGCAGCGCCCGTCACTTTGACGGAGTGGTTGCTGAATTTCGCTATATAGAGTCAAGGCGCCTGCGGCGGCGCGTGCGCGCCGCCGCCGCGCTACGACGCGCAGCGGGCTTGCTCGTACCTCACCGCCCGGCGCGTCGGCACGTCGGCGACGAGCACGCGCATACCGAAGGCGACCATTCCCCTCTGGCTCGCTTCTTCGATCAACCGAGCAGAGCTGGGCACGACACCGGCCGTCCCCGACTGACCTCCCGCAATCGACGACGAATCCGCCGGCACTCTGCCCGGTCGACCGGCTGTGGTCCCGGCCCGGATGGACGAGCTGACGACGAATCGGTGCGTTGAGCGGTGGACCGAAGCCCCCTCGGGCGGGTTAGGTGCCACGGCCTGCTTCAGCTGTTGGTCCGTACCCATCGAGGTACCAGGCACTGGGCACGTCCCAGCAGATGGCGGCTCGTAGGGCCATTCGTGGTCGGGGAACACCGCACGTTCCGACACAGGACGACCCGAGCCGGTTGCGTTGGCGTGGCCCATCCACCGCCACCGGCCGGGGAGTTCGTGCAGTGGTCGACCAGGAACCTTCCTACTGGGGCGGTCTGATCGATCCAGGGCTAGCACGACTGCGGCGGGCATCAAGGGCGCCTACGGCGTCACTACGTGATTGCTATCGCAACCCTTGACACCCACCACAGCCGTGCTCGAGACGCCCTCAATCAGACCACCCCAGTAGGAAGGCACCCGATCATGAGCTACCCACTGCACGAACTCCCCGACCTCTCCAGCCTCGGCGGCGAATGGGCCACCGTCACCGTCGCAGACTGCGCCTGGGGTCACCCCGTCCAGGTCGGTCGCGCGATGTTCCCCGACCACGAATGGCCCTACGAACCCCGCAAGTGCCCCTGGGACATGCCCACCGCCTGGTACCTCGACGGCTCCGTCCTGATCTGCCTGGGCTGCGGCGTCGACGGCACCTAACCCGCCCGAGGGGCTTCGGCCCCTTCCCACCCTTCCGGGCACCGACAACGACGTCGGCAGCGGATCGCCAACGACGTCGATCCCAGCCCGGACCCCCTGCCGCCCGCGTGGCGACGCCTTCCCCACGCGGGACGGCAGGGCACCACCCCCAGGCGAGTTGCTGAACGAATCCGCGGGGAGGTCGGCGGTATCGCGACCGGGGCCCACCCGTGGACCAGGGATGCGCGATACGCCACTACCTGGTCAAGACTGCCTGCGCTTCAACTCCTCCTCCTCGAGTCTGGCGGCCAGCTCGGTATCGATGTCGGTGTCGGTGTCCTCGACTTCGTAGTCGATCTCGTCGTTGAGGTCGTCACTCGGCATGAAGGGGAACTTTCCGTTCTTCGGGTCCCACTCGTTGGCACTCGACATGTCAGCAGCTCCTGCCACTAGTAGTGGTGCACATGTTGCGTGAGGCACATCACTCACGAGGCTATCGACGGGCCGCAGAGCGGGTCAAGATCACCGAGACTGACCGGCCTGTCGACCCTCTGAGTTGTCACGGTGTCGCCACTGACCGATCAGGAATCCAGGATCCGGGCTGGATTGCTGAACAGAATCGGCCATGAGGTCGGTGGTATCGCGACCGGTGGCCGCGTGGCCCTGTTCTGGGTTGGCCTGCATTGTGATCCCGCGCCCCTCACACCTCAAGGGCGCCGATGGCGTCAGCTTCGCTGATTGCTTTGCAACCCTTGACCTGCGAGCCTCTGCGCGTGAACGGCAGGCCGTATCGGGCAGGCAGGTGAGCCAGCCCCGAGGTGTGCACCCCAACCCAGAACAGGGCCAACCGTGGTCCGGATACACGAAAGCCGCAGGTGGCGTGAGCCATCCGCGTGCGATGTACGTGCAACTACTGGCGGTCAATCCCGGTCAATCGGAGTGATCAACAGCACATCACCCCGGTGGCGCCGGGAGACCGATCAAGCCCTGAACTGGGCGAACGAATCGTGTTGATGGTCGGGGTGACAGGATTTGAACCTGCGACCCTCCGCTCCCAAAGCGGATGCGCTACCAAGCTGCGCTACACCCCGATACCTCACCGGCGAGAGCACCGTGGAGGCAATACATGTTTGAGCGGGTGACGGGAATCGAACCCGCACCATCAGCTTGGAAGGCTGAGGTTCTACCATTGAACTACACCCGCAGGCATACGACATCGATGGGATCGCCACGATGTCGTGTGCGCCACGACTGTACCGAACCCCGCGCGAAAAATGCCAATCCGGCCCCTGCCTGCCCGATTGACGCGTGTCGGCCGCCGGTGTACCCCACTCCCCACGCGACCAACCCTCGCCGTGCCCGATTAGGGCCTAATGACCCTATCCCCGAAACCCCCTCCCGGCGACGATGGTTGATGCGCCCATGGGGACCGGCGCCTGCTCCACCGGGGGATTAAATAGGAGAATTTTCCTTAAAAACCCGGCACGTGGGCGGCGAGTAGGCCACCATGAGAGTGCGCGTGACGACTACTGCCACATCGTCACGACTCGCACCCCGTGCCAGGAGGGACCCATGGCGACGCAACGTCCACCGCCCAGCGGAGGGCATCACGCTGCACGTTTTCGGCTCCCGAAATTCTTTTCGGGAAATGTGTAACGCCGGAGACGCTGTAGCGATGTCATAGCCGATCGCCATTCGCGAGAGATCAGAGAACACGTTCCAGAACGTGACTTTTCGGTCTCGGGTGGCTTGCTAGGATCCTTTTTGCCGGACGGGGGTATCTGGAAAGGGGGCGGTGAGCGTGTGCCGAACTCGGTGGACCCAACCGCGTAGCAGTGCGAATGATCGAGGTGGCAAGTTCGTCGCCACCAATTGCCGGTGATGTCGATGACTGTCCACATCGAGCCACCGGTCGCCGCGATGGCCCGCGCCTGGGCCCGCGCGGTCTGCGCCGAACCGGGCTCTTCCACGGCGCCGCACCAGTTGGAGCCGGTGCTCGTCGACATCGTCGAGCGGCTGCTGCACCTGGCTCGGACCGAACCGTTCCCGGTTCCACAGGCGCGCAAGCTCGGCGCGCGGTTGGCCGAGGCGCCGTTCGAACGCACCAGGATGCTGGCCCATGCCAGTCGCTGGCTGCTCGGCTTCCCCTCGGGGGTTCCGGGTTCGCTGGTGGCGACCCGCTGGCCGCTGGTGGCCAGCCAGGCCATCGACAGCTACGCACAGGCTCTGCAGGAACGCGCTCTGGCGCAACAGGAACAGAACATCTCGGCGAAAGTGTCACTGCGCGTACAGGAGATCGCCGCGCTGCAGCACCGCTTGCGCCACGAGGCGACCCACGACGCCCTCACCGATCTCGCGAACCGCACGCTGCTGCAAGAACGGGTGCGCGCGTTCGCCGCCGACCCGAGCCGCGGTGTCGGTGTGCTGGTGGTGGACCTGGACCGCTTCAAACAGATCAACGACGGCTACGGACACGCGATCGGCGACGAGGTACTGGTCGAACTGGCCAACCGCTTGCGTGAGGTGTGCCCGCCCGACACGGTGATCTGCCGATACGGCGGCGACGAGTTCGTCGTGGCGGCCAACCCGCGCCGCGACACCCTCGGCGAGTTGGCACACCGCGTGGTCGCCGCACTGCGTGATCCGGTGTGGTCGAGCGCGGGCCCGGTGCCGGTTTCGGCCAGCGTGGGCACCGCGTTCTGCCCACCGGGAAAGACGTGCGATTTCACCGACCTGTTGCGTCGCGCCGACCGCGCGATGTACTCGGCGAAATCGGCGGGCGGGCGGCGTTTCGCGCTCGCTGAATCGGGCGACCCCGAACTGGGAACGGCGGTCGCCGGCTGAGTCGGATCGCGAAGCCTGCACTTCGCGGTCCGGCTCAGCCGACTTCGACCGGGTCGACTCGTGCATCGATGGAGTCCGTACGCGGCCCCGACTGACTACGACCGCGTTGATGGCCCACCGTGGCCGTGCGCTCAGTGTTCGAGATAGTCGACCGCAGCGTGGCCGGGGGCGTCGGCCACTACCGTAGACCGATCCTCGGTGGTGTCGCATCGGCGCACCACGACGATCAGTGGCGCACACTGAGCGACGCCACCGAGCCGAAAAATGGTGCGGTGCTGCCAGAATGCTCGCCACATGTCACGTGCGCTCGGACTGAGGCCATCCGTGCCGCGGATCCACACCAGGCCCATCAGGAGTTGACCGACGGTCGCGCCGAAGACACTCGGCAGCACCGTGGCGTTGGTCACCAGCAGGCCCACCAGGACGATCATGGACCCGAACATCACCGGGGCCTGATCATCCATGTCGAGGATCCCCTCGTGACCGATGAGAAGCACAACAGCGACGAACGCGACGACGAGCACGCCGTAGGGAAGCACGATGTCGGCGACGTTGGCCGCCACGTTGCGTAACTTGCGCGGTGACGGATAGCGCGGATCACCTTCGGCGCCATGGTATTCCGACCCGAGTTGCGTCATCCGACCATGCTCGCACACCGGCGAGGATCACTCCGGCGGCTGTCAGCGGGGCTGGCAGGTGGGGCACCAGAAGAGGTTTCGGGCTTCCATGACCTGGTGCGCGATGGGGGTCGCGCAGACTCGGCAGGGTTCGCCTTGGCGGCGGTAGACGTAGGTGCGGGGGCGGTCTTTGGTGTAAGACGGTGCGCCGGTGTCGTGTTCGGGGCGGACCACGTGCATGCGACCGGTGGTGACGCCGATCGGCATGAGGTCGACCAGGTCGGCCCAGAGCGCGTCCCATTCGGCGGGGGTGATCGAGGTGCCGGGGCGGAAGGGTGAGATGCCGTGGCGGAACAGGACTTCCGCGCGGTAGACGTTGCCCACGCCGGCGATCAGGGCCTGGTCCATCAGCAGTGCGCCGATCGCCCTGCGGGAGCGGCGGATTCGCGCGCCCGCTCGTTCGTGATCGGCGTCGGCACGCAACGGGTCGGCGCCGAGGCGTGCGGTGAGCGCGTCCACCTCGGGCGGCAGCAGCACTTCACACGCCGTCGGCCCGCGCAGATCGGTGCCGAAGTCCGTCGCGGCACCGACCATTCGCATACGCACCTGCCCGACCGGCGCCACCATCGGCAACTCGACCTCGCTGAAGGTGCCGTACAGCCCGAGATGCACATGCACCGTCAGCCCGGACGCGTAGTGGTGCAGCAGATGCTTGCCGTAGGCCTCGGCCCGCTCCAGCACCTGCCCGTCCACCAGCGCAGCCCCTTCGGCGAACCGTCCCTGCGGACTCGAAACCCGCACCACCCCACCGGAAAACCGTCGGTGATGGAGCTGCGCTATCCGATGAAGAGTGTGCCCCTCAGGCAAAAGAGCACACCCTTCTCGAACTCACCAACTGATCTCGCAAGCACATCGATAACTCACCGGGCACGGGCTGACCCGACACCCACCTCACCACCGGCCGCGTCTCCGACGCGGCCCGCACACGGGTCTGGCCAAAATACTCGGGGAGGCGGGTCAGTATGCGGGGACCTCTGGCGCGATACCGGTCTTCTCGAAGTCGGCGAGGATGTCGATGCGACGCTGGTGGCGCGCCTCGTCCGACCAAACGGCCGCGAGGAACGCGTCGACGATGGCGAGCGCATCGGCGGTGGAGTGCATGCGGCCGCCGATGCCGATCAGGTTGGCATTGTTGTGTTCGCGGGCCAGCACGGCGGTTTCGACGCTCCAGGCCAGGGCGCAGCGGGCGCCCGCGACCTTGTTGGCGGCGATCTGCTCGCCGTTGCCGCTGCCACCGAAGACCAGACCGAGCGAGCCCGGGTCGGCGACGGTGCGGCGGGCCGCCTCGATGCAGAAGGCGGGGTAGTCGTCGAGAGCGTCGTATTCGAGGGCGCCGCAGTCGACGACCTCCACTCCGGCCTCCTGCAGATGAGCCTTGACGTGATTCTTCAGTTCGAAACCGGCATGGTCGGCACCCAGGTAAACGCGCATGGCTGCGATTGTCGCAGGCCCGCTTAGAGTCGTTTCATGCACCCGCACGAACCGCATTTCCCGCATTCAGCAGGTTCCCCGCCGGAGCACACCGGCCAGCAGCCCGACCGAACACCGTCACTGGACAAGGACACTGCGCCGCTCTCTCCTTGGGCCCAGCCCGATCCACGGACGGGCGGTTTCCCCGCGCAGGACAGCCCACCGCAGCCGCAGGCTGGTCCGTATCCGCCGGTCGCGCCCGGCCAGTACGCCCCCGGCTACTACCCGCCGAGCGGTCCGCCCGCACCGCCGCAGCACCGACCGCGCGGACTGATGCCGTGGGATCGCCCCGCCCGGCATCCGTGGGAGATCCCGCTGCTGATCGTCGTCATCATGATCACCGCGGTCGCGTACCTGCTCGCGCTCCTGCTCATGACGGTCGAGCTGTTCGCCGATCCCATCGTCGACGAGAAAGGCGTGGAACAAACCAGTTCGATCGTCACCAGTCCGTATGTGCTGCTGTTGTTGTTCGCGCCGGTGCTGCTGTGGGCCGGTCGCGGTCTGAATCTCGCGACCCAGCGCGTGAACGGGGTGAAGATGTCGCCCACCCAGTTCCCCGAGGGCTACCGGATGGTGCAGGAGGCGGCGGCGCGATTCGGGATGCACAAGGCGCCGGACGCCTACGTCATCCTGGGCAACGGCCAGATCAACGCGTTCGCCGCCGGGCACGGGTTCCGCCGGTTCGTCGTGGTCTACAGCGACCTGTTCGAAATCGGCGGCGCCGCGCGCGAACCCGACGGACTGGCCTTCATCATCGGGCATGAAGTCGGGCATATCGCCGCTGGTCACGTCTCGTATTGGCGCCAGCTGGGCATGTTCGTCGCGCCGTGGCTACCCGTGTTGGGGTCGTCGCTGATCCGCGCCCAGGAGTACACCGCCGACAATCACGGCTTCTGCTTCCGGCCGCACGGCGCGTCCACCGCGATGGCGACGCTCGCCGCGGGCAAGTACCTCAATACCGATGTCGGTGTCGACGAGATGGCCGACCGCGCCGCGCTCGACCGGGGTGGTTTCATCTGGCTGGTCAACGCGATGGCCAGCCACCCGGTGCTCACCTGGCGGATGTGGGCGCTGCGCGATCGCAGCAAGCCGGGCCCGATGTTCTGGCGTCCGAGCGCGCGGCATCCCGGCATGATTCCGCCACAGGGCGGGTATCCGCTGAATTCGACGCCACCCGCGCTGCCGCCGAAGCCGGTCTGATCGGTCGGGGGTGCCGGTGCGGGCACCCCCGATTGCCTGATCAGTCGAAGACCGGGTCCTCGGTGCGCGTGCGCTTGAGCTCGAAGAAGTGCGGGTACGAGGCCAGCGCGACCACGCCGTCCCACACCTTGCCCGCGTCCTCGCCGCGCGGGATGCGCGAGAGCACCGGCCCGAAGAAGGCGGTCCCGTTGATGTGGATGGTCGGCGTGCCGACATCGGGGCCGACCTTGTCCATGCCCGCGTGATGACTGGCCCGCAACGCCTCGTCGTAGTCGGTGCTGTTCGCGGCCTCGGCGAGTTCGGCGGGCAGGTTCAGTTCGGCGAGCGCGTCGGCGACGACCGCGTCGAAGGTCTCCTGCAGCGTCTCGCGCTGGTACTCGGCCTTGCGGTCGTGGATCCGGGTGCCCAGCGCGGTGTAGAGCGGCGACAGGATCTCGTCGCCGTACTTCTGACCAGCGGCGGTGACGACCCGAACCGGGCCCCACGCGGCGGCCATCATGTCGACATAGCGCTGCGGCAGGTCGTCTTTGCCTTCGTTGAGCACCGCCAGGCTCATCACGTGGAAGCGCGCTTCGATATCGCGCACCTTCTCGACCTCCAGGATCCACCGCGAGGTGATCCAGCACCACGGGCACAGCGGGTCGAACCAGAAATCGGCGACATCCTTGGTGGCCTGCTCGCTCACGATGGGTTCCTCTCGGGTCAGCTGTGGCGGGTCGGGTCGCCCCACCGATTGGTGCAACCGCATCGCCGCCGGAATCGTTCCCGTGGGTGAAAACGCGCACTAAGCTCGGGTTGCGAGGGGTCCGGGTCGTCCGCGAGAAGGGGTCCGTTCATGAGCTCGAATCAGCATTTCGTCGTCATCGGTGGAGGTCTGGGCGGAGCGAAAATCGCCGAAGCCCTGCGCGCCAACGATTTCGACGGCCGCGTCACGCTGCTGGCCGCCGAAGAGGAGCTGCCGTACGAGCGTCCGCCACTGTCGAAACAGCACCTGGCGGGCACCCAGCAACTGCCCGATTTCACCGTCGATCCGGCCGCTTGGTACCGCGATCACCACATCGACCTGCGGCTGGGCACCACCGCCACCGCGTTCGATCCGATCGCCAAGACGGTGACACTGCCCGACGGTTCCACGCTCGACTACGACAAACTGGCCCTCGCCACCGGTTCGCGAGCCCGCACGCTCGACATTCCCGGCGCCGAGGCCCCGAATGTCTACACGTTGCGCACCATCGGTGATTCGAACGCGCTGCTCGAGATACTGCGCACGGATCGCCGCCTGGTGATCATCGGGGCCGGGTGGATCGGTCTCGAGGTCGCCGCGCAGGCCCGCGCCAAGGGTATCGACGTGACGGTGATCGAGACGGCCGACCTGCCGCTGGTCACCGTGCTCGGCCCCGAGATGGGCGCGTTCTACGCCGATCTGCATCGCGCGCACGGCGTCGACCTGCGCACGAACACCTCCGTCGACGCGATCCTCACCGACGACGGCGAGGCCACCGGCGTGCGGCTCGGCGACGGCACCGTGGTGCCCGCGCAGGCGGTGCTGGTCGCGGTGGGCGCGCAGCCCAATATCGAGGCGGCGACAGCGGCCGGGTTGGCGGTCGACGGCGGCGTGCTGGTGGACGCGGCCCTGCGCACCAGCAACCCCGATGTGGTCGCGGTGGGCGATATCGCCGAGCAGGACCATCCGCTGCTGCACCGGCCGATCCGCATCGAGCACTGGGCGACCGCGCTGAATCAGCCCGCCGTCGCCGCGAAGACGATGCTGGGCAAAACCGCTGTCTACGACCGGCTTCCGTATTTCTTCAGCGATCAGTACGACGTCGGGATGGAGTACTCCGGCTACGTCGGACGCGGCGACGATGTGCGGGTGGTGGTGCGTGGCGATCTCGACGAGCGCGAGTTCGTCGCGTTCTGGCTCGACACGCAGAACAGGGTGCGCGCGGGAATGAATGTCAATGTGTGGGATGTGACCGACCGGATCAAGCAGCTGATCGGATCGGCGGAACCCGTCGACCCCGACCGGCTGGCGGACACGAGCACACCCCTGTGATCCACTTCACATCGATGGCGGTGTCGAAGTCCGTTCCTCGGCTCCGACCAACCCTCGAACGCGCCGCCTGGGCGCAACGAGCAGGAGCCGAACCATGAAATTCATGCTGGTCAAGACCTATTCCGAGACCGCCTACTGCGATATCCCGCTGCCGGAGTGGGCACCCGAGGACATCGCCGCCCATATCGACTTCCAGCGGGCATTGGGCGAACAACTCGCCGCCGCGGGCGAACTCGTCGACGCGCAGGGCCTGGCCGCACCCGATCAGGCGATGATCGTGTGCTCCGACGGTCGCTCGGCGCCGGTCGTGACGGACGGGCCTTTCCCGGAGACCAAGGAGTTCCTGGCCGGTTTCTGGGTGGTCGATGTCGATTCTGTCGAGCGCGCGGTCGAGATCGCCGCGCAGGCCTCCGCGGCGCCGGGCCCCGGCGGCAAGCCGATCGGGGAATACATCGAGGTGCGCCAGATCATGAGCGCGCCCGACGTGGCCTGAGGCGACACGCTGACTCCGCGCATCGAGGACCTGCTGCGTGAACTTTCGCCGCAGGTCCTCGGCGTATTGGTCCGCCGCTTCGGCGATTTCGACCTGGCCGAGGATTCGGTGCAGGACGCGCTGCTCGCAGCGGCGACCCAGTGGGATCGCGACGGACTTCCGGACAATCCGCGTGGCTGGCTGATCCAGGTCGCGCAGCGGCGGATGGCCGACGCGGTGCGGGCCGAGGTGGCGCGGCGACGCAGGGAGACAACGGTTTTCGTGCGGGATGTGCCCGTCGAGGCGGCCGGGAGCGATGACACCCTCGACATGTACTTCCTGTGCTGCCATCCCGACTTGCCGCCCGCCGGAGCCGTGGCCCTGACGCTGCGAGCGGTCGGCGGCCTGAGTACCGCGGAGATCGCCGCGGCCTTCCTCGTCCCGGAATCGACTATGGGCCAACGTATCTCGCGGGCGAAGAAGCGTCTGGCCGAATCGGACCGGCCGTTCGCCGACGGCGCGCACGACAGCACACGGGTGAGCGCGGTGCTGCAGGTGCTGTACGTGATCTTCACGGAGGGGCACACCAGTACCGCCGGAACGGGGTTGCGTCGCGGGGACCTGTCGGCGGAAGCGATTCGGCTCACGCGCGCTCTGCGCACGCTGCTCCCGGAGAACACCGAGGTCACCGGGCTTCTCGCGCTGATGCTGCTCACCGACGCCCGCCGCGCCGCCCGCTGCGGACCCCACGGCGAGCTGATCCCGCTCACCGAGCAGGACCGCTCCCGCTGGGACCGCCCCCAGCTCACCGAGGGCCTTCGCCTGCTCACCGCGACCATGCCTGCCGGGCTGACGGGCCTCTACCAGATGCAGGCCGCGATCGCGGCCCTGCATGCGCAGGCCCGACGCCCCGAGGACACCGACTGGACGCGAATCCTGCAGCTCTACACCATGATCGAACGTCTGGCCCCCAACCCGATGATCACCCTCAACCGTGCGGTCGCCACCGCGATGGTGCACGGTCCGGCGGCGGGACTGGCGGTAGCCGACAGCGTCGCCGAACCGCTGTCGCGTTCGCACCGCCTCGCCGCCGTGCGCGGGCATCTTCACGAAATGGCGGGCGAGCAGGCCGTGGCCGTGCGCGAATACCAGCGGGCGGCCAGACAGACCGCCAGCGTGCCGGAACGCGACTACCTGTTGCTGCGCGCCGCACGTCTGCGAGCGGGCGACGCGTGACATCAGGAGCTGTCGTCCGTCGTCGGCGGCCCGAATTCGCCGGTGTACAGCCTGCTTTCGCCGTCGCCCAGGCTGGCGGCGTCGCGCGAGCCGGCGCCTGGCAGACTCGCTCCGATGACGGACGTTTTCAGTGCGGGCGTGCTGGTGTATCGCCGTGTCGAGGCCGGGATCGAGGTGCTGCTCGGGCATATGGGTGGGCCGCTGTGGGCGAAGAAGGACGCGTCGGCGTGGTCGATTCCCAAGGGCGAGTACCTGTCCGAGGAAGAGTCCGCGCGCGACGCCGCCCGGCGGGAGTTCACCGAGGAACTCGGGCTGCCGGTGCCCGAGGGCGAGTGGATCGACCTCGGTGAGGTGAGTTATCGCAGCGGGACCAAGCGCAAGTACCTCACCGTGTGGGCGGTCGAGGGTGACCTCGACCCGGCCGACGTCGTGCCGGGCACATTCGAGATGGAGTGGCCGCCACGGTCGGGCAAGGTCGCGGAATTCCCCGAGATCGACCGGGCGGACTGGTTCGACCCCGCCACGGCGCAGGAAAAGCTCGGCAAAGGCCAGCGCCCCTTCCTCACCCGCCTCACCGATCAGCTGCACTGAGATCGGAGTAGATTTCAGCTATGCCCAGCGACCTGCAGCTGAAGATCATGAACAGAGTCCACCGCACACTGCTCACGGTGACCGGCGGCCGTATCGGCAACTCGTTCTTCGGGATGCCGTCCCTGCAACTCACCACGATCGGCCGCAAATCCGGCGAGCCGCGCAAGGTCATGCTGACCGCGCCGATCATCGACGGCGACACGATCGTCATCGTCGCCTCCCGCGGCGGCGACCCCACCCATCCCGCCTGGTTCGTGAACCTGCGCGACAACCCGAACGTCGAGGTGTCACTGCGCAACGGCCCCGTACGCCCGATGACAGCCCACGTCGCCACCCCCGACGAACGCGCGACACTGTGGCCTCGGGTCACCGCGGCCTACAAGGGCTACGCCGACTATCAGACGAAAACCACGCGCGAGATCCCCTTGGTCCTGCTCGCACCGAGGAACTGACCCACCTGCCGACGGGCACACAGCCCGCCCTACACCAGCGCGGCCCGGAACTCGGTGGGGCTCGTCCCGCGGAGTCGTTTGAAGGCCGCGCTGAAGCCGAACGCATCGGAATAGCCGACGGTGGTCGCTACCTGGGCGACGCTGCGCGCGGGGTCGGCGAGCAGTTCTTCGGCTTCGGCCATGCGCCATTCGGTGAGGTAGGCCAGTGGCGGTTCGCCCATCACTTCGGTGAAGCGCCGAGCGAACAGGGCGCGCGAGACCGCCGCCTCGGTGGCCAGGCTCGCCACGGTCCAGCGGTGGAACGGCCGGTCGTGGATGGCGGTGAGTGCCGGGCCGACGATCGGGTCGGCCATCCCCCGGTACCACGCCGGCGCGCAGTGCTGCTGTTCGGCGAGCCAGGAGCGCAGCGTGCAGACCAGCGCCCAGTCCAGCAGCCGATCCATCAGTGCCTGCGAGCCCGCGCTGAACCGGACCGCGTCGGCCGCGGATTGTTCGAGCCACAAGCACATTTCAGGGTCTTCGTGGACCACCATCACCTGCGGTAGCGCTCGCAACAGCCGTTCGTGGCGTCGCCCCGATGCCCGGTAGGCGCCGACGAGCAGCGAAGTCTCGCCCGGCGCACCGGTTGTCGATGGCGTGACGATCAATTCCGATGTCGCGCAACTGATGTCGGTGGGACCGAAGCCGTCCGGCACGAAACAGGACAGCTCGTAGCGCTCGTGCGGACGGTCGAGCGCGGCAGGCGTGTCCGCCAGGTGGAAGGGTTCACCCGCCTGCACGAGCGCGGTGTCACCGGCGATCAGACTCGTGCGTGATCCATCGGCGAGCACCAGCGTGCCGCCGCCACGCAGCACCGTCACCATGATCAGGGGCGCACGGTCGGCGAAGCGAATCGTCCACGGTGGGCGCAGCACGGCATGGGCCACGACCGATCCTTCGGCACGAATGCCGCTCAGCAACGAACTCAACGGGTCCACCCCACCAGCGTAGACGAATTCCTATCGACCGGAGATGATCACCCATAGATCGTCCACACGATCCGCGGTTGACTGAAGCGACCGGGCCGACCAGCCCGCACCCGATCGAACAGGAGCTCACCGTGACCCAGTCCGCCGCCACCACGACTGCCACCGCCGAACTGACCACCACCGGATCGAGTACCACCGATACCTCGGCACCGGGCCCCACCGCGCTCGTGGTCCTCGGCCACCATCGCTCCGACTCGCTGTCCGCCCATGTCGCCGACCGCGCCGCCGGCCGCCTCACCGCCGCCGGGTACACGGTCGATTTCCTCGATCTGCGGGCCGAGAACTTCGACCCGCGGATGACTGTCGCCGACCAGCCCGAGTGGGGCAATCGCGACAAGGTCTACTCCCCCACCGCCGAGGCGCACATGCGGCGCATGCTGGCCGCCGACGTCGTGGTCGTGGTGTTCCCGGTCTACTGGCAGAGTGTGCCCGCCCTGCTCAAAGGCTGGATCGATGCCGTATGGAACTACGGCTTCGCCTACGGCCGCAGCAAGCCGCGCCTGGCAGGCAAGCGCATCCTGTGGCTCGGATTGGCCGGGGCGACCGCCGATGACGCGATCATCCCCGGCATGCAGCAACTGCTGGAAGCCCAGCTCAACGAGGGCTTGGCCTACTACAGCGGTTTCGCGGACTCGCGGGTCGGCCTGCTCCCCGATGCCGAGGAGCAGCCCCAAAGTCTCGACGACAAAGGCAATCTCGTGATCGGCGAGGCGATCAGCGGGGACGCGCGGACCACCCACTACGCCGCCTTCGACGCGAAAGCCGAGGGCTTCGTCGACGCCTTGCTCGCCGCGAGTCGCGTCGCCGCCTGAAGCGACCGTTCGGCCGACCGGGCAACCGCTCCGGTCGGCCGAACACCAACCTCGGGTGCTGATCCCGCCGCCCACCGCAGGCTCTCGGTGGCGGCGCGAATCGGCTCAGAGCCCGGTGAGCGTACGGCGCAGCACACCGTAAAGGTCGGTGGACGTGCCTGATTCGACCGCCGCCTTGTCGATCAGATCGATGGCGGCGGCGGTGAATTCGTCGCTCTGGATCTGCACGTAGTCGGCGGGGGCGTCGATGCCGACGGCCTGCGCGGTCAGCGAGGTCGATATCGCCTGCAGGAACGGGACCATCAGCGCGGCCAGATGCGCCGCGGTACCGCCGGTGGTGCGAACCATCGTGCCGCCCTGGCGGAACGCGGCGAACATGGCATACATCCCGCCGAGGATCGACAGGTCGTACATCGCAGCGGCACCGAGATCCGCGCCGACGAATTCGGCCCTGCCGAACAGTTCCAGCACCGACCGGTGACGATCGAATGCCGCGGTCGCCCCGCTGTAGATCACGAGCGAAGCCGGGCCGCCGATCATCTCGGGCGATGCCATGATGCCGCCGTCGATCAGCTCGACCTCGTTGGCCGCGGCCCACCTGCCCAGCGAGCGCGCCTGCTCAGGAGTCGTCGTGGTCAGGTTGACTACCGTTCGGCCCCGCAGCAGCGCCGCGGCGGGCTCGATGTGCTCGCGCACGGCAGCATCGTCGAGGACACACAGGATGACCAGATCGGCCGCCGCCATCGCCTCGGCCGCGGTCGCGGCCACCCGCGCACCCTGCGCCACCAGCGCGTCGGCCCGCGACGCGGTGCGGTTCCACACCACCACCTGGTGACCGCCCGCCAACAGCGCCTTCGCCAGCGCGGTGCCCATCGCCCCGAGACCGATCAACGAAACATGCTGTGCCGACTTGGAATTCGTCATGACTGCCTTCGCGTCGAAGTTCTTGCTGCCGGTTCGGCAACGCACTTCCAGATTCGCCCGCTGCGCTACAATCGACAAGTACCGACTATGAAGTGCAATACCCACTAAAAGGTAAGTAAGGACATCATGCCGCAGCGAGTGCGTCCGTATTCCTGCGAACTCGACGCCGCCCTGGACGTCGTCGGCGGTAAGTGGAAAGCGCTGATCCTGTGGGCCCTGTCCACCGGTACCCAGCGCTTCGGCGATCTGAAACGCCTCATTCCCGGCGTGACCGAGAAAATGCTGATCCAGCAACTGCGCGAGCTCGAACACGACGGGATCATCCATCGCGAGGTCTACGCGCAGGTTCCCCCGAAGGTGGAGTACTCACTCACCGACCGCGGAGTGTCACTCAACGCGGCCCTTGCCACACTCGGCGCGTGGGGCAGGGAGAACATGGACCACATCTGCGCGGTCAAAGGCGTCGACGCACCCGTGCACTGACACAGGACCACGCCGAGCGGGCGCCGCGCCTCACGGGCCGAGTACGGTGGCGCCGATGCATCGACCGGCACCGCCTCAGCTCACGGCTGGATTCCCGCCCACTTCTGACCGGTGATGCGCTCGTAGGCCTCTTCGTACTTACGGCGAGTACCTTCGACGACATCGGCGGGGATCTCCGGGCCGGGGTATTCCTTGTTCCAACCGGTGGAGGTCGACCAGTCGCGCACGAACTGCTTGTCGAAGGAGCTCTGGGCGCGGCCCGGCTCCCACTCGTCGGCGGGCCAGAAACGCGAGGAGTCCGAGGTCAGCACCTCGTCACCGAGGGTGAGAACATCACCGTCCCACCCGAATTCGACCTTCGTATCGGCCACGATCACGCCGGCCTTCGCCGCGTGCTCGGCCCCGCGCGAGTAGATCTCGAGGGTCAGATCGCGCAGCTTCTCGGCGACCTCACGGCCCTCCTGGTTCACCACATCGGCGAAACTGATCGCCTCGTCGTGTCCCTCGGACGCCTTCGTCGACGGCGTGAAGATCGGCTCGGGCAGCTTGTCGCCATCACGCAACCCCGCGGGCAGCGCGATCCCCGACACGGTCCCCGACCGCTGGTATTCCTTGAGGCCCGACCCGGTCAGATACCCCCGCGCGATGCACTCGACAGCCAGCATCTTCAACGGCTTCACCCGGATCCCGCGCCCGGCGAACTCCGCGGGCACGTCGGTCGCCGAGACCACGTGGTTCGGGATTCCGGTGAAGTACTCGAACCACCAGTTCGACAGCTGCGTCAGCAGCGCGCCCTTGTCCGGAATCGACGTCGGCAGCACCACGTCGTAGACCGACACCCGGTCCGACGCGACGAGCAGCAGGGTGTCGCCGTCCTCGTAGAGGTCACGAACTTTCCCGGCGTGCACATGCTTCAACGTCGAGCCTCCGAATCTCCGGTGCGGTACCTGCGGGTTTCCCCGAACTCTACCGGCCCGCCCGGAGCCGGTATCAGGCCTACCCGGCCCACCCGTCGCCGGAAACTCGTGAGCGGGCGCCGACGGCAAGTGGCATTGTGGACGCCGAACTACCGTGCCGTGTTCGTCGACGACGAAGGAGATCAATGTCCGCCCCGAATCTCACCCGCGACCAGGCGGTCGAACGCGCGGCCGTGGTGGCCGTGCAGAACTACCGGATCGAACTCGACCTCACCGATCAGCCGCGCGGAGCGGGGTCCGAGGTGTCGGACACCTTCGGGTCGACGACCACTGTCAGCTTCACCGCCACCCCCGGTGCGAGCACCTACATCGATCTGGTCGCGCCGCGCGTGCGGTCGGCCGTGCTCAACGGAGTCGCGCTCGATGTGAGTGCCTATGACGAGTCGACCGGGATCGCGTTGCCGGGTCTGGCCGAGAACAACGAGCTGGTGGTCGAGGCCGACTGCGAGTACTCGCATACCGGCGAGGGTCTGCACCGGTTCGTCGACCCGACCGACGACAACGTGTACCTGTACTCGCAGTTCGAGACCGCTGACGCCAAGCGGATGTTCGCCTGCTTCGATCAGCCCGATCTCAAGGCCACCTTCGACATCGTCGCCACCGCGCCCGAGGACTGGGTGGTGATCTCCAACGGCGCCGATATCGAACAGCACAAGGTCGGCGCGGTCGTGCGCCACACCTTCGCCACCACCCCGCGGATGAGCACCTACCTGGTCGCCATGATCGCGGGCCCGTACGCGAAGTGGTCCGACACCTTCACCGACGCGAGCGGCGAGATCCCGCTGGGTCTGTACTGCCGTGCGTCGCTGGCCGACCACATGGACGCCGAGCGCCTGTTCACCGAGACCAAGCAGGGTTTCGAGTTCTACCACAACAACTTCGGCGTGCCGTACGCCTTCGGCAAGTACGACCAGCTGTTCGTGCCGGAGTTCAACGCGGGCGCGATGGAGAACGCCGGCGCTGTCACCTTCCTCGAGGACTACGTGTTCCGGTCCAAGGTGACCCGGGCGTCCTACGAGCGTCGCGCCGAGACCGTGCTGCACGAGATGGCGCACATGTGGTTCGGCGATCTGGTCACCATGAAGTGGTGGGACGACCTGTGGCTGAACGAGTCGTTCGCGACCTTCGCCTCGGTGCTGTGCCAGGCCGAGGCCACCGAATACACCAGCGCCTGGACCACTTTCGCGAACGTGGAGAAGTCCTGGGCCTACCGCCAGGACCAGCTGCCCTCGACCCACCCGATCGCCGCCGACATCCCCGACCTGCACGCGGTGGAGGTCAACTTCGACGGAATCACCTATGCCAAGGGCGCTTCGGTGCTCAAGCAGCTCGTCGCCTATGTCGGGCTGCAGCCGTTCCTGGCGGGCCTGCGCGACTACTTCGCCGAACATGCCTACGGCAACGCCACTTTCGACGATCTGCTCGCGGCGCTGGAGAAGGCGTCGGGGCGTGACCTGTCGGACTGGGGCGCGCAATGGCTCAAGACCACCGGCCTCAACATCCTTCGCCCCGATTTCGCCGTCGCCTCCGACGGCACGTTCTCGAGCTTCGCGGTCGAGCAGGAAGGCGCCGCGCCCGGCGCGGGCGAGTACCGCGTGCACCGGATCGCCATCGGTGTCTACGACGATGTCGACGGCAAGCTGGTGCGTACCAAGCGAGTCGAACTCGACCTCGACGCCGCCGCGCGCACCGAGGTGCCCGAGCTCGTCGGCGTGCCGCGCGGTGCGCTGGTACTGGTCAACGACGACGACCTCACCTACTGCTCGCTGCGCCTCGACCCCGATTCGCTCGACGTGGTCGTGCAGCGCGTCGGTGACATCGCCGACTCGCTGCCGCGCACGCTGGCCTGGTCGGCAGCCTGGGAGATGACCCGTCAGGCCGAGATGAAGGCCCGCGATTTCGTGGCGCTCGTGCAGCGCGGAATCGGCTCCGAATCCGAGATCGGGGTGGTGCAGCGGCTGCTCATGCAGGCCAACACCGCCATTTCGAGCTACGCCGACCCGGCGTGGGCCGACCAGGAAGGCTGGGCGGCATACGCCGACCGGCTGCTCGAGCTGGCCCGCGCCGCCGAGGCGGGTTCGGACCATCAGCTCGCCTTCGTCAACGCGTTGACCGGGGCGAAGCTGGCATCGCGCCACATCGAGGTGCTGGCGCAGCTCCTCGATGCCGACCCGGCCGCAGCCGGGCTGCCCGGTCTCACGGTCGACACCGACCTGCGCTGGCGCGTCATCACCGCGCTGGCCGCCGCGGGCCAGATCGACGCCGACGGTCTGGCCTCCCCGACCATCGACGCCGAACTGCAAGGCGACCCGACCGCGGCGGGCAAGCGCCAGGCGGCCACCGCGGCCACCGCACGCCCGATCCCCGAGGTCAAGGCACAGGCGTGGGACACGGTGATGGGCGACGACTCGGTGCCCAACATCACCGCCCGCGCCATCGTCGGCGGGTTCGCACCGGCCGGTCAGGGTGCGGTACTCGCACCGTACGTGGACAAGTACTTCGCCGAGATCCCCGCGGTCTGGGACCGCCGCTCGAGCGAGGTCGCCCAGACCGTCGTGATCGGCCTGTACCCCCACTGGGCGATCACCGAGGAAGCGGTCACCAAGGCCGACGAGTTCCTCGCAGGCGACCACCCGCCCGCCCTGTACCGCCTCGTCTCCGAGGGCCGCGCAGGCATCGAACGCTCCCTGCGCGCAAGGGAATTCGACGCGAAGTAAGAACACACCGGTGGAAGGCGGCCGGACAATCCCGCCGCCTTCCCCGTGCCTCCCCCAGCCTGTCCCCCTCTTCAACACCCCACCCATCCAACCCACCCACCGCACTCCCGACCCCTAGGGAGGGACGGCCACGAAGTGGCCGGTCCGCGGCCGGGCCGCCGGTCAGGCGCCGTTGCGTACGCGACGAAGGAGCAAGCCCCGGTGCCTGACCGGCGGCCCCTCAGGGCCGCGGACACGCGCGCGCCAGCGCGCCAACAAACACAGCCCCAAACCTGCCTGGGACTACCGAACCCCGAATCCGCAGCCCTACCGCGGAATCCACGCTGCTGAGAGCAGATCCGCCCACAGCAGCATCGGCAGCGAATCACCTGTCCGCGAGGCACCGTGGACCCATGGCACACGACGACAAGACCCCGATGTTCAGCTGGCGAGCCCGCGAACAACTGTTCGGCCGCCGGATCCTCGTTCTCGACGGCCCCCTCGACGACGACAACGGCACCCTGCTCATCACCCAACTACTCACCCTCGGCGCTCAGAGCCCCGAGGCCGGGATCTCGCTGTGGATCCACTCCCCGGGCGGCTCGGTGCCGTCGATGCTGGCGATCCGCGACGTGATGCGGCTGGTGCCGTGCGAGGTCTCGACACTCGCCCTCGGATTAGCGTGCAGCGCAGGACAATTCCTGCTGTCGTCCGGCACGCCGGGTAAGCGCTACGCCCTGCCGCACGCCCGAGTCCTCATGCACCAGGGATCGGCGGGCATCGGCGGTAGCGCGGTGGAGGTGGAGGTGCAGGCCGACGACCTGCGCTACACCGTCGACACGGTGCTGGGCCTCATCGCCGACGACACCGGCCAGCCTTTCGACCGCGTGTACGAGGACTCCCTGCACGACCGCTGGTTCACCGCACCCCAGGCACTCGAATACGGGTTCATCGACCACATCGTCGAATCCTTCGATCAGGTCGTCCCGAACCGCCACCGCATCGGCATCACCGCATGAGAGTTGTTGCCGCGCAGCCTCACTCCACCTCGTTCCGCACCGTCCGGAAGGCGCTCTCATGACCTATACGATTCCCAATGTCGTGTCGCAGCATCGCGGCGGCGGTGAGCGGATCACCGACATCTACTCGCACCTGCTCAGCGAACGCATCGTCTACCTGGGCACCCCCATCGACTCCGGCGTCGCCAACGCGCTCATCGCCCAGCTGCTGCACCTGGAATCCGACAGCCCCGGCCAGGCGATCAGCCTCTACATCAACTGCGAGGGCGGCGACCTGTCCGCCATGCTCGCCGTGTACGACACCATGCGATTCATCAAGGCGCCGGTGCACACCACCTGTGTCGGCCAGGCGATCGCCGTCGGTGCCGTCCTGCTCGCCGGCGGCGCGCCCGGCCACCGCGCGATGCTCCCGCACACTCGAATCGTGTTGCACCAACCGGCGACTCGCGGCCAGGGCACCATTCCCGACCTGATCCTGCAGGCCGACGAGATCGTCCGGATGCGCGCGGCGATCGAGGCGATCCTGTCCAGGCACACCGGCCAGACTCCGGAAACCCTGCGCCGTGATACCGACCGGGACCGGGTCTTCACCGCCGAGACCGCGCTCGAATACGGTCTGGTCGACCAGGTCCTGCACGAGCGCGAGTGATCGCCCGCTCCCGCTTCGCCGACCACGCTGGACAGTCACTGTCGACCGGATCCGATCCGAATCCCGGCGAGTGACGGTCCAGCGTGGCAGTTGCGGTTCGCCCGCCGGACACCCGAGTGGTGGTTACCTCACTGCTTTTCGATGCGGTCCAGGTACACGCGACGAGCGTTGTCGTCGACGCGGGTGATCGCGGCGTCGTCGTTGGCCACCTTGCGCAAAGCCCGCATCACCGGCTCCGGCACGAGACCGGACGCGTTGGCCAGCACGCCGACATACCCGGGCACCGCGGTCTCGGCCGCGCGGGTCCTGACCGTGCGGACCACGGCGGCGGCGATGTCTTCGGGGTCGACGGCGGGCAGGATGCCGTAGTCGATACCGGAGCTGAGTTCGGTGCGCACCGCGGACGGGAGGACCGCGCTCACACTGACTCCGGTGGCGTCCATCTCCAGCCTGGTGGCAGCGGTCAGGCCGACCACCGCGTACTTGCTGGCGTTGTACACGGCCAGCCCCTTGATCGGGAACTTACCCGCCAGCGAGGCCACGTTCACAACGTGGCCGTAGCCCCGCGCGACCATGCCGGGCAGGGCCAGCCGCATGCCGTGGATGACGCCGTAGACGTTGACGTCCATCGTGAGCTGGTCGATGCGGTCGGACTGTTCGAGGAACGCACCGTTCGGCATCACGCCGGCATTGTTCACCAGCACGTCCAGCGGGCCGCGCCACTGGGCAGTCGCATCGAGAAACGCCGTGTAGGAGGCCTTGTCGGTGACGTCGAGCGCGTGGCCGATCGCGTGGTCGCCGATCTCGGCGGCGGCCTGCACAGCCAGCGCTTCGTCGAGGTCACCGAGCGCGACGAACGCGCCTTGCTCGACGAACGCCTTGGCCGTGGCGAGTCCGATGCCGCGCGCGGCGCCGGTGATCGCGATGGTGGCGCCGTCGAGGTCGATTCGTGGGTAGCTCATGTCGTGGCCTCTCGTCGGTTGTTCGTGCGGGCGCTCATGCGGGCACCGTCGCGTCGTGGGTGATGGTGAAGTCGGCGGGGTCGAACGCACTGACCCGGGTGGTGAGCTCGCCGGTGGACCAGGGCCAGCTGAAACTGTTG
Organism: Nocardia sp. NPDC127606; assembly: GCF_042671725.1. Lineage (NCBI taxonomy): Bacteria > Bacillati > Actinomycetota > Actinomycetes > Mycobacteriales > Nocardiaceae > Nocardia > Nocardia sp. NPDC127606. The sequence continues at coordinate 187,259 of NZ_JBHXWQ010000010.1, read as the reverse complement.
CGGCCGTTGGCATCCATGTAGTAGCTGTGGCAACCACCCGCGTTGTAGACGGTGCTCGCCAGCGCGGTTTGCACCTGGTCGACGTAGCGCGCCTGCACCTCGGGACGCACGTCCAGCCCCGCCCAGCCTTCGCGGCGGGCCCGCTCGATGGCCGAGACGAGGAAGGCGACCTGGGCTTCGAGAATGGCGAACGCCGACGAGTGGCCGGTGCCGAGGCTGGGGCCGAGCACGGTGAACGAGTTGGGGAAACCGGTGGTGACGGTGCCGAGGTAGGCCTCGGGCGAGCCCTTCCAGTGCTCGGCCAAAGTGCGGCCGTCGGCGCCGCGCACGATGTCGGCCAGCGGGGTGTCGAGGATGTGGAAGCCGGTGCCGAGGATGACGGCGTCGACCTCGGCGGTGGTGCCGTCGACGCCGACCACGGTGTTGCCGCGGAATTCGGCGACCCCGGTGGCGTGCACGTCGACGTTGCCCTTGGTCAGCGACTGGAGATAGCTGTTGGAGAACAGGATTCGCTTGCAGCCGAGCAGGTAGTCCGGCCGCAGCTTGGCCCGCAGTGCCGGATCACGCACCACGGCACGCAGATACGCCGAGCCCACGGCCTGCACGGTCTGCATCAGCGGCCGCGGATGCCGGAACGCCACCCCGAGACCTTCCATCAGCGCGTACTCGGTGGAGCGCAAGGCCTTGTGCGCGAACGGGAATCGGCGCATCACCTTCTTCTCGAAGGCGGGCACGCGGTGATCGAGTTTCGGCAGCACCCACTGCGCGGTGCGCTGGAACAGGTGCAGTTCGGCGACCTCGGGCTGGATCGCGGGCACGAACTGCACCGCGGACGCACCGGACCCGACCACCGCGACCCGCTTGCCACGCAGGTCGTAATCGTGGTTCCAGCGCGCGGAATGGAAGACCTCGCCGGGGAATTCGGCCAGACCCGGAATCTCGGGCAGGCGCGGTTCGTTCCACGGACCCGCGGCCGACACGACGAAGCGGGCACTCAGCGGGCCCTCGCTGGTCTCCAGCCGCCACAGTTGCGCCGACTCGTCGAACCGCGAACCGACCACTTCCACCCCGAAACGGGTGTGTTCGGCCAGCCCGTGCTCGCGCGCCACCCGGTCGACATAGTCGAGGATCTCGGGCTGGGGCGCGAACAGCCGCGACCACTCGCTGTTCGGCGCGAAGGAGAACGAGTACAGGCCGGACGGCACATCACAGGCACAGCCGGGATAGGTGTTGGCCCGCCACGTGCCGCCGAAGGTTTCGGCCTTCTCGACGATCACCACGTCCTCGACCCCGGCCTCGATCAACTTGATCGCCGCACAGATCCCGGAAACTCCCGCTCCGATCACAACAACCTCGTGATGGCGGCTCATACAACTTCTCCTTCGAACGAAACGAGTGGTGCGCCGACCTCGACGCGAGAGCTGACAGGATCCGGGACGCGGCGCTTGCGCGTCGGGCGGATCATGCGGGTCGGCCCGCGGCGGAGACGCGCAGCGCCTCGGCGACCCGGGCCGCGACGCTGCGGCGGGCAGCGGCGATGGTGGCCGGTCGGCGGGCCGAATCCATGAAGTTCGGGCCCATCGCGGCCAGTTCCTCGGGGCCCGGTTCGACGCGGATCACGCGGGTGCCCGCGGCGCGCAGCAGAGCGACTTCGCGATCCAGACCGCGGGTCATCTGCGAGCGGAGCAGGCGCTCGACCCGGTTCAGGCCGGTGGCCGGTGCGCCGCCCTCGGACGTCATCGGGGCGATGACCACCACCTCGTCGAGGTCCAGCGGCACCAGCAGATCGGCCGACACCGACGACACCGAACCGCCGTCGACGTAGTTCTTGCCGCCGATCCGCACGGGCGGGAACCAGCCGGGAATGGCCCAGGACGCGGCGATCGCATCACCCAGATCGACCGCCTGCGCACCGGCGGCGACCGACCTTCCGGCCGTCGCGATGGGAGTGTCACCCGCGCCGAAGGCAACTCGCGCACCCGTTGCCGCGTCGGCGCCGACGATCCAGGTCGCGGAGTGGCGCACCCAGCCGCTCGGGCCGGCCAGCGCATGACCGAAGGAACGCAACCAGTCGGCGTCACCGCCGCCGCGCGGCAGGAGTCCGGCCAGCGCGGTGTACGGCGAGCGAGCGCGCAGGCCGGCGCCGACCAGGCCGAAGCCGGGGAATCCGAGCCCCGGGAGCGGGGGAACCTTGCCCGGATCGACGGCGACGTGCGCGGCCAGGATCGGGTCGGCATCCGGGGACGCGTCGAGGGCGGCGAGCAGGTCGGCGGGGGTGCGCCCGGAGCCGAGGGCCGCTACCAGTTCCGCGCCCGCGGAGGTGCCGATCAGGACATCGGCGGTGCGAATGTCCCAGTTCAGCGCGCGTTCGACAGCGTCGAGGGCTACGGCGGTCCAGGCGAAGCCGAGCAGGCCACCACAGCCGATCGCTACGCCACGTCGTGTAGTCATATTTCGAATACTAACGGTATTTGAATTCCAGCGGTAGCCCATTTTGCTAAACTCCTGCACATGGCCAGGATGACGCGCAAGGAGTCGCACGCCCTCACGCGTGAACGACTGGTCGAAACAGCCAAACGGCTGTTCATGGCCGACGGCTACAACGTGACCCCGCTGGAGAAGGTGGCCACCGAGGCCGGGTTCTCCAAGGGCGCGGTGTACTCCAACTTCGCGACCAAGCACGAATTGGGCCTGGCCGTGCTCGACGTCGTCCACGTGGAGCGCGCCCAGTCGCTCGTGGACGCGATGCTGACGCACGACGCCATGGCGGAGCGGATCGAAGGATTCGCGCGATGGGCCGACGAGAACATCGGTGATGTCGGCTGGACCGCACTGGAAGTCGAGTTCGCGACGAGCACCCGGCACATGCCCGAGATCCGCACCGAACTCGCCGAGCGCCGACGCACCCTGACGGCGATGCTCGCCTCAGTGATCCAGACGCAGGCCGATCAACTCGGCCTCGAACTCCCACTTCCCGCGGAAGACGCCGCGCTGCAACTACTCTCGCTCGGTATCGGCCTCGGCGTGCAGCGCGCGATCGACCCCGAACTCCCCGTCAGCGCGATCGTCGACCTACTCCGCAGCCAGATCGCCGCCAGCCGCACGAGCGCGGCAGTGGACGGCTGATCGCCACGGCCCGGTGAGAGCCGATCAGGCGGCGAGCAGGACCGCGTTCGGGGCCAGCGCGATAGGAGCGGAGCTCGAAGGGGCGATCTGGCGTTGCCCGCCCAGCACGACCGCGCGCGTCGGAACGAGGGCGTGCCTGCGCATGGAGTCGGCTACCTGCGCGACGAGATCCCCCAGCGAAGTACCGAGGGCGCCGGCCAGGGCGGCGATCATCTCGCTCGACGGCTCCTTGCGCCCGCGCTCGACCTCGGAGAGGTACTGCGGCGAGATGCCCGCCCGGCCCGCGGTGTCGACGAGGGTGGAGCGCTGTTCCAGGCGCAGCGCGCGCAGCCGTTCACCCAGCGCCTCACGCCAGAGTGGTTCCGGCCGCGACTGCTGTTCGCCGCGTCCGCCTGGAATCACCCGCAACCCGCTGTGCTCGCCCATACTCCGAGCGTAGGGATCCCGCGCCCGAAACACCCGGCTCTTCTGCTCTGGGCGTAACCAACGACCAAGGGGCCCGAAGGCCCCCGCTCGAGCGCGCCAGCGCTCCAGAAACTCAGCGGGTGATGCCGAAGCGGGTGTCTGCCCAGCCGAGCGCGTCGGCGAAGGACGCGGAGACGATCTCGCTGTGGTCGACGTCGTCGTATTTGCGGTAGTCGACCGACTCGCCCCGCCCTTGCTGTTCGGCGACCATCGCATCGGTCGCCTGCAGCGGGACGGTGAGGTCGGATCGGCCTTGCAGTACGAGGACCGGGACGGTGAATCGCAGGCCGCTCGGGTCGTTGTCGTCGAGCACTCGCAGCAGCCCGGAGACGTCGCCGTCAGCGGTGAACACGTCCTTCGCCGACAGGCCGCCCCACTTGTTCTTGTCGCGCAGCCCGCCGGTGCATTCGGAGTCGGCGACCGGCAGCAGCGACTGCGCCCGGCCGGTGAGGAATCGGGCGGGGTCCACATCGGTCACCGTCTGGGCGCCGCGGACCAACAGCGGCAGGTACACCGACACGTCGCCCGTGCCGAGCTTGCCCAGCGGATTCGACGCCGCCCACTTCGCCATCCGCACCTGTTCGCCCAGGTGCGAGGCGGGCGCCAGCGCAATGGCGCCGAGCAGGGGCGTATTCGGCGCCCACCCCGCGGCGTCGACGGCGGCGAACAGGGCCGCGTGGCCGCCTTGTGAATGCCCCATCGCCACCCAGCGCGCGCCGACCGTCTTGTCGATTTCCCTTGCCGCCGTGGCGATATCGGCCATCGCGCGTTGTTCGGTCTCGCCGATCATGTACCCGTGGCCGCCCGGTGTCCCCAAGCCCTGGTAGTCGGTCCTGGCGACCGCGTACCCCTTGGCCACCCAGCGAGCCTGTTCGTCTCTGCTCGGGGAGGAGCCTTCGGAGCGCGAGGCCGCGCAGACATCGGCGACCCCCGTGCTGCCCGGCCCCCAGGAGATGAGCGGCCAACCACCCGCTGGCGCGACGCCTTCGGGCACCGCGAGCGTCCCCGATACCGCGACGGGCTTCTCCTGCGCGTCCAGCGACCGGTACAGCGTCAGGTAGTTGCGGGCACCCGGCACCGCCTGCGCGCCGGTGAGCGGCTGCGCGCGGATCACCGAACCACGCTGTCCCGGAATCGATTCCGCACTGGGGTTGTAGAACGCGGAAAGCGGTGCGGCCGCGGCGAATTCGGCGGGCCTGCTGTCCTGGGCGCAGGCCGGCGCGGACAGCGCCAGGCAACCCGCTGCGATCACCCGAGCAATACGTGCGTGCAAGTTTCCCCCGATACGCCGACGGCCCATGACGTGGCCGATAAACCGCCGACCAGGTTACTCGATGCCGCCCGGACGGCTGGGCGCCCCACGACGCCCAGCCGTCCACCGGACTCAGCCAAGCACCCGGCCGAGGAAGTCACGGATCAGCGCGGCGATCTCGGGCCCGTGCGTCTCCAGCGCGAAATGGCCTGCGTCGAGCAGGTGCAGTTCGGCGTCGGGCAGGTCACGCAGATACGCGCGGGCACCGTCGGCGCCGAAGATCTCGTCGTGGGCACCCCACGCGATGAGCGTCGGCGGCCGGTGCTCGGCGAAATACTTCTGGAAGGCCGGGTAACCGTCGAGGTTGTTCTTGTAGTCGAAGAACAGTTGCAGCTGGATCTCCTTGTTGCCGGGGCGGTCGAGGTAGGCCTGATCGAGGGTCCACGTGTCCGGACTGACGAGTGCGAGCCGGTCGGCCGGAACACCGTGCGTGTACTGCCATTTCGTCGCGTCGAGCTCGAGCAGCTCGCGCACTTCGGGCTCGTGGGTCACGCGATCGTTCGCGTGTGCGAACAGCGCCTCCCAGAACGGAGTGAAGCCTTCGAGGTAGGCGTTGCCGCTCTGGGTGATGATCGCGGTGACCCGCTCGGGATCGCGCGAGGCGATGCGCAGACCGATGGGGGCGCCGTAGTCCTGGATGTAGAGCGCGAATCGATCGATGCCGAGGGTGTCGAGCAGTTCCAGGGTGATCGCGGTGAGTGTGTCGAAGCTGTAGTCGAATTCGTCGACCGGCGGCATCGCCGACTGGCCGAAGCCGAGGTGATCGGGCGCGATCACGTGGTAGTCGTCGGCCAGTGCGGGGATCAGGTTGCGAAACATGGCCGAGCTGGACGGGAAGCCGTGCAGCAGAAGCAGAGTCGGCTTGTCGGAGTCGCCGGCTTCGCGGTAGAAGACCGACCGGCCCTGGATGTCGACGGTGCGGTGGCTTACCTGGTTCATCGTGGATCTCTTTCTGCGTGGGTGATACTCACGCCGAGCCCGGGATCTCCGGAAAGCTCGGCCGGGGCGGGATTCAGACGGTGACCGGTGCGCGACGGCGAACCGGGGTGATCAGGCCGACGGCGACGGCGGTGAATACCAGGCCGAGGGCGAAATAGCCGCGATAGCTGTCGGTGAGGGCGTGCACGACGGTGGCCACGCCGAGCCCGGTGGCGGCGGCGAGCTGGTGGATCACCCACGCGGGCGCCAGCGTGCGACCCATCCGCGCGGGGTCGAGACCACGCGACAGGATGGCCATGGTCAGCGGAATGACGGGGAACGAGGCGATACCGAACAGCACCGCGACCACGACCAGCACCTCGGGCCCCGGCACGAGCACCGCGGGCAGCAGCGCGGCGAGGCGCACCGAATACAGCACCCGCAGTATTGATTCCGGTGGGTGGTGCCACAGCAGCCGCACCATCGCCGCCGAGGTCACCCCGGCCGCCAGCGCGGCCAGCGCCACGAGCCTGCCCGCACCGGCCACCGACCAGCCCTGCTCCACCGCGTGTTTCGGCAGCATCAAGACGACCACGTACAGGGTCGCGGCGTGGAAACCGAAGGACACCAGCACTTTCCATCGGTCGGCCAGCGATTCACCGGCGCCCGCACTGGTCGTCGCCCGCTGATCGGCGGGCAGCAGCACCCACAGCACCGCGGTGACACCCAGACCGATCGCGCCGAGCAGCGCGAACGTGCCGCGCACACCGATCGGGTCGAACAGCGCGGTCGCCGCCCACGGCGTGATCAGCTGGCCGAGATTGATGCCGATCGCTGCCCGTGCCATGGCCGGGCCCACCTGCGGACCGTGTGCCCGCCCGAGCAGGGTGGTCACGGTGAGGGTCGACGACGACGCGAACCCCAGTCCGCCGAGCACCATGTAGGCCGCGACGAACTGCCAGGTCTCGGTCACCGTGGCCAGTACCAGATAGCTGCTCGAGATCAGCGTGAGCCCGCCGGTCAGCACGAGCTTGGGCCCGAGGAGATCGAGCAGCCTGCCGATGCCCTGCTGCGCCAGACCGGTGACCGTGGTGCCCAGCGCGGCGGCCACGGCCAGCGCCGTCGCCGACACCCCGTACGACGCGGCCGTCGGCGCGAAGAACACACCCATCGTGAAGTTGAGCCCGAACGAGACGGTCATCGCCGTCAGCCCCGCCCAGGCAAGATGCTCGCGTCGCATGCCCCTCAATTCCTAACTGTCTATCTTGATTTGAATGGTTATAACAGGAAGATGCCCGGCCCCATTCCCTTCTCGGAAGATCAGTCGTCGGGAATCGATTCGCCGCCGGGTGATCTCACCCGGTCACGACCGGCCCTTCGCCCGGTCGATCTTCACGGTCAACGCCGCGAGCAGACCCCGCAGCAGGTCGATGGTGGTCTCGTCGACCAGGTTGCCCACGTCATCGAAGCGCTCGTGCGACCGGAAAGCGATCACCTCCGGCTTCACCACCACATCGCTCTCGGTCCAGACGAATACCTGCCGCAGTGCGAGTTGCGCTCGGACCGAACCGAATCGGGTCGGCGCGGCGCCCATGATCGCGACCGGCTTGCGCTGTAACGGCAGCCCTTCGGCCTCGGTCCAGTCGGTGCTCACCCAGTCGATGGCATTCTCGAGCACACCGGGAATCGAGTAGATCTCGATGTCGAGGCCCGCGCCGAACTTTTGGGCGGCGCGTAGCGGGGCGGTGTTGTGCGAGTCGGCGCGCAGGCTGCCCGACAGTGCGAGAACGGTGTGGTGGTCATGGTCTGAAACCTATGGCGCGAGTAGGTCGTCCACGGCGGACCGCCGACGCCACACAGCGGACTTTCCGCGCCGGACCGTCCGGTCGGAAATGTTCGAAATTCGCCTGGGGCAGCGGGACTTCCGTCGGCTAGCATCCGCTGATGATCGACGGCACGATTCCGGTACGCACCGCCCGGCTGATCCGGGCGACCGCACTGGGTGCCGGCGTCACCGAGGCCGAGCTGCGCCATCTGCCGGGCCCGGATCCGGCGGGGATCGCCGACGGTCTGGCCCGCATCGTCACCGAATCGACGTGGCGCATCTGGGAACTCGTCGATGCGGCCGACGCCGGTCTGCGCGCGGGCACCGCCGCCGACCACGGCGCCCTGCTCGAATGGGACTACCTGTTCACCAGCGCGCCCACCCTGGCCGAGAGTGTCCGCGCAGCGTTCGATCTACGCGCGCTGGTCACCGATCCCGAGGTCGACTGGACAGTGCACCAGGACGGCCGTCCGGCGCTCCCCACGCCCAACTGACCTTTCTCGACATCGCGGCGCTGCCCACCAGCACCGACCCCCACCTGGGCGTCCTGCTGCGGCGCCGCGCCTTTCGCCGCTGGAACGGCCAGTCCCCCGAAATCTTTCGCCGCGCGTCCGGCGCGTGACACACGAACGGCGCGTTCACCATGCGGTGAACGCGCCGTTCGGACGAGAACGAATTAGCGGCCGATCGCGGCGGCCATCACGCGGGTGGCCGAGATCAGGCCGTCGATCAGGTTGCCCTGACGGAACGAGGCGAGCGCGGCGGTGACGCCGAGCTGGCAGATGCGGTCGTTGGCGCGTTCGGCCACGTTCGCACCGGAACGGACCTCGATCGCGCCCTGGTTCGGGGACACGGCGATGAGCACCGAATCGGCCGACTCCGGGGTGTTCGGCAGGATCGCGTCGGCACCGGCCGCCGGATCGGAGCCGAGGTCGCCGAGGTAGATGTTGAAACGGACCTTGGTGGCGCGGGTCGCCTCGGTAAGCGCGTTGTCGAGGGAGATGCGCTCATGATCGGTGAACGGCACCTCGTCGAACACGGTGCCGGGCTCGTGCACACCGGACACGCGGCCGCTGCTGGTGAGGGCGAACCCGTGCGGCAGGTCGGCCTCGACCACCGCGGGCCAATTAGAACTTGCCACTTGCCCGGCCTCCGATCAGCTCCGCATGCGCGGTTTCGAGAGCCGCATGACTGCCATGCGGCTCGGCGGTGTGGTGCCCCGCCGCGGCGGTCACCTCATCGGTAGCACTCCACAGCACCGGCCGGTGGGTCCACTTCTGCCCGAGTGCGAAGTGGGCCGGCTTCTCACCGGGGAATGGCTTACCGAGATAGGACAAACCCGCGATCGCGAAGTAGATCGCGGCCGGGATGCCGACGAAGATCAGCACTGTCTCGAGAATGCTCACGCACCAACGGTAGACGATGCTGTGTAGTAGTTCATCCTCCGGCTGGCAGTTCCCGCACCGCGTGTCCGGCGCGGCTACACCAACCAGGCCGCCGCGTTCGGTGGCAACCGGTCGTCGGCGACCGGCGCGCTCGACAACAGCACCTCCCCCGGCGGCAGCTGGATCGGGCCCTCGGAGGCGTTGAGCACGCAGATCAGCCCGCCCGGACGACGGAACGCGAGACAGCCGTCGGGACTGCCGTACCACTCGATCCGCTGGCCCGCGAACTCCGGCCGGGTGGCGCGCAGGTCGATCGCCAGGCGGTACAGCGACAGCGTCGAGTGCAGGGTTTCCAGTTGCGCCTCGACGGTGCGGTCGGCCCAGTCGGCGGGAATCGGCAACCACGGCTTGCCCACGGTGAACCCGAACGGCGTGGTCGGGCCCTCCCACGGCATCGGAACCCGGCAGCCGTCCCGGCCACGTTCCTGGTGGCCCGTGCGCTCCCACACGGGATCCTGCAGGACATCGTCGGGCAGGTCGTCGACGTTGGGCAGGGCCAGTTCGGCGCCGTTGTAGATGAACACCGCACCGGGCAGGGCGAGTTCGACCATCAGCATCGCCCGTGCCCGCGCGACGCCGGTCTTGCCGCCGCCGTAACGGGTCACCTCCCGTTCGATGTCGTGGTTGGACAGCGTCCAGGTGGGCGGGGCGCCCGCGTCGGCGACCGCGTCGAGGGAGTGCGTGATCGCGTCATGGACGCCCTGCGCGGTGAAGGGAGTCTCGGCGAGGCGGAAGTTGAACGCCAGGTGCAGCTCGTCGGGGCGGACGTATTCGCCGAAGCGGACGTTGTCGTCGACCCACACCTCCCCGATCGACACCGCGTGCGGGTAGTCGTCGAGCACCGTGCGGATGCGGCGATGGATGGCGTGCACGCCCGGGTTGTTGAAGCGGGGATCGTCGTCGTCGTGGACGAGCATCTTGGTCTCGACCCGGTCCATGTCGGGCAGGCCCTCGGGCTTGGCCATCCCGTGGGCGACATCGAGGCGGAAACCGTCGACGCCACGGTCGAGCCAGAAGCGCAGGGTCTTCTCGAAATCGTCGGCGACCTCAGGGTTGTCCCAGTTCAGGTCGGGTTGTTCGGGCGCGAAGATGTGCAGATACCACTGCCCTGGTGTGCCGTCCGGCTCGGTGATCCTGGTCCAGGCGGGGCCGCCGAAAATGCTCGGCCAGTTGTTGGGCGGCTCGTCCCCGTCCTTGCCGCGACCGTCGCGGAAGATGTAGCGAGCGCGGGCCGGGCTGCCCGGAGCAGCCTCCAGCGCCTCGGCGAACCACGCGTGTTCGATGCTGGTGTGGTTGGGCACCAGATCCATCGTCACCTTGATCTCGCGGTCGTGCGCCTCGGCGATCAACTCGTCCAGCGCCGCCAGTCCGCCGAAGAGCGGGTCGATATCGCGCGGATCGGACACGTCGTAGCCACCGTCGGCCTGCGGCGACCGCATCACCGGACAGATCCACAGCGCGTCGACGCCCAATAGCTCCAGGTACCCCATCTTCTCGCGGACCCCGCCCAGGTCGCCGACACCGTCACCATCGGAGTCGGCGAACGAACGCGGATAGACCTGATAGAACACGGCGGTTTTCCACCACGGAGCGGTGCTTGCTTCCCCCGGCACCGGCGAGGCAGGTGTCTGTGTCACACCCGCAATATTGCCAAAGATCGCCCGCAATATTCCTGCGGGGCGAGACTTTCTGCGAATCCGGCAAATCACCAGCGTTCGCCACGCCACGGCGAAACATCGTGGTAAAGGGCGGCATCGATGCGAAACCGGGCGGCTATCTGCTGGTCATCAGCGAACAGCGGGCACCCGTAGGCTCGAGTGAGCCCTATCAGGGCTCTCGTACCGCTACGGAGCGTTTTGCAGGGAGGCCGCTGGAATGCGGTGTACGCGTGGGTCAGGTCGGCGAATTCTGTAGGGAGGCCGCGGCCATTTGGAAGTAGTCCAGCAGGGCCTTGCGATGTTCGTCGTCCAGGATCGACGGTTCGATCTCACCGACCGCGATCCGCATGCATCGCATCCAGGCGTCGCGCTCGAGCGGCCCGACGACGAACGGATTGTGGCGCATACGCAGGCGCGGGTGCCCGCGCTCGTCGGAGTAGGTACGCGGCCCGCCCCAGTACTGTTCGAGGAACATCCGGAACCGGCGCTCGGCCGGGCCGAGGTCCTCCTCCGGGTACAGCGGGCGCAGGATCTCGTCGGCCGCGACCTCGCGATAGAACACCGACACCAGTCGGCGAAACGTCTCCGCGCCGCCCACGGCTTCGTAGAAGGAGGTCGTTGTCTGCTCACCGGAAGTCACGAGCTCCATTGTGCCCCGATCACCACGGTCACGAACGCGCTGCCCTTCAACCACAGTTCATCCGGAAGTTTGAAAAATAGCCGTGCAATACCGCCGGAACCATGGTCAACTGGGGTCAGTATCGGCCCCAGATACCACATGATCCTGCCAATCATGAAATTGAGGTCAAGAGGATGAAGCAGCGACCGAGCGCCCGTTCACACGAGGCGCGCACGCACCGACAACTCCAGCCCGCCGACGTCCACAACCGTGGCTCGGGGGCTGTTCCGCTGCATATCCTGTCCGATCACCATCCGGGCGCACACGGTCTTCACGACCTGCCGCATATCCCCGCGCCTCTGCATCTCGCCGGAGACCACGACGCCGCCGCATGGCGCAAACGCCGGGTCCTCCTCCTCAACGCCACCTACGAGCCGCTCACCGCGCTGTCCGCGCGTCGCGCCGTCGTGTTGCTGATCTGCGCCAAAGCAGACGCCGTCCACGACGATCCCGAAGGACCGGTCCTGCATTCCGCGGGCTCCGAAGTAGCGATTCCGTCTGTCATCCGCCTGCGCACCTATGTGCGGGTGCCCTACCGCGCCCGCGTGCCGATGACCCGCGCCGCGCTCATGCATCGCGACCACTACCGATGCGGGTACTGCGGCGGCAAGGCCGAGACCATCGACCACGTGATCCCCCGCAGTCGCGGCGGCGAGCACTCGTGGGAGAACTGCGTCGCCAGCTGCGCCCCCTGCAATCACCGCAAGGCCGACAAGATGCTGGCCGACCTGGGCTGGCACCTGCGCCACCCGCTGGTCTCGCCCAAGGGCCCGCATTGGCGGCTGCTGTCCACCACCGCCGATCTGGATCCGATCTGGTTGCAGTACCTCGGCGAAGGAGCTGCCTGACACCGCGCTCGATCGACTCAGGCGCTCTCGATGACCATCGTCGCCCACGTTCCCGGCTCGAGAGCTTCGAAGATGTGCGGGAGATCGCCCAGGTAGCGGATGTAGTCGCCGGGGCGCATCTCCACGGGCTCGTCGGCGGGCCCCGCCATGGCACGGCCCGCCGCCAGCACGACATGCTCGACGACGCCCGGGCTGTGCGGATCCGAGCGACGGGTGTGGCCCGGTTCGGCCGCGATGCGATACACATCACAGCGAGTGTGTGACTGGCCCGCTGCGAGCAATGTCACCCGGTAGTCGGCATCGGCCGAGGGGACCGGCGCGCCCTCGTCGGCGCGGATCACCTGAACGTTGGCCCGCGGCGGGTCCAGCAGCCGGGAGAACGGCATTTCGAGGGCGACGCACAGCGCCCACAGGGTTTCCAGGCTGGGATTGCCGGTGCCCGATTCCAGTTGCGACAGTGTGGATTTCGCGACGCCCGCCCGATGGGCGACCTCGGTGAGCGAGAGACCGGCGCGGGCGCGCTCACGACGCAGCGCCGCGGCGATCACCGCCTGGGGCGGTCCGACGACGGGGTCCTGCCGGTCCATCTACGCCTCCTGAGGGCTGGCGATACCGCGTTGACTTTACCCAGCCCGTGCGTTCAATATAAACAACATGCGTTCGATTTGGCGAACACTCGACCGGAGAACCGTGGCTGCCGTAGCCGCGGCGTGCTTTGCCGTCGGCCTGTTCGGTGTGTCCTACGGCGCGTCGACCATCGCGGCCGGATTCCCGATGTGGATGCCGATCGTGATGGCGGTAACGGTGCTGGCAGGCGGCTCGGAATTGCTGTTCTTCGGGATCGTCGCGGCCGGCGGTAGCCCGCTGGCGGCGGTGGTGGCCGGACTGCTGCTCAACGCGCGCCACCTGCCGTACGGATTGTCGGCGCCCGAGGTGTTCGGGCGCGGCTGGAAGCGGGTGCTCGGCATCCACGTTCTCAACGACGAGTCGGTCGCCTTCGCCACGGCCCCCGGCGATCAGGACCGCAAACGCGCCGCGTACTGGGCCTGCGGGATCGGCGTCGCACTGTGCTGGCCGCTGGGCGCCACCCTCGGCGCGGCGCTGGGTTCGCTCGTGCCCGACACCTCGGCGCTCGGTCTGGACGCGGTGTTCCCGGTGATCCTGCTGGCGCTGATCCTGCCCGCCCTGCGCGATCGGGCTACGTTGCGGCCGGTACTCGTCGGTGCCGGGTTGGCGGTATCGGTCGCCCCGTTCGTACCGGCCGGGCTCCCGGTGCTGATCGCCCTGGGCGGACTGGTCTTCGCCCTACGCCCACCGACCCCCGCCGGCGAACCGGTGGCGGCATGAACGCGCCGTATCTGCTGCCCGCCATGTTGGCGCTCGCCGTGGGCACCTACGCACTGCGATGGACCGGCCCCGCGATGCGCCATCGGCTGCGGCTGTCCCCCAAGGCAATCCATCTCCTGGATACCGGGGCCCTGATCCTGCTCGCGGCACTGGTAGCGACAGCCACCCTGCCGACCGGCTCCGGCCACCTCGGCATCGCCCTACCCGCAGGCGTCGGCGTCGGCGGAGTCCTCGCGTGGCGGCGCGCTCCCCTACTCGTCACCGTGCTGGCAGCGGCCACGACAACCGCACTGCTACGTCTCATCGGCGTGCACTGACCGCCGAGCGACCACGCTGTCCGGGACTACCGCACCCGGGACCCCGATCCACCCAACTCAACTGGGCGACAACGGAATCCCACCACCCAATCGCCGCGCGACAGACCCGTACCGAGCATCCAACCGCAACCACGTGCGAGTAGCGCGAACCCGAACCAACTCCGAAGGCTGAATCCGACGCGACTCCGTCTTCTCCCCCGCATGCGGGATGAAATCCATCGCCGTGAGCGCGAAGACGACGCGCATCGGCACCTGAACCTCGACGTCGCCGGGTCCGGTGACCGTCAGAACCGACTGGTCGAGAAGAGACGCGGGCGGCCCTTTGGGACCGCCGTGTTCGCGCGCCACATCCGCGCCGCGTTCAGCCAGCTCCACCAGGGTGCGCGCCGGAACGTCCTCCACGTGCGTGAAGCCGTCGGTCGGCGGAAGGGCACCGCGCCAAGCGGAGTCCATCGAGTAGCCGAGGTCGATCGGATGGCCGGTACTCAGACCCGCGAGCACCATGTCCGCACCGACGGTGACATCGTCGACACCGAGTTCCGCGGTGATCGTGCGCACCGCTAGGGTCTCGAAACTCGTTGCCACCCATGCTGATACGAGACTGGACCCGCGCCGCCGCAACCGGACGACAGCGGCCGGGTCCAGCCGGAGGGCACGGCTGAGGAAGGTGGCCAGGTTTTCGCGTTCGGCCGGGTCGGGCGTGTGGAGCACCCGCTGTTCGGAGGAGCTCACGAAATCAGGCCCGCCACAGTGCCAGGTAGTCGCGTTCGGACTCGCCGAGCCTGCGCAGCCGCTGGGTGTCGATGTCGAACGCGGCGAGCTGGGTGGTCGCGATGACGGCGGGCGGCGAATCCGGGGCCGCGCCGTTGGCCCGCACCTCGTAGCCGATGGTGAAATCGACCGCGCGCAATTGCTTGACCCACATGGCGATGTCGAGCGGGGTGTCCTCGTGCCGCAACTGCCCGCGGTACTTCACATGAAGGTCGACCAGCACACAGCCCTGCCGTCCCATCGACGCCGTCGGCTTGTCGTCGTCGAACAGCCACGGAATCCGCGCCTCTTCCAGCAGGGTCACCATCCGAGCGTGATTGACGTGCTGGAACACATCCATATCCGACCAGCGGATCTCGACCTTCGCGTGAAAACGCTGCGGCAACACCAGATCCGGTGCGGGCGTGGCGGTGTTGCCGTTCGGCGAACTCGTCACCGTGGTACCTCCGATTGGGCGCCCACCCCGCTCACCATGCTCCGCACCTGTCGCGCGGCAACCGACAGTGTGGCGAGGTCGTGGGTCCCGGACTCGAACAGTTCCGACAGTGCCGCGCGCGCACGGCCCAGCCGGGACTGGTTCTTCGACTCCCAGTATGCAATTTTCTCGTCGGGAGTTTCCTCCGGGTCACCTGCGGACAGCACATCGAGGGTGAGCGAGCGCAACGAACCGTACATGTCGTCGCGCAGTGCGAGCCTGGCCAGCGCGTGCCAGCGATCGCCGCGTTCGAGATGGCTCACCGCCTCGAGCAGCCAGTCGATCTTGAGATGATCGTTGAGCGCGTAGTACAGGGCGCCCACCTCGGCGCCGTCGCGATCGGTGATGTCGGCGATATCGACGATGTCGAGCAGCGGGAACAGCCCGAGCAGCCCGAACACCTCGGTGGCCAGGTCGGTCGGCGCGCCGCGGGCGATCAGCTCGGCGGCGCCCTGGGTGAGGGAGGTGACGTGGTGCCCGCGCAACCAGCCCGGCACCTGCGGCGCCAGTTCCTGCACCCGGCGGTGATAGCGGTTGATCTCGGCGCCGACCGCGATCGGCTGCGGCCGGTTGCTCAGCAGCCAGCGCGATGCCCGGTCCAGCGTCCGCTTGGATTCCAATTCGAGCAGGTCACACACGCCGGCGGCGGCGTCGGCGCCGCGGATGCGCGACCACACGTCATGGAGCTGGAAGATCTCGGTGGCCGCGGCGAACGCGCGCACCGTATCGGTGGTGGTGGCGCCGACCTCTTCGTTGAGACGGTGGGCATAGGTGATGCCGCCGTAATCGACGACCTCGTTGACGATCATCGTGGTGACGATCTCGCGGCGCAGCCGGTGCTTCTTGATGGCGGCACCGAACTGTTCCCGCAGCGGCGTCGGGAAGTACAGGGGCAGCTTCCTCGCGAAATAGGCGCTGTCGGGCATGTCGGTGTCGAGCAGGTCGGCCTTGAGCCCGAGCTTCACGTGCGCGAGCAGGTTGGCCAGTTCGGGTGAGGCGAGCCCGGCGCCCTCCTCGCCACGGCGCGCCAGCTCGGCGGTCGACGGCAGCGCTTCGAGCTCCCGGTCGAGGCCGCGGCGCTGTTCGAGGTCGGCGATCACGCGGCCGTGCACATTGAGCATCTGGGGCGCGTCGGTGCGGGCGATACCGATCAAGGTGTTCTGATCGACGTTGTCCTGCAACACCATTCGAGCGACCTCGTCGGTCATCGAGGCCAGCAGCGGATTGCGGTCGGCGGGCGCGAGACCACCCGCGCTGACCACGCCGTCGAGCAGGACCTTGATATTGACCTCGTGGTCGGAGCAGTCGACACCCGCGGAGTTGTCGAGTGCGTCGGTGTTCATCTTGCCGCCCGCACGGCAGAACTCGATCCGGCCGAGCGCGGTGGCGCCCAGGTTGCCGCCCTCGCCGACCACCTTGACCCGCAATTGGTTTCCGTTGACGCGCACCGCATCGTTGGACTTGTCACCCACCTCGGCATTGGATTCGGTGCTCGCCTTCACGTAGGTGCCGATGCCGCCGTTCCACAGCAACTGCACCGGCGCGAGCAGGATCGCGCGCACGAGCTCCGGCGGCGAGAGCGTCTGCACCGAGTCGGGCAGGCCGAGCGCCGTCCGCGCCTGCGGCGAGATCGGCACCGACTTCACAGTCCGTTCGAATACCCCGCCGCCCTCGCTGATCAAGCTCCGGTCGTAGTCGGCCCACGAGGAGCGCGGCAGCGCGAACAACCGTTCACGTTCGGCGAAGGAGCTCGCGGCGTCGGGGTTCGGGTCGAGGAAGATGTGCCGGTGGTCGAACGCGGCGACCAGCCGGATGTGCGACGAGAGCAGCATGCCGTTGCCGAACACGTCACCGCTCATGTCGCCGACGCCGACCACGGTGAATTCCTGGCTCTGGGTGTCGATGTCCATCTCACGGAAATGGCGTTTGACCGCTTCCCACGCGCCCTTGGCGGTGATACCCATCGCCTTGTGGTCGTAGCCCGCCGAGCCGCCGGAGGCGAAGGCGTCGCCGAGCCAGAAGCCGTAGCGCGTGGCCACATCGTTGGCGATATCGGAGAAGCTGGCGGTGCCCTTGTCGGCGGCGACCACCAGGTAGGTGTCGTCGCTGTCGCGGCGCACCACCCGATCGGGCGGCAGCACCGCGCCGGTGGCCAGGTCGACATTGTCGGTCACGTCGAGCAGCCCGGAGATGAAGGTGCGGTAGCAGGCGATGCCCTCGGCGATACTCGCCTGGCGGTCGACCGCCAGGTCACCGACCGGGGCGGGCGGACGCTTCACCACGAAACCGCCCTTGGCGCCGACCGGCACGATCACCGCGTTCTTCACCGCCTGCGCCTTCACCAGACCGAGGATCTCGGTGCGGAAGTCCTCGAGCCGGTCGGACCAGCGCAGGCCGCCACGCGCCACCGAGCCGAACCGCAGGTGCACGCCCTCGACCCGCGGCGAGTACACGAAGATCTCGAATTGCGGTCGCGGCTTGGGCAATTCGGCGATCTCACGCGGCTCGACCTTCAGTGCCAGGTATTCGCGCGGGCGACCCTCGGCGTCGAGAACATAGTTGTTGGTTCGCAGCGTGGCCTTGATCAGGCCGAGAATGGCGCGCAGGATGCGGTCGGCGTCCATGCTGACCACCTCGTCGATGCCGGCCCGCACCCGCGTCTCGAGCTCGACGGCGGCCTCGACGGAGACGGTGGCCGGATCGAAGCGGGCGGCGAACAGGTCGACGAAATCGCGCGCGACCTCCGGATGGGCCAGCAGCACCCGGGCGATATTGACCTGGGAGTACGGGAATCCTGCCTGCTGCAGGTATTTCGCGTACGCGCGCAGGATCGCGACCGACCGCCACGGCAGGCCTGCACGCAGCACGAGTTCGTTGAGGCCGTCGGCTTCGGCCCGGTCGTACCAGACCGCCTCGAAGGCGTCGGTGAACCGGGTACGCAGGGCGTCGAGATCGCCGGGGGCTTCGAGCAGTGCGGCGTCGAGATCGCCGCCCAGTGCGTTGCGCAGCAGCTCCGGGCGGGCCTGCAAGCCGAAATCGTAGATCCAGCGCTCGGTGCCGCCTTCGTGTTCGAGCTGGTAGGGCCGTTCGTCGACCACCTCGACACCCAGGCTCTGCAAGACCGGGAGCACCTGGCTCAGCGAGACACCGGAACCGGCGATGTAGAGGCTGAAGCGCCACGAACCGGGCGCCGCTTCGGGCCTGCGGTAGAGGTGCTGCCTGATGCCACCTTCGGTGAGTCGCTCGAGGCGCACGATGTCGGCCAGCGCGCGGGCGGGGGCGAAGTCCTCTTTGTAACTTTCGGGCAGTGCCTCCGAATACCGTTTGACCACAGCGGGATCGAGCACGGTGGAGGAGGCGACCGCGTCACCGATCCGGTCGTCCCAGCTGTGGCTGGCCGCGTTGAGCAGGCCCTGCAGCCGCAGCCGGTTGTCCTCGGAGGTGTCGGGGCCTGGCTCGCCGGTAGCCTCGGCGGGCATCATCACCGTGAAATACACACTGGCGAGCTCACTTTCGCTCACCCGCGCCGAGTAGTCGATATCCACGCCACCGAGTTCGGCGACCAGGATCTCCTGCATCTCCAGGCGTACGGCGGTGGTGTAGCGATCGCGCGGCAGATACACCATGCAGGCCACGAAGCGGCCGTAGCCGTCGCTGCGCAGGAAGAGCCGGACCTGCCTGCGCAGGCCGACGCCGAGCACCGCGACAGCGGTGCGGCGCATGGTCTCGGTGTCGGCCGAGAACAGTTCGGTGCGCGGGAACGACTCGATCACCTCGAGCATCGCCTGCCCGGAGAAGGAGTCCTTGTCGAAACCCGCGCCCTCGATCGCGGTCCGCACCCGGCGATTGATCACCGGGATGTCGAGCACGTTCTCGTGCACCGCGCTGACGGTGAACACGCCGATGAACAGGTGCACACCCACCTCGGCGCCCGTCTCGTCGACATCGGCGACACCGACGAAGTACGGGTACACCGAGCGGTGCACCGTCGCGCGCACCAGGCCCTGGGTGAGCAGCAGCAACGGGCGGTCTTCACCGTTGATGGGCACTTTGAAATCGGTGCCGACATCGGGGCGGAGCACACCCAGGCTCGCACCGGGCACCACGGTGGACACCGTGTGACCGTCCTCGACGCCGCGCCGGTAGTGGGCATAACCCAGCAGGGTGAAGTTGCCCGCGGCCAGCCACCGCAGCAGCTGGGCACAATCGGCCACATCGACGCCGGGGAACGGCGTGGAGCCCTGGGCGGCGGACCGGTCGAGCGCGTCGGCGAGCGAGCTCTGCACCGCGGCCATGGCCTCGGTGTCATCGATCACCTGGCGGACGTCGTCGATCACCTCGGGCATGGTGCGTTCGATGTGGTCGAGCTGGGCCCGGCCGGTCGACGGGTGCAGCTGCAGGTGCATCCACGATTCGGTCAGCCCGGTCGCACCGTGGCCGTCCACCTCGTGCGCCGCGGCGCCGGTGAGATGGCCCTCCTCGTCGCGGATGACCTCGAAGATCGGGTGGATCACCTCGGAGACGCTCACCTGCATCCGGCCCAGCGCCGCGGTGATCGACTCCACCAGCAGCGGCATGTCGTCGGTGACGACCTGCACCGCGGCGCCCATCCCGGTCCCGTCGTCGGGATGGTGCACCCGCACGCTGGCCTTACCCGGCATCCGCACAGCGGCCAATTCCATGTGGTGCCGGAAGATCTGGGTGATTCCGGGGATCGGGAAGTCCACGTCACCGGCATCGACGTGTCGGAAATACGCCTCCTCGAGAGTCGCGAGATCGCCGCGCAAGCTCTGCGGCATTCCCGCGGCCCACGCCGCGCTGGAGATTTCCGACGAGACCGTCATCGTTTAGCCCACTCCCATGGATTGTGGTTCGCTTCGATTTCGCAACGCAGGTGACGCATTTTCGAGACTAGCTCCGGCTACTCGAACTCGCTGAGGGAATTCGGGCTTGCCGCGCCGGTAACTTGCGGAATGCTGGATGAACGCCAGGGGGACCGATCGGCACAACGCCGACGGCCCGGCGGAGCGACCGTTCACAGATCGTTCCACCGGGCCGTCATGCGGGCCGCGCGTATCAGTCGCGCGTCAGCTTGCGGTGCGTAACGCGGTGCGGGCGAGCGGCTTCGGCGCCGAGACGCTCGATCTTGTTCGCCTCGTACGCCTCGAAGTTGCCCTCGAACCAGTACCACTTGGCGTCATTGTCGTTGTCACCCTCCCACGCCAGGATGTGGGTGCAGGTGCGATCGAGGAACCACCGGTCGTGGGAGATCACGACGGCGCAGCCGGGGAACTGATCGAGCGCGTTCTCGAGCGAGCTGAGGGTTTCGACGTCGAGGTCGTTGGTCGGTTCGTCGAGCAGGATCAGGTTGCCACCCTCCTTGAGGGTCAGCGCCAGGTTCAGGCGGTTGCGCTCACCACCGGAGAGCACACCCGCCGGCTTCTGCTGGTCCGGCCCCTTGAAGCCGAACGCGCTGACGTAGGCGCGCGAGGGCATCTCCTGGTTGCCGACCTGGATGAAGTCCAGACCTTCGGAGACGACCTGCCAGACGTTCTTCTTCGGGTCGATGCCTCCGCGGTTCTGGTCGACATAGCTCAGCTTGACCGTCTCGCCGACCTTCACCTCACCGCTGTCGGGTGATTCGAGACCGACGATGGTCTTGAACAACGTCGTCTTACCGACACCGTTGGGTCCGATGACGCCGACGATACCGTTGCGCGGCAACGTGAACGACAGATCCTTGATGAGCTGACGATCGCCGAAGCCCTTGTCCAGGTGCGACACGTTGACCACGATGTCGCCCAGTCGAGGACCCGCGGGGATCTGGATCTCCTCGAAGTCCAACTTGCGGTGCTTCTCGGCCTCGGCCGCCATCTCCTCGTAGCGACCCAGGCGAGCCTTGTTCTTGGCCTGGCGGGCCTTGGCGCCGGACCGCACCCAGGCCAGTTCGTCCTTGAGGCGCTTCTGCAGCTTCTGGTCCTTCTTGCCCTGGACCTCCAGACGCTGCGCCTTCTTCTCCAGGTAGGTGGAGTAGTTGCCCTCGTAGGGGTAGGCACGCCCACGATCGAGCTCGAGGATCCACTCGGCGACATTGTCGAGGAAGTACCGGTCGTGGGTGACCGCCAGCACGGCGCCCGAGTAATCGGCGAGGTGCTTCTCGAGCCAGAGCACACTCTCGGCGTCGAGGTGGTTGGTCGGTTCGTCGAGCAGCAGCAGATCGGGCTTGCTCAGCAGCAGCTTGCACAGCGCGACGCGGCGGCGCTCGCCACCGGAGAGATTGGTGACCGGCGCATCCGGCGGCGGGCACCGCAGTGCGTCCATGGCCTGCTCGAGCTGGGAGTCGACATCCCACGCGTCGGCGTGGTCGAGGAACTCCTGGAGCTTGCCCATTTCGTCCATGAGCTCATCGGAGTAGTCGGTGGCCATCAGTTCAGCGATCTCGTTGAACCGATCCAGCTTGACCTTGACCTCGCCGAGGCCCTCCTCCACGTTGCCGCGGACGGTCTTCTCCTCGTTGAGCGGCGGCTCCTGCTGGAGGATGCCGACCGTGGCGCCCGAGCCGAGGAACGCCTCACCGTTGTTCGGCCGGTCCAGTCCCGCCATGATCTTCAGCACGCTGGATTTACCCGCGCCGTTGGGACCCACCACACCGATCTTGGCGCCGGGAAGGAAGTTCAAGTACACGTCGTCGAGGATGACTTTGTCGCCGTGCGCTTTGCGAACCTTGATCATCTGATAAATGAACTCAGCCATACGCGGAAGCCTATCGGTGGGAGAAATGGGGACGGGAGACGGAAGGGTCGAGTGCCGCGGAAACGACCCTCATGCGTCGACCTGCTCGGCACCGTTGGTGCTCGACACCACGTCCGGCGATCGCGCGGGGACAGCATCCGCCACGGTCGTACAGGCTACGGCAACGGGTTCGGTCGACGCATACCCGGTGGCAGCGTCGTCGGCCTTCGGTAGCGCAGCGCCGCGGGCGTCGGAAATATTCCGCACCGCGGCATGCGGCAGTGATCGCAGGCCCTCGGACCGGCGAACAACGCTCGCGTGGCATCGCGCCAGATCGGGCCCGACCGCGACCGCGCGCATCTCCAGATCCCGCCGCTCGGTTCCGTCCTTGCCGCGGTACTCGTGCGACCGGAGCTGCCCGTAGGCGATCACCGGATCGCCGCGGTGCAACGATCGATCCACCCCCGCCACCAGCCTGCGCCAGCACGAGACCGTGAGATACAACGTGCCGTTGTCGGTCCACTCCGCCGTTTTGGCGTCGAATCGCCGCGAATTGCTCGCCATCCGGAACGTCAGCATCTGCTCGCCGTTGCTGAGATCGCGCCGCATCGGATGGGTGATGACGGTCCCGATCACCGTCGCGTGTGCCTCGTACATCGTGCTCGCCCCCGCTCGAATCCACCGTTATCGCTCTGACCACCCAAGAATGACCTGGCGAACAGGGGTGTGGGAGGCGCGGAGTGAATCTGTGGATGAATCGGGCGGTTGTGGACAACGCCGGTGTCAGAGCAACTCCGGTGTCAGAGCACGGGAAGCTCGGTGTTCGCTCCGCACAGGACCACGATCGGCCGTACGCCGGGTTCCGGGGTGTACACACCGCTCTGCACGGCGGCCAGCGCGGCGGCGCCTTCGAGCTCCACCACCACACGGAACTCGCGCCAGAGATATTCGCGGGCGGCGGCCACCGCGTCGTCGGCCACCGCGACCGCGGGCATCTGGTGACGCTGGGCGATGTCGAAGGCGATATCGCCGACCCTGGTCGCGCACAGCAGCTCGGTGGCGCACGAGGCCACGTCGATATCGACCGGCGCGCCCGCCGCGAGTGCCGCCGAGAGCACGGGTATGTGCTCGGATTCGATGCCGACGATCTCCCTGCGCTTGCCCAGCGCCGCCCCGAGCCCCGCGATCAGCCCACCGCCACCGACCGCGGCCAGCACCGGCGGCCTACCGCGCACCTGTTCTTCCAGCTCGAGCCCGATGACCCCGGCGCCCGCCACCACGGCGGGCATGTCGTAGGCATGCAGATGGTCGGCCCCGCGCTCGGCGGCCAGGGTGAGCGCCCGGCGTTGCGCCTCGGCGTACGTCGTTCCGTGCCACAGCACCTCGGCGCCGTGCGCCCACATCGCGGCCACCTTGGTGTGCGGCGCGGATTCCGGCACGACGATCGTGCATTCCTTGCCGAGCTGCGCCGCGGCCAGCGCGACCGCGATGCCCGCGTTGCCCGCCGAGGCGACAACCACGTGGTCGGCGCCGCTGCCGGCGCACAGCAGGGCGTTGAGCGCGCCACGCACCGTGAATGTGCCACCGTGCTGCAGGAATTCCATTTTCAGTGACACCGGCACCGGCCCGTTCGGCCCGTCCACACTCGTGTGGAACACCGGCGTCTTGCGTACCCGCCCGGCCAACCGCCGCCGCGCCGCCCGCACATCGGTACGCAGCACCCGCTCCGGTTCGGCCCGCTCGGTCGATTCGCGCGACGGCACACCGAATCCGCTCACCGGCGGACCTCGCCGTCACGCCGCGCCAGCTCGGCGTACATCGCGTTGTAGGCGGTCAGGTCGGCGTCGTTGTCGCGATCGGCGGCCCGGTCGGTGCGCTTGGCCAGCTTGGTGTCGCTGCGTGACCACTGGATCAGCAGGGCGAGCATCACCACCACCAGCGGCACCTCACCGCTGGCCCAGGCGAAACTGCCGCCGTTGCGCTGGTCGGCGAGCAGGTCGATGTTCCAGCCGAGATCGAGGGTGCGATAGAACCAGTCGCCGAGCACGGTGGTCATGCTCATCAGCGCGATGCCGAAGAACGCGTGGAACGGCAGCGTGCCGAACACCATCGCGAGCTTGGTCAGGGGCGCGACCTCGCGCGGCTTGGGATCGATGCCGATCACCACCCAGTAGAACAGGTAGCCGCTGAGCAAAAAGTGCGTGTTCATCATCAGGTGGGCGGCGTGCGAGTCGACATAGGTGTCGAAGATCCCGCCCAGGTACAGCGCGTAGAACCCGGCGACGAAGATCAGCGATGCCACCACGGGCTGGGTGAGGAACCGCGAGACCGGGTTGTGCACGGCCGCCAGAATCCATTCGCGCGGCCCCGGCACACCACCGCGACCCGCGGGCGGGAGCGCGCGCAATGCCAGGGTCACCGCGCCGCCGAGGGCGAGCAGGATCGGCGCCAGCATCGACAACGCCATGTGCGCGCCCATGTGCACGCTGAACATCGCCGGTGCGTAGCGCCCGACCCCCGACGACGTGGCCAGCAACAGCACCACACAGCCACTGCACCAGGCAATGGTTCGCCCGATCGGCCAGGCATCGCCGCGCTTGCGCAGACGGTAGACGCCGAGCAGGTAGAGCGCGGCGAGCACGATCGCCAGGGTTCCGAAGATCAGGTCGAAGCGCCAGTCGAACAGCAGGCGACTCACGGTCGGCGGGCCCGCCAGCGTGTAGCCCAGCTCCACTTCGACCGGCGTCGGCACCGTGGTCGGTGGCGGTGGCGGGGTGCGGCCGAGGCCGACTGCCAGACCGATGGTGGCCGCGAAGATCAGCATCTCCACGCCGGCGAGACGGATGAGCGCGCCGCGGTCGCGCGAGTCGGCGGCCAGCGCGGGCAGTGCGGCCCGTCGCTGCAGGTAGCCGATGGCGCCGAGCACCAACAGCGCGGCCGCTTTCGCGAGCACCAGCCTGCCGTACGTGGTGGTGAACAGGTCCGAAACGGGCACCCGCACCCAGGCATTGACGACGCCGCTGAGACCGATCACCACGATCGAGACGGTCGCGGCCACCGAGAACCGGCGGGCGGCGATATCGGTGTTCGCGCCGCCGCGCATCGCGTGCGCCAGCACCGCGATCAGCCCGCCGACCCAGACCGAGGCCGACACCATGTGCAGGATCAGGGAGTTGGTCGCCACGTCGTGGGAGCCGCCGGAGGACGAGTGCCCGGTCAGTGCCAGCGGCATCATGGTCACCAACGCGCCCGCCAGCAGCACCGGCGTCCAGCCCCAGCGCAGCGCGCACCGGCAGCCGATCGCCACGATCAGCGCGAACAACACCGTTGTCCGCCAGGCGCCCGCGACCTCGACCTGCGTGATCACCGGCCACAGCACTTCGGGTCGCCAGATGGCACTCACCGGCTGACCGGTCGTATCCGACACCGTCAACGGCACCAACAGCGCCGCACTCGCGGCCCACACCAGCGCGGCGTCGGAGGCTCGGCGCACCGCCCGATAACCGCCGACCTCGAGCAGACCGCCGTCGCGCGGGGGCAGCAGGAACGCCGCGAACAACAGGGAGCCGACGGTCATCGCGGCGGCCAGATCGGCCACCGCGCGCAACGCGGGCAATCCATATGTTGTCAACGCCCCCGGATCGGGTATACCGAGCAAACTGAGCGCGTGCGCCGCCGACAACCCGACCACCATGGCCGCGACAACCGCGGCGATACACCCGGCTACGACGCTGAGTACACCGAACGGCGCCGCCGGACCCGAATCCGCCGGCGGTCCGCCGTCGACGGCGGGTCCAGCGGTGGGGTCCTGCGATAACGACATGACAACGAGGGTAGTTCGACGTGCCCGGCGACGCCCCGATGGGGCGCTCACCCGAGCCTGCGCTCGACGATCCGGTCGGTCGCTATACTTTTCGAGCTGGACAGCATGGCCGACTTCGGCCAAGGTGGATGCGACTGCCTCCGTAGCTCAGTTGGATAGAGCAAGGGCCTTCTAATCCCTAGGTCGCAGGTTCGATTCCTGCCGGGGGCGCGTAGAACATGGGCAACTGTGGTGGTTGCCCATGTCGTGCCGGGTTGCACCGTGCCGCCACCACGCGCTGGTGGCGGCGCGGGGGCCGGCGTCGGGTGATCTCGGCCACGGTTTTCTCGATCGCGGTGATCCGCTGCGCGATTTCGTTGCCCTTACCGGATGCCTGCCCACGGAGCTGGTGGCGCAGCAAGGTGGTCCGGTCAGGACCGAAGACCTTCTCGTTGAAGAACCGTTCGAGGCATTCGAACAGGGCATCTTCGCGTACGTACACCGAGCGGAGGTGGTCAGCGTATTCCTCGGGTTTGCCGACCAGATCAGCAGTGTCTGTTTGGAATCGGCTAGGGCAGGGGCGGATCCGAGTTCGCGTACTGCCATGCCACCCGCGGTCTAGCTCGACAGCGGCGAGAGCGTTGTCGCCTCGATCGTTGTTGCCGACGCGCGAGGCGGCGCCTGCGGTGCGTGGTTGCGGCGATTCCAGGTGACGATGAGATAGCCGATGGACATCGATAGTGCCGATGCGGTAAGCAGGGCGCCGTAGAAACCCTGGGCGGCGTCCCAGAACAATGTGTACAGCGGCCAGACCAGAACGAACGCCAATGGCGATGCGACAATCGCGAGCTGGTGAACCTGCCATTCCGCCGCGGCGAGATCGTTTCCTGCGCTCCGCGCACGGGCGCGCAGCACGGTAAAAACGGTGAGTGCGCCGAGGGTTGCAACCAGGAACGCGGCGATGACACGGTCGAATCCACCAACGAGTCGGTCGAATTCGACGGCGACGGCGATCGTGAGAACGATGCCCGCGCTCCAGATCACGCGAGGTACGGCCATCGGAATCGCAATCTTTGTGTGCGCGGGACCTGGGCGGCGGGTGTCGAGGCGACGGCTGGCGACGATGGCCCCGCCGATGGCGAGCGCCTGCAGGGTCGCGGCGCCCGCGAGATTGGTGACCTGCTGGGTTCGATCAGGCCAGGCAACGCCCAGAACCAGGTACTCGACCCGGAGCAAGGGCGCGGTCAGCAGCAGCGCGAACGAATACGCCATCAGCATCTGATGCATGCGGATCTGTCGTCGAACGATCGCCGCGACCGCGAGCAGCGTCGACGCCAGGGTACCGAGTGCGAGTGCCCAGAGTTGGACATAGAACGCGGGTCCGTCGAAGGTGTCGTGGGGGCCGGTGCGCAGCAGGTATCCCATCGCGGTGAGCATCGACACCACCACGATGCCGACCTGGATTCGGCCGAGGTGGCGGTGCAGCGCGGGACGGCGGGTACGCAGTCGCTGAGAGAACTGCGCGATGGCGAGCAGGATCGCCACTCCGCCACCGATGGTGTGGGCCAGCAACAGCCATCGGCTGTCGGCGTAAACGCGCTGCTGTTCGAGATGGACCGAGCCCACACCCTCGGCCATCCGTGTCCCGACCACACCGGCGAACGCGGTGTTCCACAGTTGGGGCGCGTGAGGGGTGAAGAACCGCCACATGTACTCGATCGCCATCGGCCCATACACCAGGCACACCACCGCGATCGCGACCCACGCCGCCACTGCGGCCTTCCTACCGGCCATGTCGTCCTCCTGAGGCTGGCACGGGTCAGCATCGACAGCCGACTGTGCTCTCCAGTCAGGTTGGCACCGAGCTCGCTAATTTGCAAGTTGATTCATAATTGAATGCATCTACACTTCGATGATGGCTACGGAGACCGAAACGAGTCCGCGGGTGCAGCGCCGCCGCGCCCGAAACCGCACGACCATGCTCGATGTCGCCGAGGCAAAATTCGCGGCCGACGGGATCGCTGCGGTCCGGATCGAGGCCATCGCCGAGGCCGCCGACGTCTCGGTCGGCACGGTGTACGGCCATTTCGGGAACAAAGACGGCCTGATAGTCGCCGTCGCCGAACGAATTCTCGATCGCGCCGGCCTCTACCTCGCGCAGGCCTACGAAGTCAGCGACTCACCGTTGGAACAGGTCGCGGCGACCGGCGCGGCGTATCTACACCTACTGGCGGATTTTCCGTTCCTGATCAGGTTTCTCTCCACCGACCTCGCCACGGCCGATCCGGCGGTGACCAGCCAGATCACTGCACGGATCGAAGTCATGTACGCCGTGCTGTCCGACCGCATCGAGGCAGCGATCACCGTCGGCCAGGTCAAGCCGCTCGATGCCCGCCTCTTGGCGCGGTTCCTGTTCGGCGCGTGGAACGGAGTCTTCAGCCTGACAATCCAATCCGACGCCACCCGCATGTCCACCGACGAGGTCGAGCAATGCCTGGCTCAGGCCCGCCGCATCATCATCGACGGGATCGCCACACCAGCGATGCACGACGCGAACGGTCACGCCACAGTCACTCTGCACGATGTGCCGCGCCCCGCACCGATCGAAGATCCCGTCGCGTCAACAGGGTGACACGACGGGATCGACTTGCCTCACTGCGGCTTCGACCTCGGGGGCTGGGTGCGCACCCCGGTGACTCCCCCAGCGCCCGGGGGCACAGGTCGTCCCGCTTTCGCTGCGGATGTCGATCCAGGTGTTCGGCAGCGGGACGCCGACCGAGATCGAGCCGGTGCGTGGGACCTCGCCGCAACCTGGCAACGCGTCACGCCCGGCAACCGGCCCCCGTCCAGCGCCGAGGTGTGGGTAGCCAGGACAGAAGGAGCGAACTGCACAGGCCGACACCGTTGGCGACGATGGACTCACGGACGGCCTCCGGTGAAAGCTGGGCCTGCGGCGCGAGCAGCACCAAAGCTTGCCTGTCGGATGCGGGGTGGGTTGGAGCATGGCGATGTCCCATGGTTCTTGCGCTCTGACTGTGCGCTGCTACCGCAGCAACCCGATCGGAACCGCCATGCCCAGGAACAGCACGAGCTGGTAGGCGCTGTTGATCACAGTGAGCTGGCCAGGCTTCTGCTCGAAGCCGTTGTGCTGTGCCAGGGTCGACAGTGAGAAGCCGAGCCACGCCACGAGGGCAACTGCCAGTGCGGCCCAGAAGGAGTCGATGCCGAAGAAGCCGGAAGTGACGGAGCTGGCGGCTGCGAGAGTCAGCGCGGTGACGACGATTGATGCCACCAGGACCACGAACGGACCCTTGCCGCCTCTCTCGGAGTCCTCCTTGGTCACCCCGGTCAGCTTCCGCCATACGCCGCCGACCAGCCCCCAGTCGCTGTACCAGATCCACGCGATCGCCATTCCGACCGCGACCGCGACCGCGATCGCGGACAGGACGGCCGGCCAGCTGATGCTCAGCTCCACGGAATCTCCTCTGCTCGACACTCTCTCCGTATGGTTGATATAATAAAGCATGGTGGAAAAAGTAAACAATAATTTCAAGGGTTCGCGCTCCTACGGGCAGTTCTGCGCCCTCGCGCGCTCTCTGGACGTCGTAGGCGACCGGTGGACGCTGCTCATCGCGCGCGAGTTGCTGCCGGGGCCGATGCGCTACACCGAGCTGAAGACCTCACTCAAAGGCATCGCGACGAACCTCCTGTCCGAGCGACTGAAGACCATGGAGGCGAACGGGATCGTCGAGCGTCGCCTCGAGGACGCGGGCGTCGTCTACGCCCTCACGTCATGGGGAGCGGGGTTGCGAGAGCCGATGGAGGCGCTCGGCCGGTGGGGCGCTCCGCTGCTGGCGACCGGCCGGGGCGACGATGCCTTCCAGCCGCGCTGGCTGACCCTCGCGCTGCCTGCCCTCCTCCGAGGCGTAACCGCCTCTCCTCCCGTCGAGCTCGGCATCGAAACGGACGGCTTCCTCATGGCCCTGAGGGTCGACGAAGACGGTCCAAGCGCATTCGTACCCGATCGAGAACCGGCCTCAGTGTTCACCGCCGCTCCCGACGTGGTCGTCGCCCTAGCCGCTGGAGCGATCAGCATCGAGCAGGCCATCGCCGCCGGCGAGTTCCGTGGCGACTCGAACGTCCTCCGAACCGCGCTCACCCCTGTTCATGCGAACGTGACTGCGCTGACCAACAGCGACTGAGGACCACGAAGAAGCGCAGGCTGTCGCGGGTGGAAGCACGCTTGCGTCCGGCTGGTGTGGTCACCTTCGGCGCTGCGCTGCCGACCACGCGACCACGAGCCAGCAACCGATGCCGAGCCACACGCTCCCGACCAAGTCGAGCGTCCCGCAACGTCCTGACCCGCAACATCCTTAGCTGTCCGGGAGCAAATACCCAGTTCGCGCGTGTTCCCATCTTGGATGTGCCCCGCCGTGGGACAACCAACGTGGGAACGGGGACCTAACCGTATCGGCATCCCGTGGGCGTCAGATCGAGTAGGAATCCGCGATGACCAGGCGTTTCCCGGTTGCCCATGTTTTGTGTGTCCTGCCGGGGGCGCACAGCGGCCCTGACCTGCACGAACATTAGGTCAGGGCCGCCACGGGTTCCGAGCGCGACGCTCTACCAGCCAGGAACTCTCGCATCAGTGGGGACGACGTCAGGGGAGCGTCCAGAACACCCGCGTCACCAAGTAGAAGAAGATCGCGGCGAGCGTCAGGAAACCCACCGAACAGGCGAGCCCGATCAGGTCGGTGCGGGGGTCGGGGCGTGGGCTCGATCGCATCCAGAATCCCAGCGCGCGGGTGACGACCGGCATCACCACCCAGGTCAGCAGGCTGACCGACAGGATGTTCCCGACCAGCAGGCTGATCCACAGCTGCGCGCCCGGCCAGATCTCGGCGATGATCACGGTGAGGATCACGACCGTCGGATACAGCCCCACCAGGACCGACAGGGCCGTCTTCCACGACGCGGGACCGCCGTCCTCGCCGGTCTGGCTCGGCGGAAACCACGACCCGTAGGGGTTGGCGATGCGGTGAACCTCGAAGTCCCGGAAGTCCGGCGCTTCCTCGAGCAGGGCCTTGCGCTGGGGCGATTCGAGCCAATGGTCGAGATGCTCGGCCGAAGCGAAGGAATAGATGATCGTCCAGTCACTCTGCACACCGGGAATCGGCCGGTGCAGCCCGGATCCGCGAAAGCCTCGAAATGTCCGTTCGACCTCGGTCATCCGGTCCTGCCACGCGATGAATTCCGTCTCGCGTCCGGCCGCCACGGGGTGCGAGACGACGACCGTCGCTACCTCTTCGTCCGGCTCGTCGACCAGCACATGCTGCGTCGACGGCCGCTCGAAGAGCTCGGTTCCTCGCACGAGAAGTTCGTCGCGCGTATCGCTGGCGAGCCAGCGCTTGAGGTTGACGATGTCGTCGAACCGATAGACGACCGACCAGTCGGACTGAGCG
The DNA here is from genome assembly GCF_042671725.1 of Nocardia sp. NPDC127606. Lineage (NCBI taxonomy): Bacteria > Bacillati > Actinomycetota > Actinomycetes > Mycobacteriales > Nocardiaceae > Nocardia > Nocardia sp. NPDC127606. The sequence goes on along the minus strand of NZ_JBHXWQ010000010.1, from coordinate 156,077 downwards.
TCACCCGGTGGCGTCACGTCGGCGCCGAGAAATCCGGGGAAGGCCGCCGCAGCGTCGTTCACCTCCGCCTGCCACCGCCGGAACTCGCCCTCGCGGCCGACTCGGGGCTGTTGAGTGATGACCACCGTCGCGGCGGCGGGCCTCGGCGACGGGGCCTTCGAGGCCGTCATGTCAGTACGGGTGCTTGTCGGCCTTTTCGGCCCAGGTCTTGTACGCTTCGGCGCCCAGATCCCTGCGGAACTGTTCGATTTTCACGGACCGCTCGGGCAGCGGCCTGGTGAAGTCCTCGTATTGATACGCGTCGTCGAAGCCGATTTCGCTGGTGTCCGCCAGATCGCTCGCGAAATGCACGGCGTCGAGACGTGACCAATAGATTGCGCTCATACACATGGGACACGGCGCGCCGCTGATGAATATCTCCATACCCATCAACATTTTCGCGCGTTCCGGAACCTTGTCGGGAGATCCCTCGGGTCGCGGGACCAATTCGAGCGTCGACTCGTTCTGGTGCTCTTTGGAAATACTCGGGGCCTCGCCGTTGAGTACCTGGGTCGCCTTGCGGATGGTTTCTATTTCGGCATGCTGGGTGGGATCACCGGTGAGTAGCACCCGATTCTGCCCGCGCGCGACGATCACGCCGTCCTTCGCGATCACAGCGCCGAACGGTCCACCCCAATCGTTGTCGACAGACTCTTTTGCCAGCCTGCATGCCTCTTCCATGAGTTCATCCGGTGTCATAGGTATTGCACCTCGAATTGTCGGTAGGACGTACCTGATAGGCACACGGAATATTCTCCCGGTGCCACACCTGACAGCTGTTCGACGCCGTCGCGGCGACGACCACACACGCAATTCAGCCTCTGCCGCATATCGAATCTACCTCCGGCCGGACCGCTGCGGAACAGCGTGCGCAATGTCGACGTATTTGCCTGGTTTCGGACACCTCTCCGTGTCCTGGAGCAGGCGCGGCCGTCGGCGACCGTGTCGAGCGCGCCGCGCTCGGGCGACTCACCCTTTTCGGGTGAGTCGCGCCCCGTGCTGCTGTGTAACTCTGACTGTCGTCCACACCTTCGGCCTCTGGTCGCAGAAGCGAGGCTCCGATGCCCCAGATCCCCAGCTCATGAATTCGAGCCGCCCGTCGAGTGCGGTGGCCGCCGGATCCAGTGTGGTGCTGCTCGTACTGGCCTCCGGACAGTTCCTGATGACGCTGGACACCTCGGTGATGAACGTATCGATGGCGCAGGTCGCCGAGGACCTGGACACCACCATCACCGGCATCCAGACGGCCATGACGTTGTACACGCTCGTCATGGCGACCTTGATGGTCACCGGGGGCAAGGTGGGCACCATCATCGGCCGACGTCGAGCGTTCGCGATCGGTCTCGTGATCTACGGGGCGGGTTCGCTGACCACCTCGTTGGCACCGAGTCTGCCTGTGTTGCTGCTGGGCTGGTCACTGCTGGAAGGTGTCGGCGCCGCCCTGATCATGCCCGCGATCGTCGCCCTGGTCGCGGGCAACTTTCCGCCCGAACGCCGCAGCGCCGCCTACGGCCTGGTCGCGGCGGCCGGTGCGATGGCCGTCGCCGCGGGGCCGCTGATCGGTGGCGCGGTGACCACGTTCGCGTCGTGGCGGTATGTGTTCGCCGGCGAGTCGGTTCTGGTCGTCATCATCCTCTTGGCGCTACGCCGGATCAGCGACGTCGCGCCGGCGAAGGTCCGGATCGACCTGCTCGGTTCCGTGCTCTCCGTCCTCAGTCTCGGCATGCTCGTCTACGGCGTGCTGCGGTCGAGTGAGTGGGGTTGGGTCCAGCCCAAACCCGGTGGCGCCGCCCTCGCCGGGCTCTCGCCTGTCGTCTGGCTGTTGCTGGGCGGAATGCTGCTGCTGTACGTGTTCGCGCGCTGGCAGAACCACCTCGCCGAGACCGGCGGCGAGCCGTTGGTCGACCCGGCGCTGTTCCGCAATCGGCAGCTCACCGGCGGGCTCACGATGTTCCTCGGCCAATACACGGTTCAAGCCGGGGTGTTCTTCACCGTCCCGCTGTTCTTGACCGTCGTCCTGGAACTCAGCGCCTTGCAGACCGGACTGCGCCTGGTTCCCCTTTCGGTGGCGTTGCTGCTGTCCGCGGCCGGAATACCGAAGATATGGCCGCGCGCCAACCCTCGCCGCGTCGTCCGGGCCGGAATGGCCGCCATGATCGTCGGCATCCTCTTCCTCGTGGCAGGCATGGATCCGGGCGTCAACGCGGCTGTGGTCGCCGTCCCCATGGTGTTGATGGGAGTGGGATTGGGCGCCTTGGCGTCCCAGCTCGGCGCGGTCACCGTGTCGGCCGTGCCGGACGCGCAGAGCGCCGAGGTCGGCGGGTTGCAGAACACCGCGTCCAATCTCGGTGCGTCGCTGGGAACGGCGTTGGTCGGCTCGGTGCTCATCGCGACGCTGAGCACTTCGGTCATCGCCGGGATCAACGACAACCCCGATGTGTCGCCCGCGGTGAAACAACAAGCCACCACCGAATTGGCCGCAGGTGTCCCTTTCCTGTCCGACACCCAACTGCGGGAGGCATTGCGCGACAACGCAGTCCCCGAGGCGCAGGCAACCGAGATCCTCGACATCAACGAGGCGGCCCGCCTGGACGCGCTGCGAGTCGCGTTCTTCGTCACCGCTCTGCTCGCCATCGCGGCGCTGTTCTGCACCGGGCGGATACCCCGGCGCCCGCAAGGCGAACCCGATCCAGCGAACTGACCGTTGTCCGCATTCACACAAAAGGAGAACCGATGAAACTCAGAAACAGCGTCTGTGGGATCGCATCGATCGCGGTGGTTCTACTGATGACCGCGGCGTGTGGCTCCGATGACGACACCTCCGCACCGGCAACCACCTCGACCAGCTCGACCGCCCAGGCCGACACCATGCGCAGCAGCGTCGCCGCGACGGCGTCCTCGATGATGAGCACGGTGCGCGATACCGCGGAGCAAGCGGTGCAGGACGCGATCAACACGGTCTTGGCCGCCGCGCCGATCACCTTCGACGCGGGTAGCTCCGACCTCAGCGCGGCTGCCGTCGCGACCCTCAAAGCGGTATCGGTCCCGTTGCAGGGCAACGACACCGAGATCCAGATCACGACCTACGCTCAGGATTCGAATGTCGCCACGGCCAAATCGCTGGCCGAGGCCCGCGGTGACAACATCGCGGCCGCGCTGGAGGGCGACGGCATCGACAAGTCGCGCATCACGGTGAAGTCCGACGCGAATCCTTCCGACCCGGAGATCGATGCCAACGAGGCCGCGATCACGGTGGTCGACGAATAGCGGGTCGCCCCCGGCGGCCTGTCAGACACCGCCGTGACCTGCACTGATGCCGGTCACGGCGGTGCGATGCCGGGGCGGTGCCCCGGGCCGGGTAATCTTTGGCCCCATGTGGATCATCCTTGCCATCTCCGTGGTCAGCTCGGTCGCCATCGCGATCTTGTTCGCGACGGGCTTCCCCAAGGACTGAGCATGTGCCGATAGCCCTGTGCGCGGCGGGCGTCGGCGATCCGTGCCGTTCCCGTCCTGATTCGTGGCGATCGGCCTAGAGTTGACTGATTGTGCGGGGCGATGTGGCGGGGGATGGTGGGCTTGCCTTCGCGGTGCGGCGACGTCGCAAGCCTGGGGCTTTCCGGGTGTATTGGACGCTGGCGCGGGCGGGATTCAAGCGGCAGGCGCAATACAAACTGGCGATGTTCGCCGGGCTGTTCACCAACTGTGTGTTCGGGTTCGTCCGTGCGGCGGTGATGGTCGCGGCGGTGCGTGCCGCCGGTGATTTCGGCGGGTACGACGAGGGCACCATCGGGGCCTATGTGTGGTTGTCGCAGGCGTTGCTGGGCGCCACCCAGTTCATGGGACCGCAGATCGACCTGGTCGACCGGATCAAGACCGGTGACGTGGCGATCGATTTCCTGCGTCCGATCGACGTGCAACTCGGCTACCTGGCCAGCGATATGGGCCGCGCCGCGTGCACGATCCTGCCGCGCGGGGTGCCGAGCATCGCCATCGGCGCCGCCACCTTCGGCTTGTCGATGCCGAGTACGCCGGTGGCCTATCTGCTCGGCCTGATCAGTGTGCTGCTCGCGGTTGCCCTGTCGTTTCTCTGTCTGTTCGCGGTGGCGCTGATCGGGTTCTGGGTGGTCGAGATCCGCGGCATCCGGGTGCTGTATCAGATCGTCGGAACGTTCCTGGCCGGGCTTTTCGTCCCGGTGCACATGTTCCCCGACTGGTTGCGTGTCGTCGCCATGTCTACGCCGTTTCCCTCCATCCTGCAGGCCCCGATCGATACGCTGTCTGGGCGGGCCGCCGGGTCGGATGCCTTGATCATCGTTGCGATACAAGGCTTCTGGGTGTTGGTGATCGGACTGCTCGGCAGGGTGTTGCTGCGGGCGGGACAACGCAGGCTGGAGGTACAGGGTGGCTGAACCGGATTCCGCGCGCATTGTTGCCGGGACCTGGTTCACTCCCTATCTCGCAGTATTGCGTTCGCGTGTGAAAGCACAGCAGGTGTACCGCCTTTCGTTCGCCACCGAGGTGTTCAGCGCCTTCCTGATCGGGCTGGTGGAGTTCGCCGAGGTGTGGGTCATCTTCCACAATGTGAAAACCCTCGGCGGCCTCGATGTGGATGCGGCGCTGCTGCTGTTCGGGCTGTCCAACACCTCGTTCGCGCTGGCCCAGGTCGCGGTCGGGCATCTGGATTCCCTGCCGTCGATGATCCGGATGGGCACACTCGACGCGTATCACCTTCGCCCACAGCCGTTGCTGTTGCAGCTGGTGACCAGTGACATCTCGTTACGCAGGCTCGCGCGGGCCGCGGTCGCGGTGATCGTGCTCGGGATCGGGCTGTGGCGCAACGATATCGACTGGGGCATCGCCCCGGTTACCTTGATCGTGATCACCCTGATCAGTGGAATCGCGCTGTTCTGTGGCCTTTTCGTGTGTGCGGCCGGACTACAGTTCTTCTTGATCGACGGTGCCGAGCTCACCAACAGCTTCACCTACGGCGGTTCATTCGCCGCGATGCAGCCGGCTTCGGTGTTCCCGACACCGCTGAAACTGTTGTTCGGGTTCGCGATTCCCGTCGCGTTCACGGCGTACGTGCCGACGATCGCCCTGCTCGGGTTGCCGGGGCCACCACTGTTGCCCGCGTGGTCGGCGTGGCTGACGCCACTCGCCGCGGCGTGGGTGTGGCTGCTCGCATCGGCGGCATGGCGGATCGGCACGAGGCACTATCAGGGAGGAGGGGGATAACGATGGACGAGCACGAGAACCAGGATCCGATCATCGACATCGATGACCTCACCCGGCAATTCACCGTCTACCGCAAGAACGGCAGCCGCTGGCGCCGACATCGCGACACCATCACCGCCGTCGACCGGATGAGTTTCCGGATCGAACGCGGCTCGGCGGTCGGCTACATCGGCGCCAACGGCGCGGGCAAGTCGACGACCATCAAGATGCTCACCGGCATCCTGGTGCCGACCACCGGAACCGTGCGCACCTGCGGCCTCGAGCCGGTGCGTCAGCGTAAGGAACTCGCCTCGCGCATCGGCGTCGTGTTCGGGCAGCGTTCGCAGCTGTGGTGGGACCTGCCGCTGCACGAATCGTTCGCGATCCTGGCCGCGATCCATCGTCTCGATCCCGATATCGCCGACAAGCGGACCCACGAACTGGTGGAACAGCTGGAGATGGCCGACACCCTCGACACCCCTGTCCGCCAGCTCTCGCTCGGTCAGCGCATGCGCGCGGAAGTTGCGGCCGCACTGTTGCATTCGCCCGAGCTGGTGATTCTGGACGAGCCGACGATCGGCCTCGATGTGCTGTCCAAACAGCGATTACGTGAGTTCCTGCGCGCCGAGCGGATCGAGCGCGGCACCACGCTGCTGCTCACCACCCACGATATGGGCGATATCGAACGACTCTGTGATCGGGTGCTCGTCGTCGATTACGGCAGGCTGGTGTACGACGGTTCACTGGCCGGGCTCGGCGCCACCGTCGGCGCGCGCCGGGTACTGGTGGTCGACCTGGCCGCTCCCACACCGGATCTCGATGATCTGCCGTGCGGGGCACAGTTGCTGTCCAGCGAGGCGGGCGGTATGCGCCAGCGCCTGGCCTTCGACGCCGAGAAGACCACCGCGGCGGCTTTACTGGCGGCGGTGTCGGACCGGGCGCAGGTGCGCGATCTGTCGATCGAGGAACCCGATATCGAGGACGTGGTCCGCCGGATCTACGAGTCGACCCGCTGAATTCAGCTCGGCCCGTCCGGGTTTCCCGAGTACATGCTCACCTCGCCGCCCTCCCCCAGGAAGGCGTTGACCAGCATGATCCGCTGCGCGCGCAGTTCCTCGTCGTCGGGGGCTCCGGTGGTGATCGAAATCTGCGGGATGGCAGCCCAGTTCACGACATAGCGCTCGGGTGGGCCGTCGTCGTCGGACAGGCGCGCGAGCCGGAACACCGACACCGCACGGCGTTCCATGAGGCCGCGCACGACATCGGCGATGCGCTCCGGGGACTCCAGGGCGAACAGGAACCCGAAGGTCAGCTCAGGCGAGGACACGTAGGCGGGCACAATTATCGAGGTTAGTGCATTCGGCGCCGAAATGATTGCCGGAAATGTGCCCCGGGGTTATCGGGGAGTACCCACGGGGAGACCCAGCCGTAATGGTGGATAACAATTTCTGCCGACAGCCGGGTTTGTCCATCGTGCTATTGCGCGTCGCCGCCGGATCGCGCTTTCCTGGGAGAGTCCCGATTTTCCCCGGGCCGTCTTCTCCACCCGCAGCGTCGCGGACTTTTGTCGACGTCCGGGCGGGGCTACGCCGGTGCCGGGGAGCGCACCCCAAAACCTCCTCCTCGGCCCTGGCGTATCCATGTACACAGCGTTGTCAGGGGGCAGCCACCATGCCGATCGATCACGGCCACCGTCTGGATGCCGCGCAGTTACCGACCCCCTCGGCACTGTTGCGGGCTTTCCTCGGAACCGACCACCCCGACCCGACGCGACACCGCGTTCTCGACGCCGCCCGCGACCTGGCGAGCTGCCACGATCGCCGCCGCCTGGCCCTGGAGCAGGCACGCGACCCCGCCGCGTCGAGTAGCACCGGCGCGGCGTGCGGACGCCTCGTCGACGACATCGACAACGATCGCATCGCGCTGATCGCCCACATCGACGAGTGGGTCGCCACCCATGTCGAACACCGCGTCGGCGCCTCGCTGCACACCGAGACCCTCGGCGCGGTGATCGACCGGATGGCCGCGAAGTGGATCGCCGCCCAGCAGGCCATGGCCGGACCGGCGCAAACGAAGACGACACCACGGCAGCGGGAGGCTCGCACCCATCTGCAGTGGTGTCGTCTTGCCGAACTGACCGACGGCTATCGAGATCTGATCACCGATGTCACCGAGCACCGCAGGCGGTTGCCGGTGTGGTGAGGATCAGGCCTGCTCGCCCGTAACCGGGGCCTTGTCTGTAGCCGGGGCCTTGTCGCCGGTAGCCGGGGCTTTGTCGCCGCCAGCCAAGGCTTTGTCGCCCACAACCGGCTCCGTGGACGAGGCCCGCGCGCCGAAGTCGTCCGCTACCGGAGCGTCGAGGTCGACGAACTCGGTCTCGGTTTCGACGAAAGCCGCATCCCGCTCGGCGTCTCGACGAGCGGCCGCCGCGGCTTCGCGCATCTCGATCACATCGGTGACGAACTCACCGATCTCACGAGCAACCTCGGCGACGGTCCCGGTGATCAGCGAGGCGATTTTGCCTACCCGCTGCGCACCGGAAGCCGTCAAGTCCTGGACCAGATCCTTGTTGCTTTCGAATTTCCCGACCATTTACCCGCTCACAGTGGAGGTTTCCGGCTGATTACGCATAACGATAACACCGGGCTTGGGGTCACTCTTCGTGAAACGATCGGGCAGCGCGAGCTTGAAGATCTTGCCCCAGACCGAACCGATCTGCTTGGAGAAACGACCGGTGTTGTAGGGCAGGCCGTACTTCTCGGCCAGCGCCTTCACCTCGGGCGCGATCTCCGGGTACCGGTTGGCCGGGATATCGGGGAACAGGTGGTGCTCGATCTGGTGCGACAGGTTGCCCGACATGATGTGGAACAGCCGCGAGCCGGTGATGTTGGCCGAGCCGAGCATCTGACGCACGTACCACTCACCGCGGGTCTCGACCTCGGTCTCCTCCTTGGTGAACGTCTGAACGCCCGAGGGGAAGTGACCGCAGAAGATGATCGAGTAGGTCCACACGTTGCGCACCAGGTTGGCCGCCACGTTGCCCGCCAGGGTGGAGACGAACAGCGGGCCGGTCAGCGCCGGGAACATCACGTAGTCCTTGAGGACCTGCTTACCCGCCTTCTTGCCCTGACCCTTGAGCAGCGGCTTGATGTCGGACCACTTGCGCTTGCCCTTGATGATGTTGTCGGCCTCGAGGTCGTGCAGCATCACGCCCCACTCGAAGAACGTCATCAGCAGGAAGGCATAGAGCGGGTTGCCCAGGTAGTAGGGGTTCCACTTCTGCGCCTCGTCGATCCGCAGGATGCCGTAACCGATGTCGCGGTCCATGTCGACGATGTTGGTGTAGGTGTGGTGCATGTAGTTGTGCGAGTGCTTCCACTGGTCGGCCGGGCAGACCGTGTCCCAGTCGAATTCGCGGGAGTTGATGCCGCGCTCACGCATCCAGTCGTACTGGCCGTGCATGACGTTGTGGCCGATCTCCATGTTGTCGAGGATCTTCGACACACCGAGCGCGGCAACGCCGGCCAGCCAGAACGGCGGCAGGAAGCCCAGGTACATCAGGCCACGGCCGGCGATCTCGAAGCCACGCTGGGTCTTGATGATGTTGTAGATGTAGTCGCGGTCGCGTTCGCCGAGATCGTCGACGACGCGGGCGCGGATCGCGTCGAGCGCGGCGCCGAGTTCTTCGACCTGATCCGGGCTCAGGATGACCGGACCGTCTTTGCCTTCGGTGAGGATCGTCATGGCTGTATCTCCCCTTGTTGGTTCTGGGTAACGGTGGTCTAGAGCGCGATGTCGACGTCGCCGACAGGGGCGTTGATGCAGATCTGGATGGGCTTGTCGGGGTCGGCGTCGAGCTCGCCGGTACGGACGTTGCGGGTGCAGCCGGAGACCTTGGTCGCGGTGCAGGAGAAGCAGATCCCCATGCGGCAGCCGTATTCCGGGGTCAGGCCGGATGCTTCGGCCTGCTCGAGCAGCGTTGCTCCGGTGTTGTCGGCGGCGACGTCGCTGCCGGAGAAGGTGACGGTGCCGGTGGCCTCGGACGGATCGGTCGGGACCGTGGTGAGCGTGAATTCCTCACTGAGCACCCGGTCTTCGAGACCCTCGGCTTCGAAGATCGTCTTGACCGCCCGCATCAGCGGCGGCGGCCCGCACACGAAGGTCTGCGCGTCGGCGAACCAGGGTGCGACCCGCTCGAGCTCGTCGTAGTCGAAGAAACCACTGCCGGTGGAGGTTTCACCGTCGATCACCGTGCCCGGCTCGACCGGGTAGCGGTACTCGATACGGAAGTTGGCGCGACGCTGCGCGATCGAGGACAGCTCGGCCCGATGCGGCACCATCTCGGGCTGACGCGCGTAGTGCAGGAAGGTGACCTGCCCGGTGTAACCCTCGGCGTCGAGGGTCCGCAGCATCGACAGTACCGGCGTGATCCCGCTGCCACCGCTGACCAGCAGCACCTTGTCGGGCCGCTGCTGCGGTAGGTGGAACACCCCGGAGGCGGGCGCCAGGTCGACGACCATGCCGGGCTTGGCATTGGCGTGCAGGTAGTTCGACACCAGCCCGCCCGGGTGCGCCTTGACGGTGAGCTGCAGGTAGCGCTCGCCCCGGCTCTCGGGGTCGATCGGCGAGTAGCAGCGGGTGTGGCGAACGCCGTTGATCGAGACGCCGATCTGCACGTACTGACCGGCGGCATGGCCGCGCCACTGCCGCGAGGCGCGCAGGGTGAGGGTCACCGAGCCCGGCACCGCGTGCGAGACATGGGTGACTTCGGCGCGCAGCTCCCGGGCGGTGAGCCCGGGGTTGACGAGTTCCAGGTACCGGTCCAGCGGGTGCGGCGTCGTCAACGTCTGCACCAGGTCGATCAGTCCCACCATGTCGCGTTGCCCCTTTGAGAAGTCCTTCGACGTACGCTCCAAATTTCAGTGCACGTCTGTACACTCACTAGTGTGCCCGATGACCCCGGGCCACTGTCAACCGGCAATAATGTGAGGCGGACAACATCATGACGAAGGCCGCTATGGTGAACGGATGTATGCTCACCGATGTGACTGAGCAGGCAGGAACCCGCAACGAGCGCAAAGCGCATACCCGGGCAGCCCTCCTCGACGGCACCTTGGCCCTGGCCTCGGAGCGTGGATTCGCGGCATTGAGCCTGCGTGAGATCGCCCGTTCGGCCGGCATCGTGCCGACCGCCTTCTACCGCCACTTCGCCTCGCTCGACGACCTCGGCGCGACCATCGTCGACGAGGGCGTCACCGCGCTGCGGCTGGCATTGCGCGAGGTCAGGCGGAAACCGGACGCGCATCTGGCCGATACTGTCCGCTTCGTCTTCGAGCAGGTTCGCGCCAAGCGCGCCCTGTTCGGTTTCCTCATTCGCGAGCGTCACGGCGGGCCTGCTCCGTTGCGTCAGGCGATCGCGATGGAGATGCAGTTGATCGTGCGCGAGATCGTCGCCGATCTGTCGCGCCTGCGTGCACTGGATTCGTGGAGCACCACCGAGCTGGAGATCGCCGCGGATCTACTGGTCACCACCGTGACCGACGGTATCGCTGCGTTCGTCGCGTCCACCCCCCGTGAGGAATCGGCGATCGTGGAGCGCACCGTGATGCAGATGCGTCTGATCGCGTTGGGCATCGCGGGCTGGGTACCCAAAAACGCGGACTGAACTCAGAGTACGGGCGTACACACAATTCGACGCCGCCCCACCGGTGAGGTGTCACATATCGGCGGATACCGCGCGCGATGGCGCACGCACCGGGAGCAGCACCAGCAGACCCGCCGCCAGCACGACCAGAAGTCCGGCGATGCCGGCGCGGTCGCTGTGGAAGGTCGAGACAAAAACTCCGAACAGGGCGGGCGCCAGGAACGACACCGCCCGGCCGGTCGTGGTGTACAGGCCGAACAGCTGACCCTCTCGTCCCGGCGGTGCGAGTCGCGCCAGGAACGACCGGGCCGAGGCCTGCGCGGGACCGACGAACACCGTGAGCGCGAGCCCGAAGATCCAGAACATCGTCGAGCCCGACACCATCAGCAGCGCGAGACCGCACCCGAGCATCCCGACCAGTGACGCCACGATCACCCGCTTGGGCCCGATCCGGTCGTCGAACCGCCCGGCCACGACCGCGGCCGCCCCCGCGACGACGTTCGCGGCGATCCCGAACAGCAGCACATCGGCGTCGGCGAAGCCGTACACCGTTACCGCGAGCACGCCGCCGAAGGTGAACACGCCGGCCAGGCCGTCCCGGAACACCGCGCTGGCCAGCAGGAAGTACACCGTGTGCCGATCCTGACCCCACAACTCCCGCACGTCACGCACGAGCACCCGGTAGGAACCGAGGAAGCCGACTTTCGCGGCGCCGGGGTCGGCGCCGGTGCGCGGCATCTCGGGCACCGCGAACAGCACCGGCAGCGCGAACACCGTGAACCACACCGCCGCGAGCACGATGACGAGCCGGACATTGAGGCCCTGATCGGTGGGCATCGCGAGCAGTCCGCGGGTGTCGCCGTCCCCGGCGAGGAATCCCGCGTAGCAGATCAGCAGCAGCACGATGCCACCGAAATAGCCCATCGCCCAGCCGAATCCGGAGACCCGCCCCACCGTGGCCGGTGTCGACACCTGCCGCATCATCGCGTTGTAGGGGACGCCGGCGAGTTCGAAGGTGGCCGAGGCGAACGCGAGCAGCGCCAGGCCGAGCCAGAGATCGTGGTAGTCGTCGCGGACGAAGAACATCAGCGACATCGCGCCGACCGTCAGCGCCGTCAAGGTCGCCAAGGCCCGTTTACGGGAGCCGACCGCGTCGAAGTACTGCCCGCAGACCGGCGCCGTCAGCGCGACGATGAGCCCGGCCCCCGCCAGCGCCCAGCCGAGCCACGCACTGGCCGGTGTCGTCCCCGGCAGATCCTCGCCCACCTTGTCGGTGAGATACACCGAGAAGACGAAGGTCAGCGTCACCGCCTGGAACGCCGACGACCCCCAGTCCCAGAGTCCCCACGCCAGCACCTGCCCGCGTCCGGCCGCCTCGCCGACGGTTTCGGCCGCGTTCACCTCGGTCATACGCCGAAGAGTAACGGCGAACCGACACCCACGCCGTCTATTACATCCGCGCCGTCAATTCATATGAACCTGGTTGCATAGTACCCAGCGTTCCGGATACTCTCGTGCCATGGCACTGGAGCACGCGCTACTGGTCTCGCTCACCGAGCGGGCCGGGTCGGGGTATGAGCTCGCGCGCCGATTCGACAAGTCGATCGGCTACTTCTGGAGTGCCACCCACCAGCAGATCTACCGGGTGCTCAAGCGGATGGAGTCCTCCGGCTGGGTCACCGTCGAATCGGTGAACCAGCAGGGCAAGCCCGACAAGAAGGTGTATTCGGTGGCTCCGGCCGGTCAGGCCGAGATCGCCCGCTGGCTCGCCGAGCCCACCGACGCCACCCCCGCCCGCGACGAACTGGGCGTGAAGATCCGCGCCGCCGCGTACGGCGACATCGATGCCATCTGCGCCGAGGTGGAGCGCCATCGCGGCCAGCACGCCCAGCGCCTCGACGAGTACCGCCTCAGCGAAAAGAAATTCTTCCCGGTGCCGGACCAGCTCTCCGGCACCGCTCTGCACCAGTATCTGGTGCTCCGCGCGGGCATCCGCGCGGAGTCCGGCTACCTCGAATGGTGCGACGAAGTACTGCAGGCCCTGCGACCGCGAAAAGGTGACGACCGCCCATGACTGCCTATCCCCATCTGTTCGAGCCACTCGACCTCGGCCACACCACGCTGCGCAACCGCGTGGTCATGGGCTCCATGCACACCGGCCTGGAGGACCGCGCCTGGGACACCAACAAACTGGCCGCCTACTTCGCCGAGCGTGCCCGCGGCGGTGTCGGCCTGATCATCACCGGCGGCTACGCCCCGAACCGCACCGGGTGGCTGCTGCCGCTCGGCGGCAAGCTCACCAACAAGACCGAGGCGTACCGGCATCGCACGATCACCAAGGCGGTACACGCCGAGGGCGGCAAGATCGCCATCCAGATCCTGCACGCGGGGCGCTACTCCTACATGCCGACCAGCGTTTCGGCGTCGGCGATCAAGTCCGCGATCAACCCGTTCAAGCCTCGGGCGCTGTCGTCGAAGGGCGTCGAGAGCACCATCGACGATTACGTGCGCTGCGCGGGCCTGGCCAAGTTCGCCGGGTACGACGGCTGCGAGATCATGGGCGGTGAGGGCTATTTCCTCAACCAGTTCCTCGCACCGCGGGTGAACAAGCGCACCGACAAGTGGGGTGGCACCCCGGAGAACCGGCGTCGGCTGCCCGTCGAGATCGCCCGTCGCATCCGCGCCGAGGTGGGCCCCGATTTCATCATCGTGTTCCGGTTGTCGATGGCCGAGCTCGTGGAGAAGGGGCAGACCTTCGACGAGATCGTCGCTCTGGCACAGGAATTGGAGGCTGTCGGCGTCGACATCCTCAACACCGATATCGGCTGGCACGAGGCGCGGGTGCCCACCATCGTCACCTCGGTGCCGCGCGCGGCGTTCGTGGAATTCACCGCGAAGATCGCACGCAAGGTGAACATCCCGGTCTGCGCCTCGAACCGGATCAACATGCCCGAGATCGCCGAGGAGATCCTGACCCGCGGTGACGCGGCGCTGATCTCCATGGCCCGCCCGCTGCTGGCCGACGCCGAATGGGCCAACAAGGCCGAGCAGGATCGGGCCGACGAGATCAACACCTGCATCGCCTGCAACCAGGCCTGCCTCGACCACGCCTTCGGCAACAAGAAGGTGTCGTGCTTGGTCAACCCCCGCGCGGGCAGCGAGACCACGTTGAACTTGCTGCCGACTCGGCGCGCCAAGCGGGTCGCCGTCGTCGGTGCGGGTCCGGCCGGGCTGTCGGCCGCGGTGAGTCTGGCCGAGCGCGGCCACCGTGTCGACCTGTTCGAATCCGACGACAAGATCGGCGGCCAGTTCGACATCGCCCGCCGCATCCCCGGCAAGGAGGAGTTCGACGAGTCGATCCGCTACTTCCGCCGCAAGATCGACGTCACCGGGGTCACCCTGCATCTCGAAAAGCGGGTCACCGCTGAGGAATTGATCGCGGGCAAGTACGACTCGGTGATCCTGGCGACCGGTGTGCGTCCGCGCATCCCCAACATCCCCGGTATCGATCACCCGATGGTGCTCTCCTACGCCGAGCTGGTGAAGGAGGAGAAGCCGGTCGGCAAGAAGGTCGCGGTGATCGGCGCGGGCGGCATCGGCTACGACGTGAGCGAATACCTCACTGTCGAAGGACATCCCACGCTCAAGCTCGACGAGTGGAAAGAGGAGTGGGGCGTCGATTCCGAGAACGAGCAGGCCCCAGGCCAGCTCAAGGAGCCCAAGCCCTCCCCCGCGGCGCGCGATGTCGTACTGCTGCAGCGCAAGTCGACCCCGTTCGGCAAGGACCTCGGCAAGACCTCCGGGTGGGTGCACCGCGCGGCCCTCAAGGCCAAGGGTGTCGAGCAGGTCGGCGGCGTGAACTACGACCGCATCGACGACGCGGGCCTGCACATCAGCTTCGGCGAGAAGCACGAGAACCCGCGGGTGATCGAGGTCGACAACGTGATCGTCTGCGCCGGACAGGAATCCGTGCGCGAACTCGAAGAGCCGCTACGCGCCGCGGGTGTCGATCTGCACCTCATCGGCGGCGCCGACCTGGCCGCCGAACTGGATGCCAAGCGCGCGATCAACCAGGGCACCCGCCTGGCCGCCCGCCTGTAGTCCTCCCCCCAGACCGGTCATCCGACGCGACGGATGACCGCACCGCCCCGCCCACCGAACTCGCATCCGGTGCGCGGGGCGGTGATCGTTTGCGGATTCGGCGCCGACCTCGTCGGCCGCATCGGCGGGACAGGTGTGCGCTCAGCCGGCGGATACGTCGCGGATCAGAAGGCGCAGATCGAGCCCTTCGGCTGTCTCGTACCAGCACAGGTGGCCGAGCAGCCAGTCGTGATAAGCGATGTCGGCGTTGCGTGGATCATCGGCGATGGTCAGGAAGTAGTCGATCTCGGAGAGTTCGTAGCCGATGTGAACCAGCGGGAGCAGGCTCGGAAGCAGGTTCCGTTCAGCCGCCGACAGCGTTCGCTCGGATCGGTAGCCCTGGATCAGCGCGGCGATCTGGTCCGCGCGGACGTGTGCGGGGCCGCCGTCGCGCAGGGAAACCCAGTCGATGGCGGTGCGTTCGATGGCGGTGGCCAGGTCGAAGACGGCGGTAGTCCGGTCGGCCAGGCCGAAATCGATCACCGAGGTCACTTCGTGGTCGTCCCACAGCAGGTTGGTTCCGTGCCAATCCCCATGCGTCCACGCCGGCGCGACGCCGGCGAAGTCGACCTGAAACTCGGGGACCTCAGCACGCCAGTCCCTTTCACCCAGGAACCGGTCGAGCGAGGGCCGTCGAGCGAGGTGCCATTCGAACGCGCTCACCACGTCACCGTGCATGCTCGCCAGCAATGGCCGAGCCGGTCTGGCGGGGGCGTCGAAATCTGCTGCCGCCGCATGCAATCGACCGAGCATCGCCCCGGCGTGCGCCGCATCGTCGCTGTCGCGATAAGGCGACCAGGAGAAGTCCGCGCGATATCGGTCCTCCCCCATCCCTGCGCGATGCACCTCGTAGACGAATTCGCCCACACCATCACTGTCGTGGTCGGGCGGGGTCATCGCCCGATCCCCTACGGTGGCACGCACTTCGGGCACCGGAATACCCCGATCCCGCAGATGCGCCATGAAACGATGCTCCTCGCCCAACGCCGCCTCATCGCGTAATCGCACCGGCATCCGCTTCACCACCAGCCGCTCCCCACCGTCCAGGCGCACCCCCACCGTCGACGACAGCGGCCGCGCACCACGCCATTCGATCGCCGCGATCGCCGGTCCACCCCAGGTCGCGGCGACCGCGCGAGCGATCTCGTCGTCGGTGAGCGCGGGCCACGTCGGCTCGGCCAGCGGGTCGTCGCCCATCCCGAACACCTGCTCGTCAGCCATCGGTCCAGTATCGATGGCGCCGGGCACATCGGCGTCGAACCCTCGCAGCGCTCTGCCACCCCGTCGATGCGGACACCGCACCGCCGTAGCCGATCCCCTAAGCTCCCCTCGTGAGCTTGCCCTCCCCCACTGCAGACAATCGTGCCGTCGTCACCGGCGCGTCCTCCGGCATCGGCACCGCGTTGGCCGCCGAACTGGCCGGACGCGGCTATTCGCTGATCCTGGTCGCGCGCCGCGGTGAGATCCTCGCCGAGCTGGCCCAGCGGTTGACCCTGGCCCACGGCATCACCGCCGAGGTCCGTGCGGTCGACCTGGCCGATCGCACCCAGCGGGCCAGCCTCGTCGACGAGCTCGCGGTTCGCGACATCGCCGTCCTCTGCAACAACGCCGGCATCGCGACGTTCGGCCCGGTCGCCGAGCTCGACTTCGCCTACGAGCGCATGCAGATGGAGCTCAACGCCACCGCCGTGCACGACCTGACCCTGGCGGTGCTGCCCGGCATGATCGAGCGCAAGGCGGGCGGGATCCTGATCAGCGGTTCGGCGGCGGGCAATATGCCGATCCCGAACAACGCCACCTACGCGGCGTCGAAGGCGTTCGCGAACACCTTCTCGGAGTCGCTGCGCGGCGAGCTCAAGGGCAGCGGCGTGAACGTCACCCTGCTGGCGCCCGGTCCCGTGCGCACCGAAACCCCCGCCCCCGAAGACCAGTCGATCGTCGACAAGATGGTCCCCGACTTCCTCTGGGTGTCGTCGGAGTACACCGCCAAGGTGTCCATCGACGCGCTGGCCCGCAACAAGATGCGCATCGTCCCGGGCCTCATCAGCAAGGGCATGAGCGTGGCGGGCAATTACGGTCCCCGTTCGTTCACGGCACCGATCGCGGGCGCGTTCTACAAGAAGCTGGGCGGCTGACGCCCACGTCAGCAAGTCGTCAGGAACGGTCGCCGGGTGGTCAAGGACCCGTAAAGACCGAGTTCGGCAGCCCGCGAGCGGCGTAGTCCTGGAAGTGGCCCCGCCGTCCGAGTGCGGGGGCGTCCTCCTGGAGGAGACCACCGTGACGTTGCTCGATATCTTCCCGTCCCTGCGTGCGAGTACGGTCCCCCGGCTCGACCCCGCGGTGTGGCCCGCCGACACCCACTACGACGGCGACGGCCGGATCACCCTCGGCGGCGTGGCCCTGCACGATGTCGCCGACCAGTACGGAACACCGGTGCGCGTGATCGACGAGACCGAGGTGCGGGAACGTTGCCGCGCCTACCGCAAACACTTCCCCGACACCGAGATCGTCTACGCGGGTACCGCGCTCATGCTGCGCACAGTGGCCCGCTGGGTCGCCGAGGAAGGCCTCGCCGTGCAGGTCGGTTCGGCCGGTGAGCTCGAGGTGGCGCTCGCAGCGGGCATCGACCCACGCCGGATCATCTTGCAGGGCAACGGGACTCCCTTCGACGAACTCCGCGCCGCGGTAGGCGCGGGCGTCGGCCGCATCGTGGTCTCCTCCCTCACCGAGATCACCCTGCTCGCCTCGCTCGCGACCCGCCCGCAGCAGGTGCTGTTGCGGGTGGCGCCCGGAATCGACGTGCCGGGCAGTTCGCGATTCGGGTTCCCGCTCGGCAGCGATTCCTGCGCGGCGGCCGTGGCCCGGATCATCGCGCAGCCGAAGCTGATCCTGACCGGACTGCACTGCCACCTCGGCGCACAGATCCATGATCCCGACCTGTACGGCGAGGCGATCCGCCGGATGATCGGCGAGATGGCCTGGATCCACACCGAACACGCCACCCTGCTCACCCATCTCGATATCGGCGGCGGACACGCGGTGGCTCTGCGCGGCGGCGATGCCGAGCTCAACCTTCGCGAACTCGCCGACATCCTCGATGACGCGCTCGACGCGGGCTGTGCGCGCCACCACTTCCCGCGCCCGGTTCTCGCGATGGAACCGGGACGCGCGATCGTCGCGCGGGCGGGTGTCACGCTGTATCGGGTGCTCGCCGTCACCGAGGTCGCGGGCGGTGGCAGGTGCGTGATCGTCGACGGGGACACCGCCGGGCGCGACGATGTCAGCGCGCTCGTGGTCAACCGGCATCCAGCCGGACCCCAGCTCACCGCATCGGTCGCGAGCAGACACGGTGCCGCGGGCGAGCTCATCGCCGCCGAGGTCCGGATTCCGGCCGATCTTCGGCCGGGCGAGGTCCTCGCGGTGCCGTGCACCGGTGCCTATCAGCCGTGCGCGGCCGGATATCGAACAGCGGGCAGGCCGCCGGTCGTCGCGGTCGCCCACGGCCGCACCGAGCAGCTGCTGCGCCGCGAGACGACCGCCGACCTGCTGATGCGCGAGCTCGCGCAGTGATCTGCTGATCCGCGACTCGTGGAGTGCGGCCAGCCGATCGACGGGCCGCACCCGATCACCTGCGGCGGGTGCCGAAAATACTGCGGCTGATCTCGCGCCCGGCCGCGCTCGCCGCCGAACGAAGAAAACTCTTCACCGCCGGATTCGCCATGATCCGTTCAGCGGCCGAATCCTCTTCCTGCTGGGCCGTAGAACGCCCTGGCGCGGGGGCGGATTCGGATACCGGGTCGGCGGCCGCCACGCTGGCGAGCAGCATCTCGTAGGCCGATTCCCGGTCGACGCTCTGCCCGTATCTGCCCTGCAGCGCGCTCGACAGCGCCTTGGCCTTGATCGCCTCGTCGCCCATGGTGTCCATCAGTGAGCGCGGTGGCGCGATCTTGGTCCAGGCGACGGGTGTGGGCGCACCGGTCTCGGAGAGCACAGTGACGATCGCCTCACCGGTGCCGAGCGAGGTCAGCGCCTCTTCCAGGTCGTACACCGACGACTTCGGATACGTGCGCACCGTCTTGGACAGCGCCTTCTGATCATCGGGGGTGAAGGCGCGCAACGCGTGCTGCACGCGGGCGCCGAGCTGGGAGAGCACCGGGTTCGGGATGTCGGTGGGCAACTGGGTGCAGAAGAACACGCCGACGCCCTTGGACCGGATCAGCTTCACCGTCTGCTCGACCTGCTGCAGGAACGCCTTGGACGCCTCGGCGAACAGCAGGTGCGCCTCGTCGAAGATGAACACGAGCTTCGGTTTGTCCACGTCTCCCACCTCGGGCAACGTCTGGAACAGGTCGGCCAGCACCCACATCAAGAACGTGGAGAACAGCGCGGGCCGAGCCGCCTGCTGCCCGAGCTCGAACAGTGTGATCACGCCGAGCCCGCCCGCGGTGCGCAGCAGATCGGCCGGGTCGAGTTCGGGTTCGCCGAAGAACGTGTCGCCGCCCTCGGCTTCCAGATTCACCAGCGACCGCAGGATCACCCCGGCTGTCTGCGAGGACACCCCACCGATGCCCTTGAGGTCTTCCTTGCCTTCGGGGCTGGTCAGGTGGGTGATCACCGCGCGCAGGTCCTTCAGGTCCAGCAGGGCGAGGCCGCGCTGATCGGCCCAGTGGAAGATCAGGCCGAGCGTCGATTCCTGGGTGTCGTTGAGGCCGAGCACCTTGCTGAGCAGGATCGGGCCGAACGAGGTGATCGTCGCCCGGATCGGCACCCCGATGCCGCCGGTGCCGAGTGAGACGAACTCGGTGGGGAACGCACCGGGCGCCCAGTCGGTCGCGCCGGTCTCCGCCGCGCGCGCCCGGATCTTCTCGGTGTCTGCCCCCGGCTCGCTGAGGCCCGACAGGTCGCCCTTGACGTCGGCCATCACCACGGGAACGCCCGCGCGGGACAGATGCTCGGCGATGCCCTGCAGGGTCTTGGTCTTGCCGGTGCCGGTCGCACCAGCGACGAGGCCGTGCCGGTTCATCATCCGCAGCGGAATGCGCACACGCGCACCGGGATCGGCCACGCCGTCGACCATCACCGTGCCGAGTTCCAGCGCAGGTCCACTGAAGGCGTAGCCCTCGGCGATCTGCGCGGCCGCGCCCGACGCACTCGACTCGCTGTCCGTGGCCGGTTCCGCGCTCGCCGCCGCGGCTTCCCGCTCGGCGGCCTCCGCGGCCGCCATGGCCTCGGCGGCGACCCTGGCCGCGTCTTCGGCCGCCTTGCGTGCCGCTGCCGCCTTCTCCTGTGGGGTGGTCATTCGCGCGTCCTCCGTCTGCTCACTGGCACGTACGCAAGAAATGCTCGAAACGTCTGCGGTCAATTCCAGGCAAACTGTATCCGGGCACGTCACCCGGTCGGCAAACATCCGGGGATGTCGTCGGCAAACCCGGTCCGCCTCGCCCACGCGACACACCTGCCGACCAGGTTCCCGGGCCCACCATTAGGGTGACTCCCGTGTCAGACAAACTCCTGGTCTGGATGGATTGCGAAATGACGGGGCTCCGTCTCGACAGCGACAAGCTGATCGAGATCGCCGCGCTCGTAACCGACAGCGACCTCAACATTCTCGGTGACGGTGTCGACATCGTCATCCACGCCGACGACGCCGCCTTGGCCTGCATGCCACCGGTCGTCGCCACCATGCACGCGAAATCCGGTCTGACCGAAGAGGTTCGGCGTTCCACCGTCACCCTCGAGCAGGCCCAGCAGCAGGTACTCGACTACATCCGCGAGTACGCGCCCACCGCGCGCACGGTGCCGTTGTGCGGCAACTCCATCGGCACCGATCGCGGTTTCATCGCCCGCGACATGCCGGAACTGGATGCGCACCTGCACTACCGAATGGTCGACGTGAGCTCGATCAAGGAACTGTGCCGGCGCTGGTACCCGCGCATCTACTTCGGGCAGCCGGAGAAGGGCCTTGCCCACCGCGCGCTGGCCGACATCAAGGAATCCATCCGCGAACTCGAGTACTACCGTCGCACCGCCTTCGTGCCGCTGCCCGGGCCGTCGACCGCCGAGATCGCGGCGGCCGCCCAGGAGGCCACCGAGGCCGTGGATGTCACCGGTTCGAGCCATCTACCAGCGGATTAGGGGTTGACACTCCACACACGCTAATATCGACGGCGCCGGTGATTCACCGGTGATGGTGACCGTAGTTCAGTTGGTAGAGCACCAGGTTGTGATCCTGGATGTCGCGGGTTCGAGTCCCGTCGGTCACCCCGAAGAGAAGGCCCGGTCCCCAGGACCGGGCCTTCTTTGCTATCCGGACGCATGTCACACTCGCCACCCCTGCATCGTCTACTGGTTATGAGCATCAACGATCTGCGTACCGATATCCGGGGAAGCGTTCTCCTGCCGGGTGATACCGCTTTCGACCTCGCCGCCCGCCCCTGGAACACCGCGATCGCCCAGTCCGTCGCCGCCGTCGTCGAGGTCGCCGACGCCGACGATCTCGCGAACGTCGTGCGCTACGTGAACCGCGCGGGCCGTACGGTGGTCACCCAGCCGACCGGCCACGGCGCGACCGGCGACATCGACGACGCGATCCTCGTGCGCACCGGCCACCTCGACACCGTCGCTGTCGACCCGACCCAGCGGGTGGCCCGCATCGGCTCCGGCGCCCAGTGGGGCGCCGTCCAGACCGCCGCCGCCGCGCACGGCCTGAGTGGCCTGGCAGGCAGCAACCCCGTGGTCGGTGTCACCGGATACACCCTGGGCGGCGGCTTCGGCTGGCTGGCCCGTAAACACGGTTGGGCGGCCGAGGCGGTCCGCGCCTTCGAGATCGTCGACGCCGACGGCCGACGCGGCCGGGTGAGCGCCGACTCCGATCCCGAGCTGTTCTGGGCGCTGCGCGGCGGCGGTGGCGACTTCGCGATCGTCACCGCGCTCGAGATCGACCTGTTCGAACTGCCACAGCTCTACGGCGGCCGGGTGAGCTGGCCGGCCGAGCGCACCCGCGACGTGTTCGACGTGTTCACCGAACTCACCACCGACGCACCGCCGGAACTGTCGGTGTGGTTGCAGCGCTACCAGATCCCTGGCGCCGCACCGACTGTCGCCATCGACTTCGCCTACCTCGGCGACGAAGCACAGGGCCGAGACCTGACCCGCGGCCTCGACGCCATCGACGGCGTCCTCGCCGACACCCGCACCACCATGACCCCCGACCGGATCGGCACGATCACCGCCGAACCCACCGACCCCAGCCCATCACTGTCACGCGGCGAACTCCTCACCGACCTGGGCGACGCGGTCACCAAAACGCTCATCGACGCACCGGTGGCGCCCCTGCTCAACATCCAGATCCGTGGCCTCGGCGGCGCTCTCGCCGACACCACCCGCGAACACGGCGCCCGAGGCCCCGTCACCGAGCCCTACGCCCTCTATCTACTCGGCCTCGGCCTTCCCCACCTCATCGACGACGTCAAGACCGCCTTCACCACGATCGTCGACGACCTGGGCACCCACATCACCGGCAAGAAGCCGTACACCTTCCTCGCCCCCGGCGAATCCGCTGAAGCCGCCTTCGACACGGCCACCCTGACCCGCCTGCGCGAGATCAAGCAGGCCCGCGACCCGCGCAACGTCTTGCGCGCCAATTTCCCCGTCCAGGGCTGACGAACCGCACCGCGGCGTGCGACGGACAGGGTTGTGCGGCTAGGGACCGATCTCAACGGCACCGCCGTCGGCGACCACTCGGCTCGCTCGGTGCCTTCGGACGGCGGACCGGTTCGCACAGGCCGGGCTGCAGAACCGCTGCCTGCCGTTGCGCGAGGTGTCGGCGTACACCCGCGAGCACCCGTCCGCCGCGCAGGCGCCGAGGCGGTCCATCCCGAGCCCGGTCAGGTGCAGTGCGGTGCCGACGGTGATCAACGCGGCGATCTGACGATCCGTCGCCACCCCGGGGTCACGGAAGTGCAGATGCCAGCCGTCGCCCACATGGTCGGTCAGGCGCGGCGGAGACGCGTACTCGGCCAGCAACACATTGAGCAGCGCCGCTCGCTCGGCGCGGTCCGCGCACTCCACCACCTCGCGCCAACGCCCCAGAAAGGCCGTCACCGCCGCGAGATCACCCTCCGACACCGGCGCACTCAGCACCAAACCGGCGCCCACACAGCGCCGCGCCAACTCCGCGGCGCTCGCACACGGATCGTTGAGCAGCTCGACGCCCAGCAACACCGGCTCACGCCCGTAATGGTTGTAATGCACAATGCCATTACAACAGACTGGAACCATGAACAGCCACCCCGCACACACCTGGCAGATCGAGTCACGCCACCGGACCAGCGAGGGCGTCGTGGCCTACCAACGCTGCCCCTGCGGCGCACGCAGGGTGGTCGTCGACCATCTGAGCGTCGCGTCCGAGATCCATCGCGACGAACCGGACCTGGCCGCCGCCGGATAACTCGCACCACCATGACGAACATCACGTTTGACCGCTACACTTTGGACCGCTGCCCAGATGTGGGGCAGATCTCGCCATCGCGTCAGCGCTCGACCGGAAAGACCCCTTGATGAAGCGTTCCACCGTCGTCGCCATCCTCGCGGCCGCCACCGTGCTCGGCCCCGTCGCCGGGACCGCCGCGGCCGCGCCCGGCCTGCCCCTCACCGACTTCACGACGGAGACCCCCATCGGCGACTTCGGCCTGCCGAGCGATCAGCCCGAGTCCGGTTCGGCGCAGAGCGGCTCCACCACCGGCGTCGAAACCACCGGGTCCTCCGGTACCGGCTCGGCCGGCCTGCCCAACCTCGACCGCCTGCTGTTCGGCGGACGCATTCTGTGCGGCGCTTTCGGCAGCGCGCTCGCGGTCGCGGGCGAGGCGATGATGGACTGCAGCGAACTTCCCACGCCGCGCTGAGCCGGCCACGGACACAACGAAGGGCACCGGAAACTTCCGGTGCCCCTTCGTTTTTCGTGCGTCGCGCGACTACGGAGCGTCGGCGTTGCCCGCCTTCCATTCCGGCCACGCGATGTTCCAGTCACCCAGCCCGTCGACACCGGACAGGGTGCCGCCGACCGTGTTCTTGATGACGGTGATGTCACCGCGCTTGGCGTTCTCGTACACCCAGCGCGCGTTCGCCGGACTCAGGTTCAGGCAGCCGTGGCTGGCATTGGAGTAGCCCTGCTGCCCCACCGACCACGGTGCCGAGTGGAAGAAGATGCCGCTGTAGGAGATTCGCGTCGCGTAGTCGACCGGCGTGCGGTACCCGTCGGACGAGTTCACCGCCACACCGTAGGTCGAGGAGTCCATGATGATCTTCTCGTGCCGGTCGCTGACGATGTAGACGCCGTTGTCGGTGGGCGTGCTGTCCTTACCCATCGAGGTGGGCATGGTCATGATCACCTGACCGTTCTTCTCCACCACGACCTGCTTGGTGTTGTCGTCGGCGGTGAAGACCACCGCGTCGCCGATGGTGAAGAACGAATGGATGTTGTCCTGGCCGTACAGGCCCTTGCCCAGGTCCTTGCCGTAGACGTTCACATCGATGGTCACCTTGGTGCCCGGAGTCCAGTAATGCTCTGGGCGCCACCGCACTTCGCGATTGTTCACCCAGTAGAAGGCACCCTCGACAGCGGGCTCGGTGGTGATCTTGATGGCCTCTTGCGCCGCACGGCGATCGGGGATGTTCTCGTCGAACTGGATCGCCACCGGCTGACCGATTCCGACCACTTCGCCCTCGCCGGGCAGCAGGTACGGCTTGGTCTGACTCTTCGGCGAGCTGGTGGTGAAGCTCAGCGTGGAGGAGTTCGCGCCACCGAGCCCGATGGCCGAGGCCGTGAGCTTGTAGGTCTTGCCGTAACCGAGCACCTCGGCGGTCGACCAGGAGCGCCCGTCCGCCGCCAGCTGACCCGCTACCGCAGTGCCCTGCTGGTTGGTCAGCGTGACATCGGTGAATTTGCCGTCCTCGACCTGGAAGGCCATCGGCATGCCGGGAGAGACGCCGACCTGTCCGTCCTTGATGGTCGAGACGAGCTTCGGCTTGATGAGCTCGGCGAGGGGGTTGCGATCGATCGCCACCTCCACCCCGGTGCCCTCCGCGGCCGAGCAGGCTGACGCGCCGAGCGCGAACACCGCCAACAGCACCACTGGAACGATCGTCCGTAGCGACCGAGGTCGCCCCCGCTTCTTACCCATGTCAACCCCGTTTCCGTACCGACGCGATTACAGTGCGCCGCAGATCCCACCGACCCGAATCGCTAGAGCCATCCGTGTAGGCGGGGGGCGTTACGAACTCGACGTCTCGCCCATTCTGCCAGCTTGCCCGGCCGGTTCCAACGGGAAAGCCCCCGCGACACGACCAAGTCACAATCGTTAGATAGGCGCGGAGGCCGTCGGTGTTAACAACGCCAGATGTGCGGCATTGTTGCTGGTCAGCGCCCGATTTCACTTTCCGCCCCACAGCCTGCTAATGTTTGTTCCGCACCGGCGACGGGGCAAAGAACAAAGACATGCGCCATTAGCTCAATTGGCAGAGCAGCTGACTCTTAATCAGCGGGTTCGGGGTTCAAGTCCCTGATGGCGCACCACAACGAAGCCCCTGACCAGGTCCACTGGTCAGGGGCTTCGTTCGTTTGACCGCCAGATGGGCCGTCACCGTTCAGTGATCCCTCTCACGAGGGGCAGAGTTCGGCCGCTGAAGCGGCGCGCTTGCTCTCGGCAGTGTCACGGTGCCATGCGACAGCACTGACAGCGATACCGAGGACCGTGACAGCCGCGGCGACCAGGTACACGACGCGCAGTCCGGCAGAGTCGATCACCTGCCCGCCGAACCAGCCCGCGAAGGCCGCGGCAAGCTGGTACGCCGAGGCGTTGACCGCGATAGCGAGCGTCGGGGCCTCCCTCGCGGTGTTCAGGACACGGGCCTGCATTCCCGGGATCACCGAGAAGCCGAGTGCACCCACCAGAAACACCATCACGCCGATGAGCACGATCTGGCCGCTCACCGCCCACATCAGCAGCAACGCACACGCCAGCAACGCGAGCAGACCGAGCTGCGCACGTTTCGGTGAGCGGTCGGACAGTCTGCCGCCGACGACGTTGCCGACAGTGGCGCCGAGGCCGTAGACGAGGAGCATCACCGCCACAGCACTGGAGGCGAACGTCGCGATATCGGTCAGCAACGGCGCGAAATAGACGAACACCATCAGTACGCCCGCGCTACCGATCGCCGTGACGGCAATGGCCAGCAGAACGTTGCGATCGCGGAACACCCGCAATTCCGACCACGCCGACCCGCCGGAGTTCGCCACCTCCGGAACCGAGCGCAGAACGAGCGCCAAGCCGAGGGCACAAACCACCGCAATCGCGAAAAACGGTGTACGCCAATCGAACCGATCGCCCAGGAGCGTCCCGATCGGCACACCCACCACCATCGCGATGTTCATCCCGAAGACCAGCTTCGAGACCGTGGACGCCTGCTTGTCCGGCGGCGAGGTCGAGGTCGCGATGACGATCGCGTTCGCGAAGAACGTGGAGGTGACCAGCGCGGTGACAACGCGGGCAACGAAGAGGAACTCATAGGAGGGCGCCAGCGCGGAGGCGACGTTGCCTGCCACCGCGACCAAGAGCAGCACGCTGATCAACGGTTTACGCGAGTAGCGCGCAGTGAGCGCGGTGACGACCGGTCCGCCGAAGATCATTCCGACGGCATAGGCGGTCACCAGAAGCCCTGCCGCCGAAATAGAGACGCCTAGTTCAGCCGCGACGTCGGGAAGGATTCCCGCGATCACGAATTCACCGGTCGCAATACCGAAGACGCACAATACGAGTGCGGCAAGACTTTGTCGCATGATTCCTATTTCTGCTAGTTGATCCGTGGCGGCAGCGAAATAGACCTTGCCACCCTGGGTGATGCCTCACAACGGTGTAACTATCAGGATCTCGCCGTCATCGATAGAGTGTGGGTTATGGATGGGACAGGCTCGAGCTTGCAGGGCGACGACCCCACGCCCCACCAACTCCGCCTGCTGCTGGTTCTCGCCGAGGAGCTGCATTTCGGCCGGGCAGCGCGCCGCGTGTACCTGACCCAGCCCGCACTCAGCCAGCAAATCCGGGCACTGGAGCAGCGATTGAGAGTTCGGCTCTTCGATCGAACCAGCAGACAGGTAGAACTCACTCCTATCGCGCTGAAATTGCTACCGCTGGCTCGTTCGATAGTGGATGCCTCGGAGCAGTTGAGAGAAATGGCGAATCACGCCTCGACAGAGGCGAGAATATTGCGGATCGGGGTATGTGAGAGTTTTACGGCACTCGGCCCGACCCGCCAGATCATTGATGGAATATCGACGCGTTTTCCGGAACTGGGCCCTCGTGTGCATGTGATCGACACGTTCACCGAGCAGTTGGCCGCGCTGGAGCGCGGTGAAATCCAGGCGGCGTTCGTCCATGTGCCTGTTCCGTCGCATCTGCACGTCGTTCCACTCATGGTCGAACGCCGGGTTGCGTGCCTGGCCGCTACGGATCCACTGGCGCGACGAGAGTCGCTACGCCTGGCCGATCTCGCACACCATGCGGTCGTCACGATGGTGCCCGAGTCGTTTCCGGAAGGACGTGCGTACTGGACCGCCGACCCGCGGCCCGACGGCCGAGCTGTTCGCTATGCCACGGCCATGGGCACGACGTTCGAGTCGATGCTCGCTACCGTCGCACTGACCGGCGCGGTCGCCTTCGTCCCTGCCTCTGCCGCGCAGTTGTACCCACGCCCCGACCTGCGCTTCGTGCCGGTCGACGCACTTGCCGACTGCACTTTCGGCATCGTATGGCGTTCGAGCGAGACGGACGAGCCCCGCATGGCCGGACTGCGAGAGGTGGTAGCCGCAGTCGCCGGGCAACGGTCACGATCTCGTTATCGGACCACCATGGACAATCCGGTGTGCTAGCGCTCAGACCCCGATTCGGACTCCCTCGAGCTGCGCAAACCCCCGCGAAACCCCATTCGGGCAAACTTTTTCTGTGACGGCCGCCACGCAGATCAGGGTCGCAAACCTCCTGCATACATAACGATTCTGCAACTGCCCGGCAATGAACCAAGATCGGCAGCGTTTGCCGTTCAAGTTTCGTTCACCTTGCGTTAACCCGTCGTGACCATTCTGTCATCAGGTCACAAACGGACCTGCGGTTTGGTTAGCCCGGAAGTATCCAACCTCCGATAGCACCGAACAGCGCGTGGTCTCCCCGCAGCCAGCTGTGGAGCACCGTGCGGCACCAGCGATGAACTGCCATCGAGCGTTCGTCCCCCGACAGTGTCGCACCTTCCCATACAGACAGAAACAACGCATCGCCTGACCGGCGTGTACTCCCGTGCGCGCTGCGCGATCCATCGCGCCCTCTCCAGGGCCTGCGTCGCCAGACAGAGATGAAGGAACAGAAAAGCAATGCTCAACAAAGACAAGCTCAGCACCGTTATCGGCCGTCGCTCGCGCCGTGAGGCGTTCACCGTGGCAGTCGCCGCGGTCGGTCTGGTCGCCGTAGCCGCGTCCTCCGCCGTCTCGTTCGCCGACGACAGCGTTCCCGAGCGTGCCGCCATGGTCGTCGAGCAGGCCGAGAACATCCCCGCTGCCGCCGCACCCGCCATCCAGGCCATCCCTGCCCCGGCGCCCGCGCCGGAAGCCGCCCCCGCACCGGTACCCGAGGCCGCTCCGGCCCCGATGCCCGAGCCCGCACCGGCCCCCCGCGCCTACGAGAACAACCTCGACGGCTGGATCCGTGAGGCGCTCGACATCATGGCGGCGAAGGGCATCCCCGGCACCTACGAGGGCATCCACCGCAACATCATGCGCGAGTCGACCGGTAACCCCCAGGCGATCAACCTGTGGGACATCAACGCGATCAACGGCATCCCGTCCAAGGGCCTGCTCCAGGTGATCGACCCCACCTTCGCCTCCTTCCACGTCGAGGGCACCCCCTTCGACGTCTGGAACCCGGTGTCCAACATCGTCGCGGCCTGCAACTACGCGGCCAACCGCTACGGCTCGATGGACAACGTCAACAGCGCGTACTGATCCACCGTCACCAGGCGCTCGACGTCGACAGCGCCTACTGAACTACCTGACGGGTGAACGCCCGCGCCCCGGTCATCGCCGACCGGAGCGCGGGCGTTTCGTCGTAGAATCACCGTCGTGCCAGACAGCGCCGATCAGGCACCCGATCACGCGCATTCCGACGCGGCCACCGCCAGCCGCGTCGCCAAGGCCCGCCGCATGGCCGCCTACGTCTGGTCACGCGATATCCGCAGCGCCGAACTGCTCGCCCTGCCCGCGACCACCCTGCGCAAGCTGGCCCGGGCCGCCGACACCAACCCGCCGAGCACCGGCGAGACCTGGCAGGTGGTCGCCGACCTCCTCGACCAGAAGGACGCCTGGGCGGCCCGCAACCCCGAGCACGCCGCCGCGGTGCGCACCCACGCCGACGAGAAGCTGCTGTGGGTCAAGCCCCCGGTGAAGCCGTGGGAGTCCTAGCGCCGCCCCTCAGGCGAGCAGCAGCCCGACGGCCAGCGCGAGCATGACCACGGCGATCAGCGAATCCAGGACCCGCCACGCGCTCGGGCGCGCGAAGAGCGGACCGAGCCGGCGAGCACCGTAGCCGAGGGCGCCGAACCACAGGACGCTGGCGAGCATGGCCCCCGCGGCCAGGAACCAGCGGTCGGGCGTCGCGTAGGTGCTGGCGAAGGAGCCGAGCAGGACCAGCGTGTCGAGATACACGTGCGGATTGAGCCAGGTCAGCGCCAGGCACGTGAGCACGGACGCGCCCACGGCCACCGAGGCGCCCGCCGCTTCGGCGATCAGCGTCGACGAACCGAGCGCGCGCCGGGCCGCCAGCAGCGCGTAGCCGACCAGAAAGGCCGCCCCCGCGTACCGGGCCACGGTCAACACCACCGGAAACGACTCGACGACCGTCCCGAACCCGGCCACGCCCGCGCCGATCAACACGATGTCGGACACGGCGCACACCGCGATCACCGGCAACACGTGCTGTCCACGCACCCCCTGGCGCAGCACGAACGCGTTCTGCGCGCCGATGGCCACGATGAGCGAGAGCCCGAAGCCCAATCCGGAGAGGGCGGCCAACGCCGCCGATGATGCCGTCACAGCTCTCGACGTTAAGAGTCCGTCAATTTTCAGTCCAGCTAATGATTCTTCACAACCATTAGAGTTACTTAGGTGGATCTCCAGCTGGACCAGTTGCGCGCCCTCAACGCCGTCCTCACCGAGGGCACGTTCGACGCGGCCGCGCGGCGGCTCAACCTCACCCCGTCGGCCATCAGCCAGCGGATCAAGGCATTGGAGGAATCGGCGGGACGCGTGCTGGTGCAACGCTCGAAACCGGTGCGCCCCACCGAATCCGGGCTCGCGGTGCTGCGCCTGGCCCGGCAGGTGGAGTTGCTCGCGGGCGACACCGCGCGCGAACTCGGCGATGCCGACCGCCCCGCCGACCGGCCGATCCGCATCCCGATCGCCGTCAACGCCGACTCCCTCGAATCGTGGGTGATGCCCGCGCTCGCGCGCGTGCCCGCCGGGATCACCTTCGACCTGCACCGCGAAGACGAGGAACACACCACCCGGTTGCTGCGCGACGGCACGGTGACCGCCGCGATCACCGCCACCGCGACACCGGTGCAGGGCTGCACGGTGACCCCGCTGGGTGCGATGCGCTACCGCCCCACGGCGACACCGCGGTTCGTCCGCACCTGGTTCCCCGACGGCCCGACCTCGGCCGCGTATACCCACGCGCCTGTCGTGCACTTCGATCGCAAAGACGATCTCCAGTTCCGCCAGCTCCGCCGACGTACCCGCCGCCAGGTCGATCCGCCGGGTCATTACGTGCCGTCGTCGAGTGCGTTCGCCGATGCGGTGCGGCTCGGCCTCGGCTGGGGCATGCTGCCCGACCTGCAGACCGAGAAAGACCGCACCGCAGGAACTTTGGTCAACATCGACGGTGATTCCCACATCGATGTCCCGCTGTACTGGCAGCAGTGGAAGCTACACTCCCCTGCCCTCGCCGCCGTCGCCACCGCGATCGCCGCGGCCGCCGCGTCAGCACTGACGACGAGCTGACCGACGCTCAGGCGTCGTCGAGATCCGGAACCAGGCTCAGTCCCCACTGATTGGCGCAGTTGGTACACACCCACGTTCCGTTCATCTCCCGATAGGTGAACCGGTCGTCACAGGCCGGGCAGTTCGGCGAGTCGGTCATCGAAGATCCTTGTGAGTGGTGAATTATCGAGCAGCGGAGAGGAATTCGATCAGGATGCGGTTGACCTCGTCGGGCCGCTCCAGATATCCGTAGTGCCCACACCGTTCGATCTCGGTATAGGTGGCCGTCGGGATCGCCTCGGCGACCTCCCGGCAGAACCGCGGCGGCACCATCTGATCATCGGCGAACCCGACCACCAAGCTGGGCACCGAGATCCCCCGATAGGCCTGCCGCCGGTCCTGCGACCGATCCATTCCCGCTTGCGCCCGAGTACCGGGAGTTCCCTTCCCCGTGGTGAATTCGAAGATGTCGAGCCACTCCTGCGCCTTGGCCGGATCGGCCAGGGTGTGCGGCGACAGATTGATCATCGCCTTGACGGCGGCCGCGTACTCCGGCGGCAGCTGAATCCCCTTGTCGAACAATGCCTGCTCGCCCTTGCTGAGGGTGCTCGTCACCGGATGCGGACGCGCGGTAGCGGCGAACATCACCGCCCGGCGCAGCAACTCCGGCCGAGCCAGCGCGAGTTCGGCGACGATCCGCGACCCCATCGAGGTGCCGACCACGTGCGCCGGAGCCCCGAGGTGCTCGATCAGCGCGGCGGTATCACCGACCAGCTGCGCCATGGTGATCCCCGAAGCGGACTCCGACGACGGCGCGATCCCCCGATTGTCGACAGTGGCGACGGTGAACCCCGCCTTGACCAGGGCAGGCACCTGATAGGTGCGCCAGACACGTCCAGGACTCCCACTACCCATCACGAGCAGGACAAGCGGTCCCGAACCGGTGACGTCGTAGCTGAGCTGGATGCCGTTGAGCGAGGCGATGGGCATATCTCAACGTACCGCCACGCCAGGACCGGCTCGGCATCGAGGACAGCCACGCAGCCGCCTCAGCTCACCGCGGCGAAATAGGCGGTGCGAACGGCGACAATCGCGGGAGCGGGGAAGTCGGGTGCACCGGATCCCAGTGGCCCGATCTTGACCAGCCAGGTGCTGGTCGAGGTGTCGATGGCGGTGCGGGCGGTGGACGGCTGGAGGACGACGTCGTTGCCGCCGTCACAGGAGTAGGCGCCGACCAGGCCGTCGGCGCGGCCGCCCCAGGCGCCGCCGACGCGGATGCGGCAGTGGCGGCCGTCGGCGAGTTCGAGCGCCCATGGCTCGGGCGATGCGGTTCTGCCGATATCGGCGACCGGCGGGTCGACCGTATACAGGCGCAGTCCGCGCTGCCACGGATCGTTCGCACACAGCAGAGAGGCCCTGCCTGGAGCCGCCCAGCACACGTTGGCCGAGTCGGCGGACGCACCGCATTCGTAGATGCCCGCGGTGGTGGCCGAGCGGCTCGGCGACATGTGGGAGCAGTCGAGGACGCCGACCGGCGTGGGGTCGGCCGAGGTGAAACCGTTGGCCGGCTGACCCGCGGCGTCGACGGCGACCAGCGAGACGACATCGGTCGCGACCGGTGGCCGTGGCGCGGTGGTGCCGGGCACGCTGCTCGGTGCGCCCTGACCGGTCGGGCGAGGGCCCGGCGTCGTCGGATCGACGGTGATCACCGGCGGCTGAACCGGCGCGGTCGTCGGACCACCCGCGCCGGGCAGTTCGGTGGCGGGCACACCCGAACCCCACGAGCCACCTCGAACAGTCGTCGTCTCCGGTTGCGCGGTGCCGTCTTCTGTCGAGCATCCCGCGACCGACACCGCACACAGCATGCCCACTGAAACGATGAATCCGGCTGCCTTCATGCCACCACCCCTGCGTGCGAAGTTCGAGCCCCGTCCACTACGCATCGGGTCGCCGGCCTGAATCGTTAACCGGCCGAATCGCTTCGGGCCTCGCTCGCCGCGATCACCTTCCCCGCCAGCGAGCGGATCGCGGTGCTCTCCGCGTCGGTCATCCGGTCGACGAACAACTCCCGCACCAATTCGACGTGCTCGGGCGCGGCCTCGCGCAACACCGTGCGTCCGGCCTCGGTCAGCGACACGACGATTCCGCGCGCGTCGTCCTCGGCGGGCACTCGATCGACGAGTCCGCGCGCGGCCATCCGAGCCAGCTGCTTGGACAACCGGGACTTGTCCCAGCACACCCGGCGGGCCAAGTCCTTGGCCCGCAGGCATCCGTCGGGTGCCGCCGACAGCGGCACCAGCAGCTCGTAGTCGGCCATCGACAGTCCGTGTTCGCCCAGGCCCGCGGCCAGAACGGCGTCGAGTCGCTGACGCATGAGGATGTAGGACTGCCATGTCTGCTGCTCTTCTTCGGACAACCATCTGGGCACGGGAATGATTCTAGGCCGCAGTTGGTTGACATGGAAACCAAGTGACTTTCGAAGCTCCCAGGAGGCACCCCATGCCAGCTATCACCGTCGACGACATCATGGTGCTGCCCCGGCTGCCCCGCCCCGATGTCACCGAGACCCAGCGACCGGTTCGCCAGATCGTCACCGCCGCCCGCCAGCAGGAGGGCGCCGGATTCGAGGTGACCCGACCGTTCCCCAGCGTCGACCTGCGCTCGGCCGACCCGTTCATCCTGCTCGACCAGATGGGCCCGGTCGCCTACGAGCCGTACGCGGCCAAGGGCGCGCCGTGGCACCCGCACCGCGGCTTCGAGACCGTCACCTACATGCTCGACGGCACCATGGTCCACCACGATTCCCAAGGTGGCGGCGGTGTCATCGGCGAGGGCGACACACAGTGGATGACCGCGGGCTCCGGCATGCTGCACGACGAACTGCCCGAGGAGAAGCTCGTCATCTCCGGCGGCACGTTCCACGGAATCCAGCTGTGGGTGAACCTGCCGCGAGCGAACAAATTCGCCACCCCGCGCTACCAGGATCTGCGCGCGAGCGAGCTGACCCTGGTGAGCTCGCACGACGGCGGCGCGCTCGTGCGCGTGATCGCGGGTGAGTTCGCCGGTTTCTCCGGCCCCGGTTCCACCTACACCCCGATCGCCTACGCGCACGCCTCGCTCGTCCCCGGCGCCCAACTGGAGACACCGTGGCCCAAGGACTTCACCGCGATGGCCTATGTGCTGTCGGGCAGCGGCACGGTCGGCGTCGATCGCAGGCCGATCAGCGCCGGGCAGCTGGTGGTCTTCGGCAAGGGCGACGCCATCACCCTGGCCGCCGACCTCACCCAGCACAGCACCACCGGCGACCTCGAGGTACTGCTGCTCGGCGGAACTCCGTTGCGCGAACCGGTGATTCAATACGGGCCGTTCGTGATGAACACTCGCCAGGAAATCATCGAGGCGATGGAGGATTTCAACGCGGGCCGCATGGGCACCATCCCGGCCGAACACCTGACCGGACGCAGACTGGGCGAATAACCGACCGCGACTCCCGGCGAATCCTCGGGTCGCGTGCGGTTGACAATCGGTCGCCCCGTCACAAAGGTGGACGGGGCTACCGGCCACTTCGTGGCCGTGACCACACCCGAACCGCAGCAGACATAGAGGAATTCATGAACGTTCGTCGGCTCACCGTCAGCCTTGCCGCCGTAGGGCTCGCCCTGATCGCCGCTCCCGTCTCCCATGCCGACCCGGTATCGGGCTCGGCGGGCACCGGTTCGTCCAGCTTCGACTCCATCCTCGGAGCGACCGGCTCGGCCAGCCTGGTCCAGTCCGGTTCGGCCGGTGGCGCGTTCCGCAGCTGCGACGACGCGATGGCCGCGGGCCGCGCGCCACTGTTCCGTGGCGAGCCGGGCTACTCGCCGCACCTCGATCCCGATGGCGACGGCCTGGCCTGCCCCACGCAGTAAAGACATAAAAACACCCGATGTGACTCGTTGGCACATCGGGTGTTTTTTGTTGTCCGGCCGGCTGATTCAGCGGCGGAAGATCTTGATCAGAACCAGGCCGGCCACGAGGGCGCCCGCTCCGATCAGCGTGTATTTGACCTTCGGCTCGTTCAACTTGGCGACCACCATCGTCTTGGTGTCTTCCGCGATCCGTTGCGGATCCGCGCGCACCGCCAGTTCGTCGAGCGTGGTCGCCAACCGGGTACGCGCGATCTCGATCTCGCGTTCGATCCGGTCGGTGTCGTCCTTGGCCACCGTCACCTCCAGGTATATGTCTGCTGCTCGTCACCGAGTCTATCCATGCGCCTCGCGGACCCCGTCGGTTACCGTGCGGTGGTGACCGACAACCATCGCCTCTCCCCCGGAGACACCGCCCCCGAATTCACGCTGCCCGACGCCGACGGCAAGGACGTGTCGCTGTCGGATTACCGCGGCCGCAAGGTGATCGTCTACTTCTACCCCGCCGCCAGCACACCCGGCTGCACCAAGCAGGCCTGCGACTTCCGCGACAATCTGGCCGAGCTGGGCGGCGCGGGCCTCGAGGTGCTCGGCATCTCGCCCGACAAGCCCGCCAAGCTGGCCAAGTTCCGCGACAACGAGGGCTTGACCTTCCCGCTGCTCTCCGACCCCGAGCGCGAGGTGCTCAAAGAATGGGGCGCGTTCGGCGAGAAGATGATGTACGGCAAGACCGTGACGGGCGTGATCCGCTCGACGTTCGTGGTCGATGAGAAGGGCAAGATCGAGGTGGCCCAGTACAACGTCCGCGCCACCGGGCACGTCGCGAAGTTGCGCCGCGATCTGTCGGTCTAGTCGTCGAAGGTGGCGATGAAGACCTCGTAACCGTCGAGCAAACGGGCGAGGCCGAATTCGAAATCGGCTCTCTCCCAGTCGATATCGTCATCGTCGAACGCGGCGTTGGAGAGGGCGGCCGACACCGAGGGAAAGCGCTGCGGGTCGAGCACCCTGGCCATCACCGAGGCGAAGTCGCCGCCCTCTTCCTCCTGGAGATCCCGGAGGAACCGGCGTTTGCCGACCACGAACATCGACACATTCATCACCAGCTGGAGCTTGACCGGCTCCGGCACGGCCGCCTCGGCGAGTATCTGCAACGCGGATTCGAGCCAGGCCATGTTGTTCGGCCCCATCGGCGGCCGACTCAGCGGGATGTCCAACCACCACAGGTGACGGCTGAGGCGCTCGAACTCGGCCAGCGCCCACTGCTCGAGACCCACTCGCCACGGTGTCCCCGCGGCGATCTCGGGCGGGGTGCCGACAACGCGGTCCATCAGCAGGTCGACCAGCGTGTTCTTGCTGTCGACGTACCGGTACAGCGACATAGCGGTGAAGCCGAGCTGCTTGGCGACCCGATTCATCGACAGCGCCGCGAAACCCTCCGCATCGGCCACTTCGGTCGCGGCGTCGAGGATCTGATCCAGGGTGAGCCCGCGTTTGGGCCCCCTGCCGCCGGGTTGCTCGCGCCCCCACATCAGCTCGACCGCTCTCGGTAGCGCCATGTCGCCGGACGTCGTCATCTGCCTCCTCTGCTCGCCTCGACTCTAACCCGCTCACTCTTGCGCTCAAGAACTGTTTAGCCTATAAACTATGTTTATTGCATAAACAGTTTCTCGATCGGAGAGAACTCATGACATCCGCACCACCACCCGCACTCTCGATCCGCCGATTGCACAAGACCTACGGCTCCCACGTCGTCCTGGACGACCTCGACCTGGACATCACCGCGGGCACCGTCTTCGCCCTGCTCGGACCCAACGGCGCGGGCAAGACCACACTGGTCCGCATCCTGGCCACGCTCAGCAGGCCCGATCGCGGCGACATCAGGCTCTTCGAACACGATCTGGCGCAAGCCCCCGATACGATCCGGCGCCTGATCGGCGTCACCGGTCAGTACGCCGCCGTCGACGGGGTACTCACCGGCGCCGAGAACCTGCGCCTCACCGGCAGGTTGCTGCACCTCGGCAAGGACGAGACCCGACGCCGTGGCGAGGCACTCCTGGAACGCTTCGACCTGGTCGACGCCGCCGACAAGCCGGTCGCCTCCTACTCGGGTGGCATGCGGCGCAGGCTCGACCTCGCGATGAGCCTGATGGGTGAGCCGCGCATGGTCTTCCTCGACGAGCCAACGACCGGCCTCGACCCACGGAGCCGACGCGATCTGTGGTCCGCCATCAGGGAATTGGCGGCCGAGGGGACAACCATCCTGCTCACCACCCAGTACCTGGAAGAGGCCGACCAGCTCGCCGACCGGATCGCCGTACTCGACCACGGCCGGATCGTCGCCGACGGCACCCCGGCGGAACTCAAGCGCCTCGTGCCGGGCGGGCACATCCGGTTCCGCTTCGCCGACCGGGCACTGCTGACCGCCGCGACACACGCCCTCGACACCGCGTCCGGCGCCCACCCCGATCCCGAACAGCTGACCCTGCAGGTGCCGTCGGACGGCAGCGCCGTGGAGATCAAGCGGCTACTCGACCGGTTCGCCGAACTCGATATCGCGATCGAGCAGCTCACTGTCCACACCCCCGACCTCGACGACGTGTTCTTCGCGTTGACCGGTCAGCCCGGACGAACGGAGGTCGCGGCATGAACGCCACGCGCACACTGCAGGATTCGGCCACGATGCTGGACCGCAATATCCGCCACACCCTGCGCAGCCCCGACACCATGATCATGACGGTCGTGCTGCCGGTGATGATCCTGCTGATGTTCGTGTTCGTCTTCGGTGGCGCCATGGACGTGGGCCCCGGCGCCTACATCGACTACGTGGTACCCGGAATCATCCTGCTGTGCGCGAGTTTCGGGGCATCCACCACGGCGCTCGCACTGTCCACCGACGTGGCCGAGGGCATCATCGACCGGTTCCGCACCATGGCCATCGCCCGGTCGGCGGTGCTCACCGGGCACGTCGCCGAGAGTGTGATCCGCAATCTGATCACCTCCGCGATCGTGATCGTCGTGGCGGTGGTACTCGGTTTCCGCCCGACCACCGATCCACTGCGCTGGCTGGGTGTCTTCGGCGTGCTGGCGATGTTCGTGTTCGCGCTGTCGTGGTTGGCGGCCGCGTTGGGCCTGCTCGCCCCGAACCCGGAGGCGGCCAACGGCTTCACCTTCGTGTTCATGTTCCTGCCCTATGTGAGTTCAGCGTTCGTGCCGACCTCGTCGATGCCGACGTGGCTGCACTGGTACGCCGAGAATCAGCCGGTGACGCCGGTGATCGAGACGCTGCGCGGGTTGTTGATGGGCACGCCGATCGGCAACAGCTGGGTACTCGCGGTGCTGTGGTGTGCGGGGATCGGGCTCGTCGGGTACATCGCGGCGGGGGCACTGTTCCGTCGACAGACCAGCGTCTGAAACGACGAAGGGGCAGCGCGTGCGCTGCCCCTTCGTGGTGGAGACGATCAGTCGGCGGACGCCGTGCGCGGGCCCTCCGGCACGGGCGCCTGCGCGGGCTGCATCCCGAGCGGAATGCCGGTGCCCGGCAGGGTCGGCGCGGCGGCGGGAATCTGCGGAACCACGGGAACAGCGGGTTCGAGCGGGAGCGGGTCTTCCTGTGGCGCATCCCCGTACAGCTGGGTCGGGTAGTCGAGCGGGAACTCGCCCGGGTTCACCAGTTGCGGATTCGGCGACACCGTTTCGTACGGCGAGGTAGGCGATTCTTCCGCCGGGCTCACCTGCAACCCGCTACCGGAACCCACACCGCCGCTCGACCCGGACTCGACCGAGGCGGCCTCGTGTGTCTGGGGGGCTTGCGGAATGACCGGCGCCGACGCGACGCCGGGCTCCGACGACACGGCGGTGTTGTCGACCGCGGGCGGCCCGCTGTTGATCACCGCGTACGAACCACCCGCAACGAGCCCGCCCGCGAGCACACTCGCCGCCGCGGCGACCATCGCCGTCCCACGCTTGGACCGCGACCCGGTCGAGATCGGCACGACGACCGTGTCGCCGAGCGCGACCAGCGCGGCACCGGCGGCGGGCGCGAACGGCGCCAACCGGCACGGCAGCACCGGCACCCCGAACCCGGCGACCGCGTCGCGCACCGCGGGTGCCTCCGACGACGAACCGACCAGCACCACCGCGCCCGGCTTCACCGACGCCGCCTCGAACTGATCCCACGCCGCCGACACACCGGCGCGCAATGCGTCGGGTGTGGGCGCGCCGGTCTGCGAGTAGGCGGCGAGCACGCGGTGGCGGCCCTGGTCGATCAGTGTCATCGCCTGATAGCCGGGCACTGCCTCGTAGACGAGCAGATTGTCGAACTCGTCGAGCCAGGTCATCGCGCCGGCGACGAACAGATGCGACGATTTCGCCGAGACCAGCGAGGCCGTGCGCCATTCCGTCTCCGCGAGGCGGGTCACGATCGCGCGCCGTTCGACGGCGTCGCGGTAACTCACTGCCACCCCGGCGATCTCGTGCTCGTCATCGAGCTCGGCCGCGATCGCGTCGAGGGCGGTGTGTACCGCTGCCGCCACTTCGGCCTTACCGTCGCCGTTGGCACGGACGGTGCGCCGCAGCAGCATCCGATCCGTGAGGGTGACGCCCGATTCGGCGAACGCCACCGCGTGCACGGCTCCCCGTTCGGTGCTGACGCCGAGGGTTACCACAGATCCTGCTGCCACAAGTCTTGCCTTCCCCTGTGCGAAACGGTGCGGGACGGGACCACACGGGGTCCGTCACTTCGCGGTAGGTCTGGTGCGGCGTGAGCTGGCTAGCCGCGAATAAGCGTGCAGATAGACGCACACTTATCTGATGATTCGTCACCGGTCAGGGCATGGATGGGTCGGGATTTCGGCCAGTTGTTGACACGCTGTCGGTAGAGGCGTGTCGCGGATCTGTGTATACCGCTAGCCTGGATGGGTGGAAGTACACGCGCAGGCCCGGTCACCGCAGAGCCGTCCGGACCCTGCGCTGGAATTGCAGGACGACCCCCAGGAGTTGATGCCGCGCAAGCGGCCGACGCAGGAGCGCAGCAAGCGCAAATTCGACGCGCTGCTGGCGTCCTCGCGCGAGTTGTTGGTCGAGGTGGGTTTCGAGTCGTTCACCTGTGAAGAGGTCGCCCAGCGCGCCGAGGTGCCCATCGGCACGCTGTACCAGTTCTTCGCCAACAAGTACGTGATCGTCTGCGAGCTCAATCGGCAAGACCTGGTTGCGGTTTCCCGTGAGCTGGCCGACTTCCACGGTGAAGTGCCCTCGCTGGACTGGTTGCGGCACATGAACCAGTTCGTCGACCACATGGCGAACCTGTGGACCACCGACCCGTCACGGCGCGAAGTGTGGCTGGCGATGCAGTCGACTCCGTCCACCCGGGCGACGGGCGCGCTGCACGAAAAGGAATTCGCCGCCGTCGTCTCCCAGATGCTGCGGCCGCTGACACCGCGCACGCCGCGCGCCCGGCGCACGATGATGGCCGAAGTGCTGGTGCACGTCGTGTATTCGATGCTGAATTTCTCGGTGCAGGAAGATCAGTCGAATACCGACGCCGTCGCCGAACTCAAGCGACTCATGGTCGCGTATCTCCTCGTGGCGGAAAAAGAATCGCGAACCGCCGAAGAGAAGTAGCGGTTCGCGATTTCTAGCCCCGGCCGTCGATCAGATCGGCCAGTTCGCCCGGGTCTTCCAGCACCACCATCGCCGCGGCGGTATCGCCGTCGTGGGTCAGCGAGAGGTGCACTCGGACGCGGGGCAGGAATTCCGCGGCGAGGCCGTGGAGTTTGATGCTGGGCCTGCCCCACGCGTCGTTGACGACTTCGATGAGCGGATACGGATTGTCGCCGATCTGTGGGCTGCGGGCGAAGCGAGACGATGCCCAGGCTTTGAGCACCGCCTCCTTCGCGGCCCAGCGTGCGGCGAAGCTGCGGGCCGGGTCGGTTTGCTTGCTCTGGCAGTAGCGACGTTCACCAGCGGTGAATGTCTCCCTGAGCATGGTCGACCCGGGCCGTTGCAGCTGTTCGGCGAACTCGGAGATGGTCACCAAGTCCAAGCCGATACCGAGAATCGTCACGAAGCGGCAGCCTACGACGCTTCGGTCGGCTGCGGGGCGATTTGCCCGGTGCCGCAACCCCATCCGCTCGCGCTGTAGACGCCGTCGCTGTCCAGGCGTGCCTGCGGCGAGAGCAGCATGTCGGCCTCGAGCTGACGGATCTGCTTGGCCGGCGTGCCGTCGGCGCCGAGGCGACGATCGGCCGGCTTCTCGTACAGTGCCGAGCCGCCGCACATGGCCTCGGCGAACCGCTGCCTGCCCGCGAGCTGACGCGTCTGCGCCCGCTCCTGGTACTCCGCCCGCGCGGCCGGTTCGATCGCGGCCAGGAACGCCTGCGGATGCACCACCGCGAGCAGACCGGACACGTGACCGAAGCCGAGCGAGGTCACCAGACCCGCCTTCAGCGCGAACTTCTCGCCGAAGCGCAGCGGCTCACGCGCCCACACCAGGTGCGGGTAGCCCGCCATCTTCTCGTCGACGCAGTCCAGGCTCCGGTTCGGCGGCACCACACCGTTTTCCAGTACCTGGCACAGGCCGATGAGCTGGAATGCCGCCGCGCCGCCCTTGGCGTGACCGGTGAGACTCTTCTGCGAGACCACGAACAGCGGTGCGCCGTCGGTGCGACCCAGCGCGCCCGCGAGCCGCTCGTGCAGCTCCGACTCGTTGGGGTCGTTGGCCGCGGTGGAGGTGTCGTGCTTGGAGATCACCGCGATGTCGTCGGGGGTCACGCCGAGCTTGCGCAGTTCGGCCGCCAGTCGCGACTCGCGCCCGCCTCGCCCCGCACCCAGCGCGCCGAGACCCGGCGCCGGGATGGAGGTGTGCACGCCATCGGCGAAGGACTGGGCGAAGGCGACGACGCCGAGCACCGGCAGACCCATCTGCACGGCCACGTCACCGCGGGCCAGCAGCACGGTGCCGCCACCCTGCGATTCCACGAACCCGCCGCGACGACGATCGTTGGCGCGGGAGAAGTAGCGGTCGCTGATTCCCTTGGCGCGCATGCTCGCCGAGTCGGCGGTGGCCGACATGTCGCCGAACCCGACGATGCCTTCGATACCCAGGTCGTCGAAGCCACCGGCGACCACGACCTCGGCCTTGCCGAGCCGGATCTTGTCGACGCCCTCTTCGACCGATACCGCCGCCGTGGCGCACGCCGCGACCGGGTGCACCATGGCGCCGTAGCTGCCGACGTAGGACTGCACCACGTGCGCCAGGGCGACGTTGGGCAGCGCTTCTTGCAGGATGTCGTTCGGGCGCGGTTCGCCGAGCAGGTTGTCGACGTAGAGCGAGCGCATCGAGGACATGCCGCCCATGCCGGTGCCCTGGGTGTTGGCCACCAGGCTCGGGTGCACCCAGCTCATCAGCTCGTCGGGGCTGAAGCCCGCGCCGACGAACGCGTCGACGGTGCAGACGATGTTCCACAGCGCGACCCGGTCGATCGAGGCGGCCATGTCGGCCGAGACGCCCCAGATGGTGGGATCCCAGCCGGTCGGGATCTGGCCGCCGACCACGCGGGACAGCTTGGCCTTGCGCGGCACCCGGATCTCGGTGCCGGCCTGACGAGTCACGGTCCAGTCGCTGGAATCGGCGACCGGCGCGATGACGGTGTGTTCGGGATCGGCGGTGTGGAAGGCACGTGCCTCCGCCTCACCCGCGACGGTGAACGACAGGTCCTGATCGAGGAACACCGAGGTGAGCAGCGGGGCGGCGTTGTCGAGCATGGCGCCGTCGTCTTCGTAGCGGCGCACACCGCAGCGTTCGACCACGGTGTCGTGGTAGCGCTCTGCGACCTCGGATTCCGGCACGAAGTCGCCGGATTCGGTGTCGTACCAGCCGGGCTTGGGTTCGTTCTCCCAGCGGATCAGACCGGTGGTCCAGGCCAGCTCGAGCACGCCGGCGGCCGACAGCTTGTCTTCGACCTCCATCTCGAAGCGGGTGCGCGAGGAGCCGTACGGGCCGAGCTCACCGGCGCCGACGATGACGACCATCTCGCTCAGCTCCGCGGTGACCGGGGCCCACTCCGGCACCGGCAGTGCCGAACTCAGGGTCGGCGGTGCGGGCAGTGCGGCGATGGTCGCGGCGGTGGCGGCTTCTTCGATCTTCTCGGCCGCGGCCTCCTGCGCCTGCTTGGCGAGCGCGGGCAGGTCGAGCTTGGCGCGCGCCAGACCACCGGTGAGGTCGATCTGCTGCG
The DNA here is from genome assembly GCF_042671725.1 of Nocardia sp. NPDC127606. NCBI lineage: Bacteria > Bacillati > Actinomycetota > Actinomycetes > Mycobacteriales > Nocardiaceae > Nocardia > Nocardia sp. NPDC127606. Next base: position 112,826 of record NZ_JBHXWQ010000010.1, on the reverse strand, counting down.
GGCCGGTGATCGTGACCTGACGAGCGCGCGAGGTGCACCACTTGAGCAGTTCGTCGGCCATCTCGGCGGTCGACCAGGTCTGCACGCCCGCCTTTTCGACGGCTTCGACCATGGGGTCGTTGTGGCCCATCAGCCCGGTGCCGCGCACCCAGCCGATCAGCGCGTGCACCAGGGTGACGCGTTCGGCCCAGGACTTCTCGGCCTTCCACTTCAAGACCACCGCGTCGAGCGCCGCCTTGGATTCGCCGTACGCGCCGTCGCCGCCGAAGAGGCCACGGTTGGGCGAACCCGGCAGCACCACATGCAGTTTCGCGTCGACGTCGTGGTCGGCGCCGAGGGCGGACAGGCCGCCGATCAGCCGTTCCACCGACCACAGCAGCACGCGCATTTCCATTTCGGCGCGGGCGCCCGCGTCGGCGAGGTCTCCGGCGACGCGCGGCGCCGCGAACGGCAGCAGCATCGTCGGGGTCATCGCGTCCTTGACCTTGACCTTGGCGCCGCCCGCGTTGTCGACCTGTTCGGTGCCGACCCATTCGATCAGCGCGTCGAGGTCCTGGTAGGAGGCCATGTTGGCCGGGACCACCCACAGCGCCGCACCGTGGCGGGCGTTGTCGCGGTAGAGCGAGCGGTAGAACCTCAGCCGCTCGTCGTTGAGACCCGACGTGGTGACCACTACGGTCGCGCCGCCGGACAGGAGCTTGCCGGTGACCGCTGCCGCGATGGAACCCTTGCTGGCGCCGGTGATCACGGCGAGGTCGTCGGACCACAGACCGGGCTCGGTGGTGTCGAGCGCGGTCTTCGCGATCTGCGCGTACACCCCGGCCAGCACCGAACGGGCCTCGTGCATGGCCCGCTGCCGCCACCAGTTCGCCTGGGCGGCAACAGCTTCACCGGCGCCGGCGAATCCGTCGATCGACTGTTCGGCGGTGGTGGCGTCGTCGCCGAGCCACATCTTCGCGAGGTCCTCGCGGGCGGTGGCCCACCGGTCGTCGATGAGAACGGCCTTGCGGGCGTCGAACGCGGGCGCGACCAGACGCGGCCAGTCCGAACCCAATTCGGCCGAGACGAGGTCCGCGAGGGTGTCGGGAGTCGCCTCGGGGGCACTGATCTTCTCGCTGAGGCCGAGCTGTTCGAGCACCACCCGCGCCGCGGTGGCGAGCACGCCGTCGCGTCCGGTGATCTGCTCGGTGAACTCGCCGAGCGCCGCCGCGTCGACGGTGCCGCCTGCCGCGCCACCCGACGAGGGCATCGAGACCGCGACACCGCGCCGCGCTGCCACGGCCTGCACGGCCGCGTCGATGGCCGCGTCGACCGAAGCGGCATCACTGAGCGCGCCACCGGCGAGGCCGCCGAGGTCGCCGCCGCGCACACTGGCGCCTTCGCGGGTGCCGAGCGAGACCTCCGCGGTGACGTGGCTCGCCCAGCCGTCGCCGAGTTCCCAGACCTTCTTGACCCGGTCGGCGATGGCGGCGGGCCGCTTGCCCGAGGGGCCGAAGACCTTGCGCAGATGGTCGCCGATGGAGTCGGTGAGCACGGTGCCGAAGGGCTTGTAGGTGCGGGCCAGACGTTCGACCGTGGCGGCCAGTGCGCCCATGTCGGCGTCGGCGGCGCCGTCGATGGCACCGAGGGACAGTTCGGCGCCGAGGTCGACGAGCAGCTGGTTGCGCCGCGAGGAGACACCGTCGCAGAGGCCTTCGATGGTGTCGACCGGGCCGATCTGGTCCATCCGCAGCTTCGTCCACAGCGCGATGAGCACACGGGTGGCGTCGGCGGCGCTGAAAGCGAGGTCGTCGGGGCGCGGGCCGCCGGTCGCCACCGGAGCGGCGACGGCGACGGGGGCCGCCGCGGTCGGCGCGGCCGCGGCTTCGACCGGGGTCTCGTCGATGTCGTCGACCGGGGCCGGATCGGTGTCGGTGGAGTAGACGACCGCCGCGTCACGTTCGACGTTGACGACCTCCACGGTCGCCCCACCGAAGGCGGGCAGCTTCAGCGTCTGCGAGGCCAGGTTCGCCACGGTCGGGGTGGCGCCGAGGCCGATCTCGACGAAACGCTCGACGCCCAGACCACCGTGCGCGGTGTCGGTGAACAGCAGGTCCTGGGTTTCGATCCAGCGCACCGGGCTGGCGAACTGCCAGGCCAGCAGCTCGATCAGCACCACGCGGCACAGCTCGGCATCGCGCGTGGCCCAGCTGTCGAAGTCGGCCAGCACGGCCACGAGGGGCTCCGACGGCACGAGTTCGGCGATCTCGGTGAGGAAGGCGCGGTCCAGGGAGAACGGGCGGGGCACCAGGTTCGGAATGTAGCGTCCGACCAGAACCTCCGGGTGCACCTCGGCGGGCAGCAGCTGCTCGAGCTTGTGCCGGAACTCCGGCACACCGTCGCGCAGCACCGAGGAGTGGAACGGCACGTCGATGCCGGGCACCAGGATGAAGGCCCGCTTGCCGCCGAATTCGGCACGGCGGCGGTCGATTTCGGTTTCGAGTGCCTCGAGCCCGGCGACCGTGCCCGCGATGGCGTACTGGGAGCCGCGCAGGTTCAGGTTCACCACCTCGAGGAATTCACCGGTCGCCGCGCCGATCCCGTTGACGAAGTCGATCACCTCGGGGTCGGGCAGTCCGATCTGCGACGGGCGGATGGCGGCCATCCGGTAGTCACTGCGGCCCTGCGCATCACGCGGCACCAGTTCGTGCATGGCCGAGCCACGCTGGAACACGACCTCGAGCACGGCCTCCAGCGGCAGCACCCCGGCGACGGCGGCGAGGGCGTTGTACTCACCGACCGAGTGGCCGGCCAGCATCGCGCCTTCGACGAACGCGCCCGCTTCCCGCAGCTCGGCGACCTGGGCGACACCGAGGGTGGCCATAGCGACCTGGGTGAACTGGGTCAGGTGCAGTACGCCGTCCGGGTGCCGGTGTTCGACACCGCGCGCCTTGAGATAGGTCGGGTTGTCGCGCACCACCGCCAGGATCGAGAAACCGAGGGCGTCACGGGTGTGTGCGTCGGCACGCTCCCACACCCGCTTGGCCGCCTTCGAGCGGGTCAGCGCGTCCAGGCCCATCCCCTTGCGCTGGATGCCCTGGCCCGGGAAGGCGTACACGGTCTTCGGGGCGGCGGTGCGCCCGGTCGCGGTCATGACCAGGTCACCGTCGACGCGGCAGGAGACCTCGACGATCTCGGCGCCCGCGTCCACCGCGATCCGCTCCACCCGCACGTCCACGGTCGCGCCGGGGCGCACCATGCCGAGGAACCGGGTGGTCCATGCCGTGAGAGTGCGTGCGGGAACGGAGCTTTCGGGATCCACCGCGACCACCGCGTGCTGGGCTGCGGCCGAGAGCCACATGCCGTGCACGATCGGGCTGCCGAGGCCGGCCAGCTTGGCGGCGGCGTCGGAGGTGTGGATCGGGTTGTGGTCACCGGAGACCGCGGCGAAGGCGTGCATGGCGCGCGGGGCGGCCATCTGCACGTCGCGACGACGGCGGCGCGGGGTGTCGGTGGCGGTGTCGGACACCGCACCGGCCCCGCGCGGCGGATCGGTGAGCTCGCCGGCGCCGTTGCGGCCGCGGATGGCGAAGCGTTCGACGAGGCGGGCCAGCGGGGTGGCGTCGAGTCCCTGGTCCAGGATCAGGCCGATGTTCACCACGACCTCGACCACGCGGCCCATGTCGGTGTCGACCACCGCGCCGCCTTCGGCCCGAACGACGAGAATGCTCGTCTCCGAGGGCAATTCGTTCAGCAGTTCGATCTGGTGATCCAGGTGGACCAGGTCGAGCATGCCCTCGATGACCGAGCCGCCGACCGGGGTACGCGCCGCGCCGAGCACCGCGAACACCGCGGGCCAGCAGGCGCCGACGAGCACATCGGGGGCGGTGCGGCCGAGGGTGCTGAGGGTGTCGGGCAGGCCCGAGCCGGTGACGCCGGCGTGGTCTGCGATCAGGTCCGGCATCCACGCCAGGTTGAGGTGTGCCACACCGGCTTTCACCTCGGGCAACGACTTCCCGGCGGCGACGCCGAGCAGTGCCGACATCGCGGTTTCGGCGTCGGCGTCGGTGATCACCGGCGCGCCACCGGAATACACGCTCGCGGGCACGGTGATGCGGATCCGCACGAAGTCGCGGGCCAGCGGCACCGTCAGCTCCACGTAGCTGAATTCGCTTTCGGGACCGGTGGTTTCGGTCAGGGTGGCGCCGGTGCTCTGATGCACCGCGCTCCCCTGCTCGACGGTCCACTCCGAGATGTCACCCAGGCGGTGCACCGGGTTGACGGTGGTGCGACCGGCCCACTGCACATCGGGGGCGGCGAGCACGGTGTCGATCGCTCCCGCCGCCACACCGGCGACGCGACGCGCGTCCACCGGCTCGGGGACGACACCGGCCCTGACCAGGCTGTACGCGGTGTCCTGTTCGAAGCGGTCGAGCAGTTCGCCGACCGGCTCGTCCACGCGCGTGATACCGGCGACGGCGACGGTGCCGGGGATGACGCACACCTGATCGGCCGAGTAGCGCGGATCATGGGCCTGCCACAGCGAATCCGAACGCCACCAGCGGCGCACATCGGCGTCGACGACGGGCACGAAGTTCACCGGCTTGCCCGGGGTCTTGCACAGCGAGACGAAGAAGGGCACGTCGGCCGGGTGCAGCACGGTCTCGGCGACGGTCGGGTACTGCTTCTTCAGCTCGCACAACGCCTGCACCGGGTGCTCGAAGGCTTCGTCGTCGGCGAACAGGGTTTCGATCTCGCCGCTGTCGGCCGGGTTGAGCCGGGATTCGGTGCGGCGCATCATCTCCGCGAACCGGTCGCGCCAGCTGATATCGAGCCAGTCGGAGCGGGTGGCGTCGCGGATCGCGTCACCGATATCGCTGCCGCAGTCGAACGAGATCGGCACCTCGCTCGAAACAGCCAGGGACACATAGCGTTCCAGCCACTGCTGGTAGGTCATGGTCGCGACATCGCCGAAGTAGGGCTTGGCGGTGGCGTCGAGCGCCGCGATGATCTCGGCGCGACGGCTCGCCACGGCCTCGGCGTCGCCGGCTACCTCGTCGAGCAGGCGGCCGGTGCGCGAGGCGGCGTTGTCGATCTCGTGGATGTCGGCGCCCAACTGGCTTCGCCCGGAGGCCATTCCGCCGCTGGCGGTGCCCGCACCGACCCAATCGGGGGTGCCGGGGGTGTCGACCAGCAGCTGCTTCACCTCGGGGGCGGTGGTGGCTTCCAGGGTCGCCATGGCCGCGGTGCCGACGAGCACGCCGTCGAGGGGCATCAGCGGGTAACCGTGGCCGGTGGACCAGGTGCCGGTGAGGTAGTCGGTGGCGCGTTCGGGGGTGCCGATGCCGCCGCCGACGCAGATCACCACGTTGGCCTGGCTGCGCAGCTGGGCGTAGGTCGCCAGCAGCAGGTCGTCGAGGTCTTCCCAGGAGTGGTGCCCGCCCGCCTTGCCGCCTTCGATGTGCATGATCACCGGGTAGTCCGGGACAGCGTCGGCGATGCGCAGGACGGCCTTGATCTGAGCGACAGTGCCCGGCTTGAACGCGACGTGGCTGATGCCCGCCTCGGACAGCTCACCGATCAGCGCGACGGCCTCGTCGAGTTCGGGGATACCCGCGGTGACGATCACGCCGTCGATCGGCGCACCCGCGGCCCGTGCCTTCTGCACCAGACGCTTGCCGCCGAGCTGCAGCTTCCACAGGTAGGGGTCGAGGAACAGCGAGTTGAACTGCACCGCACGGCCGGGCTGCAGCAGCTGACGCAGCTCGCTCACCCGGTCGGCGAAGATCTGCTCGGTGACCTGTCCGCCACCGGCCAGCTCGGCCCAGTGGCCCGCGTTGGCCGCGGCCGCGACGATTTTCGCGTCGACGGTGGTCGGGGTCATGCCGGCCAGCAGGATCGGCGAGCGCCCGGTGAGCTTGGTGAACGCGGTCTCGACGACGATGCGGCCGTTGGGCAGCCGCACCGGCTTCGGCGCGAAGGCCGACCACGGCGTCGATGCCTCGGGTGCCGCGCCCGGGGTGAGCAGGCTGCGCTGACCGGCGCGGGTGGCGGCGGCGACCACGCCGACGCCGGTGCCCTTGAGCGAGCCGCCGGTGACCCGCGAGAGCAGGTCGCCGGGGCCGAGGTCGAGAATCCACTGCGCGCCCGCGTCGACCACGGCGTCGACGGTGGCGACCCAGTCGATCGGGTCAACGAGCACCTGCTGGGTCAGGGCGGCGGCCAGGTCGGCGTCGATCTCGCATTGACGGGCCCAGCCCGCGACCAGTTCGACGGTCTCGGCGAGCGCCGGGTGGTGGAAGGCGACGTCGACGGAGATGTCCTCGAACACGGGCGCGAAGACCGCGCCACCGCGGGCCTTGCTGTCCCGCTCACGGGTCTGCTCGTCGTGCAGCTGCGCGCAGCGCGTGCGCACCCGATCGATCTGCGCGGGCGCACCCGAGAGCACGACGCGCCTGCGTCCGTTGCGGATCGACACGACCGCGGCGATCGCGGGGTCGACTCCTTCGGCCACCTCGGTGACGATCGCGCGCAGCTGTTCCGGATCCACGTTCGACACCGCGACCATCGGCGAGCGCTCGCCCACCGGCATCAGTCCACGCCTGCGCGCGACGAGCCCGGCTGCGGCGCCGACGAGCTGGGCGATGGCCAGCAGCTCCGCGTCACGCGCGCCGCCCGCTTCGACCGCGGCGGCGGCGAACAGCCCCTGCGAATGTCCGACGATCGCGACGGGCGCGTGCTCGGCCGGGTCGAGACCCTGCAGGCGCAATGCCCTGGTCGCGGCGAGCTGGGCCAGCAGTACGCCGGGCATGGAGACAGCCACCGAGCGCAGCACCGAGTCCGAGGGCGCCGAGGACGGCTCCTCCGGCTCGTCGAGCTCGCTCTCGAGCACCCAGCCCATCGGGTCGAAACCACCGGGGCGCACCACCAGCAACTGCGTCGCAACCGGCTCGATCAGCACGGCCGCGTCATTGACCAGCGCGGTCAGCTCGGGCTCCAGCGCGCTGTCGCGCCCGATCTCCTCGAGCTCGCGCAGCCACTGCGCACCCTGTCCACCGAACGCCAACGCGTATCCCGCCCCGTTGCGCAGCTGCTCCAGCAGCGCCGCGCGGACACCCCTCGTCTGGCCACGACCATTGGCGCTCGCGGTCGCTCCCATGCCGATTTCGGTGCTCTCGTTGATCGTCAAGACGCTCGACTTCCTTCTCCTGGCGTGTCGCCCACCGACGGCACGCACACGTTTCCGGCAGCCCCTCGGGCCTGTTGAGAGCCACAATCGCACAAAATCATGAGGAAAGCCTCACGTTTCCGGCCCAGTAGCGGGCTACTCCCCGGTATTTCTGCACGCTCGTACCAGAATCTTCTGAAACATGACGCAGCCTCATGTTTGAACGCGCAGGTCCGGCCTGTTACCCGAGTTCTCAAACATGAGTGCCCCTCACATTGAGGGTTACCGAATCGTTATAACCCCAGGTCGTGTTACCCACGAGTACGCCACGCCGCCCCAACGCTTCGCGAAGCCCGATTCGCCCGGTAGAGTTTGGACGGTCGTACACATCCAAGCGCGAGTGGCGAAATTGGCAGACGCGCCAGATTTAGGTTCTGGTGTCCACGGACGTAGGGGTTCAAGTCCCCTCTCGCGCACAGATTTGTGGCCTACCTGCCACTTTCGGGGCTCCAGCGTGTTCGAGTGCACTCGCACACGAAGAAGAACCACCTTGCATGTCACTGACCTGCATGTACGTAAAACACAGGTGGCAGCTGTGCCACTTTTCAGCCTGTTCGGCGCCCTCGGTGCCGGGTGCGGTGAACGTCGGTGATCGAGCCCGTCGTTCCGCCGCAGACCCCTCTTCAGGAACGCATCCACGGGCCGCTGCCGGTGTGCGTTTCATCCCCCGCACAACCGACCCGGAGATCGTCTACGGCTTCGCTGTCGTGGGTGATGCGGGCCGTGTCACCGACCGCGCGGTGCTGACGGCGCTGGGCTGGCTACCGGGAATCCGGCTGACGGTGTCGTGTCCTGAGGACCGACTGATTCTCGTGCGCGAGGCGACCGATGGCTCTGTCCAGGTGACTCGCGCCGGGTTCTTCCGCGTTCCGGTCCGTAGACGTCGCCGCGTCGGTCTGCTCGAAGGTGACCGGGTGCTGCTGGTGGCGCACGTCGGGAAGAAAAGCCTTCTGATCCATCCCCGGCCGTGTTCGACGGACTGACCAGTCAGAGCCGACGAATCCTGGAGGAATCGCTGTGACTATCCAAAGCGCTGCTCAGACTGCTGTCACCGCGGATACCTTGGCTGCGGCCCGGTCGCTGTAGGCCCAGATGGGTATTACCGCCGCCGACCTCGTCGACACCCCACCAGCAGCCCCGACCTTCGCCGAGGCGATCCCGCGTGTGTGGGCACGTCTGTCGGCGGGTACCGCGCGTACCAACGGGACCCATTTCGATCTGCTCGAATCGCGTTGGCCGGACCGGTCTTTGACCGAGCCCACCCGCCACGAACTCGAAGAACTTGCGTACACGGTGCAGTCGACTGCCCGCACCAACCGCGCGTCTCGAGGCGGGACCAGCGCGGTCGAGCATTTCGTGTCCGCGGTGCGCTGTCTCTACCGCTATGCCGAGGAAGCCGGGTGGGTTCGGCCACAGGACAATCCGGCAGGGCGGTCGCCGATTCCGTCGCGTCGGTCATCGCATCGGTATGCGATCCCGTGGGGTCAGGTCGCCGAGATCTGTCAGGTCGCCGCCACATCCGGCGACGATCCCGAACTCGACTCCCTGATCCTGCGGTTCCATCTCGAGACCGCATGCCGTCGCGGCGGTGCGCTGGCATTGCGACCACAGGATCTCGATCTCACCTGCACGAAGTCGCGCCGCACTGGCGCTCCTCACCGGTGCGCCCCCACCCTCTCGCGCGCGGCGTCGGACACCCGGGAGCAACGCCGACCCGCGCTCTCCGACCACTGAATTCGACCTTCCGACAGCGTGATAGCGCTGAGGGCGGTCCGGCTGGTTGCCCGACCGCCCTCGGCTTCACTCGCTCAGGTGCGCATCGACGGCGTGAGCTAAGGAGGGGTGTTCAGCCCGACCTTTACCGAGGACCGTGCGGGAACTAGATCAAGGCCGGGTGCAGGCGTGGTCACCATTGAACGAGCCGGCGCTTCCGGTGCCGGTGGGGAGGTTTCGGGTGGCGTCTGCGTATGCCTCCCCTGGGGTCGCCCCTTTACCGAAGCCCACGATCGGGAACCCTGCGACGATCGCGAGCGGACTCGTCACGACTGCACCGCAGCCGTTCGCGAACGTCACCATCATCCGGCAGTCGATGATGCCTTGACCCTTGCACGCTCGGTCGGCGGCTCGAACGGCGTCGGCTTCCGTCGGGTGGTTGACCGAAAACGCGTAGACATTGCCCCACACGCTGAGGGAACCGGCGCCCCAGTTGACCGGGTCGGCGGCGGCGGGCGGTGCCACGAGGACGGCAGCGGCGCTCACCGAGAGCGCGGCGACCGCAAAGGACTTGTTGAACATGTGGTGTGTGCTTCCTCTGCGCGCCGACCAGGTGCGGCGATCGCATGGAAGATACCGCAGCGCATGGACGCGAGGACGCCCCAAAAGTCTTGGGGTCACAGCAAACAGCGGGAGGCGGGAGCAGTCGCTAGAAGCGCAGTTCTCGTATCATGGTGAGGTCGATTCTCTGCACCGCGTAACCGGGCTTGCCGATCGAGTCCTGCGCTGCATACTGGGTAAGGGCGCCGGCCGTTCAGTTACTCAGGGCGGTAGTTGGGGACAACGATTGCTCGTACGGCATCGACCAGCCGGGGGGCGGCTCGATTGGCCCCGACCCCGGTGCTCACGTAGCGACGGACCTGGTCGAGGTTGAAGACGATCGGAAACCCGTACACCCATGCCTGGGTGGCCAGATCTTTCAAGGCGTTATCCACAAGAACCCTCCTCGGTGATCGCGGCGTGTCCATTTCAGAGACCTTGAATACCTTTGTTGAGCTGCATGACGGCGATAAGGACCAGCAAGCCGACATTGAGTAGCTTCGTGTTGGTAGCTCAATCGCAACGTCAACGCCGCGTTGATCGCACAGGAGCGCCTCTTTCGAGTAGTTCCAAGCGAACCTGCGCTAGGTCAGGTCCGTCACCGCGACGATGTCGCCGAGTTCCCAGCTGCGATCGAAATACGGCTCCAGCGGCCCGTAGAACCGGAAGTAGGAGAACCAGTGCTTGCCGGGGATCGTCTGGATCCAGTTGGCCGTTTCGCTCGTCGGCGGTGTCGGACCGAAGAACACATCGACCGAACCGTCGTCGTTCACGACGAGGTCGGGGTCGCGCGAGCCTCGATCGCCGCGCTGCTGCTCGTTGTCGACGAGGCAGCGAGTCCAGGTGTCGTACACGGTGACCGACCAGAACAGTTTCGCCGGCGGGTCTGCGGGAATGTGCAGCGTGTAGGACTTGCCGCCGTCGAGCCAGTCTCCCTCGGCATCGGTGTACGCGCCGAGATAGGCCTGACCCACCCCCGGGGTCTGGCTCTTCATCGCTTCGGAGAAACTGACTGCCTCGTAGAACCACGCGGCGCGTTCGAGCAGCTGGTCGTAGTAGGGCCCACGCTGATCGGAATGATCGAGCTGCACGACCAGATCCCACTGCCGGTCGGGCCAGTACTTCGCGCGGGGGAAACGCTTGGCGAACGTATTCGCCTGCGCCATCAGCTCTCCGGCAGCGGTGGCGTCGGCGAGGATCGCGGCCATCCGTTCGTCCGGCTCGAACGGCTTGTCCTTCTCGATCCCCAATTGCTTCAGCATGGCCAGGTAGAACCGGTCGCGTTCGTCGACGATCTCGCGTTGATAGATGTCGTGCAGGCGAACCCAATAGTCGAGGCCACGCGGCTGGTCCCCGCTCCAGGGACGCCCCTGCGGCGACACCAGTCGGGTCTGCGGGGCGGTGCCTTCGAGCGGTTGGATACGCACCTGCTCGACCAAGCCGCGCGCCTTGTCCGGGTCAGGATCCAAGGTCCGGAAGCCGAACATGATGTTGCGGCCCGTTGCGTGATGAACGAAGTAATCGCCGTCGAGTTCGGGATCGTCGCGGCCGGGAGGAACGATCAGATGTTTGCCGCCACGGCCTTGATCAGGCCCCATCTCACCGAGAATGCCGAACTCTCGCTGCCAGAAGTCCGAGAAACCTCCTGCGGTGTGGCCCGGCGGTACCTCGATCACCAACGGACCGGTGTGACCGAGATCGATGAAGTTCAGGATGTAGGGGGTGGTGCCGTTCGCGGTGATCAACCCGAGGCGGTCGCGATAGGACACGTAATGCACCAGGTCGAAGTCCCCGGCGCCGAACACCTCTCGATGCTGCGTCTGCCACTGCGCATAGGACACCAGCGGCAATGCCCACAGGTAGACCTGGCAGGCCAGCTGATAGTCCAGTTCGTCGAAGATCAGCGGAAGATCGGCACGTGCCGGTAGCTCACCGTCCATACCTACCCGCGCCAAACGACCCGGCAGCGACGGATTCGCCATGCTCGCCTCCTATTGTCACGGAATTTCAGGGGTTCGCAGTCTCTGGGATGCAACAGACTTGGTTGGCGGGCGAGTTAGGAGGCGCGAGAGACCATCGCGTCGAGGAAGTCGGTGCGAACGAGCAGGGTCACCACCACAGTGACGATAAGGATGCCGCCGACCCACCCGGCCGCGAATCCCTTGGCCGCGCCGCCGCGTTCTTCGACAAGATCATGAGAATGGCCGCGACGATGGGGATCGGCGAGATCGCCACACCCACCGCCAACGGAAGCAGATCACCGAGGACTGAGCCCATACGGCTCACGCTAGGTCGGACATCTGGTACCGCGCGTCACACATTATGGGTGATATTCGCTCGACCGGCCGGCGGAATGGTCCCGGTCGCTTCGTCGCCGAAGCGATGCCGAACAGGGGTGCACCACACAGGTCGCCCGCGGGTCGCGCTACCGACGCCAGGTGTGTGTCGACCGAATGGAGGCAGCACTGCGTGGCGCGGAGCTACGGGGCGGTGTCCGGTTCGGTTCGTTGGGACGACAACGGGGATTACGCGGGTGGTCTGGTCCTGTGGTGCACTTTCGACGAAGGACGGACTGACGACGGCGTGGTCAGGTACGGCGTAACCCCGCGTTCCTGGCGACGCGCCGAGCCCGTCGGCTGAGTTGGTCGCTCAGGTCGGCTGTGGCTGCCAACCGGGACCTCGGAACAGGAAGCCGAGCTTGTCGGAGAATTTCGTCGCGTTTTTCACGTCCTGCCAGATCGCGACTATCTCGCGGGCGTTGATCTTTGCGATGTTGTAGGTGTTGACGTTCTCGGTGAGGCCGTAGATCACCCGCTCGCCCTCCGGCTCGAAGGAGCCGAAGACGCGGTCCCAGATGATGAGCACGCCACCGTAGTTGCGGTCGAGGTATTCAGTGTTGGAGCCGTGGTGCACGCGGTGGTGGCTCGGCGTGTTGAACACGAATTCGACAGGCGCCCAGAGTTTGTCGATGGCCTCGGTGTGGATGCCGAACTGGTACAGCAGGTTGATCGCGTAGGAGGCGGCGATGATCTTGCCGTCGATTCCCGACAGTGCCAGTGGCGCGAGGAACGGCAGGGACGTGACAACCAGCCATGGCGTACGTAGCGCCGTGGTGAGGTTGAAATTCTCGCTCGAGTGATGCACGAGGTGAACCGACCAGAACACCCGGATTTCGTGGTGCGCGCGATGAAACCAGTAGTAGGCGAAGTCGACCCCGACCAGCGCGACGGCCCACGCAACCCAGCCCTCGAGCTGCCACGGCACCAGCGAAGAAACAGCCGCGAAGATCGCGAGTTCCGCCAGTGCCCAGGGAATGTTGAGGAGTTGGTACCCCACACCGGCGGCGATGGAGGTAGCTGAGTCACGGTAGTCGTACGACTTGCCGTGACGCTTCATGTACACGAACTCCGCCGCGACGGCGACAATGAAGACCGGAATTGCCAGCCAGATCAGCATGGTCGAGACATCCATGCCGGACATCGCAGACGCAAGTCGGGGAATGACGACGACTACGGCAGCCGTGCTCAGTCCCGCGAGGAGCACTGTGGAAGCCATGATGAACCTGGTCCGGCGGCGGGCCCAGAACTTCTCCCGCCACGCCTCGGTGGTCGATTTCATGCCAGTCATAGGTAAACCATCGTCCGGAGCGGCGCTCCACACCAGGGACCCCAGGTGTGGCTGATAGCCACCTTGTCGCCGGCAGGGCCGAATACCCGCCGGTATCGCCTTCTGAATCAGGACGGTTTCGGTACGACTTCCGGGATGCGCCTCATCCGGAACGAGGTGATCAACCCGACGAGACCGGCCAGGAGCGGAACCAGCAGCGCCACTTGCAGGGCGAAGGGCCGAGCCTCGGTGTTGATGCGAACGACCTCGTCGCGGATCTGCGGAGGTTGGTCGACGAGCAGCTGATCGAGCTGGGTGTTGCTCATGATCTCGGCGTCGTCCTCCAGCACCTGCGCCACCTGTTGCTGCTGTGCCTGCGGGAGGACCGTGCTCGATTCCGCCATGCTCGTGAAGGTGATCGACAAGGTCGCCAGCATGATGGCGCCGGCGAACGCCAGCCCGAAGGACAACCCGAACGACCCGGCCGCCGAATTGACGCCTGCGGCTTCGCTGATCCGCTCCTCCTCGATCGGGGCCAGTGTGTAGTTGTTGAGCTGAGACACCAGCAGACCCAACCCTGAGCCCGCGATGATGAGGGGAATGATGAGCCCCCAGCCGAATTCCGCTCGGGGCACGATCGGAACGAGCACCAGTATCCCGACCGTGAGGAGCACGAATCCCCACCGGATGATATTGGTCGCCGGCCGATTGCCCGCGTATCTGCCCGTGAGCACCGCAACGGCGAACATGCTCAACGACAGGGGCGCGATGGACAGGCCGGCTTGCATCGCGTTGTACTCGAGCACCATCTGCAGATAGATCGGCAGGGCGATCATCGTGCCGCCGAGGGCGATCTGCTGAAGCATCTGCCCCGAGATGCCCAACCGGAAGATCTTGGACCGGAACAGGTCCGGATCGAGCAACGTCGACTTTCCCGCGCGTTTGCGCCGGACGAGCCAATAGGCCAGACCGGCCAGCGCGATCGCGCCGACAGACAGGAGCGCGCCGACCGCTTCGCCGCCCTCCTGCCACACCAGGATTCCCAGCACGATTCCGCCCATGCCGAGAACCGACAGCACCGCCCCGACCAGATCGACGCCGCGGGGGCCGGTGTAGGACACGTCGCGGACAATTCCCATCCCGGACAGCACGATCGCGATCACGACCACCTCCAGCACGAACCCGATGCGCCACGACAGGTAGGTGGTGATGAATCCTCCGAGCAGTGGGCCGACCGCGGCCGCGATCGCGGCCGCCGCACCGACCAGGGCATAGACCTTCTTCTGCGCCGCTCCTTCGAAGTTGCCGTGGATCAGCGATTGCATCGCGGGCAACAGCAGCGACGCGCCGATCCCGCCGAGCACAGCCCAGAAGATGACGATCGCGATCAGGCTCTGCGCGAACGCCATCGCCGACGCCCCGACCGCGTAGCCGATCAGACCCAGCGCATATGCCCGCTTGCGTCCGATCAGATCACCTACTTTTCCCCCGATCAGGATGAACGCCGCCGAAACCAGCGCTTCCAGCGCGATCGCCGCTTGGACCGCGCTGACGGTCGTCTCGAGATCGCGAACCACCGCCGAGATCGACACGTTCATCAGCGATGTATCGACGACGAGCACGAACATCGCCATCGCCAGCAGCGCCGCCAGCAGTCGTTGAGTGCCGCCGATCTGCCCCGCCGAATCGCCGCTCATCTGAACCCACCGTCCCGGCAGCCGTGGCCGTACTCCTGGAAATCGTTGTCAGCGAGGTGCGTCGCGTTCGACCAGCGCGGGCCGGGCCACCAGTTCCACGATCAGCAGGGCGGCCACCGCGACCAGCACGGTCACCACCACGACCACTCCCGACGGGTACGGCCAGAACACCAGAGTCGTCACCGCGATCACGATGATGACCACCCGCAGCGGGATACGGAACCGCGCGACCGCGGACTCGATCGGATACGGGGCCCGCCCGTCCTTGGGCACGCGCAGCGCGTCGAGCGCCCGAGTACCCGCGCCGCGGACCGCAGCCGCGGATCCCGACGATCCGGTGAGGTATCCGACGACCGCGATCACCACGGCCAGCACGAACACCGCCCGCAATCCGGTGCGCAGCGGAACCAGCACGGTGTCGATCAGCACCGCGGCCGCCTGCGCGGAGAGCACGTCCGCCGCGACGGCCCCCAGATACCACGACCGGCCGAGGGCGATCGCCACGGCCAGCACCGCCATCGCGATCGCGATGCTGACTCCGACCAGGCAAACGGCGCGTCGGCGTGCGCCGTTCGGCGCCACCCAGACGGCACCGACGGCGACCAGCAGGGTCAACCAGGGCAGCACCGCGGAGGCCTTGTCCAACGCCGAGGTCACCTGCTGCGCCTTGACGAGTTCGGGCGATTCGAACAGCACGAACGACTTGTCGACCGTGGGGACCTTGTCCGCGAACGCGAATCCCCGATCGATCAGCGCGGCGCGGACTCGGTCGATGATCGGGGCCAGCGAGATGCTGACCACACCCTGATCGCTCACATCGACGGCAGGCCGGGTCTGCCCGGTCAGCACCGCGACCAGCGCCTGATGAGCCTGCTCGTTGGCCTGGATCCACAGCGCTTCGAACTGGTCGGAGGCCACGAACGATGCCACCGTCCGATGCACGAACGACTCGGCCTGATCGGCGATCACCGGCGCCAGCCCGACCACGACGGGCGGTACGCGAGGAGCGTCCTCGGCGATAGATCGCAGCGCGTCGGCAGTGACAGCCTCGACATCGAGGCGCGTCATGATCTCGTCGGTGATCTGATCGGTGAGTTCGCCCTGCAGCACCGGGTCCGACCCGAGCGACGCCATTGTCCGGACATAGCGGTCGGTGTCGAGGACCTCGTTGTGGGCGTAGCGGGCGAGGACCGCGGAAAAGGACAGGACGGCGACCAACACGAGCAGGACCGCCGCACCCGTCCAGCGCAATTTCCGGTGACCGGAGGAAGGTGAGCCGTCGACCGGAGCAGCATTCGGCGATTCCGCACCGGGGGCGCCGCGCAGTTCGGCCAATTCCTTTCGCAAACGCTGTAGTTCCGCACGCTCAGCCGTGTTCAGTGGCTCATCGGCTCCGATTGAGGCATTCACAGTGCTCCTTCGATCCGGCCCGAAGGCCGGCCGGGGAGTTGCCGCTCCACGGCCGGATGTCTCGTGAGTCAGACCAATTCGGGAACGCGCAGGTGGGCGAAGCCGAGTCTGAATTCCGCTACCTCGAGGACTTCGGCTCCCATCGTGCGAATCGCTTCGGCTCGCATGCGATCCACCAGGGGGCGACTGTTGTCCAATTCCTCTCTGCTTGCCCAGACCGTGGATCCCACCCCTCTGCCGGTTTCCCGGTCGACGAACAGGCTGGCGCTGCGGAATCCTTCGATCTTCTCGAACTCCGGCAGCAAGCTCGACTTGAACGTGTGGATTGCCAAGTCGACCGCGGCCGGGTCGACCTGGATCCAGGTGCATCGGGTGCAGGCACTCGCGCCGGCCAGGTGATCGCGGTGCATGACCGCGACTTCCCATTCCTCGATGTTCTCCACCTGACCGTTGAGCGCTTCGCCCAGACCGTCACGCAGCGACCGGACGCGCATCCTGCTGTCGTGCAGGGCGTCCTCGGATTCCCACGCGGTCGTGGCGATGCATCGGCCTGTCGCCCTGTCCACCATCAGTGACATGCCGACCCACCCGTCGATCTCGGGCATGTTCGGCATCACCGCATTGTGGAGGTATGCGATACCGCGGTCGATCGACGACCGCTGGGCAGCGAATGTGCTGGAACGTGCGTACACGGGCCACCTCCTACTCCAGGAAGGATGACGCCCCGGTGGGCGCCACCGGACACATCCACTGTCCTCCTAAAAGACGAACCACACAATGCGCTGAATGTCGTCACGACGCCCGAAATCAGCAATATTCGGCAGCACGAAGGTATTGACATCGAGCAGATCCGGAGAAGACTGGACACATACCGGAACACCGGAATGAGCCGCACTGCCGACGAAGACGTTCGCCGACGGTAGTGACGTAATTTCAGGATCTGGCTAAGCCCCCGGCAAGCCAATCGAATACCGGAGTATCAGCGACGACTGAGCTCATGGTTTCGGTGGAGACTACCGGGGACTGTTCTGTTTACGGCCGAAATTTCTTGGCGATGCACCGAAATTCAACGACGGAGCCGCTCGTGGTGAGCGACCTCGCCTAGGCGAGAGTGATATCGACGGGCACCGCGGTGCGCAACGTGTGTCCCACCGGCGAACTGGACAGCACCTTCGTGTGCAACTCCTCGAGCTGTTCCCGGGAGGCATCCGAATCGATCGACACTGTCGCGGTGATCGATTCGAAGCCCGCGTGTCCCTGGGCGAGCCCGAGGAACACGTGCAGGTCGAGGTCGCCCTTCACGTCGATGCGCAGATCATCGATTCGGATACCGGCGATCGTGGCATTGGCCGCGTAGCCGACCGCGAGGCAGTTGCCGAGTGCCGCGAGAAGTTGTTCCACCGGGTTGGGGGCGGTGTCGGCGCCGCCGAGAGCCGACGGTTCGTCCGACGGGATCGCCGCGAATTTGCGGACGCGCGCCTCCGAGGCGAACCTGCCCTTCCACCCCACATGCGCCGCCCAGGTCGTCTGCGCCTTGGCCGGATCGGCTCGAACAGCCTCCACGAGACCGCCTACGGCGTCGATATCCACGTCGTTGAGTCGGGTACTGGCTTCGACGGTCATGAGAGTCTCCTTGCGGCGGCGAGCGGGAATACTCGAACCACCACAGGGTCCTCGCCGCAGCCGCACTCTCAACAGGGTTTACCGCACCCTGAGTCCAGCACCGGACCGGTCAGTACTCGCCCTTGATGACGAAGAAGGAGCCGCGAATGGTGCCTGCGAGCTTCGACTTCTGCCGTGCGAACTTGAACGAATCGAGCTCCGCGGGCACTTCCATTCCTTCGCTGAGCTTGAATCCGACCGCTCGCTTCTTCGGATCGTCGATCGTGTACATCACGTTGATCGACAGACCGCTCTCGTAGAAAACGTAGGCCATGCGAATGTTCTCGACCTGAAAAGCCGTGGCCTCGAGCGGGCGCGAGGCGATGACGATATCGCGTTCTGCCTCGAGGATCCGGCTCACCCGGTCGACGGCCGACTTCGCCTCGCTCGCGGGCTCCACCGTGAAGACGTGATCGTATTTGTTCTTGAAGTATCTGGCCTCGTTCGCCCGCAATCCCGCAAGCGCGTCGGCAACCGGCGACGACTCCAATCCTCGGGTCGAGACGGTCTCGAAATCCACGATGTAAGCCACGGCGAACTCCTCAGCGGGTACGTCGAGCACGTCAGAAGATGCTCTCTCGAGCTATCGGGATGATCCTAGGCCGCACAACCCATCGCGCCCCCTGACAGGCCAGGGCGCGACGCGCGAGTTCGCTGCGTCAGTGCGAGTAGTCGCGAAAGGTCATGACACCGCCGACCAGGACTACTACCGCCGTGAGGATGTAGACGGTGACGCGAAACCAGGTCGGCCCGTAGTAACTGACCGCCATCGACGCGCCCAACGCTGCGAGAATCAGCACCACCCCGTAGAAGGGTGTGCGTTGCTCCCTGTCAACCATTCCTCCAGTGTCCGCCGACTGCGCCGCGGATGCCATGCCGATCTCGTCGCCACGGGCACCGCGCTGCCCACCACTTGTTTATACGTATACATCTACGTATAGTCACAAGCGTTGTTCGGCACCATCGCCGAGTCCCGCACGCTCGATCGGAACGAACATGACCGTCTCGCAGATCACCCGCCCTGCAACGCTGCCCACCAGCGTCTACACCGCGTGGGTCGGTCCTGCGCCGCGCATCGATCTCGTCCGCGTGCTGCGATTCCTGCGCGGCGACCACACCCTCGCTCAGCTGATCCGATTCGCCCTGGTCGGCGGCGCCAGCAACATCGCCTATGTGCTGTTGTTCATGACCATGCACGACAGCGGTCCACTGGTCGCCAATGTCGCCGGGTCGATGGTGAGCACCGTGATCGCCAACGAATTGCACCGCCAGCTCACCTTCCGGGCGGGGAGCAGGGTCGGCGGGTTCACCGCGCAGTGGGAGGGCGGCGGGCTGGCGCTGCTCGGCCTCGGGATCAGCACGGCGGCGCTGGCCGGGCTGGACTTCCTGGCACCGGATCTCGGGGAGGTCGCGCAGGCGGGTGCCGTGATCGCGGTCATGGCCGCGGTGGGCGGTTTGCGGTTCCTGGTGCTGCGCAGCCTCGTCTTCGGAAACTAGGCGACAGATGCGCCGTTTCATTATCAGTGGCATCGTTTCTCTTATCGCGCCAGGACGAATTCTTCTGGGCAGCAGGCGTTTACGCGTCGATCGCGCAATCGCTACCCCCACATAATTTCGCCCTGTCAGAAATATCTGATGAGTGACGGGCCCTGCAGACCGGGCGGGACAGTTCTACTGACCGGGCTGCCCAGTTCGGGAAAATCCACCATCGCCGCCGCCACCCGGCATCGGGTGGCGGCCGCCGGGCATCGGGTCGAGATAATCGACGGCGACGACGTGCGCGGGCGGCTGTGGCCGGAACTCGGCCTGACCCCCGACGACCGCAGGCAGAACCTCGGCCGGATCACCACCCTCGCGCTGATGCTGGCCGGGCACGGAGTGCTCGTCCTCGTGGCAGCCATCGCGCCGTACGCCGCCGATCGCGCGCTGATGCGGGTCCGCCACGAAGACGCCGGCCTCGACTTCGCCGAGGTCCACGTCGCTACCGCGCTCTCGACCTGCGCACAACGCGACGTCAAGGGCCTGTACGGGCGCCGGTCCAGAGGCGAGCTCACCCAGCTCACCGGTGTCGACGCGGCCTACGAGGAACCGCTGCTCCCCGCCCTGCGGATAGACACCACCGCCGAGTCGATCGCCGAATCCGCCGATCACGTACTCGATCTCCTGATCCGCCGGGGCCTGATCACCGCCACGCTGCCGGGCCCACGACCGTGAAGCAGGCGACGGCGAACCGCCTCGTGCCCGCGCCGATCTTCATCCTGTCCGCGCCCCGATCCGGGTCGACCCTGCTGCGTTCGGTCCTCGACAGCCACGCACGCATCCACGCCCCGCACGAACTGCACCTGAATCTGCTGACCGTCCAGGAACTCGAGTGGGCCGCCGACGACATCACCGAGCGCTACGCGAGCATCTCGCTGGACGCGCTCGGCCTGACGATCCGCGAGCTCGAACATCTCCTCTGGGACCGCCTCCTGCACCACGAGCTGGAACGCAGCGGGAAGGACCGGATGGTCAACAAGACGACGAGCAACGTGCTGAGCTGGCGACGGATCGCCGCGTGCTGGCCCGACGCCCGCTATGTGTTCCTGTTGCGCCACCCGGTGCAGATCGCCGACTCCTTGGGCCGCGCGTGGGCGGACCGCCGTGAAATCGACCCGGTGCGGCGGACTCTGGAGTTCGTCGCGGCGATGAACGAGGCGAGAGCGGCGCTGACCGGCCACGAGATCCGCTACGAGGACCTGACCCACCGCCCCGAGGAAACCGTGCGCGGGCTGTGCCACTTCCTCGACGTCGAGTGGCAACCCTCGATGCTGGACTACGGCCGTTTCGACCACGGCAGCTACGTTCGCGGTATCGGCGACTGGAGCGACACCATCCGCTCCGGCGCCATCCAGCCTGCTCGACCACTGCCCGCCGACGAGACGATCCCGGACGCGCTGAGGTCGGCGTGCCGAGAATGGGGCTACCCGGCTCGCCCGTAGGCGCCTGACCCGGTCATGCCGGGATTCGGACGTCGGTGAGCTCTTCGGAGATCTGCCAGATGCGCTGGGCGTCCTCGTGGTCGCGGAGCCGGCCATAGAGCTTCTGCTCGGCTGGTGGGCCGCCGAGATGTCCTGGTCCGCTGGGTCCGTAGAAACGTTCGGTCTCGGCGTCGGGTGAGGTGGCGGCGTAGAGGGCGGGAAGTTTCGCCGACTCGACGGTGCCGAGCAGGATGCCACGGGCCGACAACCACCGGATGAGCTTGACCCCCGTGGTGTCCTCGGTGCGCCCGAGCTCGGGCCGGGCGGCGAGCAGATTCGTCGGTGCGACGCCCGGGTGGGCGAGATTGCTGCTGATGCCCCATCCGTGTGCGCGGCTGCGCCTGGCGAGTTCGAGCCCGAAGAGGCCGAAGGCGATCTTGGACTGGCTGTAGGCAGCCCTGCCGTTGTACGAGCGTTCCCAATTGAGGTCGTCCCAGTTGATCCGGTTCTGGTTGGCCGCGACGCTGACCTGGGAGGTCACGCGCGCACGTCCCGCGCGGAGCAGGGGCATGAGATGTCCGACCAGCGCGAAGTGCCCGAGATGGTTGGTGCCGAACTGCAATTCGACACCGTCGGCGGTGACCTGGCGATCCGGTGGGGTCATCACGCCCGCGTTGTTGATCAGCAGATGGATCGGGCGGTCTTCCGCCAGCAGGGTCTTGCCGAGCGCCGCCACGGATGCCAAGGAGGACAGGTCGAGTTCGCGCAGCGAGACCTCCGCATCAGGGCTCGCCTGCCGCACGGTGGCGAGCGCTGCCTCGCCTTTGCGCTGATTACGTACCGGGAGAACGACTTCGGCGCCGGCGGCCGCCAGACGCGAGGCGATCCCGACGCCCATGCCATCGCTGGCTCCGGTGACCACAGCGCGGTGACCGGTGAGGTCGGGAACAGTGATATCGGGTTGCCGACGTGGCATGTCGCGTCTCCTGTGTCTCGGTGTGCTGAGCTGGTGGTATCCGATATCCACGATCGTCGGGTCGGGTGGCGACATCCAGGGACTGTCGATCAGTGGATACCCGCAGGCCTCGGCGGTAGAACCGAATCAGTCACACCGAAGGAGATCTCTGGTGATCGATCGTGCCGAGCTGGCGGAGTTCCTCAGACAACGCCGGGAGACGTTGCAACCCGAGGATGTCGGGCTGCCGCGCGGGCGGCGGCGCAGGACGAGCGGGTTGCGGCGCGAAGAGGTCGCCGTCCTGTGTCACATGTCGACCGATTACTACGCCCGATTGGAACAGGAACGCGGACCGCAACCGTCGGAACAGACCCGACGACCACCCGTTCCTGTCCCGGATGTTCGTCTCCGGACTCCGCGAAGCCGTGACCCGGCGCGGTCCCGATTCCCGCGCCGCGCACTACGCGACCCTGCTCCTCGCCGATTGCGAGGAGTTCCGAACCCTGTGGCAGACCCACGAGGTAGGCGTCCGACCCCGGGAGGTGAAGCGTTTCCTGCATCCCGAGGTCGGCGCCATGGACCTGAACTGCCACACCCTGCTCGACCCCGAACAGTCCCATCTGTTGCTGGTCTACACCGCGACACCCGGTACCGAGAGCTACGAGAGGTTGCAGTTGCTCTCCGTGGTCAGCACCGAGATGCTGCGCTGAGCTAGCGACTCAGATCTCTGAACCGCTTCACTGCCAGCGGGAAGAACACCGCGATCAAGACCAACGGCCAAACTACCGCCAGCATGTCGGCGTGTGCTCCGGCCCAGGAGTCGCCGACCGCACCCGGATTGCCCAGCAGCCCGCGCACTGCCGTGGCCGTCGCCGACATCGGATTCCACTCGACGACCACGCCCAGCCAGGACGGCATCGATTCGGGCGAGGCGATGGCATTGGAGAGGAAGCTGATCGGCCAGACCAGGATCTGCACCGCCTGCACCAGTTCGGGCTTGCCCGCGACCATCGCCAGATAGATGCCGATCCACAACATCGCGAACCGGAACAGCAACAACAGCCCCACCGCCGCCAGGAACGAGGCGGCACCGTCGTGCCAGCGCCAGCCGATCGCGTACCCGACCGCGATCATCACGATCAGCCCGACCGCCGACTGCAGCATGTCGGCGACGCTGCGACCCACCAGGACCGCGGCCGAGTTCATCGGCATCGAGCGGAATCGATCGATGACCCCCTTGCCGAGGTCTTGGGTCACCGCGAGCATGGTCGCTTCGAGGCCGAAAGCCATTGTCATGGTGAGTATTCCGGGGACCAGGTAGTCCTTGAAGTCGCCGTCGATGCCGCGTCCGCCACCGATCAGGTAGCTGAACATCAGCAACAGCATCACCGGGAACACCAGCCCGACGACCACCTGAACGGGCTGACGGGCCCAGTGCGCCAGCTCGCGTCTGGTCATCGTCCAGGAATCGGTGAGCGCCGTACTCAGGGTCCGGTTCGTCGAATACGTCGCGCTCACGCCGCGTCCTCCTTGGTCAGCTGCATGAAGACTTCGTCGAGTGTCGGGCGTCTGATCGCGATGTCCTCGGCTTCGATGCCGTTGGTCTCCAGCGCCCGGACCGTCTCGGTGAGCGCCACCATCCGATCGCCCACCGCGGCACTGACCATCCGCCGGTCCTCGTCCACCACCGCCTCGCCGGGGATCAGCGCGGCCGCGAGGGCCAGTTGGGTGGAGTCGCGCAGAACCACGTCGATGCGGTCGCCGCCGGTCTTGGATTTCAGCTGGTCGGCGGTGCCCTCCGCGATGACCTTCCCGTGGTCGATCACCGAGATCTGATCGGCCAGCTGATCGGCCTCCTCCAGGTATTGCGTGGTCAGCAGCACGGTGGTGCCGCCGTCGACCAGAGAACGCACCGAACTCCACACCTCGGCGCGGCCCCGGGGATCGAGCCCGGTCGTCGGTTCGTCCAGGAACAGCACCTGCGGTTCGGAGATGAGAGACGCCGCGAGGTCGAGCCGCCGCCGCATACCGCCGCTGTACTGCTTGACCGCCTTCTTGCCGGTGTCCGCGAGACCGAATCGCGCGAGGAGTTCGTCGGCCCGCGCACCCGCGCGCCGCGCGCCCAGGTGGTACAGACGCCCGAACATCTCCAGGTTCTGCCGCCCGCTGAGCTCCTCGTCGACGGCCGCGTGCTGGCCGAGCAGACCGATTCGTGAACGCACCTCGTCGGGCCGCGTCCGCACATCGATGCCCGCTACTTCGGCCCGCCCCGCCTCCGGCCGGAGCAATGTGGACATGATGCGCACGGCCGTGGTCTTTCCCGCGCCGTTCGGGCCGAGGACCGCGTGCACGGTACCGGCCCGCACAGCGAGATCGAGTCCGTCGAGGGCCTGCTTCGCCCCGTACTTCTTGCGCAGGCCTTCGACGACGATCGAGAGATCGTGGTCAGTCAAAACACCCTCCATCACCAGTGATCAAATTTGACTAGATGGCCAAGGTACCGAGGCCGGTTCGGTTAGTCAAACTTGAATACTGCTACGTTGATCGCACTCGCTCGGAAGGGAGACGTCCATGTCAGCGATCCGGCTGCTGGTCCTCGGCGCGGTCCGTCAGCACGGACGAGCGCACGGTTATCAGGTGCGCAACGACCTGGAATTCTGGGGCGCGCACGAATGGTCCAACGCCAAGCCCGGCTCGATCTACCACGCGCTCAAGCAGATGGCCAAGCAGGGACTGCTCATCGCGCACGAGGTCGCCCCGAGCACCGTCGGTGGTCCGCCCCGCGTCGAGTACGAGATCACCGACAAGGGCACCGAGGAATTCCTCACACTGCTCCGCGAGGCCCTGACCTCGTACGACCAGCAGATGGACATGATCTCGGCCGCCATCGGGTTCATCGTCGACCTACCGCGCGACGAGGCCGTCGCACTCCTGAAGCAACGAATCACCGGCCTCGAGCAGTGGCGTGCCTCGGTCACCGAGTACTACACCCCCGAGCAGGGGCCGGGGCAGCTCGGACACATCGGCGAGATCATGAACATGTGGGTGCGCTCCGCCGACAGCGAAGCGGCCTGGACGCACGGCCTGATCGACCGCATCGAGGGCGGCGCGTACACCTTCGCCGACGAGGGCGAACCCTTCGTGGGCATCCTCGCCGAGGACGAGCCGAACCCGTTCGGCACCGGCCCCCACCCCGACGACCTCCGCTGACCGATTCCCGACCACTCGCCGCGCCTACCGCCCACCGGCGCCATCTGCTCGGCGAGCTTCGGCCTGTCGGGGGAATGCGTGCCGCGCGTCGGCCGATCAGAGTTTGGCGCCGACCACAAGGTCGCTTCTGTCGACTCTGGACCTCAGTGCAGTGACGGCGCATACCGATCGGTACAGACTTCACTTGCCGCCTTCGCGAAGCGACGCGCATCACACTATCGCTGAATTGTGGCTCGAGACACCTTGATCGGTGGTGTGCGGTCGATCGGATAGGAATTGCTGAAATGCTTGCGATGAAGCAGCACATGCGGTGGCGGCGGCACACTGTGAGCCCCCGATGACCAGCCCCATCGAAACAGGGTCGTCCGCGCATTTCTCGCCGGCGACCGATCGGATCGCGCACAAGATTCTCGAAACCATGCCGCGTCGTAGCCGACGAGGAAACGTCTTGCGCGAGGAGATCAGCGCCATTGTCGCCGACTGCCTGGCATTGATTTCCGGCACAGAGCGGACACACCTCAGCGTCCAGATGCCGCGTATGCGTCCGACCGTCGCGCGGTGGGCGAGCATCGGTGTCCCGATCGACACTGTGCAGCACCATGTGCACGCGGGGTTCCGACTGCACCTGGACGATCTCCAAGCCCACTGCGCGCCCTTCGACGAAGTTCGTCGACTGATGGATGCATTGAGCTCGGTGACCGCGACGGTGTCGACGATCTACATGGAGGTCGCACCGCCCAGCAGCGATCACGGTGCGTACGTGGCGCGCACTCTGCTCAGTGGTCGCTACACCACCAGAGCTACCCGCGAGCACGGAGCGCCGCCCGATGAGCGGTACACGGTGCTCGCGGTGGCCGCGGATCGGCCCGCGCGCGATGCGGTGTCACCGCGCGACTTCCGGGCGATGCTGTCGACAAAATTCGGGCAGCCCGTGCCAGGTTTGGAATCCCGGTTCGGCGCAACAATTCTGGTACCGGAATCATTGGCCGTCGAGAAGATCCGCGACCTGGTCGGACCGACCTCCCTCACCGCGGTGGGGATTACCGCCGACCGAGATCGGATTCCCTCGGTGGTCGAAGAGGTACACGAACTACTGGATGTGGCGACAAGACTCCATTACCCACCGGGCATGTACCAGATCGAAGACCTCGCCGTCGAGTATCAACTGACTCGGCCAGGGCCTGGACGAGATCGTCTCGAATCGTTCCTCGACCCGGTTGCCGCGTTTCCGGACTTGATCAGCACGCTGCGCGCACATATCAACAATGGCCTCAACCGCCGACTCACCTCACGCGAAACCCATGTCCACACGAACACCGTCGACTATCGGCTCCGGCGTATCTACGACCTCGTGGGGCTCAGTGCCCGCGATCCGAAGCTGCTGTGGCTACTACAGTCCGCGCTGGTTGTGCGCGACTACCAATCGATGGGCAGGCCCGACAACACGGTGGTCTAGTGCCTCGCCGGCCCGGCCGCCACTCCTCGGGTCAACGGCTCGCAGTGAGTTCGCTCGGTCGGGGACGGTACTCGCCGTTCGATCAAGCCCAGTGCGACACCTGCGACGATGACCGCGCCGCCCACCGCCTGGGCGAGTCGGAACGGTTCGCCGTTGATGATCACGGCGGCGAGCACGCCGAAGACCGGGACCAGGTTGAGGATGTTCACCGCGACGCTCGGCGCCATCCGGCGCAGGCCGTAGTTGTAGAGCAGGAACCCGCCGACCGAACACGCCACGGCCAGGTAGACGAGCAGCGACGAGGTGGTCACGTCCGGCATTCGCCAGCTGCCGGCTTCCAGGAGCGCGATCAGGAGGAACCCGCCCGCGCCGGCCATGGTCTGGTAGTAGGTGACGGTCAGGGCGCTGTGTCCGGCGCTCGCCCGCTTGCCGAGCACGTTGTAGCCGGCCCAGGCCAGCCCGCCGAGCAGCAGGATGATGTCGCCCAGCCACCGCGCGCTGCCGCCGATCCGGGCACCGTCGTGGACCACGAGAACGGCGCCGGCGGTGGCCAGCAGCACGCCCGTCACCCGCAGCGGTGGCAGCCGGACGCGGAGTACGGCCAGCTCCAGCAGCATCGTCATCAGCGGGTACGTGGCCACGATGAGAGCCGCGTCGGAGGCTGTGGACAGATCCACGCCGACGTTCTCGAGGACGAAATACACGGTGATGCCGAGCAATCCGCACAGGTAGAGCTGCCGTCGCTGCCTGGCATCCGGCCGGTCGCCACGGTGGCGGTCCAGCCGCACCATCACGGCGAGCAGCACCGCCGCGACGGTGAATCGGACGGCACCGATACTGAGCGGGCCGAGGTCGGCCAGCAGCACTTTTGTCACCGCGTAGGAACTGCTCCACAACAGCGCGGCCGCCACCACCGCGCCCATCGCCCCCATGCTCGGCCCTCGTTCACGCACCGGAAGGCACCTCTCTCCGTAACCATCGCAGCCGAACGAAAATCAGCTGACCGGCGAGACGCTAGCAACATCATCAGCAGTCATGCGTAGACTCCGAATTAGGTTCGGAAATTGGTTCAGGGAGGCGAGCGTGGACGAACTAGATTCGGCGTTGGTGCGGATGCTCCAACAGGATGGTCGGCGCACCAATCGCGATATGGCCCAAGCGCTCGACATCGCCCCGTCGACCTGTCTGGAGCGGATCAGATCGCTGCGCGAACGCGGCATCCTGACGGGGTTCCACGCGGAGGCCGACCTCGCGGCGATCGGACGTGGGTTGCAGGCCGTGATCGCCGTGCGCGTCCACCCGCCGACCCGTGCGGTGATCGAGGGCTTCCAGGCGTTCCTGGAGCAGATGCCCGAGGTGATCTCGCTGTTCGTGCTCACCGGCAACGACGATTTCCTCGTGCACGTGGCCGTCCGCGACACCGACCATCTGCACGGAGTGGTCCTGGACAAGCTGACAACGCGTCCGGAACTCGCCAACGTCCGCACCTCGGTGGTCTACGGGCACCTGCGCAAGAAGGTGATCAGCCCGACGTGAGTGGTGCCGCGGTGACGGCGCGGACGTGTTCCTCGCGCACGCCCGGTGCGCATTCGCGCAGGATCAGCCCCGCCTGCGCGACATCGATGACGGCCAGGTCGGTGATGATCCGATGCACGACGCCCGCCCCGGTGAGCGGCAAGGTGCAGGTAGGCACGATTTTCGGGGTGCCTGCCTTGTCGGTGTGGGTCATCACCACGATCACGCGGCGGGCGCCGTGGACCAGGTCCATCGCCCCGCCCATGCCTTTGACCATCTGCCCCGGCACCATCCAGTTGGCGAGGTCACCGGCGGCCGAGACCTGCATGCCGCCGAGGACCGCGGTGTCGATGTGGCCACCGCGGATCATGCCGAAACTGAGCGACGAGTCGAAGAACGAGGCGCCGTCGGCGACGGTGACGGTTTCCTTGCCCGCGTTGATCAGGTCGGCGTCGACCTCGTCGTCAGCGGGGTAGGGGCCGGTGCCGAGGATCCCGTTCTCCGAATGCAGAGTCACCTCCACGCCCGCGGGCAGGAAGTTGGGGATCAGGGTGGGCAGCCCGATACCGAGGTTGACGTACTCGCCGGGCCGTAGTTCCCGCGCGGCGCGGGCGGCCATCTCGGTGCGCGTCCAGCCGAGCGCCACCGACGATGCGGTCATGACACGGTCCGCCTTTCGATGAGTTTGGTCTGCGGTCCCGTGTGCACGATCCGGTCGACGAACACGCCGGGCAGATGCACCTGCGCCGGGTCGAGGGAACCGGCGGGCACCAGCGTCTCGACCTGCGCGACGCATACCTTCCCCGCCATCGCGGCGAGCGGATTGAAGTTGCGGGCGGCCTTGTTGAACACCAGGTTTCCGTCGGTGTCACCGATCAGGGCGTGCACGAGCGCGTAGTCGGCGGTGATGGATTCCTCGAGCACGAACCGGCGACCGTGGAAGGTGCGGACCTCTTTGGCGGGCGAGGCGACCGCGACGGACCCGTCGGACCGGTATCGCCACGGCAATCCCCCGTCGGACACCGGCGTCCCGACACCCGCCGCGGTGAAGAAGGCCGGAATCCCGGTCCCGCCCGCGCGCAGTTTCTCGGCGAGGGTGCCCTGCGGTGTCAGTTCGACTTCCAGTTCACCGGACAGATATTGGCGCGCGAACTCGGCGTTCTCCCCGACATAGGACGCGGTGATCCGACGGATGCGCTTCTGCGCCAGCAAGATCCCCAGTCCATGACTGTCGGTGCCGCAATTGTTGGAGAAGATCTCCAGCTCGTCGGCCGTGCCCGCCGCCAGTGCGGCGACGAGTGCGTCGGGAATGCCGCACACTCCGAAACCGCCGACGGCGAGCGAGGATCCGGATCCGATATCGGCGACCGCCGCGGCAGCCGTGGCGAACACCGTCGTCATCGGGCGAGCTCCCCGGTGAGGTCGAGGAGGTCGTCGAGCAGTTCCTTGGCGCGCGGCCACGGACCGTAGCCCGCCGCCGGATTCAGATGGCCGACATCGCCGAGATCGACCAGCCTGCTCCCCCACACCTCGGCCATGCCCGCGACGCGACGCGTCGTGGCCAAGGGATCGGTGCTGCTCGCGGCCACGATGCTCGGGAACGGCAACTGCCGCCGCGGGATCGGCGTCCAGCCGTTGGCCGCCAGTTCCTCGGCGGTCGGATAGCCCGGTGGCAGTGGGGTTTCGAAGTCGGGCGGGGTGGCGAGCAGCGCGCCGCGCACCGGCCGGTCGGACTGCTGAGCCCAGTGGACGGTGATCATCACGCCCGCGCTGTGCGCGACCAGGACGACAGGGCCGTCGATCTCGGCGAGCACCGCCTCGAGTGCGGCGACCCGCGCGGCCAGGCTCAGCCCGTCGCGCTCGAGCGGCGGCACGATCGCCACCTTGTCGAGGGTGTCGGCGAGCAACGTCTGCCAGTGGTCGGCGACATGGTCACGCAGACCGGGCACGATCACGACGGTGGGTTCGATAGGAGAGTTCATCTGTGCGGTAATCCTTTTCGACGGGATCAGTGCGGAGCCGCCGCGTGGACGGTGGCGAGTTTGCGCAGACCGATCGGGTACATCCGGCGTCCGAGAAGCAGGGCGGCGATGGCGAGCACCGACACCACCGGCGTGACGCGCAGCGCGTGCTGCAACCCGAGGTGATCGGCGAGAACGCCGACGACGAACGGGCCGAGCGCGAGCCCGAGCAGACTGTTGGCCAGGGTGAGGGTGCCGAACGCCGAGGCACGGACCGAGGGGTGGGTGAGGTTGGCGACCATGGCGACGGTGGGGCCGGCCGAGCCGCCGGAGAAGAACGCGCCGATGCCGAGCAGAATCAACTGCGGCACACCGGTGCTCAGGCTGAAACCGATGCCGAGGGTGACGAGCGAGATCAGGCAGAACACGATCGCGGTGGTCCACTTGCGGGCCATCTCCGAACGTCCGACCCGGTCGGTGATCACCCCGCACACCACCATGCCGGTGCCGACGAGTGTCACGATCACGGCCGCCAGACCCGCGGCCCGGTCCGGCGCCAGCCCGTAGTAGCGGTTGAAGAAGCTGGGCATCCACGACAGCAGCACCGCGGCGGTGAACATCTGCAACCCGCTGCCCACATAGGCGCACAGCACCGCCGGATTGGTGAACAGGGTCGAAATCGGCGCGCGGAAGGCGACTTCGGGAGTGGGTTCGGCCGCGTGTTCGGCGTTGCGCTGCTCCTTGACCACCACCCAGAACGCCACGGCCAGCACGAGACCGAACACCGCCATCGTCGCGAACGACCACCGCCACCCCAGGTGCACGGCGATCACACCGCCCGCGGCGACACCGAGCACCGATCCGAACGAACCACCGGCCATGAACGCGCCGCTCAGCGCGGCATGCCGCCGCGCGGCGAACACACTGAGCACCAGCGCGATACCGACGCTGCCGTAGGCGGCCTCACCGACGCCGACGAAGAAACGCGCGGCCAGCATCTGCGGATAGTTGTCGGCCAGTGCGCACACCAGCGTCGCGATACTCCACACCACGGCCATCAGCACCAGGCTCTTGACCCGGCCCCACCGGTCGGCCAGCACCGACAGCGGCAGGGTGAGCAACCCGACCATCAGCGCGACCACGCTGCTCAGTGACGCCAACTGCGAATCCGACAGCGTCCATTCGGTTTTCAGGAACGGAAAGACCGCACTTAACACTTGTCGGGACATGTAGTCGGCCAGTAGCAGGCCGAAGGCCAGCGCGAACACCAGCCAGGGATAGTTGCGGCGGATGGTCGAGGAACGGCTAGGCGCCGGCGCGGGCTTCGCGGCGGTGGTGGTGAGGTCCATGGGTGCTCCTGCGAACCGGTGGACGTCGTCGCTGACGTCCACCGGGTTGTCGAGAAGGGGAAGGTGATCCCCGGAAGGGTCAGGCGTGGTGGGTGAACCCGACCTGGCCCGGCTGACGATTCGGGGCGAACCCGAGCTTGGCGAGCGTCTCGTCGGCGTCGGCGTAGTGCTCGTCGAGCTTGTAGATCTCGCGCGCTTCCTTGCCGGTGGCGACCTCACGGCCGAGTTCGCCCGCGATCCGGACCAGCTGCCGCACCTGCTGGACCGAGGTCATCTTCTCGCCCTTGCGGCCCCACAGGGTGTCCTCGTTGCCGCAGCGCGCGTGCAGACCCATGGCGATGGCCATCGTGTTCACCGGCAGCACGCTGCGCATCAGCGTCTCCAGGGTGAGCACGGCGCCGTCGGGGGTGCGGCGGATGAACTCCATCATGTTGTAGGGGTTCGGGCCGTCGAAGCCGCCGCCGATGCCGACCCAGGTCAGCATGAGCGGGCCGGTGTAGACGCCGCGCCGGATCAGCCGCTCCACGGTCTCGAGCTGCGGGATGCTCGACAGCTGGAAGTGCGGCTGAATACCGTTGGCCTGCAAACGCTTCAGGTGTTCGGCAACCCAGGTCGGACCCGCTGGGACGAACATCTCGCGATAGGCCTCGTACACCTCGGGCCGCTCGAAGGAGGTGCCCGCGATGTCGTCCTCGGTCATCAGCTCGACGATGTTCATCTGACTGGTGTTGATCGCGATGGTGACCTGATCCGGCTTGGGATCGAGCTCGGCCAGCATGTGCCGGGCGTCGTCGGTGAGCCATTTCGCGTCGGCGCCTTCGCCTTCGGGCGAGAACGAGATCGAGCCGCCGACCTGCAGGATCATGTCCGGCACGGCCTCGCGCAGACGGCCGAGCAGCTCGTTGAACTTCGACAGGCGCTTGGAGCCCTTGCCGTCGAGTTCACGCACGTGGATGTGCAGCACGGTGGCGCCGGCTTCGTAGCAGTCCACGGCCGCCTGGACGTGCTCGTCCATGGTCAGCGGCAGGTCGTCGCGGAAGTCGTCGAGTTCCCATTCCGGGCCGTACGGTGCGACGGTGATGACCAGCTTTTCCTGGTTTTCGGGGAACAGCGCGTCGTCGTGAAAATGCATGGGGGTACTCCGATCGGAATTGCGGGGGTTATCGAAAAAGGAAATGTCAGAAGGGACGGTCGCCGACGATCCCGGCACGTTCCATCTTGCGGACGGCGGGCCAGTAGTCCTGGACCGCGTAGTGCTGGGTGCACCGGTTGTCCCAGATCGCGAAGCTGTTCTCGGTCCAGCGCCAGCGCACCTGGTATTCGGGGATACTCGCCTGGCGCATCAGGTAATTGAGGAGTTCACTCGCGCCCGGCGCGTAGTCGGCGCCGAATCGAATGTTCTCCGGCGTGTGGTAATTGACCAGATGCGTGGTGAAGGAATTGACGAACAGAATGTCTTCGCCGGTGTCCGGGTGGATCCGCACCACCGGATGTTCGGCGTCGGGGAAACGCTCGTGCAGGTCGAGTCGTTTCTCCGCCGTGAGCGCGGCGCCGAAACTCGCCTCGATGCTGTGCCGGGCGCGCAGATGCGCGACCTGCGATTTCACCGACTGCGGCAGCCGCTTGTACGCCTCGACCATGTTCACCCAGATGGTGTCGCCGCCCACGGGCGGCGTTTCCACGCAGCGCAGCACGGCGCCCATCGGTGGATTGACCCGCCAGGTGGCATCGCAGTGGTAGGCGTTCTCGTAGTGCTCGGGCGCACTGTCGAGGTCCTTGTAGATGCGGACAAGACCGGGATGATCGGGATCGCTGCCGAGGGCCGGATGGTCCTCGAGCGGGCCGAATCGTTCAGCGAGAGCGACGTGTTCGGCGCGGGTGATGTCCTGGTCGCGGACGAAGAGCACCTTGTGGCGCAGCAGCAGGGTGCGCAGTTCGGCGAACAGCGTGTCGTCGACGGCGACCTCGGCGAGATTCACCCCGTGCAGTTGCGCGCCGATGGTCGCGGTCAGCGGCACCGCTTGGATCGCGGTTCGAACGGTCATTGGCTTGTTCCTTTCCGGTGGGCGCGTCAGATCTCGAAGACCGACGCACCGACGCTGCGGCCCGCTTCGAGGTCGCGATGCGCCTGGACGGCGTTCGGGAGTTCGTAG
Organism: Nocardia sp. NPDC127606; assembly: GCF_042671725.1. NCBI lineage: Bacteria > Bacillati > Actinomycetota > Actinomycetes > Mycobacteriales > Nocardiaceae > Nocardia > Nocardia sp. NPDC127606. The sequence continues at coordinate 79,372 of NZ_JBHXWQ010000010.1, read as the reverse complement.
CGCTGGTTGATCTCGACCCGCAGGCGGCCCGCGGTGAGGTGGTCGTGCAGTTCACCGGCCAGTTCGGCGCGTTCGGCCGGGTCGGCGATGTAGTCCGCGAGCGCGGGCCGGGTGACGAACAGCGAGCCCTTCACGGCCAGTTGCATCGGCTCGATCGGCGGCACCGGACCCGAGGCGGTGCCGAAGCACACGAGCAGGCCGCGGCGGGCGAGGGAGTCGATCGAGGACTGGTAGGTGGTCTTGCCGATGCTGTCGTAGACCACGGGAACGCCTGCGCCGTCGGTGATTTCGCGGACCCGGGTCGCGACGTCCTCGCGGGTGTAGATCACCACGTGGTCGCAGCCGTTGGCGCGGGCGACCGCCGCCTTCTCCTCGCTGGAGACGGTGCCGATCACACTGACCCCGAGCAGTTTCGCCCACTGGGTGAACAGCTGACCCACGCCACCCGCCGCCGCGTGCAGGAGCACCGTGTCGCCCGCGCGCAGCGGATGGATGCGACGCAGCAGGTAGGCGGTGGTCAGGCCGCGCATGGTGGTCGCGGCCGCGGTGTCGAACGCGATCGCGTCGGGCAGGGCGATCAGGTGCTCGGCGGGCATGATCCGTTCGGTGCTGTACGCGCCGAGCGGGCTACCGGTGTAGGTGACGCGGTCACCGGGCGCGAAGTCGACGCCGGGGCCGACGGCTTCGATGACGCCGGCCCCCTCCACGCCGAGGCCCGCCGGCAACGCTGCCGGGTACAGGCCGGTGCGGAAATAGGTGTCGGCGAAGTTGAGACCGACCGCCTCGTGCCGGATCCGGACCTGGCCCGGCCCCGGCTCACCGACCTCGGTGGGCTCCCACCGCATCACGTCGGGACCACCGGTTTCAGCGAATCGAATTGCGTATGCCACTGCCATCTCCTCCTGTGTGATGCAGCTAACTGTAGGGTGGGTCACACCAGGATATTTGCCCTCACGGGACAGAAAACTATTCCTCTCGGGACATCGAGGAGGTGTCGGATGAAGCCGTTGTCCAGGTACGCGTCACTGAACGACTACGTCGAACTGGCGCGCTCGCTCGGGCTCGAACCCGCTCGGCTGATCCGCGATTGCGGACTCGACCCGGCCGGTTTCGGCACGCAGGACCGGTGGATTCCGGCCGAAGCCGTCGCCGAACTACTGGAACGCTCGGCCGCCGAATCCGGCCGGGAGGACTTCGGTGTGCGGTTGGCGCAGCTGCGCCGCTTCTCCAACCTCGGCCCGTTGAGCCTGGTCATCCGCGAGGAACCGGATGTGCGCAGCGCGCTGCGGCTGCTGTCGCGCCACGAGCACATGTACAACGAGGCGCTGCACACCGAGGTCATCGAGGCGAACGGCATGGCCACCATTCGGGTGAGCGTGGATGTCGGCCGAGCGGTGCCCGTCCGGCAGGCCGTCGAACTCACCACCGGGGTGCTGCACGGATTGCTCCGCGGTTTCGTCGGACCCACCTGGCGGCCGATGCAGGTGTGCTTCTCCCACCCCGCCCCGCGCGACCGCGCCACCTACCTCAAGATGTTCGGCCCGCATGTCGAGTTCGATCAGGATTTCGACGGAATCCTCACCTACAGCAGCGATCTCGACGCGGAGAACGCGATGGCCGACCCGCTGCTGCACGCCTACGCGCAGCAGTTGCTCGGCGCGATGGCACCCGCGCAGGAGGCCACGGTCGCCGACCGGGTCCGCGAACTCGTCGAACTGCTGTTGCCGACGGGCCGGTGCACCGTCGAACAGGTGGCGCGCAGCCTCGGGGTCGACCGGCGCACGGTGCATCGCAAACTCGCCCAGGACGGCACGACGTTCACCTCGGTGGTCGACGAGATCCGCGGGGCACTCGCCGAGCGGATGGTGGCCAACCGCCGTCACTCCCTCACCGAGGTGGGCGATCTGCTCGGCTTTTCCTCGGTGAGCAACTTCTCGCGGTGGTTCAGTGCCAGGTACGGGGTCAGCCCCCGGCAGTGGCGGCAACGCGAGGCCGACACCCGGCACTGAAAGCGGTGCAACCGCAGGCGACCGACTATCGAGGCAGACTCAGCACGCGTCGCGCGATGATGTTGAGCTGGATTTCGATGGTGCCGCCGCCGAAGAGGATGGCGGGCAGGCCGAGGAAGTCGAAGGTGTAGGGCTGTTCGGGGTGGCCGATCGTGGCGCGGGGGCCGAGGATCGAGGCGAGCGCCCGGGAGGCATCGCGCTGGGCGATGGCGTTCCAGACTTTGCGGATGCTGTTGCTGGAGCCGTTGCCGTCGGCCATGTCGTTCATCCTCGCGACGACGTCGCGCAGGTTCAGCGCGGCGACGGACAGTTCGAGCGCGGTGTTGCGGCCGAGGACACGGACGGCGTCGTCGCGGGTACCGGCGTGGTCGCCGGATTCGAGCAGGCGCCGGACCAGCGTGCTGGAGCCGTGGCCGAAGGTGGCCGAGCCCATGGCGACCCGCTCGTTCGACAAGGTGGTGACGGCGATCCGCCAGCCGTCCCCGGGCTCGGCGACCACCTGGCTGTCGGGAACGAAGACCTCGTCGAGGAAGACCTCGTTGAACTCCCAGATGCCGGTGACCTGACGCAGCGGTCGGACGTCGACGCCGTGGGCGTTCATCGGGATCAGGAAGTAGGTCAGGCCGGCGTGTTGGGGGACATCGGCATCGGTGCGCGCCAGGCACACGGCCCAATCCGCGTCCTGTGCCTGGGAATTCCATACCTTCTGGCCATTGATGATCCAGCCGCCGTCGACTTTGCGTGCGGCGGTGGACAATCCGGCGAGATCGGAGCCCGCACCGGGTTCGGAGAACAGCTGGCACCAGATGATGTCACCGAGCATCGTCGCGGTGACGAACTGTTCGCGCTGCGCGTCGTCACCGTGTTCGATCAGCGTGGGCAGCACCCAGGCGCCGATGCCGAGTTCGGGTTGACACAGCCCACGGCACGCGAATTCTTCGGCGATCACCGCCTGTTCGGCGGGCCCGGCGTCGAGACCGAACGGGCTCGGCCAGTGTGGGGCGACCAAGCCGGCCGCGGTGAGCCTGGCGCGGCGGCGACCACCGCGCGCGGGTGACCACCCCTCGGACGGGATTTCGTCATCCGCGATGGCGGCGACCGCATCGAGCGCGACGCCGACCGTCGTGCGCAGTCCGGGCAGCGTGTCGGCGTCGACGAACGAGAAGTCGCGTTCGGCGAGCAGCGCACGCTCCCCCAGCGCTCTGGCCGACGCGTCCTCGCCACCCACGAGCGCGGCCAGCGCGATCGCGCGACGCCAGTACAGATGGGCATCGTGCTCCCAGGTGAAGCCGATGCCGCCGAGCAGGCTCACGCAGTCCACCGCCTGATCGATCGCGCCAGGCAGCACGGTCAGCGCGGCATTCGCGGCGGCGAGTAGCCGCTGCTCGGTCGGCTGGGTCTCGGCGCGGGCCGCGTCCCAGGTCACCGCGCCGGCCACTTCGGCGCGGACCAGCATGAGCGCCGCTTTGTGCTGCACCGCTTGGAAGCTGCCGATCGGACGACCGAATTGGTGTCGCACACGGATGTATTCGACGGTCGTGTCCAGACACCAGCGACAGATCCCGGTCGCCTCCGCCGCCGCCAGCGTGGTCGTCCACAACTCCGCGACAGCTGGGTCGATGCCGTCGAGCACCCGCGCCGCATCCACGGGGTAGGCATCGAATTCGGCGCGTCCGAGCGATCGGGTGAGGTCGACAGCTTCGGCGGTCGTGAACCGGATCGAAGCGACCGCCCCGGTAGGGGGCAGCGGCGGCTCACCGACGGGACCGGAACTATCCGCACCGACATCGCCGTGATCGGCGGGGCTGAGCCAGAACCACAGGCTCGCTGCGGGATTCCCGGCGACGGTGGCGCGCACTACCACTCGTTCGGCCCCGGGCAGCCCGAGTGCCGGGTCGGAGACGCCCGATACCACCCAGCCGTCGCCGTCGCGGGTGGCCCGCAGGTCGGGTCCGGTGACGACGGCTCCCGTCATGCCGGCGCCGAAGTCCGCGAGCAACGGCTGAGGTCGAGCCGCCATCGCGAGCGCGCTCGCCGTCACCGTCGACAGATACGGGCCGGCGAACATCGCCGTGCTCAACTGCTCGACGGCCACCGCGAGCGTCGCCAGCCCACAGTCGTCGCCGCCCTGTGCCGCGGGCAGGTGCAGCGCGTGTAAACCCTGCTCGCACAAGGCTGTCCAGACTTCTGTCGGCGCGTTCCCGGCCGCGTACTCGGCCAAGTGCTCGCGTGTCTGCGACAGCGGGGCGAATTTGCGGGCGAACGCGGCTACCGATTGCGCCAGCGCGTGCTGGTCAGCAGTTACTGCGAGAGACATCTACATACTCCTGAGACGGTGACGTCGGCCGTTCCCAATTCCTGCCAATCGCGCGACAACCGCGCCGACCAGACCGGTTCGCGCCGATCGACGCGGGCACGCATGCCCTCGCCCGCATCGGGTCCACCCATGACACGCAGGTGCGACTCGGTTTCCAGTTCGGCGACCCGGCCGGGTTCGTATCCGTGGATCGCGGTGTCCCACAGCAGCCTTTTACTGAGAGCGGCAGACATCGGCGCCACATTCACCGCCATATCGCGTGCCATCGCGAGGGCCGCGGGCAATACTTCGGCCGCCGGGAGACAGCGGCCGGCCAGCCCGAGCCGGACCGCTTCGTGACCGTCGAAGGTACGACCCGACAGGAGGATGTCGGCCGCGACCGACATTCCGGCGACCTTGGCCACCGTCCAATGGGCCATCGCGTCGGGCAGAACACCCAGCCGCACTTGGGGAATGGCGTAGCGCGCGTCCTCGGCGACGATGCGAATGTCGGCCTGCATGGCGATCGTCAGGCCGATGCCGATCGCGTGCCCGTTCACCGCGGCGATCACCGGTTTGCGCAGCGCGAAGGCGGGTGGGTCGACGGGAGACGCGGAAAACGTCGCGCTGTCGGGCTTGTCGAAGGTTCTGTCACCGCCACCGATGTCCGCGCCGGCGCAGAACGCCGGAGGCGCGCCGGTGAGCACGATGACGCGCACCGCGTCGTCGGCCTCCCATTCGCGGTATGCCGTGCCGATCGCCCGAGCCATCGCGCCCGTGAAGGCGTTGCGGCGTTCGGGCCGATCCAGCGTCAGCACCGCGACACCGTCGGTGACCTCGATCCGGATGCTCACGGCGCCTGCAATGCGGTGACCAGGTCCTTGATGTACTCGTCGGACACGTCGTAACCGGGGAAATAGCAACAGATCCGGTCGGCATACGCGCCGAAGCGTTCGATGATCGCCGTCGCGCACTGCTCCGGTGTCCCGTGCACAGCCAAGGTGTCGAGCATCGTCTGATCGATGAGGCCGGTCATCGCCGCGACCTCGCCGCGCTTGGACAGCGCGTTCAATTCCGGTTGCAGCTCACCCCAGCCCTCGGCGTCGAGGACCGGGCGGTACGCGGGCGTCGACCCGTAGAAGCCGAGCAGCCGACGCGCACCGACGGCCGCGGCCGCCAGCTCACTCGGCGTGCGGCCCATCGCGACGATCACCTGTGGATAGATGTGCAGATCGGCGGCATCGCGCCCGGCGCGGTCGAGCCCCTCCTCGATGGCGGGCACGGTGTGTTCGGCGAAATGCCGGGCACTGTTGAACGGCATGACCAGCAGCCCGTCGGCCACTTCGGCCGCGGTCCTGGTCATGATCGGGCCGAGCGCGCCGAGACAGATCTGCGGCAGCCCATAGGGATTCGGGCCGGGATCGAAGGTCGGCGGCATCAGGGTGTGCCGGGTGAACTCGCCGTCGAAGTGCAGCGGAGTGCCCTCCTGCCAGGAACCGAGCACGGCTTTGATGGCGAGCACCATGTCCCGCATGCGCGCGGCCGGGCGCGACCACTCACCGCCGTACCGCTTTTCGATGTGCGCGCGGGTCTGCGAACCGAGCCCGAGGCGGAACCGGCCACCGCTGAGCAGGTGCAGGTCGTAGGCGGCGTGCGCCAGGTGGACCGGGCTGCGCGGGAGGGCGATGGCGACATTCGTCATCAAGTCGACCGGCTCGGGGCCCGCGGCGGCCAGGGTCAGCGGGAGGAAGACGTCATGGGCACCTTCGAAGGTGAACAGGCCGTCGACTCCACAGGCGGTCAGCTCGGCGGACCGTGCGATCACCTGTTCCGGGCGCGCGCCCAACTGCAGGTCGACCTTCATTCGCACACTCCCTGAGGCTCTCGGCTCACAATTACATACTAGCATGTAACGTTATTAACGTGTGGCCCGAGTCACGATGATCAGCCGCCTCAGCGCCCCGTGGACGCCAAGACATACAGCGCGTCGGCCAGGCGCGCGACGAAGGCTTCCCCCTCCTCGGCGTCACGCAGTAGCGCATGAAATGTCGTGGTGCCCGAGAGGATCTCGAAGATCAGGTCCACATCGGCGCCGGGGTCGATCTGACCGTCGTCGACCGCCCTTCCGAGCAACTCGGCGAAGGCCTTGCGCACGGGAGCGCCGATGGCGAGCAACCTGCGCCGAGCCTCCTCGGTCTGCGAATCGGCGAGCAGGCCGGGCACGCCCGCGCGGGCGGCCGGACTGTCGGCGCGAGCCAGGAAGATGCGCACCCAGGTCGCCAGGTCGGCCCGCAGGTCGCCGGTCGGCTCCGGCAGCGAATGTCCCCCTGGGCCGTGAATGGCCTCCTCGAGCAGCGCTTGACGAGTCGGCCACCGCCGGTAGATGGCGGGGGTGTTGACCCCGGCGCGCTTGGCGATCGCGACGACCGTCGCCTGCGGGTAGCCGACCTCGGCGAGCAACTGCCTGGCGGCGATGAGTACCGCGAGGTCCTTGTCGGCGTCGCGGGGCCTGCCGGGGCGGGGCGAAATTTCCGAGGGCATCATTACATAATAACCTGTTACATAATTCACGTGGGCGCCGCTCAGCGGGCCTGCCGATTGCCGGGGGCCGACAACACTGGGAGCGTGGGTGCATGAACGCCGCCGACGCCCTGTTCACTCCCCTGCGAATCGGGCCGTTGTCATTGCCGAACCGCATCGTCATGTCGCCGATGACCCGGCAGCACTCCCCCGGCGGCACACCCGGTGACGACGTCGCCGCCTACTACCGCAGGCGCGCCGAAGGCGGCACCGGGCTGATCATCACCGAAGGCGTCGCGATCGATCATCCGACGGCGGTCGACAGCACGAAAGTGCCTCGGCTACACGGTGAATCAGCCCTGTCCGGGTGGCGTCGCGTGGTCGACGGCGTCCACGGCGCAGGCGGCAAGATCGTGCCGCAGCTGTGGCACGTCGGCCCACTGTGGGGTGCGATGGCTCGCGTGGACCCGGCGCTCACACCCCTGCGCCCCTCGGGACTGTGGGGCCGGGTCGGGCGCACGACCTACTCCCAGCGCTACCTGTCGACGGTGAGCGCACCGACCGCACCCATGACCGAGCACGACATCGAGGACGTGATCGCCGCCTACGTGCGCTCGGCTCGCAACGCGGTCGCGGTCGGTTTCGACGGCATCGCCGTCCACGCGGGCCACGGCTATCTCCTCGACGCGTTCCTCTGGGAGGCCACCAATCAACGCACCGACCACTGGGGCGGCGATCTGGGCAGACGCCTCAATTTCCCGGTCGAGGTCGTGCGCGCGATCCGCCGGGAAATAGGTCCGCGACTGCCGATCTTCTACCGCTTCTCCCAGCACAAACAGCAGGACTACGGCGCACGCATCGCCGAAAATCCCGAGGAGCTCGGACAGATCCTCACCGCCCTGGCGGAGGCCGGTGTGGATGTATTCGACGCCAGCAGTAGGTTTTTCGACCGACCAGCCTTCGACGGCAGCGACCTGACCTTGGCGGGCTGGGCGAAGAAGCTGACCGGCGCGTACAGCATGGCCGTCGGTAGCGTCGGGCTGAGCATGTCCCTGCACGAGCAGGGCACTCCCGAACCGGCCGCACTCGACGGCCTCTACCGACGGCTCGCCGACGCCGAATTCGACCTGGTGGCCATCGGCCGCCTGCATCTCGCCGAGCCCGCGATCGCCCGCGTGCTGCGCACCGGCGCGCCCCTGCCCGCCTTCGACCAGGAACGTCACCAGCGCGTGCTCACCTGACCGGCCACTCGAACACGAATCGCGCGAATCCGTGCTCGAGCCGGCATCTGTGGTTATTCGTCGCCGAGCAACTGCTCGATGCGCTGCGCGCAGAACGCGGTGACGTCGATCTCCGGCGGCAAGTTCAGGCGATGTGCCATGCGCAGCAACGGAATACTGAGCAGGACTGCGGCCAGCACCTCGTTGTAGCGCAGGTTGCGGACCTTCATGCCGCTGCGTTCCTCGTAGCGGGCGATCGACTCCTCGCGGGTGGGAGTACCCGGAAGTCGTTCGGTTCCCTGGAATTCCGAGCATGCCCAGTCCAGGAACAGCATCCAGGCGAGATCGGCCTCGTGGTCGCCGATGTAGGCGATCTCCCAATCGAGCACACCCGACACCCGGAACTCTTTGTCGTAGAGGATGTTCGACATCCGAGCATCGCCCCAGCAGAGGGTGACGTGGTCGGGTTCATAGAGGTTGGCGCGCAACCACTCGGCAGCTCGGCGCAGCGCGGGCGGTTGACTGGTCGAGGCCCAGGCCAGCGCGGAATCCACGTAGCCGATCATCTGCTCGAGCGGCGCGACACCGAACTGCGGGAAGAACAGGAAGTCCAAGTTCAGTGTGCGCCAGTCGAGCTGGTGGATCTCGGCGATAGTGTCGACACAGCCCCACCACATCTTGGCGCGGTCGTCGGGATCGGCGTCGAAGTAGAGGCCGGCCGAGTGGTAGGACGGCAGGTCACCCGGGGCCGAGCCATCGATGCGGTCCATCACGAAGTAGGGGCTGCCCAGCTCGTCACCGTCGCGGTCGAGCCAGCGCACCGACGGAACAGCGATCGAGGTCTCGGCCAGCCGGCGCATGACCAGGACCTGACGGAGCAGGTCGTAGTCGGGGAACAGCGCTACCTCGGGCGGACGCCGCAGTACCAGCGAGACCGGTTCGGCGTCATCACGCTCGAGGTCGAACAGGAAGGTCTCGGTGGCCAGACCGCGCGGGCTGGCCGACCAATTCGTCACCCGCGCCGAGCCGGCATCGGGAAAACCACTGCGCAACACGGGAACCACCGCGCTCGGCAGATCGTCGGCACTGGGGCGCGTCGTCATCAGTACCCCTCGTATCCGTAGCGAGCGTTGCGGCCCATGAACACCATCTCGACCAGGCCGTAACCGACCTTGCCGTCGCTGGACTCGACCTTGACGAAAGTCTCGGTGAGCATGCTCACCGGGCGCAGTTCGGCGGTGTCGGACAGATCCACGGTGTAGCCGTCGCTGTAGGACTCGCCCTTCCAGATCCCCGACGCGTAGCCGCGATACATGTCGTATCCGGCCAGGCCGGGCCAGAAATCGTGCAGCGCGGTGACGGCGTAGGTCCGCTCGCTGCCGTCGGCGGCGTTGGCGGTGAACGAGCCCTCCGACACGATCCGGAAGTCGTCACGGAACTTCAGGTCATGGGTCACGCCGACGATCGGCACGGTCGGTACTTCCGCCTCGATCGGGCGCTGGATCGACCCCTCGAAGTGCCAGCGCTGCCCGTCGGCGGTCTCGCGCTGGGCGAAGTGCACCAGCTCGTCGTCGAACTGGAAGATGCCCATGAAGTACAGCACGCCGTCGGGGATCTCCGAGGGCTGCAGGCCGCCGCCCTCGCCCAGGCTGCCGCCACCGCCGCCGTGGCGGGTGCCCCACGAGTGGTCGCGGCCGAACCACCACGTGCTGGGATCGATCTCGATGCGCTCGCCGTCGACCTCGAGCCAGCCGGAGATCTCACCGTTCTGGTAGTAGCGGCGGGCGTCCTCACGGACCCGGCCACGGGTGCGGAAGAAGGCGGGTTCCTGCTCGTAGGCGGGGAACTGGCCGGCGAAGTTCAGTTCCAGGCGCAGGCCGTGGTCGTTGTCGCCGAGGGTCGCGCGCACGCCGCGCAGCGGCTCGGTGATCTCGTAGCGGTAGGGGCCGATCTGCCAGGCGCCGAGGTCGTCGTACTTGCCGCTGATCTCGCGCGAGAGCCGTGCCACGTGCGCCGTGCCGTCGATGGTGACCATCGCGTAGGCGTCCATCACATTGCGGTTGGGGTAGCGCGCCATGCCGGTCATGACGCTGACCCGGCCGGTGGTGTCGAAGCCGTAGAGCACGATGCGTTCGGTCCAGCGCAGATCGCTCTGGACGACGTGGTCGAAGGTCGTCGGCAATTGGTGGCAGAGCAGTTCGTCCTGGGGAGTCAGCATGGACTTTTCCTTCGGGAGTGGAGGTAGAACACGTTTCAAGTTAGCCCAATTCGAATACACCATGAAGCGTTTTTAAAAAGTTCAATTCTCGGCTACGCTCTGCCAACACCGACAGAGGAGTGAACAGTGAGTGAACGTCGCGAGGCCCGACCGGGACCGGGCCGCCCTCGTGACCCGCAACTGGATGATCAGGTGCTACGCGCCACTCAAGAACTGCTGGTGGAGCAAGGTTTCCAGGCCACAACCATCCAGGGGGTCGCGCGGCGGGCCGGGGTGGTCGCCACCTCGATCTACCGTCGGTGGCCGAACAAGATCCACCTGGTGGAGGACGCGATCTTCGCCCTCGACACCGGTGCCGTCCCGCAGCCGACCGGCGATATCGCCGCCGACCTGCTGGCTTGGACGCGACTGTTCTTCGCCGCGGCCACCCATCCCGCGGCCCGCTCCGGCATCCCCGGCCTGCTCTCGGCCTACCACGACGACGAACAGAGCTACCAGCGCCTGCGCGAACGCGGCGAAGGGCTGGCCAGAGTCGCCCTCCGCGCGACCATCGACGCGGCGATCGTGAACGGACAGGTCCCACCTGCCTGCGATTCCGATTTGATCTTCGAATTCCTGCGCGGCGCAACCCTCTTGCGCGCGCTCACCCGCGGTGACGAGGACGGCGAGCGCTTCTGCCGTCAGACCGCGGCGGCACTGGCCACCCTGGCCACCGAGCATGAGAGTCAACCATGAGAACGCGTTACTGTTTGCTGGTCGCCGTCGCGGCCGTGCTCGTCCTCCCCAACGCAGTCGGCACCGCGCAACCGGACTCGCCTGCCGTCGTTCAGGAGGACCGCAGCCTCGCCGATACCGCCGTCGCTCGCGCGAGCTGTGCGGGCGACGCGATCCCCGAACCGGGTCTCCAGGGTGACGTACCCGCCGCTGAACGCGACAGCGGGCGCAGCACCCAGGGCTACCGCTGCAACATCAGCCGCATCGGCGGCTACGCGGGCCGCGGCGCGGGCATCACCTCGACGCAGTTCGATCACTGCGTCTACCTGGGCAGCTTCTTCCCCGGCAATATGCTCGGTCCCGCGCAAGGCGTGCAGGTGATCGACGTCGCCGATCCGGCGAACCCGGTGCTCACCACCACGCTCACCGAACCGGCCATGCTGGCGGGGACCTGGGAGAGCCTCAAGGTCAACGCCGCGCGAAAGCTGCTGGTCGGCACCGGGGCTCCGGCGTTCACCGGAGCCGGACTGATCTCGATCTACGACATCTCCGACTGCGCGCGCCCGCGCCTGCTCAACCCGGGGCCCGGCACCGACGTGAGCCTGCCGGTCCCGATCACGGCGCACGAGGGTGGCTTCTCCCCCGACGGCCGCACCTACTGGGCATCCGGCGTGATCCCCGGCATCGTCAGCGCCGTCGACCTGACCGATCCGGCCGACCCCCGCGTGATCTGGCAGGGCATGCCGGGGCAGTCCATGCACGGCATGGGCCTGCGCGCCGACGGCAACCGCCTGTACCTGGCCAACAACATGGGTGGGCTCGCCGTCCTCGACACCAGTGCGGTGCAGCGACGCGACCCCGACCCGCAGGTGCCGATCATCTCCCAGCTGACCTGGACCGACGGTTGGGCGACGCAGCAGAGCGTGCCCGTCACCTACAACGGCGTGCCCTACCTGTTCACCGCCGACGAGGCCGGATCCGGCGGCGCCAAACTCATCGACATCTCCGACGACACCAACCCGCGCATCGTGAACTCCATCAAGCTGGAGATCAACCTGCAGCAACATCGTGACAGCGCGCTCGCCTCCGGGATGGGTGGGTCGATCTTCACCTACGACGCCCACTACTGCTCCGCCGACCGCCCGGTGAACCCCACCGCGCTCGCGTGTGGCTGGATCGCCTCCGGCATCCGGGTTTTCGACGTCCGCGACCCGCTCCGGGTACGCGAGATCGCCTACTACAACCCGCCCGCGCGCACCGGTCAGAACAGCGAACTGTGGAACTCCCCGCACGCGCTCGCCTCGATCATCGGGGTGCCGCTGCTCAGCGTGCAGTCGGTGATGCAGGCCATCGACGCGGGCGTTCTCGATCCCGAGCAGGCGCAGAGTTCGCGCACCGGTGACGTGGCCTTCGGCGACCTCTCCACCGACTGGTGCTTCTCCGCTCCCGAGTGGCGCGGCAACCAGCTCTGGGCCGCCTGCGCCGACAACGGGTTGCTCACCTTGGAGCTGTCGCCCGAGGTGTACACCCCGCCCACCGATCAGCGGTCGACGGTCGGCTCATGAGCCGGCGGGTGCTGCTCGGCGCCGCGGGTGCGGCGACGGTACTGCTGCTGCTGGTGGTCGGCGCGGCCGCCCGACCGCTCTTCTTCTCCGAGACCGCCACCGTCACACCGGTATTGACGCCCACCGAGATCGGCTTCGTGCAGGACATGACGGGTCACCATCAGCAGGCGCTCATCATGGTCGAGCGCCTGGCCACCGATGTCGATCCCACCGTGCGGCGGCTGGCCGACCAGATCGCCGATGCCCAGCGCCTCGAGATCGGCATGATGCTCGGCTGGCTGCGGTTGGCCGCGGCGACCCCGACCAACCCGCACCCGATGTCGTGGATGCCCACCGGTCACCACGCCGCCGCGTCGTCGTCGGCCATGCCCGGCATGGCCACCCGCGCCGACCTCGACGCGCTCGCGCGGGCACACGGCATTGACGCGGAGAAGATGTTCCTGCGGCTGATGTATCGCCATCACCAGGGCGGTGTCGCCATGGCCCAAGCGTTCGACGAGCTGTCCGAGGGCGGACCGGTCGAACAGGCGGCCCGCGACATGGTGAGCACGCAGAGCCAGGAGTCCGGGATCATCGGCCTGCTGATGTCCCAGCGCGGGTGACGGCCACGGGCTGAGTACCTGCCGACGGTCGAGCGCGAACTCAGCGTGCGACCAGCTCGCGAATGCTGGTGCGGACCTCGCCGACCGTCGAGACCTCGGCGAACTCGGTCGACTCGTGCAGGAAATCCAACAGCCGGGCAGCGGTGCGGCCCGTAGGTCGTCGACCGCACAGCGACAGGGCGAGACCTACTTGGTCGACAGCCAGCTCGGGGTCACCGAGCATCAGCTGTAGGCGTGCCGAGGAGATCGCGGCCGTCGCCGGTGTCACAAGGTCCTGCGACAACGGCGTGTGCATCTCGCCGAAGGCGATGCGAGCCAAATCGGGTCGGGTAGCGAGGAGGTGGCGATAGCTGGCGCCGAGCAGCCGCCACTGCTGCCCGGGCCCCGGCCAATTCCGGCGCGGTCCGAGGATCATGCCGACGGTGGCCGCGGTGAGGCTCCGGTCGGCAACGCTGTCACCGGCCACTGTCCCGGCGGCTTCGCCACGGCATTCCGCCGCGATGACAATCGCACGCTGGAACGCGGCATGATCACCGAGAATGCCGTGCGCGTAAGCCTCCAACTCGGCGAGTGCGACCCGCAGCAGGGGTGTCGCGGTGCGCCGCGCCAGATACTGGGCGAGCTGGGCCACCTCGAGCCCTTCGGCCGGCCTACCACTGTCGAGGAGCTGCCAGGACGCCTCGGCGAGGATCGTGGCGGTGAGCACCTCCTCGCCCGCGGCGTGCGACAGCCGTGCCGCGGCGACCGAGTACCGGCGACCGGCGAGGACGTCCTCCATGTCCCAGCTCATGGCGGCCGCGATATCGGCCAGCTCGGCACCGGCCCGGAAAGCGCGTCCATGCCCGCCTGCGGCCGAGAGCTGCTGTAAACGCGGCAGATTCACCGACAGCCAGGCCGTCACGGCACGGCGCGGCGCCGGTCCGTCGTCCCACTGCCTGGCGCGCGCCCAGGTCGCGAGCTGCTCGGCGTCCGCCAGCTCCGTCGCGGCGAAGGCGGGGTGATCGCCGCGCGAATGCGCGACGGGCGGCAGCAGCAGCGACGAAAGCTGCGTGGGCAGATCGTCGAGTTCGTTGACCGATTCGACGGTGAGCCGGTCGCGCAGATGATCCAGCGGAGTGTGCAGCGCCGACGCGTACGCGGCCACGTGCTCGGCGCGCACCACCCGGGCGCCGGTCTCGAGCTGACCCAGATACGGCTTCGAATAGTTCGTGCGCGCGGACATGCCCTGCAGGCTGATTCCCGCCGCCGTTCGTGCCGCGCGCAGCGCAGAACCGACCTCGGTCATCCGAGGTCCGCACCGGTGCGGGTCGACTCGTTCATCAGTTCGAGAATACGTCGCGGGAAGCCCCGCGCGTGGGTGTCTGCAACATGTCTGCAAGACGACGTGGCAGGGCCTGGATGCCCGTTCACCTGCTTAACGTCGGAGATCGTGAGCAACAGAACTGTCCACCGGGTGCATCGAGGCACCCGCATCGCCCTGACCGCGGTCGCGCTGACCGCGGCCATGTCGGCGGCACCGATCTCGGCCGCGCCGTCCTACCAGCCTGCCGCGCCGGTCGAGGCGACCTACTACGCCCCGGGGCCATGGGCGGTGGCCGAGCGATCCGGTGCCGACTGCTGCACCTCGACCGGCGATACCTACGACATCTGGTACCCGGCGAACCTCGACGCGGGCGTCCACCCGGTGATCACCTGGGGCAACGGCACCATGGCGCACCCGCGCGAATACGCCTACCTGCTCGCCCACCTCGCGTCGTGGGGCTTCGTCGTGATCGCCACCGACCGGACCGACACCGGAACCGGCGCGCAGATGCTCGACGCCGTGCACTACCTCGCCGAGCAGAACAACGACCCGAGCAGCGTCTTCCACGGCAAGATCGATCTCGATGCGGTGGGCGCGGTGGGTCATTCCCAAGGCGGCCTCGGTGCGCTGAACGCGCTCGCGCGTGAGTCCGGCCTGATCGATACCGCGGTGACGCTCGAGATGCCGCTGGCCGCGGTGTGTTCGTCGCTGCCGACGGTCGACGGCCAGAGCACCTGTGTCGATACCAGCGCGATCACCTCGGGCTCGGTGCTGCTGGTCAACGGTTCGGCCGACGGCATCTCGCCGGGGACCCAGCAGCTGCCACCCGCGCTGATCGGCCGGCAGTCCATGCAGGCGTACTACGACGCCCTGCCCGCGCAGGTGCCCAAGGCCCGCGCCGCGCTGGTCGGCGCCCAGCACAACGACATCCAGGGCCAGCCCGACTGCACCAACTACAGCTGCGCCGAAGGCGTCTATCGCTACCTCGGCTACTTGGCGGCGTGGTTCCGTGGCCAATTGCGCGACGATCCGGCCGCCCGTGGCGCATTCGTCGCGGGCACCGGCGAATTCCTGCACAACCCGTACTGGGCCGAGCAAGCCAGCACCCTCACCCACTGATCGAAGAAGGGCCGCATCTTCATGCAAGACCGCATCACGGAGCTACTCGCCGAGCTGGATCTGGACGGCAAGCTCCGGCTGATCTCCGGCGCGGGCCTGTTTCGGATGGCCGGTGCCCCCGCGATCGGACTCGCCGAGATGCCGGTGTCCGACGGTCCCTCCGGGGTGCGCGGCGAGAACTGGGACGAACGCGACCCCTCGGTCAGCCTGCCTTCCGGCACCGCGGTCGCCGCGACCTGGGACCCCGAACTCCTCACCGAGATCGGCGCCCTGATCGCCGCCGAAGCGCGCCGCAAGGACGTCTACGCGATCCTCGGCCCGACGATGAACCTGCATCGTTCGCCGTTGGGCGGCAGGCATTTCGAATGCTTCTCCGAGGACCCGCTGCTCACCGCCGAGATGGCCGAGGCCTATGTGCGGTCTGTCCAGGCGCACGGGGTCAGCGCGTGCCCGAAGCACTACGTGGCCAACGACTCCGAGACCGATCGCTTCACCGTCGACGTCCGGGTCGGCGACCGCGCGCTGCACGAGCTGTACCTCTACCCCTTCGAACGCACCGTCGAAGCGGGCGCGTGGATGCTCATGGGCGCCTACAACTCGGTCAACGGCGCCACCATGACCGAGAACCCCCTGCTCGACGAACCGCTCAAGGGCGCATGGGGATTCGACGGTGTCGTCGTCTCGGACTGGACCGCGATCCGCAGCACCGAGAGCGCGGCCAACGGCACCGACCTGTGCATGCCGGGACCGTGGTACCTGTGGGGCGACCCGCTGGCCGAGAAGGTCCGATCGGGCGAGATCGCCGAATCCGTGATCGACGACAAAGTGCGTCGCATCCTGCGTTTCGCACATCGCGTCGGCGCGCTCGACGGAAAACCCCAGCCCACACCGGATTTCAGTGACGAACAGGCGCAGGACCTGGTCCGCCGGGTCGCCGCCGAGGCGATGGTCCTGGTGCGCAACGACGGAATCCTCCCGCTCGCACCGGAAACCTCCGTCGCCCTGGTCGGTCCGTCGGCGGGTGAACCCCGGTTCCTCGGTGGCGGTAGCGCCACCGTCATCCCGGGCCACACCACGACGCCGGTCGAAGGTCTCACCGGCCGACTCGCCCTGACGCACACCGCGGGCGTCCACCTGTCCGAGGCGCTGATCCCCGCACCGCTCGCCATCATGACCGACCCCGAAACCGGCGAGCCCGGCTTGTCGGCCCGTTATCTCAAGGACGAGACCGAACTCGGCACCCAACACCGGACCACGAGCCGACTCGTACTACTCGGCGATGAGCTCGCGGCACAGTCGAACACGATCGAACTGCGCACGCGCCTGCGCGCCGACATGGCCGGAGAATGGCAGATCGGTTTCGGCGGCGTCGGTCATATCCGGCTCGACCTCGACGGCGAGACCGTGCTCGACGAGAACATGGTGCTCGACGGCGGCGACCCGGCCGCCGCCCTGCTCAACCCGCCGCAACGCCACGTCACACGCACGCTCGCCGTCGGCGAGGAGGTCGATGTCCGGGTGGTGACCAGCATCGAGGAAGCGATGCCGGGCCTCGGCATCATCCTCGGCGCGACGCTCGGTATCCGCCGTCCCCAGCGCGCCGACGACGAGGAGTTCGCGGCCGCGGTCGCGCAGGCAGCGGCCGCCGAGGTGGCCGTTGTCGTGGTCGGCACCACCGAGCAGATCGAGAGCGAAGGCGTCGACCGCACCTCGCTGCGGCTGCCCGGCCGTCAGGACGAGCTGGTCTCGGCGATCGCCGCCGTGAACCCCCGCACGGTGGTGGTGGTGAACTCCGGTGCGCCGGTGGAGATGCCGTGGCGCGACGACGTCGCCGCCGTACTGCTCGCCTGGTTCCCCGGCCAGGAGTTCGGCGCGGCGCTGGCCGATGTCCTCACCGGCACCGTCGAACCCGGCGGTCGACTGCCGACCACTTGGCCCAAGTCCATGGCCGATGTCCCCGTGCTCGACACCACCCCGGTCGACGGCGTCCTCGACTACGCCGAGGGTATCCACATCGGCTACCGCGCGTGGCTGAAGGCCGACATCGAACCGGCCTACCCGTTCGGTCACGGTCTGGGCTACACCACCTGGGAAACCAGCGATCTCACCGTCGAGGGCCGCACCGTCGCGCTGACGGTGACCAATACCGGTGAGCGAACCGGCAAACAGGTTGTCCAGGTGTATCTCTCGCGCCCGGACAGCCTTATCGACCGTCCGGTTCGCTGGCTCGCCGGTTTCACCACGCTCAGCCTCGCGCCCGGCGAGACTCGCACGGTGTCGATCGACCTGCCCACCCGCGCCTTCCAGCACTGGGGCGCGAACGGCTGGGAGAGCGAGCCCGGCGAATTCACTGTCCGGGCGGGAACTTCCGTCACCGACCTTCCCCACACCGCCTACATCTACTAGCTCGAAATTTCTATCAGCTCGAACAACGGAGCGTGGCCATGTCCACCAGTACCATCAAGCCAGACGACACCAATGACACCGGAAGACTCGAAGGCGCTTCGCGCGCCAGGATTTTCACGGTCCTAGCCGTGATCGTGCTCTTCTCCGAGATCGCCCCGATGCAGTACACGATCGTCGCGGCGGCACTACAGAAGATCGCACCGAGCTTCCCCGGCGTCGGGGCCAACATCAACTGGGCCATCATCGTTTTCGGTTTGATCGGCGCGGCCGCGTCTCCGTTGATCGGCAAGATGAGTGATGTCTGGGGCAAGAAGCGGATGTTCCTCATCTGCGGCGTCCTGTTCGTCATCGGCTGCGTCCTCGACGCGACCACCTCGAACTGGGGTGTGTTCCTGTTCGGTCGCTGCCTGCAAGCCACCGCCATCGCGACCGCGGTGATCGCCTACGGTCTCATCCGGGATCTGATGCCGCGCAAGATGGTTCCGCTCGCCCTCGGTCTCACCGCGACCGGCTTCGGCGTCGCCTCCATCGCGGGCCCGCTGCTCGGCGGCTACCTCGTCGACAACCACAGCTGGCGGGCCATCTTCTGGGTACTGGGGGCATTCACTGTTCTGATGTTGCCGCTGGTGTGGGTCATCGTGCCCGAGTCCAAGCTGCGGGTCAGCGAACGCATCGACATCGTCGGCGCCGCACTGCTCGCCGGTGGTGCCGCACTCACCTTGATCTACGTCGACAAGGGCCACGACTGGGGTTGGTCGAAGCCGACCACACTGGCCTGGCTGATCGCCGGCCTCGTGCTGCTCGTGCTGTTCGTCGTCGTCGAGAAGCGGGCCACCACCCCGATCATGGACATGAAGCTGCTGTTCCACCCCCGCGTGGCGCTGGTGCTGGCCGGTGCGCTCTTCGCGTCGCTGCAGATCGGCATCGTGTCCTACGCCATCGCCTACATGTCCCAGACCCCGCCCGAGTCGACGGTCGTCGCCGGTGTTCAGCAGGGCACCCTCGCGCAGATCCAGCAGATGACCGGTCAGGCGCTACCGATCGAGGCCGTGCAGGTGACCCTCGACCCGGGCTACACCTACGGCAGCGGATACAGCCTGCTCGAGTTCGCGGTCCGCATCGCACTGCTCGGTTCGGTGATCACGATGCTCTTCGGCGCGGTCGCGGGGCTGCTGGCCAGACGAATCGGTGCCCGGCTGCCGCTCGTCACGGCACTCGTCATCTTCGCCGCCGCGGCTGTCGCGTTCGCGGTCCTGCCGCTGACCGCCACCAACTTCCTGATCGTGAACTCGATCTTCAGCATCGGCTTCGGCATGTACTACGCCTGTATGCCGATCCTGCTGGTGGAGGCGGTTCCGCAGGAACAGCAGGGCGTCAGCATGGGCATGCTCGGCGTGATGCAGTCCATGGGTGTCGCGATCGGGCTCGCGATCGTCACCGCGTTCCTGCACAGCAACGGCATGACCGCCCTGGTGAGCGTCGGCGGCCAGGCCCAACCGCCCACTCCGCTGCCCGACCTGTTCGGTGACCGTGGCTACCAACTGGGCTTCTGGGTCTGCGCGGCGGCCTCGGCCGTCGCCCTCACCCTCGCCCTGGTGATGAAGCACGGCCGCACCCCGGCCACGGGCGGCACCGCCCACTGATCCGGAACCGACCAGCCGGCGGTGTCGACCGCCGGCTGGTCACTTCGTGGGCCAGCCGCCGTTGCGGTCTCTCATGTCCGGCTCGTCGTCGTCGCCTACCAGGTGCTGGATGCCGAGCTGCTCGGCGAACAGGTGGCGCTGGGTGATCCAGCCGAGAATCGACAGACCCACCCAGGCCAGGGTGGCGGTGACCTGCTGCCAGCCCGGCTCGGGGTCGCGCAGGAACGACAGCGACTCGCTGAACTGCGCGACACCGCTGCACACCATGCTCGCGCCGCCGATCGAGGTCAACCACAGCAGCGCGCGAGCCCGGAACTTCTGGGCCAGAAACGCGCCCGACACGCCCACCGCGAGCGCGACGATCATGCTCAAGGCGACGTTCTTGTCGCCGGGCTGCAACACCGTCGCCAGCTTGGTGCCGATCATCACGCCGGTGAGACCGCCGATGAAATAGGCGGCGAAATGGAACACCAACGAGGTGACCGCCCAGACCGACACCGCGCCGATCAGTCCGGCCAGCAACAGCCACCAGAAGTTCGCGTTGAACAGGTCGGCGATCAGCCAGCCGAGCCCGAACCCGATCGCGAGCAGGCCCAGGTGGACCGAGCGAATCCCGTAGAAGCACAACAGCGCTCCGACGAGGGCGACCAGAATGCCGTTCATCTGCGTTCCTTTCGACGGGCGAGCACGATCACGACCCGGACAGTGCGGCGGTCGCCGCGGCGACGGTGGGATAGATCGGGACCGGGACGTCACCGTGCTCGGCCGAGCCGAGTGCGTCACCGAACTGGGCGACCGGTCGCGCGACGGCGAACCCGATGCGCCGGGAGGCCAGCGTGTCTCGCAGGGCGAGCAGCATCGTCGCGGCGGTCACGTCGACCGAGGGCGAGGTCTCCGCGTCGAGGACGACCATCCGGGTGCGGTCGGTGCACAACCCTTCGATCTGATCCTTCACATAATCGGAGTTGGCGAAGAACAACCCCGATTCGACCCGGACGACCAGCAGATCGGGTCGCGTCGCCGCGTCCGGGTGCCGGACGGCGGCCACCCACAACGACCCTTCCTTGCCGAGCTCGGCCACATGCGGCTGCGAAGCCCGGTACACCAGCAGCAGCATCGACACGCCGATACCGATGAGCAGGCCGGGCAGCGTATCGAAGACCAGCACACCCAGCATCGCGGCCATCGCGCCGAGGAAGTCGACGCGCGCCGCTTTTCCGTAGATGCTGGCGAGCATGTGGGTCCAGACTCGGTAGAGGCGGCGCAGGGCGGCGATGTCGACCAGCTCGATCACGGCCGCGATCACGACCGCCGCCAACGTGGCCTCCGGCAGTTTCTCGAACAGCCCGGTGAGGAACAGCAGGGTGACGACGGTGAGCCCGGCCACGACAAGCCCGCTGAGCTGGGTCTTCGCGCCGGCGCCGCCATTGACCGCCGTCTTCGACAGACTGCCGTTGACGACCATCCCCGAACTCAGCCCCGCGCCGAGATTGGCCGCACCGAGTCCGAGCAGCTCCCGATTCGCGTCGATGGGGTAACCCGCCTTGGCCGCATAGGTTTTCGCGGCGCCAAGGCCCTCAGCGAAGCCGATCAGCAACACCCCGACGGCGGGTCCGAGCAGATCGAGGTAGTCACCGAACGACACTCCCGACGGCAGGCCGAGCGTGGGCAGTCCCGAGTCGATATGACCGACGATCGAGACACCCTTGTCGTCGAGTCCGAACAACGTCACGACCACGATGCCGAACCCCACAGCCACCAACGCGCCGGGAACGAACGGCAGCCAGTGACGCAATGCGAGCACCAGCGCGAGGCTGATCAGGCCGACCGTCACAGTGCGCCACTGCGCATGGCCCAGCTCGGTGATGATGCCCCATGTCTGCCGGAAGAAGTTGCCGTCGTGTTTGTCGACGCCGAGCAGCTTGGGCACCTGCCCGATGATGATGACCAGAGCGAGTCCGACGATGAAGCCCTTGAGCACCGGTTCGGAGATGAACGCGGCGATGAAGCCGAGCCGGATGAGACCGGCGAGCAGTCCGATCAGGCCGGTCGCGATGGCGAGTGCGGCCGTCAACGCGAGGTAGCTGCCGCTGTCGGCGCCCGCGAGCGGCGCGATGATCGCCGCCGACAGTGCCGCGGTCGCCGACATCGGACCGACCACCAGGTGCCGCGAACTGCCTGCGAGTGCGTAGAGCACCAGCGACGGCACCGCCGCGTAGAGGCCGACCACCGGCGGCACCCCGGCGATCGACGCGTAGGCCAGCGCTTCGGGTACGAGCACCGCCCACACCGTGAGACCGGCGATCACATCCGGCCGCAGCCACGCCCGCCGATAGCCGTGCAACGACTCGAACGCCGGTATCGACAGTGCCACGATTCCTCCTCGCTACAGCCCGCCGATGCCCTTGCCGACGACCACGGCGCCCATGATCAACAGCACGATCGCCATCACCGCGTGGTTGTTGAGCTGCAACCACTCCCGCAGGCTGTCGAGCATCGGACCGAGCTTGTCGGCGGCGAGCATGTACCCGACGACCACCGCCAAGACGGTGACCGAGGCGAGCAGGGTGAACACCACGATCGCGACCAGGTCGCTGCCCGCGCTCAGACCGCCTGCCCCGATCGCGACACCCGCCGACACACACAGCAGCAGATTCTTCGGATTGACGCCCGACAGCAGCGCTCCCAGCCCCAGCGCCTTCACCGGCGTGAGCGTGTCGATCGCCTTCATCCAGCCGGGCACCTCGGTCTGCGAGCGTTCCTGCCACTGGATCACCGCCAGGACCACCAGCGCGACGCCGAGAATGATCTTCACGATCGAGGCGCCCGTCGACGGTTCGCTGTCCGTGCCGCCCAGGGTCCCGGCGAGCAACGTCATCACGCCGGTCACGACGAGGATTCCGGCCACCCACCCCACGGCGAAGCCTTTCGCGGCGCCTCCCGCGTTCTTCGACAGGATCATCAGAATGGCCGCGATGATCGGGATCGGCGAGACCGCCACACCCACTGCCAGTGGCAGGAGACCGCCGATTACTGAGCCCATGCCACGACGCTAAGCGGGCCGATCCCGGCGCGCCTCACACTTTCCGGGTGAACTGCGCGCTCGGTGTTTTCATCCGATTCGGGTGAAGCGGCCGGGCACTCTCCGACGGCATGATTCGGCCCATGGGATCACCAGCAACGCTCGGACCGGTCGAATTCCTTGTGCTCACCTTTCCCGGCACCGAGATCGACGAATCCGTGTCCGCGGCACTGGCCGAGATCGTCGCGCAAGGCACGGTCACGCTGCTCGATCTGATCGTGTTGTCCATGGACGACGCGGGCGCCGTCACCGAACGTGAGATCGACGACGACATCGCCGCGGTGGGTCTGACGGGTCTGACGGCGGCCGACATCGACCTCGTCAGCGACGACGACCTCGACGTCGTCCGCGCGTCGATGGAACCGGGAACGACCGCCGTCGTCATCGTTTTCGAGGAAACGTGGGCGCTGCGCCTGGCAGGCGCGGTGCGCGCGGCCGACGGCGAGGTCGCGCTGCACGTGCAGGTACCGCGCGATGCCGTCGACGCCGCGCTCGCCCTCG
This sequence comes from Nocardia sp. NPDC127606, assembly GCF_042671725.1. Taxonomy (NCBI): domain Bacteria; kingdom Bacillati; phylum Actinomycetota; class Actinomycetes; order Mycobacteriales; family Nocardiaceae; genus Nocardia; species Nocardia sp. NPDC127606. The sequence continues at coordinate 56,174 of NZ_JBHXWQ010000010.1, read as the reverse complement.
CCTAGGAAGGAATCGAGATGCCACTTCGCAGGGGTCGCGTCGGGCGACCGGGACTGATCGGCACCATCGCCAGAACCGCGGTCGTCGCGGGCACCGCGACCGCCACCTCGAACGCGATGAACCGGCGCGGAGCACAGCGGAACGCCGAACAACAGGCCTACGCCCAACAGCAGGCACCGCCTCCTCCGCAACAGGCTCCCCCGCCGCCCGCTGCCCCGAGTGCGGGCAACGACACCGTCGCCCAGCTGGGCAAATTGGCCGAGCTGCATTCCGCGGGCGCATTGTCGGACGCCGAATTCTCCGCCGCGAAAGCCAAACTGCTCAGCTGAGCACACCGCGAACGACGCCCCCGACACCGTGCCGGGGGCGTCGCGCTGTGGCTACTGCAGGCGACCACCGACCGTGTGGATGATGACCACCTTCGGGTCCCACGGGACGAGCTCGTCCACCGTGCGCTGCAACTCCTCGCGCGGCGGCAACTGCGCGGGGCCGAGCACCGTGACGGTCGCGATGTCGCTGTGCAGGGTGACATCCATGACCTGTGCGTCCGGTGTGTCCCGGAGCCAGTCGTCGGCCGCGTCGGCGATCTGACCGGCCCACAGGGTCGACAGCGAGTTGAGCACCATCGGGATCGCCACCAGCACCAGCGCCGCGCCGAGCACCAGGTAGGCCCGGCCCCGCCGCATCGTCGCCGGATCGGCCTCGCCCGCGTACCCGGCGATGAGCAGCACGACCGTCGAGGTGATGATCATCGCGACCACATTCGACGCGAACAGCACGAACGCGCCGCCGGCCAGCGCGGGCGCGTGCGACCCCAAACACACCCCGACCACCCCGAGCGGCGGCACCAGCGAAATCGCGATCGCCACCCCGGGCAGCACATCGCCCACGTCTCGCCGGGTGATCGCGATCGCCGCGACCAAGCCGGTCGCCATCGCCGCGGTCAGATCCATCAACTTCGGTGAGGTCCGCCCGACGACCTGGGCGTTGGACAGCACATTCACCGGATTGGGCAGCAACTGCGCGAAGAGGAAGCCGAGCGCGACCACCACCACGATCCCCGACACGACCAGCAGCAGACTCCGGCCGAGCAACGGCCCGCGACCGGTCACCACACCCAACGCGACACCCAGGATCGGTATCGACAACGGCGCGACGATCATCGCGCCGATCACCGTCGCGGTGGAATCGCCGATGACGCCCGAAATAGCGATCACCGCCGACATCACCAGCATGATCCAGAACGCCGACCGCTTCGAGGCGACCTGGCCCACCGACAGATCCAGCTTGTCGGTCAGCTCGTCCAGCGATCGGCGTTGCTCCTGCGGGACAAGAAAGCTCAGCATGGCGGTCCTTTCCGAAGAGTCACCTCAGCCGGCGAGGTTGACGATGCCGCGAGCGGTGAACAGGGCACCGAATCCGAGCAGTACCGACAACGTCAGCATCCGGCTGTGGCTCAACATCCACGCCTGCGCTACCGCCAGACCGTGTTCGGCCCGTTCACCCATCGCGAGATAGATCCCGATCGGAATCAGGAAGTCGACGACCGCCGCGATCAACAGGATCACGGTCGCCACCAGCGCCGCGGCCAGGCCGACGGCCGAGCTGGCGATCAGGCTCATCCCCGACATCATGATGAACAGATTCGGGTTCAACACTCCGAGTACGACACCGATCGCGAAGGCCTTGCGGGGGCCCGCGGTGGCGAGCTCGTCGAGCACGCGCGGCTTCTCGCCGGTGTGCCGACGGGGCCGCACCAGTATGAAGACGCCCAGTGCCAGAAAGATCAGGCCGACCACAAGTCCGGCGACGTGGGAGGTGTGGGCCGTGGTCGCCGCCGGGTCCGGCGCACCGCCGATGCACGCGGCGAGCGCGACGATCGAATACACGACCAGGAACCCGAGCCCGAACATCGATGCGTTGCCTATCGGGTCGCGCGAGCGCAGCAACAGGACACAGCCGATCACCGCGCCCGGTGTCACCATCAATCCCACGATCTCCGGCAACAGCAATGCCATCAGTCCGCCCACGTCACGACCTCCGCTCTCGGTGGATCCGCACCTCGGCATCGGCGTAGGCGGCCAGTGTCGACTCGCCGAGCGTGCTCGTCGCCGGAAAGAATTCGATGTGCAAGCCCTGTGCGTGCAGCAGGTCGTCGGTCCAGACGTCGCGAATTCGCGGGTCGACACCGCTGAGATAGAGACGGCCGCCGAGCGCGTCCAGCCGGCGGGCGTAGTCGCCGACCACGTGCAGGAAGGTCGCGCTCACGCTCGTGCGCCCCCGCAGGCGCAGGATGACGACCGGGTCGTGCGCGCCCTCGGGGTCGGGCAGCTTCGCTTGCAGCGTGCGCGCGCCCGCGTAGAACAGACTGCCGTAGACATCGAGGATCACGATCTCGTTGTCGGACAATGTGGTCGGCGCTTTCGCCTCGACGAGATGGTCACCGTCGACCCGTAACCGCACCACCTTCAAGTCGATGGCCTCCTGGTTCAGCTGCAGCAGCAGCGACAGCCCGACCCCGACACCGACGGCCGCCGTCACGGGCAACAGCAGGGTGGCGAAGAAGGTCACCAGCAGCGCGGTCCGTGAGATGGCGCCGCTGCTCCAGATGGCGACGAGACGGTCGGGATCGATCGAACGCGCTGCGGCGACCATCAGTATCGCGGCAAGTGTGGGCAGCGGTACCCGGCCGACGGCCCCGGCCAGCGCGACCAGGATCACCAGAATCCAGAGCCCCGACCACATTCCGCCCCAACGGCCACGCGCACCGGAGGAGACGTTGATCGCCGTCTGCCCCACCGACCCACCGACCGGCATCCCACGAAACAACCCGGCGAAGATATTGCCGATGCCCTGCGCGGTGAAATCACGATCGACAGAGCTCCGCGTCCCACCGGGGTTGGGTGCCGACTCCGCGACCCCGGCCCCCTGGACCAGCACGATCAGCGTCACCGCCAGCGCCCCGGCGATCAACGACAGCGACAGCGTGCTCGCGTCGGGCAGGTGCGGCAGCGGAATCCCGGTGGGAATCTCGCCTGTGTCAGCGACCGTACCGACATCGCTCCAGCCGAAAGCGAGCACGACGATCATCGGCACCACCAAGGCGAACAGGGCGGCGACCGTGCGCAGCCGCGTATGTGCCAGCCCGATGAGCAGCATCGTCGCGAGTACGCCGACGACGGCGGCCCGCCAGTCGAAGTCCAGCGGATGCAGCACCACGTGCAGCGCCTTCTCCGCAGCGATCGACCCCCGCACCGGCGCGCCGAGCAGACTCGGCAACTGACCGAACAGGATGTTGGCCGAGATGCCGAGCAGGAATCCGGTCATCACCGAGTGCGAGACGAACCGGGTGTACTTGCCCAGCCGCAAGATCGCGGCGACGATCATCATCGCGCCCGCGACCAGTGTCAACATCACGATGGCGCCCGACCGCTGATCCGGTTCGACATCGGTCAGGGTCGAACCCACCGCCAACGCGGACGCGCTCGTCGTGGTGACCACCATCAGCTGCGTGCTGGTGCCGAACCCGCCGAAGAATCGCCCGGCCATGCTCGCGTAGAGCCCGTGTACCGGACTCACCCCCGCGAGAACACCCGCCGCCATCCCGTCCGGCACCCCGCCGATCGCACCCGGAATCCCCGCGACGACATCGGCTTTCGACATGCGCTCGGTCGCGAACCACCGTCGTACCCGCCGCACGATGTCGGTCACCGGTCCGCCGCCGCACCGTCGCCCCTCGCGCCCATCGCAGCTCCTTCGACGGCGGACCGGTGGATCAGGGGGTTACGATCGCGAAATCCGGGTCGGGGGCGTCGAGGTAGCCGATTAGTTCGGCCAGCTCGGCGGGGTCACCCTCGACGGTGACGCGGCCGTCGCCGATCATCTTCGCCAGATCCTGGCCACCGAGCAGTGCCGCGCGCAGATCCGCTTCGGTGAGCGCGAACGTCGTCTGGGCAGGCGGGAGGTCGCCCTCGACGTCGAAGTGCACGAGCAGTCCGTTGCGCAGTTGAGTCCGGTGTACCGTGCCGGAATCGGTGGTGCGCCAGTCGATGACGATCTTCGCGTCCCACGCGCGCGGGCCGTCGACGCGCAGCGCGATCGCGTCGAACACCTGCTCCACTGAGAGGGCAGAGGAAATGTCGGCCGAGGAAGTCGCCAGCGGGGTACCGACATTGCCGTTGCGTAGTTCGTAGGCGCCCATCAGGAAGAAGTTGCGCCAGGTGCCGTTCTCCGCGCCGAAGCCGAGCTGTTCGAGCGTATCGGCCTGCAGCGCTTTCGCCTCGGCATTGTCGGGGTCGGCGAAGATGACGTAGTTGAGCACCTGGGTGACCCAGCGGAAGTCGCCGTCGTCGTAGGACTTTCGTGCCTTGGCGATGGCTTCGTCGGCACCGCCCATGAATTCGACATGGCGCCGGGCGCTCGCGACCGGTGGGTGCTGCCACAGCGTGGCGGGGTTGCCGTCGAACCAGCCCATGTACCGCTGGTAGATCGCTTTGACGTTGTGGCTCACCGACCCGTAATAGCCGTGGGTCGACCACGAGTTCACGACGGCCGGTGGCAACGGTAGGTCCTCGGCGATCTCGATGCCGGTGGAGCCCTTGTTCAATGCCCGCAACGTCTGGTCGTGGAGGTAGCCGTAGAGATCGCGCTGTACCGAGAGAAACTCGGTCAGCCGGTCGGTTCCCCAGGTCGGCCAATGGTGCGAAGCGAACACGACATCGGTGCGGGCGGCGTATCGGTTGATCGCCTGTGTGAGGTATTTCGACCACACGTGCGGATCGCGAACCAGCGCACCACGCAATGTCAGCAGATTGTGCAGGGTGTGGGTGGCGTTCTCGGCCATGCACAGCGCCCGCCGATCGGGGAAGTAGAAGTTCATCTCCGAGGGCGCCTCCGTGCCCGGCGTCATCTGGAATTCGATGCTCACCCCGTCCACCGTCACGGTCTGCCCGGTGTGGTCGATGTAGACCGTCGGCGAGATCAAGGTCGGGGTACCGAGCGAATTCGTCGGCCCGAGGCCGGCGCCGACCGCCCCCTTCGGCCCGCGAGGAAGTGCGGCGCCGTACATGTACGCCGATCGGCGCGCCATCGCGGTGCCCGCGTACACGTTCTCCTCGACCGCGTGTTCGGTGAAACCGACCGGCGCGATGATCGGGCAACGCCCTGCCGCGACCTCGTCATCGGTGGTCACACCCTTCACGCCGCCGAAATGGTCGATATGGGAATGCGAATAGATCACCCCGACCACCGGGCGGTCACCCCGATGCTCGCGGTACAGCGCGAGCCCGGCCGCGGCAGTCTCCTCCGAGATCAGTGGATCGATCACGATCACGCCGGCGTCACCTTCCACCAGCGTCATATTGGACAGATCGAATCCGCGGATCTGGAAGATACCGTCGGTGACCTCGTACAGACCTTGCTTCACACACAGTTGCGACTGCCGCCACAGACTCGGGTTCACCGTGGGCGGGCACTCGCCGTCGAGGAACGAGTAGGCGTCGATGTCCCACACCACCTTGCCCGCGGCGTTCTTCACCACCCCCGGCGTCAGCGCCGCGACGAACCCGCGCTCGGCATCGGCGAAATCCTGGGTGTCTTCGAACGGTAGCGAACGCAGCAACGTCTCGTTGTCGGCTTCGACGCTGGCCGAGGCTTCCTGCTGACTGGTCATCAGATGGTGTTCCTGTCTGTGAGCGACGCCGGATCGCGCAGTCGTTTCGCGGATGTCAGGCGAGGGCCTTGGCCTTGAGTTGCTGGAATTCCGCCTCGGTGATGGCCCCGGCGTCGAGCAGCTTCTTCCCGTCGGCGATCTGGGCGGCGGAGTTGGTGCCCGCGGCCTGCCTGATGTAATCGTCGGCCTCCGTGCGCGCCTGCTTCTGCGCTTCGGCGGTTCGTTCCGCCATGCCGCTACCGCGGAAGATCAGATACACCAGTCCGGTGAGCAGCGGGAACAGGATCAAACACACCACCCACACCGCTTTCACCCAGCCCGAGGTGGACCGGTCGCGGAAAAGATCGGTGAGCAGGTAGAACATCAACATCAGGTAGGCGACAAAGCAGAAGCTCACAATGATGACCCAGAGAACGTCCCACACCGAAGACATGATTCGACCCTCACTTCTGTGATGCGTGTCCACCGGGCGGCGGTCACGGTTCGACCCTTGCCGCCATCGTCGCGAAGAACCCCGGCCGTCCACATCATCCGAATCGGGTGAATCCGTCCGAGCCGCTCGACCTCACCCAGAACGGGGGATCCGGATCGTCCCCGACGGCCCCTACCGTCGAATCCATGACGATCACCTCGCACCCCGTCCGCCAGGGTCTCGCGGCAGGCGTCACCATGCTCGCGGCGATCATGCTCCTGGTGGCAGGCACGCTGAGCATCCTGCGCGGTATCGCCGGCGTCACCAAGGACGAGCTATTCCTGATCCCGAGCGAATACAGCTACGAGCTCGACGTCAGCAGCTGGGGCTGGATCCACCTGGCGCTGGGGGTATTCCTCGTGGCGGTAGCCATCGGCATGATGCTGACCGCGACCTGGGCCCGGATCTTCGCCTACTGCCTGGCCGTCCTGTCGATCATCGCCAATTTCCTGTCGCTGCCGTACTACCCGTGGTGGTCGGTGATCATCATCGTCATCGACCTCATCGTCATCTGGGCCGTCTCCACCTGGAACCCCCGACCGAGCCTGAGCGTCATCGACGTGCGTGAGACGGCTTATCCCGCAATCGGGTCGGTGGTCAGTCCAGGGAGTAGGTAGCGACGGAGGTAGCGCAGCACCGCGGCGTTGTCGTCGACGTCGACGGTTTCACCGGGGACGGTCCCGAGGCTGATCAGTACACGCGCAACCCATTCGGCGACCTCGGTGCGGTCGTGGCCGGGATGGATCTCGCCGCGCGCGAGGGCCCCTTCGACGTAGGGCAGCCAGAAGTCGGCCAGATCGGGGACGAGGCCCGAAACGCCGGCACCGGTGCACAGCGCGAATTCCTCGGGTTCGTCCAGCCGCAGACGCATGATCAGGGCGCCGGGGGCGTCGTAGGCTCCCCGCCCGATGCGCACGCCTGCCGCGAGTTGCTCACCGAAGGTCTCGAGAACGTCGAGTTCGGCGCGGGAACCGGTCCACAGAGCGTCGTTGAGTCGAACGATCGCGGCGCCGAGCAACGCGGTCTTGTCGGGGAAGTGCCGGTAGAGCCAGGCGCGCGACACCCCGGCTTCCTCGGCGATCTCGATCATCGTCGTGGACCGAATCCCTTTGCGGGCCAGCATTCTCTGCGCCGCATCGATCAGCCTGTCACCGACGGTCACCGCCTGCGCTTCGACCACGTGGCCCACCTCCGTGCGGCTGATCAGTCCTGGTACGGACGAATCCTACCAACGGTGTAGACATCTTCGAGAATGTGTCTACGATCGCTGGACAGTTTCAACAATCTGTCTACCGGGCAGGTCCGCACCCGCGAGGAGCACCATGACCACAGACCAGCGCACCGCCATCGTGATCGGTGGCGCGTCGGGCATCGGCCTGGCCACCGCGCACGCCCTCACCGCCGACGGTTTCCGGGTGATCGTCGCCGACGTCAACGAGAGTTCGGCCGCCGAGGCAGCGACCGCCATCGGCGGGTCCGCCGCCAGCATCCGGATGGACGTCACCGACGAAGCGTCCGTCGAGGCCGGATTCGCCGACCTGGACGACGTGCACGCCGTGGTCAGCTGCGCGGGCCTGTCGATGACCGGCCCGATCACCGAGCTCGAGCTCGCGAACTGGCAGCTCACTCTCGACGTCTGCCTGACCGGAACCTTCCTCGTGCTCAAGCACGCGGCCCGCCGCATCGCCGACGGCGGCAGCATCACCTGCATCGTCTCACTCAACGGCCGTCAACCCGGCACCGGCATGGCCGCCTACTGCGCCGCGAAGGCGGGCGTGCTGATGCTGGTGGAGGTCGCGGCGCTGGAGCTGGCCGATCGCCGGGTCCGCGTGAACGCCATCTCCCCCGGCCTCGTCGACACTCCCCTGGTCGCCGGCATCGCCTTCGTCCCCGGCCTGACCGAGGACTACCTGGAGAACACTCCGCTCGGCCGCAGCGGCCGTCCCGAGGAGATCGCCGACATGGCCGCCTTCCTCGCGTCGGACAAGGCCACCTGGATGACCGGCTCGACCATCGACCTCAACGGCGGCGCGCACCTGCGCAAATACCCCGACGTCCTCAGCCACGTCCGAGCCCTCATGGCTACCCCACCTGCCTGACCGCCGACCGCTACTCCTTGGTGGTGGTGATCTGGGTCAGCAGGCAGCGCCATCGGCCGTCGGCGTGGATGAAGGCGTCGGTGGTCCATTCGTCGGCGTCGAATCGAATGCCTTGGTAGTGGGCGGTATTGGTGACCCGGGTCGTCAGCAGAGCGATGTCGCCGTGGTAGCGGATTCTGGGCTCACCGACGCGCTCCATCGCCGAGTGCGTGAGATCGCCCGACCGGACGAAGGCCAGAAACTGTTCGGCGGTGGTCATGCCGTTCTCGGAGACCATGATCCACTCGTCGGCCATATAGGAACCGATCCGGTCCGCGTCGTTGGCGACGATCGCCACCTGCCACTCATCGAGAACGGCCAGGAGTTGGTCATCTACCGCGCGACCCGGGGAAGTTCGTGTTGTTGCCATGCACCAACGCTAGGCCCGGCCGCTGTCGGCGGTCTTGGACGAATGGAACGAGCCGCCGCACAGTTACGGTGTCACGACCGCGAAGTTCGGATCGGGGGTGTCCAGCAGGCCGAACAGTCGCTGGAGGACGCCGGGGTCGCCGGTGTGGTCGATCCCGTCCAAGCCCTTACCCGCGAGGATGCCGAGCAGTTGTGGCTTGGTGAGAGTGAGGGTGAGGTCGATGTCGGCCTTGGACCGTGGGTCGGGCGTCTGGATGAGGACACCGTTGGACAGGGTGAGGCGCACGACGGAGTCCTGGTCGGTGAAGTGCCATTCGATCCGGAACGAATCCTTCGCCGCGCGTGGACCGTTCACCCGGATGGCGATCGAGTCGAACAGCTGCTCCACCGACAGGGCCGCCGCCATCCCGCCGCCGAGGTCGAGCTCGGTCCGTTGGATTCCGTGCCGCAATTCGTTGTCGCCGGTGAGGTAGAAGCAGCGCCAGGTGGCGTTCTCCGCACCGAACCCGAGTTTTCGATAGGTCTGGGCGAGTGCGTCTTTCGCGGCCTTGTTGTCCGGTTCGGCGAACACGGCGTGGGTGAGCAGCTCAGCGGCGAAGCGCAGATCGCCGGAGTCGGCGTAGGCACGTCCCTTCGCGATCACCGCGTCGATGCCGCCGATGGTCTCGACGTACCGGACCGCTTTCGCCGTCCGCGGGTGCTCCCAGAGCGAGGTCGGGTTCCCGTCGAACCACCCCAGATAGCGCTGGTAGACCGCCTTGACGTTGTGGCTCACCGACCCGTAATAGCCACGGGCGCTCCACGCGTCGGCCAGGTTCGGCGACAACTCGAACTGTTCGGCGATCTCCGGGCCGTTGAGTCCCTCGTTCATCATCCGCAGCGTCTGGTCGTGCAGGTACATGTACAGGTCGCGTTGCAGCGACAGGAATCCCATGATGTTCTCGGCGCCCCAGGTGGGCCAGTGGTGCGAGGCGAACGCGACATCGGCGTCGACGGCGAACATCTCGATCGCCTCGTCGATGTAGCGCGACCAGATCCGCGGATCGCGCACCTGAGCGCCGCGCAGGGTCAGCAGGTTGTGCAGATTGTGGGTCGCGTTCTCGGCGAGACAGAGGGCGCGGTGGCGCGGGAAATAGAAGTTCATCTCCGCGGGCGCTTCGGTACCCGGCGTCATCTGGAAGACGATCGGGACGCCGTCGACGGTCTCCTGCTGGCCGGTGCGGGTGATGTCGACGGTGGGCGGGATCAGGCCGAACGTGCCATGGGAGGCCTGAATACCCAGCCCGGTACTGCACTGACCTTCGGGTCCCGGCGTCATCCCGATGCCGTACATGTAGGTGCCGCGCCGCGTCATCGCGATGCCCGCGTAGACGTTCTCCGAGACGGCCTCCGCCATGAAACCGGCGGGCGCGAGAATCGGCACGTCGCCACGACCGTCGGGCAGCACACCGTCGACCCCACCGAAATGGTCGCCGTGGGAATGGGTATAGATGACGCCGGTCACGGGCCGGTCGCCGCGCTCCTCGCGATACAACGCCAGCCCGGCCGCCGCGCACTCGGCCGAGATGAGCGGATCGATCACGATGATGCCGGTATCGCCCTCGACGATCGTCATATTCGAGATGTCGAAACCACGGATCTGATAGATCCCGTCCACGACCTCGAACAGCCCGTTCTTCACACAGAGCTGGGCCTGCCGGAACAGACTCGGGTTGACCGTTTCCGGACACGGCCCGTCGAGGAACCCGTACCCACTGGTGTCGAAAACGACCGTGCCGTCGGCCTTGGCGATCCGCATGGGCGTCAGGGTCTTGATGAACCCGCGATCAGCATTCTCGAAATCGGTGCGATCGTCGTAGTCCAATGCCATCGCGAATCAGCTCCTCAGCTCGGTCGACGCGTCGACTCGATGCTCGCCGTCAGCGATTCACACCGCCTCACCCACCACGGGTGAATTGGGCCGGTCGGGTGAGATCGCACCGCGGAATCCGGACGCTGAGAAGCTGGGCCGGTCAGCTGCGTGTCTTCCCGGACTTCGAGAATTTCCGCAGCTGACCGGGACCCCTACAGATTGACGCCGAAATCGCGGGCGATGCCTTCCAGGCCGGAGGCGTAGCCCTGGCCGGTGGCGCGGAACTTCCACTCGGCGCCGTTGCGGTACAGCTCGCCGAAGACCATGGCGGTTTCGGTGGACGCGTCCTCGGACAGGTCGTAGCGCGCCAGTTCCTCGCCGTTGCTGCGGTCCAGGACGCGGATGTAGGCGTTGCGCACCTGGCCGAAGGACTGGTTGCGGGTGGCGGCATCGTAGATCGAGACCGGGAACACGATGGAGTCGATCGTGGCCGGGGTGTTGGCCAGGTCGACGTTGATCGTCTCGTCGTCACCGTCGCCGGCGCCGGTGGTGTTGTCGCCCGCGTGCTCGATCGCGCCCTCGGGCGACTTGAGGTTGTTGAAGAAGACGAAGTGCCCGCTCGACACCACCTTCTTGTCGGCGCCGAGGCCGATGGCGCTGGCGTCGAGGTCGAAGTCCGTGCCGGTGGTGGTCCGCAGATCCCAGCCGAGGCCGACCGCGACGGCGGTGAGGTTCGGCGCCGCCTTGGTCAGTGAGACATTGCCGCCCTTGGACAAGCTGACACCCATATCGAATCCCCTTGCTCATCGCGGCACGAAGCGCGCCGACGCCCACACCCTAGCGTTCGACTCTGAACGTTTGCTGTGATCAATCCTGTTCGGCCGCACCCGTTTCCACGGGCATACGGTCGGCGCCCCAACTGCGGTGGAGATAGCCGATCACCCGGTCCAGTTCCGCGCGCTCGACGGCGGCCAGCTCACCCGGCTCGAGTGGATCGAAATGGAAGATGTAGAGCCGCGAGGCGAATTGCTCGAAGGGCAGCGACGCTTCGCCGAAACGCTCACCGTGCCCGGCTGTTCCGACGACGACCCCGTCGCCCCAGTCCTGGCCGCTGTCGTTGTTCGGGTTGTAGAAGTACACCCGCATCACGTCCTGCGGGTCGAGGCTGACTCGCAGCACGGTGATCGCGTGCCAGCCGACGAAGCGTGCCGCGCTGTCGGTGACGGCGATACCGGCGGGCTGCGGGTGGATCACCGGCTGGTTGCCGTTGTAGAAGGGGTGGTACCCGGCGTAGAAGTGGCGCAGGAACTCGTCGAGGTCGGTCAGCAGGCCGGTGGCCACGTCGACATTGATCCGGAAGCCGCGCCCGGACCACCAGCCGTGGAATTCCGGGTTGATCCAGCGGTGCGGATCGCCGTCGCGGCCGATGCAGCGCCGTCCCATCTCCGCGTAGATCCGGTCCAGGTGCGGTACCACCAGCAGCGATACCGGGTCCAGATCGAGTTGCAGCGCAGTCGATTCCGTGTCGTCGGTCTCGCGCGAGGAGATCGGCTGCCCTTCGAAGTGCATGACGATCTCGTCGTCGCGCGCGGCCCACACCAGCGTCTGCAGCAGATAGTCGGGGTCGTTGTAGGCCCACATCGACAGTGCCCGCGCCGATTGGCAGGTGGGGTTGTCGCCCTGCCCGATTCCCAGCGGCAGACCGAGAACCGACAGCATCCCGGACAGCAGCCACGCCCGCGGATCCGGCGTCGGCCCGAACACCTGGCTCAGCCGCCCGCGCGAGTGCGGTGAAAGGCGCAGTGCCAGTTGGCGCCACAGCGCGGGCGCGACAGGCGGTTGATAGAGGATGCCGCGTTCGAGCAGCAAGGTGAGCCCGTACACGCACTGCGCCGTTTCGACGTGGACGGCCTGCTCGATGAGACTGTGGACCAGCTCGTGATAGCAGAGCAGGCTGTCGCGGCCGGTGCTGGACAAGCCCATCGCCTCGCCGAGCAGATACGCACCCTTGGTGAGCAGAAACCGCAGCAGCACAGCGTGATACGGCGAGACCAGCCCGGTGTCGTGCATGGACCGCGCGAATCCCGTTGCCTCGTACTGCAACGCACTGTCGTCCATGGACTCCAGCCGCGTGCGATAGACCTCGACCCCGGGGTCCTCCCGGCATCCCTCGGTGGTCCCGTAGAGGCTGCTGATCAGCCGGTCGGCGCCGAGACCACTGGCGCCGAGATCCACGTCGGGATTCGCACGGGCGACGGCGATCTGGGTGATCATCCGCTTGACCCCGTCGACCTGGATGGGCCGCTGCCGCAGGATGCGCCAGATCTCGTCGACCAGGTTCTCGAGCACCTTCTCGTACCCGACCTCGGCGACGAGGTAGTGCAGCAGCTCGCGCGAGACCTGCGCCATCCGACCCTGCTGTTCCCGCTCGGCCTCGGTGGGCGGGGAGAACAGCAGCGACAGATTCACCGCGAGTACCTGCGACAGATGATCAGCGGCCTGTTCGGCCGAAACCAGCGCATGCTGATATTCGCCCTGGGCGACCGCGAGCAACCGCAGATCACTCACCGCCTCCAACACCATGGTGTCGGCGTTGGCGCTGCGCAACGAGCCGGTACTCAGCGCCGGGATGAGGATCTGCGGTTGCGCCCAATCCGTGCCGAGGAACAGGCCGGCGGTCTCCAGCTTCTCGGCGCGTTCGCGCACCGCCGCGCAACCGCCGGGCAGCAGGAGCACCCGCCGCAGGGAGTCCATGACCCTGGGCAGCTTGACCTGCTTGCCGAAATCGCCTGCGTCCGCGAGGGACTGTGTGGCGTGGTCCATCGTGGCGAGGCGCCGGTCCAGGCTCGTCCCGTCGTGGCCGTCCGGACTCAATCGCCGATCCCTTCGCCCGCCGTTGCCCCTGGCAACGGATCAAATATAGAAGTCGAGTTCTTCTTGTCGCTTCAACAGGTCCCGCAGAGTGTACGGATCCTCACCGAAGAAATAGAGCAGACCCCAGTGGTTACCGAATGCGGTTCGTTTGGTGACCTTTTCGGCCTGCGGCGCGGTGAGCTCGTGCGTCTCGAAGTAGTCGTGATCCTCGGTTTCGGGCGGCACCGACAGCCGACTGACCACACGCCGGCGCGGATACACGCCGAAGCACCCCGCATGGCCGGTGGCATCCACCACTTCCTTCGGGAAGAACGCGTCGATCTCCTCGTCGGTGGTTTTCGGGTCGAATGCCAGCACCAGTGCGTGGTAGGCGTTGAAACCGTATGTCCGTTCCAGCAGCTCGAACACCTTGAAACCCGGTGGCCGGTAGGCGACCTCGCCGAAATACATTTCCCCGTCGCTGGTGACGAAGTACTCGGGATGAATGAAGCCGAACTCGATGTCGAAGGTCTTGATCAGCTTTTCGACCTGACGGGTGATCTCGGGCCGATATTTCTCCAGCTCCGGCGTCGCGGGCACGAACACCGAGTATCCGAGCGTCACGTACTCCGAGATGTTCAGGAAGCAGATGCGGCCGTTGTGGACCCAGGCCTCGACCGCGAACTCCCAGCCGTCCAGGTGCGATTCCATCAGCATCGGGAACTCGTCGTCGGGGATCGTGTCGACCTCGTCGGGGGTCCGGATGATCCGGTGACCGAGGCAGCCCGCCTTGTCGAACGCCTTCAGGTGAATCGGATCATTGGGATCACCGTCGAGCTTCAGCAGCGTCTGATTGACGCGCTTCAGAAATCGGATCACGTCGTCGCGTTCGTGCGCCTCTTCGAAGATACCGACCCGGATGCCGCCGAGCTGCGCACGCCGCTTCATCAACGACTTGTCGCGCAGGAGCATGGATTGCCCGAGCAGGCGAGGATTGTCGAGCAGCACGGAGTTGATCGCACCCGCCCACTCCACGGTCTCCTCGAAGATCGGAATGGCGACATCGACCCCCTTTGCCTCGAGGGTCTCCGCGATCTCCATCGAACGATCGTTGAGCCGCTCGAAATCCCAGGGGATAAAAGGAATGTCGTGCTCGGTGCAATAACTTTGCGCCCATTCGGGCGCGACGACAATATAGCGGCGATCGAACCGATCGATCGCCTCGACCGCGTTCAAACTCCAGCCCAGAAGGGCAACATATCCTTTGTTCGGGTTTCGACTTTTCGATTCGTCAGCTGAAATCGACAAACCTTATCCCTCCTCGAACTCCACAGCCCGGAAATCCGGGACCCTGAATGAATCCCTGCAGGGCTGCCATTTCAATGGAGTACCCGCGCCCTTCGCCACCAACCATGACGAAGCTGTGACCGGGAAGCTCCCGGCCGGCGCGACCGGCGCCCGCGGCGCGACTACGCTCATGGAATGCCCGGTCCAGAGACCTTGCCGCCCCCACGCAACGGTGTGGGCCTCGCGTCGTTGGTGCTCGGCATCATCGCCTGCGCGGTCTCGTTCATTCCCGTCGTCAGCGAGTTCGTCGCCGCCCCAGCCGGCATCGGCGCGGTGGCCGCCGCGTTCATCGGCTGGGATCGGATCGAGAACGGTGTGGCCACCAACCGCGCCGACACGATCGCGGGCGGCATCCTCGGCGCGATCGCCCTGGCGGTCACGGCCCTCGTCTACCTCGCGACCCACTCCGGCTGACGGGCGAATTCTGTCGCCCTGCACGTGGCGAGCGAAGTCCGTAGCCTGAAAATCGTGATTACTCTCAAGAAGGAAGACGGCGCGGCCGATCTCGCCGGTATCACCAAAATGAGCGTGGGGGTGAGCTGGGATCCGTCGGCGGGTTCCAGCGGTGGAATTCTCGGAATGGCCCGGCGCAAGCGCGGTGTCGACCTCGACCTGATCGCCGTGCTGTTCCAAGGCGCTGAGCCGGTGCGATTCGCCGGCCTGGATTCGCTCGACCCGCTCGGCAACGGATCGGTGCTGCACACCGGCGACGAGCAGACCGGTGCGGCCGCCGGCGACGACGAGACCGTGCACGTCACCTTCGCCACTGTGCCCCCCGCCATCGACTCCATCGTCTTCGTCGCCGTCGCGTTCAAGAAGGGATCTTCCTTCGAGAAGGCGAACAACGTCTCGTTCAAGATCTACGACGCCACCGGCGGCGATACCCAGCCCGTCGCCGATATCTGGCCGTCACTGCTCGGCGCGGAGAACGCCAACGCGATCGCGCGGACCTTCCGCAACGGTCCGGTGTGGCAGCTGGAGGTCCTCGACCGCAAGGGCAAGATCAAGCAGGGCGATCGCCAGGCGTTGCTGCGCTTCGCGATCGGCTGACATCGCGGCGGCAGGGCCCGGCGCGCGGTGCGCCGAGCTCCGCCGCGGCGCGGGGAACAGACCTCGCACTTTCGCGCATTTGCGACATCAGCGAAGTTCGTCAAGACCACGCGATTTCGGTGTTCCCTGAATAGTTGCTGCGCTACGGTTTTCCGCATGGACGACATCGAGTTGGATTTGCCGAGCGTCGCTACTTCCCACAACGCCGGACGAATTCTGGAAATCGGCGCGGTCGGTCTGCGCAACCCCCTGCCCGTCGACGGAGAACAGACCCACGCCTACGTGTGCTGCGTCGACGGCACCACCCTGCAGCTCCCGGATTCTCTCCAGAACTGGGCCATGCAAACCCTCGCCGCGAACTTCGACCTACGCGCGACCGGCCTACCCTCACTGTTCCCCTGCCGCTTCGAATTCGGCATCCGCGACGGCGCGGCCTACGCGGTACCGGTGACCCAGCGGTCGCTGCGCGAGAAGGCGAACGCATGACAACCTGATCAGGGAATCCCTTTGTCGCGCAACGCTTCTACCGCCGCGACAGCTGCGCGCGCTGGTGAACTAGGCGATCGGCGGCAGGTGAACGACCTGGCCCGCGTACGCCAGACCGGCGCCGAAGCCGAGCAGCAGCGCGGTGTCACCGGGGTTGGCGGCGCCGGAGCGCACGAGCTGTTCCATGGCCATCGGAATGGAGGCGGCGCTGGTGTTGCCGGTTTCGATGATGTCGCGCGCGACGGCGACAGTGTCGGGCAGGCCGAGGGTGCGGACCAGCGCGTCGGTGATGCGGATATTGGCCTGATGCGGAACGAACGCGTCGAGGTCGTCGGCCGTGAGGCCCGCGTGGTCCAGCGCGTCACGACACGCCTTTTCCAGAAACGTGACGGCCCAGCGGAAGACCTCGGTGCCGTTCATCCGGATGTAGGGGCGTTGCGACGTGCCGCCGCTGGCCTCCGCCGCGGCGACTTCGGCGAAATACTCCAGGAAGTCCTTGTCCTGTTTGATCGCCGAGGTGCGCGCGCCATCCGAACCCCACGCGACCGGGCCGATCCCCTCCTGCTCGGCCGGGCCGACGACGACCGCACCGGCACCGTCGGCGAAGATGAACGCGCACCCGCGATCGGTGGTGTCGAGCAGATCCGACAACCGCTCCACCCCGATCACCAGCACCTGCCGCGCCTGACCCGAGCGCACCAGATTGGCCGCATCGGCCAACGCGTAGCAGAAGCCCGCACAGCCCGCGGAGATGTCGAAGGCGGCGGTGTCGTGCATGCCGAGTTCGGTCGCCACCACCGCGCCCGCCGACGGACCGAGCACCATCTGCGACGACGTCGCCAGCACCACCGCGTCGATCTGGTCGGCGCTCACCCCGGACGCCGTGAGCGCGTCCCGAGCGGCCGCGACGCTCATCGAGACGATCGTCTCGTCGGGCTCGGCCCAGTGCCGGGCGGCGATCCCGGAACGCGTCTTGATCCACTCGTCCGACGACTCGATCGCGTCGACGATCTCGGCGTTGGGCACAACACGGCGCGGGCGGTACACGCCGAGGCCGAGAATTCCCGCGTGGGTGACCGGAACCGCGGTGGCAATGGGGGTGGGCATGACATCCTCTCCATATGAACCGATCGGTTCACGTAGGAATAGGTCTAACATGAACCGATCGGTTCAATCAAGGGGTAGGAGAAGATCGGATGGCCGCCGGACCACGCGCCCGACTCATCGAGCACACGATCAGCACCGTCCAGGAACACGGCGTGCACGCGTCCTCCCTCAGCGAACTGCTCGAGCGCAGCAGAACCTCACGCAACTCGCTGTACCAGCACTTCCCTTCCGGCAAGGGCGAATTGGTGCAGACAGCGGCACGGATCGTGGCCCGCCTGGTGTACTCGCACGTGAGCGCGATGGCCGACGCCCTCCAGACCGCGCCGTCGGCCCAGCAGTGGCTCACCGATCTGCTCGCCTTCTGGCGCGCCCCACTGGAAAAGTCCGACTACACCGCGGGCTCGTTCATGATGGCGGCCGCTCTCGACGAACTCGACCCCGCCGTCCAGTCCATCGCGGGCCAGGCGTTCGCCGAATGGACCGCCCGGCTCGCCGACGGGATCGTCGCCACCGGGATCGAGCGCGCGACCGCGGTGTCGCTGGCCGGGTTCCTGCTCACCACCATCGAGGGCACGATCGTGCACAGCCGCGCGCTCAAGTCCGCACACCCGTTCGACCAGGCGGTCACTCAGCTCACGATCCTGTTCAAGGTGCACCTGTCCGAGCGGTGAGCTGTCTCACGAGATGCTTTGTGCCGCATCGAGTTCGGCGCGCAGGGTGGTGAGGATCCGGCGGCGGGCGGCCGCGCCTTCGGGGCTGGGCGTCAGCGGGTAGACGTGCACGAGTCCGGGTTCTTCCTGATAGTCGAGGTCGATGCCCGCCGCGCGCGCCTTCGCCGCCAGCAGGCGGGCATCGGGGTTCAGGATGTCGTCGGTGCCGGTGAACACGGTGATCGGGCCCAGCCCCGCGAGGTCGCCGAACAGCGGGCTGACCAGGGGATCCTTCATCGAGAGTTCGCCGCTCCACATCCTGCCGAACACCAGGCCACCGTCGCGACCCAGCCACGGGTCACGCAGCAGAACCGCGTCGATCTCGGGATTCTCGAGAGTGAGGTCGAGGGCGGGCGAGATCAGCAGCGTGCGGGGGACGATATGGCCCGCGTCGCGCAGGTGCAGCGCGGTGGACAGCGCGATCTGACCGCCCGCGGAGTCGCCGGCGAGGAAGGTCGGGCCGTAGCGCTCGTCGGCCGCGGTGACCAGTTCGGCGAAGCGGGGAATCACCTCGGCCGCGGTACCGAACGGAATCAGCGGATAGATCGGGACCGTCACGACGAGATGCGTCCGAGCGGCGATCCTGGCCGCGAGTTGCCAATGTTGGGACGCGATCTCGCCCACCCAGCCGCCACCGTGCGCGTACACGAGGCCACCGCGGGAGATCCCGTCCGACGGGGTCAGGGTGTAGATCGGCCAGCCACCGTCGTGCTCCACCGAGACCTCGACACCGCGGAGTTTGCGCGGCGGACCGTAGGCGAGGGGCCGCAGCCCGCGCTCGCGCACGTGCGCCGCGGCCAGCTCGGCATCGACGTAATTCCGGTTGCGCCGGGTGACCCGCAGGAATCCCGGAATCACGAACCGACTCATCACACCGGGCACCGCGACCTCCACTCGACGACGAGACCGGTGCGGTCCAAGCGCTCGGGCCGAGCGTCACCGGTTCCAGCCAAGCTACTCCGTGCCGGCCTCAGCCGAGGGGCTGCTCGGTGACATCGGTGCGCAGGCTGGTGCCGTTGAGGTCCAGATAGAGCACGCCCTCGGTGACCGAGAGGGTGGCGGTATTGCGACGGTCGACCAGCCCCGCGGCCTCCTCGATGAACGCGCGATCGAAACTGACCAGCGGAATCTGCGCCGCGTTGTGAATCTTCTTGCCCGCGTACTGCGCGAGCACCTTCGCCGGGTCGCGGTGGGTATAGACCACAGCCCGACCAGCCAGTTTGCTCCCACGATGAATACGATCCGCGTCGGGTGCGCCGACCTCGATCCACGCGGTCGTCCGGCCGGTCATGTCCCGAACCTGCACCGCGGGCTCATCGGTGGCCGAAATCCCGCCGTCGCTGAACACAATCCCCTCCTCGTACTGCAAGCAGTAGGCGAGGATCCGGGTGATCATGTACTCGGCCGTCTCCGACGGGTGCCGGGCGACCCGCAACTCGAGATCCTCGTACACCCCCCGATCCACATCGGCGAGCTGAACGGCGAAGTTGTGCAGTGTTGCGCTGAGTGCCATAGGAGCTCCGACCCTACCGGGCCGCAACGTCGACTACTCGCGAGCACCCGGTTGCACTTGCCGGTCCGGACCGCCAGCATCTGTACATGAGAATCACTCACGTTTCGACTCTGGCCGCCGTTCTCCTCGCACTCGGCACGGCAACCGCCGCGGCAGAGCCGAATGCGGCCGACTCCCCCCGCCAGGCCATCGCCCGCGCCTACCTCGACGCCCTGGTTTCCCACGACGCGAGCGCGGTCCCCTTCGCCCCCGACGCCACCCGCGTCGAGGTCGGCCTCCAAACCGGCTACTCGGGCCCGCAACTGAGCGCCGACTTGGAGAACGGCCTCCAGTACCGCGTGATCCAAGGCATTCGCGACCTCACCATGTCCGAATCCGGCGACACGGTCACCACCCACTACCTCCTCGACACCGGAGTGGCCGATATCCGCCTGACCACCGTGGAGATCACCGAGACGTTCGTCATCCCGGTGGACTCCATCCAAACGATCGAGGCCACGATCACGCCGGTGCTGTAAAGCGATCTCGCGGCCCGATGGGCGGTCTCGCGCTCACTGGTCCGCATCCAGCAAGGCCCGCGGGGCGGCCTGGCGCCACGAGTCGGTGACTATGGCTTCCAGTTCCTCACGATCGTCGAGTGACGCCAGACGGACGCGGACCCAGGGGTTACCGGACTCGTGCGAGGCGATCCAGAATTTGCCGGGTTCGGCCAGGACCAGTTCGTCGCGGTCGAGAATCGGGCAGCGGACCGCCATCGAGGTCTCGTCTTCGGGGAGGGTGAGGAACAGCTTGCCTGCGACTTTGAAAATCGGCATGCCCCAAGCGAATTGCTCTGCCGTCTGCGGCAGCGACAGCACGAAGGCACGGACGTCCTCCCCGGTGACATTCATGCCCACATCCTGACACCACACACCGACACGATCGGATCCGTCGCCGCGGGCCGGGACCGCTAGTCGACCGCGCCGAGGGTGGCGACGGTTTTCCGGGCGCGGGAGGCGGTGATCCGGCGGCCTATCACGCCGTGGCGGGGGGCGAAGAGGTAGACGAAGGTGAACGCGACGCCCTGGGTCACTACGACCATGCCGCCCGCGGCGGTGTCGAGGTGGTAGCTGATGTAGAGGCCGGTGACCGCGCACAGCACCGAGATGGTGGGGGCGATGACGAGCATGCGGGAGAAGCGGTCGGTCAGGAGATAGGCGGTGGCGCCGGGGATGATCAGCATGGCCACCACCAGGACCACGCCGACCGCTTGCAGCGCGACCACCGAGGTCAGGGCCAGCAGGGCCAGCAGCGCGGTGCCGAGGACGCGGGGGTTGAGGCCGATGGCGTGGGCGTGCGTGGCGTCGAAGGCGTAGAGGGTGAAGTCGCGGCGTTTGAGGACCAGGGCGACCAGGACGATGGCGGCCAGGATCATGATCTGGATCATCTCGCCGCGGCTCACGCCGAGCAGGTTGCCGAAGACGATGTGGTTCAGGTCGGTCTGGCTCGGCGTCACCGACACCAGTACCAAACCGAACGCGAACAGGGTGGTGAACACGATGCCGATGGCAGCGTCTTCCTTCACCCGGCTCGTATCGCGGACCACGCCGATCAACGCGACCGCGAGGAACCCGAAGATCACCGCGCCGACGGCGAACGGCCAGCCGACGATGTAGGCCAGCACCACACCGGGCAGCACCGCGTGCGACACCGCGTCACCCATCAGCGACCAGCCGATCAGCACCAGCCAGCACGACAGCACCGCACAGACCACGGCGGCCGTGACGGTGGTGGCCAGCGCGCGCACCATGAATTCGTAGCGCAGCGGGTCGATGAAGAATTCCTCGAGGCTCATCGGTCTCCGTCCACATCCAGGCCGAAGGCCTTGGCCAGGTTCTCCGGCCGCAACACCACATCGGGGTCGCCGTGCTCGAGCACCCGGCGGTTCAACAGCACTGCCTCGTCGGCCAATTGGGGCAACGCGTGCAGATCGTGGGTGGATACCAGGATGGTGGCCCCGTCGGCGGCGAGCTCACGCAACAGCGCGGTGATGGTCGCCTCGGAGCGTTTGTCGACACCGGCGAACGGCTCGTCGAGCAGCAGGATCGTGGCCTCCTGGGCGATGCCGCGAGCCACGAACGTGCGCTTCTTCTGCCCACCCGACAGCTGCCCGATCTGCCGGTCGGCCAGGTCGGTGAGCTCGACGCGGGCCAGCGCCGCGTCGACGGCGGCCCGGTCGGCCTTGCTCGCCCGGCGGGTGAAACCCATTTTCCCGTAGCGCCCGGTCATCACCACATCGCGCACCGACAGCGGGAAGCTCCAGTCCACGTCCTCGGACTGCGGCACGTAACCGAGGCTGCCCGCCTTGCGCGCGGCGGCCGGGGGGCGGCCGTTGATCAGCACCCGGCCTCGATCGGGCGTGACCAGTCCCATCACGGTCTTGAACAGCGTCGATTTGCCCGAGCCGTTCATGCCGATCAGCCCGCACACCCGGCCCGATTTCAGTGTCAGTTCGACAGTGTCGAGAGCGAGCACATCACCGTAATGGACTGTCACGTCCTGGATCTCGACGACAGGCGCGGTCATTTCGGGGCTCCGGCGAGTGCGGTCGCGATGGTCTTCGCGTCGTGGCGGATCAGGTCCAGGTAGGTCGGGACCGGCCCGTCGGCTTCGGAGAGCGAGTCGACATAGAGCACGCCGCCGAACCGGGAACCGGACGCCTCGACCACCCGTTGCATCGGCGCGTCCGACACCGTCGATTCGCAGAACACGGCGGGCACGCCGCGCTGGCGAACGAAGTCGATGGTAGAGCCGATCTGCTGCGGGGTGGCCTGCTGTTCGGCGTTGACCGGCCAGATGTACTTCTCGGTCAGCCCCGCGTCCCGAGCCAGGTAGGAGAACGCGCCCTCGCAGGTGACCAGGGCACGCTGGTCGGCGGGCAGGGTGTTCACCGCGGCGACGAGATCGTCGCGCACGGCGCCGAGCCGCGTTTTGTAGGCGTCCCCGTTGGCACGGTAGGCGTCGGCGTGTTCGGGGTCGAGATCGGTGAACGCGCGGACCATGTTGTCGACGTAGATCTGCGCGTTCACCGGCGACATCCAGGCGTGCGGATTGGGCTTGCCCCGGTAGGCGTCCTCGCTGATGTCCATCGGCGCCACCCCTTCGCTGACCACGGCGTGCGGCACATCGAGGTCGGCGACGAACTGGTTGAACCAGGCTTCGAGGTTGAGCCCGTTGTCCAGGATCAGATCGGCCTTCGCGGCCTTCTTGATATCGCCCGGCGTCGGCTCGTATCCATGGATCTCGGCCCCCACCTTCGTAATCGATTCGACCCGCAGGTGCTCGCCCGCCACATTCCGCGCCATATCGGCCAGGACCGTGAAGGTGGTGAGAACCACCTTCTTGCCATCGTCATCGGAGGTGATCCCCCCGCAGGCAGTGAGCGCGAACGCCATGGCACTCAGAACGCATGCCGCAAGCACCCGGCGTCTAGCCGGCGAACGGTAGAACCCAACCCACATTCCAGAATTATATTGTTCGGGTGGCCGAACTTTCAAGTTCTGGCCTTGAAACAGTCGCGAGGACGGCTCAGGATGCCCAGGGCGGGGTGAAAGTAGAGCCGTCGGGGAGCTCTGCCGCGAAG
Source organism: Nocardia sp. NPDC127606 (assembly GCF_042671725.1). NCBI lineage: Bacteria > Bacillati > Actinomycetota > Actinomycetes > Mycobacteriales > Nocardiaceae > Nocardia > Nocardia sp. NPDC127606. The sequence goes on along the minus strand of NZ_JBHXWQ010000010.1, from coordinate 32,984 downwards.
CCGACCCGCACGGTCACCAACAGCGTGGCGATCTCGTCGGTCGAGTTCGCGAGGGCGATCATCGAACCGGCGGGCGCGACCGCCGCGTCACCGGGTTTCATCGGCGCGGATTCGCCGTCGATCGTCATGGTCACCTCGCCCGACAGCAGAACAAAGGCCTCCTCACCCAGGATGCGATGGGGCACCCCGACCGAATCGGCCTGAACCTCGGTCTGCCAGACACAGAGTTCGGCACTGCCGGTACCCGGTCGGACGAGGGACGTGAAGCGGGCGTTGTGCACCTCGTGCACCGGCGCGTCCGCGAAACGGATCACTGGCATTCCAAACCTCCATAAGGTCAAGCAACTTGTCTATATAGTCAAGTAGATTGACCACTGTGTCAAGTGCCAGAATGACTGCCGTGCCCGCGAACGCAGACCTGCCCCTCCTCCTGCTCGCGGCAGCGGCCGAGGTAACCCAGGCGGTGAACGCCAGGGTCGCCGCGGCGGGGTTCACCGACATCCGGCCGACGCACGGCTTCGCGTTCGTGCGCATGGCGCCCGACGGCGCGACGGTCGGGGAGATCGCCGACCACCTCGGCGTCACCAAACAGGCAGCCAGCCAGCTGGTCGACGAGCTGGTCACCAAGGGCTACGCCGATCGCAATCCACACCCGCGCGATGCGCGCGCCCGCCTGATCACCCTCACCGAGCGCGGCTGGGCGTGCACACGGGCCGCCGACGCCGCCTTGGCCGAATTCACCCAGAACTGGTCGGACACCCTCGGCGCCACCACTCTCACCCAGGTCAGCAGGGCACTGGGTCGCGTCGTCACCCCGGGACGAGTACGCCCGAGCTGGTGAACCGTCACCACCGCCGTAACCAAATCTTGCGAATCGACGATTTGCATAACGGGTACCCAACAATCCGAAGAACTGGATTTTCAAAACCTGCGCGGTGTCACGGCGAGCGGCATACTCTCGGATCGAGCGGTGACGCGCCACCGCAGCACCCGGGCCGACGGTCCGGGTAGCGCACTCGTCACGTCACCGTTCGCCTCGATCCCGGAGGGTCAATGTCAGTCCTGGTCACCGTTCCCACTATCGACACCGTCACTCGGCACAAGTACGAGCGGCTGCAGTACACCGGTTCGGCCGGCGTGGTCGCCTCGCTCGAGGACGCCCGCCTCGTCGATCGCTGGCGCGCCGACTACCCCGGCTGGGACGGCGAGCACTGGGCATTCGACGCGGGCACCGACAGCCCGGGACGACTGCGCCCGATCAATGTCGCGGTGCGCAACAACTGATCAACGCGGCGACGAGCGCCTGATCAGCGCGGTGCACACCACCCTGATCAGGCAGCGCCCGCGGCGGCAGCCCGATCGACGATCCGCGGGAACGGGCTCGCCGCTTCCAGCTGGTAGGCCAGGTCGAGCAGTGTCCGCTCGTCACCACGGCGCGCGGCCAGCTGGATCGATCCGGGCAGACCGCTCGGCTGCAGGCCGTGCGGCAGCGAAATGCCAGGTCCCCCACCGACATTGTTGAGCGGGGTGAAGCCCACGTAGTCGGCGAGCTTGGCGAACAGCGCGTCGAACGGCTGGCCGGGCGCGAGCTCGCCGATGCGCGGCGCGGGATGCGAGAGCACCGGGGTGAGCAGCACGTCGACCTCGGCGAAATGCCTGTCGTAGGCCGCGACTCCCCCGCGCAACCGCCACGTCGACGCGGCCACCGCGAGCGGATTGCGCTTGGCCAGCCCGATCAGACCGGTGGTGAACGGGTCGAGCTTGCGCGAATCGAAGTACCCGCGGTGCCCCAACCGGAACGACAGTGCCATCGCCGCGGCCATCACCGCCCAGTACTGCTTGAAGTCCTCGACGAAGCGCGGATCCACATCCAGACGCATCTCGACGATCTCGTGGCCGAGGCCCTCGAGCACTGTCGCCGCGGATGCCAGGACGACGCCGTTGTCGGCGTGCACCGGCCGACCGAGGACATCGGCGGTGATCAGGCCGATCCGCAGCCGTCGCGCACTCGGCCCCTCGACCAACCCCACCGGCGTCAGAGCCGGATTCGCGCCGAATCGTTCCACGGCGGCCAGGTAGTGCGCGGTATCGCGGACCGAGCGGGTGAGCACGCCTTCGGCGACCAGGTGCACCGGCAGTTTGCGGGCGCCCGGCTGGTCGAGCAGACGGTTGCGGGTGGTTTTCAGGCCCACGAGACCGTTGGCCGCGGCGGGGATGCGGATCGAGCCGCCGCCGTCGTTGGCATGCGCGATCGGTACCACCCCGGCCGCCACGAGCGCCGCCGAACCACCCGAGGACGCGCCGGCCGAGTATTCCGGATTCCACGGATTGCGGGTGGGCGCGCGATCGGTGAATTCGGTGCTGGCGGTGAGCCCGAATTCCGGCAGCGTCGACTTACCGAGCACGATCACGCCCGAGTGCAGGAACTGCGCGCCGGGACCGCTGGTCACCGTGGCCGGATGCGGCGTGAACGCGGCCGAGCCGTGGCAGCTGGGCAGCCCCGCGATGTCGGTGTTGTCCTTCACGAACGCGGGCACGCCGGCGAACACACCCGCGGTCTCCGGGGTCGACGCCGCGCGATCGAAACACGTCATCTGCACCGCGTCCAGACTCGGATCGACCCGCCGGGTCCTGGCGATCGCGGCCTCGAGTACCTCCGACCGGCTCACCTCCCCCGCGCGCAACGCCGCGGCGACACCGACCGCGTCCAGCGTTCCGAGGGCATCGTCGGTGAATCCGTGCACGGCAGAGCTCATGTTCGCAGCGTAATGCGAGCCCGCGTCCCTTCGCAGCAGTAACGAACCTGCTCGTCCCGCTCGACTATCGCATTTCTATTGATAATGGTTATCATTAGCATCTTGCTCGAGGTTGGAGGACATGTGGGACACCTGCTGATGGTGGAGAGCTGGGTCGGTTCGATGAGCACCCTGCTCCCGGCGGGAATCAAGGACAGTGGCCACGAATTCAGCTTTCTGACCAGAGATCTCGGGCACTACCTGCGGGCGGGAACACCCGTGCCGCATCCCCTGCTCGGCGCGGCCAACGTGTTCACCGCCGAGACCAACGACGAGTCGACACTGCTGCCGCACGTGCGAAAACTGCAGGCGGCCTTCGGTTTCGACGGTGTACTCACCTCGTGCGACTACTACCTGCCGACCGTCGCCGCGATCGCCGCCGATCTCGGCTTGCCCGGGCCCGGCCGGAGCGCGGTGGCCGACGCCTGCGACAAGTACCGGACCAGGCTGATCTGCCGGGCCGCCGGTGTCGCGGGCCCTGCCTTCGCGGTCGCGCAGCAGTGGGATGAGATCGTCAGCGCCGCCACCGAACTCGGCTTTCCGCTGGTGGTGAAGCCGGTCGACCTGTGCGGCGGGATGTTCGTCCGCCGGGTCCGCGACGAGGCCGAGTTGCGCGTCGCGGTGGACGCCATCGCCGGATTCCCCATCAACGCCCGAGGGCAGCACCGCTCACCACGCATCCTGCTCGAAGAGTGTGTGGACGGTCCTGAATTCAGCGTGGAGACAGTCACCGTCGCCGGGCAGACGACGGTGATCGGAGTGACCGACAAACAGATCACCGGCGCGCCCGCGTTCATCGAGTCCGGCCACATGTTCCCCGCCGCCCTCGAGCCCGGCGACGCCACCGCTGTGGCCGAGCTGGCAGTCGCGGCGATCACCGCGCTCGGCCTCGACGCGACCGTCGCGCACACCGAGGTCAAACTGGGCGCGCAGGGCCCGCGCCTGATCGAGGTGAACCCCCGCCCCGCCGGGAACCGCATCACCGAACTGGTGCGACGGGTCACCGGAATCGACCTCACCGCGGTGCACGCCGAAGCTGTCGCGGGCGGGAAGCCCGATCTGACACCTGGGCAGACCGGTATCGCCAGCGCGGCCGTCGCGTTCGCCGTGCCGACCGATACCGGCCTGCTGACCAGGGTCGACGGTGCGCGGGACTGGGCGGCGGACCCCAGAATCGTGGAGCGGAAACTGGCGGACCCCGGCACCGAGGTGCGCCCGGCGACCGACAACAACACCTATCTCGGTCACGTCATGGTGGTGGACGAAACCCACCGCACCACCGGCGATCTCGCACAGCGATTGATCGCCGATCTCCGTTTCGAACTCGACGGTGCGCGATGATCGAATCCGCCGTGCGCCCCGACTCCGTCGCCGAGCTCATCACGTGGGCGCGCCGGGGCAGGCTCGGACCCGAACCGGCAACCCTGCACGCGTCCACGGCGTTTCGCACCGCCTACGGCACCCGGCACGCGGGCCGCTCTCGCGGATACCGCAACGAGGTGCTGAGCCTGCGGGTCGGCGCGGCGGTGGGCTCGTGCGGGCTCGAACCCGGCACTGCCACCGACGATCTGGTCGACAGCTGTGTCGCGGCGACGATCGGCGAATTGCTCGAACATCCGGTACCCGCGGTCCGGATCGCCGCGCTCGACGCCTATCTGATGCACGTCCGTCCGCATCCGCACGCGGGTGGTGCGCAGGGCGAACCGGTGGTGATCGACGGGCCGACCTCGCTGACGAAGTCGCGCCGCCGGGCGAGCGCCGTCGTCGACCTGCTGCCCGCCGGGGTGTCGCGGGTGCTGGTGGTGGGCGTGGTCGGTTCGCTGCTCGCCGAGTTGCGGGCGCGCGCCATCGCGTATCTGCCGTGCGACCTCGCCGGTGGCGTCACCGAATGGGGTGAGCCGGTCTTCGAATCGGTCGCCGACGCTCCGTCGGACTACGACGCGCTGCTGGTCACCGGAATGTCGCTGGGTAACGAGACATTCGACGAATTCCGTGCCGTGGCGAACCGGCGCGGCCTGCCGCTGGTGCTGTTCGCCCAGACCGGCAGCGCGGTGCTGCCCTGGTTCCTCGGCGCGGGCGTGCACGCGGTCTCGGCCGAGCCCTACCCGTTCTTCTCCCTCGACGGCGGGCCGAGCGCCATCGTCACCTACCGAGAGCTGTCATGACATCCCCCCAACCCGCGCTCCTGCAGTTGATCGGCGGCACGCCGGCCGTGCCCGTTCCGGCCGGAAACAGCTGGTACACAGCGAAACTCGAAGCGGCGAGCGTGGCCGGCATGAAAGCCCGTGCGGCGGTGTCGATGTTGCGCGCCGCTGCGGCGAGAGGCGAGCTCGCGCCGGGCGCGACGATCATCGAATCCACCAGCGGCACTCTGGGACTGGGGCTGGCGCTGGCCTGCAAGGCACTCGGTCATCCGGTGGTGCTGGTGGTCGACGACGAGCTGGAACCCGATCTCCGCGCGTTGTTCTCGGCGTTTCAGATCCCGCTCGACGTGGTCACCGCACCACACCCGACCGGCGGCTGGCAGCAGGCGCGACTGGATCGGCTGGCCGCGTTGCTCGCCGCCACACCGGGCGCGTACTGGCCCGACCAGTACGACAACCCCGATAACGCGGGCGGCTATCAGGCGATGGGCGAGGAGATCCTCGCCCAGGTCGACGCCGTCGATGTGCTGGTCGCCTCGATCGGTTCCGGCGGGCACTGTGCCGGACTGGCCCGGGTGCTGCGCACACGGTGGCCCCGACTGCGGGTGATCGGGGTCGACGCCGTCGGCTCCCGGATCTTCGGCCAGCCCGACCGCCGCCGGCTCATGCGCGGTCTCGGCAGCAGCATCCTGCCCCGCAATGTCGCCTACGCCGACTTCGACGAGGTGCACTGGGTCGACGCCGCCGAGGCGGTCGCGTCGTGTCGTCGGGTCGCGGCGGCCACCGGCATCGCGGGCGGCTGGAGCACCGGCGCCGCCGCCCTGGTCGCGGGCTGGGTCGCCGAGCGCGAACCCGGCGCCCGCGTGCTGACCGTGTTCCCCGACGGGCCACACCGCTACCTGGGCACCATCTACAACGACGACTGGTGCCGAACCCACGGTCTGTTCCGCGCGCCCGCCACCGAACCCACCACGATCGCCACTCCGGACAGCGCGGAGGTGCTCGGCTGGGGCCGATGTTCGATCGTCCGCGACCCTGCCGCCGAGGCGAACAGTCCCCACTCCTACTCGGCCGGCTCCGACCGGACCTATACGGCTTTCCCGCACGGAACCACCGGATGAACGGCATCGACACCTTCCGCGCGTTACCGGGGGCCGTACGGCTGCTGCTCGTGAATCATCTTGTGGGCCATATCGGTTTCTATCTCCTCGTACCGTTTCTGGCCGACTACCTGCTCGACGACCTCGCGCTGTCGGCGGCCGTTGTCGGAATCGTGCTCGGGGTGCGCAATCTCAGCCAGCAGGGGCTGTTCCTCGTCGGCGGTTCGGCGGCCGACCGGCTCGGCGCACGCGGCGTGATCATGGTCGGCCTGGCGATCCGGGCACTCGGCTTCGCGCTGTTCGCCGTCGGCGGTTCGCTGCCGGTGGTGCTGACTGCCTCGGTGCTCACCGGTTTCGCGGGGGCGCTGTTCAATCCGGCGGTCCGCGCGTTCATCGCCCGCGACAGCGGTGCGCATTCGGCGCAGGCCTTCGCGCTGTTCAACGTATTCGGCAATACGGGTTCGGCGATCGGACCGGTACTCGGCACGATGTTGATAGCGGCGGGATTCCGGATATCCGCGCTGGTCGCGGCGGCGATCTTCGCGGTGCTGGCCGTGGTGCAGTGGCTCCTGCTGCCCGCGCGGGCGGTGCCCGCGCACGAGGGTGGGGTCGGGGCCGACTTCGCGACGGTGTTCACCGATCGACGGTTCTGGGCCTTCACCCTCGCGCTGATGCCGATGTTCGCTTTGCAGAGCCAGATCTACTTCCTGTTCACCCTCCAAGCGCAGGACAGTGCCGGGCCCGGTCACGGACCGGCGGCGGTGGCGGCGTTGTTCGTGGTCGAGACGATCGCCGTGGTGGCGCTGCAGGTTCGGGTCACCACGGTGCTGGCGCGCAGACCACAGCGCGGGCCCGCGATGGCGCTCGGGATGGCCGTCATGGGGGCCGCGTTCCTCCTGCCGCCGGCGATCGCCGGCATCGCCGTGTTCGAGGGAAACAGCGCGGCGGGCACAGCGATCCGGGTTGCTCCGGTGGTCGCGGCCGCGGTACTGCTCGCGATCGGCGTGACCGCGGTGCAACCCTTCGTCAACGAGGCGATCGGCCGCTTCGCCGGAACTCGGCTGACCGGAACCTATTTCGGCGCGTTCTATCTGGCGTCCGGCCTCTTCACGGTCGTCGCCACCTCGATCACCGGCGCGGTCCTCGACCACACCGGCGGACCCCTGAGCTGGCCGCCCGCACTGCTGTGCGCCGCCGCCGGTCTGTTGTCCGCCCTCGCGCTGCTGGGACTGCACCGCCGGAACCTGCTGCCCGAACCCGCGGCGGTCCCGCCCGAACTCGCGCCGGTCGCCGACGACCACACCCCCAGCGAAAAGCGATGAATCCGATGACAATTGACCTGCCCACGCCGGGAATCGGTGTCGGTCGCGCCTATGGAAGCTGCGGCGAACTGCTGCAGGGCGTCACCGCACAGAATCGGCATTTCCTGGTCACGCTCCCCATTCGGCGTGGCACGGTGGCCGTCTTCGAGCCGGGCGGCGACCGCATACAGGTGGCGCCGGAAGGCAAGTCGAAGGCAGCGCGTCTCGCGAGCGGGATGATCGGCAGATCGAGCGTGCTGCGTGGCGGGCGGCTCACCCTGCACAGCGAACTTCCCGAAGGCAAGGGGCTGGCCAGCTCCACCGCCGATCTCGTCGCCACCGCCCGCGCGGTCGCCGACGCCGAGGGCCGCTCGGTGCCCGTCGCCGAACTCGAAGCCGACCTGCGCGCCATCGAACCGTCCGACGGCGTCATGTATTCCGGCACCGTCGCCTATTTCCACCGCGAGGTGCGGTTGCTCGCCCGCCTCGGCACCCTCCCGGCACTGACGATCGTCACCGGTGACGAAGGCGGCTCGGTCGACACCGTCGAGTTCAACCGGGGCGAACCCGGTTTCAGCGCCGCCGACAAACACGAATTCGACAAGCTGCTCGGCGCCCTCGGCCCGGCGATCACCCACGGTGACATCGCCGCGATCGGCGCGGTGGCCACCCGCAGCGCCGTGTTGAGCGCCGCATCGCGTGACCGTCCGCATCTGGACGCGACCATCCGGGCAGCGCGCGCCATCGGTGCGGCCGGAGTCGTCGTCGCCCACAGCGGCACGACCACCGGCATCCTGCTCGCCGACAACGATCCACGCCTGCGCGAGCAAGTCCTCGCCGCGCACGAGATCTGCGCCGCCTTCGCCTGCTCGGTCGCGGTGCATCACTCGTGGCGACCCGGCGTACAGCGCGTCCCCACCGTCGATCACCCACACCTGATGACGATTCCCCGAACAGAGAGCTCGCCGCGATGATCACCGTCGATCAGATCCACTTCACCTACGACGGCCGAATCACCCTCGACAACATCAGCTTTCGTGTCGACCCCGGCAGCACGCTCGGGCTGATCGGCCCCAACGGTTCGGGCAAGTCCACGCTGCTGCGGCTGATGTATCGGGCACTGCGCCCGGCGGGCGGATCCGTCGTCATCGACGCGGAGCCGGTGGAACGGCTGCGCGGGCGCGAGCTCGCGAGTCGCCTCGCCGTCGTCGCACAGGAAGCGCCGCCGGACACGCCGGTCACCGTGGCCGAGACCGTCCTGCTCGGCAGGTCGCCGTGGGTCGGTGCGTTCCAGGGGTATTCGCGCGCCGACCGGATCGCCGCCGCGGCCGCGCTCGAACACGTGGGGGCGCGGGCACTGGCCGATCGCCGTTTCGCGACGCTCTCCGGCGGCGAACGCCAGCGCGTCCTGATCGCCAGAGCACTCGCCCAGCAGGCCGACCACCTGCTCCTCGACGAACCGACCAACCACCTCGACATCCGCTACCAGCACGAATTGCTCACCCTGGTCCGCGATCTCACCGCGACCACCACGGTCGTGGTGCTGCACGAGCTGAACCTGGCCGCCCGCTATTGCGACCGCCTCGTCCTGCTCGACCAGGGCCGCGTCGCCGCCGCGGGCACCGTCGCCGAAGTCCTGACCCCGCGGATCCTCGAGCCCGTCTACAAGATCCCCGTCCGCCGAACGTCGGCCTTCGGCGCTGTCCAGCTCCTCTTCGGCCCGGCCACCGAACCGCTCGCCACAACACCTCCGTCCGAGACCAGAGAGGCGGCCACGACATGACCGTGACCCTGGTGGCCGAGCCGGCCATCGACGATCTCGACCACGCCCGCCACCGCGGCCGCGCAGTGCTGCTGACGACCGGGCTGACCGTCGCGCTCGCCCTCACGCTGGTGGTCGCGGCCGGGCTCGGACCGGTCGCCGTGCCGCCGGGCACGGTGGCGCGCATCATCGGCCACCACGCCTTCGGTTACCCGGCGACCGTCGACTGGAGCGCCGCCCAGGACTCCATCGTCTGGCTGGTGCGGGTGCCGCGTGTGCTGCTCGGCGCGCTCGTGGGCGCCGCTCTGGCGATCACCGGCGCCGTCTTGCAGACCATCGTGCGCAATGTGCTCGCCGACCCCCACATCCTCGGCGTCACCTCGGGCGCGTCGACCGGCGCCGCGGTGTATCTGCTGTTCGGGGTCGCCGCGGCGACCACAGCCACCGCACTCGCGGCGAGCGCGTTCATCGGCGCGCTGATCGCCACCGCGCTGCTGTTCGTGATCTCGCGGATCAACGGCCGGCTCACCTCGCTGCGGCTGCTGCTGGGCGGGGTCACCATCGGCTACATCTTCTCGGCCGCGACCAGCTTCCTGATCTTCGCCTCCGACCGGCCCGAAGGCGCGCGCACCGTGCTGTTCTGGCTGCTCGGCTCGCTCGCGCCCGCCGCCTGGTCCTCGGTGGCGACCACCGTGGCCGTCGTCGCGGTGTCACTGCTCGCGGTACTGCTGATGGCACCCCGGCTGGACGCACTGGCTGCCGGTGACGACACCGCGCGCACGCTCGGCATCGCACCGAATCGAATTCGGCTGTGGGCGTTGCTGATCGTCGCGCTCGCGGTCGGCGCGGTGGTCGCCGTCGCGGGGGCGATCGGATTCGTCGGGCTGATCGTGCCGCACGTGGCCCGGCTGTGTACCGGTGGCACACATCGGCACCTACTCGTGGTCAGCGCGCTGATCGGCGCGCTGTTCCTGGTGATCGCCGATGTCGCCGCACGCACCGTCTTCGCACCACGCGAACTGCCCATCGGCATCGTCACCGCCGCGGTCGGCGCCCCACTGCTCCTCGTCCTGATCCGCCGCTTCCGTGCGACCGGCGAGTCCTGAATCCCACACCCCACCCGCTGTCCCGGTCACGACGACCGGCCAATCCCCACCACCGATCGATGAGGACCAACACCGTGTTCACCCGTGTCATCTCCGCCCGCCGCTCCGCCGCTCTCGTACTCGCCCTCCTCACCACTGCGATCGTTACCGGTTGCGGCACAACAGCTCCCGCCACCACACCCTCGGCAAGCGGTTTCCCGCTGACGATCTCGAGCTGCGGTCGCGACGTCACCTTCACCTCGCCCCCACAGCGCGTCGTCACGGTCGGATCCATCGCCGCACCGCTGATCGCGGCCGCGGGCGCCGCGGACCGCATCGTCACCCGCACCTTCGAAGCCGCCGCCTTCCCCGGCCAGTACGGCGACGCATTGCGGGGCATCGAAATCACCGCCCCCACCGCCGAACTCGCCCGCGAGGAGATCATCAGCCGGTCCCCCGACCTGGTCGTGAGCGTGGAAGGGCTCTCGGTGACCCCCGACGACCTCGCCCAGGTGAACATCCCGCTGATCGTGACCCGCGGCTACTGCCGCGACGCGGCGGGCACCTTCGAGGACGTCTTCGCCGACATCACCCTCTACGGAAAGCTCTTCGGTACCGAGAACGCGGCCGACGCCGAAGTCACCACGCTGAAGCAGCGAGTACAGGCCGTGACCGAACGGCACAGTGGCACGACGACTCCCCGTCCCGCCGCCGCGCTGATCCTGTCGCGCGACGGCGCCCAGCTCAAGGCCTATGGCGCCAAGAGCACCGTCCACGAACAGCTGAAGATCCTCGGCCTCGGCAACGTCTACGGCCAGATCGACAAGCGCAACTTCGAAGCCAACACCGAAACACTCATCGCCGCCGACCCCGAGGTGATCGTCCTGCTCACCCAGGGCGACCAGACACCCGACTCGGTGCGCACCGCCCTGCGCCAACGTCGGGAACTGGCCGGGCTGCGCGCGATCCGCGAGAACCGGATCATCGTGGCGCCCTTCGGTTACACCGGGCCGGGGCCGGTAGCCGTCGAGGGACTGGAAGTGCTCGACCGCGAACTGGCGCAGCTGCGATGACCGCCACCACCACCGCGATCCGGGCGCAGGGGCCCGCGCATCCGGGAAAACAGCCGGGCTGACGGCCGTCGCTGGCGCGGTGACGGCATACACGGCACTATCGAACGCGTGGAACACTTGCGAATCGCGCGACGTTCGGGTGCTGCGTCGTGACCGCGCTGGCTCCCGGCGAGAACCGGCCCGCGCCCGGTGATCAACTGACCGTCACGGTCGCGAGTTCGGCGTCGGTCGATGTGTCGGCCCTGCTGGTGAACGCGGCGGGCAAGGTGCGCTCCGACGCCGACTTCGTCTTCTTCAATCAGCCGACCGGGCCGGGCGTGGTGTACCGGCACGGCAACGGCGGACCCGACGTGGTGGGTGTGCAGACCTCGGCGTTGCCCGCCGATGTGGACAAGGTGGTGGTCACCGCGAGCCTCGACGGTCGTGGACCCGCCACTTTCGCCGCCGTCGGCACCTTGACCACCACCATCGAATCCGGTTCCACCGCACTGACTTTCCCGATCCCCGGACTCACCACCGAGAGCGGTGTGGTGTGCGTGGAGATCTATCGCCGCAACGGCGCGTGGAAGGTCCGCGCGATCGGTCAGGGTTACGACGACGGGCTCGCGGGTATCGCCTCGGCCTACGGGGTGAACCTCGACGATGACCCCGCACCCGCTGCGGCGCAGGACAATTCGGTCCCCGGTGCGGGCCCTGCCGGCGGCTATCAGGGTGCGCCCGGCCCTGGTCACCATCCCGGGTCCAACGCCCCGGTGCCGCCCGGCCGATTCGCGCCGCCGCCTGGGCCACCCCCGCTGCCCGGTCAGCCGGGCGGCTACCCAGCCGCTCCCCCACCGGGTGCGCCGGCCTACCCACCACCCGCCTACGGACAACCCGGCGGACCCGCTCAACAGCCAACGTATGCATCTCAGCAAGGAGCCCAGCCCGTGCACAGCGACCTGTTCGACCCCTCGCATGCCGAGGTCAACGGCCTCGGTATCCAGAAACAGGGCGGCAAGATGGTGAAGGTCGGGATGAACGGGGAGGTGATGGCACGGTCCGGGTCGATGGTGGCTTACCAGGGTGACCTGAAATTCGAAGCGCTCGGCTCCGGCGGCATCGGCCGCGCCATCCGCCAGCACCTCACCGGCGAAGGCGTGCCGCTGATGAAGGTGACCGGCCGCGGCGACCTGTTCCTGGCCAACAGCGCCGCCGACGTGCACATCATCGACCTCGACGGCACCGACGGGCTCACCATCAACGGCGCCAACGTCCTCGCCTTCGACTCCACGCTGCGCTACGACATCGGCCGCGTCCAGGGCGCCGCGGGCTACGCCTCCAACGCGGGCCTGTTCAACTGCGTCTTCACCGGCCGCGGCCGCATCGCCATCACCACGCACGGCACCCCGGTCGTCCTCACCGTCGACCAGGCCACCTACGCCGACCCCAACGCCGCCGTAGCGTGGTCGTCGAGCCTGCAGACCGGCATCAAGCGCAACGACTCCTTCGGCCTCGGTCGTCTGATGGGCCGCAGCACCGGCGAGGCGAGCACCCTGGCCTTCTCCGGCCGCGGCTTCGTCATCGTCCAGCCCTCCGAACTTCCCCCGGGCGGCCTCATCGGCGGCACCGGCGGCGGCCAGCAAGCGGGCACCGGCGGCAGCATCTTCGGCTGACCCGAACACGGAAAAGGCCGATACCCGCGCGTTCGCGGATATCGGCCTTTGTCCTGCCTGCTAGTTCGCGCGCTCCTTGCGGGCCTGGCGGCGGGCCTCACGCATGTCGTTGAGTTCCTGTTCCAGGCTCTCCGCGATGCGGAACTGGCCGGTGTCGTAGATGCTGGTCGGCTCGATCGCCTCGTAGCCGAAATTGGCTTCGGCGAACGCCTTTTCGACCCGGGCCTCGATGTCGGAGATGGCGCTCTTGCGGGCGGCGGGAACCGAATCGGTGGCCGGCTCCGGCTTGGCAGGCTCCTTGGCCGGCTCCGGCGCCACGACGGGCGCGGGGGCGGATTTCTTGGCGGTGGCCTTGTCCGCGGCGGACGGCTTGCCGATGCCGAAGCGCTTGCGCTTCTCCGGCGGGCGGCCGTTGCCGTTGGTGACCGGCTCGGTGGGGGTCCAGGCGGGTTCGCGGGTGATCGGCGTCGTAGCGGCCGTTTCGGTGGCGGCGATCGCCTCGGCGCGAGCCGCGCTCGTCATCGGCGGGGTGTAGGTGAGGCGGATCCCCTCGGTGGCCTGACGGCCGAGGATGTTGTCGGCGGGGTCGGGCAGGTCCCTGACCTGGCTGGTCGCGCGAGTGATGGCCAAGCCGTACCTGGCGCTGACCGCGTCGTGGATCAGCAGCGCGACACCGATCATCACCGGCGCGACCGCGTGCACGGCGACGTCGTACCACCGTCCCTCCCGCACGTAGGGATAGGTGTTGAGGGTGACGGTGAGCCCCAGCAGCGCGAGCTCGGCGAGCGCGACCTGGCGGCGGTTGTCGATCACGCCCCACTCGGCGACCTTGTTCGTGCCGACCATGATGATGATCAAACACACGCTGATCATCGCTTCGAGCAGATAGCTGAACCAGAACAGCGGATCGCTCGGCCCACCGGGCGCGATGTTCTGCTGCACGTTCACCGCAGACCACAGCATGCCCGCGCCGACCACACCGGCCAGTGCCTTCAGCGACCACGACCGGTGCCGGTACAGCGAAGCGAGCTTCGCGTGCGGGCTCGATTCGCGACGCTGGGACGCCATCGCCTTCCTGGCGAGCAGCAGATCTCGCATGTCGGCCTTCTCGATCGCTTCGGTGGTCTGTCGGCTGCGGTCCGATGCGGACGCCATCGCCTGGGTGTGCTTCCAGCGCTGCTCGCGATCCTGTTCACGGATGCGTTCGGCGAGTTCGCGTTCGGCGCGCAACTCGTCTTCGGAGAGCGCGTCGGTGAGGGCCGGATCGAATTGGTAAGCAAGACGCCCGCGGGCACGTTCGACTCGCTGGGCGAGCTGGCTGACGTCGTCCTCGAGACCGGATTCGATCGTCATGCCAGACCACCGCCCCGGGCGCGCGAAGGCAGGCAGGTGACCACAGGTGTGAACGGCACGGACCATTCTTAGTCGATATACCCTCGAGCGCGAAACCGATGCTCCTACACGGCTCCCCGAACACGGCGCGCCGCGCGCGACACGCCCAACAATTTCGGTCGGACACTCGATCAGCGAAGATAATCCCCCGCCGCCGCCCGAGCCGGAGTTTCCGGGAGTTCGGTGCCCGACCGTTGCCGAACACCGCTCGCGGACAACCCGACCGGGCCGGACCGGCGCACTGTTCGCACGCCGCACCGCGTAGCCGAGCCGTTCGAGTGAAACTCCGTTTCGCCGGGCGACGCCCACCGCGGACACCTAGGGTTGGTTCGGGGGTGCCGGGGGGTTCGCGTACGCCCGTGAGATCTACTTCGGAGTGACGAATTGACCGAGCACACAAGCGAACTCGACCAGGCGATCGCCGAACGACTCGAACCGTGGACCGCCCGGCTCGGCGCCGACCGCAAGGCCTATTTCCATCATGTGCTGCGGGTATTACGCTCGGCCGATCTCCTGTTCGCCCGCAGCGGCGAGCCGGGGCCGCCGCCGAGTTCGCGGGAGGAGTTCCGCACCGCGGCGACCTTCCACGATCTCGGCATTTGGGCAGCGTGCACCTTCGACTATCTCGAACCGTCGTGCGCGCTGGCGGGCGACTGGCTGATCACGCACGACCGCGAGGACATCGCCGAGCTCGTCACCGCGATGATCCGCGACCACCATCGTGTGCGCCCGGCGGGCGGCGCGACCGATCCGGTGGAGCTGTTCCGGCGGGCCGATCTGATCGACGTGACATTCGGCGCGCGGCGCTACGGCCTGCCCTACGCGGCCTACTCCGCACTGATGCGGCGATACCCCGACAGCGGCTTCCACTTCAAGCTGGTGGAGTTGACGGTCCGGCGCGCGCTCATCCATCCGCTCTCACCGTTACCCATGATGCGCTGGTGAGAGCCCATTTCGGCGGCACTATTGTCACGACGCCAATACTGCGGCACACTGGTGTCCGTAACCACCGGTCACGCCTGGACCGGTGCTGTGCCGAGCCGAACAAGGAGACTCGATGGCCGCCAATCGGTCCAGCTGGATGAACGAGGACCTGGACGCCCTGCGTGACATGACCCGCGCGTTCATGGCCAAGGAACTTGTCCCCAACATCGACAAGTACCGCGAGCAGCACCACGTCGACCGCGACCTGTGGAACAAGGCGGGCGAAGTCGGCCTGCTGTGCATCTCGATCCCCGAGGAGTACGGCGGCGGTGGCGGCACCTTCGCGCACGAGGCCGTGCTCATGGAGGAGCAGGCCCGCGCGGTCGACACCTCGTGGGGCGTCAGCCTGCACAACGGCATCGTGGCCCACTACCTGCTCGCCTACGGCACCGAGGAGCAGAAGAAGCACTGGCTGCCCAAGATGGCCAGCGGCGAGGTCGTCGGCGCCATCGCGATGACCGAGCCCGGCACCGGCTCCGACCTGCAGGCCGTCAAGGCCAAGGCGATCCGTGACGGCGACGAGTACGTCATCAACGGCTCCAAGACCTTCATCACCAACGGCGCACAGGCCGACCTGATCATCCTGGTCGCCAAGACCGACCCCACCCAGGGCGCCTCCGGCGTCTCGCTGGTCCTGGTCGAGGCCGATCGCGAAGGGTTCCGTCGCGGTCGCGTGCTCGACAAGATCGGCCAGAAGGGCCAGGACACCTCCGAGCTGTTCTTCGAGGACGTGCGCGTCCCGGTGACCAACCTGCTCGGCACCCAGGAGGGCCAGGGCTTCATCCAGCTGATGCAGCAGCTGCCCCAGGAGCGCCTGATCGTGTCGATGGGCGCGGTCGCGGGCATGGAGGTCGCCCTCGACCACACGCTGCGCTACACCAAGGAGCGCGAGGCGTTCGGCCGCCCGGTGTTCGGTTTCCAGAACACCAAGTTCAAGCTGGCCGAGGTCGCCACCGAGGCCCGCATCGCGCGGGTGTTCATCGACGACTGCGTCGAGAAGCACATCCGCGGCGAACTCGACATCCCCACTGTTGCCATGGCCAAGTGGTGGACCACCGACAAGGCGATGCAGATCGCCGACACCTGTCTGCAGCTGTTCGGCGGCTACGGGTACATGAACGAGTACCCGATCGCACGCATGTGGGTCGACAACCGCGTCCAGCTGATCTACGCGGGCACCAACGAGATCATGAAGGAGATCATCGCCCGGAGCCTGTGATACTCCAGCTCGATCGGTGATCCCGACCGGCCGCGAACGCCTGTTCGCGGCCGGTTTTCGCTGTTGGGGGGTCATTTCGTGACCTATCCGTCGTCCCCGCCGAGACGAATGTCCTTCGACAAGCGGTACAAAACCGACGACGGGGACGGTGCGGCAACAGTGGACACGGACGGCAGCGGTTCGACGGGACGACCCGGACCGGAACCGGTACTGCCGGACCGAGCACAGATGATGCAGGCGGTCTGCGGGGTCGCCGGCGCGAGTGATCCCGTCCTCTCCGCCGCGCACGAGCTGGCCACGCTGCACGAACGCCGCGAACAGCAGATCCCCGGCGATACCAGCGAGATCGACTGGGCGCGTGCGCGTCTGGTCTGCGAGATCGACCGCTGGGTGGTGATCCGCTCGCCCACTCCGGCGACCTCGGCGCCGATGCACACCGAGAGCATCGGCGCCGTCGTCGACCGCATGGCCCATTTCGCCGCGCTCACCTACCGCGCGCTGGCCTGCGGCGCCGAAGCCCAACTGCATGCCGCGCAACTACGCCTGCACGAATTGGCGTGCGGTTATGACGATCTCATCGCCGAGGTAGCCAGTGGGGCACGGCGGCTACCCGACGGACTCGACAGCGACCCACCGGAAAGCGATGGGACACAGCAGCTCAGGAAGAAGCCGCACAACGACTAGCGGCGGCGTCATCGCTTTCCGGTCGCTACCTGGGCGATCAACGTCCACATCACCGCCCACGGGTGTTCAGCCGGGCGCCGTACCGTCAGCGGGAGACGGCGAACGGAGCCCGGCATGCTCGATCCGCGACTGCACACCGCATGGTTGGTCAACGCCGCCTCGGGGGCCGCGGCGGCCACCGTGCGCGCGCCGATGGCGCGGCCGTATTCGTGGAGCGGCGTGCGTGATCAGCTCGTCGTCACCGATCTCGAGGTCGTCACCGTCACTCACGACACGGCGATCCTCACGTGGTCCACCCATCGACGTGATCGCGCGGGCCGGCTTCGCCCGGCCGCGGCCGACACCGAAGTGCTGCTCGCGCCCGCCGACAGCGCTGCCACACCGGTGACCTGCTACCTCGACGGCCGTCGCACCGCGCACCACTACGCGGAGGTGCGTGGCCTCGAACCCGGCCGCCGTTATCGCTTCCGGGCCTGCTCCGACGGCGAAATCGCTGTTCCCGGCCGTACCTGGGTCACTCGACGCCCTGGAACTCCGGAGGTCACGGGCGTTTTCCTGACCGCGCCGCCACCACCGGGACGACTGCTGCGCACGATCGCCCTCGCCAACGACCTGCACTGGGGCGAGGACCGCAGCGGCTTGATCGTCGCCGGACTGCCGCCGGGTCTGCGCCACGACGACGGTCACTACCCGCAGGTGATGACCGAGGCACTGCTGCACGACATCCGCCGACCCGAGCGCGCGGCGGATCATCTGGTGGTCGCGGGCGATCTCACCGACTGCGGCACCGCCGAACAGTCCGCGGGCATCAGGGCGCGCCTGGACGCCTGGGGCAGGGCGGGCAGCGATCACTTCGTCTGCCGCGGCAATCACGACGTTCCGCGCGGCGCGAACGATCACTGGGGCACGGCGTTTCAGCCGTTCGGGCAACTCACCTGCCATGAGCTCGGTGGCTTGCGCCTGATCGGCCTCGACACCACCCGTCGGCGAGGTTCCGGCGGCACGATCGACGCCGGCCAACTCGCCCAGCTCCGCGCGACACTCGCCGCCGACCCCGACCGCCCGACGCTGATCTTCGGGCACCACCCCGCGACTCGCTACGCGGCACTGAGCAACCCCGGCGGCCCCGGTTTCGTCCTCGATCGCGCGAGCGTGGTCGCGCTGCAAGCCTGCTACCGAACGACCCCTGGCGTATTCCTGCACCACAGCGGCCACACCCACCGGAATCGGCGCAGCCGCCCCGATTCCGGCCACGTCGAGTACCTGGAGGTGGCTGCCGTGAAGGAGTACCCCGGCGGCTACGTCCTGCTGCGCATCTACGAACACGGCTACACCGTCCACTTCCACCGCATCGCCGCCGCGGCGGCGCTGGCCTGGACCAGCAAGACTCGCAAGCAGTACTTCGGCCTTCACCCCGACCACGCTCTCGGCAGCCTCCCCGACCGCAATCACCGCGCACCCCATGACTTCTCGGGAGTCACCGCGCTGCGTTGAGGCAGTCGACGGACCTCGCCCATGAGCTCGTCGAATCGACATCACGCTTCGCCCCCCGGCGATCAGAACATCCGCACCGCGACCAAGCGCCAACTGTCCTTGGTCGACTCGATGCGGCCGGCGATAGCGAGCGTCCGAGGCCCACGCTGATACGACGCGAAGACTTCGGCGGCACCGTCGTGTGTCGCGGTCAGTTTCACGCGGGTCAGGGTGGCGCTGCCCAGGCCCCGGCCGGGGACCAAGTCCTGCGCGAGCATGGTGTTGATGGCGGCGAGCGCTCGTGCGTCTGTGTAAGCGCGCAGGTGAGTCGACGATCTGCGCCGATCGACCACCTCCAAGAGCAGCCGGAGTACCTGCTCGGTGAATCGCTTTGCGGTCGCGGAAGATTCGGCCGTTGTCGCTGCTCGGGGGCAGGACGCACGCACTGCCCTGCGAATACTCGCCGGCGTCCCGCCCGCGGCCCTCGGTCGACCGGAACCAGTAACCCGATGGGGCACAGCGGTATTCACGGCCGCAGACCGCTGTACCGCTTCCCCGCCCTCCAACCGCGGCTCGCAATGCGGCGCGGGCGACAACACCGTTCCCTCCGTAGACATGCTCGTCCCCTTCGAGTCAGTCCACCCACTCCCCAGTGGTGGCGCACAGCATGACACGGAGGTCCGACAGGTGTTCGCGAAATCAACGCAGGTCGCCGCAGATGTCCGCTCTCAGAACAGCGTCATCGGTTCGTCGGACACCGGCGTCGGCTGTGCGGGTAGATCGGGGACGATCGCCCGGACCTCGTCGTGGAAGCGGCGAGCCAGGCCACGCGCCGCGGCATTGTCGGGAGTGTGCACGAAGACCGTGGGCGAGCGACCTTCGCGCAACCAGCCCGCGACGGTCTCCACCCACGGCCGCCAGCCCGCGACGGTGCGGTCGGTGTCGGCGCGCCCGTGGTAGCGCACGATCGGGTTCTCGGTGAGCGCCCGCATCCGACGCGGAACGCGAGGCTTCTTCGCTCGTGCCTCGTATTCGGAGGGGTCACCCGGTGGCCCGTCGAACAGGACCGTCGTGTCGAACGGCACCCACTCGGCCCCGATCCGCCCGAGCACCCGTTCCAGCTGCACCGCGGCCCGCTCGTCTTCGAAGAACGCCGGATGACGCACCTCCACAGCGCACCGCAGTCCACCGGGCAGCTCACGCTGGAAGCGCGCGAGGGCGCCCAGGTCGGTCGGGCCGAACGACGCGGGCAACTGGATCCACAGTGCGTGCACCCGCGGTCCGAGCGGCGCCATCACGTCGAGGAACGCACCGAGTTCGGCGCCCGCGTCGACGAGTCGGCGCTCATGCGTCACCGCCCTCGGCGGCTTGAGCACGAACCGGAAATCGGGCGCGGTCTGTCGCGCCCAGGACTCGACGGTGGACGCGGACGGCGTCGCGTAGAACGTGGTGTTGCCCTCGACCGCACCGCAGTGCCCGGCGTAGGCACGCAAGCGCTCCCCCGGCGCCGGCAACCGCTGCTGCCACTGCGGATGCGTCCACATCGCACACCCCATCCGCAGCTCACGCACAGGCCGACGGTAGTACAGCGACCGGCCGCCCCTAAAATGAGACCGGTTGCCACCAATTCGCCCTGTGCGCGGGCGGCGGGAGTAGCGGTGTCCGGCCGAGCAGGTCGGCGACCGTGCGCCCGCCACATCCATGAATTCCGGTGCGCGCACGACGGAAAGGGCCTGTGATGGCGATTCTCACCACCGAGCGGCCCAGTGCTGTCTCCGTCACCCGCGCGTGGCTCGGCGTATCCGCCGCCATGGTGGCGATCGCGTGGGGCGGCAACGAGTTCACACCACTGCTGGTGATGTACAAAGCCCACGGCCTTCCGCTGACCGCGGTCGACCTGCTGCTGTTCTACTACGTCCTGGGCATCGTGCCCGCCCTGCTCATCGGCGGCCCGCTGTCCGACCGGTTCGGCCGCCGCCCCTTGATGCTGCCCGCACCGCTGATCGCCGCGGCCGGTTCGCTGCTGCTCGCGGTGGGCGCGGCCTCGGTGCCGATGCTCGCGGCCGGGCGGATGCTGTGCGGTGCCGCGCTCGGACTGGCGATGGCGGTCGGCGGCAGCTGGCTCAAGGAACTGTCGCAACCACCGTTCGCCGCGGCCGCCACTGGCAAGGGCGCCCGGCGATCCGCGATGAGCCTGACCGCCGGGTTCGCCCTCGGCGCGGGTGTGGCGGGAACTCTCGCGCAGTGGGGTCCGCTGCCCGATTCGACCGCCTATCTCGTCAATGCGGCGCTCTGTGTCGCGACCGCGTTCTGGGTGGCTCGAACACCGGAAACCGTGACCCGCCGAGCGAATCCGGGCAGGCTGCGCGACGACCTGAAGATCCCCGCCGCCGGACACCGACGATTTCTGCGGGTGGCGGTGCCGATCGCCCTGTGGCTGTTCACCGCCAACGCCACCGCCTACGCCGTCCTGCCGACGCTGATGCTGCCGCGCGTGCAGCAGGCCCCGATCGCCTTCTCCGCGCTGGTCACCATGGTGACGCTCGGCTGCGGATTCACCATCCAATCGGTGGCGCGACGCATCGACCGCCCCGGCACCGCGCGCGCGGCGGTGGTCGCGCTCGTACTGCTCACCACCGGCATGGTCCTGGCTGCGTGGACGGCGGCGACCCTGAGCATCTGGGTGACGCTCCTGACCGCCGTGGTGCTCGGCAGCGGCTACGGCATCGGCCTGGTCGCCGGGTTGCAGCAGATCGAACGTATCGCGGGCCCCGGCGACCTGGCGGGCTTGAACGCGGTCTTCTACTCGGTGAGCTACCTCGGCTTCGGCGTGCCCGCGGTCCTGTCGTCCCTGCACAGCGGCCTCGGTGTCGGCTATCCCGCCATGTATCTGGTCACCGCCGCGATCGCCGCCGGTTGCCTCGCGCTCGTAGCCGCGAATTACCGCGAACGGATCTGAGCGGAACCCTGTCCCGCCGAAGCTCGCACGCACATCGGACAACCGAACGATCCGCGACGCGCATTACGGTGGATCGGGTGAGCACCGACCCCGTCGAAACCCTGCTCCGCTGGCAGGATTCCGGCGCGGTCTGGCGGGTCGTGCGCCGCCGACCGGACTCCGTGACCATCGCCCTCTACGAATGCACCGGCGGACAGGAAGTAGACCGCTTCACCTCCACCGATCCCGCGCTCCTGCGATTTCTCGGCGAACGCGCCACCAGCGAGGACTGACCCGCCCGCGGTGAACAGGGTTACGCTGGTTGGCGCTATCGCTTCACGCCCGTCGGCCCACACGGCCGGATCGCCAAGTGAGGAGAGACCATGTCGGCCCCTACCGGACTATCCGCTGGAACCTGGGTCATCGACCCCGCGCATTCCACGCTCCAGTTCTCCGTGCGCCATCTGATGGTGAGCAAAGTTCACGGCCGATTCACCGATTTCGCGGGCACACTCGTGGTTCATCCCGACGGCACCGCCGACGCCGATGTCGAGATGAAGGTCGCCTCCGTCACCACCGACAACGCGCAGCGAGACGGGCACTTGGCCAGCGCCGACTTCTTCGACGTCGCCAACCACCCGATCGCCACCTTCAAAGCCACTGGTATCAAGGCACTGAGCACCGAATTCTCCGTCACCGGCGACTTCACCATCCGCGGCAACACCCACCCGGTGACCCTCGAGGTCGAATTCCTCGGCACCGGCCCCGGTATGGCCGACGCCCCGGTCGCCGGTTTCACCGCCACCGCCACCATCAACCGCCGCGATTTCGGCCTCACCACCGAGATACCGATGGCCGACGGCGGCGCCGTGATCGGCGACAAGATCAACCTCTCGCTCGACGTCGAGGTCGGCCTGCAGAGCTGAGCGGCACCGAGCACAGGAGGGGCGCATGTCAGGACGACGTTTCCGAGCCGGCCTAGCTGCCGGTTTCCTGGTGTTGGTCGCGGCCTGCGGCGGCTCACCCACCGAATCAGGGACCGAATCCGCCGCCCCGCCGGCACCGGCGATCTCGGTCGCGCCGGAAGACGGCGCGACCGAGATCGATCCGCTCGGCCCGGTCCGCGTGAGCACCAGCGACGGGCAGCTCACCGCGGTCACGATGACCAACGAGCAGGGCGGCACGGTCGACGGCATCCTCACCCCCGACCAGTCGGCATGGAAACCGTCGGAACCGCTGGGCTACGGCCATACCTACACGGTCACAGCCGAGGCGGTCACCGTCACCGGCCGGGTCGGGCCGATCACGTCGTCGTTCACCACCCTGGCGCCGAACAACCAGACCAAGGTCTATTTCCGAACCACGGGCGGCACGGAACTCTCCTCGTCGGGCACATTCGGCGTCGGCACCGTCGTCGTCGCGCACTTCGACGAGGACGTGCCCGATCGCGCGACGGCCGAGAAGCACCTGTCGGTCACCACCGATCCGCCCGTCACCGGCGCCTGGTACTGGCTCGACAACCGCAACGCCCACTGGCGCCCCGCGAACTACTACGCGCCCGGCACGAAGGTGACACTCACCGCCGACATCTACGGCAAGGATCTCGGCGGCGGCCTCTACGGGCAGGAAGACACCAAGACCAGCTTCACCATCGGCCCCTCGCACGTCTCGATCGTCGACGACAACGACAAGCAGGTGCAGGTGTACGAGAACGGCACGCTGATCAAGACCATGCCCACCTCGCTGGGCATGGGCGGCAGCCAGACCGTCGCGGGCAAGACCATCACCTTCTGGACCCAGCCGGGCGTGTACACCGTGATGGACAAGGCCAATCCGGTGATCATGGACTCCTCCACCTACGGCCTGCCGGTGAACTCCCGGCTCGGCTACAAGGAATCCATCGGCTGGGCGACCAGGATCAGTACCGACGGCATCTATCTGCACCAACTCGACGACACGATCTGGGCGCAGGGCAACACCAACGTCTCACATGGCTGCCTCAATCTCAGCGGCGAGAACGCCCGCTGGTTCTACGATTTCTCCCAACCCGGCGACGTGGTCGAGATCAGGAATACCGGCGGCGCCCCGCTCGAGGTGTGGCAGAACGGCGACTGGAGTGTGCCGTGGGAACAGTGGCAGGCAGGTAGCGCGCTGCGGTGAACGGGGACAACACCTTTCCGGCGCCGCCGCGCCGGGAGACAACACGGCGGGGACCACAGCGCGTCGGCAGGCACGCCCCCACCGACCATCGCGCGCCACGGCGCGGACGCGCTCGCCGAGCCGGGCTGATCATGGCCAGGATGCTCGTGGCGACCACCGCGCTGGCCGTACTCGCGGGCACCGGCCTGGCCTGGTCGGCCAAGCAGGACTTCGATTCCGGCTTCACCCATTCCACCGCACTCGGGGAGGACGCCCCGCGTTCCGGCGGCGGCGCCGTCAACATCCTGTTGATCGGCCTGGACACCCGCAAGGACCTCAACGGCAACGACCTGCCGAAAGAGGTGCTCGACCAGTTGCACGCCGGCGACGGCACCGAGGGCGGCTACAACGCGAATTCGCTGATCCTGCTGCATATTCCGGCCGACAAGAGCAAGGTCGTCGCCTTCTCCATCCCCCGCGACAACTATGTGCCGGTGACGGGTATCCCCGGCTACCAGCAGGTCAAGATCAAAGAGGCATACGGTCTGAAAAAGGCTGCGGTGCAAGCGAGGTTGATCGAGCGGGGCGAGAAGGATCCGGTCGTGCTGGAGCGGCGCGGCCGGGAGGCCGGACGCGCGTCCATCGTCACCACCGTCCGCAATCTCGTCGGGGTTCCGATCGACCGGTTCGCCGAGATC
This sequence comes from Nocardia sp. NPDC127606, assembly GCF_042671725.1. Lineage (NCBI taxonomy): Bacteria > Bacillati > Actinomycetota > Actinomycetes > Mycobacteriales > Nocardiaceae > Nocardia > Nocardia sp. NPDC127606. The sequence goes on along the minus strand of NZ_JBHXWQ010000010.1, from coordinate 8,545 downwards.
TCCCTCGCGGGCTTCTACGACCTGGCCACCGCGGTCGGTGGGGTCGATGTGTGCCTCAACCACGCCGTCGACGACAGCGAGTTCTCCGGCGCGACCTTCCCCGCGGGCAGGCAACATCTCGATGGTTCACAAGCCCTGGCGTTCGTCCGTCAACGTCACGGACTGCTCAACGGCGATCTCGACCGCACCCACCGTCAACAGGCTTTCCTCACCTCGGTGGCCAAGTCGCTCAAGGACTCCGGAACGCTGACCAATCTGAGCCAGCTCACGGAACTGATGGACGTGGCGCACCGCGATGTGGTGCTCTCCGACGGCTGGAACCTGTTCGACTTCGCCCGCGACATGGGCTCCGCCGGCTCGGTACCGGTCGAATTCCGCACGCTGCCGGTGGTGCGCTACGACGTGATCGACGGTCAGGACGTGAACATCGTCGACCCGGCCGCGATCAAACGGGAGGTGCGGGCGGCTTTCGGCCAGGAGGTGCCGAAAACCACGGCACCGACCCCGACGAGCGTGGTCGATGTGCACAATGTGGGCACCGCGAATGGTCAGGCGGCGGCACTCTCGGCCGCGCTGACGAGCCGGGGCTACGGTGCGGGCCTGATCGGCAGCGGTGATCCGAGCGGCGGCCAGTACTCGGCCATCACCTACGGCCTCGGTGCCGCCGACGATGCGCGTGCGCTGGCGGAACTTCTCGGCGGGCTGCCTGTTTCCGCGTCGCCGTCGATCGAAGACGGGCGGATCGAGGTCGCGCTCGGCGCGGACTTCATCATGCCCGCCGAGCTGAGCCCGACCACATCGACGACCACTCCCCCCACGACTACGGCGTCCGGCTCGACGCCACTGCCCGATCAGGGAAAACCGTTGTCCACCAACATCGGCGACACCATCCCCTGCGTCAACTGAGCATCCTGCGCCGCTTCGGCCAGGCGCAGTCACCGGACGCGCTGGGTGGATGTCGGTCGGCCACTGGACTGCCCAGTGGCCGACCGATTCTCACTCCTCCGGTGCGTCCGGATAGGCCTGCTGCCGGTATCCACCGCGCAGCGTCCCGTCCAGATACGCGGCCTTGCAGGCCCGTCGGGCGATCTTCCCGCTCGACGTCCGCGGAATCGACCCCGCGGGCACCAGCAGCAGGTCCCGCACCATCACCCCGTGCCTGCGCGCGATCGCCGCGCGCACCGCGTCCGTGATCGGGCCCGGCTCGAGTTTCGCCGCACCCGTGCCTCTTTCGGCGACGATCACCAATTGCTCCGCGGCCGGATCGGACACCGTCCCGGCCTCGAGCACCGGTGCGGGCAATTGCCCCGCCTGCACCGAGAAGGCCGCGATGAAACCGGGCCGCAGGGCCGTACTGGCCTCCTGTGCCGAATATTCGAGATCCTGCGGATAGTGGTTGCGCCCGTCGACGATCACCAGGTCCTTCACCCGACCGGTGATGAACAGCTCGCCGTCGTGATAGGCGCCGTAGTCGCCGGTCCGCATCCACTTCGCGTCATCGGGCGCACCGTCGGCGCGACTACCGACCGGCATGCGCGCGACCACCCGGTTGTGGAAGGTTTCCTCGGTCTCCTCCGGCCTCCCCCAGTACCCGATGCCCATATTGTCACCGTGCAACCAGATCTCGCCGACCTCGCCGTCGCGACGCTCCACCCCGGTGCCGGGATCGACGATCACCGCCCACTGTGACCGCGCGACGTATCCGCACGACACCTGCGCCACCGCGTTCGCGGCGTGCTCGTCGCACTCCACCATCCGGCCGTCGTTCAGCTGCCCGCGATCGACATAGACCACCCGCGCCTCGTCGTCGCGTTTGGTCGCCGACACGAACAGTGTCGCCTCGGCCATCCCGTAGCACGGCTTGATCGCGGTCTTGGACAGCCCGTAGGGCGCGAACGCCTCGTTGAACTTGCGCATCGAGGCCACCGACACCGGCTCGCTGCCGTTGATCAGACCGATCACGTTCGACAGGTCGAGCGACTCGCCGCCCTTGGGCAACCCACGCATCGCCGCATGTTCGAACGCGAAATTCGGTGCTGCCGAATAGATTTCGGCACCGTCTGCCTGGGCGGCCAATTCCTTGATCCAGCGCGCGGGCCTGCGCACGAACGCACTCGGCGACATGATGGTGATGAACTTGCCGCCGATGGTCGGCAGGATCACCGTGAGCAGCCCCATGTCGTGGAACAGCGGCAGCCAGGTGACCCCGCGGGCGTTCTCGGTGATCCCGATGGCATCGATCATCTGCAGCAGGTTGGTCCCCACCGAGCGGTGAGTGATCTCGACGCCGGCGGGCACCCGGGTGGACCCGGAGGTGTACTGCAGATACGCCACGCTGTCGATATTGATGTCGGGCCTGCGCCAGCGTGCGCCGACGGTATCGGGAATCGCCTCGACCGCGATGATTCTGGGCCGTTGCGCGGCAGGCTGCTCGCGGAAGAAGTTGCGCACCCCAGCGGCCGCGCTGCCGACGGTCAGCACCGCGGCGGGTTCGCAGTCGCCGAGGACGGCGTGCAGCCGGTCGCTGTGGCCCTGCTCCTCCGGATCGAACAGTGGCACAGCCACATTCCCCGCGTACACCGCCGCGAACAGCGCGACGACATAGTCGAGGCCCTGCGGCGCCAGCACCGCCACCCGGTCGCCGGGCTGGGTCACCTGCTGCAATCGTGCGGCCACCGCGCGCAGCCGCACGCCGAACTCACGCCAGGTCAGCTCCTGGTACTCCCCCTCACGTTCTGTCGAATAGTCGATGAAGCGATAGGCCAGGTCGTCCCCGTTGGCCTCGCTGTGTTTGTCGACGAAGTCGATCAAGGTCTGATCACCGGGAATCCGGATAGTCCCCAGTTCGTCTACATAGTCGTCGAAAGTCTCGCCGATCATTCCCAATCCTTTTCAACGCACATTGACTCCGAATCCGCCACCACGAGGCGAATCGTCAATACCGTCCGAACGAGATCGCCACGTTGTGACCGCCGAAACCGAAGGAGTTGTTGACCGCGTAATCGATGCGACCGCGCCGCGCCTGACCCGACACGACATCCAAATCGATTGCGGGGTCCTGATTGTCCAGATTCAGCGTGGGCGGAACGATGCTGTCGCGAACACTGAGCACCGTCAACACCGATTCGAGCGCACCGACCGCGCCGATCGAATGCCCGAGAGCCGATTTCGGGGCGTACACCGAGGCGTGCGAGCCGATCGCCTTCGCGATGGCATTGGCCTCGGCGGTGTCACCGATCGGGGTCGCGGTGGCGTGGGCGTTGATGTGGGTGACATCCGCGCGGCTGATCCCGCCGGTCTGCATCGCCCGTGTCATCGCCCGCGCGGCGCCGGTGCCCTCGGGATCCGGTGCGACGAGATGGAATCCGTCGGAGGTGACGCCCGCGCCGAGCAGTCGGGCGTGAATCGTCGCACCACGCGCCTTCGCGTGCTCCTCGGTCTCGATCACCATCATCGCGCCGGCCTCGCCGAAGACGAACCCGTCACGGTCGGCGTCGAAGGGACGCGAGGCCGCCTTGGGATCGTCGTTGCGGGTGCTCATGGCCCGCATCTGCGTGAACGCCGCGATCGGCACCGCCTGGATGGAGCCCTCGACACCGCCGGTGACCACCATGTCGGCATCGCCCATCACGATCATCCGCCACGCGTTGGCGATCGCCTCCGAGCCCGACGAGCAGGCCGAAACAGGAGTGGAAACCCCCGCGCGCGCACCCAATTCGATGCCGACGCAGGCCGCGGGACCGTTGGGCATGATGGCCTGCACGGTCAGCGGTGAGACCTTGCGGTAGCCGCCGTTGCGGAGCCGGTCGCGGGCGTAGATCAGCGATTCCGCGCCGCCGAGGCCGGTGCCGATCGACACGCCGAGGCGGTCGCGGTCCACTTCGGGACTACCCGCGTTGCGCCACACCTCGCGGCCGAGGACCACCGCCATCTGTTCTACGTAGGACAGCTTGCGCGCCTCTTCGCGGGTGAGCGAGAGGGTGGGCGACACCTTCAGGTGGCCGCCGATCCGCACCGGAAGTTCGAAGTCGTCGATGAAGGAGTCTTCCAAGACGTCGATTCCGCTCTCGCCGTTGAGCAGACCTTTCCAGGTCGAGTCGACGTCGCCCGCGATCGACGTGGTCGCCGCCAGGCTCGTGACCACGATGTCCGTCATAATTTTTCGCTCACTCTCTCTAGCTATGCCACGACTGAACGGGAACCGCTGATGGAGCTGAACTGGTGGAGCGTATATGCACACGGCGCGACGCGCCCAAATTCCGAAACAGTGCGCAGGAACACCGTGTCGTTTCCAGGCGCGATGCGCCGGGTCTATTGTGACGACGGGCAACACTACCGGACCGACGCAACTCTCGCTTTTCACTAACCGGAAAGGGCAACGAGCGTGGCCAGGAACCTGACCCAACTGGAACTACTGATCGAGCTGGAACCCATCGCCGCGAGCAATGTCGACCGCCATCTATCGATGGCAAAGGACTGGCACCCGCACGATTATGTGCCGTGGGACCGTGGCCGCAACTTCGCGGCCATGGGCGGAATCGATTGGGACCCAGAACAATCCGCCCTCAGCGAACTCGCCAAGGCGGCGATGGTCACCAACCTGCTCACCGAGGACAACCTGCCCTCCTACCACCGTGAGATCTCCGAGAACTTCTCCAAGGACGGCGCCTGGGGCACCTGGGTGGGTCGCTGGACCGCCGAGGAGAACCGGCACGGGATCGTGCTGCGCGACTACCTCGTGGTGACCCGTGGGGTCGACCCGGTCGCGCTGGAGCAGGCCCGCATGATCCACATGACCAACGGATACTCGGCGATGGCCGTCGTGGACGACAAGGCGCCGGGCTTCGACATCCACGCCTCGACCGGCGCCGGATTCCTGTTCTCCGTGGCCTATGTGACCTTCCAGGAACTGGCCACCAGAGTGAGCCACCGCAACACCGGTCGCGTCTGCGACGATCCGATCGCCGACCGCATGCTCGCCCGCATCGCCGCCGACGAGAACCTGCACATGATCTTCTACCGCAACCTGTGCGCCGCCTCGCTCGACCTGGCCCCCGACCAGACCATCGAGGCGATCAACACCATCGTGCAGAACTTCCAGATGCCCGGTGCGGGCATGCCCGGCTGGCGGCGCAACGGCGTGCTGATGGCCAAGCACGGCATCTACGATCTGCGCCAGCATCTCGAAGAGGTACTGATGCCGGTGCTGCGCAAGTGGGACATCTTCGAGCGCAACGACTTCGGGCCTCGGGGCGAGCGCGCTCGCGAGGATCTGGCAGCCTTCCTCGAACGGCTGGGCGGGGACGTCCTTCGCTTCGAGGAGCAACGCGATCGCTCGCTGGCACGGGCGGCCGAGCGCGAGCAGCAATCGGTCTGATCGACTCCGACCCGGCCGCTACCGGGCCGGGTCGCGGCGTGCGTCGTTCTTGTTGCGGTACATCGCCGCGTCGGCGGCGTGCACCAATTCGTCTACGGCGCCGGGCAATTGCTCGAAGAAGGCGGTGCCGATGCTGGCGCCCACGGCGAGCATGTGTCCGTCCACCTCGAGCGGCTCGGTGAGCGCGGACAGCAGCTCGTCGGCCAGTCGCGCCAATTGCGCTTCACCGGAGCATCTTTCGACCAGGACGAGGAACTCGTCACCGCCGATGCGGGCGGCGAGCGCCTCGTCCGGCCGCACCGCCTCGCGCATTCGGTCGGCCACGACCTCGAGCACACGATCTCCGACCGTGTGCCCCCACAGGTCGTTGATCTCCTTGAAGCCGTCGAGGTCGAGATAACAGACCCCGATCGGCGGCTGCGCGTCGGCCAGCCTGTTGAACAGGTGCGGGCGGTTCGGTAGGCCGGTGAGCGCGTCGTGATTGGCGTCGTGCCACAGGCGGTCGGCGAGCTGCTTACGCTCGGTGACATCGACCGCGACGCCGATCAGGAACTCGATATCTCCGTCTGTACGACGCACCGCCGACATCGACAGGTCGATCGCGGTCACCCGGCCGTCGGTATGCAGATGCTCGGTCTCGGTGCGGAAGCTCTCGGACTTGCCGGCGACCATGAGCTGAAGTTGCTCGAACGCGAAGTTCAGATTCCGCGGACCGAGAATGTCGGCGACGGTGCGGCCCGGCATCGTCTCCGGGGTCTGGCCGAGCATCTGGGCCATGATGGCATTGCAGTTGACGACCTGACCGGTCATGTCGACAGTGCCGATGCCGACGAGCGCACCGTCGAAGACCGCCTCGAAGCGGGCTTCCGAGAGCGCTCTGCGGTTCTCGGCCTCCTGCGCCGCGGCGAGCACAGCGGCCAGCGTGGCCTCCTGCTCGGCCAGCGCGGCAGCCCGCAACGCCGCGGTGAAGCCTGCCGCGAAATCCGCGGCCAGGACGATCGCCCGGTCGCGGATCTGCGGTAGCGCGGGGTCGGCTGGACCATCGGCGACGATCTCGACCAGATCGGCACAGATCACCGGCACCGAGCGGCTCACGGCCGACGGATCACGGTAGTTGGCGGCGACCAGCATCCGAGCGGCCCGCCGGGCGATATCCGGATCCTCCCCGCCGCGCGCCGCGTCGATCAGACCGATGCACAGGGCCGCCAGCATGTCTTCGATCTGGGAGCGATTGAGGGTAGGAGCTACGACGCCGTCGAGGGCATCCGCCCACCGCTGCGCCAGCTCCCACGACCCCACTGCTTCATCCACCTGTCATCGTCTATCGCAACCGCCATGCAGGCGGCCTACTTCTTGATCGCGACCCCACCCATGCCGAGCGAACGGCCTGGCTTCTCGTGCTGGTCACGCTCGGACTCGGGCCGCCACAACGGCAACTCGACAACGCCGGGCTCGACCGAATCCCATCCCTCGAACAATGCGACGATCTCATCCTTCGACCGGAAATGAATACCGACCTTGGACTGGTTCACCGAGTGCGTACCCAGTTTACCGGCGTCATCGGGCCGAAGCTCGGAAGTGAGATGTGAAATGGCTATGAAACTACCCGGTGCCACCACTTCGCGCAGCGCTGCCACCTTGCCGACCGGATCATCGACATCGGGCACCAGATGCAGCACCGCGATCAGCAGCAAACCCACGGGGGCGTCGAAGTCGATCAATCCTGTTTCGCGTACCGCAGCGACCAGGTCGACGGGTTTGCGCAGATCGGCCTCGATCGCACCCGCGCGCTCGTTGCCCTGCAGGATGGTTCGCGAATGAGCGACCGCCACCGGGTCGATGTCGACATAGAGCACTCGGGCTTCCGGATCGATCTCGTGCACGATCTCGTGCACATTGCCCGCGGTGGGGATGCCCGACCCGACGTCGAGGAACTGCCGGATTCCGGCGTCGAGCATGAAGCGGACCGCCCGTCGCAGAAACGCGCGATTGCTCAGTGCCAACCGCGGCAGATCAGGAACGAGCCCGGTAGCCAGCTCCGCGGCGTCCCGGTCGACCGCGAAGTTGTGCGAGCCGCCGAGCAAAGCGTCGTACATCCGAGCCGGACTCGGATGCTGCATATCGACACCTTCGGGCGCCCATACCGGCCGTTCCATCGAATTCCCCTGTCTGCCATTACCGCACCGCGCCCGCGCAACCCGCGATGACGCCACCCGCATCGTAATCGGCGCCACCGACATCGGCGCGGCTATCTATTAGCGAGGGTTATGTTTTCGACCAACGGTGCTGCCGCGGTCTACTTTTCGGTGCCGTAGGGCTGAGCCCAGAGGGGAGCCACGTCCGGGGTCATCGTGGCGACGACCGGGATGCCGGCAGCCAGAAAATTGTCCAGGGCGCGGCGCATGTGGTCGGCGGAGGTGATCAGGACAGCTTTGGTCACGCCGAGCGCTTCCATCATGCGCGCCGAGAACTCGGCATTCTGCACGGTGGAACCGGCTTCGGTTTCCGCGTGCAGCCGATTCCTGGCGACACCGCGAATATTGAGCCAGTCGGCCATCACCTGCGCCTCGGTGATGCCGTTGCGTGGGTTGCCGCCGGTCACGATGACCGGGGAAGCGGGTGACATGAAGGCCTGAATCAGCGCCGCGTGCAAGCGATTACCCAGTTCGGGTCGCATCGTGCCATCGGGCAGCAGACCGTATCCCAGCACCACGATCGCCGTCTCGGGGCCGTAGGTGGCCGGCAGCTCGATCCCGGCGAGGCCCGCGACCGAACCGACCGCGCCGACCAGTGGGTCGGCGGATGGCGAGGCGGCCCCGGGTGGCGCTGTCGCGACCGCTCCGACCAGTGCGGCGGGCAGCACCAGGGCGGCCGCACAACGACGCAGTGACTGGTGAGTGAAGAGCCAGTTCATGGTGACCTCCCGAAGCGACGTCGCATCATCGTCGCCTACCGGAACCTCCGACATGCCCATTTCTGAAATGTTGATGGTTCGGACTGTTCGCCCCGGTCCTGGAGGTATCCTGGGAACGCAAAAAGGCCCTCCAACCGAAGTTGGAGGGCCTTTCGCAATGATGTTCCGGCAGTGTCCTACTCTCCCACACCCTGTCGAGTGCAGTACCATCGGCGCAGGTGGCCTTAGCTTCCGGGTTCGGAATGGGACCGGGC
>NZ_JBHXWQ010000009.1:0-307736 GCF_042671725.1 Nocardia sp. NPDC127606 | reverse complement strand
CCTTCCCGTTCGAGTCGACACTCGACGCCATGGCCTACGTCGAGCATGGCAAAGCCAAGGGCAAAATCGTCGTCACCCGAGACGGTGCGGCATAGAGCTCCTAACGGGTTCGGTCGGGTAGCGGTGAAACAGACTGTCGTGCAGCATGTTTCGTTGTGGTAGCACCATGGATCGTAGACGATGAGTTATGGACGGCTATCGAACCGCTAAACCACGGCAAGACTCCTGGCGTGGCAACGACCATCCCGCAGCTGATCTCGAACACTCGATGCTCCTGAAAACGGGCTGCATATGCCGAAAAGACGGTCAACGAGTGACCACGATCTTCCCCTTCGCGTGACCCTGCTCTACGTACGCCATCGCCTCGATTGTCTGGTCGAACGGGAAGGTGCGGTCGAGAACCGGCCGCAAGATGCCTTTGTCGTAGAGCTCAGCCAGTTCCGCGAGCCGGGCGCCATCGGCTTTCATGAAGAAGAACGAGTATCGCACCTTATGTCGCTTGGCCTTGTTGCGAACCTTGCGGCTCAGCAGCGCCATCACGGGGGCGAGGATGGGCTGGCCCAGTTGCGCCGCGAAGGAGGAGTCGGGCGGGCCGACAACACTGATTGCGAGCCCGCCACTCTTCAGTACAGTCAACGACTTCTCCAGATTGGCACCGCCGAGGGAGTCGAGGACGACGTCATATCCCGTGAGTTCTCCAGCGAAGTCCTGCTTGGTGTAGTCGATCACCTCGTCCGCCCCGAGGACGCGAGCCTTCTCGACGTCATCGGTATGCACTGTCGTGGCCACATATGCGCCGAGATGCTTGGCGACCTGGACTACGGTAGAGCCGAGACCGCCCGCACCGGCATGCACAAGGACCTTTTGCCCTGGCTCGACGAGCGCGAGATCGACGAGCGACTGCCAAGCAGCCAGTGCGACCAGAGGCACCGCGGCAGCTTCCTCGAACGAGAGCGACCGGGGCTTCAGCGCCACATCATCCTCGTCGATAGCGATGAATTCTGCGAAGGTGCCGATCCGCAAATCTCGCGGCCGAGAATAGACCACATCACCGACCTGGAATCCACGAACGTCCGCGCCGACTTCCGTCACGACGCCAGACACATCGTGTCCGAGAATAAACGGGCGTTTGTACTTCAGCAACTGTTTGAACTCGCCGTTACGGACCATCTTATCCAGCGGGTTGATGCTGGCACCCCAAACCTGGACCAAAACGTCGCGGGGACCCACTGTTGGCTCGGGAACGTCAGCCGCCCGTAGCCCATCCTCGCCATAGGACTCGACAATGAACGCCTTCATGTCAGACTGCCTTCTCTTCTCTCGACAATACGAGTGCGGTGCCAGAGGAGGGCTTTGGCCCCTATCGGGACACCTTGCGGACCGTCCGACCTGGAGGTTCGACGAAAGCCACCAGCCAAGACTGCAACCGGACATTCCTCAATCAGATGCCCGGCCGCTTCGACCCGGGGTACCCAGAGTCAGAATAACGAGGTTATGCCACATGGTCAACGGCAAGAAAGCTTGCGTCAGGGACAACATGCACTACAGTCGACTTCGCAGGTGACGTCGCGTATACATCCCGCGCTTCGCGGCATCGCAGCCGACCAAGAGGCCACGTCGCGACGCGCCACCATCAAATGCGCATCAGTGACCGCGCAAGACGCCACGAGCGACGTCGCCGATCTGCCGTACCGCATCCGCCACGCTGGATGTCGGCTGGAACACATGACTCGGCGTCAGCCGGACCAGAGCCTCTATGGCCGAATCGAGCTCGCTCTCGGACAGATTCCCGAACCGATGTCCCGCACGAATAGCGGCGCTCATCGAGATCACCGCGCGACCGAGGACGGGCCCGGGATCGCGCACCAGTGCGGGCAAGAGCGCAACCTCACCTTCGCGGCGCCCAATCAGCACGGCCGCGACCAGTGGGTCATTGCTCGCGGCGCGCAGCGTGTACTCCACCGCCGCCAGAATGCCTGAAAGTGGATCGGCGGGGTGGTCAGCGAGCACTGTGGCCACGCCAGCCAGATAGATTCTGGGCTCGCGCTCGATTAGGGCATCGACAAGCTCCTCTTTCGTTCCGATCTCCTGGTATTGGCGCTGCCTGCCGATGCCGACTTCCTTGGCCAGACGAGACATACTGACCCCACCCCAGCCGTCCACACAGATCATCGACCGAGCGGCGTCCAGAACGCGATCGCGCAAGAGCTGCCGCACTTCGGCCTGGAAGTCAGGCGCTTTCGCCAGTCGATTGTCACTCACCTGATACCAGTACGTCTCGACCTCAATACGTCTCAAAACCTGGACTGCGAAACGGCTTTCGAACGCGGTAGCCATATCCCGTGAGTGACGTCGTCCGCACACGGTCAGCCCGTCCACTCACAAGCGGCCATCTTCCTTGACAATCTTCCGAGTCTGCTCATAATTGATCATACTCATAGTTCGGCCCGGGCGCGACGGGAGCACGGTGTCAACGCAAAGGAACTCAGGGCAAGATCCACATCGCGCGAGCCGCACGCCAGGAACTCGACTCGAGCCCGAGCAAGGGGTGACATCGCTCCTTGGAGACCGCCGCGCGAGTACCATCAGCATCACGGAAATGCACGCCCAGCAGGCAGTACATCGTCGCGCCGAGACAGGTTCGCATTCGCGAACGTGCCGCGTGATCCCCGCGCGAAAACGCCCGCTACCGACAGACACGATCGCCACACCGGGATGCAGATGCAGACCAGATCGCGAGGTTCGCCGACCTCCTCGCTGCCGGACCGGCCTTCCCGTAGCACGATCCGACGACGCCGTACAGGCGCAGTCGCGGCTTCATCCCGTCGGCTCCATCTCGCCGGCGGCACCCCGAAGCTCACCCACCGCGGAACGCAAGCAGCACGCAGGAACGAGCGGTCCACCGCGCGCACTCGCGCGATTCGATCGACCAAGGAGAAGATCTGATGTCCCCTACCCACAGCAGCAACGAACCCGTAGTGACCTCCTACGCAGTAGCGCCGTCACACACCATCACCGCCGGTGGCACCACCTTCGCCTACCGGGAGCTCGGTCCGGTGGGAGGCATCCCGGTGTTGTTCTTCGTGCATCTCGCAGCCACGCTCGACAATTGGGACCCTCGCATTATCGACGCGATCGCCCAGAACCGGCACGTCATCGCCTTCGATCAGCGGGGGGTCGGCGCCTCGAGTGGTGCTTTCCCCGACACCCTCGAGGAATCAGCAGGCGACGCGTACACGTTCATCACGGCGCTCGGATACGAGAAAATAGACATCTTCTCGTTCTCGATGGGCGGCATGATCGCCCAGGATCTGATCCTGGAGCATCCCGAGTTGGTTCGTAAACTCGTCCTGACGGGCACCGGCCCGCGCGGCGGCAAAGATATCGACAAGGTCGTCGGCGTGACATATCGGGACATCTTGCGCGCGACGCTCACCCGGTCAGATCCAAAAGAGTTCCTCTTCTTCAACCGCAACGAAACCGGAAAGCGGGCCGGTAAAGCTTTCGTGGAGCGGTTGAAGGAACGCACTGCGGATCGCGACAAGCCCATCAGCGTCAAGGCCTTCCGGACCCAGCTCGCGGCGATCCAGAAGTACGGCCGGTCCGCGCCGGCAGACCTGTCGGTCATCACCCAACCGACTCTCATCGCCAACGGCGACAACGATCGCATGGTCCCCACGCCCCTCTCAGAGGACCTACATCGACGAATCAAAGATTCGAAGCTGATCATCTACCCCGACTCCGGCCACGGCGGCATCTTCCAGTATCACGAGGAGTTCGCTCCAGTCGCGGTCGAGTTCCTCGGCCGCTGACCGAAGACCGAGAGAAAGAAGGCCAGGATGAACGGGTCAGCGACGTCGCAGCAGAAGGTGGATACCGAGAAGCACTTCACCACGTCGATCCTGCTTTGGGTCCGCACTGATCAATCTCGTCAGACCGGAATGGACTACTGGAAGGGACCGCATTCCAAGATCATCTCGGCCACGCCGGGGCTGGAGGAGTATCGGCAGCTGCACCTGGCCGAACAGAACCCCGGAAGATGGCCCACGACCGATGGCATCGAAACTCAGATACCTTCGGATCGGAAGATAGACGGGATCGCGGAGGTCACCTTCCAGTCAGCGCTCTCTCCTTTCGCCGGAAGATCGCAGACCCAGCTGGCGTATAAGGACGAGATCAACGTGTTCCGCCGTACGCTCCTCTACGCCGGCCCGCCTCGATCCTCGCGCTGGTACGACGTAGCACCTGGCGAGAAGCCTGGATCTCGTGCCGTCCTCTACTTGCGCCGCCGACCGGGCGCCAGCGGGTTCCGCAACACGATCCGCAAAAAGCTGATTCCCGCTCTCATCGACAGTGGGACGCTCAAAGAGCTACGCGCGCAGATTTTTCTGCCTTGGAACGAAAAGATGTGGGATACGCCCCATGTCGCGCACGACAACCCGAAGGATCAGCACTTTCATGCATCGGTGATCCTCGGCTTCTCCGATGACATCGTGCGGGGCGACTTCTTCACCGGCGGCAATGTCGCCACCTATTCGCAGGTGCTGGCACCGGTGGCCTCCGCGATCCACGCGTACGACATCGCTGCCGCCCTGACCTACGTGAGAGACGGCGAAGTCCTCCCTCACTTCGAACCTTGATCTCAGGGCTTCACCGCTGCAGACTGCCGAAAGTCGATATGTCCGAGAACCGCGCCTAGTCCCACATCGCGGAGGCGGCGGTGACAGCAAGCCCTGGGCTCGGTTCGACTTGGACGACCGCGCGAGCTGTCGCACCGTCATGTTACAAGCGTCAGCTGCCGTGCCAGCAGGTCCGGATCCAGTGCACCGGCGTCCACAGCTGCCTCGCGGAAGAACCCGGTCAGTTCGTCATGAAACCCCGCGCGACCCGCCGGGCGGTATGCGCGGGGGTTTAACCTCCATCGCCGCCGATACAAGGGGGCATCCCTGGAACGCGGTATCCGCGATGACAGCCTCCAGCCGTTCGAACACGTAGACGACTTGTTCGCGCGGGGCGAGCACGAGATCCCCCGCTGGCAGCAAACCCGCCAGATAGTCCGGGACGCTGCGCGTCAGACTCGCGGCGAGTAGTTCAATGCCTCAACACCCACGTGGACCCCATCGGTGTAGAACAACCGCGCCGCCGCGTTCAGCAATCGAGCGCTCGTGGACGAGGTCCGGCCGGCCGTCGCTTCGACCCGCCCGTGGCGTTCCGAATCCGATCCCTCCATCAGCGCGGCAGCACAGCAGCGATCTGCTGTCGGATATCGAGGATGATCTCGTCGACACTCGACGAGGCGTGCACGCTCGCAGCCATACAGAGAAACATGATCGCGGAGACCACGTGCGCGAGAATCGCGGCCTCGCCCTCGGTGACCAGAAAGGCGCGTCGAAGGATGCGCGCGATGGCGGCCTCGGTCTGTGCCACGATCGCCAACGCCTCGCCGTGACGAGGCTCGGCCGGATCGCCGAACACCATCTCGCGCAGGTAGGTACGACCGTTCTCGACCTGGCGGCGATTGCACTCCACAATCTGCCGCACGATCGCGAGAATCGACTCCGACCCGTCTGTGAGGGCGGCAGCGTCAGCCTCGCCCCGTCCGAGGGCCTCGGCATAGTGCGCGTTCTGAACCATCAGCAGCAGCTCGCCTTTGGTCTTCGCGTAGAGGAAAAGCGTGCCCGCGCCGACATCGGCCTTCTCCGCGATCTGCTGTGTCGTGACCTCACTCACTCCATGCTCAGCGAACAGCTCCGCAGCCGCAGTGGTGATGCGGTCCAGCTTGGCTTGCTTGTTGCGCTCGCGCCGGCCTGCGGGCACAGGAGCGACAGACATGACGTCCTCCGGGAATAGATTGTGACTATGCTCAGTTATGAGCATAGTCGCTAACAAGTGGGCTCGAGTGTGCCTACGGTCAACATTGTCCCACGGGCGCGGAGCGCACCACCGGCTCACGCGATGCGGCTACCCCGACCCCGAACCAAGGACCCCCAACCATGCCTCTGTCTTCCACCTTGTGGCAGCCGTTCGCCCTCGGACGCGTAGAGCTACCGCACCGGCTCGCCCTCGCCCCGATGACTCGCAACCGAGCAAACCCCGACGGGACCCCCGGAGAATTCGCCGCCGAGTACTACGGGCAGCGCGCTTCACTCGGGCTGCTCATCTCCGAGGGCACACAGCCCTCCGAAGATGGCCAGGGCTACTTCAACACCCCGGGCATCTATACGCCCGCGCACGTCGAGGGCTGGCGCAAGATCGCCGAGGCTGTCCACGCCGGTGACGGACACCTGTTCATTCAGCTGATGCACGCCGGGCGGATGTCTCACCCGGACAACACTCCACACCACCGTCAGCCCGTCGCCCCTTCGGCGATTTCCGCCGAACAGGACACGTTCACTCCTACCGGCCCGCAGAAGACCCCTGTGCCGCGGGAACTCAGTAGCGACGACATCCAGACTGTTATCGCCGAGTTCCGTCATGCGGCAGCCTCGGCGATCGCCGCCGGCGCGGACGGGGTGGAGATCCACGGCGCCAACGGGTACCTGCTCCACCAGTTTCTGTCACCGAACGCGAACCACCGCCACGACGTGTACGGCAACTCGATCGAGAACCGATCCCGGTTCGTCGTCGAGGTCGCCCGTGCGGTGGCAGAGGAGATAGGCGCGGACCGAACCGGAATCCGCATCTCGCCCGCATTCCCCCTCGGCGGGATCGACGAAGGTGACACCGAGGCCGTTCGGGCACAGTATCGGCACCTCGTCGGCGAGCTCGCGCCCCTGAACCTCGCGTACCTGCATATACACCACCTCGGCGACGACGAGCTGCTGCGTTCGCTCCGCGAGATTTGGCCGACCGCGGTGCTCGTCGTGC
This sequence comes from Nocardia sp. NPDC127606, assembly GCF_042671725.1. NCBI lineage: Bacteria > Bacillati > Actinomycetota > Actinomycetes > Mycobacteriales > Nocardiaceae > Nocardia > Nocardia sp. NPDC127606. Next base: position 300,869 of record NZ_JBHXWQ010000009.1, on the reverse strand, counting down.
GGTACGGACGCGAACGTGATGACATCGCGGCCGATATCGACGCAGACCTGGCCGATATCGCTCCGCTGGGCCGCTTCGCCCTTGCCAACCCCGACGTCGTCGACCGGCTGCGCAGCGACGCACCATTCAACGACGTCGACCCGGCCACGCTATATGGCGGCGGCGCGAGCGGCTACACCGATTACCCGGCCATGGCGACAGCCTGAACCAGCTCGGCAAGGCACCCTTCTTCGCACCTTCAGCACTACGGAAAGCAGGAATCTCATGCCCTCACTCAATGAGGCTGTCGTCCTCGTCACTGGCGCCAATGGAGGCATCGGCTCCCACTTCGTCTACGAGGCACTGGCCCGCGGCGCAACGAAGGTCTACGCGACGGCCCGCAATCCCCGCACCTGGGACGACGAGCGCATCGTTCCACTCGCCCTTGATGTCACCGATGCCGCATCGATCCGTGAGGCGGTGGAGAAGGCTTCGGATGTGACCGTGCTGATCAACAATGCCGGTGCATCGGTGTCCTCGGCCGGCATCCTCACCCACAGCGACGAGGAGATCCGCCGTAACGTCGAGACGAATTTCCTGGGCCCGCTCTTCCTCGCTCGTGCGTTCGCTCCGATTCTGACGACGAAGAACGCGGCCGTGATCATCGACATCCATTCCGCGTTGTCCTGGTACGCCGTCGCCGGCATCTACAGCGCCACCAAAGCCGCGCTGTGGTCGGCCACCAACTCGCTCCGCCTCGAGCTCGCGCCCGCGGGCGTGCACGTCGTCGGCGTGCACGTCGGCTACGTCGACACGGCAATGGCCGCACACGCCACCGACCCGAAGCTCGACCCGGCCGACCTGGTCCGGACCGTTTTCGACGCCACCGAAGCCGGTGAGTACGAAGTACTGGCCGACACCACCTCTATCCAGCTGAAAGCCGGCCTGAGCGCACCCATCGAGGCCGTCTATCCGCAACTCGGCGCAACCCCCTGACCCAGAATCGTCGACGGCCGCCGCCGAGGACGACCTCGGCGGCACCGCCTATCGCGTAGCGGGATTTGTCAGGCAGTGACAGGTGAATCTCGGTCCGCCACCGGCGGCCACTCTCAACGGTCAAGGCCAGATCATGAAATATCGAGGTCTCATCCAGAACCATGCCACGTGGGACGATGGTCTTGCCTTCGCGGCGACTCGCCGGAGTACGGCGGGCAGCGGAGTTGTCGCTCGGTCGCAGCGAGCGCAAAACCAGAGCTGCATCCGTGGCCGCGTCGACAGCCAGCGACGCGGTCCGTCAGCTACCCGATAGATCGAAGAGACCGCTCCTGAATGCGACGCGGCCCATTTCATACAGATGCCAGACATGGCAGCATGCTCCGATATTACGACTGGTTCGTCGGCGACGCGCTCGAATGTTGCCGTCTCGGGACCGGCCCGCGCCCGATGGAGGTCGCCTTATGTTCGCCCAGTTCACGGTCCACGACACCGATATCGGCGGAGTCCGCATCCATGCACGTGTCGGGGGCGACGGTCCACCCGTCCTACTACTGCACGGCTACCCGCAGACCCATGTGATGTGGCGTGATGTAGCAGCGGCGTTGGCCGAATCGCACACTGTCGTCGTGTCCGACCTACGTGGGTATGGCGACTCGAGCAAGCCTGCTTCCGAAACTGATCATTCGTCATACAGTAAGCGCGCGATGGCCGCGGACCAGGTTGGGTTGATGACCGCACTCGGGCATGACCGCTTCGCGATCATCGGTCACGACCGCGGCGCGCGGGTCACCCATCGGCTCTGCCTCGACCATCCGGAACGGGTCGATAGAGCCGCGGTCCTCGACATCGCCCCGACCCGACATGTGTTCGCGAACGTGGACCGCGCCATGGCCACCGTCTATGACCACTGGTTCTTCCTCGCAGAGGAGCCGGATCTGCCCGAAGTTCTCATCGGCGGCGCGCCTGAGTACTTCCTGCGCCGAAAGCTTCGTCAATGGTCTGGCCCAGCAGCGATATTCGACGAAGCGGCGGTATCGGAATACGTGCGCTGTTTCAGCGATCCCGAGGCGATCCGCGCGAGCTGCGAGGACTACCGCGCTGCTGCCTCGATCGATCTCGAACACGATGACGCCGACGCCGCAGCAGGTCGTCGCATCGATTGCCCGCTGCTGGTCTTATGGGGCGCGCAAGGATTTGTCGGAACTCGCTACGACGTACTCGAGGTATGGCGGCGGTACGCGCAAGACGTCCGCGGCCACGGTGTGGACTGCGGGCATTTCCTCCCTGAGGAAGCAGCGGACCAGACGATCGACGCGCTGCGCAGTTTCTTGGTGAACTAGCGGTCCACCCAGCATCGGCCGTGGCTCGGTTTGCGACAGCGGACGATGGGCTCCTACACGATGACACCGGACATGGCTCGGTGATGATGGTAGAAGTGCAGCGGGGGCATGTAACGGTGACCTCCGGCGCAAAAAGGCAAGATCGAGTAACTTGGCTCCATACCGGCGATCAGGTCCGCGCCGATGTGGACCCGGAATACTTCGCGCCGGCCCTCGGAGTTGCCGAACTCCGGCAACATAATTGACGAGTTGCCGTACTCGATGAGGCGATCACGATCGCCGATGCCGGACGGCATGAGCAGTTGCGGACTATTGACCGCGCCGCCGCACAGCACCACTTCGTGGCGGGCATGCAAGACCTCGCTTTCCCGCCGGATCCGAACTCGACCGCCCCCTGCCGACGTGAACCCGCGATCCAGGCGAGGTCGGCGATGGTCGATCGGGCCGAAGCAGACGTAGTAGGCGATAGCGGTCGGGTCGGTGGTGCTGCGCCGGGCCAGCGGCCAATGCCCACGACCCGGCGCCCACTCGATCCGGATCGGGACACGCGCCCAGTCACAGTCGCGGGCCCGTGCGGCCCGACTCCGGCCGAGACCCAGGGGGCATAATCGCTGGTCGCTATCGAATTGTTGTTGGTGGGGCGGTGGTATCGAGAACCGGACTATTCGCCTTGTCGCAGTATGGCTTCAAAGGTGTCCCGGTTGGTGCGGGTGTAGGTATGTTCGCGTTCGGACCAGGCGATGCGGGAGGCGATCAGCTCGGGGTTGGTGCCCGGATGATGGCCGGGGCGGTTAAGGCGTTCTGTCCACCATCGCGCGTTGCGGAGCTGACGGTCGAGCATCGCGTCGACGACATCGGCTCGGTCTGAGTCGGTGAGGCCGTAGGCGTCGATCAGGATTCTCACCTGGGCTGCTTGGCTGGAGGCGGTTGGCGCGTCGGTTTTAGAGGAGACACACCACGTCCAAGCCATATCCGAGGTCTTCGAGCGGGTCGCCGGGGGCGGCGTAGTCGAAGTCGATGAAGGCGACCGGTCGGGCGTCTCGGAAGACAGTGTTGTTGGGACCAGGATCGTGATGGCAGACCACCGGTCTGCCTGCGGTGAGATTGCTGTCGCGGGTTGCGTCGTGTAACGAGCGCAGAAGAGCGCCGACTGAGGCCACCTGGATATCCGTCCATCGCTGAAACTTCGCCGGAACCCGCCCAGGAAGGTAGCTGAATGTGTCGCGGCCAACATCGTCTAAACCGAGGTATCGCGGCGCGCCTGCGAACTGATGGTGCTGAAGGTGTCTGAGCAGGTCGGCGACGAACGCGGAAGAAGCGGTCGTGGGTCGTCGGACCGTGTCTGCGATGCGGACGACGCCGAAGGTGATTCGCCCTCCGCCCAGTGGGACTTCGGCATCACGTACGGTCTTCCCAGGAATCTTTGCCAAAGTTGCTCCCAACGCAGAGGCGGCATTGTCGGCTCACCGTAGCGGCATCGCGCCCTCGCAAAACAGGTTCCAGGTCAACCTGAGGTTCCCCCGCTAGTCCGGAGAGCGGATTATCTGGTTCCAGCAGGAACCCGGTGATGATAGATGGCTTCGTACTCGTCGGGTGATCGCCAGCCGAGCTTCTTCTGGATCCGCTGGGTGTTGTACCAGCCATCGATGTAGGCGAATAGGGCGTTCTCGGCGTCTTCCCTTGTCCGCCAACTGTTCCGATACACCAACTCGGTCTTCAAGGTTGAGAAGAAATTCTCCATGAGAGCGTTGTCGTAGCTGTCACCGACCGACCCCATGGACTGCGCGATCCCATTGTCGGCCAACCGGTTCGCGAAACGGATCGCCGTGTAGGTCGACCCGCGGTCGGAATGATGAACCAGCTGCCCGTCACGAACATCGCGCGTCCAGACCGCGTACTCGAGAGCGCCGAGCACCAGCTCGGTGTCGCAACGGTCCGAACATTTCCAGCCCACGATCCGGTTCGAGAAAGCGTCCCGGACCGCGGCCAGCCAGAACACGCCCTCGCCGCAGGCGATGCGGGTGGCATCGGCAACCCACAAGCGGTCCGGCTCGCCGGCAGTGAAGTCACGATTCACCAGGTCCGGAGCCGGGGTGGCACGCCGATCCTGCCGGGTCGAGCCCAGTCGCCACTTCTTACGAAGGAACGCGCCCTGCAAATCCGCCCCTCGCATCAGTCGCTCGACTCGTTTGCGTCCGCCGAGAACCCGCGCCGGGTCAGCATCGCGTGGACGCGTGGTGACCCGTAGGTTCCGCCGGAGCTGGTATGGATATCGACGATCTCGGCCAGCAGCTCTTGGTCGGCAAGTTGGCGCCGCGACGGCGTCTGTGCCTGCCGCAACCAGCCGTAATACGTCGAGGACGCGATGCCCAGAACCCGTAATACGAGCTCGACCGGGTGCTGTGGATGTTCGCTGACGAACGCCACGATCACCGTCGGGTCTGGCCGAGCTCCGAGGCGAAATACGCACTCGCGTCGCGCAATACGGCATTGACTCGCTCCAGCTCCGCGACCCGCTTCTTCAGCGCTCGGTTCTCGGCCAGCATGTCGGTCGTCGGGCGATCGTCTCGCTCGCCGATATCAGTCTCCGCTTGGCGGATCCACAGCCGCAACGCTTCGTGATGCACCCCGAGCTGCGTTGCCAGCTTGCGGATTGTCGGCTTCGGGTCCGACTCCCGATACAGCCGCACGGCCCGCGCCTTCAACTCGTCCGGGTACTTCTTCGGTGCTGCCACGAATGACTCCTTCCGGTCCTATCGGACCACAGTCAGAGCCCTCCGAGAAAGCGGGGGAACCTCAACGGCCGAATAACGACAGGCCCGGGCTGGATGTCCGCCAACTCCACTCCTGGCAACCCGCTACCGACGATCAAGCGAACGCAAACCGGTGTGTACACGGTGAGTATTCCGGGACTCGGGACTAGGAATCCGGGCATCGCACAGGTCACGGCCCTGGGATCGGGCACCACGCACTGCATCGCCTTCCCTCCCGTCGCGTCCTCGACAGATCCGAGCACGCTAATCGTGTTCGTCCACGGCTGGGCAGGATCAACCCGCGCCGACACGGACTTCATCCTCAACTACGACCTATACATGACGCGGATCAGCACGTCCCACCAGGGCGCTCGTGCCCACGCCAACACCAACATCTACCAATCACCGCCAATTGCTTCGTACACGCCGTCACGGTCCTACAACACCGGCTCGATATTCGATGCTCCGGGGACGAACACAGCGTTTCGAATCAGCAAGGGCCGCTACCGTATGCATCACAGCGAGATTGGTATGCGGCCGAACTCGGTGTGGGTAGGTGCCGCTCCTGCGTATGCGCTCAGCGGCAATTACTGCAAGCTGGAGAGGTGGGTTCCCTCCACCTCCCGCGGCACCGATGTCTACATCCGCTGTTACGACGCCCAGGGCAACCTCGCGGAGTCGCCGTACTACGAGACGTATCAAGGCGCCGGAATAGGGCCGAGTTGATCGTTCGGTGACAGCGAAGCGCGACGAGTCGTGACGTCAGTGAACCCATTCGGGAAAGATTTTGGGAGGCAACTTCATGACAAAGGTCGCTCTCCGCAGCGGGGACTGGATCTACTTCTTCGCCGGGGACCAGTACATCCGAGTCCACCGCCCCGGCGACACCGGGGCGGGCACCCTCGACGGCGGCCCATCGAACATCTCGGCCTGGAAGTGGCCACAGTCGTTCGGCCGCAACGGCATCGACGCCGCGTTCCGCAGCGGCACCAAAACCTACTTCTTCTGCGGCAACCAGTACATCCGCGTCACCCGTGGAGCCACCGGGCCGGGAACCGTGGATCCCGGCTACCCGGGAAACATCTCCGGCTGGGGATGGCCGGCGGATTTCCGGGAGCGATGGTCGCAGATCGGCAGCAACTTCACTTTCGACAACCGGATCACGACAACACGACGCGCAAGGCTTCTCGAACAGCACCGGCGCGCCTATTCGCAGATACGAGGCTGTAACCACCTGAACGAGGAGGAGCGAGAGACGCTCATCGAGGCTTACCACCGGCCCATTCGGCATGGTATCGAAACCGAATCCATCGACGCCTCATCCTGCGAAGGCTGGAACCGCATCTTCGTCAACTTCGACGTACTCTTTCCCAAAGGTGACGACGCGATCGCGCAGACCCTGATCCACGAGATGATGCACGTCGCCGGTTACCCGCATCCGGTCCGGTGCACCCCCGAACGATTCGACACGCGGTTGTGTGCTCGTGTGGATAGACCGATGGACGGCGGGACGTACTTCGAGTCGGCGCCACTGCGCGCCGAGAAATGTATCGCCGGACGACAGAGCGACGCCGAATGCATCGAGAAGGGCCAGCGGTACGCGCTGAGTTTCTTATCGACCAACGGCGTTGGCTAGTGCCGCGTCAAGCAACGTTGGGTAGATAATTTGGCCGCCGGATCTTCTAGCCGACAGCGAAGTCGCGGATAGGTTCCGGCGCGCTGGTTACGCCAGCGGATGTAGTCACCGATCGCCACGTTCTTCTCGGCGTGGCTGCGGTGGTCGGTCCCGTTCAGCGCGAAGTACCGCAGCGCGGCGAACTCGCACTCGATGCGGTTCAGCCAACACGAATACGTCTGCAGGGACACCAACTCGACGTCGTTGTCCGCGCACCACACTCGGACCTCGGCTCGCTTGTGGACCGAGTAGTTGTCGCAGATCAGATACAGTTTCTCGCCCGGCCAGTCGGCCCGCAACCCCGCTTGGGTGGCCGGATCAGGCCTGTGCCCCCTGCGACTTTGGAAGAGGAGATTCATCCCCGGATTGTGCCCCGGCTGTTCTTTCCTGGCATCGCGGTACGTGGATTCATGTGCACCGAGGCCGCTGCCGCGGCCAATTCGGCGATGTCCCGAGGATCGGAAAAGGAGCGGCCGGTGAGCTCCTGGAGGCGTCGCAGACGGTATCTGACGGTGTTCGAGTGGCAATGCAGGATTTCCGCGGCCGACTCTGCGGATCCGCCGTAGTCGAGGTAAGCGCTGAGCGTTTCCAATAAGACGTTGCGGTCTTCTACGGGGAGCTGCAGTACCTGACCGAGAACCTGGTTCACCAACCGTCGACGTTCCTCGGGTGCGCGTGCGAGCAGCGCCTCCAGCGGCCGCGAACCGAATACCGCGACACCCACTCGTCCAACCGGCATGGTGGCCAATGCCGACATGGCCAACTCGAGCGCTCGTGGTGTTTCAGCCAACGAGGAGTATTCCGGGCTGACGCCAACTCTGGCGCTGGCGACCTGACGAAGCACTTCGAGCGTGACCTCGCGCTGGTCTGCTCGCAGCGCTACGACTCCTGCCTGTAGTGCTGGGCCGAGCCGCCACCCCGAGACAACCGCATAGTCGAGGAGGCGTCCCTCGATTCCGGGCAGACTCTCTTCCGCCAGTTCTCGAGTGTCGGCGGCGACGACGACGAACTCCGCGTCCGGTGGCAAGCCCAGCAGTGTCGCGGCCTCCGCCGGACCGCCATCGGGGCTGGGATGCCCCGTGAGCAAAGCCTCGACCAGTGCCGATCGGCGCTGGTGTTGAGTCAACAGCAACTGCGCTGTCGTGGCCCGATAGGACTCCGTCAGTGCAACAGCGTGCTCATCGGTCAGTTGCCAAATTCTGCTCGCGGCACCAAGCAGGGCTGCGACTTCCGTCCGCCTGGCTTGCTCAACGAATGCTTCCCACACCGTAGAGAAACTGATGCGGTAGGCCTGAAGAACCTCCGGCAACGGCGCGCCTTGCGTTGCCCGGCGACGTCCTGTCTCTGCGGGGGCGGCCAGATCCATCGGTGTGCCGGTGTGTCCGATGGCATGGACGAGGGCCCGCAAATTCTCTTCGATGGACCACCGCAGATCTGCGGCCGAGACGAACTCGCCCGTGCGATATATCGGAATACGTTCGAGGATAGTGCGATAGGCGTTTTCGGCCAATGTGGGCAACTGGGCTTCGACCACCATCGTCAGCCGATCCAACTCGATATCGGTCACTCGCCCTCCCCTGCCGGCTCAGGGAGGAAGGCTACACCACCACTTTGCCAAGTCGAGCGCTTCGAGATCGGTGAGGTCGTCGTAGATGTCGCCGTTGGACAACTTCACACGAAAGTAGTCAAGAACAACGCTGCTCGAAACGCCGTCATCGTCGAATGTCTCGACATGAGTCGAGCACGGCTCGATCATCGCCAGCCGGTTATCGATCAGGGCATTGAGGTCCCGGGTCTGGATCGCAAGCCTTGCTTCGGCGTCTCGGATCGAGTTCGTGGCCACGGACACGACAGTAGGACGATAGCTGCGGACCGGCGAGGAGTCCGAGACAACACTGTCCGTAGCGCCAACGACTTTTGTCGGAATCTACTGGACGCGCGTCGGACGCCACTGCGGAACATGCAGGTTGCCTCGGTGCTGCTGGAGACGGTGATGGAACGTGACATGGACGCTGGGACGACACCTGGCGGTGCCTGTTCGGTCAGTCGAGTGGTTTGTGCCAGCGAAATCTGTCGTCGTTATCGGTGAATCCGACAGTCGTTCGGCATCGGATGTCACCAACCCGATCGGTGAAATCTGACGTCACCACGCGATCTTGGGATGATCCGAAGGCAGCCCGTGACCGACCGCACTGCGGGTTCGATCAGTGCCTTCCGATGGCGGCGCGGCCCGTTGCTGTCTAGTTCGAGGTACTAGCGTTCGCGGAGTCTGCCGAATCCGCCGCGCGCAGCACCTGAGGCAGAGCCCATCGCGGCCCAGCCCCAGGCGAACGCGAGATTCGACTGCTACCTCATTGGGGTAGGCCGCTACTTCATCCAGTCGCATCAGTGAAGCCAAGACTGGGTTGCAGGGCTGGTTTCGGTCCGCACCAATTGCAGTCGTAGGGCATTGATCCCGCACTGCTGAGCTTGGAGGTATGTGATGGTACGCAACATGATTCGCGCAGCGGCGCTTTGCCTGGCAGGGGTTGCGGCGGTAGCGGTATGGCCGGGTTCGGCATCGGCGGCGACCTTGGCCCCGGACCCGATCGGCGGCCGCGAACGGGTGAAGGTCACGGTCACCTCCACCGAGGTTGCCACGCAGACCTGCCTGGTGTGGGTGAACAAGAAATGGGGTGGGCAGTTCGATGTTCTACCCGGAGGCAAGCAGAGCTTGGTCGTCGGGCAGGTCGTCCCGGGTACGGCCGCGATCGAAGTCATCTGCGCCGGTGTGCCGCTGCACGGGCAAGCTGAAGTAGGCCTGGCGAATCCCGCGTTGGATGCGCTGGACGCTGTGCTGATCGGATCGGGCAGCAGTACCTTGGCCAGCGATCCCACGCTGCGGTAGCCGTGTTCTGTGATCGGGACGGCGACGTGCGTCCGCTCGGTCACCGGGAGTCCGTCAGGCGGCTACCGATCAGAGCCGAATCGGCGAAGCCTCCGAGTCCAAGCTGAGAAAGGGTGTGGTGGTGATGGGCGAGGACGAGCGGGAGCGGTGGGCGATGGATCGCCTGCCGTTTCCCTATGCTGAGGCGCTTCGCCTGCGCGCTGCCGGGATCAGCGACGCGGTGATCGCACAGGTACTGGCCGTGGAAGTCGATTCGGTGGAGTCGGTGCTGCAGATGGCCGAAGCTAAGCTCGCTGCGATCCGGACAGGACACCGGCGATGACTATGCGGCTGAGCAACCTCGCACCAGGCTCGGTTGCCGAGGACTACGCTGAGCAGGTGGTTGCCGCGTGGCCGCTGATCGGGCGGGCCGAGGAACTGAGCTGGCTGCGGGAAACGACTGCTCCCGAGGCCCGTGGTGTGGTGCTGGCAGGCCCGGCAGGGGTCGGCAAGACCCGTTTGGCGACCGAGATCCTGGACCGCTGGCGCAGCCAGCGCCGTGAATGTCGGTGGTTTGTGGCCACTCGCTCGGCGCAGTCGGTGCCGTTAGGCGTCTTCGCCGAGGTAATCGAAAGCGGCGTCGCTGATCCGCTGCTTCGCATTCGTTCGCTGGTCGCGTCACTGGTTGATCGCGGGGGTGGGGGACCAGTGTTGTTGGTGATCGACGACGCGCACCTACTCGACGAGCAATCCGCGCTGGTACTGCACCAGATCGTACGCAGTGACCGTGCTGAGGTATTGCTGACGATCCGCAGCGGCGAGGTGCCACCGGATGTGGTGTCTGGGCTGTGGAAGGACCAACTCCTCGCCCGGCTGGACCTGCAGCCGCTCTCACAGGTCGAGACCACCGAATTGCTCACTCGCGTGCTGGACGGGCCTATCGAAGCCTCAGCAGCTGCAGGACTATGGCGTTTCACCCGCGGCAACGTGCTGCACCTGCGGCACCTGGTCGAGGGCGAATGCGCTGCAGGCCGGTTGACCCCACGTGACGGGGTGTGGGTATGGGAGGGCCGCCCGGAGATCTCGGCACCGCTGGCTGAACTGATCGACGCCGGCATCACCCGCCAACCAGCCGAGGTCATGGCAGTGGTGGATGTGCTGTCGGTCGCCGATCCCCTCGAAGTCGACGTGCTGACAGTGGTGTGTGACCCGGACGCAGTGGACGCGGCCCACCACGCGGGTCTTTTCACTGTCGACACCCGCTCATCGCCAGCGGTGGCACGGCTGGCGCACCCGCTGCTCGGGGAAGTACGCCGGGCGCGCACCTTGCCGACCCGGCTACAGGCGCTGCGGGGCAAGGTCGCAAGGGAGCTCGATGCCCAGAGCTACTCCCGTGGGCCGATCACGTTGGTCCGCCGCGCGGTGCTGATGTGCGAGTCTGATTCCGCACCGGACACCGACCTGCTGATTCAGGCCGCTCGCGCGGCTTTGCAACTGTCGGATCCGATCACCGCGGAACGTCTCGCTCGACACGCTGTCGAGGCCGGCGGTGGCATTCAGGCCTACCGCGCACATGTGTGTGGGCTCATCGATGCCCAGCGTTTTCGTGAAGCGCTCGAAGAGGCCCTCGTGCTCGCGGAGTTGGGACCTACGCGGCGTGTGCGTGTCCGCCTGTCCATTTTCGCCGCCGCTATCAAGGTCACCCTGGCGGGGCTGCCCGAAGACGATTCCCTCGCTGTCCTCGAGGACGATGCGCGCGCAGTCGGACTGACGAGCACATACGATGCGGCATCGGCGTATGTGGCTGCCTTCTTGACCAAACCCGCGCTCGCCGTGGAAGCCGCGCACTCGGCACTGGCATCAGAGGACCGGATGGTCGAAGGCTTCGAACTGTTCGCCGTCACTGCCCTCGTCGCAGGTAACGCCATGCTGGGCAATTTCAGCGCGATGACCGCACCCTCCGAACGTGTCTATGCGTTGAGTCAACAGTCCAGTGACACTGCGACCTTCCATCTGGTCAATGGGTGCTATCACCTGTTGGGGCTCTACACCGGTGGCTACCTCTCGGAGGCCGCACAGCTGGTCCGACGACTGACCCAGGAGCCCCTGGAATTCCCGCTGGCCTACTCCTATCGGGCATTCGTCGAAGGACTCGTCGCGACCAGTCTTGGCGATCTGGCATCGGCAGTACGTCACTGCAAGGAAGCGCGGGTTGTAGGTCTTCCCCGCGAATCCACCTGGACAAAAACGTCGGCTCTTCTCTACCAGCTCATAGCAGTGGCCATGAGCGGCGACGGCGCGACTGCGGCTGCGTTACTGAACGAATACAGACCACCGGGACCGGCCGCTGAAGCGCTGCGCCCACGCAACGTCCACCTCCTGGCGCGAGCGTGGGCCAGTGCTGCGGCCGGAGTCACCAGCCGCGCCATCTCCCTCGCTGTCGAAGGTGCTGAGATGGCCTGCGCACAAGGGTTTTTCGCCTACGAAGTCCTGTGCCGCCAAACCGCGGTTCAGTTCGGAGACCGCGACCAAGCACAACGACTGTCCGACCTCGCGTCGATGGTCGAGGGACCACGTGTCGAGGCCGCTGCCCTGCACGCCATCTCTCTGGAAACCGGTGACGCCGAGGGGCTGACTCGAGCCGCCTGCCGATATGAGCAATTCGGGGACCGCGTCGCCGCCGCCGACGCCGCAGCACAAGCAGCGAACATCCTGCGGGCCAACGGGCTTCGTGGGAAAGGATTGACCGCGGCGGCTTTCGCGGAACGACTCGCAGCCGCGACGGGTGCCGTTACTCCCGCGCTGCGCGCCCTGCAGTGCTCGAGCCCACTTACTCCGCGGCAGCGAGAAGTGATCGCACTGGTCGCCGCAGGCTTGACCAACCGCCAGATCGCCGAACAACTCGTCACCTCCGTACGGACAGTGGAAGGCCACCTGTTCCGGGCTTCTCAACGCACCGGAATCAACAGTCGTGACGGGCTTGCCGCCCTGATAATTCACAGAGCTTGAGTAGAGCCCCTCGACCCGCGTCGACTCAGGCATCGACCGACGAGTCTGGGCAGGCACGGTAAGGGCGACGGTCGAGGTTGCTGCTAGTCCGGTTGGCATTGCAGCGCAACGATTCAACTGCGGACGACTACTCGACTCCGATGCCGGCGGTGGTCGTCGACTGCGTGCGGCGGCGGACGTGGCAGGGGACCTCGCCGATCGGGTGCAGGACCACGTCGGTGGTCATTGCGATATCGCCGGGCGGGGTTTCGAATTCGAACTCACGAACCAGCAAGGCCAGCGTCAAGGCGGCTTCGAGCATGGCGAAGCGTTGTCCGATGCATCCTCGCGGTCCGTGCCCGAAGGGGAACCAAGCGAACTTGTGCCGTTGACCGTCGTGGTCGGCGTCGAATCGGCCCGGGTCGAACCGGTAGGGATCGGGCCAAAGGTCTGCACGGTGGTGGATGACCCACGGTGCGATCGTGATGTCGGCGCCGGCGGGGATGTGAAAGCCGCACACGTCAGCGTCCTGCACCGCTCTGCGCGACAGATACGGTGCCGAGGGATAGAGCCGGGTGGTTTCCTTGAGCACCATCGCCGTGTAGGTCAAGGCGTGGACGTCGGCGGCGGTGGGCGTCGGGCTTGTCAAGATCCGGTCGGCTTCCTCGCGCACCCGGGCTTGGGCATCGGGCGCACTGCCGAGCAGTCGTAGTGCAAAGGTCAGCGCGGTCGCGGTGGTGTCGTGACCGGCGAACAGGAAGATCTTCACCTGATCGCGAATTTCGTTGTCGGACAGGGCGTCATCGCCGTCGCGGGCGGCCACCAACCGGCCGATCAGGTCCGAACCGGGCTCTGCCGCGGCCCGCCGATGGGCGATGATCTGCTCGCATGCGGCGTGGATGTGTTCCTGCGCGCGGGCGATGCGCCGGTTCGCCGGCGATGGCCAGTTCAGGGGAATCGGCGCGGGTGAGATGCCCCGCCACCGCGCCGCGCGGCCCAGGACGGGGAAGGTGGATCCTACGATCGGCACCAATCGCGCGGAGTCCTCGCCGAAGAGCACCCGCGCCACGATGGATAAAGTGAGCCGAGTCATTTCCGAACCTACATCGAGCACCCCGTCTGGGCGTGCCCGCCATTGCGATGTCAGGTGGTCGACTTCTTCGGCCATGGCCGAGGCATAACTATCGACGCTGCGGGCGGTGAACAGCGGTTGGATGAACCGCCGTTGGCGGCGCCAGGTCTCGTCTTGGCTGGTGACCAGCCCGTTTCCGTACAGGTCACGCATCGGTTGATAGAACCCGCTGTCTTTGCGGAAATTGCGGTCATGAGGAGCGAGTAATACTTGGGCGGCGCCTTCGGGATCGCTGATGATGAAATATTCGCGTCGCATCCCGGGCAGTCCGAAGACATAGCGCACCACCTCACCGCACTCATCGAAGCCGCGCGTGCCCAACCCGAGTGGATCGCGAAGAAACTCCCGGGTGGAGCCGAGCAACCACCCGCCCGACGCGGTCACCGGCTGCCTCAATTGCGTCATGCCTGTGCTCATCGACGACTCCTCAGCTCGGTTCCTTCGATCCTCACCCGCCCCGACAACAACAGCGCGAGTAGTTCGCTACCCCATCTGGAGAGGGTGGAAGTACCGTCGACCTGGTTCGGGCAGAGAGTGAGGCCTCGGGTAAGCCGGGTGGCGGTGGGTTGCACGTTGTCCCTTTCTGATTGCTCCGGGCGGAGCGGCGGGTAGTGCGATGGCTGCACCGTGGTCAGGGGTCCAGGTGTGGGGACCAGGACGTGTTCGAGCCTGGGCCGTTGCCGAATGCCAAATCTCGAGTGCCCCGAATCAGCGGAGTTCGAGGCAGTCGGCGCGCTCCTCGGTGGTTGTGCAGGCATCCTCGTCGAGGACCACGTTCGAGTGGGTTCCTCTCGCGCCGCCGATCAGCGGAAGTGGTTCAGGTGTTCGTGCAGGAATGCGTTTAGGGTCCGGGGCTCACGTCCCAGGATTTGGGCGACGGTATTGGTGGGCAATTCCGGGCGATACACGGCCAGTTGGTGGATCTCGACAATGTGTTCGGCGAGCCAGACGGGCATATGCGCATGTTGGATGAGGTTGTCGCGCAGTTGCTGTGGGGTCAGGTCCAGGTAGCGGACCGGGCGCCCGAGCAGACGGGTCAGGATTCGGGCGAGTTCACCGTAGCCGAGGGCCTCGCTCCCGGTGAGGGCGTAGGTGCCGCCGGCGAGGTCGGAGTGCATGAGCACTGCGGCCGCGACGTCGGCGACGTCGCGGCCGTCGACCCAATTGCAGGAGGCCCCACCCATCGCACCCAGGATGACGCTTTGCTTGGCGACACCCGGAGCCAGGTGCAGCAGGTTCTGCATGAACGCGTAAGGGCGGAGCACGGTGTGGGTGAGCCCGGACGTGCGCAGGTGTTGCTCGACGGTGTAGTGGCCGCGCGAAATCGCGACCGGTGAATCCGCGTCAGTGGCGGGTGCGGAGATCTTGACGACGTGCTCGATGCCGCTCTCGGCGGCCGCGTGCAGGACTCGCATTTCGAGCTCGACCTGGTCAGGGCTGTTGGCCATGGCGAGGAAGAGTTGTCGGGCGCCAGTGAACGCGGCACGCAGCGAGGCCACCTGCGCAGCGTCGGCTCTCACGACCTCGATGAGCCCGTCGGCGGTGGCGCCGAGTTGGGTGCGCAGCCGGTCGGGGTTGCGTGTCAGTGCTCTGCTGGGCACTCCCGCCGCGACGAGGGTGCCCAGCAAAGCTGCGCCGGTGGTTCCGGATGCTCCCATGACGACGATCATCGTGTGCCTTTCGGTGTTTCCCCGCAGCAACTGCGGGTGACTGTGGCGATACGTGTGCGCGTATCTCTGGTTTTGTTCCCGTGCGGCTGGGGCGGGGGAGTGGTGTAGGGGTAACGGCGGGAGTGGCCCGGTGCGGACTAGGGCTGCAGTGGCCGTGTTTGCTGGGCCCCGTGCCAACGCCAGCTCACGATGCCGGCGGCCAAGGCCGCTGATATCGGCAGATCGAGCTGAAGCCGGGTCAGCCATACGATGTCGGGCAGGTTGGTATGGGCCGGCAACCACCGGCAGGCCAGCCATGCGACGAGGCCGGCGACCGTGCCCGCGCCCAGGGCCAGCGCAGCAACCAGGACGGCGCGCGGCAGGGCAATGGTCCATGGGCGCGGGCCATTGAGGGGTTGGAGCAAGGCCCCGATCAGCAGCGCCACCGCGGCCGAAGTGCCGGCGATGGACGTGCAGGCCGCGACGATCAGATCGACCCGCCCCGCGGCGGCACCCATGGCACCGGCCGTCAGTGCCGGGGCCATGTAGGCGATCAGCACTTCACGCCACAGCGTGAAGGCTCGAGGGCTGGCGGTGGTGTCTGTTCCACGGGACACGGGGCCTCTGTTCGATTTCGCAGGCGGCCGGCAAGATATCGCCGGGAGCCCAACCACGGAAGTGATTAGGTGGCTAACTATATGAGTGCAAGTCAGCATTCGGTGGAGGGGTAGGCACATTGGGCCGTAGGTCGGTTCTCGCGTGAGCTGCGGGGCTCGCGTCCCCGGCGGCCTACTCTGCAGTCAGGGCGTCGATGCCGCGAACGACCCGCGAGAGCAGGTCCAGAAACACCGCGCGCTCCTCAACGGTGAGGCTACCCACCATGTTCTGAAGGCGGGTGAAATGCTCGGGCGCCATGTCGCGCAACCGTTGCGCACCGCGAGCGGTAAGAACCACCACGGCTGCTCGACCGTCATCCCTGGACGGACGTCGGGCTACCAGGCCCTCTCGCTCCAGTCCGTCGACCAGGCCGGTCACCGTGGCGCGTGAAACGCCCAGGTCGGCCGCCAGGTGCGAGGGTGACTTCTCTCCGTTGTGATCCTCGAGGTCCGCGAGAAGCCGGTATCGCCCGGTCGACAGCCCGAACCTGGCGAAGTGCTCCTCGGTGGCCCGACCGAGACGTGCGCCCGCCGAGATCAGCCGCACGGCAACGAGCACCGCCTGCGGGTCGACCGCGAGGCTGTAGTTCTTCAGCTGTCGCCGAGCCTGATCCAGCGTAGGCGACTCGTGGTCGGTATCGTCGGTTGCCATGCAAGTAATATGGCACCTAACTAAAGCTTGGTCAATTGACGCCTTCGTCCGCCACACCCGAGCATTGCGAGCGACGACAAAGACGGTCTGTCTGTACGCTGCGGTCACTCGGATTCAGGAGCAGGTCGAGGGGAGTCCTTGTGAAGCGACCTGACGCCCTGGCCGTCACCATCTATCGCTGGGGCCGCGACCACGCACTGCTGCTGGATTCGATCTTCGCCGGTGTACTGCTGGTATTGCTCGGTTCGGCGAGCGCGTTCATCGCCGGTTGGCCTGGTCTGGTTGTCGCTACCCTCACGATCATTCCGCTCGCTGTGCGCCGCCGGTACCCGATCGGGGTCTTGGCGTGGAGCCTGGCGATGTCGGCCGTTCAGCTCATCGTCATCCCGATCCCGCTGCCGGGCAACGTCGCCCAAGCGGTCGTCGTCTACACCGTCGCCGCGAACGTCGGCACGCTCGGCGTGCGATTGTGCACGCTGGTGGCCGCACTCGTGGGCAGCCTGCTCGCTGGGTTCAGATGGAGCACCCCGCCTGCCTATGTGAAGCACTCGCTGTTGGCGGCAGTGGTACTCGCGGTGCTGGCTACGCTGGTGTGGGTCATCGGGAATCTTGTGCGCGGACGGGAGGAGAATCTGCGCCAGCTCGGCTGCGCCGTCAATCAGCTCGAGGAAGGCAGGCGCCGCCTCGAACGATTTGTCGCGCAACGTGAGCGGGTGTCCGCGGCCAGGGAAATCCACGACATCGTCGCGCATTCACTCACTGTTGTCATCGTTCAAGCGGACGGCGCCGCCTACGCCGCCGAGCACGCTGACGCGTGGCATCGCACGGATGCTCGCGAGGTCCTGAGCGTCATCGGCGAGACGGCGAGGTCGGCGCTGGCCGAGGTGCGCGTCGTCGTCGACGTGCTCCGTGATGTGGACACCCGCGATGGCGACGCCGAATTCGGTGCCTCGAACGACGGCCAGGCGACGCACACGGAGCTGCGGCGCCTGGTCGACTCCGTTCGTGCTGCGGGCGTGTCGGTCGAGTTCGACAACCATCCCGCAACCTTCGATGCCCTCCCGTTCCGCCTGAGATTCGTTGTGCTGCGCGCAGTTCAGGAATCGCTGACGAACGTCCTCAAACACGCGGGCTCCCCGGTGGGCGCCCGGGTCGCTGTCGAGTGCACACCGCATGCCGTCTATGTGCGAATCGACGACGACGGCCCGGGTCGGCACGGCGCACCCGCCAGGGGTTCTCGGCCTGGCCGCGGCCATGGACTCGTCGGCATGCGAGAGCGGGTTCACGAGCTCGGCGGTGAGTTTCGTGCCGAACGCCGCCCGATGCGAGGATTCGAGGTCACGGTGGAGATTCCGCTGGACGTTGCGGTCGGCGAACGGAGCACAGCATGAGCGAGGCCGAAGGTATCCGAGTGTTCCTCGTCGATGACCAGGAACTCGTGCGCACCGGGTTCGCGATGATCATCGAGGCGACGACCGGCATGATTGTCATCGGCGGCGCGGGCACCGGCGACTGCGCGCTTGAACAGCTCCGTCGACCCGAGAACCGCTGCGACGTCGTCCTCATGGACATCAACATGCCCGGAATCGACGGCATCGAGGCGACACGCAGGCTAGTCGCCGAGCCCGACCCACCACGCGTGGTGATGCTGACCACCTTCGATTCCGACGACTTGCTGGTCGAGGCCCTTCGAGCGGGAGCATCGGGATTTCTGGTGAAGGACGCCGGCGCGCTGGAGCTTGTTGCCGCCATCCGCGCGGCCGCTGCCGGCGAGGCGCCGATCTCACCGAAACTGATGCGGCGACTGGTCGATTCGTTCGTTCTCACCGCGCATGCACCACACCCCGAATCTGCGGGACCTCCACCCAGCGATACGAGCTTGGATGCCCTGACCGCCCGCGAACGCGAGATCCTCGCCGCGGTCGGTCTCGGCCTGACCAACTCCGAGATCGCCGTGCGACTGCACGTAGCCGAGTCGACGGTGAAGACCCATCTCGGCTCCGTACTGCGCAAGCTCGGCCTGCGCGACCGTGTGCAGGCCGTCATCCTCGCCCGGACGGCTCGAGCGAGCGCTCCGACCGGCGCCGAGTGACCGTCGTCGCACGCAGCGTGATGGCGAATGCGCACACCGCTGTGCCGAGGAGTACGAACAGGCCGGTGTCTCCGGCCAGGTATTCGTTGACCAGGATGGGGCGATCGGTGGTGATCGCGTAGGTCGCGAGGATCGCGAACGTCGCGTTGTGCGCGAAGTGTGCGAGAACGGCGGGCCACACACTGCGCGAGAGCAGCCGGAGGTACCCGAACACGAACGAGAACGCGATCACGCTACCGCTGAAGAGGGCGAGCACGAGGGGGCGTTCGCCCTCGGTGTGATAGTAGGGCGTGAGCAGGATGTAGGGCAGGTGCCAGCCGATCCAGATGACGCCCACGACGAGCATCGCCCACCGTTGGCCGAGAAAGGCCAGGCGCGGCTGCAGATATCCGCGCCAACCGAGCTCTTCGGCGAAAGCGAGGATCGGGCCGGTGATGCACAGCACGAGCGTTGCTTGGAGCCAGTCATCTGACGGCGCAGTGAAGTCCGCGGCACCGACCACGACGGCGCCTGCGAACGCAAGCGCCGACACCCCGGCTGTGGTGATCAGTGCCAGTGGCCAGAATCGGAGTCCGGCTTCGCTCATGCCCAGGCGGCGCCATCCCTCGCGCGTGTAGCCCTCTCGAGTGATGACGAGCAGCATGACCAGCACCGTGAGCAGTGGCGAGATCGCCAGGACGAGCCCCTCGGCGATGTTGGCGGTGCACAGAGAAATCCCGAGGACCAGGACGGTGAAGACGATCGACGAGGTGCGATCGGAGAGATGTTCGAACACGCTGGGAGCCTTCTTTCCAGAGACCGACCGACTAAGCCTCATCGACAAGGCATCGAGAAACATCCACCGCGGATGGGGTCTTCACGTGCCGCCGGCACCCAGCCTCACACCGCGGGTCTAGTACCCCGAGGCGAGGCACAGGACGCATCGTTGCGTCCGAAGCGGCATCCTCGCTGACGAGGCCACGGGGGGCTGAGTGTCCAATCAGCCACGCCGGGTAGGCGTATGGCTGCGCCTGGGTGAGTTCTCGATGCCGCACTCCGGGGGAGATCGGCCAAATCGCCCACGCAGTGAGTACACGACTTCTCCAGCCAGAACGTTGTTCGAAGGGCGTTACCCTTGACTTACAATACGGGTAGACCCGTATTGTAAGTGTATGAGTACGCAACCTCCAGTCGGGCGCCCCCGCGACCACCGCACCCACACCGCAATCCTCGACGCCGCCGAACAGCTTGTGGTCGACACCGGCTACACGGCGACCTCGGTCACCGCGATCGCAGCGCGCGCGGGTGTCGGCAAGGACGCGATCTACCGCCGATGGTCGGGAAAACCCGAACTGATATATGAAGCGCTGTTCACCCGCGTCGACATGGGTCCGGTACCTGATCAGGGGACGGTGGAAGCCGATGTGACCGCGCTGGTCGCGGCATTGATCGCCGAGCTCAGCGCGCCCGCCGCGGCGGCCGCGTTGCCGGGTCTGCTCGCCGACTTCGCCGCTGATCCGAAGCTGCGGGCGGTGCTGCGTGATTCGTTCCTCGCCCCGGCGAAGCTGCGGATGATCGAGATCTTCGAGCGCGCGCGGGCCCGCGGTGAGGTGGGGGAGGATGTCGCGGTCGAGCTCGTCCTCGACACCGTCGCCGGCGCGGTCTTCTTCCATGTGGGGGTGCTCGGAGAGCCGGTGACAGCGGAGCTGGCCGCTCAGCTCGCCAGGATCATCACCGCCGGGATCGGGCCGCGATGAACGGGTATCTGCTGGCCTCGGGCCTGACCGCGACGGTGGTGTCGGCGATCCACATCGTCGCCGGGCACGTCGATCCGGTGCGGCCGCTGCTGGCCAGCTCGATGGCCGATGTTCCGAAGCGGACCCTGCACGCGGTGTGGCATATGGTCAGTGTCGACCTCGTCGCGACCGCGTCGACCCTGCTCGTGGTGGCGTGGTGGCAGCCAGCGGGGTCCGAACTGGTCGCGGTCCTGACCGCCGTTCGGTATGCGGGTTACTCGGTCGTCTTCGTTGTGATCGCGGTGCGTGTGCCTGTCCGCGCGCCTTTGTTGCGCCTGCCTCAGTGGCTCCTACTAGCACCGGTCGCAATTCTGGCCGGACTCGGCGGTTCGTAGGCCTCGGTCGATACATGGGGCGCCTCGGGTACAAGCTCTCGTTTGTTGGATGCAGGCTGCTTATTTGGTAAACGAGTCATCGGGATCTGCCATGCTCAGGGGCTCCGGGTGGAGATATTCGTAGCCGAGAAATCCTGTAGCGAACGCTTCCTGGTAGGCCGTCACGACATGATTTGCCCATTCGTGCGCGGAGTGTGACTGTGCAACACGGGGAATGGCTCGCTGATAGAATTCTGTGCGCGCCGCAAGATCGTTGTCGGACGGTAGCTCGATCTGCTGTTCCGCGTAACGCCCGGTGTCTCGCCACGTGAAACCGATTACTGCCGAATGACCGTCGACTCGCAGAGGCGAGCACGAAGTTCGCGGCGACCGCCCCTTTCGGGCGCAACGCTTCTAACAGCGCTCGCGCTGCGGCCTGTACATGGGAGTCGCCAGTTCCTGTGAGGCCGACCTGCCACTTGAGAGAATCCGGGCGCTCGTTGTCGGCGATGGAATCTGGATGCTGTCCACGATCGTCAGTGGTCGATAGGGGGCGAAACGTGATCTGCTCGGCCTTCTCGATCGTAGTGCCCGCGAAGTAGAAATCAGAGGGGGCAGAGATCGGCCGACCGGACGGGTCAAGCATGACCATTACGCGCGCCGCACGGCCCCCGCTTCCGCTCTGATAGCGCAAGAAATACCCTGGCTCGTACCAGTCGCGCCCGAGGACCGCATAGGCCCAGCCCTGCACCTCGATATCGGAGAGTTCGACCCGCGGTTGCGGAGTTCCCGATTCCGGAACCGCGTGCCCCCGCACCGCTACTTCGACCCCAGTCACCGGATCGTCGGTAGGAAAGGATCCCAAGTCTGCGGCGTCGAACATGCGAACAACAACTTCGATGTCCACACCACTGGTGGTGATCGCCGATCCGCGTGTCCTTGCGTCGAATAGGCCTCGCGGACAATCGCGTTCAGCCTCCCCGACTCCTCGTTCGGTCACCTGATCGAGTCGCCGCCGCTGCGAGGCAAGGATTTCGGGATGGTCGCGCCATATCTCGAGTGCCACCGACTGCGGGGTCGCCGTCTCGATCTACCTCCTCGGTTGACTACTTATCAGATGCTGCCGAGCGCCTGACCAGGATGTCGTCGCGCGCCACTGTAACGAGTCGCGCACACACCACACGGCGTGTCATCGTCGAAGCTCACGCTGATGACCGAGCGACCGATTTCCGGCGTGGGATCGCACGATCTCCACTGACGTGATTGATGCGAGCGGAATCTCCAGCGGGTCATCCGATCCCGCTCGATCAAACCGCAGTCGCGTATCGGTCAGTACGACCGCGCCGTTGCCGCGTAGCTGCTTCCCGCCCTTCGAGGCTCGCCCGAAGCAGTGGCGACCGGGTCGCTGCGCACGGTTTCTCCGGGTGCGAAGTTCTCCGAGATGGCAGTCTCGGCCGTCCGGCGTATTGCCGTCATCCAGCACTCCAGCAAGAACGCCCCCGCCGCCGGTGTGTTCGGGCAGGTCGCGGCGAAAGTACCCTCGCGCGGGATGGTCACTGGGAACTCGTCGCGATGGTTCGTTCCAGTTGTTGGTCGCGTCGGTCGAGTTCCAACGCCGCACCACCCGCTGCTCAGTTCCGCTGCGGGGACGACGGTCACGTGACGGTTTTCGGGCCACATTCGGGGCGATGGGCCACCGTACTGGCCGCGCACGCTCTGTAAAATGCATTCGAAGGCGGCTGCCGGTCACTCGACCAGTTTTGGGATGTCGGTAAAGCAGATGCCGTTAGAGCAACCGAGGTGTCGCAGGCCTACGTGTCGGAAATCGCGAGTAGCTCCTCGCCGATTGCCACCGCAGTCGATTCGATTCCCGGGTGCGGTCGGCATCGTGGGGTCAGCGCGAGCTCATTGGCGATGCTTTGAACGGCCTGGACCCGGATCCGGGCTCTGCTCGGATCCCAAGTCGGGTGCACTTGGCGGGCGAGGTGTACCCATTCCGCGAGGTAGGAGTGCTGGGCGGCCCGTCCTCGTTCCCGGTCCGGGGCCGACAAGTGCACCGATTCGCAGGTGATCAACTGGACCAGGTCGGGATTCTCGAAAACGAACGCGCCGTAGGCTCGTAGCAGTCGGCGCAGGCCGTCGGGCGGATCGATCGCCTGCTCGAACGCACGATTCAAGCCAATCCTCAACCGCTCGTCGCCCCGGAAGATCGCCGCCATCAGGATGTCGGTCTTGGCTGGGAAGTGGTTGTAGATACTCGTACCGGAAATTCCGGCGGCTATCCCGATATCGTCCATCCTTACGCCCGCGAAACCGTTGTGAGCGAACAGCTTTGCTGCCTCGATGAGAATGATCTCGCGTCGGGAACTGCGCCTTCGAATCCCTGCGGATCTGCTTTGGTCCCCAGTCGGAGCGGACGGTGTGATCGGAGCGCCGATGGTGGCCGAGACCAGCTCCCCGAGCTCAGTCCTCAACCCGGCTCCGCGCAGGGAAAGCCCGTGGAACGAGACGCTGATGACGACCGCGAGCGCACTCCGCGCCAGCAGGTCGGACTCCGCAGCTCCGAGCTCGGGCCGACGGGCGCGGATGAGTGCGGCGAGCCGGGTGACAATACTGCCGGTGATGGCCCGTAGCTCGGTGCGATTGTCCGTTGACAGGTGGCGTACTTCCCGGCGCCACAGCACCCCCATACCGCGGTGTTCGATCGCTACTGAAGCCAGTCGTGCGCCGACGTCGATCGCTGATGCGGCTGCCAGTGCGGCGTCGACGGTGTTGAGCGCATCGCCGACGACCGTTGCGAGCAGGTCCTGTTTGCCACCAAAGTGCCGATACAGAGCCGACGGGCCGATGTCGACCGCCTTGGCTACCTCACCCATCCCGGTGGCGGCATATCCCTTGCGGTAGAACAGATCCGCCGCGGCCCGGACGATCAGATCACGTCGATTCGCCGGCCGGGCACCACGTAGGGGACCGGCGGGTGTGCCCGCTTGCCATCCGCCCGTCACGTTCTTCTGTATCTCCTAGTCGAATCCGGCCGCAAGTACACCTAGCGCCCCACCGAGGATCTGTCTCTCGGTGGGGCGGCCGACTTACAACGAACGTGCGATGAGTTCTTTCATCACCTCGTTCGCGCCTGCGTAGATGCGCTGAACTCGCGCATCCGCGTACATGCGGGCGATCGGATACTCGAGCATGTACCCGTAGCCGCCGAACAGCTGCACACAGCGGTCGACGACCTGGCCCTGGATGTCGGTGGAGTACGCCTTGGCCATCGACGCGGTCGCACCGTCAAGGGCTCCGTGAAGGTGCTGTTCGATGCAGTTGTCGACGAATACCCGGCAGACCCGCGCGAGTGTGGCGCACTGGGCGAGTTCGAAGCGGGTGTTCTGCATGTCGAACAAGGGCGCGCCGAAGGCTTTGCGCTCCTTGGTGTACTGCACCGTCCAGGCCACGGCCGCTTCGGTTGCCGCCGCCGCGCAGACGGCGATGACGAGTCGTTCGTGGGCGAGTTGCTTCATCAGGTAGCCGAAGCCCGCGTTCTCCTCGCCCAACCGGTTGCCCACCGGTACCCGGACGTCGGTGAAGGACAGTTCGGCGGTGTCCTGGCCCTTCATCCCGACCTTGTCCAGCAGTCTGCTGACCTGGTAGCCGTTGGCGCCGGCGGTCTCCACCACGATGAGCGAGATGCCCTTGGCCCCGGCCGCAGGGTCGGTTTTGGCCACCACGATCACGAGATCGGCGTGCTTGCCATTGGAGATGAAGGTCTTCGACCCGTTGATGATGTAGCTGTCGCGGTGGCGAATAGCCATGGTGCGCAGAGCCTTCAAATCCGATCCAGCACCCGGCTCGGTCATGGCGATGGCCCCGACGATTGCGCCGCTGGCCATTCCGGGCAGCCAGCGCCGCTTCTGCTCCTCGTTGCCGTAAGCAAGGATGTAGTGCGCGACCAGCCCGCTGTGCACCATGTTGCCGAAGCTGGTGTCACCCAGTCGATATTGCGCATCGAAGACCGCGAAATCGTGGGCCAGTGTGCCGCCTCCGCCACCGTATTCCTCGGGTATGGAGGTACACAGCAGCCCGAGTTCGCCTGCCTTGTTCCAGAATTCGCGATCGACGTGCTTCTGCGCCGCGAAGCGCTCTTCGTGCGGCAGCAATTCGGCTTCGAAGAACTTCGTCGCCATCTCGTGCAGGGCGAGGACGTCGTCGTCGGACCGATCGGATCGGTTCGCAGAAGTGGTCACATCGTTCCTCACATGTTGAAGCCACCGCCGCAGACCAGGGTCTGTGCGCTGACGTAGTCGGATTCGGGGGTGCACAACAGGTAGACCGAACCGGCGGCCTCCCGCGGGGTTCCCGCGCGGCCCAACGGGATCGAGCGCTCGAGCGCGGCGAACAGGTCGGGGTTCACGCCTACCTTGAGCGTTTTGCCCTGCACGTCGATGGTGCTGTTACCGTCGGCCGCCGCCTCGGTGAGGCGGGTCTTGATGAAGCTGAACGCCACAGTATTGACGGTGACGTTGTAGCGACCCCATTCTTTGGCCAGGGTCTTGGTCAGGCCGGTGATGCCGGCCTTGGCCGAGGAGTAATTGGACTGTCCCGCATTGCCTCCGGTGCCCGCGACGGAGGAGATGTTGACGACTTTGCGGCACGGGATCGGTTCGCCTGCCTCTTCGGCCTTCTTCACCTGCGCGGCGATCACCGGCTGGGCGGCGCGCAGAATCCGGAACGGTGCCTTGAGGTGTACGTCGAGGATGGCGTCCCACTGCTCGTCGGTCATCTTCTGGATCACCGAATCCCAGGTGTAGCCGGCGTTGTTGATGATGATGTCGAGCCCGCCGAAGGAATCGACCGCGGTCTGCACGAAGCGCTCGGCGAACCCTTCCTCGGTGACGCTGCCCGCGCATTCGACAGCCTTGCCACCCGCGGCTTCGATCGCGGCGACGGTTTCTTCGGCAGGCCCGGCGTCGAGGTCGTTGACCACGACAGATGCGCCTTCAGCGGCGAGCTTCAGTGCGATCTCACGGCCGATGCCGCGACCCGAGCCGGAGACAATGGCTACCTTGCCATCGAGAGTTCCCATGGTGGGCAATACCTTTCAGAGCGCGACGACAGCGTCGCCGGTGAGTGTGATGGTGCCGTCGGGGAGTGCGACGACGAGTTCGAGTGTTGCGCGACGTTCGCTGTCCACCTCTTCGATGGCGACGACCGTGCCGGTGGCGCTCGGTTGACCGAGCACGGGGGTGATGGCGGCGAATCGCACGCTCAGCTCACCTTCTCGTACAGGGTCACCACGGCCGCGCCGCCGAGCCCGATATTGTGCTGTAGCGCGAGGTTCACGCCCTCTACCTGGCGGGCCTGTGCCTGCCCACGCAGCTGCCACACCAGTTCCGCGCACTGCGCCAGGCCGGTCGCGCCGAGCGGGTGTCCCTTCGACAGCAGGCCGCCGGATGGGTTGGTGACCACCCGGCCGCCGTAGGTGTTGTCGCCATCGTTGATGAACTTCTCCGCGGTCCCCTCCGGGGTCAGGCCGATAGCCTCGTAGGTGAGTAGTTCGTTGGCGGTGAAACAGTCGTGCAGTTCGACGACTCGAATGTCGGTGGGAGAAACGCCCGATGCCTCGTACACCTGCTGTGCGGCAGCCTTGGACATGTCGTAACCGACGATCTTCGCCATGTCCTTCTCGGTAAAAGTGGAGGCGAAATCGCTGGTCATCGCCTGCGCCTTGATGACGACGGACGCGTCGATGCCGTTGGCCTTCGCGAACTTCTCGCTGACGAGCACCGCCGCGGCCGCGCCGCAAGTAGGCGGGCAGCACTGCAATCGCGTCAAGGTGCCGTAGATGTGCGGGGAGGCGAGTACTTCCTCGACGGTTACCGGGTCTGTGAACACCGCGTACGGGTTGTTGGCGGCGTGCTTGCGCGATTTCACCGAGATCTTGGCGAAGGTCTCCGGTGAGGTGCCGTACTTCTCCGCGTACTGTCGCCCGGCTCCGCCGAACATCTGTGCGGCAAACGGAGCGTCGGTGCGTTCCTGGATCTGGTCCATCACGGCGTTGAACCGATCGAACGGAGTAGGCCGGTCGGTGTAGCCCATCGCCAGTGCGCCGCGCTGCATCTGCTCGAAGCCGACCGCGAGCACCACGTCCATGGCGCCGGATTCGATCGCCTGACGGGCCAGGAACAGCGCCGACGATCCGGTCGAGCAGTTGTTGTTGACATTGATGACCGGAATTCCGGTCTGGCCGAGGCCGTAGACCACGGCTTGGCCACAGGTCGAGTCGCCGTAGACATAGCCGGCGTAGGCCTGCTGGATCTTCTCGTACCCGATGCCCGCGTCTGCGAGCGCCGCGAGCGCCGCGGTCGTGCCCATCACGTCATAGGTTTCGGTCCGGCTCGGCGTCGTGAAGGGAATCATCCCGACACCGGCGACCACCACGCGTTGACTCACATCAACTCCTCAGGCTAGATAACTATCGAATATTCACTTAGTGAATACGATCGCTTGCGCCGACGCAAGCGCGCCTCGCTGTTTCAGCTTCATATGTCCATATAGTTTGGGCGAAGCCATCTCCTTCGAGGGTGGTTGTGACTACTGTTACGCTACATGCAATTCACATAGAGCAGCCCCTGGAGGATTCATGGTGACCATCGGTGCCACGTTGCGCTTGACGGCGAGGCGCGTTCCCGACCGGGAGGCGCTGGTGTTCGGCGGCAGCCGCTACACCTACGCAGAACTGGATGCGGAAGTCGACCGCGTAGCCGGTGCTCTTGCTGTGCAGGGGATCGCCAAGGGCGATCGGCTGGCTCTGATGGCGACCAACTCCGACCGATTCGTGATCGTCTTCTACGCCGCGCACCGTTTGGGCGCGATCTTCGTCCCTGTCAATCCGGCGTCCGCCGCCCCTGAGCTCGACTACCTGGTTCGTGACTCCGGCGCGGCCGCCCTGGTCTTCGATGCGGCCGTCGCGCCGGTGGTGCGAACGGCGGTGGGCAACGGCCTGCCCGGGTCGCTGCGTACCTTCGCGATGTCAGCGGTTGAAGGTTTCCCGGACCTGTTCGCGCTCGCGGACACCGTCGAATGTCGTGTGGCCGACATCGCCGTCGACGACTCCGACGACGCGCAGATCCTCTACACCTCCGGCACCACCGGTTCGCCCAAGGGTGCGTTGTTCGACCACTATCGTGCGATGTGGGTCGCCGCGGCGACGACAGGAACTTGCGGCATGCGCGACGGCGACCGCTTCCTGCATGTGGCCCCGCTCTACCATGCCGCCGAACTGTGCATCATGCTGATCCCGGGCACCCTCGTCGGCGCTACCCACATCGTGCAGAGCGGATTCGACCCCGCCGACGTGCTGGAAGCCTTGGAGCGCGAACGCATCACGATGTTCTTCGGGGTGCCGACGATGTATCAGTTCCTGATGCGGGTTCCCGACGCCGCCGAGCGCGACTTGTCGGCCTGGCGTACCGGGATGTTCGGTGCGGCGCCCATGCCCGCAACCGTGGTTCAGCGGTTGGTCGCCATGTGGCCGGGGGTGAACTTCATGCAGCTGTGCGGTCAGACGGAGGGCGGTCCCGGCGGCATCTTTTCCAATCGCGAGCAGGTCCTCGAACGCCCCGACGCCAGTGGCCGCCAGGCGCTCATGCTGTCGGAATGCCGAATCGTCGACGCGAACGGCACCGAAGTGGCACCGGGCGAGGTCGGTGAACTCATCCTGCGCGGCGAGACCGTCATGAAGGGCTACTGGAACAAGCCCGAGGCTACCGCCACCACCATCGTGGACGGCTGGCTGCACACCGGCGACCTGGCCAGGCTCGATCCCGATGGCTACATGACACTGGTCGACCGGCTCAAGGACCTGATCATCACCGGCGGCCGCAATGTGTACTCGATCGAGGTGGAGAACGCGATCACCGCCCACCCCGGCATTCTCGATTCCGCCGTGGTCGCCCGACCACATGCCGAGTACGGCGAGAGTATCGTCGCCGTCGCGGTATTGCGGGAAGGCGCCGAACTGACACTGGACGGGCTGCGCGAGTTCTGCCGCGAACGGATCTCGTCCTTCAAACTTCCCCACGAGCTGATCGTCATCACCGAGATGCCGCGCAACCCCTCCGGGAAGATTCTGAAAAAGGCGCTGCGCGAACGTCTGACGGCCACAACATGAACGCCACGCCGACGATGCTCCGCCGCGAGGCCCGCAGGCGGCATGTCATCCTCGCCGCGAGCGAATTGTTCGGGAATCGCGCTATCACGGCACGAGCATGGACGAGGTCTCGCTGCGGGCCGGATTTACCAAACCCGTTTTGTACGACCAGTTCTCGGGGAAACTCGAGCTGTACTTGGCGGTCTTGCAATCGCATATCGACGCGCTGGTACGCGGCGTGCGCCATGCGCTGGGTGCGGGTGACAATCGCCAACGGGTACACGCCGCGGTGCAGGCCCTCTTCGACTTCGCCGACGAGGACCCGGCCGGCCTTCGGCTGATCTTCGATTCGGGTGTCAGCAACGAACCATCTGTCGAATGGCGGGTCAGAAACGCGATCGACGAGTGCGTGGGATGCATTTCCGATGTCGTCGTCGATGATTCCGGGCTCGAACCGCACCGAGCGCGCCTACTGGCGGTCGGGCTGGTCGGTGCCAGTCAGATGGCCGCGCGCCAATGGCTGGACTCGGGTCGGCCGATCACGAAGCGAGCGGCGGTCGAGATCACGGTCGGGTTGTGCTGGGACGGACTGTCGAGGGTGCCGTTGCAACCGGACGTTTGATGCACCGCGGCGCTCAGTTCGCGTCGCCGATCTCCAGGAGTCGCGCGCCGATGGTGAGCAGTGCGGTGTCGACACCGGGGCGTGCGCGCAACGGTGGCATGAGCGCGATGTCGTTCATCATCGTCTGTGCCGCTTGAACCCGGATGCGAGCGCTGACGGAATCCCAGTCCGGATGCACCGTGTTGACCAGATGTACCCATTCCGCGACATATTCGTGCTGGGCTGCTCGCGCTCGATGTCGGTCCGCATCCGGAAGGTACATGGACTCCGAGACGAGCAATTGGACCAGACCGGCGTTGTCGAAGACGAACTCCTGGTAGCTGCCGAGCAACCTGTGCAGACAATCACGCGGATCGGCGGACCGAGCGAATGCCCGATTCATGTCGATCCGTAGCCATGCGTCGCCACGGAACATCGCAGCCGACAGCACGTCCGACTTCACCGAGAAGTGGTTGTAGACACTCGGGCCCGCGATGCCGACGCCGCTGCCGATCTCCTCCATGCTCACGTTCGCGAACCCGTTCCTGGCGAACAGGCGCGTCGCCTCGGTCAGGATGGCTTCGCGGCGGGAACGAGGGACCATCGAACCGCGGTCCGCGGCCGCTTCCGGGTTTTGTTCGGTCAGCGCGATCGGCGAGTCGACCACCGTCGTGATGAGTTCCGCGAGCAAGGTGGCGAACTCGGGTTCGGGAAGCGACAGGCTGTGGAACGAAACACTGCTTGTCGCCGCGAGCGTGCACCAGGCCAGCAGGTCGGCTTCCGCCGTACCGAGATCGGGCCTGCGCGCGCTGATCAATTCGGCAGTGCGCGAGCCGATACCGCTGATCGATGCGTTGATCAGGCGCCGATGGTCGGCGGACAGGTGCCGGGATTCCCTGCGCACCAGCACGCCGACGTCTCGATCCGCGAGCGCCGCCGCCGCGAGCCGTGTCGCGAGATCATCGGCGGTGGCCTCGGTCAGGGCGTCGTTCAACGTGTTCAGCGCGTCGCTGACGACAGCGGCCAGCAGATCCTGCTTGCCGTGGAAGTGCCGGTACAACGCGGACGGGCCGATCGCTACCGCGTCCGCCACTTCACCGACGCCGACATTGGCGTAGCCATTCCGGCAGAACAGTGTCGCTGCCGCACCCAAGATCAGTTGACGCCGGTTCGCCGGACGCGTACCACGCGGGGGATGGCCGTGTGTGCGCAGGTCGGTCCCGTTGCCCATCCCTTCGCCTCCGATCTTGTTCAGGTGTCCGAGCATCGGTCGCCGACGCGCCGCGGTCTTCATGCCGCACCGAATTCCTACGCTACCGGCCGCATTCGTCATCGTGGCGAAGAGATGCCCTGCTGCGGAGTGTTTGCTTCCAGCAACTACTTCGAACTGACCACACTGCACTATGGAATCTTCACTTAGTTACTCACGATGTCGCTTATGTCTGTCGACACTACCTTAAAAGTGCTGATCAGAGGCGAAGGCAAGTGGGTCGGCTGTCTCTCTTGCCAAACCGTGTGTGATTGCTGTTACACTACGCCGACTTCACGTAGAACCAGGGAGGAACCATGGCGACGATCGTCGCAACGCCGCTGACCGCGCCTGCAGTCCGGATGACAGGCCGGGTGGGCGCCGTGGCCGAATCCGGTCATCGCCCGCCGATCTCGAGGGCGTGACACAGGTGCGATCAACGAAGGATCCGGATGCCCCGACCTCGACAGCGTTGGAGTGGAGCCGGGACTATGTCCGTGACCATCCGGTCAAGTCGATCGAGACCTTCGGCAGGCAGGTCACACTGGGCCGACAGGCGATCTCGCAACTCGTCGTCGACCTGTTCCGGGGCAAGTTTCATTTCGGCGAGTTCGTTCGCCAGTGCGCGTTCATGACCAGTGCCTCGGCCGCCCCGACCCTGCTGATCGCGATACCGATCGGGGTGATCCTTTCCATTCAGGTCGGTTCGCTGGTCGTCCAGGTGGGCGCCACGTCGTTCATGGGCGCGGCGAGCGGCCTCGGGATCATCAAACAAGGCGCGCCACTGGTGACTTCGCTGATGATCGCGGGCGCGGTGGGTTCGGCTATCTGCGCGGATCTGGGGTCGCGGACGGTCCGCGAAGAGATCGACGCCATGCGAGTGATGGGCGTCGACCCGCTGACACGACTGGTCGCCCCGCGCCTGCTCGCGGCAATGCTGGTGAGCGTGCTGCTGTGTGGATTCGTCGTCTTCATCGGCTTCATCACCGGCTACATGTTCAACGTGTACGTCCAGGGCGGCACGGCAGGCTCGTTCGTGAGCACTTTCGCCGCCTTTGCCGCGCCCTCCGATCTTGTCGCGGCGGTGGTGAAGTCGCTCATCTTCGGGCTGCTGACCGCGATCATCGCCTGCGACACGGGCCTGAATACGCGCGGCGGTCCCGGTGGGGTGGCCAATGCGGTGAACTCGGCGGTGGTCAACTCCGCGCTACTGCTGTTCGCCACCAATGTGATTCTCACGCAGGTGTTCAACGCGCTGTTCCCGCACGAGGTGGTGTGAGGTGGCCGCGACCTATGTGCCACCGCTGCTGCGCCCCATCCGCGCCCTGCGCCGCGCCGCTGGGCTGCCGGCGAACGCGGTGCGCAAAGCCGGCCATCAAGCCTTCTTCTTCGTGCGTTGCCTCGCCGATATTCCGCTGGCGTTCAAACACTATCGCAAAGACGTGTGGCGCCTGCTCTCCGACGTGACGTGGGGAAATGGCTCACTCGTTGTCGGCGGTGGAGTGATGGGCGTGATCATCGCGATGAACATCTTCGTCGGCGTCACCATCGGTCTCGAAGCGTTTTCGCAGCTGGATCTGCTGGGCATGGGCCCGGTGACGGGTGCGATCACGGCGTTCGCGGTCACCAGGGAGATCGGCCCGATGATCGCGGTCGTCGCGTTCGTGGTGCAGGGCGGGTGCCGGATCACCGCGCAACTGGGCACCATGCGGATCTCCGAGGAGATCGACGCCTTGGACTCGCTGGCCATCCGGCCGCTGCCCTACCTGGTCAGCACCAGGATTATCGCGGCGTGGATCGCCATCGTCCCGATGTATCTGATCGGCCTGAGTGCGGCGTACCTGTCGGCCCGGTTCACCGTGGTCCTGATGGGCGGCACCTCCAGCGGTACCTACTTCCACTACTTCCACCAGTTCTTCGTCAGTACGGACCTGCTGTTCTCGATCCTCAAGGCGATCGTCTTCGTGACCCTGACGGTGTTCATCCAGTCCTACTACGGGTTCTTCGCGCAGGGCGGTCCGGAGGGTGTCGGTATCGCGGCGGGCGCGGCGATCAAGGTCTGCTTCGTTGTCGTGGTGATCGCTGATCTGCTTCTGACACTGGGCATCTGGGGAATTGATCCGGGAATTCGGTTCTCGGGATAGATGGGGAAAATGATCAACGATCCAAGTGGGCGTGGACCGAGCGGCCGGCAATTGCTGGTCGCCGGAATCGCGCTCGGCATGGTGGTGGCCACTGTCACCACGCTGCTCCTGCTTCGCTACGCGGGCAAATTCACCGATACCGTGTCCATCGTCGCGGAGCTCACCTCCACCGGCGACGGACTGCCCGCCGGTTCGGACGTGAAGTTCCGTGGGCTCACCGTGGGTAGTGTGCGCGGTTCCGAGGTCGCGGCGGCCGGCGATGTCCAGCGGGTGCGGATCGCATTGAAACCGGAGTTGGCCACCGGCGTCGCGTCCACCGTGACCGCCCGCGTGGTGCCCGCCAACATCTTCGCAGTTACCTCCATCGAGCTGCTCGACAACGGCCCGGGCAGATCGCTGACCTCAGGCGCGGTGGTCCTGCAGGACCGGACGGAGGAAACCGTCGCGCTGCAAACGGCTTTGACGACTTTCCGGAACGTCTTGACCAAACTGGAGCCGGACAAGCTCGGGCGAATCTTGGCCACGCTCTCGGAAGCGCTCTACGGCAGCGCCCGCATGCCGGGTTCGACCTTGGAGCGGCTGGATCGCTGGCTCACCGGTGTCAACCAGGTCGGGATCGCCTCGGACCTGGAGAACTTCACCACCGCCGCCGCCGGCCTCAACCAGTCGGCGCCCGCGCTGCTCGACGTGCTGAGTCAGTCGGTGACAACGGCCCAGACGCTCGCCGAACGGCGAGATCGTCTGACGGCGCTGCTCACCGGTGCGGGCGAGACCGTCGATGTCGTGAACGGACTCTTCGCCCGCAATCCCGACACCGGCAAGGAACTCGTGGGTGGGCTCGCTGAAACCTTCGGGGCCTTGGCGGCCGATCCGGAGGCGTTGCCGCAGGCGATGGTCAACTTCACCACTACATTGCGGAACTTCTCCACCACCTACCGCGGCGGGCCGGACGGGAAACTCATGTGGCAGTGGAAGATCGACATTTCCCTGACACCGTTTCGGCCCAACACCCGGTCCGACTGCCCGCGTTACGGTGAGTTGGCCGGACCGAGCTGCGGCACTGCTCCCGAGGTTGCCGACCCGGGGGAGCTCCCGGCGGCACTGCGCCCCGTCGAATCTCCCGCCGCACCAGGTCCCCTGCCTGGTCTGCCAGGCCTGACGGGTCTGCCTACTCTTCCGGGCCTGCCCGTTCTACCCGGCCTACCCGGAGCGAGCAGTCCCGTTCGCCCGGCAGCGTTGCGAGGACCGGCGGCGGTCACCGCTCTGCTCGGCCGGACCCCGAACGCGACACAGCTGATTTTGCTCGGCGCTGCCCTGACCGGCGGATCGCTGACTCAGGACACCTCGGAAGGAGGTCGCCAACAATGAGCTACCGAAAACCACTGATCGGATTCAGCCTGTTCGCCATCGTGTCCGTGCTGGTCACCGGGGTGGTCTGGTCGACGCTGCAACGCGCTGTCCCCGGCGAGACCAACCACTACTCGGCGACATTCTCCGACGCCTACGGGTTGCATCCCGGCGACGATGTGCGGATGGCGGGCGTCCGGGTCGGCCGGGTCCAGTCCGTCGCGCTCGACGAGGAGCACCATGCCCGCGTGACGTTCCAGGTCGAGCGAAATCAGGCGTTGTTCACCAATACCCGGGCGATGATTCGTTACCAGAATCTGATCGGGCAACGCTACGTAGCGCTCGCACCGGGCAAAGGCGAGGGCACCGCGCTGGCAGCCGAGGGAGCCATCCCGCTGCGTGCCGCGGACGGGACGTTCCAGACGGAGCCGTCCTTCGATGTGTCGGCCCTGCTCGGAGGGTTCGAGCCGCTGTTCAGCGCGCTGAAACCGGAACAGATCAACTCGCTGTCGAACACCCTGATCCTCGCGCTGCAGGGTGACAACGTTTCGTTGAGCGCCTTCATCACCCAGGCCGCGGCGGTCGCCGCGGAATTCGAGCAGCGCGACCAGATCCTCGGCGACGTGATCGACAACCTGACCGGCGTGGTCACCGGATTGGCCGCGCGCGGTGGCGAATTGGACACTCTTGTCAACCGGACCGCCGACCTCGTCGCCGGGCTGTACGAGCAAGGCCAGACCCTGCTGCACTCGACCGAGCAGGTCGCCGGCGCCACCGGGTCGGTAGCGAACATGATGGGGCAGGTGCAGTCCCAGCTGCGCCTGGCTCAGAACTCGACGACCGCGGCCTTCGACCTGCTGGTCGGCAATGGCGCGAAACTCGACCAGGCGGCGATCGACCTGCCGAAGATCCTGCTCGGCGTGGCACACCTCACCGAGAACGGGGCCTACGCCAATGCCTATGCCTGCGAACTCGACATCGCGCTCTACGGCGTGCTGCTCCCACCAGGTGTGCTTCCGGAGATCATGAATGCATTGATCGGCAACCATCACTCGGAGGTGTGCCGA
Organism: Nocardia sp. NPDC127606; assembly: GCF_042671725.1. Classification (NCBI taxonomy): domain Bacteria; kingdom Bacillati; phylum Actinomycetota; class Actinomycetes; order Mycobacteriales; family Nocardiaceae; genus Nocardia; species Nocardia sp. NPDC127606. The sequence goes on along the minus strand of NZ_JBHXWQ010000009.1, from coordinate 265,448 downwards.
TGATCGCGGCGACTCGTATTCGGTTCGCGGGAACGATGACGAGACTGCGTTCCCGGCTCGGAGATGACACGCCCCGCCGCCGCGACATCCGCTCCGGCCTCATCGGTGCCGTTGTCATCGCGGCACTGTTGGTCGGGTCGAGTGTCTACAACTCCCTCGGTATCGGAGACAAGACCATGGTCGCCGAGTTCGTCCAAGCGGCCGGTTTGAAGTCCGGCGACAAGGTGCGGGTGGCCGGCATCCAGGTCGGCCGGGTGGTGGCGGCCGAGGTCGAGGCAGGCCACGTCGCGGTGACCTTGCACATCGACGGCGACCTGGCGATCGGGCGCGATGCTCGCGCCGAGATCAAGACTTCGACGATCCTCGGCGGCACCTATGTCGCGTTGGACACCGGACACGGCGATGAGTTGCGTGGCAGCCGAATAGCGCTGTCGCACACCACCGTTCCATTCAACCTCGCCAAGATCGTGCAGGACCCCGACTATGCGTCGCAATTCGAACGAATCGAACGCATCGATACCACCAAAGTCTCTGAGGCGATCGGCGTGCTCGGCGACCAGCTCGGTGATTCACCCCAGCTCGCCGCCACGGCGCTCGACAGCGTCGGCGCACTGGCGAAAACGATCGACGCCCGGCGCGGACAGGTCGATGCCCTGTTGAAGAGCTTGGACCAGGTCGCCGGAATCCTCGATGGCAACCGCAACAACATCCTGCTGATCATGGTGCAGGCCGGTGCCATCGGCGACCGTGTCAACGAGCGAAAGCAGATGGTGCAGAGCCTGCTCGACAATATGGCGGCACTCTCGCGCCAGTTCCAGCAGATCGGTGCGGACAACGACGAACAGCTGGGCCCGATGATCGAGCAGCTGGCGGTCATGAGCGCGGGGCTGGAGAAGAATCGTCTCCAGCTCGACCAGCTGCTCGAGGTTATGCCGATCGCCGTGCGACAGATGAACAACGCCTTCGGAAACGGCAACTACGGCGATGTTTGGGCACCGTGGGGACCCATTACCGACCAGATGCTCTGCGGCGTTCCCGGAGTACCGATCATCGAGGGGTGCCGGTGATGACAGTGCGCCGAATTATGACATCCGCGGCAGCCCTGTGCATCGCGGCGTTGGCGATCAGCGGTTGCGATCTGCGCGGTCCGTTCGTCGACAAGATCCAGGTGACGGCCGATTTCGCGAACATCGCCGGTGTATACGAGGGCAATGACGTCTCGCTGCTCGGAGTGAAGATCGGCCAGATCGACAAGATCGCTCCACACGGTGCGTACGTCACCGTGTGGATGACGATCAGTGCCGACACTCCCGTGCCGGCCGATGCCATCGCCGCGACGCTGTCGCCCTCACTGGTGACCAACCGACACATCGAGCTGGCGCCCGCCTACTCGGGCTCCGGGCCGAAACTGGCTGACGGCGACCACATCCCGTGCGGCAGCTCGTGCGGGATGGACGGTCCGGCACGCACCAGGACTCCCGTCGATCTGGACCGGGTACTCGCTACCGTCGACAGCATCGCCACGTCGCTGAAGGGCACCGAGGGCGGCGAAGGCCCGCTCTCGGGCGAGGACCTCGCGCAGGTGTTGCGCGGTAACGGCGACCGGATCCGGGAGACCATCACGGCGCTGTCCAACTCTGTGCAGCTCGGACTGGACAATGGTGATGCCATCTCCCGAATCATCGTGCGGCTCAACGACATCACCCAGATGATCGCGGGCAATGACCAGGCGGTGCGTGAGTTCAGCGGTCAGACGACCCAGCTGAGCGAGCTGCTCGCCGATCAGTCACCCGGCCTGCAAGCCGTCCTCGCCCAGCTCAACGATTTCCTCGCCAACACCAGCGCGGTGCTGGACCAACGTGGCACCCAGCTGGGCGATGCCTTGACCGGGCTGACCGGCACCACCGGTCAGCTACAGCGCAACGCGCGCAATCTGACCGAGATCGTCGACGTCACGCCGCTGCTGTTCCGCAACGTCGACAACGCCGTGATGCGTGATCAGGGACAGATCCGCCTGCATTTCCTGGTGGACAAGTCGCTGCTCGACGGTGAGGCACTGAGCCTGTTCTGTTCCCGTATCCAGATGCGCTCTGACGGCTGCCGTACCGGCAAAGCCGAGGATTTCGGTCCCGACTTCGGCCTCACCGCCGCCCTGCTCGGATTGAGTGGTACCCGATGACATCCACCGCTACCCGCCTGGCCTCGACACTGATGCTGGCCACAGTCCTGGGGACCGCGACAGGCTGCGGCGTCACCGTTCAGGATCTGCCACTGCCCCGCCCGAGCATCGGTACAGACAGCTACCGTGTCCACGCGATCTTCACCAATGCCCTGAATCTGCCCGCGTCCGCGCATGTGAAGATCGGTGGATCCGATGTCGGCGAGGTGACCGAGATCTCGACCCGGAACTACCTCGCCGATGTCGAGTTGAGCATTCGCGGTGATGTGCGCCTGCCGGCGAACGCGACGGCCGAACTGCGCCAGGCCACCCCACTCGGCGATGTGTACGTAGCGATCTCGCTGCCCCCGCGCACCTCCGATCAGCAACTACTGCGCCCCGGCGACACCATCACCCAGCAGAACACCTCCGCGGGTGCGTCGGTGGAGGATCTGCTGTTGTCGGTCGCCACCCTGGTCAATGGCGGCGCGCTGAACCGGGTCGCGACCATCGCCACCGAGCTGGACTCCATGGTCGCTGGTCGCGGGCCGATGCTGGCCCACCTGATCACCGAAATGACCGCGGCGACAACGGCATTGAATGAACGATCCGACCAATTCGACGGCATGCTCGGCCAGGTGGACGGCCTGCTCACGCAATTCGACCAGCGCCGGGCCGAACTGAGCGCCGTCGCCGACACTGTCCCGGGCATGATCGGCGCGATCGCTGACGACAACCGCAAGATCGGCGACCTGCTCGGCAAGATCGCGGTCACCAGTGCGGCGCTGCAGGATTTCGCCGATACCTCGACCACCGATCTGGCCGCGTTGCTCGACAGCACCGAGAAGCTGACCTCCAGCCTGGCCCGGATGGGCGGCAACTTCGCCGGAACCCTGGATGCGCTCCATGAGGTCACGCCGAAACTGCTGAGTACTCTGCGCGGCAATGCGATGGCCTTCTACGGGACGGCGAACTATCTCGGGCTCGGCGCGCTCTACGACCCGGGCAGCAAGGTACCCGACGTCACCGACGTCGACGCCTTCGGGGGCAGCCTGCTCGATGTGTTGCAGCGTGTCTACGCCAGAGTGCACGGAGGACAGCGATGACGTTCGTTTCGCGACTACTGCATCGCAAGGTGCTGCTCACCAACCTCGGGCTGGTGTTCGCGCTGATCCTCGGCGGCACCTACCTTTTCGTGGGTCTGGCCGATATCAATCCGCTGCGCGCCGCCTACACGGTGAGGGTCGAGCTGGTTCGTTCCGGTGGTCTGATGAACAACAGCGATGTCACCTTCCGTGGCTATCGGGTCGGCCGGATCACCTCGATTCGGTTGACCGGCACGGGGATCGAGGCGTTCGCGCGGATCGATTCCTCGGCTCGGATCCCATCGGGTGGAATCGTGGCTGTGCAGTCTCTTTCGGCAGTGGGGGAGCAGTACCTCGACTTCCGGCCGACTTCCGGCGACGGCCCCTACTTGGCGGACGGGTCGGTGATCAGGTCGAAAGATGTCACGACCCCGGTGCCGCTGGCCGACGTGCTGGAAAACGCGAACGCGTTGATCGCTCAACTCGATCCGGTCGGTGATCCCGCGCGGTTCCAGACGATCATCGCCGAACTGGACAAGGCACTCGGCGGCGGCCCGGACCAATTGCGCAACCTGGTTTCTGGAATCAGCGCGATTACCGTGGGGATGGACAGCGTCCTGCCGCAGACGGTCGCGCTGCTGACGAATCTGCGGACAATCGCGGCCACCACTGCGCTCGTTCAACCGGATCTGGCCACCCTCACTCGCAATTCGAGCACGCTGTTCGGGCAACTCAACGCCGCCGACGTCGAATTGCGCCAGATGCTCGACCTCGCGCCGGGTCAGCTCGCGACCGTTGGTGGCGTACTGGCAGAAACCTCGGACCCTGTCACGAACCTCGCGACGAACTTCCTGGCCATCGCCCGCTCGGCACGCTTGCGCACGCCGGCCATGCGCGAACTCTTCCCGGCATTGCGCGATGGCGCGGGTGCGCTCGGTGTCCCCATCCACGATGGTGCCTTCAACACACTCGTCGACATCTGGCCGCGCCCGACCTGTGAATACGAGACCCTGCCGGTGTCGCCGACCCAACTCAACGGATCCACTGTGCGGCGCTGGAACTTCTGTGTCACCAACAATCCCGCACTCCAGATCCGGGGGTCGGCCAACGCACCCCGACCCGATCAGCCGGACAACGGCGCCGCCCGGCCGCCGGGTGTGAACCCCGACGAACAGTCGATCCCGATCGACACCGAGATCCCGCGGCGCTGACCCTAGCGCCCTGACAGTGAGAAGCATCCAGATGACACCCACCGAACGCGAAAAGCCCTCAGCCTCCGACGACGTCGAAGCATCGGAAACCCTGGCGCCGAAAGTTGATGCCGCCGCCGATCCTCAGGAAGAGTCGACGGCACCAACCAGCCCGGCCGGAGAAAATCGATGGTCGCGCCCGGTTCGCGCGGCCACCATGGCAGCGGCCGTCCTGATCCCCCTCTCCGCCGCCGCGTTCTTCTACACCCGATACACCGCCGATCACTCGACTCTCGAGGTGCAGAACTCGGCACGGACGACAGCGTGCGAATACGCGAAGACGATGACGAATTACAACGCCCAGAACATCGACCAGTACATCGGGAATGTACTGGACGGTGCCACCGGCGAATTCAAGACCGAGTTCTCCAAGACCAGCAGTGAACTCAAAGACGTGATCACGAGCGCCCAGATCAAGTCCGAAGCCCGTGACACCAGCTGCGGTGTGGCCAATGCCGACGACGAGCACGCCGAGGTGGTCGTCGCTATGAGCGTGTCCATCAGCAGTCTCGGCACCCAGGGCAGGCAGGTGCCCAGCCAGATCTCTCTGGTGGCCACGATGGACCGAATCGACGGTCACTGGCTGGTCAGCAAGCTCGATGCACCGGCACTGGAACCCGCGTCGCCCGCCCCGGCCCCGGTCGCTGAACAACCCGTGCCACGATAGTCGGCCGGTCGCACTGGTGGAGCGAACGGCGAAACGCACTGGGACCCGGAATCGACTCCGGGTCCCAGTGCGTTTCGAGTCTGCTCTCAGTTGTGGCGGGCCCGCTGTTCGTATGCCGCACGCTTGTCGGCGTCGACGTCGTCGAGGAAGACGGACTCCCCGCCGAATGCCCTCGTCATCGCTTCCGCGAGCCCGCGTGGGATGAACTTCTGCGTCGCCGCCAGTGCCCCGGCCAGTCTGGTTACCCGGACGCGTGCGGTGGGCTTGCCGATCAGCCGGATGATGCCCGCGGCGATATCTTCGGGCTGGGCGCTCTTGATGCCACGGATACCGTGGGTGCCCGCAGTCAATTCGGTGTTCACGAACGACGGCATCATCAGCGAGAAATCGACTCCCGTGCCACGGTGTTCGACCCGAGCCGCGTCGGTGAAACCGACAACGGCGTATTTGCTGGCGCAATAACTGGCCAGTCCGGGTGTATAGATCTCGCCGGCCAACGAGGCGACATTGATGACGTGGCCGCTGCCCCGGGGCACCATGCGCTGGGCCGCCAACTTTGATCCGATGATCACACCGAACGCATTGATATCGATAATGCGCCGGGTGACGTGCTCGGGCTCGTCGATGAGCCGCCCGACCGGCATGATTCCCGCGTTGTTGACCAGAACGTCGATCGGTCCCAGCGCCTGTTCCACAGTGTTCAGGAAAGCCTCGAACGACGCCGTGTCGGTGACATCGAGTTTGCTGTAGGCAGTCAGCCCCAGGACAGCAGCCGATTCTTTGAGCGCTGTCTCGTCTATGTCGCCGATGGCGACCTTCGCGCCGAGCTCGGTGAGCGCTTTCGCCGTCGCGAATCCGATGCCACGGGCACCACCGGTAATTGCAACAACCTTATCCCGCACAGACTTCGGTGTCATTGTGGGTTCTCCGCCCTTTCGGCTGGCCATAATCGCCTTGACGCTACGGGCCTGCCCGGACCGATGACAGGGCCGGAGCGCGCACAATGTGTGACCGAACCGCGCACTACGCGGTCAGGGGATTCTCGGTCTGATATGAGCCCGGCGCGATACCGGTCCACCGCCGGAAGGCGCGGCGAAACGCACTCGGCTCGGAGTAGCCGAGCCGCTCGGAGAGTTCCTCGATGGTCTCCTCGCCGCGGACGAGGCTGTCGATGGCGCGGTCACGCAGGATGTCCTCCTGGATCACGCGGAACGAGGTGCCCTCTTCCCGGAGTAGCCGCCGGACATGCTGAGCACTCACCGACAATCGTTTGGCGACATCCTCGGTGTCGGGCCAGTCGGGAGAATTCGTGCGTTCGAGGATGTTGCGTACCCGGTCTGCGGTGGTCACGTCATAACGAGTGCGGAAGAGCAGGTCAGCAGGTGCCGTCCGCAGGAACGCGGTGAGCTCCGGTTCGGTGCGCACGACCGGAACCGCCAGGAACATCGAATCGAAGCTGAAGGCGGCGCACGCGGCATCGAAGCTCGGCATCGCCCCGTAGATCAGTCGATACTCGGCCGCATACGGCGGTGCGGGAAACGGCAGGTCCACCGAAGTCAGCCGGATTTGTTTGCGGATCAGCCACGATGCGAGGCGATGGATGACCGCCACGCCGATGTCGACGACCAGCGGGTCGAGCGCGACGTCGGAACCGCTGTCGATCACCACCTGGGCACGGCGGCCCGACACGATCAACTCCGACCGCATCCCTGTGGTGAGTGTCGTGAATTCGGTGAACCGTGTCAGCGCGGTATGTAGATCGGGCGCATGGATGAGGCCGAGGGTGATCATCTGGAAAACGCCGCGGGGAACAGGGCGTGGTCCGAGTCCGGCGAGTTCGTCGTCGGTCTGCTTCCACAATGCCGTCACGACCTGAATCGCCTGCGCACGGGTTACCCGGACCCGATCGTGTCCGAGCATTTCGGGAGTGATGCGTGCGCTGCTCAAGGCGCCGCGGATATCGATGCCGCGGGCCGCCGCGGTGGACATCGCGGCTCGGACGAACTGAATCGCCACCGTGCGCCCTGCCGTCACCGATTCTTTTCCGCCCTGTGCTGCCACACAGGAAATCTAGCAGCGCGAGCGGAATGCGCGTTTCGGTCACGAACTACGCGAGGTCGAGTCATTTCGAACGGTCCGTGCCGTCCGTAGCGTCGAGTTACGAGCGATGCGGCCGTGTTCGCGGCCACGCTGAGTCGAGGAGGATGGTGAATGTCCGAGCACGTGTTCAACGTCGACGGCATCGGTACGTGGAGTTCGGAAATCGAATTCCCGGTCGAGAAGCAACGCGCTATCGCGTATGCCGAGGCGACCAATGACCCGATCGCGCAGCACCTCGACGGTACCTACGCGCCCCCGGTGTTCGCCGTCGTGCCCGCATTGTCGGACCTGGCCGACACCACGATGGGAGTCGTTCCCGACGAACTGATGATGCGAATTCTGCACGGCGAGCAGGATTTCCGATTCCATCGCCCGATCGTGCCCGGTGAGACGCTGACGGTGCGGTCGAAGGTTGTCGGCATCCACGGCAAGTCGACCGGCGTGGTGGTGACGACCATCGGTGAGACCAGGGACGCCGCGGGCGCGCTGGTCAACGAGCAGTACTTCTCCGGCTTCTTCAAAGGTGGTGTCTGGCCCCATGAGGCCGGAACACCCGCGCCGGCACACTCTTTCGACGAGTCGCTGCGTGAGCGTGCAGCCGACTTCGTTGTCGAGCAGCAGTTCGACAAGGACCAGACCTTCCGCTACGCCGAACCTGCCGGCGACCCGATGCCGATCCACCTGGACGACGACTTCGCCAAGCAGATGGGACTGCCGGGAATCATCATCCACGGGCTGTGCACGATGGCGTTCACTTCGCACGCGGTGCTGTCCCAGGTCGCCATCGACGATCCGGCGCGCCTGCAGCGCCTGGCGGTCCGTTTCAGCAAGCCCGCGCGGCCCGAGCAGCTGATGACCACATCGATCTGGCATACCGGCGAGACCGAGGGACGCCAGGTCTACACGTTCGAGAGCGCCAGCGGCGACGGCGACGCTCTCATCAAGGACGGCATCGCGGAGATCGCGTAGCCCGTCCCAGCACACTCACGTCAAGGAGTCAGATCAATGAGCAATCGCGTATTCGTCGTCGGTGTCGGCATGACGAAGTTCGAAAAGCCCGGCCGTCGTGAAGGCTGGGACTACCCGGCCATGGCGAAAGAGTCCGGCACCAAAGCCCTGCAGGACGCCGGTATCGCCTACGACAAAGTGCAGCAGGCCTACGCCGGTTACTGTTACGGCGAATCCACCTCGGGTCACCGCGCCGTCTACGAGCTCGGCCTGACGGGCATCCCCGTCTTCAACGTGAACAGCAACTGCTCGACCGGTTCGAGCGCGCTGTTCCTCGCTGCCCAGGCGATTCGCGGCGGCCTGGCCGACTGCACCCTGGCCATCGGTTTCGAGAAGATGCAGCCCGGCTCGCTCGGTTCCACCTACGAGGACCGCGAACAGCCGATGCAGCGGCATCTGCTGGCCATGGCGGAGCTGCGTGAGATCTCGTTCCCGCCCGCGCCCTGGATGTTCGGCGCGGCCGGTCTCGAGCACAACGAGAAGTACGGCTCCACCCCGGATCACATGGTGCAGATCGCGGTCAAGAATCACCTGCACTCGGTGAACAACCCGTATGCGCAGTTCCAGGACAGCTACACCGCTGACGAGATCAAGTCCGCCAAGATGATCTACGCCGCGGGCCAGGTGACGCGCCCGATGTGCTCGCCGACCTCGGACGGTTCCGCCGCCGCGATCGTGGTCAGCGAACGCTTCGTCGAGGAGAACGACCTCGCGGGCCAGGCCATCGAGATCGTCGGCCAGTCGTTGGTGACCGATGTTCCGGGCACCTTCGAGAGCGGCAGCCTGATCACTCTGGTCGGTGGCGATATGAGCCGCCGCGCCGCTCTCGAGGTGTACGAGCAGGCCCAGATCGGTCCCGACGATATCGACGTGATCGAGCTACACGACTGCTTCGCCGCCAACGAGCTGCTCACCTACGAAGCACTCGGACTCGCCGCCGAAGGCGAAGCGCACAAACTTGTGGACGCCGGCGACACCACCTACGGCGGTCGCTGGGTCGTCAACCCGACCGGCGGTTTGATCTCCAAGGGTCATCCGCTCGGCGCGACCGGCCTGGCCCAGTGCGCCGAATTGAACTGGCAGCTGCGCGGCATGGCGGACAAGCGCCAGGTCTCCGGCGCGAAGATCGCGCTCGCACACAATATCGGGCTCGGCGGATCGGCTGTGGTGACCGCCTACCGCCCGGCCGCGCGCTGACCCACCACGACACACACCGGCAAGACCACTCTCCAGCAACGCTATTCGAGTAAAGGAAAAGACACATGGCACAGGCATCGGCGTCGAAGGAAATCGCGGTTTCGCAGGACAAGGTGTGGGCGATCATCGCCGACCCCAGCCGCAACGCGGAATGGAACACCATGCACGACAAGTGGAAGTCCCAGCCGCCGACCTCGGTCGCGCAGGGCGACAAGATGAGTGAAGTCCTCTCGATCATGGGAATGCCGAACACCATCGAGTGGGACGTCACCAACTACGACGCGCCCAACACCTTCACGATCTCCGGCGTCGGTATGGCCAACGCCAAGGTCAGTTTCACGATGTCCGTCGAGGCCTCGGGGGCCGGGTCGGTCGCGAAGATCGAGGCCGAGTTCATCAGCCAGATGATGGTCGGCGCGATCGGCAAGGCCATCGAGCGGACCGCGTTCAAGGAGCTGGAAGCCTCGCTGCTCCGGCTCGCCGACCTCGTCGCCTGACAGATCTCGATACCGGAACGTAGACAAGGAATTCACATGGGTTCAACGGAGAATCGCGTCGCCATCGTCACCGGTGCGGGCCGTGGCATCGGGCGTGAGCACGCACTGCTGCTGGCCACGCAGGGCGTGAGCGTCGTCGTCAACGACCTCGGCGGCAGCAACGACGGCAGCGGGACCGACGCCGGTCCGGCGCAGCAGGTGGTCGAGGAGATCATCGCCGCCGGCGGCAAGGCCGTGGCCAACACCGACAGTGTCGCTGACTGGGATGGCGCGCAGAGTCTCGTCGACCAGGCCATCTCAGAGTTCGGCGGCCTCGACATCGTCGTGAACAACGCGGGCATCCTGCGCGACGCGTTCATCGCCGGCATCGAGAAATCGCAGTGGGACTCTGTGCTCGGAGTGCATCTCCACGGCCACTTCAACCTGATGCGTCATGCCGCGGTGTACTGGAAAGCGCAGTCCAAGGCGGGAACCCCGCGCAATGCCTCGGTGATCAACACCGCCTCCGCGTCGGGCACCTTCTCGGTACTTCCCGGCCAGGTCAACTACGCCGCCGCCAAGGCCGCCATCGCGGCGATGACGCTCGTTGCCGCCGAGGAACTGTCCCGATATGGGGTGCGCGTCAACGCTATCGCCCCCGTGGCCCGCACTCGGCTCACCCTCGCCACCCCGGGGATGAGCGCGATCTTCGCGGCCGAGGTACCCGAAGGCGAGTTCGATGCCTTCAGCCCGGCGAACATCGCCCCCATCGTCGCCTACTTGGCCAGTGAGAAGTGCCCGCTGAACGGCAAAGTGCTCGCCGTGCAGGGTGGCGCGGTCTCGCTGCTGGAAGGCTGGACCTTCCAGGAGACAGTCGAGATCGACGGACCGTGGGTGCTCGACGAACTTCCCGCGCAGTTCGATCGCTGGTCGTAATGAGCACGTCGTTCAGTGTGGAGCGACGCGCCAGCTACGCCGGGTACGAGACGCGTGAACTGGTAGTGGCCGGCATGGGCCCCACCATCCTGCTGGTGCACGGTTTCGCGCACGCCTCGGAAGCCTGGCGTCAGACCCTAGATCACCTGCACGCGGCCGGGCAGGCGGCGGTAGCCGTCGACCTGCCCGGCTTCGGTCGCGCCGATCGTTTGCAGCCGGGAGCGTTAGTGCCGCAGCTGGATATGTTCCTCACCGAGGCAATTCGGCAGAATGCCGGGCCCGAAGGCGTGGTGCTGATGGGCAACTCGCTCGGCGCTGCCCTGGCCTTGCGGGCGAGCCGAAACAGCGACCTTCCGGTCGCGGGGGTCGTTGCCCTCGATACGGCGGGGATCACCTGGAAGCGGCTCGTCTCGATCGGGCTCGGCCCGATCATCGCAGCCAATCATCTGTCTGCTGCCCTCGGCTTTTCGGCCAGACTTCATCGGGCCGTCGTCGCCAAGGTCGGCCCACGCTTGCTGTACGGGCGCAGGTCCGCGGTCGACCCCGACACGGTGGCAGAACTCGTCGCGGTCGCCGCCGACCCCGCCGAAACCCATCGGCTGATGAGCTTGGGTGCCCGACTCAAAGACGAGCTCGACGAAAACAATGATCATGGCGGCGTACGGGTGCCGATGGTCGTCGTGCAGGGGGCTCGCGACCGTCTGGTTCCGGTCTCCGCCGGTCGCATATTGCACGCGGCCAATCCCGGTAGCCGCCTGGTCGTGTTGCCACACGCGGGACATTGCCCCCAGCTCGATGCCACCGCCGTAATCGCCCAGCTCGCACGCGAATTGGCGGGCATCTCTACCGAAACAAGGGATATCTCGTGACCACGCACCGATCCAGTTGGATGAACAAAGACCTCGATCAGGTCGCCGAACTGGCCCGCAACTTCTTCATCAAATACTGTGCCCCGCACGAAGAACGGTGGGGCAAGCAGCAACACGTCGACCGCGAGGTCTGGCACCGAGCCGGTGAACTCGGTCTGTTGTGTGCCAGCATCCCCGAGGAATACGGCGGTGGTGGTGGCGATTTCGCCCATGAGGCGATCATCGCGATCGAACAGGTTCGGGCGCTCGCGCCGAGTTTCGGCGGGGTGCTGCACAGCGGCATCATCGCGCACTACATCAATGCCTACGGCACCGAGGAACAGAAGCTCGCGTGGTTGCCGAAGATGGCCAGCGGTGAGCTGGTGGCGGCTATCGCCATGACCGAGCCGGGTACCGGTTCGGACCTGCAGAACATCAAGACCCGTGCGGTCAAAGACGGCGACGACTACGTCATCAACGGCGCCAAGACCTTCATCTCGAACGGATTCTTGTGCGACCTCGTCATCGTGGTTGCCAAAACCTCCGATGACGGTGGAATCGGTGATGTCTCGCTGATCGGCGTGGAAACCGCGGACCTGCCGGGATTCTCGCGCGGCCGGAACCTGGAGAAGGTCGGCCAGCACGGCCAGGACACCTGCGAGCTGAACTTCGTGGACGTCCGGGTGCCGCACCGCAATGTCGTCGGCGGTGTCGAGGGGCAAGGCTTCATCCAGCTCATGCAGCAACTGCCTCAGGAGCGACTCATCCTGGCCGTCTCGGCAGCGGCGACCGTCGAGAAGGCGGTACAGGTCACCGTCGAGTACGCCAAGGAGCGCACGGCATTCAACAAGCCGATTTTCGGCTTCCAGAACACCAAATTCGTACTCGCCGAATGCGACACGCTCGCTTCGGTGTGCTGGACGTATCTGGACAGCTGTATCGAGAAGCATCTGCGCAGTGAGCTCGACATCACCACCGCGGCCAAGGCGAAGTGGTGGCTCACCGAGCAGCAGTGCATTGTCGTGGACCGCTGCGTTCAGGTCTTCGGCGGTTACGGCTACATGGTCGAGTATCCGATCGCCCGCATGTACGCCGACTCGCGTATCCAGAAGATCTACGGCGGCACCAGCGAGATCATGAAGGAACTCATCGCGCGAAGCCTGTAGTCCCACAACCCGTTTCGATAGAGAGTGAACAGACGATGGGTCCATTGACCGGAGTCAAGGTAGTCGAAATAGCAAGTCTCGCACCGGCACCGTTCGGCTGCATGATTCTGGCCGATATGGGCGCGGAGGTGCTGCGGGTGGACCGGGCGAGCGGTCAGGCCGGCGTCGTCGCGCCTGCCGGTCCGCTCGATCGTGGTCGCCGCAGTATCGCGGTGAACCTCAAGGATCCCGCCGGCGTCGCGGTCGTCCATGAACTCATCGCCAACGCGGATGTGTTCGTCGAAGGCTTCCGTCCCGGCGTCGCCGAGCGACTCGGGATCGGGCCGGACACGCTGCTCGAACTCAACCCGAAACTGGTGTACGGCCGGATGACGGGGTGGGGTCAGGACGGGCCGCTCGCGCCCCGCGCCGGCCACGACATCAACTACATCGCCGTTGCCGGTGCGCTCGAGCCGATCGGGCGCGCCGGAGAACGTCCGCACGCACCGCTGAACCTGCTCGGCGACTTCGCCGGCGGCGGCCTGTTCCTCGCACTGGGTGTGCTCGCGGCCCTCTACGAACGAGAGCGGTCGGGCAAGGGACAGGTCATCGACGCGGCGATGGTCGATGGTGCGAACACCCTGATGTCGTTCCTGCACGGCATGCACGCGGGCGGCATGTGGCCCAACCCGCGCGGGGAGAACATGCTCGACGGCGCGGCCCCCTTCTACGACACCTACGAAACCGCCGACGGCAAGTTCATGGCTGTCGGCTGTGTCGAGCCGCAGTTCTACGCCGAACTCCTGGACAAGCTCGAGATCGACGCCTCGGGTCTGCCGTTCCAGATCGACCCGGCCGGGTTCGATCAGCTGAAAAAGCTCATCGGCGATGCCTTCCGGACCAAGACCCGCGCGCAATGGGCGGATCTGTTCGCCGACTCCGATGCCTGTGTGTCCCCGGTTCTTTCACCGTGGGAAGCCCACGAGCACCCACACAACCAGGCACGCGACGCCTTCGTCGAGGTCGGCGGCATCGTCCAGCCGGCACCCGCCCCGCGATTCAGCCGTACAGCGAGCGCGCACCCGGTGCCGATGGATGCCGACGGGCGCGACCTGCTCGAGACCCTCGCGGCCTGGGGGATCACCGCAACCGACGCTGCCGGACTGGTCCAGTCCGGGACCGTCGTCTGAGCTGGTCGAGGGAAACGCCATGCCGCAGTACGAGTTCGAGGGCAAGCGCTGCCTCCCGTGGGACGGCAGCGCCGCGGTGAAAGGACCAATGAAATGCTCGACGTAATTCCTGAGTCTCTGGATCGGCTGCGCGCTGTCGCCGATCTCGCGCGGGGTGTCAATGTCTTGCGCAAGCGCGGGTTGATGAACCCCTTGCGTCCCGACCAGCTGGTCCGGTTGTCGCGGCGTGCGGACCGGTTCGGGCCGTTCGCCGCCACCGTCATGCACGGCGCGGATCTGCATCCTGGAGCGCCTGCGATCGTCGACGAGCGCGGCACTCTCAGCTTCGGCGACATCGACCGGCAATCGAATGCACTGGCCCGTGGACTGGCGACCACCGGAATCGCACCCGGTGACGTCGTCGCGGTGCTGAGCCGTGACCACCGGGGAATGGTGCTCGCCATGCTGGCCCTCGGCAAGCTCGGCGTGCGGATGGTGCTGATGAACACCGGATTCGCGAAACCACAGTTCGCCGATGTCGCGGCCCGCGAACGCGTCAGCGCCGTGTTGCACGACAGTGAATTCACCGGCGTGCTCGACGCTGTTCCCAGTGGCATCCCCCGCGTGCTCACCTGGGTCGATGACGCCGACGACGTCGCGCCGAATGCAGTGACGATCGACGACCTGCTGGCCGGGCGGGGGACCGATCCCATGCCGACCCCGGCCAAGCCTGGCGGAATGGTGATTCTGACCAGTGGAACCACCGGGACACCGAAGGGCGCACCCCGAGATACCGCCTCCCCTTTGATATCCGCGCAATTCCTGGACCGGGTGCCGCTACCACGCGACAACGCCATCGTGATGGCCGCTCCGATTTTCCATGGCACCGGCTTGTCGCAGTTCCTGTTGGGTCTGGGGCTCGGCAACAAGATCGTCTTCCAGCAGCGAAAGTTCAACGCGGAGCAGACGTTGCGCAATGTCGCCGAACATCGGGCGGCGGCGCTGGTCGTCGTTCCGACGATGCTGCAGCGGATCCTCGACGTCGGCCCGGAGATTCTCGCCGCGTACGACACTTCGAGTCTGCGAGTGATCTTCTGTGCGGGCTCATCGGTGTCGCCCGACCTCAGCAGACGCGCGGCGGAAATCTTCGGCGAGGTCCTGTACAACCTGTACGGATCCACCGAAGTCGCGGTTGCGGCCGTCGCGACACCGGCCGACATGCGCACGGCGCCGGGCACTGTAGGCAAGCCCCCCGTCGGCTGCCGGGTTGCCGTCTACGACGCCGACCGCAACCTGATCACAGAACCGGGAATGGTCGGCACGATCTTCGTCTCCAGCGGCCTGAGCTTCGCCGGGTACACCGACGGCGCCAACAAGGAGATCGTCGACGGCAAACTCTCCAGTGGCGACGTCGGCCACTTCGACAGCAACGGACTGCTTTTCGTCGACGGCCGCGACGACGACATGATCGTCTCCGGCGGCGAGAACGTCTTCCCGCTCGAAGTGGAAAACCTGCTCGTCCAGCGCCCGGACGTGCACGACGCGGCGGTGGTCGGCGTCGAGGACCAAGATTTCGGAAAACGCTTGCGCGCCTTCATTGTTCCCGGACCGGATTCGCGCCGTGATCCCCAAGAGATCAGAGACTTCGTCAAGGCGAACCTCGCTCGGCACAAAGTGCCCCGCGATGTCGTCTTCATGAATGAGCTCCCCCGTAACGCCACCGGCAAGTTGCTGCGCAACAAACTCACCGCGATCCAACTCTGAGGAGTCACAGATGACATCCGTGGACCCCACGGCGAATCGCGCCGACATCGAGGTGCGCAATCCTGCCGACGGGCGCGTCGTCGGTACGGTGCCCAACGACTCACCCGACATCGTCGCCGCCAAGGGTCGCGCGCTGCGGGCAGCCCAGCCCGAATGGGAAGCTCTCGGCCCGAAAGGCCGAAAAGTCTGGATGTTGCGGTATCAGGATTGGCTGATCGACAACGCCGGCCGGATCGCCGATGTCGTCCAGTCGGAGACCTCGAAGCCGCGACTGGATGCGTCGATCGAGGGCCCCGCCGCCGCTGACATCTTCGGCTTCTATGCCCGCCGGGCCGAGCGGTTCATGGCCGATCGGCACCCGACCCCGCACAGCCCCGCGGTCTTCCCGAAGCGGCTGGCCGTGGTGTATCGGCCGTATCCGGTAGTCGGGGTCATCACTCCGTGGAACTTCCCTTTCGGCATGCCTGCTCTCGATATTCCGCCCGCCCTCGCGGCGGGTGCCGCGGTACTGCTCAAACCGTCGGAAGTGACGCCGCTGTCCGGGGTACTTCTGGTGCAGGGCTGGAAAGAGATCGGCGCGCCACCGGTCCTGGAGGTGACGACCGGTGCCGGGGACACGGGGGCGGCTGTAGTCGACAGCGTCGACTACGTCCAGTTCACCGGCTCCACGCACACGGGCCGGATCATCGCCCAGCGGGCGGGTGAGCTGCTGAAACCGTGCAGTCTGGAGCTCGGGGGCAAGGACGCCGCGCTTGTGCTGGCCGATGCCGACCTCGACCGGGCGGCAAACGGCATCGCCTGGGGCGGCATGTTCAATGCTGGCCAGGTGTGCATTTCGGTGGAGCGCGTCTACGTCGAGGCACCGGTGTACGACGATTTCCTCGCCAAGCTGACCAAGAATGTCGAGGAACTCCGTCAGGGCCAGGACGGCGACAGCTACCGGTTCGACGTCGGTGCGCTGGCGACTCCCGCCCAGCTCGCTGTCGTGAAGCGCCACGTCGACGAGGCTGTCGCCGCAGGCGCCACCGTAGTCACCGGAGGCCGCCCGACCGGGGTCGGGAACTTCTTCGCGCCTACCGTTCTCGTCGATGTCGACCATTCGATGTCGTGTATCCGCGAAGAGACCTTCGGACCTACCCTTCCGGTCATCAAGGTCGCTGACGAGGCAGAGGCGATCCGTTTGGCCAACGATTCCGAGTTCGGACTCTCAGCCACCGTGTGGTCGAACAACAAAACTCGCGCCGCCCGTGTCGCCCGCCAGCTCGAGGTGGGCGCGGTCAACATCAACGACGCATTCTCCAATTTGTTCAACTTCACGCTGCCCATGGGCGGCTGGAAAACATCAGGAATCGGCACACGATTCGGCGGTGCAGCCGCCGTGCACAAGTACTGCAGATCGCAAGCGATCACGACACCTCGGATACCCACGACACAGAAGGAACTGCTGTGGTACCCGTACTCGCGGCGAAAGGCACTGTTCACGCTCGGAATCCTGCGCTCGGTCACCAGCCGAGGTCTCCGAAAGTTCGGCGTCAGCCCACGGGGACGGCAATGACAGGCGCTGGTGCGGGTTGCCCTGCGTTTCTCCGACGTCGCCGCTGTGGGGCAGCTTTGCCATGACCACTCTCGCCGCAGGCGGGCTCATCGACTGGCAGATGAGCGCGCATTCGAGGCTTCTCTTCGATCTCGTGAGCTTTTCGATTTTCAGTGCCATCGCCGGCTGGCTCACCAACTGGACCGGTGTACTGATGTTGTTCTGGCCGGTCCACTTCCGCGGAATCCGGATCCCGGGCCTCGGTGTCCTGTATCCGTACTTCCCGCGCCGGGTGCAGGTGCTGCCGGTCTTTTCCGGCGACGGAAAGCGATTCGGATTTCAGGGCTTCACCCCGGCGCGAGCGGAGAAGATGGCCAGTATCTGTGTCGACAAGGCGCTCATGCGGATCGGCAGCCCGCGTGACTTCATCGACGAACTCGACCTGGACGGCATCGCCGACTACATCGCCGAACTCGTACGCGCACAGGTTCGCCCACTTGTCGACGAGGTGATGTCGCGGGAGAACCAGGCATTGTGGCGCACAGTGCCGAGACCGGTGAAGCAGGTCGTCTACCAGCAGGTGGACCGAGAGCTCCCGGCCTTGTGTCGCCGAGCCTTCGACACCTTGGGCGACAGCGTCGACCAACTGATCGACGTCAAGAGCTTCGTGATCCGCTACCTGCAGGAAAATCCGTACATACTCAAGGATCTCACCACGACTGTCGCGGCCCCGGAGTTACGGTTCATGGTCCGGATCGGTTTGCTCGGTGGGCCCTTCGGCCTGGTTCTAGCTCTCTACCTGCAAATGCACCACAGCATTCCGGTGCTCGGAGGGATTCCCGGCTGGCTGATCATCGTGGTCGCCGCGGCGATGATCGGCGTCGCTGTCAATGTCATCGCGGTCAAGATGGTGTTCGAACCCGGTGATCCACAGCCGCGGTACAAGTACCTGTGGCGGCAGGCGCTGCTGGCCAAACGGCAGCCGCAGGCGGCAAAGGATCTCGCCCAGGTCTTGGCCTGCCAGGTACTGACGCTGCCGAACCTGTCGAAGGAGCTGCTCGACGGTCCCAACGGGGACAAGACCCGCCGACTCATCGAGCACGTCATCTCCGCCGAGATCCACCACCAGCTCGGCCCCACCCGATCGATGGTGCGAATGGCGTTCGGCGAAAGCCGATTCGACAGTCTCGAGATCGGCGCGGTCGACGCCGCGGTGGGCTTGGCCCCGAGCCTGGTCGAGGACCGGGAGTTCGCGCATGAACAAGCGGCGAAGATCAACGAATTCGCCGCTCGCAAATTCCAGTTGCTGACCCCGGGCGAATTCATGGAAATGTTCTACGCCTCGGTCGAGCAGGACGCCTGGCTGTTATACCTGCACGGCGCGCTGCTCGGCTTGATGGTTGGCGCGACCCATGTGGCGTTGTTCGGCGGGTGAGCCCGCTCCTGACCATCGAAACGCTTGAAGCTCAACACAATCAGCGATGTCACAACGTATGGCCGCTGAGCATACCGCCGATCGGCGCTTTTGCCGTCGCTTTCCCGTTGGAGGACCAGAATTGAAGACCTATCCAGTACGCACTCATCGTTCCGCCGATCACTTTCCCAAGGGGGAGCACCTCGCCTGGCGGATAGCAGAGGTCGCCACCGATTCGGTCGGCGTGCCCGCGGAAACAGCCGAGATGATCATCAATCGGATCATCGACAATGCCGCCGTCGCGGCCGCCTCGCTGACCCGACGCCCGGTCGCCAATGCCCGAGCTCAAGCCCAGGCGCACCCGTTCGGTCCCGGATCGACGGTATTCGGAATCGATAGGACGTTTTCGCCGGAGTGGGCGGCGTGGGCAAACGGTGTCGCTGTGCGGGAACTCGACTTCCACGACACGTTCCTCGCGGCGGAGTACTCCCATCCCGGCGACAATATTCCGCCGATCCTGGCCGTCGCGCAGCATGCGGGCCGCAGCGGCGCGGACCTGATCCGGGGCCTGGCCACCGGATACGAGATCCAGATCGACCTGGTGCGTTCGATCTGCCTGCACGAGCACAAGATCGACCACGTCGCCCACCTCGGGCCCTCGGCCGCGGCCGGCATCGGCACCCTGCTGGGACTGGACACCGACACCGTCTACCAGGCCATCGGGCAGGCGTTGCACACCACCACCGCGACCCGCCAGTCACGCAAGGGCGAGATCTCCAGCTGGAAGGCCTACGCTCCCGCGTTCGCCGGGAAGATGGCCGTCGAAGCCGTCGATCGCGCGATGCGCGGTGAGGGCGCGCCGTCGCCGATCTGGGAGGGCGAGGACGGAGTCATAGCGTGGATGCTCGGCGGGCCGGATGCCGAGTACAACGTTGCGTTGCCCGGACCCGGCGAAGCCAAGCGCGCGATCCTCGACTCGTATACCAAGGAACACTCGGCCGAGTATCAGAGCCAGGCACCGATCGATCTGGCGCGCCGGATGCGTGAGCGGGTCGGCGACCTCGAGCAGATCGAATCCATTGTGCTGCATACCAGCCACCACACTCACGTCGTCATCGGCACCGGCTCGGGCGACCCGCAGAAATTCGACCCCACCGCCTCCCGTGAGACGCTCGACCATTCGGTGATGTACATATTCGCCGTCGCCCTGCAGGACGGAACCTGGCATCACGAGCAGTCCTACGCACCCGAGCGGGCGCAGCGCCCGGACACCGTCGCGCTGTGGCGCAAGATCTCCACCGCCGAAGATCCGGAGTGGACACGCCGCTACCACTCACCCGACCCCACCGAGAAGGCGTTCGGCGCCCGCGCCGAGATCAGGTTGCGCAACGGCGACGTGATCGTCGACGAGTTGGCCGTGGCCGACGCGCACCCGCTCGGCGCCCGGCCCTTCGCCCGCGATCAGTACATCGAGAAGTTCTGCGCCCTCGCCGAGGGTGTCATCGACCCGGTCGAACAGGACCGGTTCCTCGACGCCGTCCAGCGCACCCCCGACCTGAAGCCCGGTGAACTCAGCCAGCTCACGTTCACCGTTCCCGAGGCCGTGCTGGCCCGCGCGCCCAAACTCGCGAAGGGACTGTTCTGATGACCGGACTCATCGCCGCCGCCACCTCCGCCACCGACAAACGCATCGTGTTCCGCTCGGGCCTAGCCTCCGGAAACATCCAACGGCTGCCCGGCGCTTTCAATCCCCTGGTGGCCAAGCTGATCCAGGAGATCGGCTTCGAAGGCGTCTACGTCTCCGGCGCCGTCGTCTCCGCAGACCTCGCACTACCCGATATCGGTCTGACCACCCTGACCGAAGTCGCCGGTCGCGGGCAGCAGATCGCCCGGGTCACCGACCTGCCGACCCTGATCGATGCCGACACCGGGTTCGGTGAGCCGATGAGCGCCGCCCGCACGATCACCGTTCTCGAGGACGCCGGCATCGCGGGCTGTCACCTCGAAGACCAGGTCAACCCGAAGCGATGCGGGCACCTCGACGGCAAGGCTGTCGTGCCGACCGACGAGATGGTCCGGCGGCTGCGGGCAGCGGTGTCGGCGCGCCGGGACCCGAACTTCGTCATCTGTGCCCGCACCGATGCCGCGGGCATCGACGGCATCGATGCCGCGATCGACCGGGCCAAGGCCTACGCCGACGCGGGGGCCGACCTGATCTTCACCGAGGCACTCGCGGACGAGTCCGAATTCGAGAAGTTCCGCGCTGCCGTGGATATCCCGCTGCTGGCGAACATGACCGAGTTCGGCAAGTCCGAGCTGCTCTCCGCGGCGCAGCTGCAAGATCTCGGTTACAACGCGGTCATCTACCCGGTCACCACGCTGCGACTGGCCATGTTCGCCGCCGAACAAGGACTTCGCGAAATAGCCGCAACAGGAACGCAATCCGGACTGCTCGACCAGATGCAACACCGCAGCCGCCTGTACGAACTGCTCGGGTACCAGCGCTACAACGAATTCGATTCCGGCATCTTCAATTTCACCGTCGAGGGAGGTCGGCGATGACCGGCACCATATCGCCCACAATCTGCAAAGGCCTGGCCGGTGTCGTCGTCGACACGACGGCGATCTCCAAGGTGGTGCCCGAGACCAACTCGCTGACCTACCGCGGCTATCCGGTGCAGGACTTGGCCGCGCACTGCAGCTTCGAGCAGGTCGCCTACCTGCTGTGGCACGGCGAGCTGCCGACGGATTCTCAGCTCGCGCTGTTCCTCGCGCGTGAGCGCGCGTTCCGGCGGGCTGATCGGTCAATGCTCTCGCTGCTGGCGAAGATGCCCGAGAACTGCCATCCGATGGATGTCGTGCGCACCGCGATCAGCTATCTGGGAGCTGACGATCCCACCGAGGATGACAACTCGGCCCAGGAGAACCTGGAGAAGGCGCTGCGGATGACGGCAGTGCTTCCCACGATCGTCGCGGCCGACTTCCGGCGTCGCCATGCGCTCGACCCGATTGCGCCACGTACCGATGTGGGGTTCGCGGAGAACTTCCTGAACATGTGTTTCGGTACGGTGCCCGATCCAGCGATCGTCAAGGCATTCGAGGTTTCGCTGATCCTGTACGCCGAGCACAGCTTCAACGCCTCCACGTTCGCCGCGCGCGTGGTGACCTCCACACAGTCGGACATCTACAGTGCGGTCACCGCCGCGATCGGCGCGCTCAAGGGGTCACTGCACGGTGGTGCCAACGAGGCCGTCATGCACGACATGCTCGCGATCGACGATCCCGCCCGTGCCGAGGACTGGCTTGTGGCAAAGCTCGCCGCCAAGGACAAGGTGATGGGGTTCGGCCACCGTGTCTACAAGAACGGTGATTCGCGTGTGCCGACCATGAAGTCCGCGTTCCACGACGTCGCCGAACAGACGGGTGGAGAAAAGTGGGTGCGCATGTATGACGCACTCGAAAAGACGATGGTGAACGCGACCGGCATCAAACCGAACCTCGACTTCCCGACCGGCCCCGCCTACTACCTGATGGGTTTCGACGTCGAGATGTTCACCCCGATCTTCGTGATGAGCCGCATTACCGGCTGGTCCGCCCACATCATCGAACAGG
The DNA here is from genome assembly GCF_042671725.1 of Nocardia sp. NPDC127606. Lineage (NCBI taxonomy): Bacteria > Bacillati > Actinomycetota > Actinomycetes > Mycobacteriales > Nocardiaceae > Nocardia > Nocardia sp. NPDC127606. The sequence continues at coordinate 243,085 of NZ_JBHXWQ010000009.1, read as the reverse complement.
GCGCGTCCAACGCGCTCATCCGCCCGCTGAGCGAATACTCCGGGGTACCGCAACGCGCGGTACTACCAAAACCAACGTAGGGACGTCAGCGGACCGAATGGCAGTGCGCGCCAAAGCGTGAACGGCGATGTCGAGTCCGCGCGGGCGGATCGATTCTGATCACCGGACTCGTCGTTACTCGTCCGAACCTGGCAGACGTTCTAGTTGCACGTCGCGGACGGCGCCAGGATTCGGCATGAGGTTTCACCTGTGTCCCTGTTCGTGGGGCTTGGTGAAAAATGGGGCGTTGACGACTTCCGGTGTTCCTACTGCAAGGCTGCAGTGAACAGGCCTGTTAAACCACTTCCACTCGTTGGGCACACCATGTTCGAGCGCTTCAAACCAACATCCGCAGAGCCGGATGTCATTGTCCAGATCCACTGGTCCGACATCGGGGGCGACTGCTTGGATCTGTTCTACGAGGCCTGCGTGAGCGCCGCATGCCGGTTTGTGGCCGCTTTCAACGCCTCTCATACCGACGCCATCGCGACGATGTTCGCCGACACCGCTGCGCTGTTGCTGCCGCGCCTACCATGCGAACGAAACTGGGTGATTTCATGACATCCATACCCGGCCCTCGACCCTGACGGCATGGTCACAACTGTCGGCTCTCGCATCGAAATGCCCTCGGGACCCGTTTCTGTGAGCGGAGACTGTTCGCGTCTGCCTGATCAATCCCAGCCATAACCGCAGCGGTGGCAGTGGCGCTCGCTGGTTCTACCACTGGAATAGGGTGATCCTGGACGACCCGTTCTACGTTCAGGCGCTGAACGGGTATCTCCCGACACCGTGACGGTGCGAGGGCATGGGAAAGGAGGCTCGAGGTGAGATGGACTGTTGCGATCCCGAAACCCGGGTCGGTCCCGCCTGCTGCGGCAGGCTTGGACGGCAACGCCGACACCCTCGCGCAGGCAGCCCATGCCCTCGTCGACACCGCTCGCGCGTATCTCACGCGCCAGCAACGCGAACCCAGCCCGGAGTCGGTCGAGGGACACCTAGACGGAGTTCGGGTCACTATCGACCGACTGCTCGACCCTGCCGTCCCGGCGAGTGAAGTCGCCGACGCAATAGTCGTGGCCGCGACGGCGAGATCAGCGACGCCGCCTGCCTCTGTGACCAAGGAGACAGGCAGCACGCGACCACGGCAATCCATCCATCCGGGTGACCTCGGTGCCCAACTGAGCCGGATCCAGCAGTGGATGAGAAGCCGGCTCGGCACGGATGCATTCGCCGCCGCGTCCGAAATCGATGTCGATGCGGTCCAACACCGTTGGTCGCTGCAGTTCCCCGCGGAACTCACCGTGTTGTTCAGTCGCGTCGACAGATATCTGCCCACGCTCATGCCCGGCTACGACCTGCTGGCAATCGAGCGCAGCGAGCAAGTCCGAACCCTGTGGCTGGACCTCGGCGCTGACCAACGTCAACGTTATCCGGATTTCGCAGCCGAGTTCGATCCGGTCACACTCAGCGCCGAGCCTGCCGGCAAAGCCAGCGAGCTGTTCTTACCTGAGTTCGTCCCGGTCGCCGATCGCGACGGCACCACCCTGTTCGTCGACACCCGCAGCGGGCACCTGTCGGGCTGTGTCAGCGCCTACAGCGCCCAGGGCGCCGGCGAGGGAGCACTGTGGACATCGGTCACTGCGATGTTCGCGGCACTGGCCGACAGCCTGGAAGAGGGCACTATCCTGCTGGATGCACGCCCCGTCGTCCGCGACAATAGTTTGGTGTGGGAGCGGTAGTTCTTGAGCCACCCGCAGTTGGGTAGGTCGCCGGGGGACTCGACACGCTTCGGTCAGTCGGCTGGCACGCATTGCCACTGCGGCACAGCGATCGGATGCGGGCGCCATGCGGAATACCTGGGGGTTTGAGGAGCATCCGGGAGGAAGGTCAGGCTGAGTGAACAGGTTGAATCTGTCTGTCGTGCTGGTGCTTTCATGTCGGCGTGATTGATGAGGGCATGTCCGGTTGCGGGCGTTTCCACCTGCACGCTCTCGGGGGAATACACCGACCGCTACGCGATCGGGTCGTCGAGGCGCTGTGTTCCTCATTCATTCTGTGGCCGCTGCCAGTAAGGCCCGTATGCCGCAGTGTTCCGGCGGAGACTGTAGGGATGATGCGAGCGATGTACTCGTCGAATGTGGGCGCAGGTGCAGGGCCTGACTTCGGCAAAAGATCCCGCGCTTGAATTCCTAGCTGTTCCAGTAGTTTTCGTGCGACCTACCTGCCTGCCAGGTCTTGATCGCCGCGACGTTCGCCAGTCGGGCGCTCGTAGACCACGTCGTCGCTACACGCGGTTCCGCGTGCATCGGTTGAGACACGATCAAACTGAACCCTCCGTGACCAATGAAAAGCTATAATAGCCATTTGATATGACAATGTGAGCATCGCGGACGTGACCACCATATTCACCAGCCCGAACCAAAAGCTTCCACACCAGACGCGAGCGAACCGCTGGAGAACACCAAACGGCCAGGGGCGCAGCGGCATCACCGGCGATCGCTCAGTCGCGTGACGACGTGGTCAATGCCTACCGCTTGGAGCAACCGAGAGGAGACCAGAGATTAACACCTCCAACCTCCCGGGAGGCTTTTGGCGCCTCCGCCGAAGGATGCCGAGCGGAGACTGGCGCCTCCATCGAAGAAAGCTGAGCGGTGACTTTCAACTGACGAACGTCGGCATCGACGAAGCAAACAACGTCCGGGTCGATCCATCAAAGATCGCGTGCAGCCACGAGCACCTACCCAATGGCCAGACCGTTCTGCGAGATGACTATGTCGTGTTCCGCCTCGCCAGAGCGAATGGCAATTCGGTGCCGTCAAAGCTGTATCTCACCTGGAATGGCCGCAACGAGCCATACGAGATAGAAGTGCCGTCACGAAAGCGCCCGGCCGTACTGGTGAAGTGGAGCGAAGAGGCGATCGTCCGAATCGCGGCAAGTGTTGCTACTTTAGGAGCTGCCGGAATTGCCGTTCTTGTCGCGACGGGAAGTATTACCTCCGCCACGGCGGGTTTCGTAGCGATGGCAGGGTTGGCGGCAATCGTATTCGGAATTACAGCCCTTTCTCCGAGAATCATCAAATGGGATCTATTTCGTCACGTGAAATCGGTATCGGTGGGTCCTGCCGCATTGGAGATGTTCGAGCGAGCCAGCCTTTCGGCGTCTCTGACAAGCGAGGATACTACGGAGCAATCTCAAACCCTCTACGATCTCAAGCTTCGACTGGAAGCCAAGTTGACATACGTTGCCAAACATGTTCTCGCACCCAATCCCTACGAACCCGGCAATGTGCCGACATTTCTGACCATTGGCAGCCTGAAGGCTGACGAATACTTGACGGACGAACAAGCAAGGTTGGCATACGAAATCCTTGAGCTACGTGAAAGCGAGTTCCGCAATCTGACGGCTGACAGGCGGGAAATCATTCTCGCAGGCGCCAACAAATTTGTAGGTAATGTCCGTGCCGAAATATTCACCAGCCAGGTTCTAAAAGGCTTTGTTGCACAGGGGTGGAACACGACGCGCCGCGCCTACCCCGATATATCGGGCAACCGGGATCTGCGAGTCGGAGCGACAGACACCGAGGTCGTGCACCAGGTCATTCCAATATTCACGGCGAGCATGAAATCGGGCCTGGCTCGCAGGGCTGCGGCGGGGGTGGATAAGCGGTCCAAAGCCCGGGGTAAAGGCAAGGTGCTGATCGTTGTGCCGCCGCTGTCGAAAGCCAAGGGCACTGTGATCGAGAGTGGGCAATTGGAGATTCAGGTCGTCACACTCGAGGTGGCGTTAAGTCAGCTGGGAAAGCCGTAGCGGTATCCCTTATCGCAACCGCCACGATGTTCTGACATCGGCAACGGCGAACACGTGTCGCTTGGCTTGCCGGCCGCGTCCGTGATTGGGCCGATCGGTGCAGCACGGCGGCTCGATCTGCTCGCAGCCTAGGGCGGCCAATGGGACCGGAGCTACATGGCGGCGGGAGGGCGGTCTGGTTCTTCGTCGAGTCGGCGCAGCATGCTTGCCAATCACCGACACGGTTGACGGCGGGGACTGGGCGATTTTCGGTGACACCGAAGGCGTCCTTTTGCATGTGATCGACTTCGAGCGGTGGGCAGCATTTGCTCACCGACGAGCTTCGAAACGCGGTGGCCCCGCTCGCGCCACGAGCGGAGATTTCCATCGACTGGAATCAAGGCGGAAGCCGCTGATCGCCGTTACATACAACAACTGCCGAACGCAAGCTCATCGGCAGTTGAGTGCGTTCGCCGGCTGGTGCCGCGGACCTTCGCGACCGCGCGCCCAGCGGCATTACAGGGTGTTCGTCGGTCGCGCCCGAGTCTGCGGTTCGCTCGCCAAGAGCAGGGAAGGCACCGTGTACGCGGAGCCCTTCGGACGGAACGCGGCATCGTTGGCAACGTTGTGCTCCCCGCGCGAGCGGGGATGAGCCCGAAGTGCTGCGGTCCCGCATCGACTTCCGCACGTGCTCCCCGCGCGAGCGGGAATGAGTCTGCGGGCGCGACCATGATGAGCACAGCGACGACGTGCCCCGCGCGCGAGCAGCGGGTGTGCCGTCCTCGGCCCACTGAGACGGCCGAGGTGCCAACATCGAATTCCCGAAGATGCGAGCGAGTCGTCTGGTGGACAGCCGTGGCCTCATAGATGCCGCTTGTGTCTGTCGAGTCTGCCGAGGAGTAGGAAGGACCGACATCCGCCGCGGCTCTGTTGCCCTCATTGGCGGCTCGTATCCGCCTAGGTCAGTCGCTGGCCAACGTGGCGCGCCTGAGCTGAAACGCGGTCATTCGCATACTTATTCACTTCTGCTACGCGGGCCGACTTGTTAGCGAATCTGGGCATGGAGCCGACTGGGCCCGTCGGGCGTGCAATATACGTGCAATAGTGCAGCCCAATGTTGCCTATCCGTGCGTACGGCTGCGTGATCGCGATGGAGGGCAAAGTTCCTGGTAGATGCCGATATTTCGAGGCGGGAGCAGGTTTCGGCCGCCTGGTGTCTGCCGGTTCGAAACCAGCTTGGGCACCGGTTTCGGTGGCATCTGATCGCATGGGCACGCCGACCACGGGCGCGTAGGGATCTCGTCGACGTTGAACGACTCCGGTCACGATCGCTACCCGGCCGATTTGTCGATTCTGGAGTCTGTGCTTGCCTATGAGTGAACATCAGAGATGCACCACCTCGTGATCGGCAAGGTGCTGACAGGCGAGGCAGCGTTCCGGTCAGCGCGTCGGCGGGAAGTATGTCCTTGGACGGGCTGCTGATCGCGGACTTCGGCCGGGTGCTCGCCGGGCCGAACGCCGCAATGCTGCTTGCCGATCTCGGTGCCGACGTCATCAAGATCGAGCGCGCCGGAGTCGGGGACGATACCCGACAGTGGTGGCCACCTCGGGTGGGCTCGCGAACTCGATGGCCTGGCCCGGCTCCCGCCGTCGGATCGCGTGCTCGGTGCCGGGCAGACCGCGCAAGCCATGCTTGGCCCAAGCCCAGAGGGAGGTCCGAAGCCCAGAGGAAGGTCCGATCCTCGGCGAAGGGCCCAATCGGAAGGGTTCGATGCCGATCCCTCTGAATCCGGAATGTGCGGCAGAAGACCACACAGGCGATCGCCGTGCCGCGGCTGTCTCCCCGCAGGGCCCGGCTGCTTGCCGTGGCCCCGTCCGACCGCGACGGTGTCGATATCGGCGCAATTTTGGAGTACTCCACCACTCGGGTCAGTTCTGCGTGGTAATGGAATCGTCGATGCTGATCCCGAGGACGAGAGGTCGATCATGGCTATCCGCTACACGGTTGCTGCACGTGACACCATGTCGGCACTGGCCAGCCGCTTCTACGGCGACTCGTCGCTGTATCCGGTGATCGCGATCGCAAACCGGATCGCCGACCCGAACGTGATCAGGGTCGGTCAGGTGCTCATCGTTCCCGGGCTCACCGCCACCCACACAGTGGTCGTAGGCGACACACTGTCCGGTCTGGCCGAGCGGTTCTACGGCGACCGCGCGCGGTTTCCGCTGATCGCGGCCGCCAACAAGCTCGCCGACCCGAACATGATCACCGTCGGGCAGACCCTGATCATCCCCGACCTGACCCTCGCCAAGCACACGCTGTTCTGTGTGCCCGGCACGTGGGAAGCCGTCGCCGCCGCCAACGCCAATCCGGGCGGAATCAGCCCGTCGGACCCCATCGGTATGCTGACCGGCATCACCAACGCCCTCGACCCGCAATGGTTCGACATCGAATACGTGAACTATCCCGCCAGTTTCGGACCCGTCCCCGGCGGCGGCGACGCCCTGCTCGACGCTCTGGGCCGACCGTCCTACAGTGCCTCCCGCGACATGGGCATCGCCGAACTGACCAGACTGATCAACGCGCACGCCGGGTCGTTCGGCCTGCTCGGCTACAGCCAGGGCGGGGCAGTGGTCTCGCTGGTCGGTCGCGACATCGTGTCCGGTTCACTGCAGGGCCGACGCGGCGACTGTCACTGGGTACACGCCCTCGCCTCACCGCATCGCGGGTTGGGCCGTACCTTCCATCTCGGCAATTCCCTTGCCTACCAAGGCATCTCGGGCGACAACATCACCGAAACCCACCCCATCGACTGGTTCGACTACTGCCTGCCCGGAGACATCTACGGCAATGCCAACATCGCGGGCACCTACTTGAAACAGGCCTACGACATCGCCACCGAATTCACCCTCACCGACCCGGTCGCCATGATCACCGGGATCGCCGAACACATTGTCGACTGGGTGAACTCAGGAATTCTGGGACCGATCGATCCCGCCCGCCTGTTCGCCACCGCAGTGGACCTCAACAACTTCCTGCGCGACTTCCCCCACGACAAATACGGAATCTGGGACATCATTCCCGAACGCACCGTACTCGCCCACTCGGCCGCTCACCTCAACTACTGGGGACCACACATCGCACCGGCCTGACAGCGCACGGCTGTCGGCCGCCAGCCTCTAGGTCATGTCTCCCAATAGCTTCAGCCATTCGACCGTGAGAGCCATGACGATCCCGGCCCGGTAAGTGCAGGCCAGTTTGTCGTAACGAGTCGCGACCCCACGCCAGTGTTTGGCCTTGTTGAACGCCCGCTCGACCACATTGCGCCCCTTGTAAGCATCCGAGTCGAACCCGGGCGGGCGCCCACCGGCACGACCTCGACGTTTCCGGTTGGCGACCTGATCAGACCGCTGCGGGATCACCGCCACGATCCGCTTGCTCCGCAACAGATTTCGATTCGCCGTCGAGGAATACGCCTTATCGGCCAGGACCCGATCAGGATTCCGGCGCGGCGGACCACCAACCAATCGCGGGACCGCGATCGCGTCGAGCGCCGCGGGCATCACAGGACAATCTGCGGCCTGGCCCCCGGTGATCAACACCGCCAAACCGCGACCGTTGCCATCGGTAACCAGGTGGGCTTTGGTAGTCAGCCCGCCCCGAGACCGGCCGATCCCGTGATCAGCCGGCTCCTAACTCACCATCCGGGCCGGCCACCGCGCCGCCACTGCGACGGGTGTTGGCGCCGTGTTGATGAACCCGCACGATCGTCGAATCGACCGAAACTACCCAATCGAGGTTGCCGGTCGCATCCGCCAACGCGGTCAACGCGACCAGCACCCGATCCCAGGTGCCGTCGGCGGCATACCGGCGGTGCCGTTTCCGCACTGTCTGCCACGGACCGAATACCTCGGGCAGTCCCGCCAGGGCATCCCGGTCCGCAACCGTAACAACATTCCCTCCACGACAGGCGGTTGATGGCGAAGTTACGGCCCACGCGGCCATCGGATTTCGGTAACAGCAGCTCGAGCAGTTCCCACTGGTTGTCCGTCAGAACCTGATGCCGATCACCGATAGTCTCCGCCACGGCGAAGATGATGCACGACCTGACGGACTACCGGTCGTGAACCGAAAATCCCATTGGGAGACATGGCCTAGGCGCGGCAACGCGCACTCAGTGTCGTGGGGACTGTGCAAACAGCGGTGTAACTCCGAATCAAGGTGACTGCACCCGAGCAGGGCGGCTAAGCCCGCCGAGGTTGTGACAGCGTTGATGTGGCCGTTGGTGGCGGCATTACGCAACCAGGTTTCGGCTTCGTCGAGGTCACCCATTCGATAGAGCAGCACGCCGAGGTTGGATATCGCTCTGGTTTCGTCGGTCGCGGTGAACTCCCAGATGACCTGTCGCCGTGGGGCGCGGTGATCGACTCCGCGCGGCAATTCAGTTGTGGTAGGCAGGATTTTGGTATTCATCCTTGTGGGATCTGACTTCGGGTCAGTTCGGGGTTGTTCCTCGGATATCTCGGGATGCTTATGTCCGCCTGTGCGATCGCCGCGGTTGGCCTACGTCGCCGGCGCTGTCGCCGGTCACATCCTGTTGCGACGCGGACACGGGTTGTTCGGGTTCTCCACTGTCGCCCGGACCTGACTTCGCGAACGTCGAGGTCGGCGGCTACCCGGCTGTATGAGCGGCTCGGATTTCAGCCGCGTCAATCACGTGTTTGCCGCTTCGCGCCAACTGTCTGACAGTCAGCAGCGACGCACACTCATCCCGCTGATCGTGCGGTCCCGAACGGCCGACGTGGCGCGCCTTGGTTGATCTACCGATTGGCGTGTCCTGAGTCCGAATGGCAATCGACTACCACGGCGTCATCAGTACCGATGCGGGCGAGCGGGCGCTGGAATTTCGAGTTGTCGTCAACCGGTCCCGGTGGGATCGCTGACGTGGCGGAGTTCTGCAGGCTTGCCGTCGGCGCCGAGCACCACGACCTCGTAGACAACACCGCGTTGGGGCAGCGGTCCGGGGATTTCGCCAGCGGGTGGACGAGGCAGGTAGTAGGTGGCGCGGCTTCCGAGCTCGTTGACCGCGTAGTTGCGCGTCCCTGCGAGTGGACCGTCCAACAGGAGACCTTCACAGAAGGGGATCTTGGGCGAGCGGGCGACGCGGTCCAGGTCGAAGCGGGCTTTGATCTCATCATCGGTCAGGTCCGGCTCGATGCGTTCGGTTCGGCCGTCATCGAGGAGGAGTAGGCGGCGACCCTCGTTATCTGGGGGAAGAGTACTCACTACCCCGATGCGATCAGCCACGCCGCATTCTCCCATGAGGCTTTGCTCTGAGGACGTCCCGTTACTCTCCTGCTGTGTGGCGCCGCGGTTCGACCGGCTTCGCGGCGTGCCCCAAAGGTCAACCGGCGCGATGATCTCGGCATCAGCGGCGTACTGAAATGCCGAGTTGCGTATGTTCGATCCTCGAGCAGACTGAGCATGTGTATAGCGACCGCCCATCCATAGCCGTAACGCGGGCGGTCGCGTACGTCGCCGCACAGTCTCAGGGGCGAGCGCTGGACTCCTCAATGCCGGTGACGGTGAACTTTCATCCCGATGGGCTGGTCGGGGACCAGCCCATCATCGAAGCGCTGGTCGATGATGGGTTCTACCGCTCGCAATTCGTTACAGGGACTAGCAACGGTGGCCTGACCGCGTATCCGGGTGGCGACCGCTGGCAGTGGGAGAGCCGGATGTTCGGCGGTGCATATGACCAAGCGCCGGTCGAACATCGCCCGGTCTACGTGCGCTGAACTTCCGGCACTTGCCGTTCGGTGCCGCGCCACGGTTCGGATCAGCACATTTACGATTGACCGCTACGGTGTTGGACCGCACGACATTCTGCTACCCCGACAGTCATCTGAACCCCTCGAATTTCGGCGTGGCATCAAGCATGAGTCTCATCGCACTGGCCGAGATGGACGATACCGACATGCTCGATACCTACATCGAGGCGCACATCCACGGTTCCGTCCGACTCGATCGGGATGTCGAGGCGATCGTGCTCGATCCCAGCCACCGTGGCCCCGGTATCGAGACCACCGCACGGCGGCTTCCGTGTGCTGTGGAGTGGCACAACGGATTTCACCTCAGCGTCGAGTCTCTGCTCCAGCATCCTGAGTATCGGGAGGTGCAATATGTGGACCTTGGCACTTCGATCGCGGTGAACGGCGTACTGGACGCCTCCGTGCTCGGTAAGGCGGCGCAGTCACGCGAATACGATGCTCAGTCACTGAAGAAGATTTGGCACTGTCTCGCCCGCTTCGGAGTGAACGGATCAGGAAGACGCAACGCACTGTAATGGCACCCCTTTAGGTCAAGACCCCGGGTTGTGGCTTGTCCGAAGGGTCGGTGTGCAGGTTGGAAACGGTCGCGCTGGAGTCAGTAGTCGTTCCCGATTGCCCTCCCGAGCCCGCCAATTCGCCACGTCGTTGATCTGCGAGCATTCGCGCGTAGACGATGTTGGAGAGTCTGCACTTGAGCGCGCGTAACGCCTCCATGGATGTCTTTCCGCCGGTCCTGCGGGTGTCGTAGTAGACCCGACCAGTGGTGTGATGGCGTAGTTGAACGACGGCCATGATGTGGAGAACCCGGTTGATTTTGCGGTTGCCGGCGCGGGAGAGTCGATGGCGTTGCTGTTCTCCCGAGGAGGCGTCCAAGGGCGCGGTGCCGTTCCAGGAGGCGAACCGGTCGCCGCGCTCGGCCCGACCACTGTCGCCTTCTCCGCGCGGCGTGAGCGGACGTTTCCCTCCGATGGCGTCCCGACACCAGATCAGTTGCACGCCACGTCTAATCGCCCCATGATTCCCCCGCCGAGTCGCCGTCACCGACCACATGCGCGACGAACCCGAACCGCATTACTCACCCATTCCGTCGCCGCCGCGTCTCACCGTAGTAGCCGGGTCCTATCCGGCCAGACCCCGGAGCAGACCCTCCAGATCGCGCTCGCCCGCGCGGGTCTGGGCACCGTTCGCCATTCCGCCGCGGATCAAACGCTCGGCCGCGGGACGAGCGAACGTACCCGCCCAGGCGAGGTGCTCACGCAGCAGACCCTCGCCGAGGTCCTCGGGAGCGACGGCACACTTGGCCGCCGCGATCACCCCCTCGGGCAGGGCCGCGATGTTGCGGGCGAGGCGGTCGACCAGGTCGTCGAGCTCGTCGGCGGGAACGGCTCGGTTGACCCAGCCGTAGCGCTGCGCGGTCTCGGCGTCGAACAGCTCGGCACCCAGCACCGCCTCCAGCGCGCGGTGCCGCCCGACTCGGGCGGCCAGGTACTGGGTGCCACCACCCCCAGGAACGATGCCCATGAGCGCTTCGATCTGACCGATCCCTGCGCGACCGATCGCCGCGAACGACATGTCCGCGGCCGCAACAAATTCCGCTCCGCCGCCACGCGCCATCCCGGCGAGTTTGACGATGGTCACCTGGGGTTGGTGCCGGAGCAATTCACCGAGGGCTTGGAAGATGTTGACGCCGTCCGGCAGGTCGGCCGCGAGTTCCGCGAAAGCGTCGGGTGTGTCGATCAGCGACATGTCGACGTGCGCGATGAAGAACTCCGGGTCGGCGCTGTCGAACACGATCACCCGAATCGAATCGTCGTCCCGGACTGCGGCCAGCAGGTTCCGCAGGTCGCTCATCAGGGCGACATTCAGCACGTTGACCGGCGGGTTGTCGAGCGTGACATACGCGATGCCTGCTGCACGGCGCACTCGCAGGGTCGTGTAGGTGTCATGGTTCATGGAGATCTCCGATTCGTACCCGATAGGCATCTAGGTTCCTGATGCATACTTACCCTGCGGCGACGGGAGACCGGCGTCAATAACGCACTTTCAGCATCGTAAGGATTGCGGAGGATACCGATATGACCAGCTCCGACCCCGGCATCGTCTTCCGATCCGACTGCCCGAGCCGCCCGATCCTCGATCAGATCGCCGACAAGTGGTCGATGATGGTGATGACAATTCTCGACGAGCCTCGCCGGTTCAACGAGATCAAGCGCCGCCTCGACGGTGTGACCCAGCGGGTCCTGACCCAGACCCTGCGGCGGCTGGAACGCAACGAGATGATCGTTCGCCGCGTGCTGGCGACGTCCCCGGTCGGGGTCGAGTACTCGCGCACTCCGCTCGGCGAATCCCTGCGGGAGCCCTTCGACCGGCTATATGCCTGGACGGTCGCCAATGCCGACGAAATCCAAGCGCGCCAAATGGATTACGACCGAAGGGAACCCGCGCCGAACCGGTGACAGGAAGTCATCCGAACCCCGAAAGAACTCGTGCGCGTTACGTTTTGGTCACGGTGGGTAGCGTCGATGTGGTCGAGCATCACCGGACGGCGAAGCCGCGGCTGACCGGCTCAGCCGAAGGGTTCCTCGCGGACGAACCGGGTCAGTGCCGCGGCGAACGTCTGTGCTTCGGACTTGTTCCGGGCAGCGAAAAGCTTCCGCAAACACTGGGCGGGCTTGACCGTCGCCACACAAGACTGCGCGGATGTGTGCTCGACCGAGCTGGGGCGCGCGATCGTGTCCAACGCAGCGACGCAGATCCTGTTACGCCAGGCGCCGCAGGCCATCGATGAGGTCGCTACGGCGTTCCACCTCTCCGACGGCGAGCAGCAGTTCCTGCTCTCGGCCGCACGCGGTTCGGGGCTGTTGGCGGTCGGTGGCACCGACCGCGCGGTGTTCGGGTCTCTGGCCTCGCATACCGAGAATGTGCTCATCACAACAGATCCCGGCGAACTGGCCGCCATCACCGGCGACAGCGACGCCGACATCGCTCTCGACGTCCCAGCGCCGCAGACCGCGCTGACCGAACCTGCCAGGGCCACAAGGAACTTCGGTGGTCTTGGTGACACTGACGTCGAGGAGAAGGAGGTGCTCGGCGAGGACACAGCCTGAGGCTGGATGCGGCAGTCGCCACGCCCACCTGGACCATCCCGGCATCAGAGTTTCAGCAGGCGAACGTCATCGACCTTGTTCACCCCTCCCAGATAGGAGCTACCTCGCATGAAGACCCCGAACGCACTAGATACTCACCCCAGCGGCAGGAGTGGGAACCGATTATCGCCAGTCGTTCGGTGGCGGATCGAGAACTGCTTGAGCGACAAGTTCCGCCAGTGCGACCTCCACCGGAACCAATCGGAGCTCTTCACCTGCCGATCTCGACACCACACGCGACACCACATTCGCCCTGCTCGCGTGAATCAGTTGATCGGTGCTCTCGTCAAATGCCAGTTCGATTTCGGACGGGAGGTGTGTAGACGTGGAGTACTTGGTACCGAAATGAATCAAGCCCCCGAATCTATAGCCCTGGGAAGTCTTCTCACAGATGTCAACCTCGTCGATAAGCCATCGGTATGCGTCCTCGAACGTGTGACGCTGGTCGATCTGCCCTGTCGGTCCGGACAAGCGCTTGCTGATCACGAAGCGCCCGTTCGGAGCCCAGCGCCCGTCGTCGAGCAAGAACCTACCCTGCCCCCACGCTATCGGTGGCGTACCAACCGATGGCCGAGATCGGTGCACCCGCATGGATCCGGTGAACTGTTGGGGGCTTGCGAAACCGAGTCGCATGTCTCCTTGGTTGGTCTGGCTGTGTGCAGTCCAGTAGTCGATCCGGTCGGTTGCCGAAACAAGGGAGGTGTCCACGTCGACTGTCTCGTAGCTGGTGTCCACACCAACCCTCCCGCAGGCAGATAGGGCAAAGGTTCTGTCTTGCAGGCGAAGTCGGCCCGACAAACTCATCATGTCCTGACCGAGGTCGTCGAATGGGGTAGTCGGAAGTGGACCGCGATCCTGGTATTGGTGTCCGCGTCGACGATGAACGTCGCTGACCCGACCGTCGCGCCGCGTACCAGCTCGGTGCTCATCACCGCGCTGGCGGTGAACCGTGTGGTGAAGCCTGCGCCTCGAAGAAGCGGCGCCGCGCCGCATCGGCTTCCGCCGCACCGCGGCGGCGTTGCCTACTCTGATCGGTTCATCCACTGCTGTGGGGGAGAACGCTTTGGACGACAGGCACTTCGTCGTTCCGGCAAAGGTGGTCAGCTTGCTCACCGCTGGGCAGCTTGCGTCGTGACCACAACCGTCGTCAACTGCGGACAACTCCGTTGACACGGTATAAGTCCGGTCACCGGACTCTGGTCAGCGATGCGCAGGGAGATCTTGGCGGCTGCGGTCAGCCGAGATGACGGGCAGACCTATCGGCATTCCTATCCTTGATCCGACCGGATTGCTTCCGGTTCTGTTGAAGGACAGATAAATTCAACACTTGGCGTCCCTCGGCCGGGTTGGATCTGCTGGTGTGGCAGGCATGGTCGGCTCGGTGCTGAGATGATGTGGCGATGACCGGTCTTGGGGAATCGCGGGGTGTTCGAATCGGGGTTGTCGAGGACCATGAGCTACTGATCGAGGGTCTACGTCAGGCCTTAGTCGCGGCGCCGGATCTGGATGTTGCCGCGGCGGGAGGGTCCGTGGATGCCCTACTGGCACTGAATGTGCCGGTCGACATGGCCATCCTGGACCTGTCGTTGGACGATGATTCGACACCGCGCGGCAACGTCGAACAACTTCACCGGGCAGGGATCGAGAAGGTCTTGGTTCTCACAACAGGCGACCGGCCGGACTTGGTGCGCGAAGCGGCACGCGCCGGGGTGCTGGGTGTGATCCGCAAGTCCGAGTCCGCGGAGGCAATTTGTGTGGCAGTGAGGTCTGCGGCCGCCGGCGAGCCGATCGGGACCATCGACTGGGCCACGGCCATCGACGCCGATCCGTCACGACCGCGACTGGCGCCGAGGGAAGAGGAGGCGCTGGCGCTGTATGCCGCCGGTGAGTCCGCCGCCGACGTCGCGGAGCTGATGGGCGTCAGCAAGAACACTGTCAACCTGTACTTGACGAGGATTCGGGCCAAGTACGCGGCGGCCGGGTCACCGGTGGTGTCTCGTTCGCAATTGCGTCGGACCGCGCAGCGCGATGGAATCGTTCCGCGACCATGGTGGCGCGCGAGGAAATGAACCGTGCCGCAGGGGGATCGGCCCACACGAGCTATGAGCAGGTACTGCGGTCGCTCGCCCGTCTGATCGCGGTTGCCTTCGGCGCCTACGCACTTTTGCTGGCATCACGCATCATCGTTGACTCGGCGTTCGTGGCCTGGTGGTGGACGATTGTGTCGGTCTTGGCCGTGCTGGTGGCGCCGGCGGTGTTGTTGTTCCAGTCGGCGCAGACCCGCTCGGTGGCGGCTTTGCGCAGGATCGCGATGGCGGTCCCTGCGATGTTTCTCGGTGTGGCGTTGTTGTGGCCGGTGGCCTGGAACGGAACGCCTTTGCCCGGATCGCTGTGGCTGTCATTTGTGCCCGGACTGGCCGCGATGTCGGCAGCCTTGGCATGGCAGTCGTGGTTTGTGGTCCTGTACCTACTTGTCGCTACCGGCGCGGTACAGCTTCTCAATCAAAACCGCGCTTCCGCTGCAAATTTCGCCTTCGGTTTGGAATTGCTCTACTCGTTCGGGTTCTCCCTGGTTTTCGTCGCGATGGTGCTGGAAGGGCTTCGGACCGCGCGGATGCTCGACCGGACGCGGACCGCCACCCTGCGTCAAGCCGAGGTGACCGCAGCGGCGGAAACCCGTGCGGCACAACGCCGTATCCACGACACTGTCATCCACGACTGGGCCATCGCGACGCTACTGGCCGCCGTCCAGCTGCCAGCAAGCGAACGGACACGCGGCGAGGCGCGGTCCACCTTGGCGAAAATGGAGGCGATGCCGCTGGTTTCGTCCGCGGCGCCCATCACCGACGGGGCGATGGTCGAGTCGCTTCGATCGGCAATCGCGGAGGTGGCGCCAGCCATCGAGGTCGAGGCGGTGACGACCGCCGAGCACAGCGAACTGGATGCTGACGCTGTGTATGCCGCAGTTACCGGCGCCGCGGAGGCGGTGCGCAACAGTGTGCGCCACAGCCATACGGGTGTTCGGTGTTCGGTTCATGCTGTCGTCGGAGCGTGCGAATTCCGGGTGACCGTTAGCGATGACGGACCAGGGTTCGACCCATCCGCGACACCCGCGGGCAGGTTCGGCATCCGGGGAACTATCCGACAGCTCGAACATATCGATGGTGGCACCGTCGCGGTGGAGTCGGCGCCGGGCGAAGGTACCCGAGTACAGCTGGCGTGGCGAAGGCCCGTTGCAGCAGACGGTCCAGACATTCGGCAGTTCCTCGGAATACGGACGAGGTCAGCGATTCTGCTCGCAGCAACGTATTTGGTCGGAATCGTCGCGCTCGCAGTGATGAGCACACATGGCGCGCTGGGGATTGCTGCCGTGACCGCGCTGCTGAGCTATTCCGCGATGGCTGCGTGGTTCGTGATGGCGCCGCACGATCCGGTGTCGCGGTGGGTGGGTCTCGGTGCGGCATTCGGTCCGGTGGGAACGGCTGTCGCTGTGTGGGGGTCAGCGGCGCTGCACTCGCCCGAGCAGCTGTGGCCTGCCTCGGCGACCGCTGCGATCTACGCGCTGCTGACCCTGCGTGGCCGCCCCGCGATGGCCTGGTGCGGGCAGATCGGAGTCGTGGCAGTCTGCACGGTCTGGGCCGCGAACGAAGGATTCGACGCGGCGCCGTTGGTGCTGAGCCGTCTCGCTGACTTCGCCCCTCTGGTAGGTGCCACCGCGTTCGCTCGGCTTGTTCGACCGCGGCTGCAGAACATCGTCGAACTGCGCGAGGAGTCCGTGCAGTTGGCGCGCCGCGAATCTGTCGCGCGCGCCGCCATCGCCGAACGCCGGCAACGGCGTCGCGCGTTCGATCTGATCGCCCGGCCGATCCTGACCGAAATCGCGCACAGTGACTCCTTGACCGACCGGGCGCGGCGGGCAAGTGTCCTGCTCGAAGCCCGGCTACGAGACGAGTTGCGTGGCGGGATCTTGTCGACACCTGTTCTCGCGCAAGCGATTCACCTCGCTCGTGAGCGCGGCGTGGAAGTCCTGCTCTACGACGACCACGGTGCCGACGATTGCCCAATCGACACTCGAACGGAACTGTTCGCTGCTGTCACCGCGGAACTCGCCGCCGCCGGGACCGGGCAGTTTATCGTCCGAATCGGGCCGCCCGGTCGCGACCTCCTGGCCACCGTCGTTGCTCGAACCCCGGAAGGAACGCGGCGACGTTCTATTGCCAGAACAGCATCCGTAACTAGGGCAGCCACTGGATCAGCGTAACGCTGTCGCCGGTGACGAAGAATCGCTCGATCTCGATCGGGCCGCCGCCTGCCGCCGGGATCACGAAAACCCTCGTAGTGCCATCACGGTGGGCACCGAACGCGATTCGGCTCTTGTCAGGACTCGCGACCGGTGTGCCGATGTCCTGGTCGCTCGCGCGGGGAGTCAGCGGTGTGTCGGCGCAATCGAGCATGTGCGCGCGTTGCGGAGGGGTTGTTGTGCATCGGTAGATCGGGTTGCCGCGTGGGGCCTCTGCCTTCTGCGAGATGAAGGTGTCACCGCTGAGCCAGTCATCGACCAGTTCGCCGCCGGAACCGATCGTGTCGCGCTCGGCGTAGAGGTGTTGTCCGCCTGAACGAGCGACGCTGACGGTCCCAGTTGGGGACACGTAGAGCTTCGGGTTGTCGCGAAGTATGCCTGTGGGGGTAAATGTTTCGGTGCGAACGAACTCGGCGTTCTTTGCTCCCGCTGGTACCCGCATGACCGCCTTGGCGACAAGGTCGAGGTAGTAGAAGGCACCAGTCGCGTCGAATGTCGGAGAAGTGTCCTGGGGCTTGTTCGCGAAGCTGTTGGTGCTGGCGTTGTGTGCGCTGATGTCGATGAAGGTGTTGGCGGCGTCGATCCAGCCCACATGGCTTTCGGTGCCAACGGTTTTCGTTGCGGCCATGCGCTGCAGGTCGGGTGAGAAGCCGTTTCGTGCGCGGATGGCCTTGTTCGTGTCGATCGACGGTGCGACGCCAGTCGGGTGCACGAACTCCCGCACCACTGTTGTCGAGCCGGTTGCCGGGTCGAGGGCGCGCAGCGTGGTGGAAGGTCGCGACGCGGAGTCGCCTTGTTTGGTGCGGAGATACAGAATTCCTGAAGGGCGAGCATTGCCTTCGTCGGATTTCGCGACCGTCGATGAAAGGTACGATGGCGGGCGGCTTGTGCTGTTGTTCGGCGGATTGTCGGTGCCGCCGCAGGCAGTGAGAATCGTGAGCGCTAGGGCCGAACCGAAGATTGCGGTGCGCGAAGGTGCCGACGGGGTCATGTTCAGGGTCCTCAGGGTCGCTGCTGGTTCACAATGTGGCCCCGGTTGCCGTGGGGAGGCGGATAGGACGCGGGGGCTGATCCGATGGTCGATCTGGCTACCATCGCGACGCTGGCCAGATCGATGAGGGCGGTGACCCACGCCAGTGCGCCGTAGGAGCCATAGACGAAACTGACCCCGGTGCTGAAGACCGCGACGACTGTCGCCGCGACGACGCCGCATTTCGTCGAAATCGACGAGGTGTATGCCGGCCTGGTCGCCGTCGAGGGACGCAGGACCGTCACAGTCAATGTCACCAGGGTCAGGAGCCAGGCGACGCTGAGGAAACCGTGTAGAACCAGCGCCGAGTTGCCCAGTGCGCCTCCACCGCCGAACCAGGCACCCAGCAGAAACGGCAAACCTGCCTGAATGATGGCCGTGACCGTCCCTACCGTGACAGCCGCGACCGCGACGAACTTGGCCCCTCCGCGGACTTTCGGACTGCGGACTTCGGCGGCCCGCACAGGCTGTCGGCGTCGTGCGGCGTCGCTGAGGTTTTCGGGTGTAGTAATCATGGCCGCCTTGTGTATGGCCACGATGTCGTGGCGATCAACCAATAGGAAGATTCTCGAATGCGCGGCCCACCTCCGGACAGATTCAGTTTCTAGTGTCAGGTGGCGCGGGCGCCTCGAGCGCGGCTGCCTCGAGCGTCCGGGTGACGCTAGAAATTGACTCTTTCACCGCCTGGTCGACGCGGCACATACTCGTCGAGTCCGAGCTCGGGTCTCCGGCTCATCGACTGAAAGAGGTTGTCATGATGGGTGTTTGGCAGTTCCTTCGAGATGTTGTCTGTCCTCGGTGCAATGGCTCGGGCGGGCACAGCGATCTGGGCAACTGGGTGAACTGCGGCGCGTGCAACGGCCAAGGATCGAAGTAGCCCAGTGGTGTTGGTGGCGAGTCCGAGCCATGCTCGGACTCGCCACCAATTCCGGAGTAACAGGCTGTCGGAACGTTCGCGTCACAGCCGCTGAACAGAAGGTGCTCGGATGAGCGAAGATTACGAATCCTCGACGGTCGATGCGGACGGCATCCGCGACCTGGCTGCCCGAACTGCCGCATCGATCGCGGGCATACATGCCGGCGATCGGACGCGCGGTTGGGTGCTGGGGATGGTCGTCGACGAAGGCGCTAGGGATACTCGAAATGGCGACTGGAGTTGGGAGGCCGGCTCGATCTATGTGCTGCGTGCCGACGGAACGTTGGTGTGCGCAGACTTTCGAGCGTCTGGTCCGGCGGTACCGTTGGTTGTCGATGTGGTGGCGTCGCTGGAGAATCCGCTGACACCTATGTTGGATTGGCACCTTTCCGCGATGGACCGGCCGAACTTCGCCGACTATGAGATTGTCGAACGCGATGCCTCCGGAGTCAGGTTCGAACTCGGCCGCAACTTCCAGGTGAGAGTTCAGCGGCGCGGAGATGCCCTGATCGAAGCCCTCATGCAGGTCTGCGGTGAACCTCGGTCGCTTGACAATGTCGAGTACCAGCGCAGATCCGCCGACGTGGCTCGACGCAAGCGATGGGATCGTCCCCTCAGCATTATCGGGCCGATGGTCCTCTTGCTTGTTCTGGCGATTCCGGTGTGGGCCCTCACCCCGGTGGTGGCGTACGTGATCGCGTTCGTGTTCCCCGGTGTTTACCCGACCTTCTTCTGGGCGGGCAGAAACCGTGAGGGCGACCTGTATCCACTGCTGGCGGTGCTGTTGCCAACCATGATCGTGTCTCTCGGCGTGCTCGGCCTTGTGTTCCCGTACCGGGATGGCGAGGAAGTGATTTCGCCCGCCGGGATTGCGGGATTCGCCGGTGGGTTTGTCCTACTTCTGTACCAAGCCTTCGCGCAAACTGGTGGCCAATTCAGCTGGTACTGGCCACCGATGTTCGCTGTGGTTGCTCACCTGGGACTGGGAATCGTGCGCAAGATCCGCGACACCTGAGTCTCGCCCGAATCAACGGTGGCGGTGCGGTATTCCCCGGCGTCGACGGTCATGCGAGCGTTGCCGCCGTGGCACCAGAACTTCCTCGGTTCTGCCAGTCTTTCACGGGCGCATCGAAACCACGCTTTCGGATACCTCAAACGACACGAAACCTGCGGTGGTGGAGGTAATATCTCCCGTCGCTACAAGAACGGCGACAACGCCCTCGGCCAACCAGTCCTGTTCCGCTACAGCGACTACGCGATCACCGTCCTCGCCTGGGCCGTCCTCACCATCGGCGACCACGGCGACACCGTCACGATGTCCTCGCTGATCAAGGTCGAACGAGTAAAGCAGCTCGGCGAGTACGGCCGCTCGATGAGTCCGCCTGACGATGGGTTGGTCAGGTGAGCGGGGCATGTCGTCGTCACCGGTCGGGCTGCACGCCCGCCTCTTCAGCAGGTCGGCGTATCGGCAATGCTCGCGAGTTTGTCGATGTGTTTCTGCATCGAGGGGATCCACTGCACGAGTGTCGTCAGGTCAGCGGTGGCGACGTGGACTTCCAGCCGTAGCGGATTCGTTGATCGGTCGGATGTCAGCGGCGGCAGGTCGGTGGGTACCACCGTGTGGGGTACTACCCAGAGTTGCCAGGTTGGCCATCGGCGCCGTAGCCCCTCATCGAGGAAATGGTCAAAGGCGCTGGCCCTGCTGAACTTCGGGGCACGCCATCCGTGTGGGTGTGCGACGATGACGATCGTGCCTGTGCTCTATGTAGTGGGCTGTGCCGCCCCGCCCGTGCTGTCGATCACCACATTGGTCTCTGGCGCGATCGAGCGCGGCTGGGACACCTGCCTGGTCCTGACCGAAACCGCGCACACATGGCTGGCCGACCAACTTCCGGACCTGGCCGAGTTGACCGGACACCCGATCCGGGTCCGCTACAAGCTGCCCGGTGAACCCGATGTACTGCCACCGGCCGAGGCGATGATCGTCGCGCCGGCAACCTCGAACACGATCAACAAATGGGCTGCCGGGATCAGTGACACGCTGCCGCTCGGGTTGATCACCGAAGCGATCGGGCTGGGGTTACCGTTGATCGCGTTGCCGCACCTCAACGCCGCCCAAGCCGAACATCCCGCCTTCGCTGTCAGCGTGGAGACTCTGCGCGGGGCGGGCGTGCAGGTGCTGCTCGGGACCGACGGACACACCCCGCACAGCCCCGGCACTGGCACAGGCGCTGGATTCGCGTGGGAGCGCGCGCTCGACCGGCTACCGCCTGTTGCGGCAAGACACCCGGTCAGCGAGTAGAGCCTCGACTCGAGGTAGACGTGGACAAGGTTCGCGCGAGGCCAACGCGAGATCAGCGAGAGCGTCGGTGATTTCGCGCTGGATGGGGTGGTCGGGGTTGACGCCGTGGGCGAGCAGAACAGCACGCAATTCAGGGGTCATACCTGGTTGGACGTACTCGGACGCCATCCCGCTCCCGGCATTTCGGACCGGTTTCGGCTTGTCCGCCGCGTCGTCGGGGTGTGCCGCTGCCCGGTTCGCCACGAACTCCCTGTCCCCGGTGTGGACAGGTTCGGCCTCGGATCGCGCGGCCGTTTTCACCGCGGCGACCGCGACGTACCTCCGGGGCGAGGTGCTCAGCTGTCGGTGGTGATGATCCAACCTGGCTGGTACGCAGGGAGTTTGGCTCGCAACATCTCGGGGTCGAACTCTTCCTTCCCCGTGCCCTTGGTCAGCATCTCGGCGTAGGCCGGATCGTCGGTGAAGAACGTCCATTTCGTGGTGGAGCCGTCCTGGGCGTGGTCGTAGACGAACAAGGCGCCGTAGAGGCCGTCGTCGGGATCGCCGAGTCGGCGAAGTTCGGCGCGGATCCGTTCTTCGATCAGGTTCGCGTTGAGGACGGCGTAGCCGATGATCGTCATACCCACAGTCATGGGCAGCAGGTTATGACGTCTATCGCTACTGCGACGGGTTCGTCATCGTCGATCAGCAATTTCTGGCAAACCCAACCTCAGCCGAGCAGCCTGTATAGCCGGACCAGCTCGGTCGCGGTCGTTTTGGCGTTGTCGCAGCCTCCACCGGTGGTGTTGACCCGAATCAACTCGATGTCGATGTCGGGTCCGGTGATCCGTTCCAGCTTGGATCGTCGTTGAGCATCGACGCCGAGGATCAGTTCGCAGCTGGCGGAATACTTGCCGGTCCCCGCCGCGTCGAGCCGAGCAAGACGGGTGTCGATGTGTGCGTGAGTCGATCCGGAACGTGGGGGGCGTGTCCCGAGGAGCGGGATCGATGCTGTGGCGATGTCGACCGCTTCAGGGCATAGGTCCGCGGGTGGCGCGAGCGGGGGCGGTGAATACCCGGATCGCGACGGTTTGCTGATCATCGAATCGGAGATGGGCGCTGCAGAACTCGCCACCGGAGTCGGCGACCCGGATCGTCGTCCCGCCGACCTCGACTGGTGTGCCGAATCCGGTCTGGCCGATCATTCCCATGTCGAATTCGACCTTGGCGATGCGTTTGGGACCGACTTCGCCACCGAAATCGGCTGTGCAGGAGTCGAACTCGCCGGCCGCGCCGATGTATGCAGGCCGCGTGATCTGCTCCAGAGCGGCCGGGTCGAGGAAGCCGCAGGAGTCGAGGGTGCGCAGGCTGTCGAGGTAGGCGAGCTTGGCCACGACCTTCGGATCGAGGGAGTCCGCAATCGGCGGTGCGGTGGCGGGCTGCGGCTCGCTCGAGGAGTGAGTTGTGCAGCCGAGCAGGCCGACCACCATCAGTATTGCCATCGCGGCTGCGCGGCCGGACCTCATCATTTTCCCCCTTGGATGTGTGCCGCTGCCCGCCGCGCGGATGGCACAGGATCAGTCTAGAGCTGATCTTGATTCTGGTTGCTCCGGACGACTTCGTGGGATCGGGCGCCAGTGGCGACCGTGTTCGGCCAGCGCGGTGGTGATCGCGGCAATGGTCAACTGCCCGACTTGCATCATGTTGGTCAGGTCCCAGGTCGCGAGGCGGCCAAGATTGCGGGGATCGGTTACGTGACTGATCGGGATGATCAG
This sequence comes from Nocardia sp. NPDC127606, assembly GCF_042671725.1. NCBI lineage: Bacteria > Bacillati > Actinomycetota > Actinomycetes > Mycobacteriales > Nocardiaceae > Nocardia > Nocardia sp. NPDC127606. The sequence continues at coordinate 219,979 of NZ_JBHXWQ010000009.1, read as the reverse complement.
CACCGACGAGCCGAAGGTGATTGGCGAGATTCGCTTCAAACAGCTGCGCCAACCCTTCGACCGATGACGTCGCCAAATAGACTGCGCCCCATGCCATACGTGCTCAACTGCGATAGCAGGAGTTCCCGCCCGCTGTCTCGATTCTTGGAGTCCCTTCTCAGCACCAGCGTGCTGACAGTGCGGTTCGGTACAATCAGCTCACTCGAGGAGCTTGGCAACTTCGAGCGCGATGTCCCACAGCTTCTCGCCGAGATGCGGCCAGAGCCCCTGACTCTAACTTCGCAAATACGAAACTCGACACGTCTCGGAGAGTGGAGACCCGTGTCCAACGCAGGATACGAGGCGGTCACTCACCACTATGTTGGTGTCCGGTTGGACGGCGAGCACCGGCTCGTCCAGTACTGGCCTGACGCATCGCCGGACCTGCTCCCCGTTGATGCCGACGTGGTTGCCGCTTCGAAGGAGTGGGCGCAACTCGACAAGGTTGAGCGTCATGAGCTGCAGTTGGCCCGTGACACCTGGCACCTCGGGAGCCCGGATGAAGCCATGGCTGCCTGGGGCCTCTACACCTATGTCGAGCTGAGCGAAGAGGAAGAGGCAGCAGTCGCCAGGGGCGAACTCGATATCCGAGCGGTCTTCGACGCTCGGGTCACCTATGCCCGGTCCGTCGTGGAAGCCATCACGACCCAGACGAACCGATACTTCGATGTCGAACTCCCTCAGTTGCTCAAAGAGCGGATCGCATATAAACGCAGGCTCCTGACCAACCGAGCCGCGGTAAGCGCTACTCTGACCTTCGACGACGAGTGGACGTTAGCCGCACCAACTCTGGAATCTATCCCGACCACATCTGAGCAGCCGACGGCCGATGCTGTAGCCGGACCGGGGCCCGGTGAAGCCACCGTCGAGCATCGGGATCGACTCGACCCGAAGTCCTTCGCCGATGTGCAGCAAGTGATCCGGCTGTGGGCAAACGGGATCGAGCGTTACCCGGTGACCTTCTACCCCCTGGGCGAGGATCGCCTGAGCGATCATCTTGCAGTGACGCTCAACGCTTCCCTGGCGAACTCAAAACGAGAGGTCTACAGCCGCCGCGGCAAATCCGATATCTTCATTCAGGCGGACGTCCTCGCCGAGGGAAGCGGCCCGGAGAAGATCTTCATCTGCGAAGCCAAGATCGCCAGCGACGACACGGTCGTCACCGAAGCAGTCGATCCGCAGCTCTTCAGCTACCTCAATACCCACGACACGGCAGCAGTCTTGCTCCTCTACTTCAAGCAGAAGGAATTCGATGGCCCTCGTGAGCGACGCCTGGCCGCCCTGCGCCGCGTAGAAGGCTATGTGGACGAAGCTATCGGCCCGAGTGGATGGCCCGTCTTCGAATACCAGGTAGGCGAACGGCATGTCAGGCTGTGTATTGCGAGCGTCCACATCCCGCGTGTGAGCTGAACTGCTTTTTGGGGACTGCTGCACGATCTGGTGTCAGCGTCACCTGCCCGTGCAGCAGTCCCTCCGCCCCCACGCTACGCCGGAACGTAAGACCCACAAACGTTTTCACCCTCCACGCAGGGCGGCGAAGCCGTCCTGCGTCCTTTCCCGTGATCTCGAGCGCGGAATCGGTCATCGTCTGCTTCTTCTCCGCTTTCGCCAACGTCGCTATCAACCGAGCGATCTCGGCCTGCTCCGCGGTCAGGCGGCCGACCTCTCTCCGGGTGCTTGCCCTGTAATACATCGGCATCGCGTCGCTTACGCCATTCGGTGATCAGCGACGAGTACAGACCCTGCTTTCGTAGATACGCCGCCTCCGCCGAGCTGACCGGTCGCGGCTTCGTAGGCGGCCAGATGCGTCAGTTTCTCGGCCGATGTGAACGCGCCGGCGCCTGCTTGCAGCGGGGTCGTTGCTACCCATCTCAACATTCTCGCCATGCACCCGACAGGCCGTCGTGCTGGTGGTGGTCATCGTGATCGTCGATCCATCTCTTGCCCTGCAAGGCTGGTTGCTGTGAACCACCGGCTTCAACTCAGGCTTACACGAAGGGCAACCGGCACGACCGACGCCACCGGAACGGAGGTCGTCTGAACCTCGCCGATGCACAGGATTTGACAGTATCTTCGACCGACCCCTTCACCGGGCACCGATACTTCGGCGGCCCCACCAGAAAAGAGCCCGCTTCACAGTATTACGCGACACCCCCAGTCGGACAACAGAGTGGCTGATCAAGTGTGCACGCGCTTCCGTCCTGGATACGTCAGTCGAACTCGTCGGGATCCGAGTCGTACATTTCAAGAAGCGCGCTCGGGGTGGTGGTCGAGACAGTGAGGACATACGGGGTGATGGATAGCCCCGTATTTCGCCTTATTTCGGCGGCCTGCGCTTGCAGCGTCGCCAAAAGTTGCGGGGCCGACCCGTGAGCTTTTGTCTTGTTTCGAGAGACATTGTCTTTGGCCGTGGTCCATTGATCGAGGGGATACCATGCAACCAGATAGACGCCCGAGCTCGAATTTGTCATTCGAAGGTACGGGAGTAGCTGACCTTGCTGTGCGGTGAGAACGTCTTTGTGCCAGATTCCTTTTATCTCGATGGGGACCGTCATCGTGGCGGCAATCTCGGACGACTGATGCGAGATGGCACCGACCAGTATGTCGGGGCGTAGTCCCGAGTCACCTGGGCCAGTAGGTTGGACGACGACTTCTCTGTTGACCACGACTGGCCGGTCGGCGAGTCGTAGTTTAAGTTCGTGTGTGATGTAGACGCCGAACGACCCTTCTGGTTTCGGTCGGAACAAACTGATCCGTTCACCATTTTCATCCCGATCCCGTTCGCGGTCCCATAGCAGGAAGCCGTGGGTGTGAATGTCTTTTTCGATGTCGATGAGGATTTCGGTCACAACGGCTGCGAGTTGCGCTGAGGAGCCGATGATGCGACGGCGGTGATCAGCCAGTAAGTCTTGAATGTTCGAAGTCGACAGGTTGACAGTCGCCTTTCTCTGCACCATCGCTCTCGCGTTGACGAGCGCGGCATGTAGTTCGAGCGAGTTCGGGTCACTTTCGAGCAGGTCGCGAAGCCCGTAGACGACGGCCGCTGTGCCGCGTCGCGTTGCTTCGGCGAGGACCGCTCTGCGCATACTGTGCACTTCCTGAACCGGAGTCACCTCCGAGAAACCGAGGTGGTGAACCTCGGTGGTCGGTGAATGAACTCGCGCAAGCCACCGATAGCAGGAAACGATGTCCGAGTCGCAGAGGTCTCGCATCAGGGCGTCCGCAACCTGGTGCTCAGTACATGCGTAGGCGAGGTCGCGCGCAAAATCAGCCGACTCTACGATGGCGGCGTGAACGAGCGACCATTGACGCTGCGTATCCGTGGCCAGAAGCAACGCGGCTGACGTAATCGCGATCTCCTCCGCACGCCCAGTGTCGGATTCTCGCGCATCCGAGAAAACACTGCGTACATGTTGAACAGCTCGTTCATCGTGCAACTTCAACGACGGTCGTAGCAGCACTGACCAAATGCTCAGTACGGCAGAGAGATCACCGGCTTGCCCCACCACGCCGCCATCACCCTCGGAGTTTGGTCCTGCGGCGAACGAGTCAGAGTGTTCTTCACTCGGGCAGACCCAGTCCAAAAGTGAACATGCAAGGGTGACCATGTGAGAGTGTACCTGGCGGGGAAGTAGAGGCACGGTCTGCACGAAGAGCCAAGGCGAGGTCGCATTGGTCAGGTTTGTTCGCACCCATTCGTTGACGCATTCGGCTACGGAACTCAACGCGTGCTGGGTCACGAAGCCGACGAGTTCGGTGTACAGATCGGGGTTCTGGTCACTGAGTCCTGGACGGCCGGCCAAGATGGCGGCTGTCCACGACGCCCACACCGTCGGGGGCACTGAGCGCAGGCCGGCCGTTCCTTCGGTGCGGTAGAGGAACGCGAGGCCTATCACACCGGCCTCAGCACGCCGATCGGTCTTTTCCAATCCCAACCATGTCTCGCGGTGGTCGTGTGCCGACTGGAGGTACGAGATCGTCGCGGTTCGAAAGCACGAGGAGAACTCCGCCGCCGCCCAGATGGACACGCCGGGGCTACTGGATACATCCAAGGATCGTGCATCCTCGAATCGTCCGGTGGACGGATTGACCCACAATCGGTACACCAGCGTCCAGAACGCATCGCAATCCCCACTGGCCGCTGCCACGAGTCGCTGACGCTGGACGGAAACGAACTCCTCGGCCCCGTCCCAGGAGAACCTTGCAGCTGTCTGTCTACGCATTGTCCTGGCGTAGTCGTCATCGATCGGCATCCCGTCGAAAACCCATCGAAAGTGTTCGCGCTCCGGCGAGTCCGGTCGATTCTCCAGTTGGGCGAAGGTGTCCGGGTTGTACGGATCGGCAATGATCGAGACAATCAGGGCATACGCCTGCACCAACACAGGATCGACAGACTCCCGGAAAGTATCGATCTGAGACAGGCACCACGCGGAATCGCTGTCATCGAGTAGACGTTGACGCTCACGCCGTTCGGCTTCGACGGGTGTTCGAATTGGACTCTGCGCGAAGACCTGCTCTTGGCACCACTCCGACACCACAAGGTGTGCGCAGTAACGGTCGAACGGTAGCTCGGCGGCCGTGAGGAGAAGCACCAACTCGTGCGCCAGTCTCCGACGCAGGTCGGCGGTTGCGGACAGCTCTACTCCGTTCCGGTCAACGAGTTCCAGCCGAGCGGGCATAGGAATCCTGAACGATGCACGCATCAGCGGAGCGATCATCTCGGCGACCGCCTCAAGCAGCTCATACACTCTGCCCGAGGCGAACACTCGATCGAGGACGGGTGCGATGAACTCCCGGAGTCCCCACTCATCTTCGGCGGAGATACCGAGCAGCGGAACCCTCCGGACAGGATCAGGATCAGTGCTGTCGAGGGCCTGTGGTCCGTCCGGGGCGGCGACAAATGCTCGAACTGCAGTGTTGGCGTGAACGATAAATCGGTCGAGATCTACGTCACGCACCTCGCGGGCAAACCGCTCGGCTTCGCCGCGGTAGACACCGATGCCCATGGGTTGACGACGCACTCGGATGTGCAGGACAGCCTCGTCGAAGCTGAGGTGCTCAGGCCACAACAACGACAACAAAGTGCCCACCAGTTCACTGTCGCCCGAGAGATCATCGAACTCGTCGTCGTCTGAGAGCGCGTGTGCAGATAACTGCGTAACTACCAAGTGCCGAAGCAGTCCTCGTAAACGGCGAACAGCGCCGTCGGGCGAGCAATTCATTGCCGCGCGCGCTGCGCGTTGGCGCACCGAGACCGGCCACCCTGGCGACTCGACCAAGCGGAGCAGTGCAGACATCGCACCTTCGACGCGCGAGTCAAGGGCAATCCGCACGGCCACCCGGACACGAGCCAGGTCAGCCCACTCGTACTCAGTGTCTTCCGCTGCAGACCCGAGAGTGTCCGACAGCCGCGCCGCGAGAGCCGGATGGTTCAGATCCCAACGTGCTCGCGGCCACTCGGCACCGCCAGCCAGTTCAATTCGCTCAGCTCGATTCAGCAGTCCATCCACCAACACTGACCTGATCTCGGAGTCAGGAATCCACATCGAATATCCGGCCAAGGACTGAGGGTCGGCCGCCGCGAGCCATTCGGCTTGCCGAGGTGCCAGGCCTGATATCCAGGCTGCGGTCTCACGCAGATGTTCAGGGATCTGAGCCGTCGGCTCATCGGGAGCACTGACCAAGAACACACCGGAAAGTTGCCGCTCTAGGGCTGGGGACCCGAGTGATCGGAACCGCGCGATGAGGTATTTGGCGGCAAGGAACGCAGCGACAGAAGAATGAGTGAACTCCGTGCTCTCAGACCCGGGTGCGAACATATTGGTTGCCAGCGTTTCACGGACTTTGACCGGTGTGACGTCGAATTCTCCGAGCCCTGCGGCCTCACGCCCAGAAGCGAGTCGGCCAGGAGTGATCTCTTCGCTGTTCGCCCACGCACTACTGCCGAGTCGGAGTGTCCGCCGTCCCGACAGCAGCAGATACGCAGCAATCCGCGACGCGATGGCCATCCGCTCCTCGAGGCTAGACTCCGACAATTCGATTCCGGTCTCGTGAGGGAAGCTGAGGAGACGACGTGCGTTCCGGTCGAAGATGCTCAGCGCAGGGCCGCCTCCTTCGGTACCAGCCCGCCAGTCGCTGACCAACATTCGCAGCGTCAGCGGAGAAGTGACCAGCGCGCCCGCGCCGCTCCGACACATCGCTTCGAGGAAGACATCAGGATCCGAGACATCCTGCGCAGCAACCGCAACTGCTTGATCCCTGGTCAACGGAGCAAGTTCCGCGACAGTACACGAACCGAACGATCGCTCAAGGATCACGGTCAACGACTTCGGATACTCCGCGGCACGACATGCGATGAGCACATTGAGACTACGAGTGTCCTTGCCCTCAAGCGCCGCCCCGAAGTGCCGGACGAATTGGTCCAGGTCGGGATGCTCATCGAGCTGATCGATCACCAAAGTGAGAGGTCCGGGCACGACTTGATTGTCGGTGGCCGCTACTTCAGCCAGATCGGGCAACGCCGAAACATACTGTCCCACCTCAGAAGCAAATGCTTCGCTGTCGATGAGCCCCGGCGCTGATGCCCAAACGGTGCCGGGGAACCCGGGGTGGTCTGGAGACGTGCCGCGGTCCTCGACCATGTGCCGCAAGGTGGTGGTCTTGCCGATGCCCGGACCTCCCAACACAACGAGCGCTCGCCCCTGGGTAGCTTCGCCAGGGCTAAGCAACTCCAGATGGGCTCGGGACCGCCCCAAATCCAAGAATCCGTTGACATCCAGGACGAATGCCGCATCCCGATCGGGCTGCCCAGAGAGCACACGCACCCAACGGCCAGAACGAAAGCTCAACTCAACCCCTGATTCTCAGTGCGAACTCACACCGTCCAGATGCGCAGGTTCGACAGCTCCAGCTGGCGAGTCTTCACCAGACCGCCATTCTCTACACACTTCGCCCCCAGTCGAGCCGACACTCAGGCCCCATTCGACCTCGCCGATCGCCAGGTCCCGTGGACAACGGTACTCACTGAGCGCGGCGCGCTGCACCGGTGTATTCGGTTTGTCGTCGCGGACCTGGCCATCACCCTCCACGCCCCGCACAAATTCTTGGATTCCAGCAGTCGCCGCAACGGCTGGACTTCGAAGCGTTCATTGAAGCAGCCAGCCGCTCGGCTGGTGTGCCCCAGCCGAGAGATCGTCTGGAACACCCGGATCGAGCTGGCGAACGCAATCTTCGACTACCTCAAGGTCTTCCACAACCGGCAGCGGCGTCACAACAGCCTTGGCATGCTGACCCGATAGAGTACGAGAACACAACCATCGTGGCATGAAGTCCAGCAACGCGACTCCGAGGAACCGGGGGAAGATCAAGGCGAGCACCAAACTCTGGGTGATTCACCGCAACGTGATCCCTGGGCAGGCGGGCCTGAGCCCTCACGCAATCCGCGGGCAATCCCGGGCGATGTGCCTGCCGCTTGAGCGGGGGAAGCGCCTGGCGGCATCGAGGGCTCGCGGCGTCACGGAAGGCAGCGGAGCGCAATAGAGGCGCCCCACAGAAACCCCACAGTTTTGACCGGAATCAATGGGAATTGATACGATTCGTTGAGAAGGGTCGTTTCTCGGAAACCCTTGGTACTGAGTGCTATTGGGCACTGATGGGTATGGTCTGGACAACTGGAACCCGCGCCAGGTGGTCGCAGGTTCAAATCCTGTCAGCCCGACAGTAGAAAACCCTCTCTGACCTTGGTCGGAGAGGGTTTTCCTGTTAGCCCACCACTCGGAGAGCGGGACCAGAACAGGTTGCTGCTGGGGCATTGGCTCGGCCGCACCACCTATGGAGCTGTCGTGGCCGTGCGCGCGGTGAGTCCACAGCTCCCGCACAATCGGATTCCAGCGCAACCAACACCGAGCTGACTAGTCCTAGCCGAACCGCATCAACGTTCACCGGCAGGGGGAGTCGGTGAACGTTCCGAGTTGGTGTAAGCCCGTCACTTCGCGAAGTGGTTGCTGAATTTCGCTATATAGAGTCAAGGCGGCGCGTGCGCGCCGCCGCCGCGCTTCGACGCACACCCCAGGCTGGTTAGGCGCCGCCTGGGCACGTCGGCGACGCTGTGCGCCGAAAGCAGGCGATCGGAACTCTGATCAGCTCGCCACAGTATCGACCCCGAGCAGTGGACGAGGCCGACGATGACCAGGCCGCAGATTGCTGAACGGAATTCCCGAGCCCGATTCGGCCGGCATTGCCCCGATCGACGGCCACCAGCTCACCGACTCTCATACGGTGCTGCTGCACGAGCTTCGCTCGATTGCACTCATATGGTCCTGCCTGCCGAACCCGCGTAGACGGTCAACCATCCGTCACCAGTCCACCCGGAACCCGCAGCATGGGGCCCGCTCACCAAGCCGCTCACCAGGTGCGACGAATTGCTGAACGGAATCCGCGGTAGCAGGTGACGGGCGTAGGTGTGGGTGCGGTGCTTCCATCGGGTCACCTCCGGTGGGGTGGCGGGGTCGGTGCAACCGCGGGGATGTCGCAGATCGTGGCGTGGGTGATGGCCGAGGGCCTTCCGTGTCGGCAGAATCTGCCGATGGCGTACCAGACCACACCCACCCCGGCAAGGACCAAGCGTTGTCACCACCCGAGGGGGTCACCCGCGGCGGCGTCATTTCAGCGGGGTGTCATCTCACCTTTGGGTTGGTCCGCCGGGTGACCTCCTCGGGCGGTGAGCCCTTGCCGGGGTGGGTGCGGCCTGGTCCGGGGCGAGCTCAGATCCCACCGACACGGAAGGCCCCCGACCACGAACATCACCCCGCCACGATCTGCGGCATCCGCGATTGCGCCGACCCCGCCACCCACCTCGCCGAGTCCGCACCGTCAGCTACGCCTACTGCCCCACCCACTACCGCACCTTCCTCACCACCGAACGTTCGCTTGCCGCCCTCGACTGCTGACCGTGAGGGGGCTTCGGCCCCTCTTCTGTGCCCTGCTGGGTGGCAGACGAATAGCGACCTATCGGCCGCTGACCAGGTGTGGGCTGGATTGCTGAACGGAATCTAGCGGTAGGTCCATACGCTTGGCCTTGTGTACAAGGTGATTCGAGTCCGCGAAAACAGGTCGTCGATGCCTGGCCCGGTAGAACTAGGCGCAGCGTCGGCGGTGATGAATGAGATGGCCTCGGCGGGGTGGAGCCTGCACTCGGTTGCCGTGCACGAGGAATCGAGAATCACCGATCTCTACCTGACATTCGTGATGTAAGGGGTATCGCGACCGGTGGCCGCGTGGCCCGTTGCCCAGGGGGTGCGGGCGAACCGTGGCGGCCCACCGGCGGCACTCGTCTATGACGGCGGCCAGGTATCGGCCTATCGGTTCCTTACCCTCGCGATCAGAGGTCACCCGCCACCAGCCGTGATACCGGTTCGCCCACATGCCATTTGCGAGGACGATCGGCCCAACCATATCGACGAGCTCGGAATTGCTTCCTGGCCCGTCTCGCTACACGGCTCTGCTCTTCTTCCGGGCAACCATGACGGAGTTCGTCGTATTCGATTACGCCGATCGCTATGGCGAGGCCGTCACGAAGATCGCGCAATGGCGTGCCGAAGGTAAGCTCGAAGCACGAGAGCATGTGGTTGAAGGCGGTCTCGCTCGGTTCGGTGAAACACTGAACATGCTGTTAACGGGTGCTAACAATGGCAAATTGGTACTAGCGATGTGAACGTGCTCAGCACAAGATCGGCAGTGCGCGCTGTACCACCCCGAGTCTCGGTGAGACCTTAGAAGAACTTGCGCAGGATCCGCAGCGTCCGCTCGCTGTACGGAGGATAGATCAGCCGCAGATCCGGGTGAAAGGTCCTGCGCAACAACGATTTCCGGTGACTGAGTGCTTCGAACCCCCATCGGCCATGGTAGGAGCCCATGCCACTGGCGCCGACACCGCCGAACGGCAGTTGCGGCACCAGACAGTGCATGGCAACGTGGTTGATCACCGCACCACCGGACGGGATCTCGTCCACCAGGCGTTTTCCCACCGCCGCCGATTTCGTGAAATAGTATCCGGCAAGCGGTTTCGGCCGGGAGTTGACGAACGAGATCGCATCGTCGAGGCTGTCGTACGACAGCACCGGCAGGATAGGTCCGAAGATCTCTTCCTGCATAACCGCATCATCGGGATGTGGGTCGACGATGACGGTCGGTTCGATCGACAACGAAGCCTTGGTGACCCGTCCTCCTAGCGCGATCGTGCCGCGCGTCTGAGCAAGATACATCGCCAGTCGAGCGAATTGGCGCTCGTTGACGATCCGGCGGCCGTCTGAGCCCCTTCCCCGCTCGAACTCCTCGATCGCCTCGATAATCTTGTCCACCAGCCGATCCCGGACACGATGGTCGGCCAGCACGTAGTCCGGCGCGATGCAGGTCTGCCCCGAGTTCACGCACTTGATCCAGGCGATCCGGCGGGCCGCGATATCCAGGTCGGCGTCGGCGGTCACGATCACCGGGCTTTTACCGCCGAGCTCCAGGGTCACCGGAGTCAAAGTCGGCGCGGCCGCGGCCATGATCTTTCTTCCGACTTCGGTGCCACCCGTGAACAGAACATGGTCGAAGCCCTGCGCCAGCAGCTCCTGAGTGCTCGCGGCGTCGCCCTCGACCACAACGACCGCCTCGGAGTCCAGGTATTCCGGAACCAGCCGAGCCAACAGCGTAGACGTGGCCGGCGCCAGCTCGGACGGCTTGATCACCGCGCAGTTCCCGGCGGCCAGCGCGGCCACCAGCGGCGAAAGAGTCAGGTACACCGGGTAATTCCACGGGCCGATGACCAGAACGACGCCGAGCGGTTCATACTGCACCCATGCCGAACCCGGATATTGCGGCAGCGGCAGCGGCTGCCGCCGTCGGCGCATCCACCGGTGAAGGTGTTTCAGGGCGAACGCGGCCTCACTCCTGGTGGACGATATATCACCTAACCAAGCTTCGGCCCGGCTGCGTCCAAGATCGCTGGCGAGCGCGGCTATGATCTGATCCTCCTGCTCATCCAGCAACCGGATCAGGTTGCGCAGCTGCTCCTCACGCCAAGCGCGGTCTCGGGTCCGGCCCGAGGCGAACTCGCGCCGAACCTGTGCCATCACGTCGGGGATGTCAGGCAAATTCGAGACCGCCGGCGTGGTGGTCATAGACATTTCGTTACCTCTGCGAAGTTCTGTCGCGCCTTCGGCGACGGAATCAGGGCGGTCTTCTGAATGTTTCGGCTCAGCTGTCATAGTCGACCGCGACCGTCGGGGTGGTGGGATGGGATTGGCAGGTCAGTACGTAGCCGGCGTCGACCTCGGCTGTGGTGAGTGCGAGATTCTGCTCCATCGATACCGCTCCGGTTGTGATTCTGGCTTTGCAAGTGCCACACGCGCCGCCGAGACAGGCATAGGGCGCATCGATGTTGCTTTTCAGCGCGGATTCGAGGACGGTCTCACCGGCGGCGAGTTCTATGGTGTGATCAATGCCGGAGAGAGTGATAGTCACGTCGGACTTGTGGAAGGTATCGACGTTGGTGGACCGGTTCGTACCGCGGAACAGTTCGAGGTGTATCCGCTCGGTCGGCACTTCTTCAGCTGCGAGGTCGTCGCGCATGGTGGTGACGAGATCGTTTGGGCCGCACAGGTACCACCGGTCGATCGCGGTGAGGTCGCCGGCGAGCAGCTGTTGAACCATCGCCAGGTCGATCCGGCCACGAAGAGCGGCGGGGTGGTGTGCCTCGTCCGAGCGGATGTGGAATATGCGTAGCCGGTCTGCATATCGAGATTCGAGCTCGTCGAGTTCGGTGGCGAACATGGTCGACTCTGCGGTTCTGTTGCCGTAGAAGAGGATGAAGCGGCTCTCGGTCTCGATCTCCATCGTTGTGCGGATGATCGACAGGATGGGTGTGATGCCGCTTCCTGCCGCTACCGCGAAATAGTCACGCTGGGCGAGTGGGTCAAGGGGGGCGCCGAAGCTACCCGTAGGCGTCATCAGCTCCAGTACGTCACCGGCCCGCAGCGTTTCGAGCGCGAAGGTCGAGAACATCCCGCCCGCGATGTGCCGTACTCCGATCGCCAGTTCTCCCGACGTGGCCGAGGTGCAGATCGAGTAGTTTCGCCGCACCTCCTGCCCATCGATACGGTGCCGAATGGTCAGGTGTTGGCCCGCCTGGAATCGGAACTGGTCGCTGAGGTGTTCGGGAACGTCGAATGTAACTTTGACGCTGCCCGGAGTCAGAGGCTCGACGCCTTTGACGGGGATCGGGTGGGTGCTGGCATGGCGTGCCGCGGAGGAACGCGGCATTCGGACCGGGAGCAGCGCAGCTAGTTTGCCGTTGAGGCGTTTCCACTCGCGGTACTGAGTGGCGTCGAGCTGCTGCCCGAATACGGTGCTTATCGCCGAGTTGCGTTCGAGATACGCTTCCTCGTTGCGTTGCCAGGCAGCAACATAGCGGTAGAAGGGGATGGAGGGGTGCAAGTGGTGGACCAGATGGTAGTTCTGCGACAAAAGCAGGGGAGTCAGGATCCATTCCGAGCCGACGCGGTTGCGGGTCGCGCGATAGCGGTTCTCGCGTTGCGTGTCTTCCAGATCGTGGTGAGGCAGCCAGTCGAACCACCACGCGAGCACGAACATCCCCACCCGTCCGGGAATCAGGCAGATCACCGCGAGCGTCCACAGATTTCCGATGAAGGCGGCCGACACGATCACCGTCAGAGAAAAGGTCATCAACGCCGCCGTTTCCAGGACCTCGGCACGTGGGCGCCGGCGCACGTTGCGCACCAAGAAACCGATATATGGCAGGTCCATTGCAGGGAAGCGGACGGGCAGCTGCCACCAGGGTGCGGAGCTGACCCAGTGATCGGGATCGTGCTCACCGTCATTGGTATTGCGGTGATGCTCGATATGGATGAACGCGAACGACTTGAACGAGATCAGCGGCGAGACGAAGAACATTGCCACGCGCCCGAAAGCGACGTTGACCCAGCGATAGGAGCTGATCGAGTAATGCGACGCGTCGTGCAACACGGTGAACAGGACGAATACCGCTGCGGAGCTCGCGGCGATGGTGGCGATCGCAGGCAGAGCGCCGGTGAGCGCGGCCCAGGTCGAGGCGCCGAAGACCGCAAGCGCACCTGTGAAGATGCCGACGACTGGCCAGGACAGAGTAGGAACCTGTTCGCCGGGATCAGGCAAGGCGTGCTGCGAGGCGGCTGCGTGAGGTTGGGGGTATCGAGTCGTAGTCGCCATCGGACTCCTTCTGCGCGCTTCAGGATGAGATGCCTCACAGCGTATGAATGATCGGCATCGGTCAACAAGGACCTCCCAGCCCTTTTGAGTGTGCTGACAGCACATCCCGTCACGCTCAGGAATCAGTCAAGGCGGCTATTGCTCGCGCAATACCGAGGCCCCCAGCACGTCGCAGACACGTAGCGCGGCGTGCAGTTCGACGATCTTGACAGTCGCGGGCCGACCCATGCGCTCTTCGGCACGACGCACCCGTTGCAGGACCGTGTTCCGGTGGATTCCCAAGGTGCGCGCTGCGGTCGCCAGACTCCCTTGCGCGTCGAGCACAGCCAGGAGTGCGCCGCGCTCGCCGCGCTCTTTCGCGTCGTCCCGTGCGAGAGCGCCGAGCTGGGCGGCGACGAAGGCTCGCGCCCCATCCAGGTCGCGCGAAATGGCATCCACCAACGCGACATCGCTGAACTGAGTTATCGACGGTGCTACGCGACCGGACAGTTCGATGACCCGGCGAGTACGCAGAGCCTCCAGGTGTGAGGTACGGAATCCGGCAGCCCCCGGATATGGGGAGCCCACTGCGATGTGAACGCTGTTGCTTTCGCTGGGAAACTCCGTCGCCACGCCCATGAGCGAAGTCCGCACCGCCCCGGTGACAGATGCCCATCCCCACACCGCGAGTGGACCGTCCGCGACGACGAGAGAGTGACCCGCCCCAAGAAATCTTCCAACCTGCCCGGCGATCCTCTCGAGATCCACGCCGCGGTCGTCGCCCCAGCACACGAAGCCGATCTGCCGACCGGTGAGCCGGTGGCCGAGCACACGTTCGGCCCGAGCGATGTCGACACGTTCCCCGGCCAGCAGGGCCCGCACAACATCGGCGCGCTCGGCTCTCGCCTGGTTCTGACGTCGGTCGAGCTCAGCCACGTACTCGGCCGCCACGAGACTGGAGATACGGTCGATATATCGAAACCCGAACCGCTCGAGATCGATGAACGTCCGCAACGCGACAGCGGGGTCGCCGACCGAGTCGGTCAGCGATTCGGAGAGCTTTTCGGTGAAGTACTCATGTCCCAACCGGTAGAACCGCAGCATGATATCCACGCTGTGCCCCCGTGATGCCATTGCTCGCGCGTGTTCGAGCGCGGTTACCGGCGCTTCCACAGCCGCTACATCGATCCCATGACGAACCATCGAAAGTGCCGCTTCGAGATTCGACGAGCACGATCCCAACGTCAGGCCGCGAAGCTCGGCATCCGCACCGGCCTCGGGAATTCGCTCGACCAAGTACTTCAGCATGTCATCTGCCAGGCTGGATACATTCGCCAGCAGAGACGCAGCCATGCCCTTTCCGGCCTCCGCACCGCGAGCGGGCTCCAGCGCCTCCATATCTGTCACCCTAGCCTCGACCGATTTGCTTCGGCCGGCTGTTCACGATCGACGTAGCGACGGAAGCTGTTCGTGGTGGGGCGCGAGGATCTGCACTCTCGGTCATCGGTCCAGCAAACAGCCCGAAGCCGACTGATAACCGTGACCATGGACAGCGCCGCGCCGTGAACGAGGGCGTCAGCGTTGCCGCTGACGACGGCCTTCGGTTTGTTGGTCTGCTCGCATACTTTGATATGCGCACCGTCGACTACATGACGGGGCGATCCTGATACCGAGCGCAAGATGGGAGAACCTATGACTGTCGAGTTCCCGCATCTCGACCTGTCCGCTGACGAGGTACTGACCACGACCCGGTCGGTGCGCAAACGTCTCGACCTGGATCGGCCGGTGCCGCTGGAGGTGGTCACCGACGCATTGGAAGTGGCGCTCCAGGCGCCGTCGGGCAGTAACCTGCAGGGCTGGCATTGGATCGTGCTGACCGATCCCGAGCCCAAGAAGATCGTGGCGGAGTACTACCGCAAGTCCTACACCGCCTACGCTGCGGCGGGTGCGGCCGTGCGGCAGGCGAAGCCGCCGAAGGACGCCGATACCGCGGAGAAGGTGGCTTCGAGTGCGACCTATCTGGCGGAGGTGATGGAGCAGGTACCGGTGCTGGTGATCGGTGCGATCCACGTTCCGGGTGGGCAGATGCCGGAGGGGAACCAGGCCGGTCTGTGGGGTTCGTTGCTCCCCGCCGCCTGGAGCTTCGCGCTCGCACTGCGTGAGCGCGGCCTCGGGTCTGCGTGGACCTCACTGCATCTGGAGTACGAACGAGAGGTCGCCGAGGCGCTGGGAGTTCCCCCGAGTATTCGGCAGGGCGTGCTCTTGCCTGTTGCCTACACGAAGGGCACCGACTTCAAGCTCGCCAAACGCGCCCCGCTCGACACCGTGCTGCACGTCAACAAATGGTAATGCTGAGCCGATTCGCCCGCAGCTTCATCTACGCCGGCGGTCGAGAAGCTCTACTCGGCAGCGGCGGGTAGATAGGTCTGTCTTTCTGGACTGCGCAATACGTTCACTCTTGCGGTCTCGGTCCGCTGATCTGACAATGTTCGGCTGTGTGCTCGATGGTGTTGCCGAACCCTTCGAATCGATCTCCGCCGAGAGCATGCCTTCAGGTTGATCGCAGAGTCCGGTGACCGAAGCCGACGCTGAGGATTGGAGAGAGATCGTCACCGTACCGGGCCGCAGTCAGCTACTTCGGTGGCGTTGACCTCGACGCTGTTGACTCGACGACCCTGGTTGGTTCGGAGGAGCCGGGGTATGCCGGAAACGACAGTTCATCCTTGCGACGAGAGGTCAAACTATGCCCGAGCACGGTAACGGAGTTCGCGAAGGCGTCGAAGGCGTCGCCGAAGACGTCAAAGGCAAGGCCAAAGAGGCCGCCGGCGCGCTTACCAGCGACGACAACCTCAAAGAAGAGGGTCGGGCCCAGCAGGACAAGGCCGAGTCCCAGCGCGAGGCTGCCAGCAAGGAAGCCGCTGCGGAAAAAGCACGCGCTGAAGCCGACATCGATGAGGCGCGCCAAGCAGCGCATCAGCGCGACCGCTGATTTGGGCTGCTGACACGGTGGGAGGGGCTCGGACGAATTCGTCCGAGCCCCTCCCACTCTTGTATGCGTGTCCTGCCGAGAGTAGCGACGGGGGCCTTCATCCTCCCGAATGGTCTACGCTAGCAGCCTTATTCGGCGTCAGAATGTCAGAGCCGCGCCGGTCATGGGTGTGGCGAGTCTGGGGGTCGGTGCCTGGAGTCGTGGCTGCGGCGGTCGCGGTAGGCGCAGTGGCGGGGTGTCCGACATGTTGGTCCATCGAGTATGGAATCGCCAGAGCGCCAACTCAATTCGGCCGCCCGTGTGCTGTGCTACTCGAGGATTTACAGCACGTAGGCGCCGAGAGCGATCAGAGGTTGCTGGCCGCTGCACAGACGTAGCTCGCGGTCGTGCGTGCGCACGAGGCCATTGCGGGTGTGGATGTGGACGTGGAGAGGGTGTCTGCGGCGGCGTTGCGAAATCGGGAGGTCGCGTCAACCGGGGCTGGTCCGGGTGGCCGAAAAAGAGTTAGAAGGCGACATCGACAGTGGGTGGGTCGAAGTGGTCCGCAGCGTTCAGAACCTCCGTCGACGCGCCGGTAGTACCCGGCCCGGTCGCGTCACCCGAACCGCAGGGAACCACCGCAGGGCTGCTCGCCGTTGGCGGATGGCCGGGACTGGGGTCGCTGACGGGGGTCTCCGCAGGTGGGGACGTCGGTATCACGGTGAACATCACCCGGCTTCGTGCCGACCAAGCTTCTGCTCTACGCAGACGCAGCCTCGTAGGCGGCGATAAATTCGGTCGAGATCCGTCCGCGGGTCGACACTGTGTGACCGTTCTTGGCCCATGCACGAAGGTCAGCAAGATCGTTGCGCCGAATCGGTGCGCTCGCAGGAGTTTTCGCGGCGAGCCGGCCGATGGATGTCTTGGCGCGGCCGATTCGGCGGGCGTAAGGGAGCCACTGGTCGAACGAGTCGCGCAACTTGGTGGCGTTGGTATCGGACAGGTCGATTTCGTAGGCGACCCCGTCGATTCCGAAGGTGACGGTCTCGTCGGCCTCGGAGGTGCCGTCGAAGTCATCAACAAGTCTGACAATGACTTTGCGTGCCATAGGGATCCATTTTCGTTCGAGTGCAGAGGGCGTCTACCGATCGTCGTAGCCAGCACGGAGCATCCCACTCGGGGCATACTGGACTCCCATCCCAAGAGACGGCTCGGGGGCAACGCAGTTACCGGTGCCCCCGAGTACGATGACCGTCCCTCGTTCCGAGTCGGTCACATACACATTCTGTGTGCGTGGATCAACGGCAATGCCTTGCGGCTTGCCGCCGACATCAACCGTTGCGACGACCGTGTTCGACGTGGTGTCGATCATCGAGATGGTGTGGTCTTCGCGATTCGCGACGTATACCGTGTTCGCCGCGGTATCGAGTGCAAGGTGTGCCGCGTCGCGACCGACCTTCACGGTGGCTGTCAGTGTCCGGGAACGGATGTCGATCGCGTGGACGCTACCGGTCTCGCGGTTGGCCACGTAGGCAATGTGTCGGTGGGTGTCGATGACGATTCCGTGCGGTCGGGTCAGTGCGTCACGGCGTCGGCGGAGCGGTCACCGAAGGGATGTCGCCAGGTGCGGCGTGCGCTCGCACTACGCGGTGTCTTCGCGAGCACGGTCCCCTTCTCCTTCGGTTCGGTCGAAGGACGGAAGGTCCGCCCGCTCGTGCCGGTGCGACGGGCGAGCCGAAGATCGGCCTTGGTCTGACGCAGGCGCTGCGACGAACGGTGCGCGCCGGCGGTGAGCAGGACCAGGCCGAGCATCCCGAGGGCTCCGAGCACGACTGCCCACAGGAACAACGTGCCCGACGTTGCGGTGATGTGGTAGCCGAGCAGGCTGAAGTCGTCGCTGAGCGTGTGGGCGGGTCCGCTGTTGCTCAGCACGCCCGCCGTGCCGATCACCACCGCGGCGATGAGTAGGACCAGGCCGAGGAAAACAATCATGACAGTCTCCGAATCCGGTTGCACCGGTATACGTGTGGTGCCGCCCGCCCGCCGGCCGCGTGCGAGTCGAGCCGATGAGCGGACCGACGATCGTGATGCCACGGTGCACAGCGACCCGGCGTCACCGCCCTTCACTCCGTGGAATACCCCGATCCGAGCGGGCGACGCAGCTGCCGGGGCGCGATCCTCGAGATGTCACCGCTGGCGATCGCAAGGCCGGTCCCCGAAAGCCTCCCGCGGGTCCGCGATTCGGGGTGGTACCGGCAGGGTGGGGTCGGCGAACCGCCACAGCACGAGTACCGCGAAGAGCCCGTTCGGCTCGAGCCCCTCGCTGGCCGCCCCGCCAGATCTTTCCGTGGTGGACTTCCCGACCAGGCAGCACCGGGCCAGTAAGCCCGCCCTGAACCAGCTGATGCTCAACTTGAGTAGGTCCGAAACTGGAACGCGTGTCAGGTGGTTGCAGGGTTCAAATCCAGTTAGCCCGACAGGCCTGCCCTCGACATGCCCTCGATGATCTTCCGCGAGATCACCCTCGACACGACGCTGGGACACGTCTGCGACACCGACCTCCTGCCGCGCTGCACATCTTGGCGGCACACCCGCTACTCGGAACCGAGTTCGCCGAAACCTCGGTAGGAATCGCGTATCTGGGCGCAGCACTCAATCGGATCGCCGCCCGGGAGCTGGGAGGAAAGATCCTTATCAACCCCGGCGCCTAACCGGTCAGGACAGGAAAGGCTCTACTCCGGGTTCAAGCCCGGCGAAAGACTGAGCATCCCAATGACGGTGGCGAGCAGCCTCGTCCAGCACCACGCATCGACCCGTCGAAGGTCAGCGCTGCGGTTGAACTCGTTGACTACTGCCCCAGCCTAACGAGCGGCTGTCTGGCGGAATTTCCAAGCGTCTCCGACTATGTCGAGGATGTCAGGTTTAGTTGGTGCCCAGGATCTCGTAGGCGTCGCGGTCGTCGAGTCGGACGGAGTTGTGCTCTGGCAGGCCGTGGGGGGTCAGTGGGACGCGAGGTTCTTGAAGTCGTAGCCCAGTGACGTTGTTACGGTGCGGTAGTCGCGCAGGGTCAGCGTCATCAAATCCACGGTGGGGAAGCGCTTTTCGGCGGTCGTGCGCAATTGGGATATGGGTGCTGTCGGTGTCTCACCAGAGGAGACATAGAGCAGGTCGAGGTCACTGATGAGCTGGCGTTGGTCGTGGTGATAGCGAATCCAGCTCGGTTCGCCGCGGGCCATTGATCCACCCAGGATGAGCCAGTCGGTGTCGGGCACGTGTTCGCCGAGGGTGAGCAGGTCGTCGGCCAGGCGGGTTGCGACCGTCGTCAGGTCCGCTGTGTCGGGGAGACGCCTGGTGATCGTGGCGGCCAGGGATGCTGTGGTGCCGGTGGGCTGGGAAGCTGTCGTGGTCATTGGTCAGCGCTCCGCGGGGCTGATCGACAACGGAGCGGTACTGGCGGCGACGGGAGTTTCTTCGTGGTCTTTCTTGGCTGTCAGGTGTGGGCACAGCGATCCGCAGATCGTGCACGGTGCACGTTTTCAGATGGACACGGTGAGTTATCCAGGGCGGATGAGCCGCATCGACCGCTGACGAGGGTCCCCTTCGCGGGTCCTGGTGTACGGTTCACGACTTCGGTGTCGAGGCGGGTGATGGTTGCCTGGCGTTGGTCCGGTTCCCAGCTGGCTGAGCTGAACGCGACCTGACCTGTTGTCTCCGCCCAGGGGGATCGATTCGACTCCACCGTGTTCGCGTAGTCGGTTTGTGGTCTGGGGGCTGCCCGAGCTCGGTGGCAGGTTTGTCGAACTGGTCTCACCGTGGTCGCCGCCTTCGCTGATGGCAAGCGAGTCCGATGCGAGGGTCCGTACGCGTGTTGTGGCAGCTGGTGGTCGACCTGGACATTTCTCGCCCTGTTGGCATAGCCACTTGACGGATCTGTACAAACCCGGCATCTGTGGATTATATTAGGCTAGCCTCACCGAACATCGGGACGGCACTATACTTCCATCCCGAGCTTGTCCGGAGAGGCCGCCCGTGTACGTCTGCCACTGTTTCGCGGTGACCGAGGAGGACGTCCGCCGACACATCGCCGACGGCGCGTGCACACCTCGAAGGATCGCCTCGGCGTGCAAAGCGGGCACTGATTGCGGATCGTGCGTGCGCCGTATCCAAGCGCTGCTCGCCCGCACCGCCTTGCATCGCGAGTACGAATCCGGTGCCGAGAACCTCGACGAGGTTGCCTAGGTGCTGGGCTGCTCGATCAGTTGCGCGATATAGAGCGGTTCGCCGAGCTTCTCGACCAGCTCCAATTGCGTATCCAGGTAGTCGATGTGGTGCTCCTCATCGGCGAGGATCGCCTCGAAGATATTGGCGGAGGTGATATCTCCCTTGGTGCGCATCACCTCTATCCCGCGCCGCAGCCGGTCGATGGCCTCCGCTTCGACCTCTCGGTCGGCCTGGAACATCTCGGTCACGGTCTGCCCCACACGAACATGGAACAGCCGCTGATAGTTGGGCAGGCCGTCCAGGAACAGGATCCGGTCGGTCAGGAGCTCCGCGTGCTTCATCTCGTCGATGGACTCGGAGCGGGTGTACTTGGCGAGCTTGGTCCAGCCGAAATTTTCTTGCATCTTCGCGTGCAGGAAGTACTGGTTGATCGCGGTCAACTCCGCGGTCAACTGCTCGTTCAAAAACTCGATCACTTCAGGATCGCCTTGCATGGGCCGAACTCCTTCCGGAAACGAATCGGGGCGATGCGCATCATTGCAGCGCGGCCCCGGCGCAGTCCAGTAAGTCCACACTTGGTTGCGGCCGCGCGTTCTCCCCGACACACGCTGTAATCACGCGATTCGCAAGCCCTTTCGATGCTGATCGACCAACCGAGATCTCGAGATCCGAAGTGGGCGTGCGAGTCCAGACCGGTAAGGGCAAATCGATCTTCTACAAGTACGCGTTGCGAAAACTATTGCCTCGCAATCGGAGCCGAGACACCGCCTCATTCACTCATTGGACGACGAACTAACGGGTTCGGTCCGCTCACGGAGTGGACCTAGGGCCGGAATTCCGTTCCGCGACCGAGGGGCGGAGCCTGACCGAGCGGGTCCGGTATCGCGGCATGCTGTGGGACTACGGGCCCGTATGGCAGGTGAGCGAAGTCGGAGGCGGTGGATGCGTGGTTCGGATTCCAGGCCGTTCGCGATCTGCCCGGGCTGCCATCGGAGATCCTCATGGTGCCGCTGGGCGGTCACACTGTGGGCCACGCGGGGGTCGCGATCGACACCGGCGACGGCTGGTTGCTTCACGCCGGTGACGCCTTCTACCACGGCACCACCATCGATGCGGAGAACCCACGCACGCCGTTGTTCAGGCAGGCATACAGCGGATTCAACACCGCCGCGCGGGGTCCGTATCGCGAGAACCAGATCCGGCTCCACGAACTCCTGCGCGACCGAGCGGACGCTGTCACGATCGTGAACTCCCACGATCGTGCGCTGTTCCCCGCGGCGGCCTGAGCAGTCCGCTCCGTCGCGACCGGGTCACCCTGGCTGGAAGCTACATAGCGTGTTCGTCGCGCTGTTCACCGCGTACTCGCGCGGGTCCGGCGGTCGTGTCGCGCGGGCGTCCTTTCGTTCCCGGCCGCCGCGATCTCCCCGAGAGAGAGATTCAGTGGTGCGCAGCAGGTGTAGCGCGTGCTCGAGCCGGACTCGCTGCACGAGTTGCATCGGACTGAGGCCGACGGCCCGATCGGTGCGCCGCGCCAACGTCCGGGGGCTGACGCGGCACCGCTGTGCCAGCGAGGCCAGCGTGTGGGGTCGGTCCAGGTGGGTCCGTACGAAGGATTCGAGCGCCGCGACGGTCTCGTCGCGGGCGGCCAGATGCGACGGAATGAGAAACGGGGCCTGCGAGCTGCGTTCGTCGATGACGAGCCGACTGGCCAGCTCGTCGGTCAGCGCGGCGCCGCCGAGGAACCGCAGCAACGCCAGCATCAGGTCGATGTGCGCGAACGCGCTGCCCGCTGTCCAGATCGGCCCGTCGCGCACCACCATTTACTCGATCACCACGCGGGTTGGGCGCGATCCGCGCGAGTTCGCTTCCGAGCCGCCATGTTGTGACGCAGCGGCGTTCGTCGAGCAGGCCGCAGGCGCCGAGGACGAACACGGCTGTACAGGATGCGGCGACCGTCGTGCCGTGCTCCTGGGCGACCACCTCGGTATCGGGGGAGACGAAACGCAGATCGAACGTGGGTGTGCCGAGGATCCGGTTCGCGGCGGACACCACGTCGACCGTCGTGCCCACCGCGCTGGCGCTGGCACCGTCCAGAACGAGTGCGTCGATCCCGATCATGTGGCGAATGGGCTGCTCAGCGATCGTGGGATCGAGGTGTTTGGGCTGCCCGGGGGGGGCGGCGCCGGACGGTTCCGCTGGCCAGGCTTACTGGGCGACCCTGCACAACGGCGGTGGGGTCTGTGTAGGTGAGGTTGTCACCGGCAGGAGCGTCCGGTGCAGGTGGTCAGTTCACCGAGGCGGTGGTCGAGGTCGGTGACGATGTCGGCGTGGGCCACGCGGCCTTGGGGGGTTTTGATGAGGTTGGTGAGTTGGTAGGGGTCGGCCTGTAGGTCGTAGAGTTCGTATTCGCGCTGGTCGAGGGGGCGTTCTCGCTCGTACCAGCGTACGTAGAGGTACCGCCGGTTGCGCACGGCGCTCCAGGACGGCATGTCGAGTGCGTATATGACGGGGGTGTCGGTGCCGGGGATTTGTTCCTGGGCGATTCCGTTGCGGCCGTCGTCGCCGTTGCCACCGTATTCGGCGGCGAAATCGGTGCGCCAGCCGATGGTGTCGCCGGACAGTACGGGGATCAGGGACCGGCCGTCGACCTGGTCAGGGATGGGGATGTCCGCCCAGTCGTAGAGGGTGGGTGCGAGGTCGATCGACAGGGCCATGGCGTCGCTGCGTCCGGGGCGGATGCCGGGGCCGCTGATCGCGAGGGGCACTCGCATGGATTCTTCGTAGGGGGCCATTTTCTGGGTGAGGCGATGGGCACCGAGGCTGTAGCCGTTGTCGGAGGTGAAGATCAGGTAGGTGTTGTCGAGTTCGCCGGTTCGTTCGAGGGTTTCGACGATTCCGGCGACCATTTCGTCGAGTGATTTGAGAGCGCCGAGGCGGTTGGTGTAGTCGATGTCGTTGGTCGCGGCGATGGTCGCGGCCCTCGCGTCGGCGGTGTCGATCAGCCATGAGGGTTTGTCGGACACGTCGGGTTCTTGATAGTTCGGTGACCGCGGGGCGAGGGTGGGCTGGGTGCTGGGCAGGTGGCGGGGTGCGGGCGGGATCGGGAAGTGGGGGGAGGTGGAGGCGGCGTACCAGAAGAAAGGCTGCCCGGAGGCGGCGGCGTCTGTGAGGAACCGCTCGGACTTGGCGCGGATCACGTCGGTTTGGTAATCAGCCGGTGCCACACCGTATTTCACGCGGGTCCCGTTTTCGTTGAGGGTGTAGTTGTAGCCGGAGTACAGGAAGTTGTCGACTCCGGCGTTCCAGTCGTCCCAGCCGGGCGGGATGTGGCCGGGGTCGTGTTCGAGGCCGTTGAGATACTTCCCGGCCATGCCGGTGCGGTATCCGGCATCGTGCAGGGTGGTGGCGATGGTGTGGGATTCGTTGCCGCCCGCGCGGAAGGTGTCGAAGCCACCGACCTCGCCGGCGTTGGTGAGGACACCGGTGTTGTGCCCGTATTCGCCGGTCAGGATGGAAGCGCGGGCCGCACAGCAGATCGGCATCGGCGCAAAGCCGTCGGTGAACTCCACACCGCGGTCACGGATCAGTGCTGCGGTGCGCGGCATCGCCTGCCACACCGGGGTGGTGACCGCGTCCAGGTCGTCGGCCAGGATCATCACCACGTTCGGCCGCCGGTCTCCGGCCACCGGCGAGGCCGACGCCGTGGAGACGCACCCGGTCACCGTGAGCAGGACCGCGGCCGGCGCGGTCAGGAAATGACGCGACAATCGACGTGCGCGCATTGAGTTTCTCCTCGAGAGGGTCAACGGGGTGTTGGTTTTCGTCGCGTCCGGCGCGGTGTTTCTTCATCGAGATTTAGCCGCTGCGAGGATCTGTTCGCGGGACGGTGGAGTACTACAGCTGGTTTCGCCCGACTACTCCGAGCCGATGAAGCGAGCAGTTGAGGTTCCCCCCGCTAATCCGGAGAGCAGATTATCTGGTTCCAGCAGGAACCCGGTAGCCGAACTCGCCGGAACGCAGCGCTTCCACCGTGCCCACCACGCGCGTCCCGCTCGTCGTCGCCGCGAACCGGCCCGAATCGTCCCCGCCGGAGTGGTGGTGCAACGGCGCACACGACCGAGCCCGAGACGAGCGCTGTCCGCCGCCCGAAAAGGAGTGGAGCCGGGCCACCACTGTGCGGTTGGATGACTACCTGCGGCGGCCGCCGCGCGGCCCGCGAACTTGGATGACTGAGGAGTGGACGATGCCGATCGCCACACTGCGAGGCGTGACTCTGGACTGCGCCGATCCCCGGGCTCTGGCCCGGTTTTACCAAGAGCTGACAGGCATGCAGCTCGGTTATGACGCTGACGAGTTCGTCGCCCTGACCGATGGTTCGGGTTGCGACCTGGGCTTCCAGCAGGTCGACGGATACCGAGCACCGCTGTGGCCCGGTCAGGACGTGCCGCAGCAGTTGCACCTGGACCTCGAGGTCGAGGACCTCGAGGCGGCGGAGAAATTGGCGCTGGGGTTCGGCGCGGTCAGGCCGGACCACCAGCCGGGCGGCGACCGGTGGCGGGTGCTGCTGGATCCGGCCGGTCACCCGTTCTGCCTGGTTGTCGGCTGATAGCAGGAGGATCTTGCCACCGCACCCCGCAGCGGTGACGCGTCGATCTGGGAATCGTCTTTCTGCCCGCGTGAAGACCCGCGCCTACCCGAACCGTGCCATGCCCGAATGGGGTGCGTGGCTGCCATCATCAGGCATGCGGCAACAGACGGGGACCGGCTCGCTTGATCCATCGGGAGACAATCTCTGTATGAACTCGATGCACCCCGGGGAGCGCGCCGATGCGGTCGGCGAGGTAGCCGTGGAGTGCGTCGGCAGTGGTGACCTCGACGATGGCGACGATGTTGCTCGTCCCGGTGGTCGTGGCGGCGAATGCGACCTCGGTGTGTGATCTGAGCGAAGCGGTGACGGTGCGGAGTGCGGCCGGTTGTACGTCCAGCCAGCAGATCACGTCTGTGTGCCGTCCGTAGAGCTTGGGGTCGACCTCGACCTCGAACATCAGCACACTGCGGGCTGTCAGGTCACCGATCCGGCGCCGTACCGTCGATTCGGGAATGCCCGAGGCGCTGGCGAGGCGGGCGGTACTCGTGCGGCCGTCGGTGGCCAACAGCCGCAGGAGCTGCTCGTCCTCACTTGACGGCGGTGCCGGAGTGCTGTCCCCCGCGATGGCCGGTTTCAGGGCTTCCTGCTCGGTAGCGGTCAGCGCTTGCAGCCGACCGGGCCACCCGCCCACACCTGCGATGGGGGTGAGCAGTCTTTGGGCAGTCATGGTTCCGACACCTGTCCCGCGCCGCAACTGCTCGAGTGCGCTGCCGCCGTCACCGGTAGCGGTAGGAACGCGAAGGATACAGCTGAACTCGCCGCTGCCCACCAGGAAAGCTACCCAGGAGGTGTCCCAGCGGGCGGCGAGCACGCGCGCGACGGCCTCCGCAGACGCGGGCGCGGTCGAAATGCGCAGCAGCCAATCCTGCTGCGCTTGCTGGTGATAGCCGGTGACACCGACGACGCGCAGTGCCAGCTGAGACCGCAGCCGATGATAGCGGCGCGAGACCGCCCGTTCGGACATGCCGAGCACCGCCGCGATCCGCGCGAATGACGCCCGGCCGTCGAGTTGCAGGGCGTGTAGCACTCGCCGGTCGTCGGTGTCGAGCATGACATGATCCACCATTATCGGGCAGCATAGCGTCGGAATCCGCCAAATGCCGACTGCCTGAGCGACTGTTGGTTGTCCATGTTTCAGAGTTGGGACACCGATATTCCTAGTCATCAGGAGGATTCCGTGCTCACTGTTCTGCCTATCCGCTATGTCGCCGACGTAGCCGCTTCCCGCCGCTTCTATGAGGGACTCGGCCTCACCTACCGTGCGGATGTCAGTGTCGCGGTGTGGGCGCACCTGGACGCCTCGGCCGGCGCGGTCGGCGTCCATGACGCCGCCGTATCCAAGGGGCGCTCACCTGGCACGGTCGAGCTCGGATTCTCCACCGACGAGCGGCTCGAGGACGTATCCGCTCGCCTCACCGACGACGGATACGAGCACACCCTTGTCGGCGAGGACTTCGGCCGTAGTATCCGCGTCACTGACCCCGACGGGGTCGTGATCCAGATCCAGGAGATCGATCCGGAAACAATGCGCCGCTCCCAGTCACGGCTGTGAGAGGAACTGAAATCGAATCCTTCGCGATCGCCTGCCGAGGCCACCGCCTAGATGTCGCAGCGAGCCGGGTCTGGGCGGCCGAGACGACGCCGTGACGGTTCTTGTGGGCTTGCTCGTAGGCGAGGGTCGCTCGGATGTCGGCCGAGTCGGTCGGGTCCTTGACTTCGGCCACGGACTGGCCGACATCGAGTTCGTCGTAATCATTTATGGGCAGCTCGTCGGGCTCGAGGACGCCGGTGGTGGTGCGGATCGAACGAAATGGCATCGGCGGCGGTGTCGGCGCCTTCGCGGCGGGTGACGTGCTCGGCGGTTTCAAAGGCGGCGTCGCGGGATGCGGTGAGGGTTTTGACAGCGACATTGCCTGCACGCGCGCCTTGGGCGAACAGTCCGCCGAGTGCGGGTGGAGTGGCACGGACGGTGTCCATTGCCCGGTCCAGGCCACGTGTCGACCAGGAGACCGGTAGGTTGACCGACTTCACCGCCGTCCCGGCAGCCGCCTGTAGCGGACTGCGGCGCAGCGCCCTCGGCCCGCCGAGGGCGTCCATTGTTCCCGGTGCAGGGTTCATTCGGACATTTTCGGCGCCAAATAGTTTTCGTGTGAACGCAATGAGTTCCTGCGTGACGCTGAGCCCTGCGGCGGGGGTGGCTGTCGGGCTGGTTCAGCACCACTTCTCGAGACCGAGGACGGCCTGCGCACCGCGGTGGCGCAGCTGGTCGTCGACTATTGCGCGCTGGCATACGCCGCCGACGGCGACAAGTCGGCGCTCCCCGTGGCCGTCAACTGATCGAGAGCGATCGAGACTCGCCGGAACAGTCGCTGTGCGTATTCCTCACTGGTGTCGCTTTTTCGGCGCCCTGACCCAGCGCATATGGACAAACGATATCCAAGTCGGTCCGTCGCAACCCCCCGAAATCAGGGGGTCTCGATCCATGTCTAAATACCGGTGTTTCACACTAGGCTCGCTCGCATGCTCGTGAAACGCTTTGCTGCCCTTGCCATCGCGGTCGCCGCGTTCGGCGCCGCCTCCACCGGACTCGCCATCGCCGTGCCCGAAACGCCGACGCAGCCCACCATCAGCCACACCGCCGCAGCCGAACCGGTCGTCCTACAGACCGGCTCGGCCGTCATCGATCTACTCGCGTACATCGCTGCGGGCTGCATCGGCAGCTGGAGCCCGGCCCCGCCCGCACACTGCGTCTGACATCGACCAGGCGGGCCCGTCGGACGATCCGCGGGCCCGCTCCACTGAACGCACGCTCATGCCGATGAGCGTGCGTTCGTCGGCGACTACAGCAAGGGGGCCTGCGCTTACGTGTAGATGTTGCGTCCATATTCCCCGGGCGGCAGCGTGCGGTCGTTCGGCGCGCAGTCTGTCGTGACGCCGCTGGAACTTATCGACGGCGTCACCGAGACTGCAGCCCAGTTCGGCCCCTGGTGCCTGGGAGAGCCAGCCGAATTTTCTCGGCAAGGATGAGTTCGTCTACCGAGGTCTCGTCGACCACGTGAGCAGTCTGCCGGTGCGGCGCTGGGCTGAACCACCTCGTAGCCGTTGGCGATTAGTCCTCGTCTTCCTGGACGAGCATCCGCATGTAGCGGTCGAGGAACTCGCCGTCGGCGACGGAGCCGGTGCAGTCGAGCCAGTAGTCGGCGATGACCGACGGGACGAGCCGGTCGACGGCGATGTTCGCCCCCCGGAGCCGGTCGAGGCGCGCGGCTCGAGGGCGCACCGCGCTGATCCGGTGTTCGGTGTGCTCGGCGACCTGGTCGGTCGCGCTCGCGTGGCCAAGAACAAGAAGCTGATCGCCAACGGTGCCCGGACGGCGACTATCGGTCGGATGCTGGAAGCTGTGGGCAGCGCCCCACAGAAACCCCACAGATTTGACCGGAATCATTGGGATTTCATGCGAAACGTTGAGAAGTCGTTTCACGAAAAAGCCTGTTGCTGAGTACTATTGGGTCTTGATGGGCACGGTCCGGACAACTGGAACCCTTGCTCAGGTGGTCACAGGTTCAAATCCTGTCAGCTCGACAGTGAAAACCCCCTCTGACCTCGGTCGGAGGGGGTTTTCTCGTACCCGGAGATTTGACGGTTTTTTCCCTGCCCACCACAGAAACCCCTCATTTTTGAATCTGATCGGTTGTCCACAAGGACGGATGCTCCTCGTGTGTCCCAGTCCTTCGGGCTACAGCCGGGTCGGCATATCTCAACGGCGCCTCGGTGAGCCTCGCCACCTCGCCCTCGCCGATCAGGGGGAGGACCTGTAGTAGGCGCAGTCCGGTGGCCAGCCGCGAGCGGGTGAATTTCCTTCGTGTGCGCAGCAAGTGCTCCCGCGAATTCGACGATGCTTGCCCGAGTGGAGGTCAACGTGGCTCCGCCGGGGATGAATTGGTATGCATCGGCCGCGTAGGCGCGGGTGACCGCGAAGCCGAAGTTGCGTTCGACCCAGGTCAGACGGTGTGCTTGATCCTGTGAGTCGAGATCTGTTGAGTTGCTACCCAGGGTAATTGGCACTCGGCACCCGTAGGTGGTCGTGTCGGCCTCGGGTGATCGGGCGGTGCAGAATAGCGTGAACGGTGTCGCAATCCGGTAGCACAGCACTGGTTTCGGCGTGGCCGGTTAGGACCCCATTCAGGTGCAAGATTTCCCGCTCTGCCGGGAGCGAGCACGGCTACCTGCCACCCGGCGGAAGGTCCGCCTTTCGGAATCGATTGGCCACAAGAGAATTCATCCAGAACGGCCATCGTCTTCGTGGCGTGGCCGAGATAAGTGGTGTGGTGTCACCGATTACAGCGAACCCGGACCAATAGTAGGGGTGGGCCCAACGTTCCACGCGAGCGACTTGGGTTGCGGCCCGCGCGAGAGCGACGTCGACGCGCTCCGCGTTGCGCAGATGTAAGTGCAGTCGGAGCATCAACGCGGCCGTCGACTCGTCGTCCACCGGCCACAGACTGACCACCAGTGCGCGCACGCCCGCTCGCAGTAGCGCGGACGCCAACCCGAGGGCGTTGTCCCCGGGCAGGTAGGAGTCGCGTCCGGTTCGGCACGCGGACAAGACGACCAACTCTACGGCCATGTTCTCGTCCAATAGCTCGTGCGCGCGCAGGTTCCCATCGGCGAGGCACACACCGGACTCGAGCGGATTATCCCGCACATAGAAGGCGTGGCATGCCATGTGTACCAGCTTCGCGCAGGCGAATGCCCGTGCTGCGGTGGCCAGGTCGGCGGCTGGCCCGGTCCGCGCGCGAACCCGCCAGATCCGCGCCACCTCTTCGGCCTCAGCGCGAGCGTGTTGCAGCGATCCGTCCGGATCGCCGAAGACGCGGCACCCGATCCGTTTCGCCGGCACCCGTGAAATCCGCTCCACCGCGACGGATAATGTCGGAACTATACTGATTGCAAGTCCACTGCCGAAGCCTACGAACGAACCCCGTGCCAGCAGAGCGGGCCACGGCAGTATCGGCAGGGCGCTGGTGGACGACACCACCAGCCGGTGTATCCCGGAGAGGTGTTCGGCAGCGGCGGAGATGGGCAGCTGGAGCCGTGTGTCCCAGGTCTGGTGGCGCGGCGTGCACGGGTTGTGCGCCCCGAGTTCGGTGCGGATTCGGTCCTCGATATCCAGAGCGACTCCGCGACCGAACCCGGTCCAAACAACCGACGGAACCCCGTCACCACCCCGGAATACGAACGCGGCGACCTCGACGTCGCCGTCCACGTTGCCGGGTTCGGGCGAGGCTCGATGAACGAGAGACCATGCCAGCACCCCCGTTTCGGCGTCGGAGTCCGTCGCGGCGTCGTGGATCTCGGACCACGACGCCGCCCGACCACGACGGAATGCTACGTGACGGCGTCCGTACTCACCCCATGCCTCGATCCGGTGCCATACCTCGTCGAGTTCGAGACGACTGCTGCGCCATGCGGAATTCTTGGCACGCCGCCACATCTGTGGATGGTCGAGCGTCGGTCCGTTACTGGTCCGGATCGCCAACCCAGCGCCGAGGATCGAACCGGTGGGTGCCGCTTCGGTTCGGATCTCCCGAACCTCCCGCATATCCCACTCATCGAGGATGTGCTGTTCCCGCTTCCACAGTTCGGCCGGAATCTCGCGTGCTCTGTCCACCGGAAGCCGACGCAGCGCGGCGCCGAGAAATCCGGCCTTCGCCGATTCCGATATCACAAGTGCGTCGGCGATACGCCCGGCCGACACCAGGGCGCCGACCTCACGGCAGATGAGTTCTTGGCGGCGCTGTTCGATCTGCAGGCGCTGCGACACAGGCAAATCGCGCATGTAGTCTTCGAGATTCATTCGGGCCCGCCCATAGAGATCCGCGGCGTCGAGAGCGTTGCTGACCGGGTCGACGGCTGCCACGCGGGCGTGGTCCAGGCATACGATGGCGGCGCGGTGGAGCAGAACATCAGCGAGACCGCTCAGCACATCGGGCAGCACCCGGGTATCGATATCGATCACCTCGCGCCACACCTGTTCTGCCTGTGCCAAGTCTTCGTCGGTCGGTGCGAGTCGATATCGGTCGACCAGCGACCGGGCCAGGTTCGCCGAGAGCCTAGACCAGGTGTCAGTGCCAGAGGCAACCAATCGCCTTGCTTCCGTGCCGTAGTCGACGGCGAAGTTCACCTCAGTCAGCGGCGTGTGCGAGCGACACGCCCGCGCGGCATGCGTGCTCGCCAATGCGTCCAACGCCGCGGCGAGCCGCGCCTTGGCGGATTCGATCCGCGATCCGGAGCCCTCAATATCGCCCAGTGCGTCACGCGCGAGACTCACGGCCTCCTTGAGAATCTGTTCGGACTCGTCCAACTCCACGCCGTGGCGCAATGCTGCACCGAGCGACGTCAATACGTGCGGGCGATCCGGCGATCCGGGAGGTGTCAACTCGACTGCGGAGCGAAAACCTTCGATCTCCTGGACAACGTCCTCATGGTCGCGGTAGCGGCTGTATCGGATGCGGTGAACAGCTGCGATCGCCAGTCTGCCGCGCAGATCCAACAGTTCGCCACCCGTGGCTTTGCGCGATATCCCTTTGGCCATTTCCACGGCTTCCTCGAGTGGCAGCGGGTCGTTCATCACCTCCGCCTGCACGCACATGACCTCGACGAGGTCGCACTCGAGGTCCAGCCGCGCCCGGGTCCCCGCAGCGGCGAGGCCGAGCGCTCGCTCGACACTATTTCTCGCGGCGAGCAGATGGTCGACAATGCCGGTCCTCTCAAAACCGACGCGGTACACATACGCGAGATTGCGCACCAAATCCGACGAGCCGGGACGACTCAGGTCAGCGGTGTCGATCGACTCCCGTGCGAATTCAATCGCATCGGCGAGATCGGCGGGTGCGCCGCCCGCCTCGTAGCGGTATCGCTTCGCCTCTGCGAGCTGTCCGAGGCGACGGCTGCGCCTGGTGCGGTCGGTGGTCAGGGCGACCGCCGTCTCGAACAAGTCGACGGCTGCGTCGAGGGCGCCCAGGTCAGCGGTGCTGCGGAATCGAAGCACCTGCTGGCAGCCCGCTCGCGCCGCCGTGGCATCGGCAGAGTCCGGGGTCATGACGGGCGTGGATCAACCGACGAGCGCATCGTGGATCAGCTTCGCGACGTCACGGTCATCGAGATATCCGGTGATGCCGTGCCGATTGGTGGTGTGGTTGTTCACGTCGGTTCTGTTCTCGATCGTCGGTTCCTCCGGGTTGAGCGGGAAGTGTTGCGGTGTCAGTGGATACAGCGCCACCACGTCGCGGTCGTCCATCGCGTTGTGCCACCGGCCGACGCATTCCGGACACCGCGTTGTCGCGAAGTTCTTGATCGTCTTGCGGATCTCGGTCACGGCGAGCGGCGACCCCAGGGTCACGAAGAGGGGAACGTTCCAATCCCGCAGGTGTCCCTCCGCCCGAAGCATCTTGTAGCCGATGATGGTGCCGAGCGAATGCGCCACGACGACCGATTCGGTTCCCGGTTTCATCGCCTGAGCGATTCCGGTCTCGATCGCCTCGCGGATCGCCGCGTTCCGAAGATATTGATACACATCGAGAGTGAACAGCGCGATGCTCGCCCCGCTTCCCTGCGGCACGTTGCGGTCGACCGCCCGCAGGATCGCTTGCGTCCATTCCCAGTTGAGCGGGCCCTTCTCGACGACATCCTGACCCGTGACCGCCGCCAACTGGTCGCGTGTAATGTTGTTCTGGACCCGGATCTCCTCCAATACTGCTCTGATGAAGCGCTGCTCGTCGTCATTGGTGTCCTGGCCACGGACGACGACAGCTGCGGCCTCCTGATCGGATCTGCCGGAAACCAGGTCGTTGAGGGTGTCACCGTAGTACGGGAACCGAACATCTGCCTCGTCGATCGGCAGACTCAGATTGCTCTTCGCCAGGCCCGTTGCGAGGGCGTTGAGCCATTCTGCCTTCAGCGCCACAGAATTCTTGTGTTCCTGGGCGCGTCCGTGGATCAGAACCAATTGTCGAGTCATTTCAGCTCCCCGGTTGAGAGTGCGTTGTGAAGTTTCCGCACCCCGCCCGGCCGATACAGCGACCACACGGAGTCCACGAGATCATTGTCGAGGCCGTCGAGGTCTGGATGGAGTCGAAATCGGTGTGCTCGTAGCAATGGCCAGCCCTGGGCGAACATCGGGACGGCAGGCAAAGTATTCGTAGCTTCCGCCGATCCGTCCACCAGATTGCGGCCGAGTAGCTCGAGGTCGAACAAGTGGACCTTCAGGTCCTGAGCCAGAAATGACGACATCTCGCGGATGTGGTCGATGTCCTGGAGATCGTAGTACGCGTACGCGGCGTAAAGCGCCAGCGCTGGATCGATTCCCTTCCCCCACTGCATACGTCTGGCCACGGTGGGCGCGTCCGCCGGGTCGAGTTGGTAGCGACCTTGCTGTGATGAGGCCGCGGCCACCGCCCGCAGCGCGCGGAGTTCCGTCATCCGGTCCGCGTACACCTGCCAACGCCATGAGTTGGCCGACGGCTCGTACGCGACGTCGACAAGCTCGCCGTTGTCGACGGTCAACGCCGCGATGAATCCGGCAATGGCGGGAATGACTGTGCCACTACCGTTCTCGAACCGCACCAGGATGCTGCATCCGCCGCTCCGCAGACCTTCCACCCGCACGAGGTCGCCTTGCGTCGATCGCGAAGCCTGCACAGTCGGAGCGAAAACGCCTTGGATCCGGGCGCCTCGGATCTTTATGCCGCAGCCGGTCTCGAAATGGTCAGGACCGAATCGCGGTGCGACGGCGTCGAGCGTGACCGAGAATCCGGCACTGACGGCGGGTGATCGACGAGAACGCGCCACCGTATCGTCCCAATCGACCGGGGTTACCTCAAGCGCGGCACGTGTCAAGTCCACCACGGTCTCGCGGAAGGTCGGTGGCGCCCGGCGAATCCGCCCGGTCGCTTCGAGCGGACTCGGATCGTCGCGGGCCACCTGTGGCACGCCGTCGATCCGGGCCAGCCAGGCGTTCTCGGAGGTGATGATGGCATCCGGATTCTGGTTCACCATCCGCTCGAGCCCCAGCGCTCGGACACGCTGCGGAATCTCCGCCTCGAGAAAGCGCTTCAGAGCCCGAACTTTGAGATAGCGCGCATCATCGCCGTTCCCGCTGAGCCGCTCGAGGATGTCCGAACGGGATCCGTGCAAGGCGTCGATGAGCGCCCGGGTATACACAGCGGTGTAGTTCCGCGCGGTCTTCGTCGGATCACGCAACTCCGTGGCGGCACTGCCCCGCAGACAGGCGAAGAACTGGTCTACCGGGTTGGACAGCACTGCCGCACCCTCATTCGGAAAGATGCTGTCCCCGCGAACCGCTTGCGCCTGAATGCCCTCTGCCGCAACTCGACATGCGTCCGAGATGACGACCACGTGGGGGATCCCACAGAAGCGCGCAAGTTCGACGCTGATGGTGACGTCGACGGCCGCGTTCGATCTCCTCGGCGCTTCCGAAAGAAGCCAGTGCTCGTTTCGATTTATATTCACGCCGTGACCTGCGTAGTACACGATTAGCTGGTCGACCCCCGGCCCCCCGATAATTTCGTCGATCGCAGTGAAGATCTCGTCCGGCGTCACTGTCCGATTGTTTGCATCCGTGATGAGCTTCGCGGTGACGTTGTCCTTCATGCCCTGCCCGAGCGCCCAAGCGTGCATGCTCGCGGCGCCGGATGCCGCGTCACTGAGTTCATGCAGATTCCCTGTTCGGTCCACACCGATGAATACGCCTGCACGGATCACGGCCATACTCCACTCGCCACGATGAGATCTGGATGGATCGGCACTGCGAATAACGGTAGCGCCCTCGAATATCGTCCACGTAGCGATTCGGCACCTATCGCGAACTGAACTTTTGCTAACGATTGCCGGACGGCGGAAGGTTCGCCTGCGGCCATGGACGACGACCCCAATCGGTTCCACCATTCCCGCCGTCGACTCCAGTGAAGCCCGCCGGACCGACGAGTCCGAGTCAAGACAACTCGGTTCCGGACACGGTTTCCGACGCTGCGCAGAGTTCGCGGAATGCGGGTCCTTTGAGACGAGGTTCAACACCGGCAACCGGTGGCAGTCGGTGCGGGTGCCCAAGGTTCATCTAGTTGAGAAGAACCTGTATTGCGCTGCTGATCGGCTGGTAGAGAGAGATCGTTTATGCGGCAGATCTTGCCACTGGTTTGGCCGACGGACAGTTGATTGCCGAGTGTGAGTCATGGACGTGACCGGTGAAAACAGGTAGCCGACTACTCGTGCGTTTGATTGATTTCGTCATCAGAATTCTATTCGAGCCTCGCACTGGTAGGGAAGTGGTCAGAATGGTGAATCTACGGATCGATCAGGCGTTGAATACGGTCGCCCAGACGGTTGAGGATCAGGGTGGAAATAGCAGCGTACTGGCGCTCTCATCGACAGCAGTCGGTATCGGAACCTCGTCACCAGCAGAGCTACTACAGGTTGCCGGGAACGTGCGGCTCGAGCGG
Organism: Nocardia sp. NPDC127606; assembly: GCF_042671725.1. Lineage (NCBI taxonomy): Bacteria > Bacillati > Actinomycetota > Actinomycetes > Mycobacteriales > Nocardiaceae > Nocardia > Nocardia sp. NPDC127606. Next base: position 184,356 of record NZ_JBHXWQ010000009.1, on the reverse strand, counting down.
AACGGCAGCCCGAAGTTGTCGATTCGGTCGCGGGGAAGCGGTTCCCAGCACTACAGCCTGCGCGCGACGAACGATGCCGATGCGGCCGGAGGTGCCCGCTTCGCGATCAGGAATGAGGGCCAAGATCGAGACGACCTCGTACTCGACAGCGCCGGCAACATCCAGATCCCGGGGAACGTGCGGCTCGAGCGGAACGGCAGCCCGAAGTTGTCGATTCGGTCGCGGGGAAACGGTACCCAGCACTACAGCCTGCGCGCGACGAACGATGCCGATGCGGCCGGAGGCGCCCGCTTCGCGATCAGGAACGAAAACCAAGATCGAGACGACCTCATGCTCGACAGCGCCGGCAACATCCAGATCTCAGGCGACATCCAGATCGCCGGGGACGTGCGGCTCAGCAGGAGACTCTTCGGCGGGCTGGCGCAGATCTTCCAACTCAGCGTGTCCCAGGCCTTGACCTTCGGGACCACTGTAATGAGAGTTGGGGCGAAGCTCGCGCCGGGGCGAATCGATATCATCGACAGAAATGACCGGCAGGCAATCACTCTTTCGAGCAGCAGCGACGGCGGCGCGGCCCTGACCGTAGGAGCGATCGAAAGCGAGGGCAACATCACCGTCGTTGACGGCACGGGGGAGAAGGTACTCACCTTTGATGGCGGCAGCGCCACCCTCGCCGTCGGCCCCACCGTGCCCGGCCTGGGGGCGAGGGACGGCGACATTGTTGTCAATGATCGCGATGGGGTTCGGCGTATTCACCTCGACGGAAACAGCGGTGACATAAGCCTGATGGGGGCCGATCTGGCAGAGGACTTCGAAACCGCAACCCCGGTCGAGCCCGGTTCGGTGCTGGTTTCCGTCGGGCCAGACGAGGTTGCCCCGGCCACTGAGGCGCTCGACCGGCGGGTTATCGGCGTGGCCTCCGGCGCAGGAGGCTGGCGGGCCGGGCTTCGGCTCGGCGCTCGCCCGGGCGAGCGCCGCGTGCCGGTGGCACTCGTGGGTCGGGTGTATTGCCAGGCGGACGCCGGACACGGTGCCATCGCGGCCGGCGATCTGCTCACTACCTCGCCAACCGTCGGTCATGCGATGCGTGTCGATGACCCCGCCGCGGCGGTCGGGGCAATCCTCGGCAAAGCCCTGGCGCCCCTCTTGGGCGGAACCGGGCTGATCCCTGTGCTGTTGACACATCAGTAGGCGCAAGATGGCTACCCTCAGCGTGCGCGATATCGCAACTACTTGCCTCGGCAAGTCCGGTGACATATCCATAGATACTGACGTGTATGGATACATTTTCCGTTTCACCGATGGGTCGGTCTTCGGTCCGCTCGGGCCCACCGACTCGTTTCCCGGTTCCGGCCAACCGACCACCCGGTCGCTGAGGCGCCACCTCGAGACGATCTCTGGCGAAGCGATCGATCTCTTCGTGTTCCTAGTCGGTCACGAGAACGACTTTTCAGGTTTCGTGACCGAGAGCAACGTTACCGAGATGCAGTACGCCCTCCAGGTTGCCCGCGACGTGTACGCCCAAGTCGACCTGGGCATCCGCCAGATCAAATGGCTGCGCATCCCAGCCAGCCAGGCTACAAACGCTTACCTCAATCCCGCGGATGGTGCGGAGGCAGACAATCTCACCGACGACTTTTCGGGTCCAGACGGAGGTATCGATGTGTTCGTCGTGCAGTCGATCGGGAACGCGGGAGGCTTTTCAGCGGTGGGCGGGCCGTGCGACAAAAATGCCGCTAATACGATGTCCGGCGCTGTTCTCGAAGTCTCCAACTCACGCCGTTGGACAGGTATCGTCCTAGCCCACGAAGTCGGCCACTACCTCGGCCTTCCTACCGGGACAGTAACAACCAACCTGATGGGCGTCGACATCAATCCTCCCGATGGGATCGACGAAATCGGCATCAACAGCACCGACCTCACCAACGACCAGGGAACAACTATGCGCTCGCATTGCTCGGTCGATCCGCCCTGCTAGGAGAGATGATGGGAACGAACAACAACGGGCCTGGTCAGCCACGCCTTACACCGAGAATGCGCGATCTCATCACTCCCGGCCGCAACTCGCGACCGTCGGTCGGACATCTCTCGCCCACAGATGTCGAGATGCTCGTCGCGGTCGCTACACGCAGCCGCTCATTCGACGAGCCGGTAAGCCGATATCGCGCCATTCAAGCGCTCGCGGCCGGTGCGCGCCCCGAGGTGTCGGTGCCGATCCTCGGCCGAATCGTCGGCGAATCCGGAGCATCGAACACCGAACGTGTCACCGCAGCACGCGAACTCGGCCTCATCGCCACACCCGAAGCAGAGGATGCGCTTGTTCTCCAGATCCGTGATCAGGATCCTCTGGTGGAGCAGGCAGTACTCGCAGGGCTCGGCATGTTCGCCAGCCGATCCGTGCTGGGGGTGCTCGATCTCATCGAACCCGCGGCCCGGGCCGGACAGCAGCAGTTGACGCTCACCCGGGCGCTAATCGCCCACCGCTACGGACTCGATGGGCCGTTCATGCCCGAAGTCGAAGGCGTCCGGCGTCAGCCCGGTGAGATTGACCGAACCGTCACGCCCACGCTCCATGTCAAGACCGCCGGAGAGACCGCGAAGGATCGCGACCTGCTGAGTGGGTCGAACTACGGAATCCAGTTCGACGACCAGAGCTACGCACTCACATGCGGACGTGCGGAATGGACCGTATTCGTCAACCGCGAGATCGGCAGTTCGATGGCGACGTTCGGCCGTCTCTTCGAGCGCGCGTGGATCGTCGCCATCATGGGGCGGTGGAACCCTCAGCGCACCGCCAAATCGCGCGCATCACCGCAGTACCTCATTCTCACCCGACCCCGACCGTCCGGGGGCGGTGTGCGCATCAACGTGGTGCGCACTGACGGCGAACTGGTGTACACCGGAACTGTCGAGCAGGCCGATTCCACGCTTGCGTTCGTCATCACCGACGCCGAGCGACCAGCCGCCACGCCGACCTTCCTTGCTGGAAGCGTCAGAGCCAAGGGCGTCGAACTCGACGTCGGGGCCGTCTCTGCTACCCGTATCGGCACCCGCACAGCTGAATCAATCTGAGCCGGCTGTCTGTGGATGTGGTTCGGCCTGGAGCACAATCCGCGTGAGAGGGCCGTTGTACTGTGCGTGGACGAGAAATCGCCGATGGACCGTTCACAACCGGTGTTGCCGATGGTGCTTGGCATCCCATGTGCGCGACAGCCGGCGTTCACCTCGCGGATGGCGCCGAGCCCGTTCGGTTCGGTGTCGCCGGGCCGGACCACGGCGGCAGACACGATGCCGGGCACCAGCGCCAGCGCCGCATGGTCGGTGTAGGCGTCGAACACCACTTCGATCGGGGCGTCGATGCTGCGTTGCACTTTCACGACGGTCATGGACAGAAATCCCTTCGGTTCACCACGGTCCGGCTAGGACCGGGATGGGTTGGGCGGGGACGCGCATGGTGGTGTCGGCGTGCACAACCCTCGTTGCCGCTGGTGTCGAGCATGCTCATGGGAAGGATCCAGTCGAAGCTGTTGCCGGTGTCGGCCTCGGACGGGAGCGCGTCCTCGGCGACTGCGGCGGGAACTGCCTGTTCACGGGCGTGCCCCGATCCGAGAAATGACTCGCTTGAACCCTACGCGCAGGCATCGTGGTCAGACATGCCGAGCGGTTGGCTACCCGCCAGTACTCGCGTTTGGGAACCGAGGCTCTGCTACCGTGATTCTCCTGTTTGCCCAAAGTGTCTGGTAGCCAAGATGATTGAGATCAGTGATGAGGGTGGATGTCGTACGAGAGTGCACCGTTTTGGCGCCGACTGGCGGCGCGCCTTGTCGACCTCGCCGTCTGCCTGGCACTAACTTTCATCCTTTGCATTCCGACGGCACTCCTTGACATCGTGGCGGTTGCAGCACTTGGCCGCGAACAAAGGACGCCGTACTGACGGTCAGTGCCTGGGCCTGCTATTTTGCTGCCTACATCGGACTCGAAGTCTTCATGCTGCTACGCCGCGACGGCCAGACGATCGGCAAGGGTCTGCTCGGTATTCGCGTTGTCCCCGCTGACCCGTGGGCGCGTCCACGCCTCGAGCCTCACAGCGCGGCAATTCGGATGCTGATCATTTTCGCGCCATTTTTCTTCATGTCCGTCTCCGGTGGCAACCCAGACTCCGCCATCCTGAACATCCTGGCGATCGCGGCCTTGCTCTCCTTCCTCGTCAGCATCGTGTTGGCAGCAGTTCCGGCCAATGGGCGTCGCGCAATCCACGACCTCGTCAACGGAACTCGCGTCGTCCGCGCACCTAAACGCCGGGTCGAGTTGAAGAAGGACCTGATCATGGCACTCCCCGGCCGCATCGACTACAGCAATCATCGCAACGTCGATGCTTACGGCCCGCGCAGCTGAACAGTGCAGAACAAGCGTGGGCCACACTGACGCTCGGCCGTGCTCCCCGTGTGGGCGGGGATGAGCCCTCGGGTCGTGCCAGACGGCGGCGGTGACCCGCGGGGATCCCGGATCATCGGGTGAGGACGTACCCGTCGTCTGGTCGGTGGTCACGGGAACGGCGCAAGTCGGCGACGGCGAATGTGCGTTGTACCCAGCGGTCCGTGCCGTCGTAGCGAGGTCGGAAGGCGGTGCGGCCGTGGACGGTGACCCGATTGTCGATGATGGCCAGGTCGCCCGGGGTGAGCACCGTGGTGCGGGCGACAGAATCGCAAGCTCGGCCGAATTCGGTCAGCGCTGCCTCGGCGCGCGGCGTCAGCGCGGTGGTCGCGATCGTGGCCATCCTGATGTCGGGATCGTCGACCGCACCCGATAACAGTGGTTGCGGTGGGCGCACGGCGTTGTCGGTGGGGAACGACGGTGGCGGCGCGGTGATGAATTCTGGTGCGAACAGCGTTTCCCGGGCCGCTCGGCTGAGCAAGGGCAGCGCTTGACGCAGACAAGCGGTCCGCAGACCCGCGATCCGGTCGTGGTCGCCGCGGAGGCACAGCAGCAGCACGTAGTCGGGTTCGTGCAGGTGGAAGGCGTTCTCGTTGTGGAAGGTCAGCAACACCGAACCGGCGTTTCCGGAGAAGGATTCCCTGCCCCGCACGGGTACGACGTCTTGGACGAGTGCGCCGGACTTTTCAGCCAGATACGCGGTCGGGTCGCCGAGCCCGCAGGCGATCATGGTGAGGACGGCAGCGGAGACGACTGCCGCACGCTGCACGGAATCCGCTGTCGAAGGAGTGTCGGGCAGTCTCATCTCGTCGACCGGCAGGCCGTGGATGATCAACGATCCGCGCAGTCCGGAGTGTCGCCGGAACTGCCGAACGCCGCGCCGCAGCGACAGCGGTAGCGCATCCCAGGAGTCCCGGGCGCGCGCGACCCAGGTTGGGTCGTCCACCCGGTCCTGCTCGCCCCCGCACAGTGCCTGAGCGAGGTGGTCGATCTCCGTGGTCTCCGTCGGGGGCAACTCCAGGTCTGCGATATCGACGGTCTCCGCGATTTCATGCATCGACGCTCTCCGTTCGGTAGCAGGGCAACTGTTCGTCCGCTCAGCCATTCCGCAGGGCTGACACGGCGTTGGCGATGTAGTGATCGCCGAACCGGATCAGCGGTGCGTACTGGGCGGCCCGCCGATGGCGCATCAGCCGGAGCTCGCCGACGGCGTTGTCCGGGCCGGTGGGCAACTGCGCGATGGAACGGCGAAGGCGCACCATCGAATAGGCGAGCGTGACGTGACGTTCGCTGTCGACGAGGTCGGCTTCGAGCAGGGCATCACGGGCGGCGGCGAGCTCGGGATCGCGGGCGGCGAGCGCATCGTAGGAATCCGGAACCACGGTGAGTAGATCCTTCATCGCGCTGCGGAAAGTCTTGTAGCCGCGATGCTGTCGGCCACTCAACGGGGTCGACACCTCCGGGGGCTGCATGCTGGGGCGAACCGCGGCCATGTAGTAGTCCACCGGGATCGTGCTGGCGTGGATCATCGCCGCTGGGAAGCCACGCACATACGTGGTCGCGTGTTCGAGCCGCTCCAGTGCGGCGTCGGCCGCGCCGTGGCGGAGATGGCGGGCGGCATCGGTCACCGCGACCGCCGCGCAGATATTGAACAGGACGTGGACCTGGTGCCCGACGAGCCACCGCGCCGTCCACTCGCTCTCCAACGAAATGTTCTCAGCCACAGCGGGAACGGGGAACTGCTCGGTCGCCTCGTCGGTCTCCGTGGCGCCGGTCAGGTCGAGCACAGCCTGCCGCATCCCCGCGACTTCCACCGCCAAGTCCGCACCCGACAGCGGGGCCCTGCACAGGTCCGCCACACCGCGATGGATGACCAGAACACCGTGCAGCGCCGCCTGTTGATCGGACAACTCCACCTCACGGACCCGGAAGAACGACTGGCTCACCGACTCCGCGGGCAGATCCTCACCAACGATCGGCGGGGCCTGCGAGGTCAGAGCCTCGACCAGCTCGCCGACAGCGGCGACCCCCTGCCGCAACGCTGCGGTGCGCTCGACTGGACCGGAGTGGGTCGGTACCTGTGCCAGCACGGCCGCGGCCCGCGTCGCCGCGGACCGGACCACAGCGCTCAGGCACGCGACGGTTCCCCCGTCGGGCACCGTCCGGAACACAGCTACTGGCGGGCGCTGGACGGCAACCGGGGTATCCATCTGTCGAGAATATCCGCGGTCGTACCCCTTCGGTCAGCATTCGAAGAACTGAATCATGTTGACTCTGAGTAGCTTTCGAGCTCGCACGGCTGCGGCTCTGCGAACGATGTTGTCGCGGTGTTCATTCACCCCGCGCGCGACCACAGTGCGTCCGTCGTCTCGTGCAGCGCCGACGGGGACAGTTGAATTTGCCTGCACAGCAATAGGTGAAGGCGGCATGGCCGAAATCACGCCCGAAGAAACCGACCTCCGGCGCTAGTGTGCTTCAGTCGAACAGGCGCAGAGCCTCCACCGGGCAGCTGTCGACCGCCAGCCGCACGTCGTCGAGTTCGGCTTCGGCAACCTGGTCCGTCAGCACCGTCACGTTGCCTTCGTCGTCGACCCGGAATATGTCGGGCAGCAATGCTTCGCACATGCCGTGGCCCTCGCAACGGGTGCGGTCGGCGGCGATCTTCATGCGGACACCGAGGCGCCGAGGTGTTCGAGTCGGATGGGTAGGCCATCGAGGGGGACCGGGCCGGTCGCCCAGCCCATCGGCGGCGTGTAGTCGGCGGGCACGGTCCAGCGGTAGTGCAACAGCATGCGGTGCATGATCGCCTTGACTGTCATGCCGCCGAAATAGAGTCCGATGCATTTGTGTGCGCCACCACCGAAAGGGGCCCAGGTATAGCGGTGGGCCTTGTCCTCGTGCCGTTCGGCCGTGAACCGTTCGGGATCGAACACGTCGGGGTCGTTCCACCAGCGGGCCTGACGCATGGCCGAGTACGAGCCGATCATCACCAAGGTGTCAGCGGGGACGAACTGACCCTGAATCGCGGTATCCCGCACGGTTTCGCGGATCTGCTGCCCGACAGGGGAGTACATCCGCAGAATCTCTTTGAAGACCAGATCCAGGGTCGGCAGCCGGTCCAGATCGGCATAGTCGAGTGACTCCTTGCCCAGCGCCTGCGATTCGGCGCGCAGCCGGTCCTGCCATTCGGGATGCAACCCGAGCTGGTACCCCATCATCGACACCGCGATCGTGCTGGTGTCGTGCGCGCCGAGCAGGACGAAGATCAGATGGTCGACGATATCCTGGTCGGTGAATGTATGGCCCTCGTCGGATGCGGTGCGGCACAACACGCTGAACAGATCCTCGCCATTTCCCGCGCGTTTGGCAGGCAGCTCGCGACGACAGTGGTCTTCCAGCACTGCGCGCCCGCGCAGTCCGCGTGCCCACAGACCGCCGGGCAGATTCGTGCGCACCAGCGCCTGGCCGCCACGCACCGCATCGATGAACGCCCGCTCCAGCCCGGCGGCCTCCGACCCGAGATTCGCCCCCATGAACACTTCCGAGGACAAGCCGAGCAGCAGGCGTTTGGCCGCCGGATAGAGCTGGAAATCGCGATTCGGTGTCCAGTCGCGCATACCGCGCTCGATGGCCGGGCTGGTGATATCGAGATAGCCGACCAAACGCGGCCGGGTGAAGGCCTGCTGCAGAATCCGACGGTGGTAGCGGTGTTCCTCGAAGTCGCGCAGCAGGATGCCGCCGTGGAAGAACGGGCCGATGAAGAAGGTGTAGCCGCGCTGCGCGGAAAACACCTTGTCGCGGTCGGCGAGTACCTCTTCGGTGGCCTCCGGTCCGGAGACCATGACAACGCGTCGCCCGACCAGTCCGGCCCAGTGCACCGGCCCATACTTGTCGAAACGGCGGCGGGCGAAATCGAGACTGTCGCTCATCGCGGGTATTGCGTGCCCGATGAGCGGGACACCGTAATCGCCCATGATCGGACGTAATCCGCTGCCGGGCAGCGGGTCTGCCAGCGTGCGGGTCTGCGAAGGATATCGCTCGGCAAGAGCGGATACGGCGGATTTGGCCCGTCGGCCCAGGGTCGACATCATGTTCGTTGTCCTCTCGCACCGTTGCGATGTGGTGTGACTTGGAACATACAGGAATCAGTCGTTTCCGTAAACGATTGATTCCTGTTTCTGATGCGGCATACTGAGGGCTGTGACACGGGCAGCGACCGGCATCTATCGCGGCACCTCGGCCGAACAGCGACGCGACGAACGCCGCCAGCGGCTGATGGACGCTGCCCTCGACATCATCGGCACCCAGGGCTGGGCTGCGACCACCGTGCGCGGAGTCTGCGAACAGGCCAAGGTCGGTCCGCGGTTCTTCTACGAGAGCTTCGACGACCTCGACGCACTCGCCGCCGCCGTCCACGACGAGATCATCGAAACCGCGATCCGCAGCTCACTGGACGCACTCACCGCCGCACCGGATGACATCGCAGCCAAAACGCGGGCAGCCGTCACCGCCATCCTCAAATCCGTCGTCGACGACCCCCGCCGCGCCCGAATTGCTTTCGCCGAGGCGCACGGCAGCGAAATCCTGATGCGCCGCCGCGCCGCCGCCATGCGCACTATCGCCGACGTCGTCGCCGAACAGGAACGCGCACTGCTGGACCCGCCGGCAGGCAGTGAAACCCTGGTCCGTGCGGTCTCTCTGATGATCACCGGCGGCGCCGCCGAATTGGTCCTGGCCTGGCTCGACGGAGGTATGGACATCAGCCGCGACGAACTGATCAACCTGTGCGTCGAATTCGTGCTGACCTTTGCCGACAACCTGACCACGATGGCCGCCCGATTGGCGCATTGAACGCGCGCACCGGACGGTGGAACCTTCGGCGGCTAGGTTCTGTCTCCCAACCGAGTTTCCGGTTCTCCTCCGATAGGCCGTCGGGTCGGGCGTCATGTTCGCCGTGGCGACGACTGTCGGTGATCGATGACCCGCGGAAATTTGGTCAGCCGTAGTGCTGGGGTGGCTGTGATCTCGCGCGGATGGACGGCGGTCCGGACTAGGTCCGTTGCAGTGTGACGTCCCTTTCTGCGGGTGGCCGCATGACCAAGGCAGCGTCACGCGAAGCAGTTACTTACGTCGTTCGCTCTTGCTGTCTGGAGTTTGTGCCCAGCTCGAGCGGGTATGCGAGGGCGGTGGACGCGAACGAGCTCGGGAGAGCCGGTGCGGCTGGTGACCGGGTCTCGGTGTTGTTGATCGCGGATCCGGGCAAGCCGGCCGATGTCGCGGAACGCCTCGCGGAGTGCCTGCCGGGACGTCTGCAAGGCCGCGACAGGCTCGATCGCCGGTGGTCGACGTATGTGCGCCTCGAGCCCTACCTTCTCGCCGAGGGAACGGATTTCGCCGAGGTGATCGACGCGGTCGATGCGGCTGCGGAATCCGAAGACCTCGTCGTGTACCTCACCGATCTGCCGCGCCGTGAGGACACGCTTCCGGTGGTGGCCGATGTCAGTGCCGACCACCGATTCGCGCTCATCTCCGTGCCTGGGGTGGGTGGCTTCCGGATCGAGCGACGCGTCCGCACTGTCACCGAACTCGCGATCTCTCACATGCTCGGTGACCCGGAACTCGCGCCGCCCGGGGCGGCGCGACGGTTTCCGTCTGCGCCGATCGCGAGTGGCATCCGGTACTTCACACCCCCGGGACTGCGGCGATTGCGCCTGGTGTCGGGGATGGTGCGGGCCAACCGGCCGTGGCGACTGGTCACTGGACTCTCGAAGGTACTCGTCGGTGCGTTCGCCACCGGAGCGATCGCACTGGCCACCGACACGATTTGGATGTTCGCCGACACGATGGGCCCATGGCGGATGAGCGCAGCAACGGTCCTATCGGTCGTGGCGATGATTCTGTGGCTGATCCTCGACCACGAACTCTGGGAGCGACCGCAGTCGGCGGCCGAACGCGATCGATCAGTGTTGTACAACCTGGCGACCGTGATCACTCTGGGCGTCGGCGTCGGCGTCCTGCATGTGGCACTGTTCTGCCTGCTGCTGTTCACCGCGGGCCTGGCTCTTTCACCAGAACTTCTGTCCTCCGTTCTGGGTCACAGGGTGAACCTCTCCGATTACCTCACCCTTGCTTGGCTGCTGGCGTCTATCGCGACCATCGGTGGAGCGCTCGGGTCCGGTCTCGAGGACGACACTGCGGTCAAGGAGGCAACGTACGGGGCCCGCCAGCGCCGGCGCATCGACGAACAACGCAGTGGCTCGGACCGGGCGTGATGCCGGGGGTGCGGCACGCGTGTCCATCCTGTCAGCTTCGAGGAACCGCTCCGAGGGGCTCTGCACCCAGTGACTCGCCCTCGAAGGACTGAGTAGTTCTCTACCTGGGTTCCAGGAAGGGGGTCCGCCGCGACAGTTCGGCCCGTAACTGCTGGAATCGGAACAGTCCTGGCCGGCCGACGACGGCTTCGTAGCGGTCGACGACCTCGTCCACGAAGACGGGGATGTCGGCGGCGGGAATGCGGGCTGTCCAGTCCGCGAACCCGACCGTGCACCACCGGGCGAAGGCCTCGCGTGAGCCGAAGTCCCATTCCCGGTCGGTCACGGAGTGCGCGGTGACCTCGAGGTCGGCACTCGCCGCGATCGCGGGCAGCGCGCCGGGGTCGATATGCACGTAGGGGCGCACGAACCCGGCGAACGCTGTCGACCAGCGCACATCGGCGGTGACCGCCATCGCGACGTTCTCGATGCTCGGGCGAGGTCCGCCGCAGACATACTGCACGAGCACCCGTCCGCTGGGTTCGAGTGCCGCTGCGATGTGCCGGTAGGCCGTCTCCTGGTCGAGCACCCAGTGCAGTGCGTTGAACGAGACAACGAGGTCGAAGTCGCGGGGGAAGGTCATCGTCGTGACATCGCCGACTCCGAAGTCGATATTCGTGAGCTGGTCGTCGGCCGTACGGGCAGCCTCGATCATCCGCGGCGACGGGTCGATGCCGAGCACGGAACCAGCGGGCAACCGCGCCGCGATCAGGCGTGTCACATAGCCGTCGCCACAACCCACGTCGAGGACGTGCTCGGCACCCGCGAGCGAGACGGACTCCACAGCGTCCGTCGCCATCGCGCGCTGGAGTCCACTGATGTGGGCGTAGCCCGCGCCGTCCCAGTCGGCCATCTACGACCCGCCCTGCGACGGAACATCCTTCTTGACCGGCGGGGCGTCGTCCGGGGCGAGGTACGCGCCGATCTTGCGGAACAGCGCGTCACCGCCATTCGAGTAGCCGCCCGACGCGCTGAACGCTTGGGGCTGGTAGGTGACAGCAACCGCGATCGCGATCTTCCCCGACGGCAGGTAGGCGTTGACCGCGGCACCGCCGTAGAACAGTGGGTTCTGGTAGGACCAGTCGCCGGTGAGCCACAGACCGAGACCATAGGTCTGGAAATCGTCGAGCGGCCGGCAGTTGACGCAACCGGGGACTGCTGTCGTCTTTCCTCGTAGGTCCGTCGTCGTCATCGCCCGGTACGACTCCCCGGACAGCAATTCGCCGCTGCCGATGGCGACGGCACTTCGTTCCAGGTCGTAGATGTCGCTCGTCTGAACAGCACCATGGCTGAGCGTCCACGAGGGATTCCAGTAGGTCGATTCCTCGTAGAACGGAACGTCGGGCGCCAATTCGAAGAACTCGCGGCGTTCCGAGGTGAAGGAGTGCAGGACCGGCTCGGGGATGTAGGGCGTGAGGTTCGGCTCGGTGTTCTTGAGGTCGAGCGGGCCGAGAACCTTCTCCTGCAGGGCATCCGCGAGCGACTTACCCGTGACCTTCCCCAGCACCAGGCCGAGGAGTACATAGTTGGTGTGCGCGTAGGCCCAGTTGGTTCCGGGCTCGAACCACAGGGGGTCGTCGATCGCGAGAGCGAGTTGTTCCTGGGTGGTCCACGCCTTGTACGGATCCGCGTAAGCGATCTCCGCGAATTTCGTGTTACCGAGCACGAAATCGTGAAAGCCCGAGGTCATCTGGGCCAGTTGGCGCAGATTCACCCGGTCCGCATTGGGAATGGCGGGCAGGTATTTCGAGAGCTTGTCGTCGAGGCTCAGTTTCCGCTCGTCGGCCAGGATCAACAGCAAGGTCGACACGTAGGAGATCGCGACGGCACCGTTGCGGAAATGCATCGCGGTGGTGGCTGGCACACCCGTCATGGACTCGCCCCTGGCTGCGGTGACGATCTCTTTCCCGTCGACCGTCACGCGCACGATCACCGACTTCAGGTGCGCCTGCGCCATGTAGTCGTCGACGATCTTCATGATGGCCTCGGCCCGCACCGGGTCTTCGCTCGTGAACGTCGAGGGCGCGCTCGAGGTCGATCGGGAATCCTGCGCAGTCTCGTTCGATGAACAGGCCGCCGCCAGCAGACCCACTGTGCAGACGAACACCAGAACGTTCCGAGAAACGGACATTGGTCACCTTCCTGGTTACCGTCTCCGAAATGTGGATCGACCGAATAGTCGATTCTATGCCCCGGTGACCCCGAAATTCGGACGAGTGACTGGGGTGTTCGGGCGGGTCGAGCCGCGGCACGTGGCCCAGATATCGGTCACCCGGGCGAGCGGATCGCTTTGCGCAGACTCGTCAGCGCCTGTGTCTGCGCATGCATGCGGCTGGCCGACCCACGGTTGACGTGGTCGACGGCGGCATACAGCAGCGCCCACATCATGTTCAGGATCCACGAGGCGTCGAGCGCTGCGTCGATAGAGCTGTCGTCGCGCCCCCGTTCTACCGCCGCGATCGCGACGTCGTCGGACAGGCACGACGTGGTCTCGTCGTACACCCCTGACGTGAAGAACATGACAGTGAGGACATCGCTGAGTTCGAAGTACTCCTGACACAGCCGCAGGACCGCGTCGAGCCCTGTCCCGTCAGCTAGGCGCGCACGCTTCGAAGCGTCGGCCACGGCCTGCTCGGTGAGCCGCCCGACGGCAGTGATCAGGTCGGATCGTTCGGGAAAGTAGCGGTGCAGCGTCGTCCGCCCGACGCGCGCCTTCTCGGCGACCTCCGTCAGCGACGCGTTGGGTGATTTCGCGAACGTCGCCACTGCCGCATCGAGAATCGCGCGACGGGTGCGTTCGCGGGCACCGGTCTGTTCGACATCCACGGGTGCAGCATAAACGAGTTCCACCCTGGATATTCGCTTTACTAAAATGGAACAATGCTGTTCCATTGATGGGGTGACGACGATCGCGCCTCCCACCCAAACCGCTCCGCCGATGACCATGTCGAACCTGCGTGTCCTGATCGGCTATGCCCGACCGCACACACGCACCCTGCTGATCGGTCTCGTGCTCGCCCTCGGCAGTTCCGCGACGGTGATGGCGACGCCGATGGTGACCAAGTCGATCCTCGACGCACTCGGCACGGGCGCGTCGATCATGGGCCCGACCGGTGCTCTGTTGGTGCTGCTCGTCATCGGCGCCGCACTCGGGTGGGGTTACTGGATCCTGCTCGGGACCGTCGCCGAGAACATCGTCTTCGACGCACGCACGACGCTCGTTCGACGACTGCTCGGCGCGACGGTTCCGTCGGTGCAGGCGCGTCCGACCGGTGAGTTGGTCACGCGCGTCACGGCAGACACCTTGCTGCTGAAGGAGGCCGCGTCGTCAGCGGTGATCGGCATCATCAACGCCACCTTCCTGACGGTGGGCACCGTGATCCTCATGGGTGTGCTCGACATGATGCTCCTCGGCGTCACCGTGCTGGCCATCGTCGTCGTCGGCATGCTGTTCGGAACGCTCATGCCACGAATTGCCAAGGCGGACGCGCAAACTCAGGAATCGCTCGGCCGCCTCGGCGGAGTGCTGGAAGGCAGCCTGCGTTCGGTACGCACCGTCAAGGCGGCACGCGCCGAGCATCGCATCGCCACGTTGATCGGCGCCGACGCACGCAACGCCCGGACACACGCGATCGAGTCGGTGCGCGTCTCGGCAACGGCATGGACCGTCGCGTGGACCGGCGTGCAGGGCGCCATCATCGCGATCCTGGCCATCGGCGCCTGGCGCGTCGACAACGGTTCGCTGACCGTCTCGACGCTGATCGCGTTCCTGCTGTACGCGTTCACGTTGATGGGACCGATCCAAGAACTGACCACGCACATCACGGCCATGCAGTCGGGTATTGCGGCCGCCATGCGTATCCGGGAGATGGAGACGCTGCACTCCGAAGCGGACGTGGTGCACGAGCCTGCGCTTGCGACGACCGCCGAGCCCGACGCCGCCTTGCGTTTCGACGACGTCACGGTCCGCTATGCGCCTGATGCACCGCACGCATTGACGGGATTGACGCTGCGGATTCCGGCGACCGGCCACACAGCCATCGTGGGGCCGTCCGGCGCGGGCAAGACAACGGTGTTCTCGACGATCCTGCGATTCGTCGAACCCGACACCGGGACCATCTCGGTGGGCGGCGTGGCCTACCGGAACCTGACGATGTCGGAAGTTCGCGCGCGTATCGCCTATGTCGAGCAGGAATCCCCTTTGGTGCCGGGCACATTGAGTGACAACCTGCGGTTCCTGCGGCACGGTGCCACCGACGACGAGGTGGCCGAGGTTCTTCGCCTTCTCCGGCTCGACTCGGTCGTCGCGGCCCAGCCGAAAGGTCTGGACACCCACGTTCGCGACACCGACCTTTCGGGCGGGCAGCGGCAACGGATCGCGATGGCACGCGCGATGCTCGGTGACGCCGATGTGCTGCTTCTCGACGAAGCGACGTCGCAGATCGACACTCTGACCGAGGCATCGATCGTCGAAGCGATCGCCGCGCGGGCGCGCACCCACGCCGTCGTCACGATTGCTCACCGCTTGTCGACTGTGCGGCACGCCGATCGGATCGTCGTGATGGACGACGGCAGCGTACGGGCGGTCGGGACGCACGACGAGTTGATGCGCGCCGACGACCTCTACGCGCGGATGGTCCGTGCCGGCGGATTCGCGTAGGCGCATGGTGTCTCGGCCATGGCGGGCCGCGGCGCCCTCGTCGGCATCGGCCTCGATCATCATGTACGCGCCCCCGCGCCAGCTGAATCGCAGATACCAAGGTTCACTTTTCGGCGATGGCCCCGCTGAACGTGTTGTGACAGAAGGAGACCGCGCAGCGAGACCCCTCCGACATTGGTCGAACAGGTCTCACCGCGGGGGGATCGCTTGTGTCGTTCGGCATTTCGCCTACCTACCTTCCGTGTGATGCGGGGCATGGCGAATCGGGGCTATCAGTTGATCCGAAGCTCGACAATCGGAATCGGTCGGCTCGTTTTCTGCTGGTACTGGGTGTATCGGCCTTTGTTGGCCTCGTCGACGATCGTCCAGCGTCGTGCGTAGTCGGGATCGTCGGCAAGAGTGGGCCGGGCGGTGGCGGTATGGCGGCGACGGCCGATCTGGATCGTGCACAGTGGCTCGGTTTTCAGGTTGGCCAGCCATGCCGGGGGTTTGGGGGAGCCACCGTTGGAGGCGACCACGAGATAGGTCTTCTCGCCGTCGCGCCCGTAGGTCAACGCGGTGGTGCGCGGTAGGCCGGTGCGCCGACCGGTGGTGCGCAGCAGCAGCGTGGGGTTGCCGAAGAGCAGGCGGTGGCCGAGGAAGCCGTCGGTGGTCTCATAGATCCAGCGGTGGGCGCGCAAAATGTTGTGGTAGAGGTCGCTCATCAAGTCCTCGTCCGGTCGTGGAAGGCGGGTAGGGCAGGTATGAAGGTTTGGGCGCAATCGTGAATCCGTTGCGGGGGAAAGGCTTCGGGTTCGGCCAGTACGATGCGTCCCGCTTCCCAGAACACGGCGGACATCAGCCGACCGGTGAGTTCGGCGTCGACTGAGCCCTGCTGGGTAGCGGGTGTCGCGGTCTGCACGAACGTGGTGAACGCGGCGATCAGGGCGTTGCGGCCGCGCTCGACGCGGCGACGGAAGGCCGGGGTGCTCGAGTCGGCGAGTTGAAACACCGCGCGCCACCGTTGCGGCGCGGCCAGCACCGCGGACAGGAAGTTGTCGAGAGACTGCACCATCGCCCGGTCCGCGCGCTCGGTGGGCTGGGCTTGGGGGACAACGGCGCTCATCTGGGCCGCTACCGCGGCTTCTTCTCGTTCGAGGCTGGCACGGAGGAGCTGGTCGGAGTCGGAGAACTGGCTGTAGACGACCGGGCGGCTGACACCGGCGCGTTTGGCGACGGTGTCGATGGAGACCTTGTGGACGCCCTGTTCGACGATCACGTCCAAGACCGCATCCAGAAGTTGTTCACGGCGTTCTTCGGGCGCCATTCGCGATGCGTAGGGGCGGTTCTTGCGGTCGGTCATCGGGGGCTGTTCGCTTCTCTGTGCTCGGTGCTGCTTGACATCTGCCAGCGTGACACCAAATGCTACATTCAATGTAGCTACACAAACTGTAGCATTGAGAGGTGGGAATGGCCCACCGTTACTGCATCGTCGGGGCCGGTTACACCGGGCTGGCGGTGGCAAAAAGCACGTGGTGACCGATCTCGCGTACCCGCAATCGACAACTCGGCGTGAAACTGACCTCCAACGACAACACACGGATGGTGATCGGTACGAATTCGGGCTTTCCCGTTCACAATCGGATCAGCTGATCGCTGAGATGGCTCCGGCGAGCTCGACTCGGCTGGTGATGCCGAGGCGGGGGTAGATGCGGTAGAGGTGGGAGCCGACAGTGCGGTGCGAGAGGTATAGCTTTTCCGCGATCTGACGGTTGGTGAGGCCGGTGGCGGCGAGGGTGGCGATCTGGAGTTCCTGGGAGGTGAGTTGGTCGCGGGCCGTGGGGCGCGGCGATTGCTGGTTTCACCCGCTGCGCGCAGTTCGTTGCGGGCGGCCTGCGCCCAGGGGTCGGCTCCGAGGGCGTCGAAGGTGTCGCGGGCCGCGCGCAGTGGTTCGCGGGCTTCCGAGGTACGGCGTAGGCGGCGCAAGCGTCGTCCGTGATGGAGTTGCAGTCGTGCGCGGTAGAGCGGCCACGCGCCGACATGGCCGTTGAGCGCGGCGGTATAGGCGGAGTCGGAGTCGGCGTCGTCGGCGAGTACCGCGCGGCTGTATTGGTCGACGACGAGCAGCATCGGGGCGGGTAGCCGCTTCGCCAGGTCCGGCAGATCGGCTAACAACTGCCTTGCGGTATCGGCGTTTTCGCAGGCAACGGCGGCGTCAGCGAGTTCGGGGGCGATCCACCAGCGTCGCATGGGGTGGCTTACCGGGTCGGTCGGATCGTAGACACGGGTCAGGGCCGCGAACGCATCCTCGGCCCGTCCGTCCAGGAGCAGGAGCATGCCGCGGGTCTGCTGAGCGGCGACTTGGATGCACCGCATCCCGGTGGCCAGCGGGCTGGCGCCGATCGCGCGCAGATGATCGGCCGCTAGTTCGGATTCGCCACGTAACGCGGCGATCATGGCCAGATTCGTACGCCCGGCAACGAGATAGAACTCCTCGCCGGTCTCCTCGGCGAACGCGCGGGACTCCTCGGTTTCGGCGCGGACCTTGTCCCATTCGCCGAGCCAGATGCGGCTCCAGTTGCCGGCACCGAGAATGCCCGAGAGCAGACCGAGTCTTCCCTGGCTGCGGCCGATTCCGGCGGCGTTGTCGATGTACGCCGAGCCGCGGCGGAAATCACCGAGGAAGAGCGCGGCGTAGCCGAGGTAACGCATGGCGTCCGCGTCGGTGCGATCGGGATCGAGTCGCGCGATGTGATCGAGAACCTCACTGCCGCGTTCCCATGGCATGCTGTAGGCGCCGATGGCCAGTACGCGGGGGTCGTGTGCGGGCAGGTCGAGGGTATCCAGTTGGGCGGCAATGGCTTTGCGTGATTCATCGCAGGCGTCCTGGAAGAAGCAGCGTGACGCGGCGCGCCACAGTATCTCCGCCGCTAGGTCGGTATTGTCCGCCGCGTGCACGTCGGCCGCGATGTCGACGAGCTCTCTGATGCGACGCTCGTGGTCGTCGTAGCGCTGGAACGCGACAACTTCCTCGACGCCTGCCAGGCGCGCCCGCTCGGTCGGCCCCAACGTGCTGAGGTCTGCCCGATCGAGCAAGTCTTGGGCCTCGCGGCGCGCGCCGGTCTCGCTGGCCAGTTCTGCGGCGTGCAGGAGCAGGGCGGTGGTGCGGTCGGGCCGCTCGGACAGTTCCGCCGCGCGGTGCAGAGCGGCGACTGCGGCCATGATCGCGCCGCAGGCGCGCGATCGCTGTGCATAGTGTTCGAGTTGCGCGGCGATGGCGTCGTCGGCACCGAGCGTGGCCGCGGCGCGATGCCAGAGTTGTTTGTCGGGGAAGTCGGCGAGTACCTCGGCCAGGATCGTGTGCGCGCCGAGACGTTGTGCCAACGGTGCCCGGACGTAGGTCGCCGAGCGCATCAGCGGATGCCGGAAACGCAGTACCGAACCCGCCATCTCGACCAGGCCGACGTCGATGGCTTCTTGTAGATGCGCGGTACCGACCGGTGTGCCCGCGAGTTCGGTGGCCGCCCGCAGGAGCCTGCCCGCGTCGCAGGTGACATCGGCGGCGAGGACGACGAGCAAGGTTCGGGTCGGCTCGCTGAGCTCGGCCGATCGCGCGGCGAAGGCGGCTTCGAGACGGGCGGTCAACGGGAAATCCTCGACCACCCGATCCGTCGTCTGTCGCATCGCGCGTGGTAACTCGGTGAGCGCCAAGGGATTTCCTGCGGCCTGGCTGAGCAGTCGCTGTCGCATGTTGCCTGACAGCGTGGGCGCCTGCGCTTTCAGTAGCACGGCGGCGGCTTGTTCGTCGAGCGGTTCGACCATGATGTCGGGCAGCCCGGCTCGTCGCGCGGAATCCGTCGAGTCGCTCGTACCGCCACATTCCGTGGACATGCTTCTCCGTCCCGACCATTGATTCCTCGGTCAGAAAGTGATCCTCGCTGCTCCAGATCCCCATCACCGGCGCGAGCACCGGCGGGAGTACCGGCGGTTCGACGAGCAGCTGCGGCCCCGCTCCGGTGCGATACAGCCCGAGCGAAGTGCTCAGCGCCCGCGGATCGCGCAGGCGCTCGATGACTTCCGGTAGGTCCGGATGGGAGCCGAGCCACTGCCTCGTGTTGGCGAAGTCGTCTTGCGACAACCAGCGTTCCGCGATACCTGGGAACTGGAAAAGCAGGAAATACCAAGACTTTTCGCGCTGGGCCGGACCCGCTGCCACATTCGCTGCCGGACTACCCGCCGAGAGCAGGCTGACACTGGCCACCCGATCGGGGACAGTGGCCGCCAGCAGCTGGACCAGGGGTGACCCCCAGTCGTGCCCGACCAGGTGCGCGCGCTCGACGCCCAGCTCGTCGAGTACGCCGACGAGGTCATCGACGTAGTGCGTGAGCTCGTAGTCCGCCAACTCCACGGGCTTGTCCGAGGCGCCGAAACCGCGCAGATCCGGCGCGATCGTGCGGTATCCGGCCGCGTTGAGGGCGGCCACCTGATGGCGCCAGACCGCGTGCGTGTCCGGATATCCGTGTACCAGAAGGACATCGGTGCCGGTGCCGCTGACCTGCACCTCGAGTTCGACTCCGTTGGTCTCGATTCGCATCAGCGCGCACCCTTCAGCGCGGCGAGCAGTTCCGCACGCGAGGGTCCCGGCGTCGCACCGGCGCCTGCGAGCTCGATGATCCGATCGACGACACCGGGCCTGGCCAGGGCGTCTTCCGGGCTGGTGAGCATCGAGCCCACATCGCCGAATGCGCGAAGAACGTCAGGGTCACCCAGCTTGGCGATCTCCAACGCCTGGCGCAGCATCCAGTCCTGATCGTCGGTTTCATACGCGAGACCGGCGATGGAGCCGTCGGTCTGTGCGAGCCGGTGCAGGTCCCATGCGGCCGTTGCCTCATAGGCAGGGCCGAGTGTCGACTCGGTGGCCTCGTCGAAGCGCAGCGCGAGCTTGTCGAGGTCGCCGATGCCCTGCTCCCGCAGGACATCACGCAGCAGCAGCGCATGCGACATGCCCATCGTGATACCCATACCGAAGGTGGGATCTGTTGTCGCCCAGGCATCTCCGATGCTCAGGATGCCGGTTGCCACGGGCAGGCCGTCGACGACGATCCGGCGATGACGAGCCTCCATTCCGGACATGGCGAGTACCCCGGTGATCGGCTCACCATAGGTGGACCAGTGCGCCATCTCGGGATACAACGCTGCCACCCGCTGCCAGGCCGCAGGCTCGCTGAGCGCGCGCAATTCGCGATCGCGCGCGGCGACGAACAAGGCGAGTGCCCAGGTACCCGCGTCGCCGGGGACAGTGGTCAGCGAGATGCTGTCGTGGTGCTCCAACGGCCACGGTGACTGCGCGGGCATCGACCCGTCCGGCGAACGGAAGTAGCGGCTGTAGGCCAGGAATCCGGTGTCGTGCCGAGTGATGACGGGGGTGGCAGCGCCGATGTCGACGAGCATGGTTGCCACCGGTGAGTTGCGGCCACCCGCGTCGACGACGAGATCGGCCGCGATCGATTCGCCGTCGCGTGTCCGCACTCCGGTCACTCGTGGCCGGATCGCCCCGCCGTCGCTGAGCAGTCCGGCGACCGCGACGCCTCGACGGACCGTGATCCCGGCAGTCTTCGCCGCGGTATTGCCGAGCGCCGCCTCGATCACCGGGCGCCGAGCGGCGAGGGTATCGAACCGCTCGTCGCCCTCGAGCCTGCCACCGATGGCCGGGAGGTCATACGCCCCGGCCAGCATGTTGTGGGTCGCTGCCCCCAGGGCCTGCAATTCCGCGACAGCCTCGGGCACCTCCGCGGCGAGCAGCTGATACGCCGCCGGCAGCATGATGTGCGGATGCCGGAACTGATTGACGCCCGGCCGCTGCCACTGCTCCCACGCTTCTTCGGCTCCTTCGCCCGGATTCGTCACATCCCGGTCGAGCACTGTCACCTGCTCACCGCTACGCGCGAGCAATAACGCCGCGGTCATGCCGGCCAAACCACCACCGATTACAACGATATTCACTGCGAGACCTCCTGTTGCGCTTGCCTTACGGAGGTACTCTCGCGCCGATCACCGCTCACTTCCCAGGCCAGTTCCTGCCCAGTTCGTGCTCAATGGGGGTTCGGGCGATGCCGATCAGTCGCGGGCTGCTTTGCCGGTGGCGCGGGATTTGCGGGGCGCGGCCGAGCGAGGCGGTTGGGCGCGCATGTGGTCGCGGACGCGGGTCATGATGTCGCCGAGGTGGTCGACGTCGTCCTCGGTCAAGGAGTCGAACAGCAGGTCTCGCGAGAGCTGGACGTGGCCGGGCAGGACACGGTGGAACAGAGCGCGCCCGCTGTCGGTGAGGGTGACCAGGGTGGCGCGCTCGTCCTCGGGTGAGGGGGCGCGGGTGATGAGACCGGCCTTCTCCAACAGTCCGGCCTGGTAGGTGAGACCGCTGCGGCTGTAAACGACGCCATCGGCCAGTTGGGTCATCGTGAGCGGGCCGGGGGCTTCGAGCAGGCGCGCCAGGAGCTGGAACTGCACGTAGCTGATGTCTCCTTCGGCGCGCAATTGCTGCTCGATGGCGTGTTGGAGCAGGCCGACGGCTTCCAAGAGCGCGAAATAGGCCCCGAGCTGGCCGGGTTCGAGCGGTTCGACGTCGCCGGAGTCCGCCGCGGAGTCGTGGTCTGCCATGCCCGCACCTTACCTGCTTCGAATTTGAAACATAGTGACGACGATCACCGCATTCTCGGGTATTGCTTCGAACTCGAAGCAGGTTACTGTCTGTACATGCTTCGAATTCGAAGCAGCATACCGAGGAGAGATCATGAAGGCAGTGCGATTCCACGCCCACGGCGACAGCGAAGTCCTGGCCTACGAAGAGGCCCCCAAGCCTGTCGCCGCCGCGGCGGAGGTCGTGGTGAAAGTAGCCGCGACTTCGTTCAATCCGGTGGATGTCGCGATCCGTGCCGGCTACTTGCAGCAGGTGTTCCCGGTGTCCTTTCCCCACGTGCCCGGCATCGATGTGGCAGGCACCATCGCCGAAGTCGGTGCGGAGGTCACCGGCTGGGCGGTCGGGGACGCGGTAGTGGCCTTTCTGCCGATGAACACCGACGGCGCGGGCGCGGAGTACGTCGCCGTCGCTGCCGACCTGTTGGCCTCCGCCCCCCGCAACGTCGAACTCGCCGATACCGCAGCACTTCCCGCCGTCGGGCTGACGGCCTGGCAGGCACTGATCGAACACGCGGGCCTCGTCGCGGGCAACAGCGTCTTGATCAACGGCGCGGGCGGTGCGGTCGGCGGCTACGCGGTACAGCTGGCAGCCAGAGCCGGAGCCGTGGTCACCGCAACCGCGAGCACGCGAAGCGCCGACCGGGTTCACGCCGACGGTGCGGACCGAATCGTCGACTACACCGCAATTCCGTTGGCGCAGGCGGTATCCGGGCAGCAGTTCGACGTCGTGGTCAACTTGGTCGCCACCTCGCCGGAAGAGACCGCCGCTCTGGTCGATCTGGTAGCCGACGGTGGAATCTTTGTCAGCACAACAACTCCCGGTGAACCCGATCCCGAGCGCGGTGTGCGTGCGGAACGGGTGTTCGCCCGCAGCGACGCCACTCAGCTCGCCGGACTGGTCGCGCTCGTCGACGCCGGTGATCTGCGCATCGACGTTGCCGCTCGCCGGCCGCTGAGCGAACTGGCGGCCGTCCATGCCGAAGCCGTCACCGGTCAGCTGCCCGGCAAGACGATCCTGCTGCCCTGAGCCACACCCACCTATATCTCGCAGTGACACCTCACCCGGTGTCGCACAAGGAGTTACGTCATGTCTTTCACCCTCGACCCACAGGTCGCCGACGCGCTGGCCCCGATGGCTGCCGCGATGGCCGACAGCACACCGCCACCGGTCGGCGATGTGACCACCCGCCGCGCAATCCTCGAGCAGGTCATCGCCCACACCGATACCGCCCAACCGGCCGCGCCCGATGTCACGATCACCGACCACGAGATGACCACCGCTGACGGCGCCACGATCCTGCTGCGCTGGTACGAGCGCGATGACCGCCCGGCGGAACCGGGTCCGGCCGCCATCTATCTGCACGGCGGCGGCATGATCCTGGGTCACGTCGGCCTGTTCGACGGATCGGTCTCCCGATACGTGTCGGCGAGCGGCACCCCGATCCTGTCGGTCGACTACCGGCGCGCGCCGGAACATCCGCACCCCACTCCGGTCGATGACGCCTACGGCGCCCTGGTCTGGCTGCACGAACACGCCACCGACCTCAACGTCGACCCCGCCCGCATCGCGGTGTTCGGCGACAGCGCGGGCGGCGGACTGGCCGCCGCGGTAGCGATCGTGGCCCGCGACCGCGGCGGACCCGCCATCGCCCGCCAGATCCTGGTGATGCCGATGCTCGACGACCGCACCCGCACTCCGGACCCGCACCTCGCGCCGTTCGTCCTGTGGTCATGGGACGACAACCGAACGGGCTGGCAAGCACTGCTCGGCGATGCCGCAGGCGGACCCGACACCTCAGCACACGCCGCGCCCGCCCGCGTCGCCGATCCCGAGGGCCTGCCACCGGCATACATCGAGGTCGGCCAACTCGACATCTTCCGCGACGAGGACCTCACCTACGCCCTGCGTCTGTCCCGCGCAGGCGTGCCGGTCGAATTCCACCTCCACCCCGGCGTCCCGCACGAGTTCGAAGGGATTGCCTACACCTCCGATGTCGCACAACGGGTCATGGCCGACCGCATCCGCGTCCTGGCTTCCCTCTGAGCGCTCGAGCCTGCGTCGTGCGACGACGGCGACGATCGCGAGCAGGCCCGATGTAGTGCGCGTTCATCGGCTGCTCATCGCCGCGCCGCACGCTCGAACTCGATCCGCACAGACCTCACGGACCCGTCTCCCAACGAAAGAGTCAACGCGATGACCCCCACCATTCCCGGATTCGACTACCAGCGCGTCCCCGTCGCCGACGATGTCGCGCTCAACGTCGCCGTCGCCGGTTCGGGTGACCCGATCGTGCTGCTGCACGGGTTCCCGCAGACCCACCTGATGTGGCGTCACGTCGCCGCCGACCTGGCCACCGACCACACGGTGATCGTCCCGGACCTCCGTGGCTACGGCGACAGCGACAAACCCGCCGAGTCCGGTCCCGACACCTACTCCAAGCGGACGATGGCCGACGATGTCGTCGCTCTGGCAAAGAATTTCGGTCACGAACGGTTCGCGCTCGCCGGGCACGACCGCGGCGCGTTGGTCGCTTTCCGGGCCGGCCTCGACCATCCCGACGCGATCACCCACCTCGCGTGCCTGGATGTGCTGCCTACGCTGGACATGTGGGAAGTGCTGCACGGCACAACCGCGGCCGTCGGCTTCCACCTGTACCTGATGGCGCAGCCGCCGGGTCTGCCCGAACAGATGATCTCGGCCAGCGCCGACGCGTTCTTCGCCTATTTCCTCGACCAGTGGACCAAAGATCCGGCGGCGATTCCCGCGCCGGTACGTGCCGCGTACCTCGATGCCTGCCGCGCCGCGGTTCCCTCGATCGTGGCCGACTACCGCGCGTCGGCGACCGTCGACGTCGACCACGACCGCGCCGACCGCGCCGCGGGGACCCGACTGTCCATGCCGGTGACGGTCATGCAGCAGGACTGGGGTGCCGCACTCGGATATGAGGCCACGGCGCTGTGGTCGAGTTGGGCACCGAATCTCGACCACCGCACCGTCGACGCGGGGCACTTCATGGCAGAGGAGGACCCGGACGCCGTCGTCGCCGCCCTTCGCGCCCTGGTCAGTCGCTGACGCCAGCAGCCGGTCCGGCTCATCCGAGCCGGACCGGTGCACACAGTCAGAGGCCGTCCGCGGCGAGCAGTCCCGCCATTCCGAGGAAACACACCCCGCTCCCGAGATCTATCCGGCGCGATGTTCGCGCGGAGAAACCGGTCGCACCGATGAGACCGCCCACAATGACGTAGCCCAGGCCGACTATCAGTTCGATGCCGACGTAGGCCGCGCCGAGCAGGGCGATCTGCGTGCCGAATCCGCCTGCCGATTCGTCAGCGAACTGGGGAAGTAGCGCGGCGAACAGCAGGAGCGCCTTCGGGTTGCTGATACCGACGGCGAATTCGTTCCCGACGACGCGCCATCGCGTCGCGCTCGCCGCCGGACCCGATGCCGAGGTGGTCGTCTGCCGCCATGCGCGCCGCAGGCCTTGTATCCCGATCCAGGCGAGATAGGCGACACCTACCCATTTGATCACGGTCAGCGCGGTCGCCGACGCCGCCAGCGTCGCACCCAGTCCGGCCACGACAAGCGCGACGAGTACGGCGAAGGCGGCCAGGCGACCACCCACCCCGGCCAGGGCGTACTCGATCCCGTGGCGCACAGCATTGTTCAGGCCGAGGATCTGACTCGCTCCCGGGATGAGTGAGACGAGTAGAGCGGCGGGGAAGAACCCGACCCAGTTGATCGCGTGCATTCTGCGGTCTCCTTACGAGTGAATCCGAAGGATCCATCGTCATCCCGGAAGCTGCTCACTTCCCAGCCCGTTCGACTGTCCATCGGTGCTCGAAAACAGTGCAGCGCGGCGAGGTGACGGAGTCGCTCGATGCAGTCGAGTGCGCAGTCATTCGACTGATTCGGCAGGGGCGCCCGGATTCGTATTTTATCGAGCAGTTTCTGGTCTGGGAACTGAGCGCCGTTCCGGTCGACAGTTGCCAGACCTCCTCCCGAAAAGTCAAAGGACGAAAGACATGCGAACCACCAACGAAGACCGGCAGATGCACGTGGTAGTACTCGGGAGTGGTCCGACCGGCTTGACCGCGGCCATGCTGCTGGCCCGCGAGGGCCATCGAGTCACGGTGCTGGACAAAGATTCCGATCGCCCCACAGTCGACGCCGAGCAGGCATGGGACCAGTGGAAACGGCCCGGGGTGAACCAGTTCCGGCATCCGCACGTCATGCTGCCGGGGGCGTTCGACCTGCTCTCCCGTGAACTACCCGATGCGGTCACCGAGCTGCGAGCGCTGGGCGCACGGACGCACAACATGCTCGACGGCGCCTACGACCTGCCGGCCATCGGAGGCCGCGAGCCCGGCGACGAACGATTCGACACCCTCGCTGCCCGCCGACCGGTCATCGAGCAGGGGCTCGCCAACGCTGCCGCACAGGCCGGGGTCACCGTTCGCCGAGACACCCCGGTCACCGGGCTTCTGACCGATGCCACGCCGCCCGCCGGGATCGCGCACATCACCGGTGTGCTGACCGCACACGGTGAGTCCATCCACGCCGACCTGGTCGTCGATGCGCTCGGCCGCAACTCTCCCGTGAGCAAGATGCTCGTCGAGATCGGCGCTCCCGCACCGGTTGTCGATCGGCACGAGACCGGATTCCTGGCCTACAGCCGCTATTTCCGCTCGGCCGACGGCTCCTATCCGGAACAGGCGGCATGGCCGTTGGAGCACCACGACAGCATCTCGCTGACCACCGTTCCCGGTGATGCGGGCACCTGGGCACTGGCCCTGTTCGTCTCGGCCAAGGACCGCGCCATGCGGGCATTGAGCGATCCGGAAGTCTGGCAGCGAGTGGCGGCTCTGTACCCCGGTATGGCGCACTGGGCCTCCGCCGGAGAGCCCATCACCGGGGTGTTGGCGATGTCGGGAATGGAATCCCGGCATCGGCGCTTCGTCGTCGACGGCAAACCGGTCGCGACCGGTCTGCTCAGTATCGGGGACGCATGGGCGACAACCAATCCCACCTTCGGCATGGGCATCACCATGGGTATGGCACACGGGGTGTTGCTGCGGGATGTGGTGCGAGAGATCGGCTTCGACGATCAGGACAAGCTCGCGCTCCGGTTCGACGAGATCACCAACGCGACGCTCGGTCCCGCCCAACAGGCCTCAGCCGCATGGGATCTGCACCGGCTGGCTCAAATCGACCTCGAAATCGCCTCCATTCCTTATGAAATCGGCGTCCCCTACCGGACCGATGATGCGGACTGGAATCTGCGGCAGGCGCTGGAGGTCGCGAAGCTGCGCGATCCCGACGTACTGCGGGCGTTCGGTGACGTCGGTTCGGTACTGAGCAGCCCCGAGGACGCGCTGGCACGACCCGGTGTGCTCGATCGAATCATCGAACTCGGCGGCGAATCCGTCGGCTACCCGGAGCCCGGCCCGTCGCGGGTCGAGCTGCTCGCCGCGATCGTGGCGGCCTGATGGTGGGCCGGTGGCCTGCCCACTGTCCCCGTTCGTTTCGGCACGGCGCCGCGCGCCGCTGTCCAGATCACCGACTGAATCCGACCCACCCTCTTCAGGAGCCATCATGAACAACCAGACCCTTTGGACCCCTACCCAACTGGGCAGCATCGCCCTACCGCACCGCCTGGTCATGGCACCGATGACCCGCAGCCGAGCCGCCGCTGACGGCACAGTCACCGATCTGACCGCCACCTACTACGAGCAGCGCTCCTCGTTCGCGATGCTCATCAGCGAAGGTACCCAGCCTTCCGCCGACGGGCAGGGCTACCTGAACACTCCCGGCATTTACGAGCCCGCCCATGTCGAGGCATGGAAACGGGTCGCCGCAGCAGTCCACGAAGCCGGTGCCGCGTTCGTCATCCAACTGATGCACGTGGGCCGGGTCTCCCACCCCGCCAACACACCCCACGGCCGACCCCCGGTCGCGCCGTCGCCGATCGCGGCCGACGCGATGATGTTCACCGCCGCCGGACCACAACCCATGGCCCAACCGGTGGCACTGGACGCGGACGCCATCGCGCGCACCGTCGAGGAGTTCCGTGTGGCTGCCGCGATGGCCATCGACGCGGGGGTCGACGGTGTCGAGATCCACGGCGCCAACGGATATCTGCTGCACCAGTTCCTCAGCACCAACGCCAATCAGCGTACGGACGAATACGGCGGCTCAATCACCGGACGCATCCGATTCGCGCTCGAAGTCGCCGCGGCCGTGGCCGACGAAATCGGTGCAGACCGCATCGGATTCCGTATTTCACCGGCCAACCCGTTCAACGACATCACCGAAACCGACACCCCCGGGCTCTATGCACACCTCGCCGCGGAGTTGGGCCGCCTCGGCCTCGCCTACCTGCACCTGGTTCACGCGGGAGACGAACAACTTCTGCGGACGATCCGGGGGATCTGGCCAGAGCGGCTGGTCCTGAACCGCGCAGGGGCAGACCTCGACGCACGTATCGCCGACCTCGACAGCGGCACTGCCGACGTCATCGCCGTCGGCACCCCCGCCTTGGCCAACCCTGACCTACCCGCCCGTGTTCGTGCGGACGCCGCGCTCAACGAACCCGACCCGGCCACCTTCTATGGCGGTGATCACCGCGGCTATACCGACTACCCTGCGCTCACCGCCTGACCGCCGACTCCCTACCCACTCTGCTGGCCGAGCCGCCCAGATGAGCCGGCTGATCACGGGATCGGCCGGTCTCGGGCGGGTTGACCGAGTCGAGCGGCTGGGGATCCTCACACCACCGACGCCGCGGACAGGATCGCGTAGGCGACTTGGACACCGCGAACGGCGCCGTGGTCGGTGATGAAGGCGTCCGCCAGCAGGTTGTAGACCTTGCCGGGCGCGAACCCGTAGTCATGACCGGCTGCGGCTAGCTCGGTCTCGTTGCCCAACGCCTCGTGGGTGCGCTGGGCGCCGTTGCGGCCCATGCCTCCGTACGGGTCGTTGCGGTCGCCGAGCGCAGCGGCATTCTGGAAGGCGATGCGCGACGCGAGGGGGTAGGCGATTCCCACGGCCTTGTCGTTCTTGGTGTGGGTGATGAGGATCGGGCCGGATGCGCGGCGGTCGGTGAGGACCTCCCGGAATGCGCCGGCCTTCCCGCCGCCGAAGTCCGCGGAGAGTCCGTTGTGCGAGAACGCCGCCTGCAGCAGGGTGATCGTGACCTGAGCGGTGTTGTCGTCGAGGGAGTGGGCGGCGGCGGTCACCAGTCGTCCGCCGAAGCTGTGGCCGACGAGATGGACGCGCACGTCTGGGTGCTCCGCGCGGACTCGCCGGATCACCGGGGCAAGGCCGTTGGCCCCCACTGTCCCGGCCCGTGACTTCATCTGGAGGTATGTCGTGAGGTTCGCCAGCCGCCGCGCGGCGGCGATGACGCCATCGAGGCGATCCAGGACGCCGACGGCGCCACCGTTGTCGAGGCCCCGATCGCCCGCGCCGCCTCCGATTGCGGCGCCGCCCCCGCTCGCCTCGGCGCCCGGCGCGGAAACGGGACCGTCCAGGGCGGCGAACAGATCCTCTGCGTCTGCGCTGAAGAACGCGGCCAAGCCGTCGTCATCTGCTGAGTCGTCCACATCGACAAGGGATCTCAGGAGGTCGACGTAAGCCGCACGAGCATCGGGATCCGAGGCCAGGTGCGGAACGAGCGCCTTCGCCGAGGCGACCTTCTCATCACGCGCGGGCGAGGTGACTGCGTCGCCCAGTCGCGTCGGGTCCTCGGCCAGTCTGTCCAATACCAGCTCGAGAGCGGCGTCGTTCGCTGCCGTCGCACTGGCAGCACCGCCGCCGGGGATGAGGTCTTTGTCTGCGAACTTCTTGCTCGGCCAGAACACACGGCAGGCCACGAAAGTGCGGCCGTCGAGACCACGAAGCGTTGCCGGGGCCTGAGGATTGGCACGCAAGTCCAGCAGGCGTTGCACGTTGCCCAGTAACTCGTCGTACAAGTCCGCGGCCTCCTGCATGTCGTTGTTCCATCCGTGCGACACCACGATCAGGTCGGTGGCGTCCAGGCCGCGGACCAGATCCTCCAGTTGGTCGGCGTCGAAAAGCGTGCCGCCACTGGTGAACTCGACATCGAAACTCTGCATGGCTGTGCTCCGATCAGACCGATTGGATGGCACGAACGAGGTCTAGCAGACCGTGACCTTCGAAGTAGCGCTCACGACCGAGTGGGGAGGCCGTGGACGTGAAGATTCGCTTCACGTCCACGGGCTTGCCGATGAATTCGCGTCGGATGGACAGGAAGGCGGCGATCGCCCCGGACACGTGCGGTGCGGCCATACTGGTGCCACTGTCCTCCATGTAGTCGGCAAAGACCACACCTTCGCTCGCCGACGCGGCGCTGGCGTTGGCCGCTCGGATGGCGTCATTGAGCCGAGTGCCTGCACCGCAGGAGGTGATCCGTTCACCGGGGGCGACCAGGTCGGGTTTGAGTCGGCCGTCGCCGGTGGGTCCCTTCGAGGAAAAATACGAGACGCCGTACATGTACGGCGCGTCACGGTGTGTAGCGCCGACCGTGATGGCCTGCTCCGCGTTGCCCGGGTCGTTGATGGTATTCGACAGCCCGACCCGTGTTTCCCGGGTGCTCGACCCCACGCTGCCGTAGCCCGTATTGCCGGCGGCCGCCACGACAACCACGCCCGACTGGACCAGGCGGTCGACCTCAGCACAGATCGGGCTTTGGCCGCAGGCGAACATCTCGGCGTCGAACTCGTATCCGACACTGAGGTTGACACCGTGCACGCGGAGCAGCTTGGGGTTGTCGTTGAGGTTCTCGCGGATGTACTCCAAAGCGCGGATCACATCGCTGGAACGTCCTTCACCGAACTCGTCGAGCACCTTGAGGCTCACGAGTCGGCACTGCGGAGCCACGCCGTGTAGGTGCTCGAGGTCGTTGAACTGCTCGACGATGGCGCTGGTCCGTTCGAGTTGCCCGCGGGTGCCGGGTCGATCGACCCGCTCGAACAGCCGCACCCCATATTCTGTGCGGTCGAGCGGAGCGCACCCGGCGATGATCCCGGCGACGTGCGTGCCGTGTCCGAATTCGTCCGCGAGCGCCGCTGTGCGATGGGCATCGACGCGTCGGGTTCGTTCGTCTTTGTCGATTGTCGGGTCGTCCGGGTCCAGGGCGGGTCGTGGCTCGAGCGGTACCCCATCCAATTCGACTGCTTCCTCGACAAAGCTGCGATGCAGGTTCCTGACCCCCTCGGCATCGACAGTTCTGTATTTCTGGAAATGCGCATGGCTTCCGCGGATCCCGGAGTCGATCACCGCCCAAACGATTCCTTCTCCCTCGGCCTCGAAGGAACGCCGGGCAGCGTTTGCCTTGATCGTCGGCAACGACCGGTACACCTGACTACGGACGGGAAAGTCCGGCCAGAGCTTGTAGATCGCCCGGAATCGCATGGGATTGCCCTCTGTCTGGCCCGCCTTGGCCAGTGCGTGCTGCTCGTCCTGCTTGAGCAGCTTCTTACACTCGGCCCACGACATGCGACACAGGTAGTAGGTGCGCGAGATCGGTGTCGGCTCAGGCGCGTTGCGGATAACCTGCGCGTGCAACTCCTTGAGTGTCGCGACCGCGCCGAGCAGACCCTCGGTGTGCTGCAGGTTCAACTCCACGATGTAAGGGCCACGCCTGCCGGGCTCCTCCTCGAGCCGCCATTCCTTGCGCCGCTCCTTGTCGTAGAGTCCGGGCGGAGCGAAAGTCCGGGCGAACTGCTGGCCGACTCCTTGGTCGCCGTGTGTGGAGGTACGCCGCTTACGAGCTCCGCGCCCCTCAGGTCCCGATGTCGTCATCAGCGTTCGTCCCTTTCAGGAGATGCCTCATGGGGCAATTGAGCGTGTGAGGTGAGCGTCGTTCCATTGATGGCGCAGACCAGCGCTGCCGCCCACTTCCACGCACGTCAGGCGCGCCGAACTCGGCAACGGCACTGCGCTAGAAGCTCATCCGGTGGCCTCTGGTGAGCTGTCTCCATCACCTCGAGCGGCGTCACCATCAGCGGGGACGGCCGGATCCGTCTCGGCCGGATCCGTCGTCGCGAAAGATCGGGCGCACGATCAGCCTGCAGCGCGGGCAGATTCCCGGAGCTCCGTGGCCTCGGGTGGCGGCTAGGGCACCGGCGACCATCGTCGCGTGCACGGTGGCTGGGCCGGTGGTCTGTGAGCGCCGACCGGGATCGCCGAGGGCGGGATGCGCGGCTACCGGGCCGTCGAGTATCCCGATGCCGATCGAAGGGTGCCCGTCGCAGCGCTGCATGGCGCGATCGAGCCCCGTCGCCCGCAGCGCCGAACGTGTCGTCGTATCCAACGCGCATCCCTCGGGGGATCAACGCCTACCTTCCCGAAGATGGATACATCGATGACTCAGCGCTGAAACCGGGCATGCACATGATCAACCTCCTGAACGGCCTCCCCGAGTTATAGCAGTTGACTCTTATTATCTTGGCACAGGTCGCAGGGGTTGGCGATAGGCATTCATCCGAGCGAGCTGCTGCGGTCGTGCCGCTGAAGCTATTGGGAGACATGACCTAGTCGCCCGCTATCCGCGCCGATGCCGACCAAGTGGGCGCGCCCGCGTAGCAGTCTCACTGCGCGGGACTTCGAAGCTGCGTGGCTCGGTCCGCTGTTAGCGTGCGAGAGATGAAACGTGTTACTGCCTCGCTCGTCGTCGGTGTCGCGGCCGCGCTCCTGGCGCCATTGCCCGCCGCGGACGCCGACACCGGTTCGTCGTCTTTGTCCGGCGGCGGCTCGTCCTCGTTGTCGGGCAACAAGTCCGAGTTGCCGCCGTACGCGCAGTGGATCGGCGAGATCACCACCGTCGTGGCCGAGGCGAAGACCTATCTCGCCGGTCGGCTGCCCGGCGCGACACGGCCCGCGATCGTCTTCGACATCGACAACACGACGCTGGAAACCTCCTACAACACCGGCCTGATCATCCCGGCAATCCAGCCGGTGCTCGGCTTGGCGACCTGGGCGAAACAGAACGGCGCCGCGATCATCTTCGTCACCGGCAGGCCTGCCCTGGTCAACGCTTACTCGCAGGCGAACCTGACCTCGGTCGGCTACCCGGTCGACGCGCTGTACGGCAGCGCGCCGACCACGCTGTCGGCGGGCAATTCCGGCTTGGCCGAGTACAAGACCGCGAGCCGGGCCGACATCGAGAGCCAGGGCTACACGATCGTCGCCAATATCGGCAACAGCCCCTCGGACCTGTCCGGCGGGCATGCCGAGCGCACCTTCAAGTTCCCGGACTACAACGGCGCACTGAACTGATCCGGCTGGGTAATCGCACAACCAGAAGTGGCGCGCTCGACGGACCGTCAGGTGGTCCAACGCCGCTATCCTGACCAGACGTCGTCGCGCCTGCTGCGGAATCTCGGAACTATCCGAAAGGACCAATGTTCTCACTCACCAGCCCGTCGTCCGAGCGCCCCTCACAGCGCTTCACCCGGCTGGCACTCGGCGGTGTCATGTCGGTTGCCGGCGTCTCGCACCTGACCTTCGCGCGCAGTGATTTCCAAGCGCAGGTGCCCGACTGGTTCCCCCTCGACGCCGACCTCACGGTGCTCGGTTCCGGTGTCGCCGAGATCGGATTCGGCCTCGCGCTGTTGGGCCTGCCACGCAAGCGGCGAATAACCGGGATCGCACTTGCCGCGTTCTTCATCGCCGTCTTCCCGGGCAATATCGCCCAATACGTCGAGGGCACCACCGCGTTCGGCCTCGACACGGACGCCAAACGCCTGCTCCGCTTGTTCGGTCAGCCCGCGCTGATCGCCGCGGCGCTGTGGGCGGCCGGACTCCCGGAGCGCGCCGAGCCCAACCAGAAGTGACTGGCGCGCCGGACGTGGACATAATCGCCAAACGCGCAGCAGGCGGATACGGCGCGGGCGGGCTGCGGGTCGGGAGATCCATGCTGGTCAGGTCCGTGCCCGAGACCAACTGCCAAGTCGGCGGTGAGGTGGGGGAGTACCCGGCCAGGTCCGTGTGCTCGGAATCCGGCACGACACCGCGGACACCAACGTCGACACGGCGGGCTGTCGCGGTGTCGTCCACGACCAGCGCCGCTACGTGGGCTGCGTCAGCACACGCTTGAATCGAGCGGTGCAGCATCGATCCCGGAAATCGTGGACGTGTCCCTACCTGCGGTGGGAAGCTCGAAGGAGCCGGATCCCGACCCGAGGGAGCGTGCGACATGGTGGACCGGACGAACGGTGCGCAGCGACCGGAGAGCATCCGGAACGTGGCGTTGGTCGGCAGCAGTGGTGCGGGCAAGACGACGCTGGTGGAGGCGCTGGCGTTGGCGACCGGGACGGTGAACCGGGCAGGCCGCGTGGAGGACGGAACATCACTGTCGGATTACGACGAGGTCGAACGGCGACAGCACAGATCTGTGCAGGTGTCGGTGGTCCCGGTGACGTGGGGCGAGGTGAAGATCAATCTGATCGATACTCCGGGATGCCCGGATTTCGTCGGCGAACTGCGGGCCGGGTTGCGGGCGGCGGACGCGGCCCTGTTCCTGGTGTCGGCGGCCGACGGAGTGGAGGGTGTGGCGGGGCCTACGCGGGAACTGTGGGCCGAATGCGCGCGGGTGGGGATGCCGCGGGCGATCGTGATGACACATCTGGACACGGCGCGGGCGGAGTACGCGGAACTGGTGCAGACCTGTCAGACACTGCTGACCGGGGGAGCGCGCGACACTGTCCTTCCCCTGCACCTGCCGGTCTACGGGCAGAAGACCCCCGATGGGCACCGGCCCACGATCGGACTGCTGGAACTGCTCGAGCGACGTGTCGCCGACTATCGCAGCGGGAAACGGGTGCGCACCGAACCTTCCGCGGAACAGCTCGCGGTGATCGCCCCGGCCCGCGACCGGTTGATCGAGGCGATCATCGCCGAGAGCGAAGACGAAACGCTGATGGACCGCTACCTCGACGGCGAACCCGTCGAATTCGACACCCTGGTCGACGACCTGGAACGAGCCGTGGCGCGCGGAAGCTTCCATCCGGTGCTGTTCGCGGCACAGGCAGCGGAGGAAGCGGAGCAGGGCCTCGGCACGCTCGAACTGCTGGAACTGATCACGGCAGGGTTCCCGACACCGATCGAACACCCGCTGTCGGCCGCGCCGCGCGGCGACGGCACCGCGCCCATCGCATTGAGCTGCGATCCGGCGGCCGAACTCGCCGCGGAGGTCATCCGTACCTCGTCCGACCCGTACGTGGGACGGGTATCGCTGGTGCGGGTGTTCTCCGGCACGCTGCACAGCGAGGACACCGTCCGCGTCTGCGGACCCGAGCACGATGCCGACGACCGGGTCGGCGGGGTCACCGCGCCGTTGGGGAAACAACAGCGGACACTGACCGAGGCCGTCGCCGGCGATATCGCGTTCGTGAGCAAACTCGGCCACGCGGAAACCGGCGACACCCTCTCCGGCACCGGGAAACCCCTGCTGATCGAGCCGTGGCAGCTGCCGGAACCGTTACTGCCTGTGGCTATTCGGGCGCAGGGCAGGGCCGATGAGGACAAGCTCTCGCAGGGTCTGACCCGGCTCGTCGCCGAAGATCCGACCCTGCGGCTGGAAAACAACGAACACACCCATCAGCTGGTGCTGTGGTGTCTGGGGGAAGCCCACCGGGACCTCGCGCTGGAACGGTTGCGCGGGCGGTTCGGGGTGCGGGTGGAAGTGGAACCGTATCGGGTGGCGTTACGGGAGACGCTCGCCGCGCAAGCCGAGGGGCACGGCAAATTGGTCAAGCAGTCCGGCGGGCACGGGCAGTATGCGGTGTGCCACATCCAGGTGGAACCACTGCCGGCGGGGACGGGATTCGAGTTCGTCGACCGGGTGGTCGGTGGGGTAGTGCCGCGGCAGTTCATCGGATCGGTGGAGAAGGGGGCACGGGCACAGGCCGCGCGCGGGGTCACTTCCGGATATCCGCTGGTGGATGTGCGCGTGACACTGGTGGAGGGGAAGGCGCACTCGGTGGACTCCTCCGACGCCGCCTTCCAGACCGCGGGTGCGCTCGCCCTTCGTGACGCGGCGGACGCGTCCGGGACCCTGCTGCTCGAACCGGTTGCCGCGGTGCGGGTCACGGTCCCCGACGACCAGCTGGGCGCCGTCCTCGGCGATCTGTCCACCCGGCGCGGACGCATTCTCGGCACCGAGCAGGCCGATACCGGCTGCACCCATATCCGGGCCGAGGTACCCGAACTCGAACTGCGCCGGTATGTCATCGACCTGCGATCGCTCACCCACGGGGCGGGGTCGTTCGCCCGCGGGTATCTGCGGCACGAGCCGATGCCGGTCGGGGTCGCCGAACGGGCACGCAAGGAAACCGCCGAGGCGTCAGCGTGAATCGCCGGGGCGATCGTGCAGAGCGGGTCTCCTCGACGGGCGCCACCGATTGCTAGATGCCCTCATTGTCGTCAAGAAACGGCTGTCGGTGCCAACCGTGCGATACGCATGAATACAGGAGTGCCCTTGCGACAGAACATTATTGGAATAGCCATCCACGGGGGGCCGCCGTTTCGCGGCGGTGTCGGAGCGCTCCCGTGCCGCGTATATTTCAGCCGATGCACGCGTCGGACGAGCGACAGCCATTGATCTCGCGGTGGTCCGGCACAGGGCGCTTGCGTCCCGGTGTACTCGAGATCGAGGGTCCGCTGGGAAGTTTGCCGGGACATTCTCACCACTCGGTGCAGGTGGCCGTCGCCCACCAGGGGACGTTCGTCATCGAGGATCTCCAGGGCCGTCAGCGACGTACGAACGCGGCGATCGTTCCCGCCGATCAGCCGCACGCGTTCAGCGCCGCCGGCGCCTGGGGCGTCGTGGCGCACGTCGAGCCCGAGTCATCTCTGGGTGCCGAGCTGATCGAGCTGGTCGACGATCCGGCCCACGCTCGCGCCTGGGATCACGCAGGACAGACCCTGACCAAGGGGCACAGCGCGTACGTGGAAGGGCGCCTGCGCTCTCCCGGAAACACCTCGCACCCGCTTCATCCGGGAGTCGCCGCCGCGCGCACCCGCCTTCAGACCGAGCTGGACTCACGACCCATCCGGCTTCGCGACCTCGCCGCGACCGTTCATCTGTCGGAGAGCCGGCTGTCCCATCTCTTCGCCCAGGACCTCGGAATCACCTTCCGGGCTTACGTGAGATGGCTCCGGCTGCTCCGGGCGACCGCCGCGGTCGCGCAGGGCCGGACGCTCACCGATGCGGCTCACCTGGCGGGGTTCACCGACAGCTCCCATCTCACGAGGACGTGTCGCCGAACCTTCGGCGCCCCTCCCACCGCGTTCAGCACGATCCGTTGGGAGATCCTGCCGACCTAGCAGGTTGGTCCAATCCTGGACCAAGGCGAAGGGGCGAGGCTCGAGCAGACCAGAAAGGAACTGCTCGTGAATAAATCACCCACCTTCGACTCCTTCACACCGGACGGCGGCGGCCCCCGACTCACCTCACTCCACTGGGTCCCGAGCGGGCAGCCGCGGGCCAGTGTCGTCATCATGCACGGACTCGGCGAGCACGCCGCCCGCTACGACAGCACGGCTCGGTTGTTCACCGCAGCCGGCTTCTCCGTGCTTGCGATGGACTACGAAGGATTCGGGCGATCCGAAGGACGCCGCGGCGACGTCCGATACCAGTCGACGGCGCGGGCCGTGGACCATCTCATCGCACACGAGCGTGCGCGAACGGGCGGCGCACCGGTCGTGCTGTACGGCCACAGCCTGGGCGGGCTCTACGCGTTCCTCTACGCAGCGGACCGGCCGGGGACGGACGTGGCCGCGGTGGTGGTGACCGGACCCGCTTTCGACTCGGAGCTGCGCAATCAGCGGCTGAAGGTGGCCGTGGTCAGGAGCCTCGGCCGCGCCTTCGCCACCCTGACGTTGCCGAACGGGCTGCGGTTCGAGCGTGTCAATCGCGACCCCGACGTCGTCGCCGAACGGTCCGCCGATCCCTTGGTCCATGGGCGAGCGACCGCACGCTTCGCGATCGACGTCTTGGCACAGATGGATCGCGTGGCATCGGCTGCCACCCGAGTCGCCGTACCACTACTCGTGGTTCATGGAGACGCCGATCTGATCAATCCGCTCTCCGCCAGCCGCCGGGTGGTCGACCTCGTGCCGTCGGCGACACTGAGGACCTGTCCGGGCGTCTACCACGGGTTGGAGGATGAAGCCGAGGGGCCGGTCATCCTGGCCGACGTCATCGCATGGATCGACCGGACGCTTCGCGGCGAGAGTCCGACACCAAAGGGCGTCCGGGGCAATCACTCCGGATCCTGATGTGCACGGTGTTGCGAAAGTCATCGCAACACCGTGGCAGCCGCTTTACGAACAGGACAGGCACTGCTCTTGGTTCACGCTTGCTGCTGCGCGCGAACGGTTTCGAGGTCCGGGCTGGCCGCCGAAGGCGCGGTGCGGGGCCAGGTCCAGGCGTACCGCAGGATGAGGGCGAGAAGGATCAATTCCACTACGACGCCGAGGCCGTAGAAGTACAGCCAGGACGCGCCCACCACATTGAATACCGTGACGGGGACGTAGAGCGAAGCCACGATCAGGTTCGCGATGCGGTTGACCCCGGCGGGCAGCGTCATCGACAGCACGACCATGAAGATCGGGATAGCCATGAGGATCAGCGCTGCGGTCGAAAAGGTCTGGGAGAGGCTGAATTCGAAGACCCTGCCGTCGAGGATGTCCTCGACGACGCCGGGCGTGAAGAAGTTGAGAATGTCCACGTAGGCGTACAGGAACATGAAGCTCGTCCACGCTGCGGCAAGCTTGGCTCGTACCGGCATCGGCTGGTCTTCCAAGGGGGTGCTGGGTTGAGGTGTTTTCATCATGGACTCCGTTGTGGTGCGGATCGGTAGGTCCACGATCGCTGAACCCGGCGCCGGGCACACCCGCCCGGCAGCTGGAGTTCACCTGGCCGATGGCATGGTCTCTGTCTCGTACTTTCGGCGGATACGCCGAGGCGCGCCGATCCCTAGGCTGGAGCCGTGGTCACTGTCCGTCGCTCCATCTGGCACGAGCCTCGGCCTGCTGACGCCCCACCCATCGGTCGTCTCGACTGGCTGCTGGTGGGAGTGTTCGCGGCCGCCACCCTGGTCGAAGGCATCGTTGCGCCGGGCTCGGCCTGGCGACCCCTTGTGGTGGTGCTCGCCCTGGCGCTGATGCCTGCCCTGCTCTGGCGGCGAAGCCGCCCCCTGATGGCCACTCTGGTCGGGTGGGGCGTCG
Source organism: Nocardia sp. NPDC127606 (assembly GCF_042671725.1). Classification (NCBI taxonomy): domain Bacteria; kingdom Bacillati; phylum Actinomycetota; class Actinomycetes; order Mycobacteriales; family Nocardiaceae; genus Nocardia; species Nocardia sp. NPDC127606. The sequence continues at coordinate 145,022 of NZ_JBHXWQ010000009.1, read as the reverse complement.
CCGGTCTGCTCTCGATCCTCCAGCTGACTGCGCACGCCGGGGACCTCGGCCTCTACTCCATGATGGCCGTCCTGATCCTGCTCTACTCCCTGGTGCGGTGGGGTTCGGGACGGGAGATCGTCTTGGGAACGGCGTTCGTGACAGTCGTCGTCGCGCTGGGGATGTACGCCTCCTCCGCGGGCTGGTCCGACGTTTTCGGCGGAAGCGTCCTCTTGCTGTTGTTCGTCGCCCTGGCGGCGGTATTCCGCTACCGCGCGGACCTCTGGCATCGCCAACAGCGCGAGATCCGCAATCAGGAACGGGTGGCGCTGGCGCGCGAGCTGCACGACACCGTGGCCCACCACGTCTCCGCCATCGCGGTGCAGGCGCAGGCCGGTGGCGTGGTCGCCGCCGTCCAGCCCGAGAAGGCTGTCGAGGTCCTGGCCGCGATAGAGTCCGAAGCGTCGCGAACCCTGGCAGAGATGAGATCCATGGTGCGGGTGCTGCGTGAAGAGGAAGCCGTCGCCTACTCACCGCAGCTTGGTGTCGCGGACCTGCCTGCTCTGGCGCGCGCCGACGCGATGCCCACCGTCGAGGTCTCGCTGTACGGTTCGTTGACCCGGCTGGCACGGCCCGTGGACGCCGCGCTCTACCGGCTCGCGCAGGAGTCGCTGACCAACGCCGTACGGCACGCCCCGAGCGCGACCCGCGTCGGGATCGACGTACGCCGCGAGGGTGACGCCGTCAGGCTGCGTGTCAGCGACGATGGACAGACCGAGCCGGGGCCGGTCCCGGAGCCCGGTTTCGGCCTGCTGGGCATGGCCGAACGCGCCCAGCTCCTCGGCGGATCGCTCTCCGCGGGGCCGGGGCCCGAGGGCGGCTGGGTGGTCGAGGCCGTGCTGCCGGTGCAGGCGCTGGCATGAGCATCCGTGTTGTCGTAGCCGACGACCAGGACCTGGTCCGGACCGGGCTGGTGATGATCCTCGGCGCGCAACCCGGCCTCGAGGTCGTGGGAGAGGCAGCAGACGGGCTCGCAGCACTCGACCTGGCGACCCGGCTGCGTCCCGATGTCCTCCTCGTCGACATCCGGATGCCCGGGCTCGACGGCGTCGAGGTGACGCGGCGCCTGGCCGGGCCAGACGTCACGAGCCCGATGGCGGTCGTCGTGATCACCACCTTCGACCTCGATGAGTACGTCCTCGGCGCCCTGCGCGCCGGCGCCCGCGGCTTCCTGCTCAAAGACGCCGGGCCGGAGCTCCTCGTGCAGGCCATCCATGCGGCGGCCAACGGCGACGCGCTGATCGCCCCCAACGTCACCCGCCGGCTGCTGGCGACCTTCGCCGGCCAGGCGCCGGTGGTACCGGTCCAGCCCATCGACCCGCTCACCGAGCGCGAGCAGGAGGTGCTCGCGCTGGTGGCACGGGGCCGGACCAACGCCGAGATCGCCACCGAGCTCTTCGTCGGCCTGAGCACGGTCAAGACCCATGTCGCATCGTTGATGACCAAGCTCGGCGCCCGCAACCGCGTCGAGATCGCGATGTGGGCGTACGACACCAGGCGCGTGTGAGCCGATCAGCGGGTCCGAGGCGAGTCAGTCGTCCGGTTGTCAACCGCCTGCCATTGTCTACATTCGGCGGCTGATTCATCGGCGCCGAGGACGTCGGGTAGGGGAGCTTCTCAGGGTAGAACTCCGGGTCTTTCCAGGATTCGGAGACCGAAACCTATTGCTACGGTCCGTGCATGAACCATGATCCCTGCGTTTCGACAACGAATTCTGGTCTGTGTGGCCCGTTGTCAACGTCGAGAGCGAAGCGAAGACGGGTAGGCGAGAATTCTGTCGCCAGAGCCGGCGGGCAGTCATGACGACAGTCCGTGCGCGCGGCAGTGCTACCGGATCGAATTTCATCGAAGTCGCGTGGTTCTTCGCGATCGCCATCGTGCTGTGCTACACGCTGTCCGTTCCGATGGTCTTTCGGCTCGTCTCCACGGACTTCGACAACCTGATCGTTCCGATCCTGCAAATGACCCCGCTGCTCGCTGCGATCATCATGTGGCTCGCCCGACGACCCGGAACGTTCGGAGAAACATTCGCCACCGGGTGGCGCGGCACACCCCAGTGGACAGGCATCGGCATCGGCCTCATCGCCGCGATCGCCGCCATCCAGGCTTGCATCGCACTGGCATCGGGGATCTGGCCGCTCAACCCGCTCGACCAGATCTTGGCGGCGACAGTATGGGTCATTCCGGTCTTCCTCCTGCAGTCGGTCTTCGCTATCGGAGAGGAGTTCGGCTGGCGCGGATGGCTGGCGACCCGCGCCGCGTCATGGGGATTCTGGCCGCTGGCCCTTGTCAGCGGTGTGGTCTGGATCGTCTGGCACCTGCCGGTGCTCGCCGTCATCGGAGACCGCCCACCGTGGGACATCGTCATCTATTTCGCGGGCATGCTGCCGTGGGCGCCGCTGCTGCTCGCGCTTCGCTGGCGGTCGGGGAGTGTCTGGCCGGCAGTCCTGACGCACGGAGCGATCAACAGCGTCCGGGTGTACCTGCTGCAATCGGTCCCCGATGCGACAGATCATTTGCTCATCGAGGTGATCGGCTGGGTGCTGACGCTCGCCGCTGCGCTGTGGCTGATGCGCACGCGCCCGGCGCCGGTCGTCCAGGGAGCCGCTGAAGTTCACGCACGCCAACCTCCCGCAGGCGACCAGTTCGACGACGGTGATCCCATCGGGTGCGGTGGACGACTGCGCCACGGGGGACCCTGGGCTGAGAGACAACCGCGCCCCGGTGCCATCGATGGTGCCGGTGACATCCGGGGCGCGGAAGGGTGAATCAGCCCAGGTCCGGGTGGCCGACCCACTCGACGATCGTCCAGCCCTTCTGCGGGCTGCCCTCGAGGACGACGCGGCCGCCGTTGCGCATCGGATCGGTGCCCAATTTGCTCTTGTCGGCGTTGTCGGCGTTCATCATCGACCAGAACATGATGGTGCCGCCGTGCGAGAAGATCACCGGGTTGGCGCAGCCGCGGCGCTGCACATCCAGCAGTGCCTGATCGACGCGGCCGTCGAACTCGTTGCCGTCGATGGAGCCTGGAATCCGTGCGCTCAGGTTGCCGGAGAGCCACTTGATCGGCGCCTGTAGGTACCCGGACATCGCCTCGGCCTCCGGGGTGCCCTCGTACTGGCCTGCCTCGATCTCCCGGAAACCGGGCTGAACGTTGAGGCTCAGGTCCTGCTCGGCGACGGTCGGTGCCGCAGTCTGCTCGGTACGCACCATGGTGGACGCGAAGGCGCAGTCGTAATTCTTGTCGGCCAGCTGGATGGCCAGATTGTCTGCCTGTGTCCGGCCGCGTGAGGTCAGGTCGGGTCCGGGCACCTTGGTGTCGATCAGGCCGGAGGTGTTACCGAGGGACTCGGCATGGCGCACCAGGGTGATGACCATGTCGCCGCTGCTGCCGGAGCTGCTGCCGGAGCTTCCGAGGTCGATATCGGCGGACGCGACGCCGGTGGTAGCGGTTGTGGCCGCGACCGCGGCCGCCATCACCGTTATGGGCAATCGAAGAGATCGGATTCGCATGGGTGGGAATGCCTTTCATTGTGGCGAACGCCAATTCAGGTATGTCGAAGAACCGGAATTTGGGGTGTCGCGTCTCACAGAAGCAGCTATTTGCCCGAATCAAATACGGGGTATCCCATTGATCGGGAGCTTTCGCGCTGGACCGCGCGCAGGCGAAACCCCAGTAGCGAAGGTGCGAGCGAGTCGCCCTTTGCGTTCGGCTCGCCGGACCGCTTCCGGAGGGTGCCCGATGGCTGCGACGTCGCCGCAGCGCGTGCTGTGCGTCGGAAGCCGGTCACCACTCGATGCTGACGGGCTCCGCAGCGACCTGGTCCTTCATGGATCTCGGCGTATGCCGCTTCAGGGCGAGCCGTCCGTCTCGGTCGACAGCGCCACGTCCGCGACAGTCGTCAAATGTGGACGGCCGCCGTCGGTGCTCACCTGCTCCAGCACGAGGCGGCTGATCCGACCGCGCAGATGCAGCGTCGCTATCTGGTTGCCGAAGAAGGGGCCGGTGACCCGACTCCACTCGACCGGCACCGGGGGAACGGTGGACACCCGGTTCAGGAGGAAACGCGTCACCCGTTCGGCGGCCCGACTCCACGAGACCCGGAAGATCACCTTCATGGCGGTCGGAACGTAGTTGTGCATCGGCGAACAGGTCAGCTGGTAGACCCGGGACCTCACGGCGTCGGGGAACCGCGCTTGCGCGGCATAGGCGTGGTGAACGTCGCCGGACAGTACACAGATCGTGGCGGGCGCCTGTCCTCCCGGGCCGCTGCACTGTCCGCGCCCGACGCGGGCGATGAGCCGGGCGAGCCGGTCGAATGAATCTCGGAAGGCGGCCCAATGTTCCAGATCCGCTGAGCGCCGCAATCTTTCGGACCATCCGGCCACACGTCGGCCCCGCACCCCTGAGGTCATGCGCTCATTCCACGACTCCAGGTCGTGGAGGGCTCGTGGCAGCAGCCACGGGAGCGAGCTCCCCAACAGCAGGTGGTCGTAGTCGCCCTCGGTCTGTCGTTCGATCCACGAGAACTCGGGCTCGGAGACCATCGACCGCGTGCCGGCGCCGAGTATGCGTCCGCACCGTGAATCGATGACGAGCAGCCGGGTGGTGCCGAGATCGCGGCGATACGACCATTGCGCTCCCTTGGCGCCGTCGGCTTCTTCGTCCGCTGCCGATGCGAAATCGCGGAGCAACTCCGCGCAGTCGCCGCCCTCGGATCGGATCCGCTGATAGAGCTCGTCGTCGGCCAGGGCTTCGGGCGAGAGGTTGCCCAGGTGCTGGTAGATCCAGTACGACGACAACGCGCCCACGATGCGTTCCTCCCACCAATCGGTGGCCTCGATCTCGCCACGCCACGATCTCGAGGTGTTCCAGTCGTCGATGACGTCGTGGTCGTCGAAGATCATCGACGACGGAACCGTGGACAGCAGCCAGCGCACCTGCGGGTCGGACCATGACTCGGAATAGAGCCACGTGTACTCCTCGAAGTTGCGGATCTGGGCGCCCGGCGGTTGGTCGAGGTCGTGCAACTCGTCGATGCGACGAAGGATCTCCGGGGACAGCTCATCGGCATAAACCTGGTCGCCGAGTAGTAACAATGCGTCGGGCAGATCTTCGGGTGGGCGTTCCATGACTCGCCGCGCATAGGCGTCGAGAGCGTCGGCGTCGAAGTGGTCGTTGTCCTGCGTCGCCGTCGGTGTGGCGAATCGGCACGAGCCGAAGGCGAGGATCAGATCGGCGTCGCCTCTGAGCGTGCGAATGACGGACGGGTGCGTGGCGTCGGGCAGCGGCCAGACGCGCTTCCCGTCGAGATCGACCTCGTACCGCGTGACGGAACCGGCCGCCAGTCCCGTGATCAGGACGAGAGCGTAATGGTGTCCGGCGATGGTCCAGGTGTGCTCGTGGTGGCCGAGGACCTCGACAGTGCACGGTGCGGACGTCTCGACCCAGACGGTGGCGTCGCATTCGCCGACATGACGCAGCAACGGACCCAGAACAAGCTCGGTCCTACTTTCCTGCAGTCGTGCCATCAGTCCAGACTATGTCGTGGACCGGCACTCGAGCGGGGCATTCTGCCCCTTACAGAACTGATTCCGGCTCGTGATCGAGGTACAGCCAGCTTATCTTCCGTCGGCGGTCTCCGTGGCCACGGGTTCGCATGAGACCAAATGGTGTCCTGGCTATCGCGGGAAATTAACCATCGGGATGCTGCCTCTGTCTAGAGTTCGCAGGATCGGCCTGGGTGAGATGTCCGGCCCCGGCCCCGACCCCGAGGAGGAGCTGGTATGACAACGATGCCGAGTATCGTTCTGGTCCATGGGTTTTGGGGTGGCGCGGCACATTGGGCCAAGGTGATCGTCGAATTGGACAGCCGCGGCTTCCGCGATCTGCATGCGGTGGAGAACCCGCTGACCTCGCTGTCCGCCGACGCCGCCCGTACTCGTCAGATGATCGAACAAGTCGACGGACCGGTGTTGCTGGTGGGTCACTCCTACGGTGGCGCTGTGATCACCGAGGCCGGGGACCTGCCCAACGTCGTCGGCTTGGTGTATGTCGCCGCGTTCGCCCCCGACGCCGGTGAGAGCCCCGGGCAGATCAGTCAGGAACTGCCCCCCGCGGCTTTCGAGAACATTGTTCCCGACTCCGACGGCTTCCTATGGGTCAGGCCGGACAAGTTCGGTGAGAGCTTCTGTCAAGATCTTCCCGCCGACGAACAACTCGTCATGGCCGTCACTCAGAAGGCGCCGCTCGCCTCGACATTCGGGGACGCCATCACCGCGCCTGCCTGGAGGAACAAGCCTTCGTGGTACCAGGTATCCAGCGATGATCGAATGATCAACCCCGACAATGAACGGCGTATGGCCGAGCGTATGGGTGCCCGAAGCGTCATCGAATTGCCCGCCGGTCACGCTTCCCTCGCGTCCCAGCCCAAAGCTGTGGCCGACCTCATCGAGCAAGCAGCCAAGGAACTCGGCTGACCGCCGCAATCGCCCGCGCCATCCGGATACAGGCGACGAACGCCTACATCCAATGAGTGTTGCTTCGTTGTGGTCGCCGATCATCAGCCCGGTGAGCCGCGGACGGCCTTTTGCACACCTTTGCGCAGGTGTGGGATGGTGGTGGGTGAAAGGACGGACGTGACTGCGACGACGCACTCGACCACCGTCGGCCTCGGGCCGCGCGCACTGGCCAACCGGCGACGCATCGTCGCTGTGGCCGGGGACGAGTTGCTGCGAAATCCCCTGGCGAGTATGGAAGACATCGCCGTTGCCGCGGGGATGGTCCGCCGCACCCTCTACGGTCATTTCCCCACCAGGGAAGCGCTGATCGACGGCATGCTCGACGAGGCCTTCGAGCAGGTCGGTCGCGCACTCGACGGTATCGACACCGCCCAGCCGCCCGCCCGGGCGACCGCGGATATGACGGTCGCGCTGTGGGCTGTCGGCGACGAGTTCCAGTTGCTGCTGCGCCTGGACGAAGCCGGGTCGCGGGCCCGGATGGCCGACCGGCTCGCGCCCGTCCGCGCCCGGCTGATCACGTTGATAGCTGCTGGTCAAGCCGACGGAACCTTCGCTGGTCACCTTCCGCCCGCAGCGTTGGCCAGGGTACTGACGGCGCTGGTGCTCGAGCTGCTGAGCGCGCACAGTGATGGTGCATGGGTCGGCGCCGAAGCCGCGCGCGACGCTGCGGTGGCTTGCCTGATCGCGGTCGGCGTCGACCGTTCCGGTGCCGCGGAGATCGCCCGGTCCGCCGCCGAGGCCGCGCAGCACTGATCGCAGGTGCGCGCGTCGGGCGATCGCTCGTCGAAACATGCTGTCCCCGAATGGATCCAAGGTGTGCTCTCCGGCACGAACCCGGGCGGGTGTGAGTCCCTTCACGAGTTCTTGCACATCGGTGTGCAATGGACGTAGTTTCACAGCTACGTGCAATTGCACGAAGGTGTGAAAATGTCGAAGGAGCGGGATATGACCAGCCAGGTGGCAACTGTGCGCATGGCGTACGCGACCAAGACCTCCACCGGGGGTGCCCCCATCGATGTGTCCTCGTGGACGCTGCGCGGTGTGGGCGCGATCCGCGTCCTGTACGGCCTCGTCCTGTTCGCCACGCTGATCCTGGGCGCCGATGTCGGCACCGGAATGGCCGTTCCTGTCTTCGTCCTGGTCGGCCTGGTGTCCGTCCTGCTCGGCCTGGCCACCGTTGCGCTGACTCCTCGGCTGCTGGGCCGCGACGACGCTGTCCTGGCCGCCGTCGGCGTCGACGCGATCCTCGTGGTCCTCGGCGTGGCTGCGCTCATGATGGGCTGGGATCAGTTCACGGTCGCCGCCGCCGCAGTCGTCCTCGGCGGGGTGGTGATCGGGGCGTTGTCCGCGGCGATCGTCGCGATCGTCACGGCGGTGCGCGAAGCCTGATCCGCTGACGCGGTGCGAAGTGCCCGAGCGGCGCCCCCGGAATTCCGGAGGCGCCGTTCGTGATTGGATGCGGTGCGGTCGATGCGGTCGCTGAAGGTGCCGACGACCACCCGATCGCCGCCGTGTGCCTTGAACGCCTCCACCGGTGCGGGGATTTCAGGGCGGAGTGGTTCCTTGGAAGCGCGACGGCGAGACCGCCGATGACGTCGATCCAGGCCGGAAAACAAGTCGTACCCGGCTTTTCGGCGACGAAGGGCGCCGCCGCCTCCGCGCGCCGCTGCGGTGGCCGCCCTATCGCGCGTGCGGACGTCGCTTTACGCGCGGCCCGGCCGCCACTCGGGCGAGCGGCCGAGAACTGCCAAGATGCGGGTCAGGGTTGTCGCTGTGTCCGCGGCCTCGAGGGCGGGGGCGAAAGCGGCCTCGGGGTGAAGGCGAGCCGCGCCGGTGGGGACCGCTTCGGCGATACACAGGGCCGTCGGAGCCAGGTCGGAGTCCAGGTCGATGGCGTGGCCGACCGATCTGGCGACATCCCAGGCGTGGACGACACTGTCGATGAGGTGGAAGCCGAGGGCGGTCGCGGCGGAGAACTGCCCGGGTGGGATCTCGGGGAGAAACACGGTACGGACCTGGCACGCGGCGAAGGCTTCGACGACGTCGTGAGCTGACCGGACATAGTCGCCGATCGGATCGACGGCGCGGCGCACCACCCAGACCGCCGGATCGGTCCCGCCGCGAGCGGCTGCGGCGAAACCGCGATTCTGGGTGCCCATATGGTCCAGCAGTGCACGTAGATCCCAGCCAGCACAGGGTGTTTCGGTCGACAACGAAGCGCCGGACGCCGCCTCTACCGCATCGATGCTCAGTCGCACTGCACGCTCGTGCCGGGCGAGCAGCAGTCGATCTTCCTCCGAAATGGTACGCATTCGCTTACCGTACGCGCATGCGTATCATCTGCCAAGGGTTAGCGACCGATCCGCGCGGCGGTAGATTTTCGACCATGCCGAAAGCGACCCGCCCGGATCTCGCGGCCATCCTCGTTCCACTCGGCCGCGCGCTGACCGAAGCGGAGCGGCCCATCCTCGACCGGTACGGGCTCACGATGTGGGCCTACGTGGTGCTGCTCGGACTCGACGAACGCCCCGTCCACACCCAGGCCGCGCTCGCCAAGGCGATCCGGGCGGACAAGACCCGGATCATCCCCGTCCTCGACGACCTCCAGCAGCGTGGCCTGATCCTGCGCGAGCCCGATCCAGCCGACCGGCGCGTCAACCTGATCAGGCTCACCCCCGAGGGCGCGAGCCTGCGCGACCGCGCTCAACACGACATCCAAGAGCAGGAACAGCGACTACTGGCCGAGATTCCCGCTGCCGATCGCCGCACCTTCCTTCGAGTACTACAACTGCTCGCCGACCACACCGGAACCGGCATCTCGCAGCCGTGACGAACGACGTCGACCACCGCTTGGGTCTTACCGCCTCGCCTACACCGAGCCCATGACGCGAGTAGTCGAGTACTCGTGCGCGCCGCGCAGGCACGGCGCATTCTCGTCTCAATTGCACGATAGGAGCGGGCGATGCGATGCGAATCCGATCGGTGTGACGCGGCGCGAGTTCGGCGTCTTCTCGGCGCTTGTTCGTCCTCCGGAATCGCTTCTGGATGGTTGGTGTTCGTGACCGCGGCCGCGATCGCGGCGATATCGGCTGGATGCGTCCGCCCCCCGACCGAATCTCTCTCGCCCGCAACGACAGCCGCGAATATCACTACTTCGGCAACGGAGCCGGGCATGCAACCCGGCAGCGGCCCCGCGCCCGGTGGACCGATCGGCCAGGAGGGCGCGGGAGCTCCCGCGCCCGGCGGCCCGGTAGGCCCGTACTCCCCGCCTCCCGCCGGCGGCCCACCGCCTCCGAATAAGCCGGGTGGCGGAAACCAGGCGAAGGGTTCACCGGTCAAAATCCCGTCTTTCCAGGAGAAGGGCGCTCCGCTCACCGCGGATTTGCAGGGACGCATCGATGCCGCGTTCGCGTCGGCCTGCCAGGAGGCAGGACATCCGGCGGGTTGCGTCGAGCTCGTCTACGTCATCACATTGCCGCTGGAATCCGATTGTGCGTTTTCGGGATTTTCGCCGACCGACGGGGCAACGGTCGAGGCTGGGACGACCGTGACGGTCCGGCTCTCCGGCAAACAACCTTGCCCCGTCAGCGGCGACGGTACCGGCGATGGCGGCGGCGATACGACAGGTGATGGCGGCACGACCGATGGCGGCACCGGTGACGGCACGACCGATGGCGGCGCAGGTGACAGCGGCAGTACCGGCAATGGTGCCGGCACCGGTAACAGCGACCCCGGGGGTAGTAGCGAGACGACCCCAGGCGCCGACAACAGCGGCGCAACGAACGGCGGCACCGAAGCTCCACCAGCACCGTCCGGTCGCTGATCGGCAACTGATAGGACGACATATGGGCTCTGAAATCCGTCCCGTCGGGACCGCGCGTTCTGGACGTTCCACACACCAGTCGACGGGTACTCCCCGGCCCGCGCAACCACCGCGGGCCCCGGCCTCGGCTGCGCCGGGAGACACCGGCCTGTCCCGCCTCAGCCTGATGATCCGCAACTTCGCCGCGCCGACTACGCTGGTCACCGCACTGCTGTTCTTCTTCGGCTGGTCTCACGCCTATTGGTTTTTCGACTACTTCGGCGTGAACTCCACAACCCTTGGCTTGACCACTCAGGACTACCTGATGCGCAGTCAGGATTCCCTGTTCATACCGCTCGCGGCAAGCGCCTGCCTGTTCACGGTATATCTGTTCTGCCGCAGGATGTTCCGAGAATTCGTCCTACCGCAGATCAGTCCTGAGAATCGCCGCAGGCTGGTGATCGCGTCCATGGTCGTCGGCTTCGCGCTCGTCGCCGCCGGATTGCTCACCATCGTGATCTCGACACCGCTGAGAATGTTTGTCGGAGCGCCGGGCTTGTGCATGGTCGGTGGAATTCTCCTGATCGTTTCCGCCGTCAGATCGAGACGCACCGATCAGGCCACCACCGAATCATCGGCCGACGTCCTCACCGCCGGAGAATGGGGCGCTGTGTTCGTCCTCGTCGGTGTCGGCCTCTTCTGGGCGGTAGCCGATTACTCGGCCGCCGTCGGCACCGGCCGAGCGATCGAGCAGGTCGAAACATTCTCCGAACAGCCGAGCGTGTCGGTCTATTCGGACAAGCGCCTCGGTCTGGCAGCCCCAGGCGTCGTGGAACTCACCTGCCCAGCTCCCGACGCCGCCTACCACTTCCGCTACGACGGCCTCAAACTCATCCTGCAATCAGGAAACCAGTACCTGCTACTCCCGGTCTCCTGGAACCGTGCGCACGGAGCAGCCTTCCTTCTCCCTCGATCGGATTCGAACCGAATAGATTTCTTCCCTCCGGAAGCCATCCCACCCGCACACAGTTGCGGGTGAGTAGCGAACCATCGGCATCCTGACAGCCCCGGGGTGGACGCGTACCCGGTCCGCATCGGCGGTGTTTCCCGGGTTCGCATTCCGCAGGTGCCCGGAATATGCTGGACTTCGTGTCGAATCTGCGGATCAGTGAAGTAGCTGCCTTGATGGGTGTCAGTGATGACACGGTGCGCCGCTATATCGATCAGGGGCGGTTGACCGCGATCCAGCTCGACAACGGTCGTAAAGGTGTCGAGGGACGTGAGCTCGCCGAGTTCCTGCAGGCCATCGCCGAAGCTCCTGATCCGGGGACCACGGTCGCGACATCGGCGCGCAACCGGATGCGGGGGATCGTCACGCGCATCGTGAAGGACACCGTGATGGCCCAAGTCGAGATGCAGGCCGGTCCCTTCCGTCTGGTGTCACTGATGAGTCGTGACTCGGTCGACGAGCTCGGTCTCGAAGTCGGCAGTATCGCGGTGGCTTCGGTCAAGTCGACTCATGTTGTTGTTGAAATCCCGGAAAACTGATGAGGTTGAACATGATTCGCACCATGCGTGCAGTGGCGGCAGTCGGCGCGATCGCGCTCGCCGCGGTCGGTTGCGGAACCGACGAGGCCGCCGAGCCGACGGCTGGAGACCAGGTCACCGGCACGGTCACCGTGTTCGCGGCCGCGTCGCTGACCGAGACGTTCACCGAGCTGGGTAAGCAGTTCGAGGCTGCGCATCCCGGGGTGAAGGTGGTCTACAACTTCGGTGCCAGCTCGGCGCTGGCCGAGCAGATCAAGCAGGGCGCACCGGTCGATGTGTTCGCTTCCGCCGCGCCGAAGAACATGCAGCAGGTCGTCGACGCGGGGGAGATCACTGCCGAGCCGGTGACGTTCGTGCGCAACAGGCTCGAAATCGCCGTGCCCGCAGGCAATCCCGGCCGCATCACCGGTCTGGCCGATTTCGGCAAGACCGAGCCGAAGATCGCGCTGTGCGCCGAGCAGGTGCCCTGCGGCGCCGCGGCGAAGACGGTGTTCGAGGCGGCGGGTGTCAACCCGCAGCCCGATACCAGGGAGTCCGACGTCAAAGCGGTGCTCACCAAGGTCACCCTCGGCGAGGTCGACGCCGCGCTGGTCTACCGCACCGATGTGCAGGCCGCGGGTTCGAAGGTCGAGGGCATCGACTTCCCTGAATCGGGCAAGGCTGTCAACGACTACCCGGTCGCGCCGCTGGCCAAGGCCCCCAACTCGGCGGCGGCTACCGCGTTCGTCGACTTCGTCAACTCCGAGCAGGCGCGCGCGGTCTTCGTCGAGGCGGGATTCGACAAGCCGTGACCCGAGTCGCACGACAGCGGGCGGTCCGGGGACGGCGACCACTGATCCTTGTACTGCCAGCTGTGTGCGGGCTGGTTTTCCTGACCCTGCCGTTGGTGGGGATGCTGCTGCGCACCCCGTGGCGCAGCCTGCCCGAACGTCTGGTCAGCGCCGAGGTCGGGCAGGCACTGCGGCTGTCGCTGGTGTGCGCCACCTCGGCGACGCTGGTGTGCCTGGTCCTCGGAATCCCGTTGGCGTGGTTGCTCGCTCGCGGAGATGTGCCCGGACTCGGGTTCGTGCGGGCGTTGGTGACGGTGCCGTTGGTGTTGCCGCCGGTCGTCGGCGGTGTGGCGTTGCTGCTGGTGCTGGGTCGGCGGGGGATCGTCGGCCGCTACCTCTACGAATGGTTCGGGTTCTCGCTGCCGTTCACCACGGCGGGGGTGATCGTGGCCGAGGCGTTCGTCGCGATGCCGTTCCTGGTGATCTCGGTCGAAGGCGCGCTGCGCGGCACCGACCCCCGTTTCGAAGAAGCGGCCGCGACTCTCGGTGCGTCCCGGTGGCTGACCTTCCGGCGAGTGACCTTGCCCTCGGTGATGCCCGGGGTCGTCGCGGGCGCGGTGTTGTGCTGGGCGCGTGCCCTCGGTGAGTTCGGCGCGACGATCACCTTCGCGGGAAGTTTCCCCGGCACGACCACGACGATGCCATTGGCGGTGTATCTGGCGCTGGAAACCGATCCGGAGGACGCGATCGTGCTCAGTGTCGTGCTGCTGCTGGTGTCGGTGGCGGTGCTGGCCGCACTGCGGGACCGGTGGACTCGAGGCACGTTGTGACGCTGAACGCCGCGATCCGCGTGACCCGCGAATCATTCGAACTCGACATCGCTTTCGACGTTGCCCCTGGTGAGGTGGTCGCGTTGCTCGGCCCCAACGGGGCGGGCAAGACCACCGCGCTGCGAGCGCTGGCCGGTCTCACGCCGTTGACCGAAGGTCGGATCGAGCTCGACGACCACGTTTGGGACGCGCCGCCGAACCGCTTCGTACCGGCTGATCGGCGTGAGGTCGGCGTCGTGTTCCAGGACTATCTGCTGTTCGCGCACATGAGCGCGCAGGACAATGTCGCCTTCGGGCTGCGCGCTCGTGGACAGCAGCGCGGACCGGCCAGGGTGCGAGCGACCGACTGGCTCGAGCGGGTAGGTCTCGGTGATCACGTGCGCGCGAAACCTCGATCGCTGTCAGGTGGTCAGGCGCAGCGGGTCGCGCTGGCACGCGCGCTGGCGACCGACCCGCGATTGCTGCTGCTGGACGAGCCGTTGGCCGCTCTCGACGCGAGCACCCGGCTGCAGGTGCGTGCCGAGTTGGCCCGTCATCTGCGCGACTACCCCGGCCACACCGTGCTGGTCACCCACGACCCGTTCGACGCGATGGTTCTCGCCGACCGCCTGATCATCGTCGAGAACGGTGCGATCGTGCAGGAAGGGTCGCCGAGCGAGGTCGCCCGTCGCCCGCGCACCGACTACGTCGCCAACCTGGTCGGCCTGAACCTGTACCGGGGCACCGCGGACGGGACCACTGTCGACCTGGGCGACGGTGCGAGTTTCACCGTCGCCGAACCCGCGTACGGCCCGGTCCATCTCGCCTTCGCTCCGACTACGGTGAGCCTGTATCCGGAGCGGCCGAGTGGCAGTCCGCGCAATACCTGGCAGGTCACAGTCACCGGGCTCGAGCAACACGCGCACACCACCCGCGTCCGATTGTCCGGCGCCCCGGCGGTATTGGCCGAAGTCACCCCTGCCACGGTCGCGGACCTGCGGCTGCACGCCGGCGCCGAGTTGTGGGCATCGGTGAAGGCGACCGAAATCCACACCTACCCGGCGTGATCGCGGCTCGGCGGCGCTTGCGCGGCCAGGACGTCGACCCACGCCCGGTCGCCTGACCGAAGCGGAACGAGTACGCGCGTGTAGTCGACGACCTCGTAGTCACCTGGCGCTGCGAGATCGGTTGTGCTGATGGTGAATGCGGTGCCGGAGACACCGGTGTGCGGTCAGCGCCGTGCGGTGACCGGCGTCAGCGCATCGACACGCATCCCTGCAGTGTCTGGAAGTCACCCGCGAATCCGGGCCCGCCCGTGCAGGTGGGTGTCGAGGTCCCGGTGACAGTCACCGTGGCTCCGGGTCCGGCAATGCCGATGGACAGTCCCGGCCGTACGCCGGTGATGTCCGCCTGGGCGCCCGGTCCCACCGCGATCGCGGCCGGTCCGGACAGGTACTGCGAGGCCGAGGACGCCTGGCCGCCGTTCGCCGCGATCGCGAGCGACAGGCTGGTCGGCGCGGCATCGGCGGCGGCGTTGCCATCGACTCCGTAGGCCGCGGCCGCTCCCATGGCCTCGCTTTCCGCGGCGCAGGTGGCGCCGTCTCCGCCTGCCTGGGCAGTGGTAGCACCGGGAGCCGGACAGGCCGCTACCGGTGCGGCATTCGCTGTCGGGCCCCCGACCAGAGCCGACAGTGATACCGCACCCGCACCTACCAATAGGGCCGCAGCGCGCCTAGCAGTGAAGTTGAACATTGGGGTCACCCTCGCTCTCGATCGTGTCGCTCGCACCCCGCAACCCACGAGGCTGCCCGGCCGAGCTGAAATCTGAGTTGGACAACCTTCAGCCTACGCACCTAACGATGCAAATTCGATGCACTCGGCTACATTTTACGGTCGCTGGCCGGGCGAGACCGTTGAGCATCCGCGGCAGTATGGAGGTGCCCGTACTGGTGGGCTTCGGGATCGGCCAAGCGGCCCGGCCGTCGCTGAACACGAGGAGCGAGCGAGGGCTCAGCTGTTCTTGAAAGGGTTGAGGGTCTTTCCGGCGAGGTAGCCCAAGCGGATGGGCAGGGGCTTCATGGCGGCGGCGGAGATCTTGTTGACGACACCGGGGACGCACACGGGTTTGCCCTTCATCACGGCGGCCCAGCCTTCGGCGACAACGGCTTCGGGCTGCTGCCAGAGGATGCTGGGCAGGTGGTCGGCTTTGTCGCGAGTACCCATGACGTCGTGGAATTCGGTGCGGGTGAAGCCGGGGCACAAGGCGGTGACGTGGACGCCGTGGGGTTTGAGTTCCATGTCGAGGGCCTGTGAGGTGTTGAGGACGTAGGACTTGATGCCGGTGTAGAGCAGGCCGGCTCCGGGTGGGGCGAACGCGGCGACCGAGGACAGGTTGACGATGCGGCCCCAGCGGCGTTTCTTCATGCCGGGGATGACCAGGCGGGCGAGTTCGGTCGGGGCGGTCACCATCAGCTGGATCTCCCCGGCCAGGGCGTCCCATGGGGTGTCGGCGAACGCGGTCTTGCCCGATAAGCCTGCGTTGTTGATCAGGACGTCGATGTCGAGGCCCTTCTGGTCGGCGTAGTCCAGGATCGCGGCGGGTGCGGTGGGGTCGGTGAGGTCGGCGGCGAACACCTCGCAGCGCACATCGTGACGGGCGGTCAGCTGCTCGGCGAGTTCCTGGAGACGGTCGGCGCGGCGGGCGACAAGCAGCAGCTGGTAGCCGTTCGCGGCCAGGTGGCGGGCGAACGTCGCGCCGATGCCGGCGGACGCGCCGGTGATCAGCGCTGTGCGGGGGGATGTGGTCATGAGAGTCCTTCGTTCGGGTAGGGGTGTCAGGCGGGCAGGCCGGGGAGCTCGCGGGAGCCGGGAGCGAAGGCGGGCCGGGCTTTGCCGATGTCGTCGCGGTAGGAGTCGACCGGGCCGGTGAGCAGGAAGGGCAGGGGGACGCGGCGCTGAGCGTCGGTGAATCCCCATGTGCCTATACCTAGATAGACGCCGGGCGCGGCACGCCGCACCTCGTCCACCATGTGAATCGCCCCGCACAGCGAGTGGTAGGCGCGGTAGATGAGCGTGTAGGCCGGGGCGCCGTCGTAGCGGGAGGGAGCCAAGACTGTGCGCATCGGGTAGCGCTGCCGGATCCGGCCGAATCGGTCGAAGGTGTTGTAGCCGCGCCCGCTGTTCTCATCGACGGGCCGGAATGCTTTGCATTGCCACGCCCCCAGTGGGTTCTCGACAGACACCTTGCCGGTCACCACGGCGAACAGGTTCGGCTGGGCCAGCAGAGCGGCGGTGTACTCACCGTCTATCTCGCCGATCGTGGGGGCTTCCAGGGTGGTGAACAGGGCAAGCAGGCCGCTGGTGTCCAGGCGGCGCAGTTCGTCGGTTACGGCGTCGGTGTCCAAGAAATGCACCTTCATCTGTTGGCTTCTTGAATGGTCCTCAAGAACGGTAGCGCGTTCTTGAGGACCATTCAAGATAAAGTGATGGCGTGCCGAAGAATCGACGCCCGCAGGATCGCGAGGAGAAGCGCGCGGAGATCGTCGCCGCCGCGCAGCGCCTGTTCATCGACGACGGCTACGAGTCGGCGCCCATGGGGCAGATCGCCAAGAGCGCAGGAGTCACCGTCAATACGGTCTACTGGTACTTCCGGGACAAGGACGAGCTGCTCATCGCCGTCCTGGATCGCCTCCTGGCCGAGGCGCTCGCGACCTACGCGTCGGTCGACGGCCTGCCGCTGAACGACCGACTGCTGTGGGTGGTCGACCAGCTGGAACGGCTGCACGGGCTCGTCAACACCGTGCACACCCGCGCCCCGGCCTCTCCCGCCATCGACACCTGGCACGCCGGATTCCACCAGCTGGCTGACGCCCTGTTCGCCGACGACCTTCGCAAGGCCGGCGCCGCCGAGGCCGACCTCGCCGCCATGACCGCCATCGGCACCTTCGTCATCGAAGGCCTCCTCACCCATCAGCGCGACGACGCGGGCAAGCGAGCCGTCATCGACCTGCTCGTCCACAGTCTCACCGCCGCCTCCAGTCGACCCGGGACAAGCTGACCGGAGCTCAACCTGGGGGCTGCCAATATCTCCCAGGCTGCATATGCCCAGGACGAGGCTGATGGAAGGTATCCAGCACCATTCGGATCGCGGCGACGACGGCACCCGGACCGTGTTCAGGCCTGCTGTCGAAGTCCTCGTATCGCACGGCGGCCGAGCCGTGGATGATCAGCTCCTCGGTGTCCGCCGGGTAGAAGCCGTAGCCCACTCCGTCGGTGAGTTCGGTGTACGGATGACGACTGGAGTAGGCCGTAGCGAGAACGCCCGGGTGGGCAGAGCGCACCAGACCGCTGGCCGCCGCACGGTTGATCAGCGCCTCCAGTGCCGACTCGATCTCGAAGTCGGGGGTAGCGAAACCGAGCAGATCGGCCCAGTCCGGAAACGTCGACCGGCGTAGGTGCAACGTCGCTGGTACGCCGATAACCCATGTTCGGGCCCACTCGTCGATCGCCGGATCGAGGACAAATTCCCAAGTCCGCGCGTCGAATTCCTCCTGTGCCCGCTGGCGACGCCGGGAGTCCTCGGCGTAGTAGGCCTCTCGAAACGCCGCAGTCGAGCGGTCGACAATCCGGGAATTGCTGTGCGCTCTGTCCCGGTCGTCCCAGCGCTGCTGAGAGGCGGTGCGCTTCAGATAGAGTTCGCAACCGGACGACTCCTGCTCCATGCACGCACAGTACCGGCGTTCAACGTCCGCGAAGGGGCTGCAGCGAACGTGCACCATCGTCGCGAATAGTGCTGGTCGAGCTGCCTGTCCGCGCGGATTCCTTCGCCGGTGTCGTACCGGTTGGACGGCAGCGTGCTCAGTTCGATCCGGGCGTCGACCATGCTGCCCTGCTTGGGCCGCAGTCTCGACGGCAATTTCTCCGCAATGGCGTGCCGATGCGAGGTGGGTGAGCCGGTCCGTCGGTCCGATCAGAGGGACGCGAGCGCCTCCTTTGCGAAGCAGCGCGGGACTTGACAGGGTGCCGGAGACGGCTTTGACTGACTTGGAAACGGGTTTCACCTCCTACGACACTGCTCTGAGAGGTCGACGATGGGTAACACGCGGATAGCGAGCCCGGGGCATCGGCGAGGATCGACCGCCCGCCGCGGAGCTATCTCGGTACTGGCACTGATCGGTGCGTGCCTGCTCTCTTTGACGGCCACCCAGACCGTCACTGGGCAACCCATGGCAAACACCTCCGACACCGGATTCGCGATCCCGTTCGCCGGTGCGCCGGCCTACGAACACGTGGCACCACCGCAGATGACGAGTCCGGAGCAGCTCAACCAGCCGCTCGGTCAGGCATTGGCCGACACGATCGCCGGTCAGGTGGGTCTCGACAGAGCTGACGCGCTGACCGAGCAGCAGTATCGCGACCTCAGTACCGGTGGCGGCGTGGGCGGCAGCCGTGAGGCGGCCGAGGTGATCGTCGCCTGCGTCGAGATCCTCACCAATACGGTCGGTCGCCCGCTCTATTCCGAGGTCAACGGGCAGAGCACGCCCTCGGTGCTGGCCAGCTACGGACTGTACGTGAATCCCGGTGGGCTGTTGGAGAGCCCGGCCAACGTGGACGCGCCGACCCGACAGGTGAACACCATGCTCGCGCCCGGCGGTTTCGTCGGAACCTGGTTGCGAGACAACGGTGCTTTTCGAACTCTCGCCGCGCTCTACCGATCGGCCTACACGGTGCAAGCTGCCTACGGCTTCGCGGCACAACAGATTTCGGGCGCGGCTCAGCTGGTGACCAACACCAAGGGGGACGTGAGCTCCGAGGTCGGCATGTCGATGGCGCCGCCGCTGTGGATTGTGAACTTCGCGCTGATCTACATCTTGAACCCGGCCCTGGCGGCCGAGATGCCCGCCTACTGGGCTCCGATACCGCCGCAGGTCGCCGACGCCATCACAGCGAGCCCGACCGGCCAGGTCCCTTTCGGTGACTATGCGGCCTACTTCGAGTGAAGGTAGCGCGGACGGCTGACTGAGCCGCTCTGCGCCAACCGGCCGGTCAGAGCTCGGTGCGGCGTGATCGGCCAGGGGACACTGACCATCCTGGTGGGTCTCGAGTGGAGCGTCAGTCGATGGTGCCGACGTAGCCGATGATGGTGTCGCGCGCTGTGTTCCAGGCAGAAGACTCGGCGTCGGCGAATTCACCGTGTCCGGTGCCGGACAGGATTTGTACGTCGGCGATGCCGCCTGCGCGGGTGACGGCTTCGCCGTAGCGGTGGCTCTGCAACGGCGCCACGACCCGGTCGTTCTCGCCGTGCAATGCGGTGATGCGAGTGTCCTTCGCCGGGAGGCGGTAAATGGGGGAGGCGTTGCGGTAGCGGTCGGGTACCTCCGCGGGTGTACCACCGAGGAGCTTCGGGACGAACGAATCCCGACTCTCGGTGACCGCCAGATCCAAGTCGAGTACCGCCGCCATGAGGGTGAGGCTGCGGATGCGAATCGCGGGATGTCTCGGTGGTTCGGCTGCTCGGTGTCCGGCGACCCAAGCGGCGAGGTGGCCGCCGGCCGAGTGCCCAGCGAGGTGAACCCGCTGTAGGTCGAGCAGGTTACCGAGGCGTGGTGCGACGACGTCCGCCAGCGCGTCGACGGCGTCATCGACATCGGTGAGCGTGACCGGCCATCCGCCGCCGCCGTTCACCCGGCGATATTCGATGTTCCATACGGCGACGCCGTCGCCTGCCAGCGCACGGGCATGGGCGTCGAATTGTGCGAGGGTCCGGTTCTGGGCCCATCCGCCGCCATGGATCAGCACCACCACGGGCAGTCGCGTGTTCGACGCCGTTGGCAGATAGAGGTCGCCGAAAGTCTCCGGTGAATTTCCGTAGCTGATGCGCATCGGGGAGCGCGGAATCGCCGCGGCTTGCGCGGCGACCGTCTCGGCCGGTACCGACAGTTCCGTGGCGCGATATCCGAGGGCGAGGATGAACACCGCGAGCACGCCGAGACCGGCAATGCGACGCTTTCGGCCACGTGCCACTGGGTAGATCTCCTCTCGATCGCCTCTGCACCTGCACCGTATCGTTCCCACCGTCGGGCAACGGTGATGTGGGGCGGTCGGATCCAGGGGCGTTCCTCACCACCACCCGAGTATCGGTTGCAGCGCCCGTCCGAGTGGTCCGGCCAGGGATCGGGAGTAGCTCGCGGTCAGGTGGTGTTCGTCGTGGTAGATCAGGATGTTGCCTTCCGCTACCGCGCAGAGCGTGGGTTCGCAGACCGCGTCCGTCAGATCGATCGGGAAGACGCTGGGAAATGCCGAGGCAGGTTCCAGTCCGGGGTTGACCGGGTCGAGCGCGTCCTCGCGGCGCATACCGCAGCTGGTGCGGTTCCCGCCGCCCGCCAAGCAATCGGTGGCTTTGTATCGGACGGTTCCGCGCCGCAGCCATGGGGTGTCGCGGACGGCGACCACGTTGAGACCGCGGTCCGACAGTGCCGCCCAGACGTGGAGATAGTCGGTGGGCGTCTCGTCGCCGCCCTCGTCTCGGGGCCGGGTACCGGTGGTGAACACCCAGTCGGGGCGGTCGGCGTCGAGGCGGTCGATCACTTCGGCCGACCAGTCCCGGCAATCCGGGATGGGCTCGCCCTTGTAGGTGGCGTCGTCGGCGAGCGTGAGTGGACAGCCCATCTTCAAGTACACCTGGATGCGGAACGAGTGTTCGGTCGCGAGCACCTGGAGTGCGGGCAGCCAGTGTTCGGCATGGGAGCTCCCGACCAGTGCCAGTGTTCGATCAGCATCCGTGTCGCCATAGGAACAGGTGACGACCTCGCGGGTGTCCCAGTCCGCGATACAGCCGTCCGCCGTGGGCGGGGGGACTTCGGTGGGCGCTGCGAAGACGGTGGGTTGCATCGGCTCGTCGGGTGTCGTAGCGCCGGAGGCCAACGCCTCCGCACCCGGGTACTTCGCCGGGTCGAGCTCCCCGGCCGCGACCGGTGGCTTGACCTGGACCACTGTGAACTGCCAACCGGCGGTGACAGTGATGGTCGCCACCAGCAACACCGCGACCGCGGACGCGACGAGGTGCCGCGATCGGGCGTGCCCGGCATCGTCGCTGTCGACCGGCGAAGTGCGCTGCCGCAGTGGCTGTTCGATCCAGCGGTGTGTCATCCAGGCCAGAACAACCGACAGCCCGATCACCCCGGTGCCGCCCACGAGACCGGCGTGGGTGTTTCCGCGTTCGGTGAGGAAGAAGATCAGGATCGGCCAGTGCCACAGGTACAGGGGATAGGCGATGTCGCCGAGCCACCGCATGGCCGGATGCGCCAGTAGCCGGTTCGGCAACGGCCAGTCGGCGAACCGCAGCTGCGTCGCCGAAAGGATCACCGCGGCCGTCGCGCAGACGGGGAGCAGAGCCGCGGGTCCGGGGAACCGGTTGGCGCCGTCGATGATGAGCCACCCGCACAGCACCACACCGAGAACACCGAATACCGAGAGCGCGACGCGCACCTGCCGCCACAACACCAGCGACGGCGCGACGACGGCGAGCCCGGCGCCGACCAGCAACTCCCACCCACGGGCGAAACTGTCGTAGTAGTTCCATCCCTGGTTCGTGGCGACGCCGTCGGTGGCGTAGACGAACGAGGCCACCGACACCGCGACCACGACAGCGCCGATGGTCGCGCGAATCCGACCGGGTTGTGAGAGTCGCGTGCACAGCCACGCGATGGTCGCGACCGTCAGCAGCGCGGCCAGGTAGAACTGCCCCTGCACCGACATCGACCACAGATGTTGCAGTGGACTGACCGAAGGATCGGCGGCCAGGTAGTCCGACCAGGTCAGGGCGAGCTGCCAGTTCTGGTAGTAGAACAGCGAAGACAGTACCTGCGCCGCCGCGGTCGTCCACTGCGTGTACGGCAGCAACACCACCGTCGCGACGACGACCGCCGCCAGCACCACAGTCATGGCCGGGACGAGTCGCCGCAGAGTGCGTCGCACGACCGACCACGCCCAGAACGGCTCCGACGACTCCGCTCGACGCAGCAGCAACCCCGTGAAGAAGAATCCCGAAAGCACCAGGAAGACGTCTACACCACCGGAAACGCGTCCGAACCACACATGAAAGACGACGACCAACGCGATCGCGAGACCCCGCAACCCGTCCAAATCGAAGCGGTACCCCAACCCGCGGTTGGTTCGCGTCGCGGCGGTGAGGCGAGTCTGCTCGGTGGAGTGGATCGAATCGGAGTCAACATCGGTCACAGCCCCTGACACCGCCCTGCCGAGCTCACATCGGGTAAAGGCGAGCCGGTTCTCCGGAGAACGGACGATGACGACGACATGACAACTCTCCTATCACGGTCGAATCCATCAGGTCCATTCGCCGGCGCTCGCCACAGCGGCGGGGGTCATGTCAACGGGGCGTCGATACTCGCGGCGATCGTGGTGGCGGTGGGTCGCCGAGCGGATCGTAGTTTGTAAACAAGATCTGAATACCAGTGGGGCAGTTATGGTCTGGGTGCCGTCGTCATGAAGGGACGTCCATGGACACCACCGACCGAACGACACCCGATCAACACTCCTGGGTCCGCCGGAATCGGTGGACCGTGATCGCGAGCGCGGTCGGCGCGGTGATCGGGTTGACGCTGGCCGGCGGTGGCCTCCAGCACCTGAAACCGCTCTTCGGTATCGAGAGCGATTCGGTACGGTTGACCGAACCCGATGCCGTGCAAGGTCTTCCACGCCTCACCGGTCCCGAGATGCAGCGCGAGGCCGCGACCGTCAAGAGCACCTACGGTGCGGACGTCGACTCGGTGGTCGCCGCATACGGCGCCTCCAGCGAGCAGCCCGAACTCATGGTCCATGTGGTGGCCGCGTCTTTGAAGAACCCCGAGACCAACCTCGACCGGCTGTTGACCGACACGCTCGGCACCACGCCCCGAGACGTGACGAGGGTCGACGCGGGCCCGTTGGGCGGGATCGCCCAGTGCGCCACCGCCGAAACCGTTCAGGGCGCGACGGCCCTGTGCTCGTGGGTGGCCGACAACAGTTTCGGCAAGATCGTGTGGGTGGGCGCTTCGCTAGCTGACGCGACACGCGAATTCGCGCACATCCGGGGCCAGTTCGAGAGCTGATGTCCGGCCGAACTGCCAGTCCAGCGCGCGAGTTCGGCTACGGCGTCATCTCCGCGCAGCGGTGGTCTACCAATCTTGTTGAGTCGACTCGGAACGTTGCTGGCTTCGTGCGACCGGGTGCCGTCCAGCATTTCGTTCGGCGGCGTGCCTTCGGCGTCGGTCAGAGCGATAGCTTTGGTTGTGCTTACGGTGACGATGAACGACCGAGCGACGAGGGTGCTCGGTGTTCGGGGCGGATTCGGCGGCCTGGACCCAGACGAGGGCTTGGCGGCCGGCCTGCGGAAGAGGGTGGACGGTGGGATCGAATGCCGCGGCGAGGTGGTGTGCTGGGGTCCGGTTCCCGCGCACGCTGACAACGCGCCGGGGCAGGCCTTCGATCTAACCGGCTGGGAATGTACATATACCAGCTTCCATCTCGAAGACTTTGTGCCCGTTGAGACTACGTACGCCGAAGGGTCGATCGTCAGCGTCGAGGCGCAGCGAACCCTGCTTCGGCATGGGATCGCACTGGCTCGGGAGGTCGGGCGACTGGCTGGTGAACTCGACGCGTCGATTCCGCTGCGATGCATCATCGCGACCAACGAAACCAATGGCACGTTCAGGTTTCACAAGATCCGGCCCGATGAGAGCTGGCTGGCCGACGACCTCGACAGTTACGACGGCGAATGCATAGTTGTTGTCGACTTTCCCTCGGCTCACCCTTGATCTGTGAGCCTCTGTGCGTGAACGGCAGGCCGTATCGGGTTGCGATGATCGACGCGGCTGTGTGTACCCAATCCCAGAACAAGCCGAAGACCAACGCGCAGCGTCCAGTATCCGGGTCCGCCCCCCGTTTGGGTCGCTCTTCAGAGCGGTGGCGTAGGTAGTCATCTCTGTGGCCACAAGATCGCAGCCAGCAGGGCACCCGTCGGAATGCCGAACACGAGAACCCACAAGAAGGCGGTCATCCGTCTGCTCGTTCACCGATCGCGGTAAGCGGGAGCGACTCATGATCGCGCTGCTCGGCAGCTTCGAGCCAGTCGGCGACATTGGCCAGGGTGCCGAGGCAGACCACCCTGAACGGGCTCGCGAGCGCCCAGCCCTCCGGCGCTGGCTTGACGGTCATCGAACGAAGTGCGGCACGTTCGCGCAGTGCGTCCAGCCGGGCTTTCATCGGGCCGGTCATGAGGTCTGCTTGTTGGTCGGCCAGGCGTCGAGCGCTGCGAGTAGCCGACGGACCACGGTCGGTGGCGCAACGTTGGTCGGGTACGGGCGTTTGGTCTTCGGTGTGCGTTCGGGTAGTGGCATGGCTCCCCCTCGTTCTGGTGGCGGGCTCCGCCCGGACAACCGATCAGTCAGATCATCCGGGCGGCCCAGTGTTGCGAGATCTCCTCGCTCCGCTCTAAGGGTCAATCAGTGAAAGGGTCGTTTACACCGCGCTCTGGGGACGTTTGGGACGTTTACGATACGTCCACCAGTTCGTCCCTCTGAGTGGAGTGGAGAGCATGAACCACGGTCTACGACAGGCGATGTCGGCGGCGAAGCTCACCGAACAGCAGCTAGCCGAAGCGTGCGACGTCGACGCGAAGACAGTTGCTCGGTGGATATCGAACTCTGCCCGAGTCCCGCACGCAAAGCACCGTTGGCGGGTGTGCGAGCTGCTCGGAGCGAGCGAGAGCGAACTATGGCCCTCTTCGGTTCGGCTGCAAGTGAAATCAGGCCCGGACCGCGAGTTCGTCCAGGTGTACCCGTACCGGTCTGCCGCTCCGGCATCGCTATGGCGGTCGCTGATCAGCAACGCTCGAACAGAACTCACATTCGCCGGTTACACGAACTACTTCCTGTGGCTCGAGCACGCCAATTTCGGACGGGTTCTCCAGCGCAAGGCTGCCGATGGCTGCCACGTGCGGTTCCTGATTGGCGATCCGGAGCACCGGGTAACCCGCGACCGTGAAGGTGAGGAGTCGGTACCGCTGACGTTGTCGGCACGTATCGCGGTGACCGTAGGCGAACTGGGAAGGATCCGGGGTACCGACAATCTCGAAGCCCGATACGAGACAGGGCACGTGAACATCTCGGTGTTCAGGTTCGACAACGACATGATCGTCACGCCGATCCTCGCGCGGCGGGTGGGCCACGATTCGCCGATGATGCACCTGCGGCGCGAGCAACCAGACGGCATGTTCGACCGATTCACCGAGCACGTCGAAGAACTCTGGTCTCGTGGTCGCGACATCTGGGAAGGCTGAAGACATGGGCAGGATTGACTACCAAGATGATCCGAACGCGCCAGCGGCGAACTCGTTGGTTCCTGCCGCCTCTGTAGTTGTTGTGGACGACCGGGGGCGCGTGCTGCTGCAACGTCGGGTCGACAACGGCATGTGGGCACTGCCGGGTGGGAAGATGGAACTCGGTGAGTCGCTGGCCGGGTGCGGTATCCGCGAGACCTGGGAAGAGACCGGGATCGATATCGCAGTCGTCGGGCTGGTCGGCACCTACACAGACCCCGGCCACGTGTTTGCCTATGACGACGGCGAAGTGCGTCAGGAGTTCTCGATCTGTCTGCTCGGCAAGGCGACCGGGGGTCGGCTGCGCTCGTCGGATGAGTCGCACGAGGTCGCCTGGTTCGTTCCCGAGGACACCGACGCGCTCCCGATGGTCGACGCGATCCGCCTACGCCTGTCCGATTGGCGCTCTGGACAGTACCCGGCTATCCGTTGACCAGTACCTGACACGACGACTCGGCTGGTCAGAACGCCCGGCCGCGGGATACCGCGGCCGGGAACGTCGGTGGATCAGGGCTGGCCGCTGACGGCGGCGGTGACGGCGTCGAGGAAGGGCTGGCCGCCCATGGCGTAGCCGCCGGCGATGGCGCCGAGGACCAGGCCGACGGGGCCGGTGATGATGCTGAGGAAGCCGAAGCCGAGGACCGTGCCGATGAGGCCGCCGAGGATGCCACCCGCGACGACGCCGACCACATTGCGGTTGATCTCGTTCGTCAGCTGCGACATGGGGCTGATGGCCTGCATCTCGCCGACCGCGGTGGCGCTCGGCTGCGGGGCCAGGACGAGGTGGTGGCCGTTGTCGGAGATCGTTTGCGCCACCCGCATCTCCTTGCCGGAGATCTGGTAGGTGAGCGGGATGCGGGTGACGACGGCGCCGGAGTCGGCGACGAGGGTTACCGCGGTGTTGTCCTCGGTGGTGGTGAAGGTGCCGCCGGCGACGGTGGTGGTCAGCACCCGGGAGAACTCGGTGAGGGTGGCCTCGTAGTGCACGGACTGGTCGACCCCGGACGTGGTGGCCTCGGGAGGCGGCGGTGCGACCGGCTGCGCGGCGGCGGTCCCGGCGGTGATCCAGACGGCGGCGCCGACCAGGAGCGTGGCAGCAGGGAAGTAACCGAGTTTCATCAGGGAATTCCTTTACGCATCACGAAAGATTGCGCGGCAAAACGGCGTGCCGCTGCTCGGGGCACGAACCGTGTTGTCCGCCAGTGAGATCGGGCAGACATTAGCATCCTTTTCCGGCTGTCGGTGAACCGTGCCGAATTGGGCGCTGGACCAGTATTTCGCATTGTTAAAAGATGCAGATTCACAATTCGACACGTTCGTGTGTGCCGTGTAAGAACTGTCAGGCGAGTGGGACGTCGGTCGGGGACGTCCAGCGGATGAGTAGGACAACACAGATGGTGCGTCGAAGAAACCTAGCCCTGCTCGGCGTGTCCGTGGGAGCGGTGTTTGCCCTGGCAGGCGCGTTCTACCTGGCGCTTTCCGTCGTCGTGGGGTTCGCGGCCGAGGAGCCCGACGGGCCTGACGATCCCTCTGCCGAAAAAACTTCGCCGACCGAGGTTTCGGCAACTCAACCGCTGGGAACTATTACCGATATTTCTGGCAGTGTCGCGTCCACATTGACCAAATCCGCGACGCAGATTCCCTGGGTGAAACTGAGTGTCGGCGATTGTGTGGATTTGAATGCGACTCCGGCCGATATTCGCCAGGTCACGTGCGGCGACGTCCACTCCCGCTACAAGGTGACGGAATTGGCGCCGGTGGGCGGTCACTGCCCGGGCGACGTCGACCGCGCACAACCTCGGACACTGCCCGGTGGCGTGGACCAGACCCTGTGCCTGGATATCGACTGGACCGTCGGCGAATGCCTCGACATGGAGGGGGACGCGGCCAGGCATGTCGACTGCGCCGCCGACGTCCCCGGTCGGGTCCGCGTTCTCGAGATCCGGCATGACACCACAGATGTCAACGTCTGCACGAACGGTGACCGCGGCGTCGTCTACGACCAGCGCCGCTACGTGGTCTGCGTCAGCACCCGCTGACCCGGCGGGATCGTCAGTCGGGCGCGCTGTGGTTACGGCGGTCATCTCCGCACACGATGGAGCCTCGATCCAGCGGACAGGCTCCTCGACGTCCGGTGTCTATGAGATCCTCGGAGTACCACCGTGACTGGTGATTTCTAGGAGGAATCATGACCAACGCAGTCGGCCTCACTCCCGCTGGAATCGGACGTCGGGCAGGGGCCAGATTCATCGACTGGATCATCGCCGGATTCATCGGCGCCGTGTTGTTCTGGATCCTCGAGCGAGTCACCGATCTGCCCAGCTGGATCGCGATCCTGCCGGGCGCCGGATTCGGGTTCTTGTACTTCGTCGTCTTCGAAGTGGTGACCGGATCGACCCCGGGCAAGAAGCTTCTCGGTCTGCACGTGAACGGAGCAGACGGCGCGGCCAAGCCCGATCTCGTCGAATCGGCCAAGCGCAACGCCTACATGCTGCTGAACCTGATTCCCTGGCTCGGCGGGCTGCTGTGGTTCATCGCTGCCATCGGCATCGCCGTCACGGTGAGTTCGAGCCCGAGCAAACAGGGCTGGCACGACAAGTTCGCGGGTGGCACCCAGGTGGTCAAGGACTGATCCGGCCACGGTGCGGTCGTGTTGCGTTCTTCGCGACCCCCGGCGATAAGGAATCGGCGAACGCCGAAACTCCTGCGCCGGAAGAGGAACCGAACACCATGGCCGCACCGGTGGTCTTCACCAGCAACTATTCCGACCAGTCCAACGACAACGGATTCCAGTGGGAGTTCCGTTGCGAACGCTGCACCACCGTGCATCGGTCAGCGTTCCAGCAGAACTACCTGTCTCGGGGTCGCGGTGTGCTGCGCTCGATGCGTGATCTGCTCGGGGACCGAATCCCTCTCCTCCACAAGGCATCCTCCGCCGCGGACAGCTTCTCCAACAGCTGGGGCGCCTCCGCGTCGAGTATCAAGGACGCTGCGTTCGCCAAGGCCGTCGACGAGGTAGCGCACGAGTTCCGCCTGTGCGCGGGCTGCGGTTCGTGGACGTGTGCGCGGATCTGCTGGAACGACCATGTCGGACAATGCGTCAATTGTTCACCGCAGGTGGGGCACCAGATCGCGCAAGCGCAAGCAGTCGCTCGCGGCGCGCAGATCCACCAGGCGGCCCAGCGTCAGGAGTGGGCCGGACAACACGACCTCGGTACTCCGGCGCGCGTCGCCTGCCCCACCTGCGCCGCGGCCACCGACGGCGGCCGGTTCTGCCCATCCTGTGGCAGCGCCCTCGACATCCGCGTCGATTGCCATGGCTGCGGTTCCCAGGTCGGTCCCGGCGCGCTGTTCTGCTCGAACTGCGGTCGCCCTCGATAGGCGCGGCGATCGGGTGCGATCACAACACCGGCGCGAGCACCCGCGGCTATCGGGGCGGTGTCGTCATCGCTTCGCTGACCAGTGGTTTACCGCCGGAGCGGTCCTCGTCGCTCAGGCTGCGCACCATGAGCGTCGCGCCCGCGACGGCGCCGGGCATCAGCAGCACGGCCACGAACGGGATCAGGAAGACAAGGGCGAGCGGAACACCGAAGCCCCAGGCGAGCATGCGTCGTCCGCGCAAGACAGTCAGTTGTTCGCGCAGTTCGACACCGCGACGCTGCCACGCCACCGCGGTGAGTTCTTGGGCGAGGAAGAACGCGGTCACGCCGATCCCGATCACCGGAACGGCGGTTTGGCCGAGGACAGGGATGAACCCGAGAACGAACAACAGCACGGCCCAGGCCAGAACTCTGATCAGCAGACGAACACTGTCGCGGGTCGATATCCACAGATCCCGCCCGAACCCGTTGCCCGATTCCGGCGCGGTGCCGTCCGCCGACTCCGACCTGTCGACCTGCTCGGACAGCCTCTCGTAGAACGGCTGCCCGATCACCAAGGTGATCGCGGTGAACGCCACCACCGCGACCAGGGCACCGAACCCGAACAACACCACGACCAGCAACCCACGAAACAGCCCGCGCCACGGCGAGTTCCAGTCGTCGGCGAACGGCGACATCCATGCGGTGAAGTCCCCGACCCCGAACGCCGCTCCGGTGAACACCGCGACATAGAGAACCAACGTGACCAGACCGGGCAACAGCCCGAAGCCGAACCAGCGACCGTGGCTCGCGACCCACCGCTGCCCGCGCCACAAGTAACCGAACCCTGTCCCCAGCTCATGCATGGCCGTAGCCTATCCGCGATCGATCGACACCTCGGCGGTGTTGTGGGCGTTGAGCTTTCACCCCTTGGTGCGAATTGGTTTCTCGTACAGTGGAACCAAGCATTCGTCGGGGTGAAAGGCGCAATTGTGTCGACGACTCTTGCGAAAGGGCAGAACAGCCCGCTGAGCGTCCACGATGTCGCGGTCGCGGTGCAGATCGACGCGGCCGCGGAGCTGTCGGCGCTACTGGTCACCGACGCGGGCAAGGTTCGCTCGGACGCGGACTTCGTCTTCTACAACCAGCCGACGGGGCCCGGTGTTCGACTGCGACCGACCGCACCGGGGCGACCGTCGGGGTTGGCGGTTTCGCTGGATCACATCCCGGCCGATGTCGCCCAGATCCGAGTGGTGATCACCCTCGATGACGCGCGTGCCACGTTCGGCCGGATCGCGGCGCCGACGGTGTTCGTCACCGACGGCGCCGGTATTCGGTTGTACGAGTACCGGATCGACGGGTTGACGACCGAGTCCATCGTGATCGCGGTCGAGTTCTACCGTCGCCAAGGCAGCTGGAAGGTACGCGCGGTCGGACAGGGATACGCGGGTGGATTCGCCGCCTTGGTCACCGACCACGGCGTCACCGTCGATGACCCTCCGCCGCCGGCCAACCCCGCCACACCAGTGCCGAGCCCGAGTTATCCGCCGCCGCTTCCACCGACTGTCGGTCACCCGCCACCGGTCTCCCCTGGTGAGGTCAGGTTGTCGAAGAATCGACCCGTCAGCCTGGCGAAAGGCCAACGGGTCACGCTGCGCAAAGACGGTGGCGTCGCGTTGACCTTCATTCGAATGGGGTTGGGCTGGGATCCGATCCGGCGCGGCGGGCTGTTCGGGCGCCGTGCGATCGAGATCGACCTCGACGCCTGGGTGGCGATGTTCGCCGACCGAAATCTGGTCGACGTCGCCTACTACGGTCAGCTCGCGTCCAAGGACGGATCGATCCGGCACCAGGGTGACAACCTCACCGGTGAGGGGGAGGGCGACGACGAGGTGATCCTGGTCGACCTGACCCGCGTCCCGGCCCACGTCACCACATTGCTGTTCATCGTGACCTCCTACCAGGGACACACTTTCGAGAAAGTCGTCAACGCGTTCTGTCGCCTGGTGGACAACACGACCGATACCGAACTGGCCCGATACTCGCTGACCGGCGGGATGCGGTTCACCGCGATGGCCATGGCGAAGGTCTTTCGCGGCGACGGAGACTGGCAGCTGCAAGCCCTCGGCGAGGGCTTCGATGCCAAGCATCCCGGCGAAGCGGTGCCCTTGCTGGGGCGATTCGTGACGAGAGGATGACCTAGGAGCATGATCCGTTCTCTGCGATGACAGCGACGGCGCATAACCCGTGCCCTGGCGCGCTCTATGCTGTCGGGCGTGGCACGCACCGAAGGAACCCGAGCGCCCGGCCGCCCGGCCGCGGCCAGCCGTGACGACGTGCTGGACGCCGCCG
Organism: Nocardia sp. NPDC127606; assembly: GCF_042671725.1. Taxonomy (NCBI): domain Bacteria; kingdom Bacillati; phylum Actinomycetota; class Actinomycetes; order Mycobacteriales; family Nocardiaceae; genus Nocardia; species Nocardia sp. NPDC127606. Next base: position 113,442 of record NZ_JBHXWQ010000009.1, on the reverse strand, counting down.
TGCAGGTCTTCCTGGCGGGAAAACGGGTCGACGCGAATGCCATCGCCGCCCAACTCGGTCTGGGCCGCACCAGTATCTACCGGTGGTTCGGTTCCCGCGACGGGCTGCTCGGGGCGGCCTTGGCGCGCCAGCTCGAGCGCATGGTCGCCTACGCCGAACGGCGCAGCACCGCCACCGGCGGGGAACGGCTCGTGGAGATCCTCGACCGCGCCATTCACTGGCTGGTCGAGGACGGTTCGCTGCGCACCTACTTCGATCAGGAATCCACCTCGGCGCTGCGCGTGATCACCCGCAGTGACGGAGTGGTGCACCCGGCGGCGGTCTCGATCGTGGAAGGTCTGCTCGAACGCGCCGAGGACCAGGGCTATCAGCCGCCCATCGATCGCGCCACCCTCGCGTATGCCCTGGTCCGGCTGTGGGAAGCGTTCCTGTACAACGACGCGGTGGCCGGATTCCAAGGTGACGTGGAGCGGCTGAGCCGCGTCCAAGCTGCCCTGCTGCGGGCCTAGTCGCCGCCGTCGCGCAGGCCCGAGCAGTACCACCCGGCAAGGGTGTCCAGCGCCGACTGTCGCGATATCGGTTGCCGTAGGCGGTGCCATTCGTCTGCCGCCGCCAGGGTTGCCCCGAGGAGTCCGGCGGCGAGGAGGCGGGTCCGGTGCGGCCGATTTTCGTGCGGGTGCAGGCGAGTGGCCAGCGTATTGACGAACTCCGCCAGGGCCGTGGCGATTCGGGACTCGACGGTGTGGTCGCCGACGGCGCCGGCACCGAAGACCAGCTCTGAGGTCGAGTGCGGGCCGCACTCGACGAGATCGAAGAGAACACCCACGCAGTGCCGTACCCGGTCGAAGTCCGAGGTCGCCGCGTCGTGGGCGTCGCGCAGCCTGTCCGCGAGGTCGTCCAGGTATTCCAGGATCACCGCGAGGTAGAGCTCGCTCTTGGTCGAGAAGTGCCGGTAGAGCACGGGTTTGGTGACGTCGGCGACGGCGCTCACGGTGTCCATCGTGGTGCCGTGATAGCCGTGCGCGGTGAACGTCGTCCGCGCGGCTGTGATGAGCCGACCGCGCTGCACGCTGCTGAATCGGGTCGTCGCGAAGGAAGTGCTCATGGCCGGGTTCCTACCTCCATTTGATACACGCGGAACTCTATGTAACATACTGGACCATGCAACTGGCCTTCACCGAGGACGAGCTCGCCTTCCGCGACGAGCTGCGTGCCTTCTTCCGCCGTGAGATTCCCGCAGAGATCCGCGGGCGGCACCGACACATGCACGAGCTGAGCAAGGACGAGTACGTCACCACCCAGCGCATCCTCAACGGCGCCGGGCTGGCCGTACCGCACTGGCCCGTCGAGTGGGGTGGCCGGGACTGGTCGGCGGTGCAGCACCACATCTGGCATCACGAAATGCAGCTCGCGTCGGTGCCCGAGCCGCTCACTTTCAACACGAACATGATCGGCCCGGTACTCACCGAGTTCGGCTCGCCGGAGCTCAAGGCGCGCTTCCTGCCCGCGACGGCGAATCTCGACATCTGGTGGTGCCAGGGCTTTTCCGAGCCCGACGCCGGATCCGACCTGGCCTCGCTGCGCACCGTCGCGGTGCGCGACGGTGACCACTACGTGGTCAACGGGCAGAAGACCTGGACCACCGCCGCCCAGAGCGCGGACTGGATGTTCTGCCTGGTCCGCACCGATCCCACCGCGCCCAAGAAGCAGGCAGGCATCTCGATGCTGCTGTTTCCCATGGACACCCCCGGTGTGACGGTGCGGCCGATCGAGCTGATCGACGGCGGCTTCGAGGTCAACGAGGTTTTCCTGGAGAACGTGCGCGTCCCGGCCGATCAGCTGGTCGGCCAGGAGAACCACGGCTGGGCCTACGCCAAATTCCTGCTCGGCAACGAACGCACCGGCATCGCCGCGGTCGGGCAGACCAAAGTGCGTCTGGAGCTGGCGAAGGAATACGCCGCCCAGACCAGGCTCGGCACCGGCACGCTCCTCGACGACGCGAGCTTCGCCGCCCGGATCGCCGATCTCGACAACGAGCTGCTGGCACTCGAGCTGGTACAGCTGCGGGTCGCGGCGAGCTCGAGCGACGGCGCTCCCAACCCCGTCTCGTCGATCCTCAAACTGCGCGGCACCGAACTGCAGCAGGCCGTCACCGAGCTGCTCGTCGATATCGCGGGCCCCGCTGCCGTCGCCCGGGTGGGGAAGACCGACGACTGGGCGCGTCGCACCATCGCCGGATACCTGAACTACCGCAAGACATCCATCTACGGAGGATCGAACGAAGTGCAGCGCACCATCATTGCCTCGACGATCCTCGGACTGTGAGTAACCGCCATGGATTTCACCTTCACCCCTGAGCAGACCCTGCTGCGCGACACGGTGCGCAGCGTGCTGACCCGCCACTACACACCCGGACGCCGCGCGGAGGTCATCGCCGATGATCCCGGCTGGGATCCGAAGGTGTGGGCGGACTTCGCCGAGGTCGGTCTGCTCGCGCTGACCGTGTCCGTCGAGGACGGCGGCGTCGGCGGCGGCCCGATCGAAACGATGCTCGCCCTGGAGGAAATCGGCCGCACCCTCGCGCCGGAACCGATCTTCGACTGCGCCCTGCTGCCCGCGCTCATGATCGGCCGGGCCGGCACGGCAGACCAGCGTGCGTCCCTGCTGCCCGGAATCGTCGACGGCGAGCAGCTGTTCGCCTTCGCCCACGCCGATCCCGGCGTCCGCTGGCCCGACACTCGTTCGCAAACCCTGGCCGTCGCCAATGGTGACCGGTGGACGCTGACCGGTCGCAAAAGCCCTGTGCCCTCAGGGGATCGGGCCGACCGATTGATCGTCTCGGCCGTGGTGCCCACCGGAGAGACCGCGTTGTTCCTGGTCGATACCCGTGAGACGGCGGTTGTGCGCACCGCCTACCGCACCTACGACGGGGGCAGTGGCGCCGAGATCGAATTCCGTGGTGCGCCGGCGGAATTGCTCGGCACCGATCTCGACGCCGGTGCGATCATCGACGAAGCCGTGATCACGACGCAGGCCGCACTCGGCGCCGAAGCCGTCGGCGCGATGGCCGAGGCGTTGCGCCTCACCACCGAATATCTGAAGACCCGCAAGCAGTTCGGTGTCGCACTGCGCACCTTCCAGGCACTCACCCACCGAGCGGCGGACATGTACGTCTCGCTGGAACTGGCCCGCAGCATGAACCTGTACGCGGCGATGTCCTTGGCGGACGGAGTCGTCGATCCGACGGTGGCCTCCCGCGCGAAACGGCGAATCGACCTCTCCGGCAAACACATCGGCCAAGAGGCCATACAGCTGCACGGCGGCATCGGCATGACCGCCGAATACCCGGTCGGGCACTACACCGCCCGGCTCACCACCATCGAACACACCCTGGGCGACACGAACGATCACCTGCGCTACCTGTCGCACCCGCTGGGCGAGTACCAGAAAGCGGAGATCTGATGCGTATCCGTGGCGCGGTTCTCGACCACCCCGACCGGCCGCGACCCTTCGCGTCGTCGCGCCCGATCGGGGTGTACGACCTCGAACTCGACGAGCCGGGCCCGACCGAGGTCCTGGTCAGGATCGAAGCGGCCGGTGTGTGCCATTCCGATCTCAGTGTGGTCGACGGCAATCGGGCGCGGCCGCTCCCGATGCTGCTCGGCCACGAAGCGGCGGGCATCGTGGCGGCGCTCGGCGACCAGGTCGACGATCTGGCAGTCGGTGACCGGGTGGTCATGTCGTTTCTGCCGCGGTGCGAGCGGTGCGCGGCGTGTGCCCGCGGCGGTGAGCTGCCCTGCACCGAAGGAACCCGGGCGAACACCGCGGGTGAACTCCTGCACCACGCCGGCAGACTGACCCGGGCCGGACAGCCCGTGCGCCATCATCTCGGCGTCTCCGGGTTCGCCACGCACGCGGTGATCGACCAGGCCTCGGTTGTTGCGGTCGGTCGCGATGTACCGCCGGAGGTGGCGGCGCTGCTGGGCTGCGCCGTCCTGACCGGCGGCGGCGCCGTGCTCAATGTCGCCGACCCGGGGCCCGAGGACGACCTGATGGTGGTGGGGCTCGGCGGCGTCGGCATGGCCGCGTTGCTCACCGCCGCCGCGATCGGGGTGCGGCGTATCGTGGCGGTCGACCGGCTGCCCGCCAAGCTCGCGGCCGCCCGCGACCTCGGTGCGACCGAAACCTACACGCCCGAACAGCTTGCGGTGCGAGGAATTCGGGCGCGCTACGTGATCGAGTGCGCCGGTCACCCCGACGCGTTCGAAACCGCCTTTCTGGCCACCGCTCCCGGGGGAACCACCGTCACCGTCGGCCTGCCCGCCCCGTCGGCCACCGTGACGCTGTCGCCGCTGATGTTCACCGCAGAGGCTCGCACCGTGGTCGGTAGCTACCTCGGCTCGGCGGTACCGGCGCGCGACATCCCTCGCTACGAGCAGATGTGGCGGGCAGGCAGGCTGCCGGTCGAGAAACTGATCTCCGCCCGGATCGGACTCGACGACCTCAACGAGGCGATGGATCAACTCGCCGACGGCGCGGCCGTGCGTCAGGTGATCGTCTTCGAACCCGACATGGAGCCACGATGACATCCACCCTTTCCGACCTCCCGGTCGCCCAGTTCATCGGCGGCGACTGGGTGGACGGCACTGCGACGATGCCAGTGCGTAACCCCGCCACCGGCGAAGAAATCGCGACCGTCGCCGACGGCGACGACAGGACAGCCTCGGCCGCGTTGGACGCCGCGGTGGCCGCCCAGCAGGACTGGGCGGCCACCGATCCGCGCCACCGCAGCGACATCCTCCTGCGGGCATTCCACCTGCTGCATGCCGACACCGAACGGATCGCCCACACGATCACCCTGGAAATGGGCAAACCTCTCACCGAGGCACGCGGCGAAGTCGCCTACGGCGCCGAATTCCTGCGCTGGTTCGCCGAGGAGGCCACCCGTGGCAGCGGAGCGTACTTCCGCGCACCGAGCGGAGGCCGCCGCATCGCTGTCCGCAAACAACCGGTGGGCCCGGTTTTCGCGATCACACCGTGGAATTTCCCCCTGGCCATGGTCACCCGCAAGGTGGCCCCCGCACTCGCCGCGGGCTGCACCGTCGTTCTCAAGCCCGCACCCCAAACCCCGCTCACCGCAGTGGCATTCATGCAGATCCTGGCCGAAGCAGGCGTGCCGCCGGGCGTCGTCAACTGTGTGACCACCTCGCGCGCGCCGCTGGTGTCGGCGCAGATTCTCACCGACCGGCGGCTGCGCAAGCTCACCTTCACCGGCTCCACCGGCGTCGGCCGCACCCTGCTGACCCAAGCCGCGCAAGGAGTCCTGCGGGTCTCGATGGAACTCGGCGGCAATGCTCCCTTCGTCGTCTTGGAGTCCGCCGACCTGGACAAGGCCGTCGGCGGCGCGGTGCTCGCCAAACTGCGCAACGCGGGACAGACCTGCGTCGCCGCCGACCGCTTCCTGGTCCACGAATCGCGGGCAGCGGAGTTCACCGAACGGTTCCTCGACGCCGTTTCCGCGCTGCCGGTGGGCGATGGCCTCGACCGAGCCACTCGCATCGGACCCGTGATCGACGACGCGGCGGTGCGGCGGATCACCACGCTCATTGACGAAACAGTCGGCAAGGGCGCACACCTGCACACCGTCGGCACCGGCACCGCAGGCTCCGGTCACTTCCTGCAACCCGCGGTCCTGACAGACGTCGACACCCGAACCCGCCTCTGGAATTCGGAGGTGTTCGGCCCCGTCGCCGCGATCCGCACCTTCACAGACCCGGCCGAGGCCCTGCAACTGGCCAACGCCACCGACTCGGGCCTGGCCGGGTACGTCTTCGGCGAAAACCTCGGCGACACCCTCGAATTCGCCGAGAGCCTGCAGACCGGCATGGTCGGCGTGAACACCGGCGCGATCTCCGACCCGGCCGCACCTTTCGGCGGGATGAAGTCCTCCGGCCTGGGCCGGGAGGGAGGCAGCACCGGACTGGAGGAATACCAGGAACTGCAATACCTCGCCATCGACCGATGACGGCCGAGCACGCGGCGCGCGCTTCGACGACGCTGAATTCGCGGCGTTCTCGCCGGTGAACAACAGCATCGGGCGTGGATCTGGAACGGTGAGGTTCACCCAATTCGTGTGATGCGTTCTCGGCCATGCCGGACGATCGTCGATCCCGACGATTCCCGGACCCCGACAGGAGCGCTTCATGTGCGAGAAGCCGAAGCCCGCCAGCGCCGCGACAACCGATATCAACCACGCAGCGACGCAGCTCTACGACCTGGAGAACCGGGCCGACTTCGCCGATGCGCAGCGCGGGCTCATCGCTCCACTTCCCGGCACCGTCTACTCCGACACCGATCCCGACCGGGTCGTCTTTGATCCCGCCGAGTTCGACTACCTCCGTGGTGACCCACCGGTTCCGGACTCGGTGAACCCCAGCCTGTGGCGCCAATCGCAGCTCATCAGCCTGGGCGGGCTGTTCGAGGTGACCAAGGGCGTCTACCAGGTCAGAGACAACGACATCGCGAACCTGACGGTGATCGAGGGCGAGGACGGCATCATCGTCATCGACTGCATGGCCGGTGTCGAATCCGCGCGGCAGGGCATGGACCTCATTCGTGAGCACGTCACCGACAAACCCGTCGCGGCGGTGATCTACACCCATACCCACGTCGACCACTACGGCGGCGTGAAGGGGGTGGTCTCGGCAGAGGATGTGGCGTCGGGCAAAGTGCCGATCATCGCCCCGGGTCTGCAGTTCGACAAGTTCGCGATCGGGGAGAACGTCGTCGCCGGTAATGCCATGGCGCGCAGAAGCTTCTACGCTTTCGGCGGGTTGCTCGCGCCCGGTGAGCGTGGGTTCGTCACCTGCGGTATCGGCATCGCGTCGACGAACGGGCCGTCGATCTCCTACATCTCACCCACCGACCTCATCACCGAATCCGGCCAACGGCGCGAGATCGCGGGCGTCGAGTTCGAATTCCTCTACACCCCCGACACCGAGGCGCCGGAGGAGATGCACATCTGGATTCCGCAGTTGAAGGCGTTGACCTGCGCCGAGAATGCCAACCACTCCCTGCACAACATCCAGACGCTGCGCGGAGCACGCACCCGCGACGCCCGCAACTTCGCCCGCTATCTCGACGAGACATTGGAACGGTGGGGCGACGACGTCGAGGTCCACTACGGCCCCCACACCTGGCCGGTCTGGGGCAACGAGAACGTCACCGCCCTGCTGGAATCCCAGCGCGACACCTACAAGTTCATTCACGACCAGGCCCTGCGATTGGCCAACAAGGGCTACACCCCGCTCGAGGCCGCCGAAGTGATCGAACTGCCCGACGAGCTGGGCCGGAACTGGGCCAACCGCGGCTACCACGGCACCCTGCACCACGATGTGCGCGCGGTGTACACCAAGGAACTGGGCATGTGGGACGGCGACCCGGTCTCGCTGCATCCCCACACGCCCGTGGACGGGGCAAATCGGTTCGTCGAATTCGCCGGTGCCGACAACATTCTCGCGGAGGGTGAGCGCGCGATCGCGGCGGCCGACTACCGCTGGGCGGCCGAGATCCTGCACAAGTTGGTGTTCGCCCAGCCCGACAACCAGCGAGCCAAAAACCTGCAAGCCGACGCCTACGAGCAGATGGGCTACCAGGCAGAAGGCCCGCAGTGGCGAGGGATCTTCCTCTCGGCCGCACTCGAACTGCGCGAGGGCACTCAGCCACCGCCGTATGTGGTCGCCAGCCAGGACACCATCCTGGCCATGCCGATCGACATCCTGTTCGACTTCGTCGCGGTGCACATCATCGGCGAACGGGCCGCCGAGGTAGACCTGCGCATCGATCTGGACTTCACCGATGCCGGTGAACAGTGGACGATGTGGGTCCGCCGCGGCGTGCTCAACGCACGCCGCGGCAAGTCCGACAACCCGCAGGTAACAGTGTCAGGACCGAAACCGTTCCTGGTCTCGGCACTGCTGAAGCCGGAGACCGCGGTCCCGTTCGCCGACAGCGGCAAGATCACGATCGCGGGCGATCCGGCGGTGCTCGCCACCTTCGGCACGCTCCTCGACGAGTTCGACCCGGCCTTCCCGATCGTCACCCCCTGATCCGCCGCGAGAGGTGCGCGATCGGCTGGGTCAGTCGATCCGGCGGGTGCCGAGTTGGTGCACCATCGTCGGGTCGCGGTGGTCGAAGAACAGCGAGGCGCCGGTGTCGAGGGCGGCGATCCGCGTCATCTCGTCGGCGGTGAGGGTGAAGTCGAAGATGTCGAAATTCTGGGCCATGCGTTCACGGCGAACCGATTTCGGGATCGCGATGACGCCGCGTTCGGTGAGCCAGCGCAGCACCACCTGGGCGACCGACCTGTCGTGTGCTTCGGCGATGGCCGTGAGGGTGGGGTCGGTGAAGAGGTTGTTGCGGCCTTCGGCGAAGGGGCCCCACGATTGGATCTGCACGCCGAGCTCTTCGAGCTGCTTCTGATAGTCCTGGCGCTGGAAGAACGGGTTGGTCTCGATCTGATTCACCGCGGGGGCGATCTCGTTGTGGTCGATGAGATCGACGAGACGATCCGGATAGAAGTTGGCCACCCCGATCGCCCGGATCAGTCCTTGCCGGTGCAGGTCTTCCACGGCGCGCCACTCGCTGTAGTAGTCGCCGAAGGGCTGGTGGATCAGATACAGGTCGAGGTAGTCGAGGCCAAGGCGCCGCATCGAGGTTTCGAAGGCCCGTTTCGTGGCGTCCTCGCCCGCGGGCTGGATCCAGAGTTTGGTGGTGATGAACAGGTCCTCGCGGGCGACTCCGCCGGCTTTGATCGCGCGCCCGACGGCTTCCTCGTTGCCGTAGCTGGCGGCGGTGTCGATGAGGCGGTATCCGGTCTCGATGGCCTCGGTGACGACGCGCTCGGTCTCGTCGTCGGGGATCTGGAAGACCCCGAAGCCCAGGATCGGCATGACGACGCCGTTGTTGAGGGTGACAGTCTGCATGGAGAGTTCCTCTCGATTCGATGGGACTCAGCGATCGGCATTACTCCACTATTCGACCCGCCTACGTCTGGAGGTGGAAGGGTCTGCTGTTCCAGGTACTGACAGGACCTTGTTCACGCTACGGAACCGGCTGCCCGTCGATGGTAGGCACAACCGGACCGAGACCCACGAATTCTCCAGACCAGGCGCGCTGGGATCACTCCGCGGCAGGCCGGACTGATGACCGGACCTTGTTCAGTGACGTCGAGACGTGGATCTCATCCGAGTACGAGGTTGCGGTAGGTCTCGAGGATGCCGCGGATAGACGATGTCACCCTCAGCTCACCATCGAGTGGTGCCCAGACGTAGCGGGCGTGCGCGGTGAGGTGGATCGGGTGTGTCGCCGCGACATCGACGGCGAAATGCAAACGGCGAACCGGGTGTGCGTCGGGGGACAGGTAGTCGAAATCCCCGACGTGGTGGCTGATGCCGGTGACCACCAGTCCTGTTTCCTCGAGCACGCCGCGGGCGACCGCCTCTGCGAGGGATTCCCCCGGCATCACCGTCGCGCCGGGCAGCTTCAAGGGTGCCTTGATCGGACCGGTGTCGTGGCGCTCGAGAAGTAGTATCTGCCCGCCACGATCGATGATCGCGCCGACTCTCGGCGCGGTGCCGTCGATCTCGGCCCGGCGAGACAGATCCTCGAACTCCGACTCAGATACCGTAGGACTCACCGACTCTTCACTCCTACACCCACTCGATACCAACGACCGGATTCGACGAACACAGCCGATTATTACGGTACTTGTCGGACGCCGCCGATGTAAGCGAACCGGAGGGTAGCTTGAGATGGCCACTGCTGCAGCAGAACTGGACAATTGACCGCTGATCCAGTCGATGGTGGAGCGGTCGAGCAGGGGCGGGGTCTTCGGGAGCATCGTGGGGGATCGAGTCTCAGCACAACTCGTCACGCAGAGCACCGACCTGTCCGGCACGATGAGATTCGGCAACCGGCGATGTCGGAAGGTAGGTAAAGCGCTTGTGCCACTTGTCATTGAGATGTGCAGGGGTAAATTTCCGGATCGGATGACGGATGGGCGCGGCTCCCGTATGCGAGAGGCTGATGCGCCTAGGATGGACCTGCCCCGCGACGTGGCGGCGGCGCGTGGGTGCACGGGGAAGGCTCGCCTCGCCCGGTTGACCGGTCGAGGCGAGCCGCGTCGCCGCACGAACTCCGGGGGCTTCAGCTGGGGAGTTGATCGCGGGTCTCATCGTTGAGAGGTCGGAGCGGTATCCATCCGATCAGGGAGAACAGCATGAAGGCGACCACTCCCGTTTGCCCGAGTAGCTGAGCTATCCGATCGCCGATGTCCCAGCTGACGATCAGCCAGATCGCCCCACCGAGCGACAGGCAGACGGCGATGGACGTGGCTACCGCCCTTCGCGTCGGCCATCTTTTCTGCCGAGCGTCGGTCGAGGCGGACATGGGCGTGGCGGTGGCCAACGCAACCAAGAACAGCGCACCGGAAATCACGAGGCTCAGACCGAACAGGCGAGATGCCACAATGTCGTTCCAGTTCTCGCTGGCGATCACTCTGATCACGGCTGCGAGGTACAGGCTTGCGACGACAAACGCGGCGACGACCCTCCAGTGCTGTGCCCAGCTTCCCTTGGGGCTCGGTTCCGTCGACACACTCTGATCTGACACCGGATAAGAATCCCATCGTGCCTGCGCTCGCGCCGACCGAATGCGTTCAGGGCCGTCGTGGACAAGCTTTCGTCGGCTCCTTCCAGCGTGGCGCGCTGCGTATCCTGGTCGGATGATCACCGCTTTCGTCGCGGCGGTGATCGAATTCCTGTCGAGCGGAGGATAATTCGTGAGCAGTGCGCAGGTGGGGTCGTCGCAAGGGGTGGGCGAGCAGGAGATCCTGGATCGGGTGGCCGAACTGGCGGTGGGGTTTGCCGCCGACGCGGCCGGCTATGACGAGCGAGCCGAGATTCCGGTCGTGGCGTTGACCGCGCTGCACGATGCCGGGGTTGATCGGGCGGTGTTGCCTCGGCGGCTGGGCGGGCTCGGAATGAGCTATCAGTCGTTCGGGGCAGTGGTCCGGATCCTGGCGAAGGCCGATCCGTCCATCGCGACGATCTGGGTGATGCACGCTGGTGCGGGCGTCGCGTTGGCGGAGCTGACCGGGGATTCGGCGGGGTCGTTCTTCGCCGAGGAGTTCCTCGCGGGTAAACGGTTCGCCAACGCACTGTCCGAGCCGGGCAGCGGGAACCGGTTCCTACAGCCACAGCAGGTGGCCGAACCGGTGGTGGGCGGCTGGTCGCTCACCGGCGCGAAACGGTTCGTCTCCGGTAGTGAGATCGCGGACTACCTGCTGGTGAACGCGCTGGTCTCGGGGGCGCCGACATTCTTCGGGGTGATACCGGACGAGTCCGTGTCGATCATCCCGATCTGGGACACCCTCGGTTTGCGCGCGACCCGCAGCCAACTGCTGGCCTTCGACAACACCGTGTTGCGCGCCGAATACCGTGGTCGCGCACCGGGACCGGGGGATTTCGCGGTGATCCCGGCCGGGTTGCCCGCCATCTCCCTCGGCATCGCCGACGCGGCGCTCGCCGCGTTGGTCGCGCACGCCCGGTCGCGGATGATCCTGGGCAATCCGCTGGCCGAGCAACAGTGGGTGCAGCACGAGGTCGCCGACGTGCAGGTTCGGCTCGCCGCCGCCCACGCCCTCTACGACCAGGGTCTGCGCGAGGCCGACAGTGCGAGCCCTGCCTTCTTCTCCACGCTGTCGCGGGCGAAGTATCTGGCGAACAAGGTGGCCGTGGACGTCGCGCAGTTGGGTGTGCGCGTGGGTGGAGCATCAGGTTATCTGCGTCAGTCGCCGATCCAGCGGCACCTGCGCGACGCCGAGGCGGGGCAGCTGATGGCGTACTCGACCGAGGTGCTGGCCGGTGAGATCGGCCGGGAGGTGCTCGGCGCCGATTCGCCGCCGAGCCCTTGATCACCGCAGTCGAGAACTGTTGTCGCGCAACATTTCAGTTGCCGAGGCCACCATCAGACGTTCCCTGGACATCTAGCTCCACCCGACCATGGCGTCCTTGCGCCGTGCGGCGCGGTAGGCGGCGGGGGTTACCCCGTATTTGGCACGGAATGCGCGCGAGAGTTGATCGACCGTACGGAAACCACAGCTGTCGGCGATGTCGCGGAGGCCACGGGTGTCATCGCTGAGCGCGCTCGCCGCGGCAGCCAGTCTGCGGGTGCGGATGAGTCGCCCGACGGACAGGCCCTGCAGTTCGAACGCCCGGAACAGGGTCCGCCTGCTCACGTGCAGCCGGACCGCGACCGCATCGGGATTCACCGCCGGGTCCGCGAAATTCCGGTCGATGAAGTCGGCCGCGCGGCGGCGCAGCACATCCTCGGTCGTCAGTTCCCTCGTCGCATCCGTGAGATCGCGCTCCAGCAGCGCGACTATCGCCGCCCGGAACAGGATCTCGTCGATGCGCGCCACTATCCGCAGATGATCGGGACTCGTTGCGCCACAGGCGATATCACGGCCGAACATCAGCGCCGACACCGCCGCTCGCGACAGCGGCCACGACCAGCCGCCCGCCGCGGCCGCGTCCAGTCCCCACGCGGTCAGCGAATCGACCGGTAGGTAGAGGTACAGCACATCGTTGGCGGGGTTCTCACAGCGCGCGAGTGTCGACCGGAACGGGCTGTCGAGGCACACCGCGAACGCCTCACCGGCCACCGCGGTCGACCGGTGGCCCCGTTGTTCGAGCGTGGCTCGGCCGGCCAGCACCAAACCCAGTTGCAGGTATTGGCTGTAGTGGTCGTCGCCGACGCCGGCGCCGCGCTCGGCGGTGATGTCGGAGGACCGCAGCCGGGCGACCAGCACCGACCCGGTGCTCGAGGTCCACAGCGTGGCAGTGAAATCCTCCCGGGCGCGCAGGCGGCAGCCGAACGCCACCCGCTGCAAATCACGCGACCCGCGGAGGGGCACACCCTGATCGTCGGCTCGGCCCGGTCGTTCCAATGGGCACAGAGTGGCCGGTCGAATCAATTCGCTCGCCGATTGCCCCAATTCGAACAAAACGGACTTCTTTCGCGCTGGGACCCTCGGATCGACCTCCGTTCGGTCGGCGCGCTGCTCGCCGCGCTCGGTTCGCCCTCCGGTCTCGATTCTGTGCGCGTCCGCCTCGCTGTGCATATTCCACCTCCGCGCAGGGGTGCGCGGTCGCCGGAAACGGATAGGACGCGGATCCGTCACCGGTTGCCTGCACCTGTCGACAATGGGAGTTGCTCTCGAAAGGCCAAGGATAACAGCGTAATTCGATGCGATTGTACGGTCGCTCTGATCTCGGTGTCGCCGCGTGGACGACACTCGCATTCCGTGCCAGGTTCGCCGGGATGTCGTGCCAGGACGGTCCGCTCGGGCAGGGCTGTCGACTGCCTCGAAGGCGGGTCCCGCCTGCCGATTTCGGTCATTCGGTGGCCATCGCGGGAGCTCGTCGACGGTTTGCTTGGTTATTGCGGCACTCATGCCGGCGGCCTAACCTCGACATCGTTGGCCCCCTTGCTATTCCGCGTTCAACGGTCGCAGGATTCCTCATCGTGTCCTCCCTGTTCGGAGGTGGTCAAAAGAATCGATCTTCAGTGATTTCCGGCGCGCATTCCTCGCCCACCTCGACGACAAAGGACTACTGAGACATGCTGTGGGAAGCACTGCTGTGGGTGATCGTTGCCGCAGGACTGGCCGGGACCGCCGCCTACCTGCTGCGCAGGCGCGGCAAGGGTCGCGACGGCGAGACCACCAACGAGTCGGTGGGGCAGGTGTTCACGCTCGTCGGCGGACTGCAGGTGGTGCTTGCGTCGTTCCTGCTGATCGGCGTGCTCGACACCAACGCGGGTGCGGCGAAGGCGGCATCGGACGAAGCGGACCGGCTGCTCGCCCTGCAATGGGCGGGCGACGCATTGTCGGAACCGGCCCGCAGCACCGTCACCCGGGCTGTTCACGCCTATACCGGCCAGGTGATCGAGGTCGAATGGCCCGCCATGAGCTCCGGTGGGAGCGTCGATGACAGGGCGTGGAACCAGTTGTCGGCGGTCCGTACGAGCATTGCGGTCAGTCCCGCCACCGACGAATGGCAACGATCGCGCCAGATCGCGGCCGCCGATCGGCTGTGGGAGGTCTACGAGGCAAGGCAATCCAGGATCGAGGCCGCCGGTAGCGCGCTGTCGCCGATGATGTGGCTGGCGCTGGCACTCGGCGCGATTCTGTCGGTGGGTTTGTCACTGCTGTTCTCGGGCGCCAGCGCGCGCATTCACGTCGTCGTGGTGGCCAGCTTCGCGGCAGTGGTGACGTTCATGATCTTCACCATCTTCGAGCTACAGAACCCCTACGGCCGAGCGGCCGCTGTCGCACCGACGGCCTTCGACGCCGTGCTTGTGCAGCTGAGGTGAAGAAGACTGTGCGGAGAGGGATCTGGGCTGCCGCACTGGCGGGGGTGGGCCTGTTCGTGCCCGGACCGGTCGGTGCGGTGCCGACCCCGGTGTCACCGTCGGTCGAGCCACCGAGCGTCGTCGTACCCCGAAACACGCCGCGAATCGGGACGTTGACGACGGCCCCACCGGAACCCGCGGAGACGCCTCGCGTACCGCCGCCCATCGCCACCACCGGGCAGGTTCCGCGAGCGGTGCCTCAGTTCGAGGAACCGGAGGGCGCCCAGCGACCGTTCGTAGAACCCCGGCTCCCCGGTCAGGGCCAGCGGCCCGATCTACCGGCGACGACCACACCGAGAAGGCCGTTCGACAAGCCGGCTGTTCCTCCGTTCGAGCGGCCGACTGTTCCAGTGCCGGCACCGCCTCTCGGCGGCCTGGAATTGCCCGCTCCGGCCCGCCCGTTCGATGCACCGGAAGTGCCGGCGCCGCAGGCTCCGCGTCCGCTTCCGTTGCCTGTTCCGGCACCTCCGCCGTTCCCGTTACCTGCTCCCGCGCCGCCGAAGCCGCTGCCTGCACCACCGCCACCGCCCTCGGTCCCGGCCCCGCAGCCGACAGTGCCGCCTGTCCCTGAACCATCACCTCCACCGGAACCTCCGCCGCCGCCGAGCGTGTCGGTGAGCCCCCCACCAGCTCCGATTCCGTCACCCGTGGAACCGCCGCCGAGTCCGCCCGTCCCAGTCCCCACGCCGGTGAGGTTTGTCTCGCCGCCCGAGAAGGAACCGGAGGCGGTGGTTGCCCAGCCCGTGGCGGTCGAACAGCGACGCTGGGCGCTCACCGCCCTGCTGCTGGTCATCGGAAGCGCGGGTGCGGGGAGGGCGGCGATGAGGCGCTCCTGAGCCACCGAAGCAAACATTCAGCGTCCTCGCGGCAATGCCACGAGGGTCGATCGAGCCTGGGTACGTTCAAGTCCGAGGATCACTACAATTCTGTGAATTCGCTTCTCGCACAACAACTTTCGGGTCATTCTGCTCCGTAGCTCGCACACGGTCCGCTACAGTCGTTTTGCCACAATCGATAGCCGGTGGATAACTGATTCGTTCGCTCCCCGTGGTGTGTCATCTCGTTTCTCCCATGTCTCTCGAAGCAGGAAGAACTCATGACTGAACTGGCTGAACCATTCTCCGGAACCATTGCCGCCGTGCAGCTGAGCCTCAGCACCGTGGCCGCGCGAAACCTGGCAACCACCACCAAATCCGTGCCGCAGATGCAAGGCATCACCTCCCGGTGGTTGCTGAAACTGCTGCCCTGGGTGCAGGCCGACGGTGGTGTGTACCGCGTCAACCGCCGCCTCACCTACACCGTCGGCGACGGCTTGATCACCTGCTACGACACCGCCGGCCAGGCGCGGGTCCTCGCACCCGACCTGCGGGAACTGCGCTACCTGCGTGACTACTCCGACGATGCCGCCCTGCAGACGGTGGCGGACTCCTTCGTCGAACGCCAGTACGCGCCCGGCGACATCATCGCCGAAGCCGGTCGACCGGCCGAAGAGCTGGTGGTGCTCGCCCACGGCAAGGCCGACAAGCTCGGCACCGGCGCCTACGGGGAGTCGACCGTCCTCGAGATCATGACCGACGGCCGGTTCATCGGGGAACGGATCCTCGGTGCCGATGCGCAGCCATGGGACTTCACCGTCAAAGCGGTGACCGCGTGTACCTGCCTGGTCCTCACCGACCGCGCACTGGCCGAGGTCAGCGCACGGATCGAAGGGCTGCGCGAGCACGTGCGGGCGGCCCAGCTCGACGACGCCGTCGCCGATGAGCGGGCCAACCCCTACGGCGAGAGTTCGATCCAGCTCGCGTCCGGTCACGAGGGCGAACCGCAGCTCCAGGGCACCTTCGTCGACTACGACCTGTCCCCGCGCGAATACGAGCTGAGCATCGCCCAGACTGTGCTGCGGGTCCACAGCCGAGTCGCCGACCTCTACAACAAGCCGATGGACCAGATCGAACAGCAGCTGCGGCTGACCATCGAAGCCCTGCGCGAGCGGCAGGAAGACGAGATGGTCAACAACCGTGACTTCGGACTGCTGCACAACGCCGCACCGCAGCAGCGGATCAGTACCCGCACCGGTGCGCCGACACCGGACGACATGGACGAATTGCTCGCCCTGGTCTGGAAGGAACCCGCGTTCTTCCTGGCCAACCCGAAGGCCATCGCCGCCTTCGGTGCCGAATGCAGCCGCCGCGGCATCTATCCGACGAGCACCGAGCTGAACGGACACCGGGTGCCCTCATGGCGCGGGGTACCGATCCTGCCGTGCAACAAGATCGGCACCTCGGCCGGCCGCACCACCTCGATCATGTTGATGCGCACCGGTGAATCGTCACAGGGCGTGATCGGCCTGCGCCAGACCGGAATTCCCGACGAGTACGAGCCCGGACTGAACGTGCGCTTCATGGGCATCGACGACAAAGCGATCATCTCCTACCTGGTCAGCACCTACTACTCGGGCGCGGTGCTGGTGCCCGATGCTCTCGCGATCCTCGAGAACGTGCAGCTCGGCGCCGAGGGCTGACATCGTGCAGCCCTTCGAGCTGCCCGAGTTCTACGTCGCTCATCCCGCGCGGCTGAACGCGCACGTGGAACAAGCACGGGCACATACCAAACAGTGGGCCTACGAGATGGGAATGCTCGGCGATACCGTCGGTGGCGACGTGGTGTGGGACGAGGCGAGCTTCGACGGCATGGACTACGCCGGCCTGTGCGCCTACACCCATCCGGAAGCGGGCGCACCGGTGCTCGACACCGTCACCGACTGGTACACCTGGGTCTTCTATTTCGACGACCACTTCCTCGACGCGTTCAAACGCACCGGTGACATGGACGGTGCACGGCGGTATCTCGACCGCCTGGCCACGTTCATGCCGCCAGACGGTGCCGCGATGCCCGAGCCGACCAATCCCGACGAACGCGGTCTCGCCGACCTCTGGACCCGGACGGTGCCGTCGATGTCGGAATGCTGGCGAGAACGGTTCCGCCAAAGCACCCGGAACCTGCTGCTCGACTGTGTCTGGGAGATCGGCAATATCAATACCGCCCGGATTCCCAATCCCATCGACTACATCGAGATGCGTCGCAGGGTCGGCGGCGCACCGTGGTCGGCGGATCTGGTGGAGTACGCCCGTGGCGTCGAGGTTCCCGAAGCCATCGTCGGCACCCGGCCGATCCGCGTACTCAAGGACACGTTCTCCGACGCGGTCCACTTACGCAACGACATCTTCTCCTACCAGCGCGAGACCGAGGAAGAAGGCGAGGTGAACAACGGAGTCCTGGTGGTTGAGCGGTTCTTCGACTGTTCGCCACAGCGGGCCGCCGATATCGTCAACGACCAGCTCACCTCGCGGATCCACCAGTTCGAGAACACCGTGCTCACCGAGCTGCCCCTGCTGTTCGACGAGCACGGGCTGGACGCGGTGCAGTGCGCGGCGGCGCTGTCGTACGCGCACGGTCTGCAGGACTGGCAGTCGGGTGGCCACGAATGGCATCTGCGGTCCAATCGGTACATGAACGGCTCCGCGGCGGCGGGACCGATGTCGTTCGGTCCCGCGGGGATCGGCACCGAACTGGCCAGACCCGGGTTCTGGAAGGGTCTCGCCGGGCCGGGCGGCGTGCGCAGTCACGCGCAGATTCCGTTGCGCCGCACCGGGCAATTGCCGCTGCCGGACTTCGACGTGCCGTTCGAGTTGAGTCTGTCACCGCACCTGCCCGTGGCCCGCTCGGCCAGTATCGACTGGGCGCAACAGGTCGGATTCCACGATCCGTTGCCCGAGCTCGGTGGGCGGCAGTTGTGGACTCGCGAGGATACGGCCGGATTCGATTTCGCGCTGTGCTCAGCCGGTTTGGATCCCGACGCCGATGTCGACGTGCTCACGCTGTCGGCCGAATGGCTCACCTGGGGGACCTGGGGCGACGACTACTTTCCCACGGTCTTCGCACCCACCCAGGGTGCCGCGGCGATGGCCGGGGCGAAAGCATGCAACGCCAGATTGTCGACGTTCATGCCGCTGGATCTGAAACCTGTGGACGCACCGGTCAATCCGCTGGAACGGTCGTTGGTGGACCTGTGGTCGCGCACCGCGGGGCCGATGTCGCCGGCGGCTCGGGGCACCTTCCGGCAAGCGGTGGAATCGATGACCGAAAGCTGGTTGTGGGAGCTGGCCAATCACATCCAGCATCGCGTCCCCGACCCGGTCGACTATCTGGAGATGCGCCGTCGCACCTTCGGCTCGGATCTGACGATCGCCCTGTCCAAGATCGCCCGCGGCGGCCTGATCCCCGATGCGGTGTTCGAGTCCACCACCATGCGCGGCATCGAACACGCCGCGCAGGACTACGGCTGTTTGATCAACGACTTCTTCTCCTATCAGAAGGAGATCGAGTACGAATCCGAGTTGCACAACGCGATCTTGGTGGTCGAGTCGTTCTTCGATTGCGACCGCGACGTCGCCGCCACCATCGTCGACGACCTGATGCGGGCCAGAATGCGACAGTTCCAGCGACTCGTCGACGACGAATTGCCGGTCCTGTTCGAACACCACCGGCTCGACGACACCGCTCGCGCGGCGCTGACCAGCTACATCGACGAACTGCGCGATTGGATCGCGGGCATCCTGCACTGGCATCGCGGCACCAGCCGCTACCGCCCCGAGAACTTGCGCTACCCGGTCGGCCATCCACCGCGAACTGCCGCCCGCCGGGTCCACACGTGGGGGCCCTCGGGTATCGGCACCGCCGCCGCCCGTGTTCGTCCCCGCGGCGGACTCGTCGCCACCCATGCCACCTCGCCGGGAAGGACCTCCTTGTGACCAGCACCGCCCAGAATCCACCGACAGCGCTCGGCGTCGCCGCCGCCCGCACACTGTCGACCACCACCAAATCCGTTCCGCAGATGCAGGGGATCACTCCTCGCTGGCTGCTGCGCATGCTGCCCTGGGTCGAGGTCGACGGCGGAACCTACCGGGTCAACCGGCGCCTGACCTACACCGTTGGGGACGGCTACGTCACCTGCACGCTGGCCAACGGCCGGTACCAGGTGGTCCCCGCCGAACTGCGCGAATTGCGAGCGCTGCGCGATTTCGACGACGACGACACATTGCGCGAGATCGCCCTCCTGTTCACTCAGCAGGAGTTCGCGGCGGGGGAGACGATCTGCGAGTTCGGCAACGAAATCGACGCGGCCTATGTGCTCGCCCACGGGCGGGTCGTGCTCACCGGCCCCGGCGACTACGGTCAGCAGGTACAGCTCGACGTGCTCGACGACGGCAGCCACCTCGGTGCCTCCACACTGCTCGGCGGGCAGGCCATTTGGGAATACACGGCGACCGCGAACACCGCCTGTACGGTTCTGGCGTTGCCGCGCGCCGTATTCGACGCCCTGTGCGCCCGTGAACCTCGCCTCGCCGGCCATGTCGCCGGTCTCGGAGCCGCGGTCGCCGCCGAACGAACCGGTGCCGACAAATACGGTCAGGCAGCGATCGGAGTTCTGTCGGGTCAGCAGGGTGAGCCGACCTTGCCCGGGACCTACGTCGACTACGACCAGCAACCACGCGAACTCGAGCTCAGCATCGCGCAATTGCTGCTGCGCGTGCACACCCGGGTCACCGACCTCTACAACAAGCCGATGAACCAGCTCGACCAGCAGCTGCGCCTGTCGATAGCGGCGCTGCGGGAACGCCAGGAACGCGACCTGCTGACCCACCACGACTACGGTCTGCTGAACAACGTCGACCCGAGTCAGCGGTTGTGTTCGGCCACCGGCCGCCCGACGCCCGAGGACCTCGATCGCTTGCTGGCACGCCGTCGCAAGACCGCGTTCTTCCTCGCTCACCCCCGGGTCATCGCCCAGTTCGGCCACGAATGCACGGCCCAGGGCATCTACCCCGATCACACCGAAATCGAGGGCAGACGGGTGCACGCGTGGCGCAATGTGCCGCTGCTGCCCTCGGACAAGATCCCGATCTCACCGAGCGGAACCAGCACCATCTTGGCGATGCGGATCGGTGAATCCGATGACGGGGTGATCGGCCTGCGCCAGACCGGACTGCCCGACGAAGTCGAGCCGGGCGTCAACGTCCGCTTCACCGGCATCGACGACCGAGCCATCGCCTCCTACCTCATCAGCGCCAATCATGCTGCGGCAGTGCTCGTTCCAGACGCACTCGGCGCGCTGACCGAAGTGCAGGTGAATCGATGAGTAGTCCGGATGTCGCGACCACGCCGATCCCGGTGCCCACACCTGCTGTTGCGCACGGCTCGCGCACGGCCGCCGACGTCCTCGATCAATGTCGGGAGACCTGTGCGGCCACCCTGCACGCCACCGTGCAGATGATGCCTGCCACGGTCCGCACCATCGTGGGCTACCACTTCGGCTGGTGGGACAAGACCGGGCGACCGGAACGTCACGACGGCGGCAAGGCCATTCGCCCGGCACTCGTTCTCTCGGCCGCGCGGTTGACCGGCGGCGACGTGGCAGATGCCGTGCGCGCTGCCGTCGCGGTCGAACTGGTGCACAACTTCTCGTTGCTGCACGACGACGTGATGGACCGAGACACTACCCGACGGCACCGGCCGACAGCGTGGACCGCGTTCGGGATCGGGCCTGCCATCCTCGCCGGCGACGCGCTGGTGGCCCAGGCGTATTCCCTGCTCGCCGCGGAGCCGGACACACCGATCGTCGAAGCAACGAATCTGATGAGCCGCTCGGTGCTGCACCTGGTCGAGGGTCAGTGCGCGGACCTGGGATTCGAGCGGCGCACCGATGTCGAGCTCGACGAGTGCTTCACCATGGTCGACCAGAAGACCGGGGCGCTGTTCGGGTGTTCGGCCGCACTCGGTGGCCTGTTCGGAAACGCAGACTCCGGTGAGCTGTTGCGGCTGCAAGAGTTCGGCAGGCGCCTCGGCCGCGCTTTCCAGCACACCGACGATCTACTCGGCATCTGGGGCGACCCCCACGTCACCGGCAAATCGGTGTTCTCCGACCTGCGCAGCCGCAAGAAGTCGTTGCCGGTGGTGTTCGCACTGCGCTCGAACACCCCGGAAGCGGGTGCGCTCGCCGAGTTCTACCTGCGTGAAAAGCCGCTCGACGACGCCGAGTTGGTCCGTGCCGCCGAACTGGTCGAGGCCGCGGGTGGGCGGGAATGGAGTCGGCTGCAGGCCAGGCAACTGTACGAGGAGGCCATGTCGACGATCAGCGAGGTCGGGGCGAACGCCGAGGCTTTGGCCGACCTGGACCTGCTCGCGGCGCTGGCCGCGAACCGAGACTGCTGAAACCCACGCCAACGGGTCTCGTACCACTGCCCGATCGCGGCCACAGCCCGGTCGGGCCGTGGCCGCGATCGGCGGAGGCTGGTTCGGGATTCCGCGGCGGGGAACACAACACCCTGCCGCGCTATCCAGATCGGGTAGATCCTCAGGCGTCACCGTAAAGCTGGCGAAAGTCGTCGAGAGTGCCCGTGTAGTACTCGTAGTCGTCGGCGAGCTGTGCCCGGGTGATCGCGTCGGGCTGCTCGCGCGCGAACTGCTCGCCGAGTTCGGACCAGAATGCCTGCTCCGGCAGCCTGTCCGCGCCCTCGGGCACGAACTTCATCGCTTCACCGACCGCCTCTGCCGCGAACTGCCAATTCAGTTCAACAGTGGTGCGGTCCTGACCGGGCTGTGCGGTGTAGGCCATGTCGGCCGCGAGTGCGCGGCGCGCAAAAGTTTGGGAAATCATGATCCACTGGCCGGCGTCGATGAGCTGAGAAACGCCGAGGCCGTACATGACTCCCAGTCTCCGGCTGGCGTCCTCGGACTGGTATCGGACGGCAACATTGCCGAGCTCCGAGTGGACCGTCCACGCGTCCGTTCCTTCGGTCAGCGATGTTTCGGGTGGGCCGTGCCGGGCCGCATCGGATGCGGCGACAAGGCTCAGGTAGGTGGTCGCCTCGGCCAGCGTCCTCGCTGTCAGCATCACTTCGCTCCTGTACCCGGCAGCCGTCACCCCGCTGGACGGCCAGGTCTTTCATCCCTCGGCCGTGCCCGTCCTCGGTAGCCTCTGCCGTTCGAAGATGTTGGTACAAAACTATTTTGGCACCAAGTCCCCGCGGTTCGGAGTGGTTACACGGCTGACGCCCGGTTCGTGCTGCGGCGTAGAGGTCTTCCGCCAGATCTTCTTCGTCGACGGGTCGAGTCAGCAGCTGCTCGATGAAGAACCTAGTGGCGGGGCTGAATTCGCGTCGAACGTTCCGGCCACACGATTTCCGCACATTCTCACCGCGGAACCGCCACGCGGGCGGGATACGTTGTCGTCGTGCTCCTGGCGAAGTCCCCTCCTGCGGTTGCGCCCACATGCGCCGCATTCTTGATGTTGACGGCGATCATGGTCAGCTTGCATCGGGGTTGGGTGATGACGGAATTGTGGCTGCTGGCGCTACCCGTGCTCGGGATGGCGTGGTTGACAGTGATCGCGCTGTTCGCGGTCGCGATGGCCCGTGCCCGCAAGCAGACACACCGATGGCCACTGGCGATCACCGCCGCGATGGCCGTGGTGGGCATCGGAGCACCAGTTCTGTTCGTCGCCTGTCCTGAGTTCGGGGCGCGGACCCGATTCTGGCTCGAGCGACCGGCGTTCACAGCGGTGGCAGCACTGCAGACTCCGGACGACGACGGCTACTACGGCAGTCCCTTGCCGGGGCACCTGTGTTTCGTGTCGGCGAATTGCAAAGTGGCGACTATCAATACGGTCGGGGGACCTCCGGTGCGGTTCGTGCCCGATTACCTGGGAATCCCCGACGGCGCCGTCGGTTACGCGCACTTCACCGAATCGCCTGGTCCCGAACCGTATGACGGTTTCGGCGATCCGATCTGTCCGACAATGGAATTAGGCGGTGGATGGTGGTGGCTCGGCGGTTGTCGGTAGATCGACGGCCTCGTCTTCGGTAGGCCGATCAGGCCGCCACGACGTCGGCGGCGCCGTTGAGCCGGGCGTAGCGTCCGCCGTCGTCGACGAGGGTCCGGTGATCGCCGAGCTCGGCGACCCGGCCATGGTGGAGGACAGCGATCTGGTCGGCATCGCGGATGGTGCTCAGCCGGTGCGCGATGGTGATGACCGTGCGGCCCTGGGCGACCACGTCGATGGCGGCCTGCACCGCACGCTCGGTCTCGTTGTCGAGGGCGCTCGTCGCCTCGTCGAGTACCAGCACACGCGGGTCGCGCAAGAGGGTGCGCGCCAGGGCGATCCGCTGCTTCTCACCGCCGGAGAACCGATGACCGCGCGACCCGACCACAGTGTCGTAGCCCTGGGGGAGCGAGGCGATCAGCTCGTGGATCTGGGCGGCACGGGCCGCGCGCTCGATCTCCGCATCGGTCGCACCCGGCTTGGCATAGCGAAGGTTCTCACGAATGGTCGTGTGCAGCAGGTACGACTCCTGCGACACCACGCCGACGATGCGAGCGAGGGTGCCGAGCTCCAGATCACGGACGTCGACGCCGTCGATGGTCACCCGGCCACCGGTCGCGTCGTGCAGTCGCGCGACGAGCGAGGCGAGGGTGGTCTTGCCGGAACCGGTCTCGCCGACCAGGGCGAGCGTCGATCCAGGGGGCACGACGAGCGAGACGCCATCGAGCACGTCGGGGCCCGCGGCGTCGTAGCGGAAGCTGACATCGTCGAACCGGACTTCGCCCACGACATCGCGCGGGTCGAGGTCGACCGGCTGGGTGGGTTCATCGATTTCGACCGGAAGGTCGAGATAGCCGAAGATCCGGCTGAACAACGCCATCGAGCTGGTGACTTCGACACCCACATTGAGCAGAGCCATCAGCGGCCTGAACAACCCTGCCTGCAACGTGGTGAAGGCGACCAGCGTGCCGATCGTCATGCCGCTGCTGGTCGCCGGCAGACCGGCGGCGAGGTACAGCAGCGCCGGGATGGCCGCGAAGAGGATGCTCATGGTGGCCATCCGCCAGCGGCCCGCGAGCTGTGAGCGCACTTCGAGGCCGACCAGGTCGTGCGAGGTCTTCTCGAATTGTGCCGAGGCGAGGGGGCCGGTGCCGAGGGTCTTGCCGAGCTGCACGCCGCTCACCGAGAGTCCCTCCTCGACCTGGCCGTGCAGGTTGGCGAGGTGACGTTGGCGCTGGGCAGTGATGTCGCGGCGCAGCAGCGCAACACGTCGGGTCAACCAGATGGCCGGCGGCAGCACTACCAGCGACAGCAGCGACAACCGCCACGACAGCACGGCCATCGCGACGGCGGTGCCGACCACGGTGGTGACGTTGCTCGCGATGGAGGTCGCGGTGCTGGTGACCACGGACTGCATGCCGCCGACATCGTTGATCAGGCGCGACTGGACCTCACCGCCGCGGGTGCGGGTGAAGAACGCCAGCGACTGCCGCTGCAGGTGACGGAACACGTCGGCACGCAGGACATGCATGACCTGCTGCCCGACGGTGGTGGAGATGAGTGTCTGGCCGACGCCGAGCACGGCGGTGAGCACGGTGACAGCGAGCATGCCACCCACGGCCCAGAGCAGGAGCGCGACGTCCTGGTGGGGGAGCGCGTCATCGATCACCAGTCGCAGCAGGAACGGCGAGGCGAGGCTGATCGTCGAACCCGCCACGATCAGGACGGTCAGCAGGGTGAGCTGAAGCCGGTACGGCGCGAAGAGCGCGGCGATGCGACGAAGGGACACCGGGGACTCGCGCAGTTGTGCGCGGTCGGCCGGGTCGGGTCGGCGGGTGCGGCCCCCGCCGGCGGAGACTTTCACTTCCATATGCAACCCCCTTGGGTTGTGTTTATGCTGAGGTTACCTCACTATCTGGTAGGGGAAACAAAGCGAGAGGCGGGTTTATGCCCGACAACGAGAGCGACCTCCTGATGCAGGTGGCCAGGACGCTCCGTCGGCGCTGGTCGGCGGCGTACGCGCCGATGGGGCTGACGCCACACCAGGCCCGCGCGCTTCGCGTGGCAGGCGAGCACGAGGGACTCCGGCTGTCGGCCATCGCGGACGCGTTGCGGATCAGCGCCCGGTCGGCCACGGAGGTGGTGGACGCGCTCGAGGAGGCCGGCCTGGTCACACGGCGACCCGACCCGACAGACCGTCGCGCGATTCTCGTAGCGGTGACGACGCTGGGCAAGCGGACACTCGCCACCCTGACTGCCGCCCGGACAAAGGACGCCGACGACTTCTTCGGACGACTCACCGACCACGAGCGCGCTTCGTTACGGGACATCCTCGGCAAGCTCGTCCCCTGAGGTACGCGGAAACCTCTACGTCGCCATCTCGTCGGCGGGCAGGCGGACCAGGCCGAGGCGATCGCATCGCCGGATCAGTGGTGCGAGGATCCGGTCGGCCTCGGCCTCGCGGTCGGCCAGGCGCAGGGCGCTGCCGAGCAGGAACCCGGCGCGCAATGCCGCCAGCGGCCTGCGCTGCGCGTCTATCCCGGCGACCAAGTTCTCGGCGCGCTCGATCGCCTCCCGGAGCCGATCTGCCGCCAGCAACAACCGGATCGCGGAGTCCTCATCGAATTCATCGATGGCCGTGGCGATTCCCTCATCGCGCCGGATCGTGCGCGTGCTCATCACCGCGGCCGACACAGTGGGGTCGAGTTCGACCCCCAGACGCACCCGTTCGTTGCGAATTCGAGCGCCCAGGCGTGGTAGTTCCAGGCGTTCGGCGTGGGACATGCCCTCGTCGAGAAGTTCCAGGGCGCTGTCGCGGTCGCCGCGCAGTGCGCGGACCCGCGCACCGGTCGCGTAGGTGGCCAGCATGAAGTCCACGCCGCCACCGCCTTCGGCGGACAGTTCCCTGCTCTGCTCCAGTAGATCGGCTGCGGTTTCGAGATCGCCTGTCTCATAGGATAATTCGCCGAGCTGCGCGCAGGCGAGGCGAGTCGCGTGGGCGCCGGCGCCCATGGTCGTGCGCGCGGTGTCGAGCGCGGTCGTGAACAGGTCCTCCGCGCCGGGTATGTCGAGCTGTTCGCGGGCGGCCACACCCGCGAAACAGCGCCCGTACACCGACAGGAACGGGCCGGTCGCCTCGTGGTACGGCGCCGCCCAGAGCTGCCATCGGCGCGCCTCGTCGAAGTCGAAGCGCTGGATCGCCGCGAAGGTGGCGATATTGGCCGCCACCCCGGGAATCCGCGGGGAGAAGTCGTCGGGGCGGGCCAACGCGTCACCGATCAGGCCGTCCAGCTCCGATATCCGGTCGGCGAACATCTCTCGGACACTGATCGCGACATCGGCTTCCGCGCGCAGATCGGTGCGTTCGGGTTCGGCGGGTGGAGCCGCGGCCAGCGCGGTCTCGAAGCGGGCGAGGGAGGACGCGGTGGCCGCGGGTCTGCGCAGTACCAGGTTGATCCAGACGTCGAACAGCTGGATACGGGGTCTGGTCCGGTATACCCAGCTGGGTAACTTCGCCAGAATTCCTTGCAGCATCACCATTCTCGACCGTTCCAGCAGGTAGCCCGCACTCTGCTCGACCAGATCCGCCGCCCGTTCGGGATCGTGGGCGGCGAGTGCGTGTTCGACCGCGTCGTTGAGCAGGTGATGGTGGGCGAACCAGTCGGCGGCCCGCAGCCGCAGCCCGGTGATCTCCGCCGGACGATCCTGGGCCAGCCTGCGGCACAGATATCCGGCGAACAACTGGTGGTAGCGGTACCAGTTGTGTTCGGGGCCGGTCGGAAGCAGGAACAGGCCGCGGTCGGCGATGTCGGCGAGCAGGGTGGCGGCATCGGCGCGGCCGGTCAGTGCGGTGGCCAGTCCGCCGCAGATCCGCTCGCAGATCGAGGTCGTCATGAGAAATTCGAGAGTGTCCGGATCCAGTGCGCCGAGCACGTTCTCAGCCAGGAAAGCGCCGATGTCGGGGTGCGCGGCGAGGCTGTCGAGCAGATGCGCCGGGTCCTCGCCCGCGCGTAGCGACAGGACCGTCAGCTGCAGCGCCGCGACCCAGCCGTCGGTGGCGCGGGCCAGCGCGGACACTTCGTCGGCGGTCAGGCGTACATCGCCCGCTTCGGCGAGGAACGCGTGTACCTCGTCGGCGTTGAAACGTAGTGTTGTGGCGTCGATTTCGGCGAACTCACCCTGGATGCGCAACCTGCTCAACGGCAGGTCGAGTCGCTCGGTGCTCGTGACGACGAGGGGCAGATGGTGACAGCCGTGCTCGATCAGGAACCGGACCGCGTCCACCGAGGCGGGAGCGGTGACCCGCTGCCAGTCGTCGAGTACCAGTGTCACCCGCCGGTCGTCGGCGTGTAAGCCGTCGACGAGTGCGGTCAGCACGGCGCGGGTCGGGTCTTCGGGGGCGGCTTCCAGCAACCGGTCGAGGTCGTCGGAGAGGGCAGGGACCGTGGGTCTGATCGCCTCGGCGAGGTGGGTGAGGAACCAGGCGACATTGTTGTCGTCCTCGTCGACGGTCAGCCACGCCACCGCGGCGCCGTGCTCGACCAGCTCGTCGTGCCACTGGGCAGCCACGGTCGTCTTGCCGAATCCACTGGGTGCGTGGATGGCGGTGAGCCGGGTGCGTTCGGTAGTGCGCAGGTGCTCGAGCAGCCGCTTCCTGGCGAGAGTCGCCCGCGCCGGAGTCGGCGGGCGATACTTCGTCGCGGGTGTGGGTGGTGCGGTGGTGCGCTCGCGGGCCCGCGTCGCCGGTGCGATCGGTACCGCGCTCGGTCGCTGGGGATCCGGAACCCGTAGGACATCGATCGGGCTGCCGGTACTGCGCTGGGCCGCAACCAGTTCGGCGCCCAGCGCGGCGGCGCTGTCCGGACGGTCGGCGGGGTCGGTCGCCATCGCGTGCTCGATGACGGCCCGTACCTCGTCGGGCACATCGTGGTCTGTGAGACCGGGCCCCGGCTGCGCGGAGACCCGCAGGAACTGCGACAACACCTGCTCACCGACGCGCCGCTCGTAGGCGACATGGCCGGTGAGCGCGCAGAACAAGGTGGCGCCCAGCCCGTACACGTCGGCGGCAGCGGTGGCTTGCGCGCCGCGCAATACTTCCGGCGCGGCGAAAGCGGGGGAGCCGGTGACGATTCCGGTGGTCGTGTGGAACCCGCCTTGGATCCGCGCGATCCCGAAATCGGTGAGTTCGGGCTCGTTGTAGTCGCTGAGCAGGATGTTGGACGGTTTCACGTCACGATGCAGGATGCCGGCCCGGTGCGCGGTCTCGAGCGCGCCCGCCATCTTCACGCCCAAGCGCAGCGTCGCCGCCCAATCCAGCGGGCCGACGGCGTGGATGCGTTGTTCCAACGAGCCACGCGCGTGATAAGGCATCACCAGGTAGGGGTGCCCGCCGTGGGTGGTGCCTGCCTGGAAGACCGCGACGATATGCGGGTGCCCGGACAGCCTGCCCATCGCCTGCTGTTCGCGGACGAAGCGTTGCAGGCCGTCGGGATCCAGTTCGGCGGTCAGAACCTTCACCGCGACGACACGGTCCAGATCGGGCTGGGCACAGCGGTAGACCACCCCGAAACCGCCGCGCCCGATCTCCTCGGCGTCCTCGAAGCCCTCGGCGGTCAATTCCGCCGCGATCCCCGTGGCCGAGCTGCGCTGCGTCGGCATGTTGTCGGCCATTCAGGCTCGATTCGGTGCGGCCTCGGGGCGGTGCGCTGGTGCGCCCGCCCTCTACCGAGGATAGCCCCGGAGCCGACGGTGTTCGACGACGTCAGGCGCGTTTCGGGCGGGCGACGGAAGCTTCTGCACTCGCGCTGCGGGCGGGCGGCTCAGACACGCTTGTTCGGCGGGTCGACGAAGATGTCGTATTCCAGACCGTCGGCACCTCCGTACGGCGAGAGATCGGTGATGCCTTCGGCACGCAGCACGTCGACGTCGAGGAAGGTGTTCCCGGTGACCGATCGCGCGTCCTTGCGCAGGAGCGCCACGGCGGCATCGGCCATGATCTGCGGGGTGCGGGCTTTGGCGATCGCGTCGTCGCCGCCGAGGAGGTTCTGCACCGCGGCGGTGGCGATCAGGGTCTCGGGCCACAGGCAGTTGCCCGCGACGCCGTGTTCGGCGTATTCGGCGGCCCAACCCAGCGTGAGCAGCGACATCCCGTATTTGGCGAGCATGTAGGCGGGGTGGGCGCCGAGCCATTCGGGTGCGAGATTCAGCGGCGGCGACAGGCTCAGGATGTGGGCGTTGTCGCTGCGGCGCAGGTGCGGCAGGCACGCGCTCGAGAGCAGGTAGGTGCCGCGCAGCTGGATCTGCTGCATCAGGTCGAATCGCTTGATCGGCAGTTCCTCGGTGGGGGCGAGGGCGATCGCCGAGGCGTTGTTCACGCAGTAGTCGATACCGCCGAAACGTTCGACCGCGCGGGCCACCGCGTCGGCGACCGAGGTCTCGTCGCGCACATCGCCCACCACGGCCAGCGCCTTTCCGCCGGCGGCTTCGATCTCGGCGGCGGCGGTGTGGACGGTGCCCGGCAGTCGGGGGTCCGGCGTATCGGTCTTGGCGAGCAGCACGATGTTGGCACCCTCACGGGCAGCGGCGACGGCGATCGCCAGCCCGATGCCGCGGCTGCCGCCCGACATGATCATGGTGCGCCCGGCCAGCGGGAACGAGGAGGTCGTGGATGTGGTCGTGGTCATACCGTGCGACGTTACAGTTTTCCGACAGTCGCGGCAATAGTGAAATATGTAGACTCGGTCTCGTGAAATCCGCTGCTACCGGCTTCGACGCACGGGTCCGTCCGGTGTCGGCCCGTTCGGCGGTGATCCGGATTCTGATAGCGGCCGAGTCGCCGACCACGACGTCGAGTGAAATCTGCGCTGCCACCACCGCTGTCGGCTATCCGGAGACAACGGTGCGTGTCGCGGTGTCGCGGATGGTCGCCGCGGGCGAGCTGATCCGCGAACAGCGCGCCTACACGCTCGACCCTGCTTTGCGCGCGCGTCGGACCGAGCTCGCCGCGCCGCCCGTTCGACCCTGGGACGGCGACTGGGAGCAGCTCGTCATCACCGCCGCCGGACGGCCGTCGGCCGAGCGCGCGGCCCTGCGCGCCAGGCTGCTCTCGCTTCGCTTGGCCGAACTTCGCGAGGGAGTCTGGCTGCGGCCGGCCAACCTCGTCCGCGAGCTACCCGCGGACCTGGCCGCCACCACCCTCCAGTTCCGACTCCGGCCGGTCGAGAATTCTGCCGACCTCACCGCCGAACTATGGCCGCTGGCCGATTGGTCGGCGCGGGGGCGCGCCCTGCTCGACGACATCGAAAACCCCGACCCGGCCACAAGATTCGCGGTCGTGTGCGCCGCGCTAGACCTGCTCACCACCGACCCCGCGCTTCCGGCGGCGCTGCAACCCGACCACTGGCCGGTCGACGATCTCCGGGCAGAGACCTCGGCCTATCTCGCCTGGACCAGGCAACTCGACCTATAGTCCGATCCCAGCGCCGCCAGGTCAGGAGAGGACGACTGCGCGGGCGCAGTTCTCGCCGACGCCGTAGTCGACGGCCTTGCCGATGTTGCCGGAATCGAAGGTCTCGGTGACCAACTGGTCGTCAGGTCGCGTCGTCCGCTGCCGTCTCGGCCGATCTGCGACGGCTTCGCCGGGGCTCGCGAGGAGCCTCGGGGATCCCCAGTTGCGCGCAGGTCAGCAGGGCCACTTCGATATCGAGCCTGCGCTCGCCGAGCGGATGTCCGAGCAGCTCTTCGGCTTTGCGCACCCGGTAGTGGACGGTGTTCTTGTGGACGTGGAGCCGGGCGGCGGCGTCGGTGTAGCTGCCACGGGCGTCGAGGAACGCGCGGACGGTCTCGCGTAGCCGTGCTGCTGTCTCGTCGGTGCCCAGCAGTGCGCCGAGCACGCGCTCGGCCCACACCTGCATCTCGGGCACCCGGTCGGCGAACAGGGCGGTCAATGCCACGTCGGAATGGACGGTGAGTCCGTGCTCTCGCTTGGTCAGGGCGACGGCGCGAGCTTGTTGCGCGTCGCGGAAGGTCCGGCGGAATCCTTCGAGGCCGGTGGCGGGATCGCCCAGGGTGATGGACAGATTCGGGTGGGCGCGCAGATTGTGGGCGAGCTTTTCGGTGTCGAGTGCGGGTCGTGCCACCGAGGTGATCCAGACCCACCGGTTGTGATCGTCGACCTCCACGGTCATCGGCGTCTTGCCGGTCGCGGCAGCCAGCAGGGCGGTGCCCGCGCGCAGGGACGCGCGAGGGTCGCGGGTTCCGGGTGGTGTCCACAGCGTCGCGAACTGGTGCCAGCCGCGCAGGGAGGCCGACAGCATCTGCTCGGCCGAGCCCACATCCAGATCATCGGCGTCGACGACGGCGCGCACCTGCGCGGCGCGGGCGGCGTCGGTGCGCGCGTCCCAGCGGCGGCGCTCGCTCTCGTAGATATCGATCAAACCCTCGATCACCTGGTCGATATAGCTGTTGACCAGGTAGGCGATGCGGGCCGCGGTGGCCATCGCCACGTCGGTGGGCGGGTTCAGTTCGGCCAGCAGCGTCATCGTCCACTGGACGAACATGTTCTCGCCGAGCCGGTAGGCGCGCAGCAGTGCCTCCAGCGACAGGTCGTGCTGGGCGAAGCGGCGGGCGTACTCGGCGGCGGCGGGCGGCACGGTGATGTCGTCGAGTCCGATGGCCAGGGTGAGCATGTCCAGGATCGCGGACAGGTTGGACTCGGTGCTGGCCACCATCAACCTGCGCACTTCGTCGTCGTGCCGGAATTCGGGGATGACCTCGGTGAACATCGTGGTCATCCTCGGTGACAGGTGGTCCAGGTCGGCTTTGATCCGGCCCGCCACCGCACGCACCAGTGGATCGTTGTCGTGGGCCATGGCCGCAGACAGTACCCCCGACGCCCGCGTGTCTGGCGCGGTTTGTGCCCGTGGCACAACACGTCGGCGCAACGCTGGGCTGCGGGCCCGTAGTCGGCGCATGATCCGCGTCCTACCGTGAGTGATGTAACCCAGATCACATTCGCCACCGGTGAGGAATCATGCGACACATCGCCGAATTGCCCCAGGTCAGAGCCGCTGCCGACCCGCAGGGACACTGCATCGCCGACGACACCGTCACCCTGTCCAACGCGCAGTTCCATGCTCGGGTCGACGCCGCCGCCTCGGTCCTGCATCGAGAGGGCGTGCGGCCCGACGACGTCGTCGCGGTGGTGCTGCCCAACCGGGTAGACCTCGTGGTGGCCCTGTTCGCGGCCTGGCGACTCGGCGCCGCGGTCACTCCCGTGAACCCCGGGCTCACCGACGACGACATCCGATACCAGGTCGAAGACTCCGGCGCCGCCGTCGTCATCGGTGAACCCGACAGGCCCGCAATCACTCTCGACATCGCGGCACTGGCCGAGCACGCCGGTCCCGTCGCGGCCGCCGCGTCCTGCGACGATCTCGCCCTGATCATCTACACCAGCGGCACCACGGGCAGGCCCAAGGGTGTGCTGCTCGGTCACGAGAACCTCGCCGCCATGTGCTCGATGATCATCGACTCGCTCGGGCTGAACGAGACCGACCACAGCCTGCTGATCCTGCCGCTGTTCCACGTCAACGGCATCGTGGTCAGTGTGCTGTCGCCGTTGCTGGCGGGTGGACGCACCACTATCGCCGGAAAGTTCTCCGCCTCAGGCTTTTTCGACACGGTCGAGTGGGTCCGACCCACGTATTTCTCGGCGGTGCCCGCGATCTACGCGATGCTGGTCGCCCAGCCCGACGGTCCTCGTCCCGACAATTCCTCGTTGCGCTTGGCGATCTGCGGTGCCGCGCCGATGCCCGCCGAGCTCATCGCCCGGTTCGAGCAGCGCTTCGGCGTGCCGATCGTCGAGGGTTACGGTCTGTCCGAGGGAACCTGCGCGTCGACTCTCAATCCCATAGCGGGCCAACGCAAGCCGGGGACTGTCGGGGTGCCGCTGCCCGGTCAGACCGTGGCGATCATGGATGTCGACGGCGCGTTGTCGGCGCCCGGTGAACCCGGCGAAGTCGTCATTCGGGGAGCGA
Organism: Nocardia sp. NPDC127606; assembly: GCF_042671725.1. Classification (NCBI taxonomy): domain Bacteria; kingdom Bacillati; phylum Actinomycetota; class Actinomycetes; order Mycobacteriales; family Nocardiaceae; genus Nocardia; species Nocardia sp. NPDC127606. The sequence continues at coordinate 80,052 of NZ_JBHXWQ010000009.1, read as the reverse complement.
ACGTGATGCGCGGCTACCTCGGCAGGCCGACGGAGACGGCGAAGACCGTCGTGGACGGCTGGCTGCACACCGGCGATGTCGGCTACTTCGATGCCGACGGCTACCTGGTACTGGTCGACCGGATCAAGGACATGATCATCCGGGCGGGGGAGAACCTGTACCCCAAGGAAATCGAGAACGCGCTCTACCGCCATCCCGCCGTCCACGAAGCCGCGGTCGTCGGTGTGCCCGACGCCGTGCTGGGCGAGGTACCGGTCGCCCACGTGGTCGCCGCGCCACAGGCCACGGTCACCGTCGAAGAGCTGATCGAGCACTGCCGTGCGGAACTCGCGGCATTCAAGGTTCCCGCCGCGATCGTGTTGACCGCGGAGATGCCGCGCAATCCGGTCGGCAAGATCGACAAGAAGCAGCTGCGGCTTCTGGCCGCGCGCGCCTGAGTAGTTCAGCACCGCAATTCACTTCGAACGAAAGACAGCCTTTCGGTCGCGATCACTCGCGCCCGGAAGCCGGAAGAAAGGAATCGAGCCATGGGATTCAAGACGGGAGACTTCCCGCCGGTGGACACCGAGACATTCTTGGATTTGCCGCTGCGCGAACGTATGCGGACGCTGGTATTGCACTGGGCGGAATACGGATTCGGTACGCCGAAGATGATCCACACCGTGTATCTCGTGAAAGTGCTCGTGCTCTACATCATCGGCGGCATCGCGATCGCGACGGCCACCTCGGGCACCGGACCGTTCTGGGATGTGGCGCAGTGGTGGAACCAGCCGGTGGTCTACCAGAAGCTGGTCCTGTGGACGGTGCTGCTCGAAGCCGTCGGCGTCGCGGGCTCCTGGGGGCCGCTGGCGGGCAAGTTCAAGCCGATGACCGGCGGCATCCTGTACTTCGCCCGACGGGGAAGTATCCGATTGCGGCCCTGGTATCGGGTGCCGTTCACCAACGGTGACTCGCGCACCGCCCTCGACGTGGTCCTGTATCTGGGCTTTCTCGCCTCGCTGGTGATCGCCCTGGTCGCACCGGGCCGAACCACCGCCGCACTGTTGGAAGCGCTGCCGGACAACACCTCCGGGCTGGTCCGGCCCGTGCTGCTGATCGCGCCGATCGTGCTCTACATCCTGTGCGGGCTGCGCGACAAGACGATCTTCCTGGCGGCTCGCGGCGAGCAGTATCTGCCCGCGCTGCTGTTCTTCGCGGTGCTGCCGTTCACCGACATGATCATCGCGGCCAAGCTGCTGATCGTGATCGTGTGGGTCGGCGCGGGCGTCTCGAAGTTCGGCAAGCACTTCACCAATGTGGTGCCGCCGATGGTGTCCAACAGCCCGGCGATGCCGTTCCGGTCGATCAAACGCGCCCACTACCGCGACTTTCCCCACGATATCCGCCCGTCGCGGGTGGCCTCGTTCATGGCCCATGTCGGTGGTACCGCCGTGGAGGTGATCACCCCGATCGTGCTGCTGTTCTCGACGAACCACTGGCTGACCCTGGCCGGGGTCGCGATGATGGTCGTCTTCCACCTGTTCATCACCTCCACCTTCCCGCTGGCCGTGCCGCTGGAGTGGAACATCCTGTTCGCCTACCTCACCGTGTTCCTGTTCCTCGGCTTCCCGAATTCGGCCGGGTACGGCGTCTTCGACATGTCGTCTCCGTGGTTGACGGTGGCGATCGCGGCAGGGCTCGCCTTCTTCCCCGTGCTGGGTAACCTGCGCCCCGACCTGGTGTCGTTCCTGCCGTCCATGCGTCAGTACGCCGGCAACTGGGCCTCGGCGCTGTGGGCCTTCGCGCCGGGGGCCGAGGCGAAGCTCAACACCATCGCGCACCGCCCCGCCGACAACCAGGTCGACCAGCTGCTGGCCATGGGCTACCCGCCTGCGGTCGCCGAGATCACCATGCAGCAGACCATCGCCTGGCGTTCCATGCACAGTCAGGGCCGCGGCCTGTTCTCCCTGCTGTACAAACACCTTCCCGACATCGATCGCTGGACCGTGCGCGAAGCCGAGTTCGCCTGCAACTCGCTGATCGGCTTCAACTTCGGCGACGGCCACCTGCACAACCTCGACCTGATCGACGCGGTGCAGGCACGGGTCGGGTTCGCTCCGGGAGAATGGATCGTGGTGTGGGTGGAGTCGCAGCCGGTGCACAAGAGCACGCAGCAATACATGGTGGTCGACGCGGCGCTGGGCGTCATCGAACGAGGAACATGGGAGGTTGCCGACGCGGTCGAGGCGTTGCCGTGGCTGCCGGAGGGTCCCATCGCGCACACCGTGACCTGGCGGCGTGAAGACGTCACCGGCGCGGTCGCCGCACCGCGGCAGGGTGTGGTGGCTCCGGCCGAATAGCCGAGCACCGGACGATATCTCGAACAAGAGAAAGGCAAGTCGATGACAACGGCGACAGTGGTCGGCAGCGGCCCCAACGGGCTGGCCGCGGCAATCACCCTGGCCCGCGCGGGCGTGGAGGTGACGGTCCTCGAAGCGGCCGACACGATCGGCGGCGGCACCCGCTCGAGCGAGGCGATCCTGCCCGGTCTGGTGCACGACCACTGCTCGGCCATCCACCCGATGGCCGTGGGCTCGCCGTTCCTGCGGCGCATCGACCTGGAACGGTACGGATTGCGGTGGGCGTGGCCGGAACTCGACTGCGTCCACCCCCTCGACGACGGCACCGCCGGTGTGCTGCACCGCTCGGTCACCGAGACCGCCGCGGGCCTAGGCGCCGATGAACGGTTGTGGCGCACGCTGTTCGAACGCCCGGTCGCCGACTACGACGTGTTCGGCACCGACATCATGCGCCCGCTGCTGCGCATTCCTCGCCATCCGATCCGCCTGGCACGCTTCGGTATTCCGGCGACCGCGCCGGCCGCGCTGCTCGCGCGAGCTTTCGGCACCGAAGCGGGCCGGGCACTGTTCGGCGGCGTCGCCGCACACGCCTTCCAGCCCCTCGAACGCCCGTTGAGTGCCAGCGTCGGGCTCGGCATCCTGACGGCGGGACACCGATACGGCTGGGCGGTCGCGGTCGGTGGATCCCAGCAGATCGCCGACAGCATGGTCGCGGTACTGGCCGACCACGGCGGAAAGGTCGAGACCGGAATCCGCGTGCGCTCGGTCGCCGACCTACCGCCGTCCGACATCACCATCTGGGATCTCGCCCCGACAGCGGTCGCGGAGATCCTCGCTGACCGACTCCCCGCTCGAATTGCGCGCGCCTACAACCGATTCCGCTACGGTCCGGGCGCTTTCAAGGTCGACTTCGCCGTCGACGGCGGCATCCCGTGGACCACCGAGGCCGCCCGCCGCGCGGGCACAGTGCACCTGGGCGGCTCCTTCGCCGAGATCGCCGCGGGCGAACGTGACATCCACGCCGGCCGAATGCCCCAGCGCCCCTTCGTCCTGGTAGGCCAGCAATACCTCGCCGACCCTCAGCGATCGGCAGGATCGGTACACCCCGTGTGGACCTACGCGCACGTCCCCAACGGCTACACCGGCGACGCCACCGAAGCGATCATCGCCCAGATCGAACGGTTCGCACCAGGCTTCCGAGACCGCGTAGTCGGCCTGACCACCCGCACCACCACGGAATTCGCCGACTACAACCCCAACTACGTCGGCGGCAACATCATGACCGGTGCCAAGAACATCCCGCAGCTGGTCTTCGGCCCCCGAAAGACCCTGCAGCCCTACGACACCGGTCTCTCAGGCCACTACCTGTGCTCGGCGGCGACCCCGCCCGGTCCCGGCGCGCACGGCATGTGCGGGGCCAACGCCGCCGAACGAGCACTGCGACGGCTGCGGTAGCCGATCATCCGCTCGTGCCGATTCGAGGTCGTTGTGGCGCAGGAGTGTTCGGTGTTAGTACACCCGGAAGTTGGTGACGCTCGGGGTGTGGGGGAGGTCGGTGGTGAGGGTGAATTCGACTTGGCCGGGGCCGGTTACGAGGCGGAGGTTGCCTACTACGGGTGCCGACCAGAAGAAGGGCTGCCAGGCGCCGAGGGAGGTGGAGGCCTGGCCGGTGGCGCCGGTGTCGAGGTTGTGCCATTGGACCGTGGGGGCCAGGGTGCACCAGGGGGCGGGGACGCCGAAGACCTTCAGCCAGCCTTTGAGTTGGAGGTCTACTGTGCCGGGGACGTCGCCGTCGGGGTAGACGTTGCCTACTGCCCAGACGTCGCCGGAGCATCCCAGGCCGTGGGCGCCCGTGGTGGTCATGGGGAGCTCGACGGGGATGTAGTTCGAAGCTGCGGCGGGGGCGCTGGTGGCGATGAGGGCGGCTACTACCGCGGTGGACGCGAGGGAGATTTTGGCAAGTTTGTGGTGGGACATTTCAGCCTTTCAACGGCGATTGCTGTAAGGGCGATTGCATGAGATGGCTTCGAATCCATTGTTCCATCGGCTAACGGTTTGACATTGTTACCGCGCCGCTCGGCCGCCCGCGACCGGGTCCGAACTCTGCCCGCTAATTTGCAAACACGGTCTCAGCTCAGCCCAACGGAACCCACAGCATTGCCGCTGATGAAATGTCGACTCGCCGTGCTCGCCCGGGTCGCTACATCTTGGTGTATCGCGCCATGGCGAAACTGTAGAGGCCGTAGGTGATGATGCCCAGGCCGGCCGCGATCAACAAGACAGCTCCGAAAGGCTGTGCTCCCAGGGTTTTGAACGCGCCGTCGAGCCCCTTGGCTTCGCTGGGATCGGATCGACCGACCGCGAGTATCACCAGCAATCCGATGGCCGCGACGGCCAACCCCTTCGCGATGTATCCCACCGTGCCCAACCGGCGGACCAGGTTGCTCGTGGCGCCGTGCAGGTCTTCGAGGAAGCTCTGGGTCGCTCCCTTGTACACGTGATAGCCGCCGATCGCGATGATGATCAACCCGGCGGCGACGAGGGCGATCGTGCCCACACTCGATCGCATCATCGCAGCAGTGATCCCCGTACTCTGCTCACTACTGGATTCGCCCGCGCCCCGGGTGAATCCGAATGCGGAGACGGCGAAACCGAGGTAGACCACCGCCAGGGAGAATGCCTTGACGCGATTGACCGCCTCGGACTTCTTGCTGTCGGAGTCGGGTCTGGAGGAGCTGCCGAGTGCCGCTTCGGCGAGCCGCCACAACGCCATCAGTGAGAACGCGACGACACCGACCCAGAGCGCGAGGACACCACCCGGCTTGGCGGCCAGTTCCGCCATGGCCCCCGATTGGTCGGCGGTTCCGCCTCCGCCACCGAGAGCGAGCCGGATGGCGATGTAGCCGATGAACAGGTGCACGATGCCGCTCATGACGAAGCCCGCGCGGGCGAATCGTTCGAAGACGCTGTTCTGGGCCACCTTGGCCACGGCACCGGACGAGTTGTCGTACGACGATGGGGAGACAGTGTTGTTCGGCATGGTGATAACCCCTGCGTGTGGTGGATCCGTCGAGGTGGTCCGCAACGGTCGGCGCGCGGGGTCTACTGCCAGGCCTCTCGTTCGGCGAAACTAGTTCTTGAAGGCGTCTTTGATCTTGGCAGCGGACTGTTTCAGGTTGCCCTTGGCCTGTTCGACGCGGCCTTCGGCCTCGAGGCTTCGGTTGCCGGTGGCTCGACCGAACGCCTTCTTCATCCGACCCTTGGTGGCCTCGACGGAATTCGCGATCTTCTTGCTCATACTCATGGCGGTTTCCTCGCTGTGTGAGATCAAGTCAACGCCGTAACCCCACGGCTGTCAACGATGTTGATCTCCGACACAGGGATCCGCGCGATCGCGGCGAGCCTTCTGGCGACACGTCCTCGATACGCGACTGACCCACCAGACTTTCCCGAACGGGTCACGAACCCGCCCGACGAGATCCCCGAACGCCAGGTGCGTCACCGCAGGCTCAGCCGAACGGACGCAAATGCCGATTTTCGGTGGCTCGAGAACCGGCTCCGAAATCGGCAGTGGCAGTGGGTGACTCGGCAATATTGCACGCGGTCGCTAACGTCCGCAACTGCCGAAATGAGATGTGAGGATCGAAGAATCGACGTGCTCGGTAGGGGAGTCGGACGATGCGGCGGACCGCCGTCGTTATGCCGCGTGTGTCACGTGTTCGGCTGATTCGCCGATCCTGGCGTTGTCGTCGCCGACCAGTTGGCGCAGGAAAGCGAGTTGTTCTCGGCGGCCGTGAGCCGCTGCCGCATCGAGGCGGCCGGGTAGCGCGGTGACGATGATGCTGCGTGCGAGGTTGATAGGGAATCGCATTGCCGGGTACCACGGCAGGGTGGACGCCGGCAGGCCGAGGTCGCGCATGGCGCGGGGGCCGAGCACCGCGGTGGTGATCGAGAGGTGTTGTGAGCGGGCGATTCTGCCGCGCAGGACTGGCAGGTTCGGGTAATGCCAACTCAGCGGGTCGGCGGCCATCGGGATCGCCAACAGTTCGGTTGTCTCGTCGGGATGGTGCAACGCCGACAGTGCGTGGGACAGCACGCGGATGCTGTCGCGGAAGTCGACGGGCAGTAGATCATCGCGCACCCCGATCAGCCACCCGGCGTAGCGGGCCACATGCGCAATCGCGTTCAGGTCCGCCGGTGAGCTCACGATTCCCAACGCCATACCGGCGACCGCCGGTGTCACGAGGGCACCGATGAGGGTGGCCGACATTTCCATCTGATTGACCGGCAGTCCCCAGTCCTCGAGGCGCCAGTCGTCCATCGCCGCGACGTGACGACGCACGAAAGCGTGGATGAGCCGGACCCGGATCGTCGAGCGGTAGCCAGGGCCGCCCGGTCGGAGTGCGTCGTCGTCGGCCATGACGTCGAGCGCCCATTGCAGGGTTTCGGCGAATCGCTTGGTCGATCCCTTTTCCAGTGCGCCGGTGCGCAGCAGTGTCTTGTTGAATCCGGAGAAGGCGTAGCCACCCAGCAGTGACACGTCACGGGCGACATAGACGCTGTCGGCACCGCCGACCGCTAGCGCGCGCCGCCCGCGGGCGATCAGGTCCCAGTCGACCCAGTCCGGAGTGGATTCGACCGCGGTGAAGAATTCACGCAGCGGCTCCGGCGCGGTCGGCACGCTGTCGATGCCCTCGGCCAGCGCCCGCTCGAACAGCGGTCGCGCTGTGGGACCGGCCGACCGCATCCACTCGACCATCTGGTCCATCGGCTCGTCGCCGACCATCAGATCCTCGCCGAGCCGGCGCCATTGGTCCGGTGTCGGCCGGCCGATACCCAGTGCCATCGCGAACACGCGGACTACGGCCGGAATCGAGGCCGGGTTTTCGGGGTGGCGGGTGGGGGCAGTCGGCGACATCGAGCTCTCCTTTGAGCGACCACATACTTTGGATAACGCACGTGTTTAGATAACGCGTGTGTTCCAATATAGGGCGCGGGTAAAGTGCGGTCAATGCGGCGGGTAGATGTGGTTCGTGACTACGGCGGAATCAGCGCCGAGCAACGCCGTGCCGACCGGCGCGGCAAGTTGGTCGCCGCAGGTCGCCGGATCTGGGGCCAATCCGGTGTCGGTGAGGTGACCGTTCGAGGCGTCAGCAGCGCGGCGGGAGTGATTCCGCGCTATTTCTACGAACATTTCACTGACCGCGACGCACTGCTGAACGCGGTGCTCGACGAAGTCAGCAGCGAACTGATCGCAGCAACCGTCGAGGCGTCGACGAACACAGACGGCGACTGGCCCGGCAAGCTACAGGCCGCCATTCGTGCGCTGCTCGACCTCGTCGCTGACGATCCCCACCTCTATCGGATCGTCACCAGCGATACACCGATGTCGGCCGCGCGCCGAAACGAATTGGCGGCAGCGATCACCGAGATCATGATCCAACTGGGTCCCGACTATCTAGCCCCCGACCAGCTCGACCCCGTCCAATTGCGGCGTCGTGCGACATTCATCGTCGGTGGTGTCGACCGACTGATCGAAACGTGGCTCTCGGACCGCAACGAGTCGACAACCGATCTCGCTGAGGCCTGCACACACCTCGCGATCGCCGTTATGGGAGCGCCGCTCGGCCGAGGGCAGTGAGACGGGTTGCCGCTTCGAGACAATGCGGCAACTCGCGGCCGCGTTCGGTGTCTCGAAATCGGTCGCGGGCCGGGTGATCGAGCACCCTGGACTGGCGGGTGGATCGCTCGCCGTCGCAAGTCCAGACTTACGGAACATCCCTCAGTGCGATGGCCTACCCGGCGACGCCGCACCTCGCGCCGACTCGGTATCGAATGTTTGGTCGACTGATGGCTGTTCGGGGCGGGGCGCGACACCTCGTGCGCCGGTTCGACGAGGGCACCGGGCATATAGTCGTCAGTAGCGACTCTCGACGAGGTGCACCGAATTCCCACCCCGCGTGTCCGCACCTCCCCGCTTCACCAGAGCTGTCTCGTATGGGTGCGACTAACGGGTGAGGACCGATGGAACGCGACAACAACAAGCTCTTACACGGACCTTTGTTCTCCCGGAGCGATTCGCTCGACCGTCGGAACGCGGCCCGCCGGATCAGCGCGTACATCTATGGGAACATCCTGATCCTCTCCGCGTTGATCCCGGTCGCACCGTCCCTCGAGGATGTCGGCATCGCTGTCGTTCTCGGGGCCGCCCTGTCGACGTTCATCGCCCATGTCTTCGCCGAGAGCGTCGGACAATCGGTACGTCAGAGCGACGCGCCCTCCCCGCCCCAGCCATGGCTCGACCTGCGCGATTCACTGCCCATCCTCAGTTCGGCGGTGCTGCCCTGCGCGATCCTCGTGGCGGCGGCGATCGGATGGCTCGAACCACGCACCGCCCAGGTGCTCGCCGAGGTCGCCATGCTGGTGCGGATCGGCGGTATCACCTTCGTCATCCGCAGGCTCGAGGGTGCGCGGCCGGATCGGTCGACCCTGCTCGGGGCGATTCTGCTCAGTTGCGTGGCCACCGCCGTCGTAGCTGCGAAGGTCGTCCTCACGCACTGATCCGCGGCAGAACGGTCGGTGAGCTCGGGGAACGCCCCGACTGCCCTCGGGAATGTGTATCACCGAGCCGGGGGCGCGCTTTCCCTGCGCCGAATCTAGAACACGTTCTACACTCCAGCCATGGACCTGGTTGCTATCGAGGAGATCAAGCGTCTCAAGCACCGCTACTTCCGCACGCTCGACCTGAAACTGTGGGACGAGTTCGCGGACTGCCTCGCCGAGGACGTCTCCGCACGCTATGGCACCCAGACCATGGGCGAGCCACTGCATTACGACAATCGCGCCGACGTCGTGGCGTTCATGCGAAAGAACCTCGGCCCCGGGATCGTCACGGTCCACATCGCCAACCACCCCGAGATCGAGGTCGACGGCGACACCGCGAAGGGCTCCTGGGCGTTCGAGGACACCGTCCTGGTGCCGGGCGCGAAGATCCAGATCCGTGGTGGCGGATACTATTCCGACACCTATCGTCGCGACCCGGACGGGGAGTGGCGGATCGCCTCGACGCGATACGAGCGCATCTACGAGGCATTGACCTCGCTGGACGACCTCCCGAGCTTCAAGCTGCTCGCCAACCGCTGGGATCCGTCGCTCGAACACTGACCGGATAATCAGTCGTCTCCCGAATTACTCTCGGCCACAACATGAGAAGCCCGGCCGTGGTCACCCAGCACGTCTTTCTCCATGAGTGTGAACGACTTCGGTGGGCCGCTCGGCTGCGGTTTGCCTGTTTTGTGGCCGACGACCCGGTAGCCGATATTCGAGTAGTAGGCGTTCAGGCGCGTGTTGTCGGCCAGGCAGTCCAGGCGCAGGAAAGCCCGTCCTGCTGCGGCAGCGCGGCGCTCGGCGGCGTGCAGCAGCAGCCGTCCCGTGTCCGGCCGACCGCTGCTGCGGTTCACCATCAGGCGATGTACATAGCCGGCAACCGGTGGCTGTGGTCCCCAGGCGTCCTCGTCGTCCCACCACAGTTCCCACGCGCCTGCCAGGCGGCCGTCCGACTCGGCGATCCAGACCTCGCCAGTGGCCATGGCCCGGCGGAAGTGGTTCTCGCCCAACTCGCCTGGCTGCCACTGGCCGGTGATTCCCTGCGCGAGCATCCAGCGGGCGGCATCATCGCGCAGACGAACAAGAGCGGCGAGGTCGGTGTCGGTCGCGAGGCGCAAGTGTAGGTCGCTCACGCCGTGATCCTCGCACGCCTACTCGACGCCATCCTTCTGTTGCACCTCGACAGTGGCGTCATGTCGGCGATCGGACTGGCCGGCCCCGGCGCGCTGTCGGCCGGCGACTGTGTCGCGACCCGGGACGACCTGAGTATCGGCTTCTCCGATGCCGAGTTGGTGGAGGTCGGCTGTTCGGACGTGAGAGCCCAGGCGAAGGTCGTCGCCCGAATCGAGGGCACCGACAAGACCACCGAGTGCCGGGAGTACCAGGGCTCCGTCAATCCGAGGGGTACGTCGACTCCGGCGGCGGAGAGTCTTTCGTGCTCTGCCTGCGTTCCGTCAGCTGAATCCGGCGACCCCATCGGCCCTCGCGTCGGAGGGGACGTCACAAGGTCCTCGTCTCTCCTGCGAGTCGCATCGCCGACTTCGACAGCGCGTCGGCAAGGGGGAGAACCGGGGTCAGGTCGACAGTCGGGTGGTCAGGTCGTCGATGTAGGTGCGGAAGAGTTCTGCCATGTCGACGCGCTCGGGGTCGAGGAGCCACTGCAATTGCAGGCCGTCCATCATGGCTGAGATCTGGCGCGCTACGGCGCGTGTGTCGATGTCGGGGCGGAAGGTGCCGTCCTCGACGCCGCCGTCGAGGGCGCCTGCCAGGTAGGTCTCCATGATGCGATAGCGGTCGACCACCCAGGCGCGGGCGGGGTGGTCGCTGGTGACCGCTTCGCTGGTGACGACGGTGAAGAGTTGGACCAGGCCGGCGACGTGCATGTTGTGCTCGACCAGTCGCACCAGTTGTTGCAGAGCCTCTGTGCCGCGCAGTTGCCGGTTCATGCCGAGGCGGTCGTAGTCGAGGCGGTCGCGATAGTCCAGGACCGCGGCGAGCAGGGCCGCCTTGTTCGGGAAGTAGTGCAGCAGTCCGGGCTGGGAAAGTCCGCAGCGCGTGGCGATCTCGGCGATCGAGGAGTTGTGATAGCCGTTTTCGGCGAAGCTCCCGAGCGCCTGATCGATGATCTGCTCGCGGCGGTCCTCGCCCCGTCTCCGGCGTTGGGGATGCGGCGTCATGAGCAGCGACAGTAGTCGAACGAGGGGACCCTTAACACCTGAAATATAACGAACAGGTCACATTACCGAGTGACCACTCGGTAAACTGGGATGTCCGCTGGCACACTCGTGCCAGCCGTACCGGGACGGGCCGTGCGAGGAAGGACAGCCGATGACTCAGGGCACCGAGATACCGATCGAATCGATCACGCTGCGAGGTGGTGCGGGCGCGCTCGCCGGATGGGAGGTCAACCCGCCCCTCGGTAAGCCGAACCTCGGCACCGTGGTGCTGGTGCCGGGTTTCACCGGCTCCAAGGAAGACTTCGAATTCATGCTCCCGCTGCTCGCGGCGGCCGGGTATCACGCGGTCGCTTACGACCAGCGCGGCCAGTGGCAGTCCGAGGGGCCGGACGATATCGCCGGCTACACGATGGACGACTTCGTCGCTGACCTGCGGGGAGTTGTCGATCAGGTCTCGCCGGACGCACCCGTGCACCTGGTCGGGCACTCCTTCGGCGGTTACGTCTCCCGTGTCAGCGTGGTCGACGAGCCCACACGATTCCGCAGCCTCACGCTGCTGGCCTCAGGCCCTTCCTCGGTCGAGGACATCAAATTCTCACCGCCACAGCTGGTGGCGCAGGTGGTGGAGTCCGCCGGCCAGGAATTTCTCTGGCAGCAGATGAGCGCGGCCATGGACAGCGCCGGGCAGACACCGTCGCCCGAGCGCGCCGAGTTCCTGCACAACCGCCTCGTGCAGACCAAGAAAGCGAACATCCTCGGCATCCTGAAATGCATGGAGACCCCGCCGCTGGCCGATCCCGCCACGCTGCGTGATGCCGGCGTGCCGCTGCTCGTGGCCTACGGCGACACGAACGATCTGTGGGACCCCGAGGTCCACGAAAAATTTGCTCTACAGCTGCAGGCCAGGACCGCGGTGTACCCGGGTGTCGGACATGTGCCGAACGAGGATGTCCCCGCACAGGTAACGGCCGATCTGGTGAACTTCTGGAAAGAACTGGCATGACCGACAACATCGAAGACCTCCTGGACAAGCTGGACCTGGAGGCCAAGATCCGGCTGATCTCCGGATCCAACATCTTCCGCTTCGCCGGCGACGAGAGCATCGGCCTGACCGAGATGCCCGTCTCCGACGGCCCCTCCGGTGTGCGCGGCGAGACCTGGGACGAGCGCGACCCCTCGGTGAGTCTGCCGTCCGGCTCGGCGCTGGGCGCCACCTGGGATCGCGACCTGCTCGCCGAGATCGGCGGGCTCATCGCCGCCGAAGCACGCCGCAAGAATGTGTACGCGGTGCTCGGCCCGACCATCAACCTGCACCGATCCCCGCTGGGCGGACGGCATTTCGAATGCTTCTCCGAGGATCCGATGCTCACCGGTGAGATGGCCGCCGCGTATGTGACCGGGGTCCAGGATCACGGTGTCAGCGCGTGCCCGAAGCACTACGTGGCCAACGACTCCGAAACCGAGCGCTTCACCGCCGACGTGATCGTCGACGACCGCACCCTGCGCGAGCTGTACCTGTACCCGTTCGAACGGTCGGTGGACGCGGGCGCGTGGATGATGATGGACGGGTACAACTCTGTCAACGGCGTCACCATGACCGAGAACCCGCTGCTGGACGAGCCTTTGAAGGGCGAGTGGGGCTTCGACGGTGTGGTGGTCTCGGACTGGACCGCCGTACGCTCCACCGAGGGCGCCGCCAAGGGCACCGACCTGGCCATGCCCGGACCGTGGGAACTCTGGGCCGCACCGCTGATCGAAGCGGTTCGTCAGGGTGAGGTGCCCGAGGCGGCCATCGACGAAAAGGTCCGCCGCATCCTGCGATTCGCGCAGCGCGTGGGTGCGCTGAACGGAACCCCGCAGCAGCCACCGGCTTTCACCGACGAGACCGCGCGTCGGCTCGTGCGGGACGCCGCCGCCAAAGCCATGGTGCTCGCCACCAACGACGGTGTGCTGCCGCTGAGCAAGCCCACCCAGGTCGCCCTGCTGGGCGCGGCCGCCGCGCAGCCGCGCTTCGGCGGCGGTGGTAGCTCGACAGTCGTGCCGTCGCATACGAGTTCGCCGCTGGAGGGCCTGCGCGACGTACTGCCGGTGGTGTACACGCCGGGCGTTCACCTCAACGAGAACATGATCGCGGTGCCGCTGGATCTGGTCACCGATCCGGAAACCGGCACGGCGGGCGTGAACCTGCGCTTCCTCGACGGTGAGACCGTCCTGGATTCCGAACACCGCACCGCGGGCAATCTCATGCTCTTCGGCACACCCTTCGCCGTGCAGGCCAAGTCCTTCGAGGTCCGTGGTCGTCTGCGCGCCGATGTGGCGGGGGAGTGGCGAATCGGCTACGCGGGCGTCGGCACGCTGCGCCTGGAGCTCGACGGTGAGACCGTGCTCACCGAAACCGTCTTCCCCGAGGGCGGCGATCCGGTCGAGATGTTGCTGAATCCGCCGCAGCGCTGGATCACCCGCACCCTCGCCGAGGGCGAAGAGGTCGATGTGCTCATCGAACTGATTCCCGCCCTCGACAAGGGCCTCCCCGCGATGGGCCTCACCTTCGGCATCGGCCGCCCGCGCCGCTCCGCCGACGAAGAGTTCGCCGCCGCGGTGGAACTGGCGCGTACCTGCGAGGTAGCCGTGGTCGTCGTCGGCACCACCGAGGCGATTGAATCCGAGGGCTATGACCGCAAGGATCTGTCGCTGCCCGGCCGTCAGAACGAACTGGTGGCGGCGGTGGCCGCGGTGAACCCGCGCACGATCGTGGTCGTCAATTCCGGTGCGCCGGTGGAGATGCCGTGGCGCGATGATGTCGCCGCCGTCCTTCTCGCATGGTTTCCCGGCCAGGAATTCGGCGACGCGCTCGCCGATGTCCTCACCGGCGCGAGCGAACCCGGCGGGCGTCTGCCCACCACCTGGCCCAAGGTCATGGCCGATGTGCCGGTGCTGGACACCCAGCCCGCCGCCGACAACACCCTGCCCTATCCCGAGGGCATTCACATCGGTTATCGCGCGTGGCTGAAATCCGGTGTGGCCCCGGCCTATCCGTTCGGCCACGGCCTCGGCTACACCAAGTGGGAACTGGTCGATCTGACCGTGAGCGGTCACACCGCCACCATCACCGCTCGCAATATCGGTGAGCGCGCGGGGCGTCAGGTGGTGCAGGCGTACCTGTCGCGCGCCGACAGTGCCATCGACCGCCCGGTGCGCTGGCTTTCGGGCTTCGCCGCCGTCGAGGCCGGTGCTGGCGAAACCGTCACGGCCACGATCGAATTGCCCGATCGCTGCTTCGAGCACTGGACCGAGCAGGGCTGGGAGGTCGAACCGGGCGCTTTCACCCTGCACGTCGGTACCTCGGTATCGGCTCTCCCGCTCACCGCTGAAATCAGCTGATACTGTCCGACCGGCTGGACCGGATCGGTCTGCTCTCGGTGCTGGGGCGCGCTCGCCGTCGCGCCGATTCGCTCCGTGCGCTGGTCAGCGACTGACTCCCCGACGAGCCTGAGCCGGTTGAGCCCCGCAGACGCGTAGATTCGACCTTGCTGTGATCGTGAGTGTTCCTCGACGAAGGGATCTCTGTCATGAGCAAGTCGCCCAGGCATCGCGGATGCCGCAGAGCATGTGCGGTGCTCGCGGTCGTGCTCGCCATCGGCACGGGCGGCTGCGGTACGGAGGAGAAGTCCGACGATTCCGCGTCCTCGGCGGTCGAGAGTGCCGAAGCGGCGAAGATCGCCGATATCGTTCGCGCCAAGATGACCGAACTCGACCTCAGCTCGGCGGTCTACGGCGCATGGCGGGGCAGTGAGCAGATCGCCCTGGGGGCGCTGGGCGGATCACCGCTCGGTGTACCCGCGACCGCGGATATGCGCTTGCGCGTCGGCCAGCCCATGGAACCCATGCTGTCCACGGTCCTGTGGCGACTCGACGGACAGGGCGTGCTGAAACTCGACGAACCCATCGCCCGCTGGCTGCCCGATTTCCCGCGCGCGGACAAGATCACCCCGCGGATGCTCGCCGACAGCACCTCCGGGATCTCCGACTATGTGACCGAACCGGAGTTCCTGAAGATCTTCGGTGAGAACCCGATCCGCGAATGGACCGCGCCGCAACTGCTGGAACGCGCCAACGCGCGCCCTCCGTTGTTCGAGCCGGGCACCAGCTTCGCCTACGCCCACAGTGACCTGGTCGTCCTCGGCGAGGTCCTGCAGAAGGCAGCGGGCAAGCCCCTCGGCGATCTGATCGCCCAGCACATCACCGAACCACTGGGCATGCACGACAGCAAGGTAGTACTCACCCCGCAGGTCGACGAACCGATCCTGCACGGCTACACCAACGAACGAAACTTCTTCGAAGACTCCACCTTCTGGAACCCCACCGCCTTCCTGCACAGCGGCAACATGAACTCCACCGTCGGCGACGTCGGCCGCTGGGTCCGCGCCCTCGGCACCGGCGAACGACTCACCCCCGACCAGTTCCAGCAGATGATGGGCCCGTCGACCGCGGGCCTCGGCCCGTTCACCACCGAAAAATACTTCGCCTTTGGCGTGGTCCACCTCGCCGACTGGCTGTACATGAACCCGTCCTACGGCGGCTACGACGGCGTCGCCTTCTACGACACGAAAACCGAGACGACCGTCGTCGTCTACGACACCCTCGGCCCCACTTCCGACTCCGATCAGAACAACGCCGTCAGCATCGGCACGGAGATCGCGACTCTCCTGGTCCCCGACCGACCGCCGGCGATCCCCTGAGCAGCCGGCAACGCCCTTCTGCCGAATTCGGTCGGTAGGGAATACCGGCCCTCAATCACCGGTTGCGCAGGACTTCGAGGCGGCCGTTGACCGACGCCAGGCGACATCCGGCTGTGCCGGTGGCCAGCAGCATGTTGGCGACTTGGAGTAACAGGACCAGGGATGGCTTGCCGGAGGTGGACCGGCGGGGCCATTCGTGCCAATAGCGCGGTGGGTCGTGGCAGGTGTCGGGACCGGTGGGTAGTCGCAGGCGATCACCGGGTGTGAGGACGGTGATGTGGAGATCGGTGAGGGCCCTGACTGCATCGTCGGACAGGGGCGCGGTGCGGGCGAGCATCGCCCAGCGGTGCAGCGGCACATAGGGCGGCGCCGTGGCGAGGGTCGGTACCGCCAACGGGTTGTGGTCGTAGGTGGCGGCGGCCAGTCCGGCGGGAACGAGAAGCGCGGTGACAGTGTCGTCGCACACCAGCTCCACGCCCGCTCCGTCGGCGGTGATGTCGGTCGGTAGTCCTCGGTGCTGGTAGGCGTTCACCCAGTCCAGGGGGTTGTGCGGCTGGGGTGTGTTCGGCCAGGGGAGACCCCGGGATCCGTTCAGGACCTCCCACGCGGCGGCGCCGAGCTCGCACTCGTGGCGGCGGTGGTCGAACCAGTACCGGCGGGCGTCGGTGGGGGAGAGTGCCAATGGCGGGCTGTCACAGTCGAACTCCTCGTTCTCGAGTCCCATTGGTGTTCCTCCGGTATCGGATGGCGGCCGATGGCAACGGACGCGGGCACCGACGATCGTGCCACACGCTTCCATACTTTCAGGTATGGAAAAGTGTGCTTCATAGTATGGTCGGTGGATGTGACGCCCAGCGGTGTCGTTCAGCGAATTTCACGTCAGGAGGCCGACATTGGCCGAGTTCGTCGAGGATCGTCTCCAGCGGGTCACGAACACCGTGGACACTGCGCGATCGCCGTCGACATGTCCCACCGCTTTTCGCTACTGGGAAGCCCGCAGTACGCCGACAGTGCGTCGGATCGAACGCGCTTTCACTGCCCTGACCCGGCAACCGCTGTTCCCCAGCGACGAACAGGCGGCGGCCCTGTGTGAAGACCTGTTCACCGGCGACCCGGTGGCCGAGCGATTCGTCGCCGAGGTGATGCACGGCGAGATCGGTCCGAAAGCCGGGCGCGCGATGCTGGAGACGGCACTGGTCGAGGGCATCGACGCCGTCGCGGACGCACCGGACTCCATGCGCGCGTTGTTCGCCGAATTCGAAACGGTGCCCGACTGGGTGGTTCCCGAACTGGTGGAACAGGGCGCGGCGATCTGGCGACGCTGGGGCACCATGCTGTTCAGTTTCGCCGGCGCCGAAACCCTCGAGATGTACACCGAAGCCGCCGTCGCGACCCCGCTGTCACTGGCAGGCGGCTACGCCGGAGACAGCGCGCTGCGCCGGTTCCTGGAGACCACCCGATTCTGGATGGACGTCTCGGCCCGCGAGGCGCTGCTCACCCCGGGATCGGCGGGCCGAGCCACGGCGCTGAAGGTGCGCGTCATGCATGTCTCGGTGCGGGCGAAGGTCGCCGACCATCCCGAATGGGACATGCGGCGGTGGGGTCTGCCGATCAGCCAGACCTATCAGATGCTGACCCTGCTGGCCGGGAGCGTGACCCCCGGACTTGGCTTGTGGGCGCTGGGCTACCAGACCACGCCCTCGGAAATCCGTGCGCTGCTGCACTTCCAGAAGTACATGGGCCACCTGCTCGGTGTGCGGTTGCGCTGGTACCCCGAGACCGTGCGCGACGCGCTGCGGGTGCTGGCCATGACGATGGTCTCGCGGTCCTATGACGCGGGGCCGCACGGCACGGAATTGATCGAGTCGTACCCGGCGGCGTTCGCGCCCCGCGACGGGCACCGCGGCCTGACCCGGTGGCGCGAAATGTACAACTACCGGATCAATTCCGTGTACTCCGCGATGTACATGGCGCCGCGAACCCGTCGTCGCTACACCATGCCGCCCGCGTTCCCGTGGATCGTCGTTCCGATCGCGCGATTCCCGCTGATCACCGCGATGGAGATCGTGCGCCGGGCCTGTCCGCCGTTCGCGCGGGCGCACGAGAAACTCATGCTCGCGCATCGCGAGAATTGGTATCGAGCCCAGATGCAGGGCCGCACAGCCGCGTTCGACGCCAGCGGCGCACTGCGCCGATGAACCCACCGAAGGTAGCCATGAGAACGTCCGACATCGTCGAAGCGTGGAACGGGCCCGGACGTCGCGACGGCGTGCTGACGCCGGTCGAGCCCCGGCACAACGCGTTACATCCGTCGTCGAGCGCACTGGCCTTCGAACACTGGTACTTCGACGCGCACCTCGACACCGGGCACGTCGTGATCGGCTTCCTGATCAAACGCAGGCCCGAGGATCTGCCGCTGGCCAGACCCTGGGTGGAGATGATGGTCTATTCACCCGACGGCACCCTCCGTCAGGTGTCCCAGCGCTACCGCCGTTCGGCCACCTCGTTCTCGGCCGAGGCCTGCGACGTGCGCATCGGTCAGAACACCGCACGCACCGTGTTCGACGCCGACGGGCAGGCGACCCACCACCTGCGGATGGCCGAGGGTGGCATCGCCTTCGACCTGCGATTCCACAACGAGGTACCCGGTTGGATGCCGGGCCAGGGCGAAACCCGCTTCGGCACCAAGGATTCCTTCGGCTGGATGGTCGGCGCTCCCCGCGCGCGGGTGACCGGCGCGATCGAGCTCGACGGTGTGCGGCACGAGGTCACCGGACGTGGGTATCACGACCACAACTGGGGCGTCGGGGACATGAAGAAGATCATCGAGCGCTGGCATTGGGGTCGGCTCTATGTCGAGGACTACTCGTTGCTGTTCGCCTCGGTATCGACCCAGCAGCGCAGCGGCGGGCACGAGATCAGCCCGTTGATGCTCGCCCACCACGACGAGATCGTGCTGTCCACCGGCGAGACCAGGCTCACCGAGGGGCCCGAACGCTTCGACGCCACGGCGGGACGCACCTACCCCGAATGGGTCGAGCTGCATGTACCGGACCAGCTCGACCTACGGTTGGACGTGGTGCGCGTGCTCCACGCCCACGACCTGCTCGACGATCTTCCGGTGGTGCGATCGCGGGTGGTCAAGCCGCTGATGCACCGATTCGTCGGGCACCCCGGCTACTTCCGGTTCGAGTCCACCTTCGACCTGAGCGTGCGCACCGGCGCGGGAACACAGCGACGAACCGGTTCGACCCTGCACGAACTGGTCGCGCTGACCTGACCCGCACCCGCGCCCGGACGATCAGCCCGGTGTCTGCCCGCTGGTGATGAATCGGAAGAACTCGCGGCGTTGCTCCTCGGTCGGCACCGGCAGGTTCTGGTTGCCGTGCACGAAGCCGATTCCGGCGAAACACATCAGACCCGCCCGCATCTGGGCCTGCTCGGTCGAGAACCCCATGTCGACGAGGGTGTCGGACAGCGTGTGAAATATCCGCTGATCCAGGGCTTTCACGGCCTCGGCCACCTTGGCGTTCGTCCGGGCCCAGTCCCGGACCGCGAGTTCGACCTGCCAGACCCGTTCCCCGGTGAGCAACTCACCCATGCGGGCCAGTCGCTGCTGCGGTGGCAGCTCTTCGAGGTCGTGAAAGCCCCGCGCCGCGTCATTGTGGTCGGCGCACCAGAACTGCGCGGTGGTCTCCAGGAGTTGATCGATGCCGTCGAAGTGCCAGTAGAAGCTGCCTTTGGTCACCCCGAGTTCGTCGCACAGGGTGGAAATGGTGATGGCGGCGACGCCCTTTCGCAGCAGCAGGCCGAGTGCGGCGGACGTCCAGTCCTCGACCCCGAGCCTGCGTGCTCCGCGGCCGGCCGCCGCCGCTTTGCGCTTGGACACCGGCTCGGCCGGTCGCGAAGCCCTGGTCCCCTCGGTCATGGCCGCCTTCCGTGTGCGCGTGATAGCGAGCTTATCGCGCGGCACACGGCGTGCCGGTCGACGACTGGACGCACACCGACTGGTCGGTAACGAGGCGCGCGGGGAGAGGCGGTGCTCCCGGGGCGAATTCTGCGGCGATTTGTACTCCGCGCGGGCACGTACTCTGTTGAGTGCCTGCACATTTGGTGACCGTAGACCGTAGGATGGAGCCTGATGGACCACACGGACCCTTTCCCCCGCCCTATTCCCGTCACGGTACCGAAGCTGCTAGTGGGCTTAGGGTCAGCGTTGGTCGTCGCCGCGGCAATCGCCTCCTTCACCTTCACCTCCACCCTCGCGCGGGTAGCCGGAGTTCCCGAGCACCTGACCTGGCTGTGGCCGGTGGTGGTCGGTCTCACCGTCGCGCTGGTCGCCTGCACGTTCATCACGTTGGTGGGCATCCGCGACGAGAAGGCCACCTCCCTGGTGCGGGTCTACGAGCTGTTGCTCGTCGCTGCCGTGCTGTCGAGCATCTGCGGAAATCTGCTGTCGATCTCCCGCGATCCGATCGAGATGGGAACTCTGGGCACCGCGATCGTGGTGTCCGTCCCCCCGATCTGCCTGATGATCTGCGTGGGTAACTACCTGCTGCTCACAGCGGTCGTCCCCGTCCGCATCGTGGCCGCGATCCGTGAGGACGATTGGCGACTGAGAGTCCTCGGCATCCCCAGTGAGTCGGCGCCGTCGAAAGAGTCGACCCCTGCCCGCCACGACAGTGACTGGTGGGACCAGCACCGCAGCGAAGCACGAACTCCACCGACGACACCGAGAACCCGGACGTAGAAAACCGGCAGGCGCCGGCCGCATCGACCTCATATCTGTGCGTTGTCGGCGCCTGCTCAGAGAGGGGCGTTTCGCCACCATCGGTCGTAGAGGTCCTGGCCCGAGGTGCCGCCCGAGACTCCGAGGGCGCACCGGGAACGGGTGCCGTTCTCGAACTCGACCAGCAGCTCGCCCGTCGGGCCCCCGATGCCTTGTGCGTCGTTCCAGCGGGCGTGCCCGCGACCGCTCGGCCGTTGCCAGTTCTCCTCGCCGACGAAAACCGCGGTGGCCGAGGAGACGTAGCGCTCCGCCGGTTCGTCGGTTCCGCAGGTGAGCAACAAGCGGAACACCGGGTTCTGGTCACCGTTGCACGCCAGCGCGTTCAACGAGTCGCGGGTCTGGCGCGCGTCGATCGGACGTTGGTTGCCGTCGACCGCGCTGCAGCGCAGACCTTGGTAGCCGCTGTCTGCCTGGGTCTTCGGTAGCAGCTCGGGAAAAGCGTCGATGACCCACTGGTGGGCCGACCAGGAATTCGGGTCGATCGGAGCCGTCGACGTCGCCGCAGCCGTGCTCTCCTCGGGCGAATCACGGTTCAGCACAACCACACTCGTGACGGCCGCCGCGATCACCGCCGTCAGCGCGCCGACCGCGATGCCGAGGGTGCGCCGACGCGCCGGTCGACGCCCCACCGCCACCACTTCGGTAGCGACGCCGAGGACGGTGGCGGCGTCGACGGCCAGCGCACCGCAGCTCGGATAGCGGCGCTGCGGATCCTTGGCCAGTGCGCGGGCGATCACGTCGTCGATCCGGCGCGGCAGTTCTGCGGCCACCGCGCTCGGGCGGGGCGGCGGGTCGGACAGGTGAGCCGCGATCACCGCCTCGACGCTCGGTCGCGGGAACGGTTTGGCGCCGGTCAGCAATTCGTACAGGGTGCAGCCCAGCGCGTAGACATCGGCACGGTGATCGATCGTCGTGCCGGTCAGCTGCTCGGGGGCCGCGTAGGCGACGGTCGCCAGAATGGTTCCGGCCTGGGTCAGTGTCGTCGCGGCCGCGGCCTTGGCGATGCCGAAATCGGTGACCGCGACCCGATCCGGTTGTCCAGGAATGGATTCGACCAGAATATTGGCCGGTTTGACATCGCGGTGCAGCATCCCGGCCCGATGCGCGTGATCGAGTCCGCGAGCCACCCCGGTGACCAGATGCGCGACACGATGCGGCGTGAGCGCGCGGTCGCGCAGCAGGGTGGCGGCGTCGGGGCCGTCGATGAAGCGCATCGCGATCCACAGCTGACCGTGCTCGATGCCACGGTCGTAGACGCCGATGATGTTCGGATGGTCCAGGCGCGCGGCGAGTTCGGCTTCGCGACCGAAGCGCGCCCGGAACTCGGGGTCGGCACCGAACTCCGCCGACAGCACTTTCACCGCGTCGCGGCGCGGCAACCGGGGATGGGCGGCGACGTAGACGGTGCCCATGCCACCGACACCGAGTACCCGCTCGATCCGGTACCCGGCGAAGACCGTGCCCGGCGGCAGCGGACGGCTATTCACTGCGTACCAACAGCGCGTACTGGGCAGCGCTCTGCTGTCTGGCGTGCGCCGGACTCCGCCCGAGGACCGAGGCGGTGTACCTGCCGTAGAGCACATGGCAGTAGACCTGGGAGGGCGACGCCGGGTGCTGATCGAGGTCGTTGCAGTAGACATCCGGCACGCCGACCGGTGTGTCGATCAGGGTCGCGGGATCGGCTGCCTGCCGCTCCTTGGTGAAGACCCGGCGCGCGGTGACCGCGTCGGGGAACCGCTCGACCAGATTGTTGCCGTTCACGGCGACGACTTCGATCTGATCCTGAAAACCGAAGTGCTTCATCAGCCGGGTGGCTCGTGGACCCAGCACGACGCCGCCGATCGCGATCGAGGCCGACCAGCCGGCATTGGCGTCGGTGTCGGCGGTGATCACCGTCGGCGTAGGCCAGTGCCCGGCGCCGAAGGGAAGCACTCGCGCGACCATGCCGTCCCGGTCGAGTGGCAGTTCGGTGAACCGGTCCGGCGCAGTCGGCTGGAAATCCTGCAGCCGGGGGAGCTGGACGTCGAAAGTCTTGCGCACCATGGCGAGCAGCGCGGCCTGGTCCGGGCTGGTGTGCGCGGCCAGCACACTGACGACGAACGATCCGTGCGCGAGGGTGGCCGCCATGGTGGGCACGGTCGGGCGCCAATGCGCGAACGCCCCCGGGTACTCCGCGATCCGCACCGCGACGTTGTCGGCAGTGACCGCGGCGTCGGTGGCGTTCATCTGCCTGGCCGCCAGCCGCGCCTTCGTGTCGTCCGGGAAGCGCAGCAGCAACACGGTGAGCAAACGAGCGGAGCCGATCTCGGGTGCTTTGCCGCGGAAGTTGACATCGCTGCCACTGACCGCGAACCCGGCGAGCATGTCCTGGGATTCGAGCACGTCGCGGACCGGCTCGGCCAGAATTCCGGCTGCTTTCAACGGTGTCGGCAGCGGCGCGGTCCGGTTGGAGATGCCGTTGGTCAGGGTCGGATCGACCTCGACCGGATCGAGCACCGCTTCACCCATCCGCACCGATTCCAGCACCCTGCCGTACTTGTCGGTGCTCGAGGTCGGCGGCGTCAGCGGGTCGACGCTGTTCGAACCCACATCAAGGGCGGCCAGGTCGAGCTGTTGCGGGACCGGTTCGCCGGGGCGCACACACCCGCACAGCACCGTCAGCGCCGCGGCCAGAACGGCCACGGTTCGGATTCGCTCACCACGTGAGAGCATCGGCTACCCCTGTCCCAGTGGAGCGTCCGGCCACCAGCGCTCCCACAGCACCGAACCCGACGTGCTGCCGGAGATACGCAGCTTGCAGAACTGACGGTCGGGCCCGTCGAACATCACGTCGAGTCGGCCGATCGGTGAGCCGTCGTCGGCCGTGATGGTTCCCCATCGGACCTTGCCGCTCGCACCGTCGCGTGTCCACAGTTGCTCACCCTCCACCGCCAGATTCGCTGTCCACGCCGGAATCTGGGTGCGATCCGATCGGCAGACGACCGAGAGCGTTTCGACCGGGTTCCGGTCACCGAGGCAGAGCACACCGCCGACATCGACCTGCTGATCGAGCGCGAGCACCTTGCCGTCCTGGTCGACGTGCAGACAGTTGTTGACGTCCTGGTATCCGACGGCAAGCGGTGCGACCGGCAGTAGGTTCGGCAAGGTCTCAGCGGCCAGGGCGGCCGCGCCCCACGCGTCGGAGTTCGTGGCGACCCGGGTCGGGGCAGCGGAACCGGAATCCTCACCGGCGAACCCCATCGCCAGCGAAATCGCCGCCGCCACAGCCACAACGGCGGCGACCGCCACGCCGGTCAGCAGTCGGCGCGGCTCGGCGTCGGCCTTCGGTGCGCAGGCCGCACGCGCGGCAGCCGCCAGCTCACCGCAACTCTGGTAGCGCTGAACGGGGTCCTTGGCCAGCGCCCTGGCGATCACCGCGTCCAATTCGGCGGGCACCCGAGCGTTTTCGCGTGACGGTCGGGGCGGTTCGTCGGACAGGTGCGCGTACATCACCGCCGCGGGACTGCTGCGGGGGTACGGGACCGTTCCGGTGAGCAGCTGATAGAGCGTGCACCCCAGCGAGTACACATCGGCGCGATGATCCACCGGGTCGCCGTTGATCAGCTCGGGCGCGGCGTAGGCCAGCGTCGCGGTGAATCCCGTGCCCTCGGCGAGGGCTCCGTCACCCTCGGCGGTGCGGGCGATCCCGAAGTCGGTGACCAGCACCCGATCCGGTTCCCCCGGTTCCGCGGTGAGCAGCAGGTTCGCGGGCTTCACATCGCGATGCTGCAGGCCGACCCGGTGGATCTCGTCGAGACCGTTCGCCGACTCGGTCACGATCCGCAGCGCCCGCTCGACCGGAATCGCGGTCTCCTGCCGGATCAGCTCGGCGACATCGCCACCGTCGACGAACTGCATCGCGATCCACAGGCGGCCGTCCTGCTCACCGCGATCGCGGACCGCGACGACGTTCGGATGTTGCAGCCGCACAGCGACTTCCGCTTCGCGTAAGAACCGGGCGCGAAATTCCGCGTCGTCGGTGTAGCGGTCGGACAGGATTTTCAGCGCATCGTGTCGGGGAAGTCGAGGGTGGCGCGCGAGGTACACCTCGCCCATGCCACCGGCACCGAGTCGCCGTTCGATCCGGTACCCGGCGAACTCGTCGTCAGAACGGAGCATCTGCCCACCACCGGTTGTAGAGTTCCTGGCCCGTTGCCGCGCCGATCACGACGACCATGCAGAAGTTTCGGGTCGGTTCGTCGAACCCGATACCGACCAAGCCGAGATCGCCGGTGGACAGGGTCATGGTCGACCACGTCACCCGGCCCCGCCCGGTAGCGCGTTCCCACTTCTGGTCACCGAGCACCACGGCACCCGGTTCGTTCACGAGGATGAAAGGGTTCCGGTTCGTCGAACAACTCACGTCGACATCGCGGATGGGGTTGTTGTTGCCGGTGCAGGTGATGCGGGCGACTTCGTCGGGCATCAGGTCCAGATCAGCCGGCCCACCGGAACCCACCGCCATGGCGGCGCACCGAATGCCCTGATGTCCGGTTCGGGTCGGGGTGGCCGGCAGCAGCCCGGGCAGCGCGTCGACGATGAAGGCATAACGTCCCCAGGTCACCCCGGCGCTGCGGGTCGGTGTGACGGGACTCGCCGTCGAATCGTCGGGGTCACGGACGACCACCACGGCGACGGCGAGTGCCACCACCAGCATGATGACGGCTGCGGCCACGGCGGCATACCGCAGCCGTGGATTCGGTTGCCGTGCTGATGGTTTCGGCGCGGGTGCGACGGGGCGATCGGTGACGGTCGGCGGCGATACGGGTGGTGCGGCCGCGACCACGGTGTGATCGGCCGCCACACCGAAGGCGCCGGCCGCCGCCGCGGCCAGTGCGCCGCACGACGAATAGCGCTCGTCAGGGTTCTTCGCCAGCGCGCGGGCCAGCACCGCGTCGATCGCAGGCGGCAGTTCCGGCCGAAGGGTAGTCGCCCGCGGCGGCGGCGCCATCAGATGCGCCTGCATCACCGCGACCACCGAATCGCGGGGAAACGGTTTCGTGCCGGTGAGCAGTTCGAACAGGGTGCAGCCCAGGGCGTAGACATCGGCGCGATGATCCACACGCTGTTCGGTCAGCAGTTCCGGCGCCGCGTAGGCGAGCGTCGCCACGACCGTCCCGACCGCGGTCAACGCGGTGCCGTCACCGGCTGCCCTGGCGATGCCGAAATCGGCGACCAGCACTCGATCCGGTGCGTCGTCGACCGGCTCGAGCAAGATATTGGCCGGTTTCACATCGCGGTGCAGCAGGCCGTGGCGGTGCGCCTCGTCCAGCCCGCGCGCGGTCTCGGTGACGATGTACACGGCCCGCGCCGGCGGTATCGGCGACTCGCGGCGCAGCAGCGCGGCCACATCGGTCCCGGCCACGAACTCCATCGCGATCCACAACTGGCCGTCGTGCTCACCGCGATCGTGCACCGCGACGATGTTCGGATGATCGAGCCGGGCGCTCAATTCGGCCTCGCGCAGGAAGCGCGCCCGGAATTCCTCGCCCGCACCGGCGTTCTCGGGCAGCACCTTGATCGCATCGCGGCGGGGCAGCCGCGGATGCGCGGCCACATACACCGTGCCCATGCCGCCGGTGCCGAGCACCCGCTCGATCCGGTATCCGGCGAAAACGGTTCCCGGGGGAAGGGTTTCGGTCATCGCCTCTACTCGCTGTTCACCAGCAGCGCGTACTGCGCGGCCGCTCGTTGCAACACATCCTGGTAGTCCCGGCTGAAAACCACTCCGACATAGCGGCCGAACCGAAGACGGCAGCTGAACTTGGTCATCGGCGAGCTCTTCATCGACTCCGCGCAGTTGATGTCGACCATGCCCTTCGGTGGCGGAACCACGAATTGGTCGTTGTTGTTGGGCAGGTTGGCGAAGAACGCGGTCGCGGTCGCCGCGTCGGCGAAGCGCATCAGCCGGTCGTATCGGTTGAGGCCGACCAATTCGGCGACCTCGCGGGTGGGTTGGTAGAAGTGGCCCGCACGCGGACCGAGAACGATGCCGCGCGCCTGTACCAGGCTTTCCCACCCCGCGACTTCGCTGAAGTCGCCGAGAATCACCACCGGAAACGGCCACCGGCCCGGTGCTTCGGGCACCATGCGTCCCAGCATGCCGTCACGGTCGAGCGGCAGGTCGGCGAATTGCTCGGGCGGTGTGAGCACGATATCGCGCAACATCGGCCGCTGTTCCTCGAAAGCCTTGCCCGCCAGTGTTGTCAGCGCGGTGAGGTCGGGCGAGGTGTGCCCGGCCATGACCGTGACGACGAACGAGTCCACGGCCATCGTCGCCGCCAGCGTCGGCACCGACGGACGCCAGTGCGCGCGAGCCGTCGGGTGCCCGGGGATCGAGACAGCCACATTGTCCGCGCTCACCGCGGCGTCGGCGGAGTCGATCTCCTGTGCGGCCAGTCCGGCAGCTGCCGCATCGGGAAATCGCAACAGCGTGACCTGCAGAATTCGGGCACTGCCGATCGAGAACTCGGTGGAAGTATCAGTGGCGCCGACGGTGTAGCCGGCCAGCATGCCGTGGCGCTCCAGGACCGCGCGCACCGGATTGGCCAGCAGCGCGGCCGCTTTCGCGGCGGTCGGCAGGGGGTCCGAACCCGATTTCGTGCGGGGCACGGTCAATGCCGGGTCGACCCTGGCCGGATTGGCGACGGCCTCGCCGAGCCGAACCGATTCGACCACGCGCCCGTGATACTCACTGCCGCGTTCGGGCGCGCGCAGCGGGAAGCGGCTGTAGGGGCCGACATCGAGGGTGGCGGGGTCGGGCACGGGCATCGGATCACCGGCCACCGTGCAGCCCGAGACCGCGGTGAGGATCACGCCGAGGGCGACCGCGAGGGGTGCGAGTCTCACAGCGGCGCCTCCGTCCACCAGGCGGCTCGCAGCTCGGTACCGTTCTGCGCGCCGGTGACGACGATGTAGCAGAAGCTGCGGTCGGGATCGTCGAAGTACAGCCGCAGGTAGCCCGTGAGCTGCGGGGCCTTGTAGAGGTCGAGATAGGTTCCCCAGTGCAGATTTCCGTGGCTCGACGGCCTGGTCCACTGTTCGTCGCCCTCGGCGCGATCGTAGGTGGGCGGCGGGGCGATCGGCGAGCGGTCGGCGTTGCACACGAGTTCGATCGTCTGCACCGGTTCACGATTGCCGAAACACATGATCCGCCCGGTCGGGACGAAGACGTCGACGGGCAGGTCCCGCATCTTCTCATCGGAGGGCTTGCACCCCCACATCTCCTGATATCCGGTCCCGAACTGTGAGGCGGGCAGCAGTTCCGGAAATGCTTGCGCGACATAGGTGTACGCGCCCCAGGACACCGGGTCGACCGCGGTTTGCGGACCGAGAGCGATCGCGGCCGGCGCGTGTTCGGTGGAACCGGTTCGGCCGACGCCGAGCACCGCGGCCGTCAGCGCGATCAGGACAGCGGCGGCCAGCGCGCCGCAGACGAGCGGGCGCCGCCGGGTGGGTGCCCGCACCGCGGCCAGCCGGACCGTCCCCTGTGCGGCGGCGGACACGGCCGCGGCCAACGCACCGCAGGTCGGATACCGGTCGCCGGGGTTCTTCGCGAGCGCGGTCGCGATCACCTCGTCGAATCCGGGTGGGAGCCCGGGCTTGTCGAGTGCCGGCGGGGCTTCGTTCAGGTGGGCGTACATGACCGCGGCCGGAGTGTCGCGGGGGAACGGCACCGACCCCGTCAGTAGTTCGTAGAGCACGCAGCCCAGCGCGTACACGTCGGTTCGGTGATCGATCGCCCCGCCGTTGATCTGCTCGGGCGCGGCGTAGGCCAGGGTCGCGCTGAGCCCGGCGCCGGTCGAACTCGTGGGTGCGTCGGCGGGCCTGGCGATGCCGAAGTCGGTGACCAGCACCCGGTCGGGACGGCCGTCCTGTTCGGCGACAAGGATATTGGCCGGTTTCACGTCGCGGTGCAGCACACCTTTGCGGTGCAGCAGATCGAGTCCCTTGGCGACCTCGGCGATGATCCTGACCGTCCGGTCCAGCGGCAGCGCACCCGGTCCACGGCGGATCAGCTGGGCGAGGTCGACACCGTCGACGTACTGCATCGCGATCCACAACCGGCCGCCGTGCTGACCGCGATCGCGCACCGCGACCAGGTTGGGGTGGTTGAGCCGGGCCGCGATCGTGGCCTCGCGCAGGAAACGCTCACGGAACACCGCATCACCGGAATGCCTGTCGGACAGCACTTTCAGCGCGTCCTTGCGCGGTAGCCGCGGATGCCGGGCCAGGTAGACCGTGCCCATACCGCCCATGCCGAGGCGCCGCTCGAGGCGGTACCCGGCGAAATCCATGCCCTCAGAAACAGTCAACCGTCGTGCTTCCCGAACCGATCGGCGCCGGGACCCTTCCGGCGCGAGTCGACCGACCCATGGTCGACCGGCCGACTATAACCCGACTGGCGGTCGTGTCACCGGTCGATAGTTCGAGTGCTCTTCGACGTGGTTCTCGATGAGCGCCCCCGCAATTCGGGGCGTGCGCGCCGTGAGGACGCACGGCACGGTGGAACCATGAACAAGCTCGCGGCGTCGTCCGCACTCGCTCTCTTCCTGCTCGCGTCCGCCGTGGGCGCGAGCTCCGCGCACGCCCAGCAGCCGGTGGCGGACACCGGCTCGTCGAGTCTGGACGTGCTCTGCAGCCCGGTCGGCGGCCTGCTGGTCGCGGTGGGCAGCGCCGAGAATCCGTACGGCCCGCTGCTCGTGGCGGTCTGCCTCAACCGGTGATCAGGGCGGTGTCAGCTTGGTGACCGTGCCGAGAAAACTGGTGACGTACAACGACTTCGGGTCCCAGCCGGGGCCGGATCCGAATCGTGCCGACGAGGACAAGGGCAGGCCGTCTGCGATCGCGCAGGTTCGGCCGGTGTCCACATCGACCTGCTGGACACTGCCCGCGACGTTGAGGGTGACGTAGGCCTTGCCGTCCTGGCCGACGGTCAGATCGTCGGCCGAGTTCAGTGGTCCGATGCCGGGAATCACAGCTTGTCGCGGCGGGCTTTCGGGATCGGCGTAGTCGACGGCGGCGATGACCGAGGTGGGGTTGAACGTCGTCGAGACGATGAGCCGGTTGCGCTGCGCGTCGAACGCGAGGCCGTTGGTGGAGCTCAGTGACGGCGCGTACGGTGTCGCGATGTTGTCGGGTGTGACCCGGGTCAGGGTGCCGGCGCCGATGTCTCTGCTGACGACGAAGTCGCCGTTCGGCAACTGCGCCAACCCGTTCGGCATCGTCAGGCCGGAGGCCACCGTCTTCACGGTGCCGCTGTCGAGATGCAGGGCCTGAATCGTCCCGTCGGCGCGGTCGGTGAGGGCGGCGGTGACGCTGTTGCCCGTCGTGAAATACGCGGTGTCGCCGAGGGTCAGGATCGCCCCGGGACCCTCGACGTCGGTGACCGCGACGGATCGCGAGCCGTCGGCGCCGAGGCGGTGCAGGGCGCCGGCCGATCCGGTGGCGGATTGCTCAGCCAGCAGCAGACTTCCGCGACCGTCGAACCCCAGATTCTCGAGTATCCCGTACCCCGCCGCGACGGTGTGCCGAGCCCATTGTGCGCACGAAACCGGTTCGGCGGACGCGGTCTGGGCGGGCGGAAGGACGGCGGCTGTCGCGGTGACCGCTATCGCGGTGAGCGCGCGAGACATGGTGGGGGAGAGGGGCATCGGATTCCTCGGGGTCCGGGTCGGCAGCTCTGCCGTTGTCGGAGGCGGTGTTGTCGACGAGATCGGGCCCAGCCTAGGGGGACAGTCGTGGAACTCGCACCGAAACAACAGATCGGCCGTGGACGTCGGCGACGCCGCGGTGGGGCAATGAAGCCGGAGGTGCGGCAGGCGTCCCCAGCCTCACAGGTTGCCCGCTTCGAGGATGGTCAGCAGTCGGTCGGCCGCGTGGCGTGCTCGGCGGGTGATCTCTTCGGCGTCTGGCTGCGTTCCGCCGAGTAACACCTGGTCGAAGAGCCCGGCCTTCAGCAGGCCGCCGAACACCGCGGCCGCCTCGTACTTGTCGGCGATTCGCCAGCCCGACTGCTCGCGCCACCGGTCCAGATAGGACGCGAAGATCAGGCCGCCGCGGCCGAGGACTTCCCGCCGATAGATGCGCCCGAGTTCGGGAAAACGATCCGCGTCGTGCGCGACCACCCGGTAGAGCGCGAGCTGCTCGTCGGAGAGGGCATGGCGAAGGTACTCCTCGCCCGCGCGAACCAAGCCGATCTCGGGCGGATCGGTGTACCAGGCGGGGTCTCGGGAGGTTTCGCCTTCGGGTGCGCAGAGTCCCGCGATGACGGCGGTGAAGAGCTCGTCTTTCGTCTCGAAGTGGCGGTAGAGGGTCTTGATCGACACCCCGGCCTCGTCGGCGATCTTGTTGACCGAACTCGCGGCGTATCCCTCGTCGAGGAATGCCGTGCGCGCGGCCGCGACGATCTGGGCGCGCTTGCGCGCCATGAGCCCGGCCTTGGGATCGTCTGTCGCCCAAGTTCTGACCATGTGTCCGCCTTCCGTCTTGACCGACCTTACGACAGTAGTTACTGTCGTTTCAAACAACAGTAACTACTGTCGTGAGGGTGGGTCGCCCGGTGGGCGATCGCGATCTCGAACGACCACGCAGAGGCGGGGCTCGGAACATGAAACTGGTGGTCTTCGGTTCGACCGGGATGGGCGGCAGCGCCGTTGTCACAAAAGCGCTCGAACGCGGGCACGACGTGACGGTCCTCGCTCGCTCCCAGGCAGGCGCCGACAAAGCGCCACAGGGCGTTCGCGTCGTGCGCGGCGATGCGTTGGACCCGGCGGCCGTCGAGCGCACGCTGGACGGCGCCGATGCCGTGATCCAGTACCTGGGTGTCGGAGGACTCGGCGACGGCAGACCCAATGACCTCGTACCCGACGCCACGCGCGTGATCATCGAGAAGATGCGCGCGCACGGCATCGAACGACTCGTGTGCGCGAGCAACATGGGGTTGCCCGGTTCCGGTGCGTTGCTCTTCCGTCGCGTCCTGGTGCCGCTGTTCGCGCGCCGGCTGCCGCCCATCCTCGACGCCAAAGTGGCGATGGAAGCCCGGCTCGCGGCCAGTGAGCTGGCGTGGACAGCCGTTCGTCTCCCGGCCTTGAAGGCGGTGGCAGGCAAGGGAACCGTCAAGGTCGACGCGAGCGGGCGGGCGACGGGCTACTCCATCACCTGCGGCGATGCCGCCGACTTCATGCTCGACATCATCGAGCAACACCAACATCTGCGCGCAGCGGTCGGCATCTCCAACTGACAGCTCACAATCCCGGCCGACCCCGAATCGGACCCGATCCGCGGGCGTTCGGCCGATGCTGTCCTCACCCGGGAGGGGAGGGCGAGGGCGGCAACGGGGATGGGGCCGTTCACCTTTCGGTGGGCGGCCCTGTTCCGGTGATCGGGGTGACGCCGTGAGTGGGGCAATCCGGTCAGTCGACCGCGCGGGCATTCCGCTCGATGTCCGCGAGTGTCGCTATCAACCGCGCGGTCGTGGCGATCACCTCGTCGCGCACGCGCGTGTCCTCCAGTACGGCGGCGCGCAGGACCGTACCGAAACACGCACTGATGATCGTGAAGGTCAGCACGTCGTATTCGTGGTCGTCGCCGGGGCCGAGAATCTGGATCACCTGCATCTTCACCAGCAGGCGCAAGCGTATTTCCAGCTCGGGCATGCCGCTGCTGTAGAAATCCAACCCGGCTATGAGTGCCCGCACCAGGGGGACGTCGGTGGACATCTCGTCCATGATGGCTTCGAGTACGCCCAGGACGAGCTGCCCGACCGGGGTGTCGGAGAGATCGCGCACGCGTTCGGTGAATCGTCGCTCGATATTGCCCTGGATGCGCGAGAGGAGCTCGTCGACGATCATCGCGCGGTCGGGGAAGTATCGATAGACGGTTCCGATGCTGACCTCTGCGGCAGTGGCGATCCGGTTGGTCGAGGTGTTGGTGATGCCCCGCTCGCCGAAAAGCTCCGCTGCCGTGTCGAGGATGTGCTCGCGCGTTGCCTTGGCGCGATCCTGGGTGGGGCGACGCCGATCGGTCGATTTGGGCGGCATCGAACCCTCCTCCCCGGGCCGATCGGAAGCTCGGCGTCGGCAAGTCTAATTTCGGCGACGACGGCCCGAAATGGGGCGGCGCCCCAAATCTGGACAGCTCGATGATGGCCGGTCACGACGTGTGATCGGTGGTGCGCCCGCTGTGTCGGGAGGCTAGAGAGGCATCAAACGATGCGCAAACGATGCATTTTTGCTCGATCGGTGTCACAATCGACTGGTGGATGCCGAACGAACAGCAATCGCGCTTCGACCTTGCGAACCCGCCACCAGTGGCGTCGGTTCCGCGCGGTTCGAGGACTGGCTCTCGCGCACACAAAGCTCGGTACGCGGTCATGTCGATGAGTTCGTCCGCGAGCGCTGCCGGGCAGAACTCGACCCGGCGGGATTCTCGTTCCCGGGCCGGTTGATGATCGATTTCGCGTCGGGCGGCAAGTGCGTACGGTCGGTGTTCGTCTATCTCGGCTGGCTGTGCGGCGGCGCCGGGGAATCCGAAGCCGCGCTGCGTGCGGCCGCGGGCGCGGAGCTCTTGCATGCGTTCGCGCTGGTGCAAGACGACGTGATGGACGAGTCGACAGTTCGGCGGGGACAGCAGTCGGCACACCTGCGGCTCGCGGCGTGGCACCGCGATCAGGGGTTGTCGGGCTCGTCGGCCCGATTCGGCGAGTCCGCGGCGACCCTCATGGCCGACCTGTTCCTGGTGTGGGCTGAGCGCATGGTGCGCGAGAGTGGCCTGCCCGCGGCCGCGCTGGATCGGGCCTGGCCGCGCTACGACGCGATGCGCAGCGAACTGGCGGTAGGCCAGCTCGCGGATCTGACCAACGACGCGAACCGGCTTCCGAGCGTGGGCGAGGTGATGGATATCGCTCGTCGCAAGTCCGGCAATTACACCGTGCGCCGCCCGCTCGAGCTGGGTGCGGCGATGGCCGGCTGCGACGAGACGGTGATGCGCGTTCTCGGTGAATACGGCGAAGTGATCGGGGAGGCGTTCCAGCTGCGCGACGACCTTCTCGGCATCTTCGGCGACCCATCGACTACCGGAAAACCGACCGGAGACGATGTCCGGGAACGCAAGGCGACCACCGTGATCGCGCTGGCCGATCAGCTCGCCGAGCCGTCGGATCGCGCCCGGCTACGAGATCTCTGGCGGGCCGAGTCCATCGACGAACAGGCCGTAGCGCTCGCCCAGGCCGTGATCATCGACAGCGGCGCACGCCGGCGTGCCGAGCAGATGATCGGCGAGCGCGTCGAGCACGCACGGCGGCTCCTCGCGGACACCGGGCTCGAACCACCGGTGACCGACGCGCTGCACCGAATGGCGCTGTTGTGCACGCACCGCTCGCACTGACCGGCGAACCCGCCGCTTCCACTGAAAGGTAGCAATGCGAACGATATCGGGAACGACCGATGAGGTGGTCGTCGTCGGGGCCGGGCTGGCCGGACTGGCCGCCGCGCTGCACCTGGCAGGGCGCGGACGCACCGTCACGGTGGTGGAGCGCGATACGGTCCCCGGTGGTCGGGCCGGACGGCGCGACGTCGAGGGCTATTTGCTCGATACCGGACCGTCGGTGCTCACCATGCCCGACATCGTCGCCGACACCCTCGCCGCGGTCGGTGACAGTCTGGAGTCCCGGTTGGAGTTGTTGCCCGTCGCCCCCGCCTACCGCGCGCACTTCGCCGACGGCAGCGGGCTGGATGTCCACAGCGACGCAGCGGCCATGGAGGAATCGGTCCTGGCCTTCGCCGGACCGAAAGAGGTCGAGGGATATCGCCGACTGCGCGCGTGGTTGAGCGAGCTGTACCAGGTCGAATTCGACCGGTTCATCGCCACGAATGTCGACTCCCCGCTCGCGCTGCTCACGCCGGCGTTCGCGCGGTTGATCGCGTTGGGCGGATTCCGGCGCCTCGACGGGGCGATCGGATCGTTCCTGACCGATGAACGGCTGCGCCGGGTCTTCACCTTCCAATCGCTCTACGCGGGCGTTTCGCCACAACGCGCACTGGCGCTGTACGCGGTGATCTCCTACATGGACACCGTGGGCGGGGTCTACTTTCCGCGCGGCGGAATGCGTGCGCTACCCGACGCCCTGGCCGCCGCCGCTGTCGATGCCGGTGTGACGTTCTGTTACGGCGAGACAGTCAACGACCTGGAGCGGCGCGGATCCCGGATCACCGCGGTGCACACCGAGCGTGGCCGCCGAATTCCCTGCGACGCTGTCGTTCTGGCGACCGAACTCCCCACCGCTTACGAGCTGCTCGACCGCGTCCCGCGCCGGCCGGGCAGTTGGCGCCCGGCGCCGTCCGCGGTCGTCATGCACGTCGGTGTCCCCGAATCGGTGCCGACCGCTCACCACAACCTCGTCTTCGGCGCCGCATGGGAGCAGACCTTCGAAGAACTGATCGGTGCCGGAAAAGTGATGACCGACCCGTCGTTGCTGGTGACCCGCCCGACCGCGACCGATCCCACTCTGGCCCCGCCGGGGCGCGACCTGTTCACTGTTCTCGCCCCGGTGCCCAACCTCTACCGCAGCGGAGACCTCGACTGGGATCGTCGTGCCACCGCCTACGGCGAGGAGTTGGCTGCGATAGTCGAGAACCGGTTGGTCCCCGGCTTCGTCAGCGACGCCCGGGTCGTGCATCTGGACACGCCCGCCGACTGGCAGCGGCAGGGTCTGCTGGCCGGAACCCCGTTCTCGCTCGCGCACACCTTCGCCCAAACCGGCCCCTTCCGCCCCGCGAACCTGCCCCGCGGTGTGAGCAACGCGGTGCTGGCGGGCTGCGGCACCGTACCCGGCGTCGGTGTACCGACAGCACTGCTGTCGGGTCGCCTCGCCGCCGACCGCGTCACCGGCACGGTGTCCGCGTCGCGGTCTTCGACCTCGACCTCGATCGGAGGCGATCGACGATGATTCGCACGGAACTCGACGCGGCCGGTATCCGCGATGCTCGATTGCGCGAGGCGTACCAGCGCTGCCGAGAACTCAACGCGCGCCATGGCCGCACCTTCTTCCTCGCCACCCGGCTGCTCGCACCCGCCCAACGACCGGCGATCCACGCTCTCTACGGCTTCGCCCGGTGGGCCGACGACATCGTCGACGAACCGCTGATCGACGATTCAGCGGGCACTCCGGCGGAACGGCTGGACGCGGTGACGAAGGACCTGCACGACAGCCTCTCCGGTACTCCGGTCGACGACCCGATATTCGCCGCGCTGGCCGATACCGCCGCCAGATACGAGATAGACCATGTCCTGTTCGACGAATTCCTCGACTCGATGCGCATGGATCTGACCGTCACCGACTACCCCGACCGCGCCGCGCTCGACCGTTATGTGCACGGTTCGGCCGACGTGATCGGTCTGCAAGTACTGCCGGTGCTCGGCACCGTCGGCGAACGAGCCGATGCTGCCCCGTACGCGGCGGCGCTGGGAAAAGCGTTCCAGCTCACCAACTTTCTCCGCGATATCGCCGAGGATCTCGACCGCGGCCGGGTGTACCTACCGGCCGACGAGCTGGCTGCTCATGATGTGGACCGCACCAGGTTGCAGTGGTGTCGTTCTCGCCGACGCACCGACGCGAAGGTCCGATCCGCGCTGGCCGCCCAACACGCGATCGCGCGCGACTGGTATCGATACGCCGACAGTGGAATAGCGCAGCTACACCCGGTGTCGCGACCCTGCGTAGCCACCGCGGCGGTGCTGTACTCGGAGATTCTCGACCGAATCGAGGAGAGCGAGTTCGCGGTGTTCACCGCGCGGGCCACCGTGGGAAACGCGCGTCGAACCCGTGTTGCGAGTTCGGCGTTGGCTCGCGCGTTGTGGGCGCGGCGAGGCAGCCGCGCTCGCACACTGACGAACGCGGCAGGCTGAACTTCAGCTGGACGACACCGCGCCGTCGGCGGGAGTGTGTTCGGCGGTCCCGGTGATGTTGCGGACCATGCCGCCGAACACGGCGTTGTGAAACGGCGTGATCGCCTTCCAATAGAGGTGTCCGGCCAGACCGTGCGGCTGGAAGATGGCCCGCTGCCGATAGCGGGAGCCGCCGGTCGGGTCCGGTTCCACACCCAGTTCCAGCCACGCCAGGCCCGGGAGCTGCATCTCGGCGCGAAGCCGCAGGAGGCGGGGCCGGTCGATGTATTCGACGCGCCACCAGTCCAGGGCTTCGCCCGAGTGCAGGCGGCGCGGGTTCTTGCGGCCGCGGCGTAACCCGACACCGCCGGTGACACGGTCGATCCAGCCGCGCAGCGACCAGGCGAGAGGAAACGAGTACCAGCCGTTCTCGCCCCCGATGGCTTCGATCACCGCCCAGACGGTTTCGGGGTCGGCGTCGGTGTGCTGCTCACGGAGGTCCTCGTAGAGCGAACCGCCCGACCACGCGGGGTCGGTGGGCAGTGGATCCGACGGCGTGCCGAATGTGCTGGCATCGGACCAGCGGGTGGGTACATCGGCACGGCGAATACGAGTCAGCGCCAGCTCCACGGCACGTGGGTAGCGGGTGAGACCTTCGGCGGGATCAGGGATGTAGGAGGCGATATCGTGCTCGCCGCACACGACTTCATGGACGAGCGACTCGATGAGCGGTACGGCCAGCGCGCGCGGCACAGGAGTGACTAGGTTGACCCATTGCGCCGACAGCCACGGCGTGAGCACCGGAACCGGTAGCACCACGCGACGAGTGAGTCCGGCGACGACCGCGTATTCGCGCATCATGACCAAGTAGGTCATGACGTCGGGCCCGCCGATATCGAATGCGCGATTGACGTCGGCGGGCAACTCCGCGGCGTGCACGAGGTAGTACAGGACGTCCCGCACGGCGATGGGCTGGATCCGGTTGCGCACCCATCGCGGGGTGATCATCGCGGGCAGGCGTTCGGACAGGTATCGCAGCATCTCGAAACTGGCCGAACCGGACCCGATGATCACCGCGGCGCGCAGTTCCGCCGTGGGAACACCGGATTCGCGCAGAATTTCGCCGACCTCGGCGCGGGAGGCGAGGTGGCGCGACAGCGTCGCGTGCTCCGGGATGATGCCGCCGAGATAGACGATGCGGCGAACTCCGGCCGAGTTCGACGCGGCCGCGACGAGCCGCGCCGCCTCGCGGTCGATGTCGGAGAAGTCGTCCCGGGCCAACGAGTGCACCAGGTAGTAGACGACCTCCTGGTCGGCGACGGCTGCGCGCACCTGGTCATCGTCGGTGACATCGCCACGGACTATCTCGACCTGATCCCGCCAGGGAACCTCTGCCAACTTCTCCGGGGTCCGGGCCACCACCCGGACCTGGTGGCCGGCCTGGATCAGTTCGGGCACCAAACGTCCACCGATGTAGCCGGTTGCGCCGAAAACCACACACCGCATGCTCATCACCCGTTCCCTGTGCTCGTCAGCGGTCCGATCTTCGCTTTATTCGATGCATAAATGATTCATCATATCGGGATGGTGATCGTTGTGCGAGCCGTGCGCTGATCCGCGTGGACTATCCCCAGTCGCGCCGCGTCGCGGGCATATCGGCGTTGCCTGTCGCTTCGGGCACCACGCCGAGTACCTGGTGAATTCCGAGTCCGCCGTCCTCGAAGCCCAGTGCGGAGGCGGCCATGTACAGCCGCCAGATTCGGGCTCGCCCGTTGCCGACGAGCGAAACCGCCTCTTCCCAGGCATTTTCCAGATTCGCGACCCACTGACGGAGGGTGCGCGCGTAGTGCTCGCGCAGGGCCTCGACGTCGCGCACTTCGAATCCGGCGCGCTGCATGGCCAGCACGACTTCGCCCACGTCGACGAGTTCGCCGTCCGGGAAAACGTAGCGACCGATGAAGGAACGGTTGCGCATGACGGAGCCGCCCGGCGAGGAGATGGCGTGGTTGAGCAGCCGTCCACGCGGGTGCAGCAGTGCGCGCAGGGTGTCGAAGTACTCGGCGGCGCGTCCGGAGCCGACGTGTTCGAACATGCCGATCGAGGAGATGGCGTCGAACTCCTCGCCGCGCAGGTCCCGATAATCGGCAAGCCTGATCTCGACACTGTCCGACAGTCCCGCGTCGGCGACTCGTTTCCGCGCGAGCTCGACCTGCGCACTGCTGATGGTGACTCCAACGACCTGCGCCCCGTAGGTCGATGCCGCGTGGATCGCCATGGAACCCCAGCCGCATCCCACATCGAGCAGGCGCATACCCGGATGCTCGGCCAGGCCCAATTTGCGGCAGATCAGGTCGTGTTTGGCCCGCTGGGCGGCCTCGAGCGAGCCGTCGTCGTCCGGCACGAACCGTGCGCAGGAGTAGGTCATGCTCGGTCCGAGCACCAGTCGGTAGAAGTCGTTGCTGACGTCGTAGTGATGGCTGATCGCCGCCGCATCGCGCCGCTTGGTGTGCAACGGTCCACGCTGCGGGCGCGCTTCCTCCGGTGGCGGTTCCAGGCGGCGACCGAGCGCCCCGAGCTGGCGGGCCGCGCCGATGGCCTGCCACGTCGCACCGAGACCGAGGCGGGCGTCGTTCGGCGCGGTCGACTGGAGTGCGCGAAGCATCGTGAAGATATCGCCGTCGAGATCCACCGCGCCGGACACGAAGGCACGTGCCAAGCCGAGCTCGCCCGGTGCCCAGACCAGATGACGTAGCGCGTCTTCGGAGCGCACGCGCATCGTGCCGGGACTGTCCCCGTCGGGATGGATCGTGCTGCCGTCCCAGAACTCGAACCCCACCGCCGGGCGGGGGCCCAACGTGGCTCGCAGCAGCGGTTGGAATGCGGTAGCGATCGTGGACTGGTTATCCATCCGACCACTATGGCCCGCCTCGCGCCGCCGCTGCGGCAACGACGCGGCGCCATCCGTGCCAGATCAGGGAACTCGGGTGAACAGCTCGTAGCTGTGACCGTCGGGGTCGCGAACGTAGACCCCGCGTCCACCTGCCAGGTGATCGACCTGCCGGTCCCATCCGTGTTCGGGCCCGGAGCCGTAGTCGACCGCGGGCCAGGTAGCCAGTCGCCCCAGCACGGCGTCGAAGGTGCCGTCGTCGACCAAGAAGGCGTAGTGGCCGGGTTCGACTCGCCCACGGTCGTCGAAGTCGAACGTCAGATCCTCGTTGACCCGCACCGGGACGAAGGGCCCGCTCGGACTCGAGACCGTCAGTCCCATCATGTCGGCGAAGAATGTTGCCGCGGAACGCTTGTCGGTCGCCGGAATGATCGTGTGATTGAGAACGATGGACATCGCCACCTCCTGAGTTGTGGACTCGGAACGCCATTTGTATGCGATACGCATGCAAATATACGTGCACATCACATACAATGTCCAGGGTGGCCACACGCGACGGTAGAAACTCCCCATCCGCAGCCGGTCCCGCGGTGACCGAACCTCGCCATGCGGTCGGCGGAGGTCCGGCACTGTTTCGACTGGTCCGTTTCTGGTCACGCCGCTGGAGCAACCAGGCATTCACCGGCTCCAGCCCGGAGCCAGACGACGACCGGCGGCGTGTGCAGCACATCCAGGTCGTGGAAGC
Organism: Nocardia sp. NPDC127606; assembly: GCF_042671725.1. Classification (NCBI taxonomy): domain Bacteria; kingdom Bacillati; phylum Actinomycetota; class Actinomycetes; order Mycobacteriales; family Nocardiaceae; genus Nocardia; species Nocardia sp. NPDC127606. The sequence continues at coordinate 39,846 of NZ_JBHXWQ010000009.1, read as the reverse complement.
CGTCGCCGCCGCGCTGCGGACAGGCAGGGAAACCACCGTCACCGACGTTGCCGAACAGCTCGGCCTCGACCACTCCGGTGCCAGCCGCATGGTGCGTGACGCCGTCGCGGCCGGATACCTCGCCCGCGAGGGCTCAGCGGACGACCGACGCCGGGTTGTCGTGCGACTCACCGACAGCGGCCGTGAATTGTCCGCCGCATCCCATGACTGGCAACGCCGATGCTTCGATCAACTCACCGCGTCGTGGACCGAGCACGACCGCCGCCAGTTCGCCGGTTATCTGGAACGCCTCGCCGACGAAACGATCCGGTGAGCTCCGCCCACACCCCGCTTCGAACAGGTGGAGACGCCGATCAGTGGTAGTCAGGGCCGGGCGTAGCGTCTAGCGATATGGCCGCGAGATCCAAGCACACCCTTCCCCCGGTGGGTACGAGGGAGCTGGTGGCCGCGTGCCGAACCGAGATTCCCGCACTGACCAGGCAGTTGATCGCCGCGATCTTCACCGATATTCCGGAGTGGACCGACTACTCGCCGGTGAGCCGGGAGGACCTGCATCATGCGTGCTGCCGCTATCTGACCAGGGTGCTCGATCTGGTCGCCGGTGACGTGACGGGCCCGGACCGCGACGATGTCGCCGCCGCCATCGGCCGCAATCGGGCGGCGCAGGGCGTGCCCCTGGAAGTCATGTTGCGGACGTTCCGGCTCGGCGGGCAGATCGTGTGGGAGGCGCTGCTCGACAAGGCGGGCGAACTCCCGCCCGGCGAGGTCCGCAAGATCGGGGTGGCCACCTGGTCGGCCATCGACGGCATGTCGTCATCGCTGGTCACCTCCTATCGCAGCACCGAACTGGAGCAGGTGCGTCGCGACGAGCGGCGCCGACACGGCGTGATCGAGGACCTGCTGGCGGGCAGTGCGCGCGACGCGACCTTCGCCGCGCGTGCGGCGCGCGAGCTGAACCTGCCCGCCCACGGCGGGTACCTGGTGGTCGCGGTGCGCGGAGACCGTCCGCATGTGGAGTTCGGCACCGAGACCGCGTTGGCGGCCATGGGTATTCGGTCGGTCTGGCACGACCGTGTCGAGACCATGGTGGGACTGGTCTCGCTCGAGCAGCGAGACGGCTCCGCAGTGCTGGACCAGGTAGGAAGCCGGATCCGGGGCCGGGCAGCGGCGTCACCGGTGGTGCAGGGATTGGCGCAGATCGAGACGGGCCATGCGCTGGCGATGCTCGGCTTGGAGACCTTGCCCGCGACAGTGCGGGGCTTGGTGTCGCTGGAGCAGCGCTACCCCGAAGCGCTGTTGCTGCGCTCTCCCGACCTGACCGCGCTCATGGTCGCGCGGACCCTCGGCCCGGTGCTGGAACTGCCGGCCAAAGAGCACGAGATCCTGTTGCGCACGCTGGCGATCTGGCTGGAGGAGAACTGCTCGGCGGCGAATGCCGCGCCGCGACTGCACTGCCATCGCAACACCGTGATCAACCGGCTCCAGCGGATTTCGGCCCTGCTGGGTCGTCGACTGGAAGGACAGCGGTCCTACCTGGAACTCTCCCTCGCCTTGGCCGCGCTGGAGATGGGCGTAAGCCCACCCGGCTGACTACCCCGCAACCGCGACTGATTGGGCGCAGCGCCCATTTTCGAGCCTCGAATTCTGGGCTGTCGGTTGGTTGTTTGTGCATTTGTGGACCGCGAGACTCGACGGGTGATCCAAGCCACGACCGTGGATGGGTTGATCGTTCGAGCTGAGGAGCACCACGAGTGCTGGAATTCGATCTAATGGTGATCGGTGGTGGACCGGGCGGATACGTGGCCGCCATCCGTGCCGCGCAACGCGGCCTGAAGGTCTGCGTGGTGGAGAAGGAACGCCCCGGCGGCGTGTGCCTGAACTGGGGTTGTATCCCCACCAAGGCGATGCTGCGCTCAGCGGAGGTCTTCCAGACTCTCACCACCGCAGCGGAATTCGGTGTTCACGCCGACAATGTGCGCTACGACTTCGGCGTGGTGCGCCAACGCAAGGACTCCATCGTCAAAGAACTGACCGACGGTGTCGCGGGCCTGCTGAAGGCCAACGGTGTCACGGTCGTCGAGGGGCATGCCCGGTTCGTCGAGCCGACTGTCGTGGAGGTCCACGAGGTCGGCGCCTCACCGATCTTCGACGGCGGCCCCCGCTACGCCGCGCCCGCGGGAACGGCGATTCGCCGGGTGAGCGCGCGCGACGTGATCGTCGCGACCGGTTCGGTGCCCGCGCAGCTGCCCATCCCGGGCGCGGGATTGCCCGGCGTCGTCACCTCCGACGGTGCGTTCGGGCTGACCGAGGTACCGCGACGGCTGGTGGTCATCGGCGGCAGCGCGGTCGGCGCGGAATGGGCCAGCCTGTTCGCCACGTTCGGCAGCCAGGTCACGGTCGTGGAGATGCAGGACCGCCTGGTGCCGTTGGAGGACAAGGAGATCGGCGACGCACTCGGCCGGTCGTTCCGCAAGCGTGGCATCACCGTCCTGACCGGCGCCACCGTCACGGCGATCACCGAGGACGACGCGCTGCGGGTGTCGGTCGGCGGCCCTGCGGCACAGGAACTCGACGCCGATGTCGTACTCGTCGGCGTCGGGCGACGCCCCAACACCGCTGAACTCGGTCTCGATGTGGCCGGAATCGCCACGGACGCGCGCGGTTTCATCGAGGTCGACGACCGACTGCGGACCGGCGTCGAGCACGTCTACGCCATCGGCGACGTGACCGGCCGGGCCCTGCTCGCCCACGTCGCCTCCCACCAGGGCATCACCGCGGCCGAGGTGATCGCCGGGCACGACGCCCACATCGACTACACGGTCATCCCGGCCGCGACGTTCACCCACCCGGAGATCGCGAGCGTCGGTCTAACCGAGCAAGCCGCCCGCGCGGCAGGCCACGAGGTGATCACCGCCAAGTTCCCGTTCGCGGCACTGGGCCGGGCCAAGACCTTCGGCGAGACCGAGGGTTTCATCAAAATCGTTGCGGGGCACGCACATCAGGAAGTGCTCGGCGTGCACATCATCGGCCCGTCCGCCAGCGATCTGATCGCCGAGGGCGCGCTGGCGATCTCGCTGGAAGCCACGCTCGACGAGCTGGCCGACACCATCCACGCCCACCCCACTCTCGGCGAAATCGGCATGGAGGCGGCCATGGCCGGACTCGGACTGCCGGTACACATCGCGCCACGCAAGCGTTGAGGAGCTCGACATGACCACGACCACCGCGCGGAGCAAGCCCGCCCGCAAGCCGACCGAAACCACCGCGCCCGCTTCGGATGTCGACTCCGCTGTCGCGGCCGAGAATCCGGAGACCCTGCGTGGTCTCTACCGCGACATGCTGTTCATCCGGCGCTTCGAGGAGCGCACCGCACAGAGCTACCAGCAGGCCAAGATCGGCGGCTACTGCCATCTCAATCTCGGCGAAGAAGCCACGGTCGTCGGTCTGGGCGCCGCGATGCGTCCCACCGACTACCTGTTCACCAACTATCGCGAACACGGATACGCGCTGGCCAAGGGCATCGAACCGGGTCGCGTGATGGCTGAGCTCTACGGCCGCTCGACCGGCACCTCCAAGGGGTGGGGCGGCTCGATGCACATGTACGACACCGCGACCCGGCTGCTGGGCGGTTACGCCATCGTGGGTGGACAGGTTCCCCTGGCCATCGGCGCGGCGCTGGCCATCGACTACAACGACGGCGACGACGTCGTGGTGTGCCAGATGGGGGAGGGCACCACCAATATCGGCGCCTTCCACGAGTCGCTCAACATCGCGGCGCTGTGGCGGTTGCCGGTGGTGTTCCTGGTGATCAACAACCAGACCGGCATGGGCACCACGGTCGAGAAGTCCTCGGCCGAACCGGATCTGTGGAAGCGCGCCGCCGCCTATCGCATGCGCGGGGAGCGGGTGGACGGCACCGATGTGCTGGCCGTGCGCGACCTGGCCGGTGAGCTCATCGAAGGCGCCCGCCGGGAAGGCAAACCCGCACTGCTCGAAGCGGTGAGCTACCGGCTCAAGGGCCACTCGGTGGTCGACCCGGCCAAATACCGCAGCACCGAAACCGTTGCCACGGCGCGTGAACACGATCCGATCGTGCTGTGGCAGCAGCGTTTGCTCGCCGCCGGTGTGCTCACCGAAGCGTCGCTGGCCGATCTCGACCGCGAGGTGGCCGACGGTGTCGCCGCCGCCGTCGAATTCGCCGACGCGAGCCCGCATCCGGAGCCGTCGAGCCTGTTCGACTACACCTACGCCACCCCGGTGCCGGGCGATTCCCGCCGTCTGCCCGCCGATCCGCTCTTCACCCACTGAGGACTCCACTGTGCCTGTCATGACCTATCGCGAAGCGCTGCGCGAAACCCTGCGCGAAGAGATGCGACGCGATGACGACGTTTTTCTGATCGGTGAGGAGATCGGCGTCTTCGAAGGCTCCTACAAGATCACCGCCGGTCTGCTCGAGGAGTTCGGCGAGAAGCGAGTCCGCGACACCCCCATCGCCGAGGAAGGTTTCGTCGGTGCGGCGATCGGCGCCGCGATGCTCGGATTGCGCCCGGTCGTGGAGATCATGACGATCAACTTCTCGCTGCTGGCGCTGGACCAGATCGTCAACCACGCCGCGAAGATCTACGGCATGTTCGGCGGGCAGACCAATGTGCCCATGGTGATCCGGACTCCCGGTGGTGGCGGCCAGCAACTCGGGGCGACGCATTCGCAGAACATCGAGTTGTACTACGCCTTCGTGCCCGGTCTGAAGGTCGTGGCGCCCAGTACTCCCGCGGATGCGCGGGCCTTGCTCAAGGCCGCGATCGAGGACGACGATCCGGTGTTGTTCCTGGAGAATCTGTCGCTCTACAACACCAAAGGCGAAGTGCCCGAGGATCTTGCGCCCGTCCAGATCGGCAAAGCGGCGGTCACCCGAGAAGGTACCGACATCACGCTGATCGGCTACTCCCGCATGGCCACCGTCGCGACCGAGGTCGCCCAACGCCTTGCGGGCGAGGGGATTTCGGTGGAGGTGATCGACCTGCGTAGCCTGCGTCCGCTGGACCGCGACACCATCGTGGCCTCGGTCCGCAAGACCGGGTGCGCGGTGATCGGCGAGGACGACTGGCTCACCTACGGCATCGGCGCGGAAATCGCGGCCTCCATCTCCGACGGTGCCTTCGACTATCTCGACGCGCCGGTCCGCCGTGTCGCCATGGCCGAGGTCCCGCTGCCCTATGCCAAGCCGCTGGAGAAGCTCGCTTTGCCATCCGCGGAATCGCTGTACACCGCGGTGACGGAAACCCTGGCCGCTGTCGGCCGGCGGCGCTGAGAACCAGGAACAGGACGGACAAGATCATGCCCGAAATCGTCATGCCCCGGCTCTCCGACACCATGGAGGACGGCGTCGTCTCCGCCTGGCTCAAGCAGGTCGGCGACCAGATCACCCGCGGTGAGATCGTCGCCGAGATCGAAACCGACAAAGCGCTGATGGAGCTCGAAGCCTACGACGACGGAGTGCTCGAGAAGATCCTCGCCGAGCCGGGCGTTCGGGTCGCGATCGGTGAACCGATCGCCATCGTCGGCGATGGCACCACTTCGACTGCGGATTCCGGTGCTGCGGTGACGCAGTCCGGCGCCGTGTCATCCGATGCCGGCTCGCCTGCCCGCGACGCTGAGCCACAGCGCGTTTCGCACAGTGACATCGTCTCGGTCTCGCCGAGGGCCGGCGTGGTGAAGTCCTCGCCGCTCGCGCGCAAGATCGCCCGCGAGTTGCAGGTCGATATGGACTCCGTCGTGGGCACCGGTCCCGGTGGGCGGGTCACGAAACGCGACGTGGAGGCCGCCCACAGCACTGCGGCGGCCACTGACATCGTGACGCCCTCGCGTGACGAGAATGTGGTTGCTGTGCAGCCTGTTCCGGCGTCAGGGGAGTTCGAGGAGGTCGCGCTGACCAACATTCAGCGCGTCTCGGCAATCCGGCTCACCGAGAGCAAGCAGCAGGCACCACACTTCTACCTGACCAGCGCGATCGACGTGACCGAGCTGTTCGCCTTCCGCGCACGGATCAACGCGACTCTGGACGCGGCGGGCGACAGCAAGGTCAGCGTGAACGACCTGCTCGTCAAGGCGGTCGCGGTCGCCCTGCGCAAGGACCCCTCGGTCAATGTCAGTTTCGCGGGCGACAAGCTGTTGCGCCACAACGGAATCCACATCGGTGTCGCGGTGGCGACCCCGGTCGGACTCCTCGTTCCGGTGATCCGTGACGCCGACCGCAAGAGCGTCTCCGAGATCGCGACCGAGAGCCGTGACAAGGCGACCCGCGCCCGCGATCGCAAGCTTCGCGCCGAGGACATGTCGGGCGGCACCTTCACCATCTCCAACCTCGGCATGTTCGGCATCGAACAATTCACTGCGGTGATCAACTCGCCCGAATCCGCGATCCTCGCCGTAGGAGCGGCCGCCGACGAACTCCGCCTCGACAACGACGAAGTGGTCGCCCGCAAGATCCTGCGCGTCACCATGTCCGCAGACCACCGCGCCATCGACGGCGCGATCGCAGCCCAATTCCTGGCAACCCTGAAGGAGCTCATCGAAAACCCGCTACGGATCGTGACGTAACAAGGGGCACTCAGCCTCTGCGGGTGCAGGGCACCATCTGACGGAGCCAACGAACTTGGCAATTCCGTTCTGCCATCGCATTCCACTAGCGTCAGCGGTATGAGCGATACCCAGTGGACGATCCTCGGTGAGCAGGTGCTCGACGAGAACCGGCACATCCGGTTGTCAACCGCCGACATCCGTCTGCCCGATGGGGTGGAGTTCACCCAGTACGTCGCAAGGATGCCACGGTGCGCGATGACCCTGGTGCTCAATGATTCCCGCGAGGTGCTGCTGATGTACCGGCACCGGTGGATCATCGACCAGTGGGTTTGGGAGCTGCCTGGCGGGTATGTCGACCACGCCGAAGACGTGGCTTCGGCGGCGTCCCGCGAAGTCGAGGAAGAAACCGGGTGGCGTCCGCGCACCATGCAACACCTGGTGACCTACCAACCCGCGATCGGCACTCTTGACCAGCCGCAGGAGGTGTATCTTGCTCGCGGTGCCGACCTCACGGACACCCGCCCGGACATCAATGAAGCCGAGGCAATCCGGTGGGTGCCCCTTGATGAGGCTGTGCAGATGATCGACCGTGGCGAAATCATCGGAGCGGCAACTGTAGTCGGTGTGTATCGGGCGCTCACACTGGCTTAGCCGCGATTACCCGTTGACGGAAGTCCGCCACTTCTGGCATTTCGACCCGCGCCCGCGATCGCAAACTCCGCGCCGAGGACATGTCGGGCGGCACCTTCACCATCTCCAACCTCGGCATGTTCGGCATCGAACAATTCACCGCGGTGATCAACTCGCCCGAATCCGCGATTCTCGCCGTAGGAGCGGCCGCCGACGAACTCCGCCTCGACAACGACGAAGTGGTCGCCCGCAAGATCCTGCGCGTCACCATGTCCGCAGACCACCGCGCCATCGACGGTGCGATCGCAGCCCAATTCCTGGCCACCCTGAAGGAGCTCATCGAAAACCCGCTACGGATCGTGACGTAACAAGGACACTCGGGCTCTGCGGATGTGCGTATGCGGAGGCCGACTGTCGGCGCTGGATGAGTCGCACGCGAGCCGTACTGTCTGCGATGGTTACACAGTCCGCGGGTGGCCCCTGCAGGCAGGCGACTTGCGGATTCGAGGTCGGCAGATAGCTCATACAACCGAGGTAAGCCAGCGCGACGATCTGCAGCAATGGAGTTAGTGCTTGCGGCTATGAAGACCTGGCGGGATAGTCCTTGGTGAACGGTTCGCCGACGAATCCGCCATGGAACGTTTCGAAAGCCATCCGTGACACACCCGCGATCCTGTCGCGGCAAGGCTGAATTTGTTCTGGTTCGGGGTGATTCGAGGTGCTAGCCTATGAACCTAGATTCTCAAGCTCCGCCCTATGCGGTTCGGACCGTATCCGATACCGACGCAGGTGCAGCCGCCAAAGACTCTGCAACTCTCGCGAGTCTTCCGCATGTCTGCTGACCGGAGATCCCCGTGATTGCTCAATTCGTCGTACAGAAAACTCATAACAGGGCAACGATTTACGCGTTGGACGAACACCCACGAGGTCACTCGCAGGGCACCAGCTACATCTCGAACCTGACAGTGGTGGCCTCGCTGTCTGGGCCGCACGTTGAACATGCAGACTGGGCGGTCTGGTGCATGAACGAGTTTCTGTGCGGTGGGCCATCGCGATCCGGGCCGACCGACGAGAAGCTGCACTTCTTGAGGTCTAAGCTCCCTCGACCCGTTTGGCAGTCCGTCGCAACATTTCTCCACGGGTTAGCACCGATCGAGCCAGGCTCGTTCGATGAGGAGCGCGGCCAGGTTGTCCGTGACATCCAGCATTTCAGCACGGGAGCGATGGAGGAGCTTGCCAGAATAATGGAGTCGGCATTCGATCTCGACTTGGGCCTTCGCATCGCAAATGCTCAGTGTGGCAGTCAGATCGAATGGATCGCCACAGTGCGTACGTCTACCGGAACCTACCGGAACGATCGGACTACATGGTCAGGGGAGCGGCGCACCTGGACTCTTCCTCCCCATGTCGAACTGGTGGAGACCTGTCATCTCTTCGAGGATATCTACGGCGCTCTCGAGATCGCTCTTGCAGGGTCATCGAAGGGTCGCCGCGTCCGGATACATCTGGCACGCCCATACTATGTGCCGTTTGTCGATGACGACGGGCCTGACGACCCGGATCCTGACCACTACTGGGTTGTCGATATCTTCGACGCGCCCGTTCCTGACCGGTTTACCGAGACCGGTTCCACAAGGGAACTGTAGGTGTTGGCGCGCCCGGGCTCAACGACCGATGTCGACCGCCGTGTCCACCGCCGCACGGCGCGTGCGGTGGACGCGGCGCGCCTCGGTGACCAATTACCCAGCGACAGTCTTGTGGAATTTCCAAGCGTCACCGACGATGTCGACGATGTCGGGGTTCGTCGGCGACCATCCGAGCTCACGTTTTGCTAGTTCAGAGGAGGCGTATAGAACCGCAGGATCACCAGGTCGGCGTGGTGCTGTCTCGACTTCGAACCGAGAGGCTGTGACGCGCCGAACGGCGTCAAGGACTTGTTGATTGGAGAACCCGATTCCATTGCCCAGGTTGTAAATTCGGTGCTCGCCGGAGCCAATGGAATCAAGCGCCAGTAGATGCGCCCGCGCGAGGTCGGTGACGTGGACGTAGTCGCGGATGCAGGTTCCGTCAGGAGTCGGGTAGTCGTCGCCGAAGAGATTGAACTTGTCGCGGAGGCCGGCGGCGGCTTCCAGCGCCAAGGGAATGAGATGGGTTTCAGGAGTGTGGCGTTCGCCGATCATCGAACCGTCAGCGCAGGTATGCGCGCCCGCGACGTTGAAGTAGCGCAGGCTGACGGCACCGAGTTTGCTCGCGCGGGTGATCGATGTGATAGCTCGGTCGACTGCGAGTTTGGTGTCGCCGTAGGTGTTGACCGGGTTCGTGGGGGCGTTCTCGGTGATCGGAACTGTGTCGGGCTCGCCGTAGACCGCGGCGGTGGAGGAGAACACCAGGCGCGGTATCCCGGCGGCGCGGATGGCGTCGAGGAGGGCGAGTGAGGCTCGGGTGTTGTTGTCCCAGTGCCATTCTGGGTGGTTCATTGATTCGCCGGCGGCGATGAGTCCGGCGAAGTGGAGCACTGCGTCGAATCCGGCGTCGGGGGTGAGGACGGCGGCGATGTCGTGTACGCGTAGTTGGTGGAAACGCGCTTCGGCGGGGATCTGCCGGTCGTCGTTGCGGGAGAGATCGTCGACGACATCGACTTGATGCCCGGCATCGAGAAGGAGCCGGGTCACGGTCGCGCCGACGTAGCCGGCGCCACCGGTGACGAGGATCTTCATGCAGCGACCTGCACTTTCATGGCGAGGAGGTGGTCGTGGATTTCGCGTCGGTGCTTGGCGAAGTAGGAGGCGGGGCCGGGCTGTTGCTGCGTTCCTGCCCAGCCGGTGACTCGTGACCAGGTTGCGCGCTCCACGGTACCGATCCTGTCCAGGCGAGGGTTCGAGACCCACGCGGCGGCGACTTCCCGGGCCAGCTCGCTGACTCGCTTCTGATGGCTGGCGATGATCTGCCCGCTGCTGGTCGTGGCGTATTTGCTCAGCCGCACGGCATCTGGACGTGGGCCACCGAAGGCGAAGTCGAATCGGCGGAAAGCATCGTGCACATAGACCCAGAATCGGGACGGGTCCAACGGAGGCTGCCGTGGATCGATGCGCCAAGCCAGCTCGGCGCGCATCTGTTCGGCGAGATGCGGGGCCATGCGGGCGAAGTCGTGATGGGCGTAGGCGCCGCGTTCCAGCATTGCCGTCGCACGAAGCACTTTCATGCACAGCCGGTTCACCAGCAGGTGGAATTGGGTGGAGTCCAGGCCGGTCTGCCACCTGTAGTTGAGTCGATGCCAGTAGTAGGCCTGGATGTAGTACAGCAGGATCTCGTAGGCGTCGCGGTCGTCGAGTCGCACGGGATTGTGCTCTGGCAGGCCGTGCAGGGTCAGCGGGACGCCGAGGTTCTTGAAGTCGTAGCCCAGTGACGTTGTGACGGTGCGGTAGTCGCGCAGCGGCAGCGTCATCAAATCCACGGTGGGGAAGCGCTTTTCAGCGCTCGTGCGCATTTGGGATATGAGCGCTGTCGGTGTCTCACCAGAGGAGACATAGAGCAGGTCGAGGTCGCTGATGAGTTGGTGCTGGTCGTGGTGATAGCGAATCCAGCTCGGTTCGCCGCGGGCCATTGATCCACCCAAGATGAGCCAGTCGGTGTCGGGCACGTGTTCGCCGAGGGCGAGCAGGTCATCGGCCACGCGGGCTGCGACCGTCGTCAGCTCTGCTGTGTCGGGGAGACGCCGGGTGATCGTGGCGGCCAGGGATGCTGTGGTGCCGATGGGCTGAGGAGCTGTCGTGGTCATTGCTCAGCTCTCCACAGGAGTGATCGACAACGTGGCGGTACTGGCGGGGAGGGGAATTTCCTCGTTGGCCTTCTTGGCTGTCAGGTGTGGGCACAGCGATCCGCAGATAGTGCACGGTGCACCGGTTTTCAATCCGGCGTTGATGAAGGCGTTACCGGCCAGCCGTGGGTAGAGCGCGTGGGTGGCTTGCACCTCCCAGTTGTTCGCGCGCCGAGCGACGGAGATGGCACGCTGGCGGGCTGCTTCGTCGGTGTTGCCGCGACCCAGTTCGAGCGCGGTGATAGCGACTTTGACGTTGCGTACGGCTTCGGCGGTATCGGAACCGGTGGGCATCAGGTAGTGCTCGACCTGGGTGATGGAGGCGAACATGTCTCCGCCGTGCTGCCCGGCGGTGGCCACGCCGATGGTGTTGACGATCGAGTCGAGGGTGACAGCGTTGTCGATGACCATCGGGCCTGCCAGCCACAATGGCGCGCCACCGAGGGCCTTCTTGTAGGCGGGGATGATTTCGTGGATGCGGTGTAGCGGGATGTGGCCGCCGGTTTCGCACAGGACTTGGACGCCGGCGTCGAGGGCTCGGCGTCGCAGCGTGGCCAGCAACTCGATCTCGCGCCATTTCAGATCGTCACCGGCGTCGGCTGTGGCGCCGGGGCGGAAAATGTCGCCGAGGTCGAGCACCACGCTGCGGCGTCGGCAGATGTCGAGGATGCCGTCGAAGTATTCATGCAACGGCGATTCGACGTTGTGCATGCGCATGTAGCGCGCGATCAGTCCGCCACCGCGGGAGGTGGTGGGCATGATCCGTGTCGACTGCTCACTCATTCGCGCCAACTCCGGGTTGATCCCGGCGTGGATCAATGCGAAGTCGACGCCGGAGTCCAGGCCGAGTTCGAAACGTTCCAAGAACTCGGCACGACCGAGCTTCTTGCGAGGTTGGGCGAACAGGTCGTAGGTGAGGCAGCAGCCCAACGGAATCCCCACCACTTCCTTCAGTTCGCGGCGCAGCGCGATGCCCTCGGGGTTGGTGGTCAGGTCGATCACCGCGTCGGGTTTGGCGGCCAAGATCACCGACATGCTGTCGACGATCGCGTCGCGGTTGGTGTCCTTGGGGCCCAACCCGATCAGCGCCGTGACTTTTCGTCGAGTACCCGCGCCGACGAAGATCGGGGCAAAGCCCTTGTGATAGCGAGAATCGTTGGAGCGCAAGAACACCAGAGTGCCGCCCGCGATGGCGGTCGCAGCCTCGGTGACTGCGATTCCTTCGCGCGCGCAGGTTTCGAGGAACTGTGGATCAGTCGGGTAGTCGAGATCGAGCATGGTGGTACACCTTTCAATCGCTGGATATGGGGGAGGAATGCTGCAGTGGTCGCGGCATGGCTGCCTGGCCGGTACGGAGGTCGCCCCAGTCGATGACGTGGTCGGCGACGGTGGTCCATGCTTGATGCAGCTCGTCGAAGTCGATGGGCGCTCTCGCGTGGAACTTCGCTTCGAATCCGATGTACGCGGCGGCCAGTTCATCTAGCGCGGCGCCGTAGTCCCGATCGGGCAGCCGGGAGTGATTCGCGACCCAGGCATCGACCAGTTCAGCGAGTTCAACTCTGCGCGTGTCGATTCGGGCAGTGTTTACGGGGTTGATGTGGCGGCAGCGGTGCAGGTGAGCGAAGGCTTGAGCCCAGCGCGCGATCAGGTGGTCACCAGGAAGGTGTCCAAATGCGCCACGGAAGGCGGAGATCAGCTGGTAGCCGGTTGGCAGTTCGTGCGCGGTAGGAAAAACGCCGTCAGTTTCCGCAGCATGGGGATTGTCGGTAACAGGGGAACTCGGGGTAGCCAGGGTGAGGTTGACCCAACCGGCTTCTCTCATCACTTCGACCAGCCTGATCAGATCGGTGAGCAAGTGGCTCGACATGTGCGGCCTCCTGGCGACGCATCCGGCAGCGAAGGGCATCGATCTGGCGGCCTCGCCATGGATTCCCTGGAACAGGTACTGATGAAAAGCGTCGCCCACCAGCGGTATCGGAGGTAACCGCGTAGCGATCGCGTACCGTAGGCGTATCGTGTGGACTTCCGAGATCAGGTGCTGAAAAGTAGGAAGCGGCGATGATGCGAGGGCGGGCTTGGACAGGCTTTGAGGCAGCTGCGCTTCAAGAGGCGATGCGAAAGTCGATTCGAGAGTTCGCCACGCTGCTCGGTGTCGAGACGACCACGGTCAACAACTGGCGCTCGGGCCTGAGCGCCGTGAAACCCAGATCCACGGCGCAAGCGATCCTGGATACGACGTACCGTCAGCGTGCATCTCCAGCGGATAGAGAACGCTTCGAGCAGATCGTGGCGGACGGGGAAGCCGTTTGGCGGGACCGCCATTCAACCGTGCTGCGTCACACCCAGACCGCGATCGCACACACCGACCGCGATGATGATGACGGGTTGCCGGAGAACGGTGACCAGGCGATCACGACGGATCTGCTCGCGGTCCTGGGCCGCGTCCACAAGCTGAGCCGATCTGTCAATCCCGAGATCATTGACCAGCTGCGAATCAGTACGCACCACGCAATCGCGAACTATGAAACTGTAGATCCTGCCGGACTCGTTCCCGCGTTGAAGCAGCAGCGGGCATGGCTCGATGGGCTCATCGATGAATGCAGCCATCCGAAACAGCGCAGCGAGCTGTTCGACATCGCCAGCGAAACTTCGGGACTGCTCGGCTATATCGCCGTCGGAACTGGCCATTATTCGATGGCACGGGCTTACTGTCTGGAGTCTTTCCATCTGGGGGACAATGCGCAGAACGCTAACCTCACAGCATGGGCGCGTGGGCTGCAAAGCTTCTGTGAGTATTACGCAGGGAGGTACGAACGAGCGTTGGACTATGCTCGGGACGGCCTCGCTCGCGCCGAAGATGGGCCGCAAAGTGTAAGACTAGCGATCAACGGAGTCGCGCGAGCAATGGGTAAGCTCGGCGATACTGACGGCGTACGACGCACGGTGGACCGGGCATACGAGCTGGTCGCGTGCGATAGTGCCCCGGATGGAGTGCCATCCAGCATCTCTCTGGGAAGCTACAGTGCGGCGCAGGTGGCTGGAAATGCCGCGACATCGTATCTGTCGTTGGCGATGCCGGACAAGGTCGAACAGTATGCGGAGCTCGCGTTGGCGGACATGAACAACACGAACTCGCCGTGGGGTAGGTCGCTGGTGATGATCGACGTGGCCCGCTCGCATGTCTTGGCCGAAGATGCCGACCTGGATGCTGCAGTGGCGATAATGCACGATGCTCTGGACACTTCGCCAGACAAGCCTATGGCCCAGGTTCAGCGCCGAGCTTCGGAATTTCTCCGTGACGTGGCCGACAGGTGGGGGGATACCTCGCAGTTGAAGGGCGTCCGGGATGCGCTGGCCAGTAAGGACGGCGACAAGTGACCGGAAACTTGGACAGCCTGCGACCCCGTCCGCTCGAAAACGGCCCGCTCGGTTACTACTGGTTCTTGACCTTCGATCACGCTTCGGAACTTCATTCGCGGACCAAAGAATGCCAGCAGGCCATCGATCCGGCGTACTTCAAGACCACGCCGCCCGACGGACTCCACCTGACGTTGGATCGAATCTCACGCCCGTACACGTGCACGTTCGAGCAACGTGCTTCTATTGCGGAGGCCGCGCAGCATGCCTGCCGAGACCTGGGCCCGTTCAGCTTGTCCGTCGATCGGCTGACCAACATTCGTGGTGCGATCGGCTTCGTGATCTCACCCGCGGCGCCGGTGATGGAGCTTCGCGACACGCTACGAGCGGCAACGATCTCCGTCTTGCCGCACGCGTCGCTGAAGGAATCAACATCGGATCCCCATGTGACGATCGCGTACCCGGTTTTCGAAGGTCTGGAAGAGGTGGCTGCCACGACTGCAGCGACGGCTGGCAGTGCTATCTACGGCTTCGATGTCGTGACCACCGAGGCCGTGCTGGTTTCGCTCGAACTTCGGGACAACTCCTATATATGGGATGTCATCGAACGGATCGAACTGGGTCGGGACAGTCGAAGCGGTTTGGCTGAAGCGGGGCTCCCGGGTTAGCGCTGTCGACCGTGACAGATGCCGAGAAGATTCGTCACGGATACCTGTCACTTACAGGTCTCGGTCCGTTCGCAGGCTCGGCTCGGTGCCGCCGAGTGAGTGGGCTTGCGGGATCGGGGACACACTTCCCTTGGCGATGCTGGTCGAGGCTGTCGGCGGAGGTCGTCCGGTTGTAGCGGTGCCACATGCAAAGCCAGAGCAGATGGCGTTTCCAGCAATCCGCGAGGCTGTCGACAAGTTGTCCCGGTGGGGCGTGCGCTTCGTCCATATCGACGGAGGACTCGGCGCGGTCCTGGGGCGCTGCATTGAAGGAATTGGGTCGACCGCGAACGTTGCCCATCGGCTGACCGGCGGTGAGTAGCATCTGCCCATGAGTTCCGGTAAGTCTTCGATTGTCCTGTTCCATGGCGTCACCATGTCGGCGGCGGCGTGGGAGGACGTCGTTCCGTGCTTGACCGATCATCACGACGTGATCGCTCCGACCGCGCTCGGGCATCGGGGCGGGCCGGCGGTGCGGGAGCACCCGGTCAAGGTGCGCGACATCGTCGACGCGGCGGAGCGGATGCTGGACGAGCGGGGCATCGCGAAGGCTCATCTCGCGGGGAACTCGCTCGGCGGGTGGATGGCCATCGAGCTCGCGTTGCGGGGTCGGGCGTTGAGCGTCTGCGCGCTCTCGCCTGCGGGGTTCTGGGATGGTGGTGGTCATGGGCAGACCGACGCGGTCAGGAAGCTGCGCCGCATGGGCACCTTGGTCCAGCTGTCGCGCCCAGTTCAACCGGTGGTCCTGCGGTCGGCGGTGGTCCGGCGGCTCGCGCTGCGCGATATCGCTTGTCGCGCTGACCGTTTGACGCCGGCGCAGGCGATGACAGCGGCCGCCGACCTCATCGGGTGCACGGTCACCGAAGACGTGCTCGACACCAGGGAGCAGATCGCGTCGGTGCCGGAGTTGCCGTGTCCGATCACCCTGGCCTGGTCGGAGAAGGATGCGATCCTGCCGCCGGCGGTCAATGGCCGCATCGCCCAGGAGCGTTTCCCGCAGGCCCGCTTCGAGATCTTGCCGGGCGTCGGACATGTGCCGATGATCGACGATCCGAAACTGGTCGCCGCGACGATCCTGGCGACGACGGGTGCCGTGCCCACCGTGACGGGCGTGCCGTCGGCGAGCCCTGACGCCGACCGGTAGGAAAACGGCAGGACCCTCCGACGCCCGCGTTCAGTCCTTCGACTCCAGCTGCTGCTTGAGGTTGCGCAGCGTGCGGCGGATGTTCTTGCGCTGGAATTCCACGAAGGTGTCGCCGCCGGTGGCGACCCGGTCGAAGACCTGAACCGCCGCGTTCGGCCATGACTTGCGATCGTCGTGCCAGGTCTCGGTGACCCGGGTGCCACCGTTGTCCGGCTCGAACCGGTATTCCCAGGTCGCGATCCCCGCGCGGATCCATGGCCGCCGGACGCCGATCGCCTCGACGCGGAACGCGAACCGCTTTCCCGGCTCGGCCGCGATCACCACGCAACGGGTCACCCAGCGAGCACCGCCACGCTTGTTCAGCCCTTCGAATTCCATTCCCACGTAAGTGGACTCGCGCGGTTGGGCCACCTTCGCACCACGGTTCTCCGGGCTCCACCGACCCATCAGTGTCGGGTCGCTGACCTGCTGATAGATGGACTCCGGATCGGCAGCGATGTCGATGCTGTCGAAGACGGTCGTGTTGCGGCTCATGGGCACGAACCTAGCCGACTGTGGTGCCGGCGCCGTAGCTCGGTGATCGCCGCCTCGGCGGACCGAGGGCATCTCACAGCATGTCGTCCGAAAAACTATGTCGGATAGTAAATTGGGCGGGCGGCATCCGGTCCGGTGGTGTTGTCGCGGCGGACGAGGGGGAGCGATGAAGGGGCTCGGGGCGCTGGAGAGCCAGGTGATGGCTGTCCTGTGGGAGAGTTCGGCGCCGCTGTCGGTGCACGATCTGGTGGATCTATTGGACAACGACCAGCGGGTTCCCGCGTACACCACAGTGCTGACCGTGGTTACGCACCTGTGGGAGAAGAAGTGGGTGCAGCGCGAGAAGGTCGGGCGTTCCTATCGGTACCGGCCCAGCCGGACCCGGGCCGAGGCGACGACCGATCTGTTGCGCGAGATCCTCGACGCCAGTCCTGACGCTCCCGCGGTGCTGTTGCATCTGGTCCGCACTGCCAGTGCGCCCGAAGTCGAAGCGCTGCGACGGGGCCTCTCCGACGACGAGCGCGGACCATGATCCTGCTGACAGCGTTGCTGGCGGCCGGTATCGCGCTGGCTGTGCTCGCTCCGGCGGTCCTGTCCCGTATCGATTTCACCGCCGCCCCGGTCGCCGGGTTGGTGGCCTGGCTGGGTGCGCTCGTCGCGACGATCGGCTGTGGTGTGCTGGCCGTGATCGCGTTGGCGTGGCCGGGCGATCCGCCGGGAAATGTATTCGCGGGCACCGTGGTTCGCAGTCTGGCCGCGGTCGAACCGGCGGTGGTCACCTGGGCGGCCGGGCTGATCATGCCGGTCGCGGTGCTCGCCACGATCGTGCCGACCGGACAGCTGGCACGGATCGTGGTCGGCTACCGGGGGCGCGGGGCGGCGCTGCGCCGCCAGCAACGGGAGTTGGTCGAGATGGTGGGCCGGGTCGACGGCGCGGGGACGAAACTGGTACGCCTCGATCATCCGATTCCGTTGGCGTACAGCGTCGCCGGGCGCGGTGGGTACGTGGTGGTCACCGACGGGCTCGAGCGCTGCCTGACCGAACCGCAGTGGCGCGCTGTTCTCGCGCACGAGCACGCGCATCTGCGCGGGTTCCATCACCATATTCTCGGCGTCTGTCAGATTCTCGCCCAGGCCTTTTCGTGGATTCCGCTCTTCGCCGCGGCCCCGGCCGCGGTCGCCACCTTGGTCGAATTCGCCGCCGATCGGTCGGCCGCGGCCTCGACCGGTTCGCGGGCGCTGTCCGGGGCGCTGCACACTGTCGCCTCGCGCATGCCGTCGATGCCGGGCGCACCGCTGCGCTTGATCGATGACTCGCTGTCGATGCGTCTCGAGCGCCTGGCGGCCACGCCGGAGTCCCGAACGGTCGCACGTCGAACGGCGATGGCGATGCTGGTCGGCACGATGCTGCTCGCGCCTGCCGCGGCGGTGGTCGTGGTCGGTGTGACCGCGGCGCTGGCGAGCGCGCTCGTCTGAGAACCTGCCACGAAAAACTATGTTCCATAGTATTTTGACCGAGAAAGGTGAAATACCCCTAGTTCAGAATTGAGAAGTCTTGCGTTCCACCATCTCCCGTCGGGGACCGGCAGGTTCGAAGTACCTGCCGATACTCGCCCTCACTCTGATCGCCACAGGACTCGTGGGGCCGGGGCACGCCACCGCCGACTCGGGACAGACCCGCTATTCGCTGGTCAACGGCTGCTATCGCATCGACACCCCGGCTGGGCCCTTGGTTCCGGCGGCTGGGCCGTACCGGATGCGAGCGACAGCGCTCGGCGAATACCTTCTCTACGGTCGCAACGGCGACGTCCTGGCAGCCGGGCAAGGGTCGATCAGCCCCGCGAAGAACCCGACGCCGTCGGCGGTGTGGAAGGTGGACGGCACCGGTGCGGGCGGATTCGTTCTCACCAACAGCGAAACCGCGACCAGCACGCCCGCCGCGTTCGTCCAGGACACCGGGTGCGCGGACTTCCCCGAGGCGCAGACCGGCGCCCAGGGCACTCCGGGCCCCAGCGTCGGCGCCGACGGCACGATCGTGGGCACCATCGACACGCACGCGCACGTCACCGCCTACGAATTCATGGGCGGCAACTTTCACTGCGGCCGACCGTGGCACCCCTATGGAGTGAGCTACGCGTTGCCCGATTGCGCGCAGTTCCGCACCGGCACCAACGGTGTGATCGCCGACTTCCTCGATCACGGTGAACCGTTCCACGCCTCCGACACCCGCGGCTGGCCCACCTTCCGTGACTGGCCGAAGCCCTCGGTTCTCACCGCCGAAGGCACCTACTGGACCAGCATCGAGCGCTCGTGGAAGGCGGGTCTGCGGGTGATGACCGTCGACCTGGTGGACAACGAATCGCTGTGCGCCATGATGACCGATCGCCGAAACCCCTGCGACGACATGGCTTCGGTGCGCAGGCAGGCCGACAGCCTGCGGGCGTTGCAGGACTACATCGATGCCCAGGCAGGCGGTCCCGGACAGGGCTTCTTCCGCATCGTCACCGATCCGGCCCAGGCGCGCCTCGTTGCCGCGTCCGGCAAGCTCGCCGTGGTCCTCGGCATGGAGTTGTCCGACCCGATGGGCTGCGGTGTGTTCCTCGGGCAACCGGAGTGCGGCCGAGCCGACGTCGACCGCTGGCTCACCGAACTTCGCGCCATCGGCGTGAGCAGCTTCTTTCCGGTGCACAAGTTCGACAACGCCTTCGGCGGCACGAAAATGGACCACGATGTCACCGGCCTGCTGGTGAACGCGGGCAACTTCATGCAGACCGGCGCGTTCTGGAACGTCCAGCCCTGTCCCGGACCCGAACAGGACAGCACCCAGATCTCGGTGCCGCTCGCCGGTCACATCAACCAGTTCATCGCCGATCTCACCGGCCCGCTGCTCGGCGGCGCGCCACTGCCGCTGTATGCGGCGGGATCTCACTGCAATGCGCGCGGCCTGACCGAGCTCGGCGAGTACCTGATCAACTCGATGATCGACCACGGTTTCCTCATCGAGATCGACCACCTCAGCGAAGCCACCGCCGAGGAAGTCATGACGATCATCGAAAAGCGTGGCTACCCAGGTGTGTTGTCCTCACACGGCTGGGACTCACCCACCACCACCGAACGGGTCTATGCGGTAGGCGGTTTCGCAACCCCCTATGCAGGTGGACCCGCGAGCTTCGTCGAAGCCTGGCGTGAAGCCCGCGCACTGCCCCGGCCCGCCGCGCAGTTCGGTTTCGGCTTCGGTTCGGACATGAACGGCATCGCCGGCCAGGGCGGCCCGCTCGGACCCGGCACCATCGGATACCCCTTCGTCTCCCACGACGGCGCGGTGACCTTCGACAGGGAACGATGGGGCGAGCGCACCTTCGACATCAACATCGACGGCACCGCGACCTACGGAACCTATGCCGACTGGCTAGAAGCGGTCCGCGTTCTCGGCGGCCCGGACATCATGGCCGACGTGTTTCGCGGTGCCGAGGTCTATGTGCGCCTCTGGGATCAGGTCAGGTCATGACGCGCCCAGGGTGCTACTGACCCTGGTGCGCGGCGTCGAGAAGCGGCTGCCCGATGACGCCCATCGCCTGCGACGCGCCACCGAGGACCCACCCGCCGTCGGCCGGAAGCACAACGCCGGAGACGTAGTCGGCCAGCGGGGAAGCCAGGAATCGGCAGACGTTGGCGACATCGCGGGGGGTGCCGTAGCGGCGCAGCGGCACGCTGCCGGTGACCAGGGCCCGATCCTGCTCGGTCGGGGCCAACCGGGCCATGCCCTCGGTCCCGTCGATCGGGCCCGGGATCACACCGTTGACGCGGATGCCGAACGGGCCCCACTCCAACGCCAGGACCTTGGTGAGCATGTCGACGCCCGCCTTGGCGGCACACACGTGCGCCTGGGTGATCGTCGGCAACTCCGACTGCGGTGCCGAGATGTTGATGACGGAGGCGCCGGGCTTGCGCAGGAACTGGTAGCTCGCGCGCAGGACGTTGTAGGTGCCGAGCAGGTCGATGTCGACGACCGACTTGAATCCGTTGGCGGACATGCCGACGGCGGCGGCGGGGAAGTTGCCTGCGGCGCCGGAGATCATCACGTCGAAGTCGCCGAACTGCTCGTGCACCGATTGCAGCACGGCCTCGGTCGCGCTGTAGTCGCGGACATCGGCGCTCCCGCCGATCGCTTCGGCGCCGAGCGCGCGCAGCCGTTCGACGGCCGCGTCGACCTTGTCCGCGGAGCGGCTCAGCACCGCGACACGGGCGCCGGCCCGCGCGAAGTCCTCGGCCACACCGAGATTGATGCCGCTGGTGCCGCCCGCGACGACGACGACCTTGTCGGCAAGGTCGATCTTCTGGATGAATTCTGACTCCATGCCGGGCAGACTATCAGTAGTACGAACTATTATCTGTAGCGATGATCGGTGGTGACTGCTGCCGATGACGGACGTGGGTGCGGCTCCGATTACGATCGACTCTGCTGTCCAGCCCAGAAATCGAGGTTTCCCACCAGTGACCGAACCGTTGATCCCGGACATGGTCGCCGAGCACACCAGCTGCCTGCTGATCAAACTCGGGCAGGTGATGTTCCGCGTGAGCGAGGATCGGCTCGCCTCATTGGGCCTGCGGACCAGGCACTTCATGATCTTGAAGGTGCTGGCAGGCGACCAGGCCAGCTCTCAGCTCGAACTGGGAACCCGGCTGCGCATCGACTCGACCACGATGGTCGCCGCGATCGACCATCTGGAGTCGGCGGGTCTGGCCGCCAGGATTCGCGATCACCGTGACCGTCGCCGTTTTCTCGTCGAGATCACCGAGCAGGGGAGGAGCGCCGTCGAGCAGGCCGACGAGCTCGTCCGCACGCTGAACGACGACCTCTTCGACGGTCTGGATCAGGATCAGCGCGCGAACTTGCATCGAGCGCTGCTGGCGATGAATTCCGGCGAGGCGTTGCCGCAGGCCTACGACGCCGTGCGGCAACGCTGACGTTCCACCGGATCTCGGGGCAGGTCGATCCGGTGGAACAGGTGTTCATCGTTTTCGGTGAACAGCTAGCCGCGCAGCGCGGAGGCGAAGATCGCCGGTAGCTTGGACCACCCCGGCGCCGCCGAGAAATAGGTCAGCAGACGGCCGGTGGTGGCGGCGGTCTTGTTGGTCACGAACCAGGGCGGCTTGGGCGCCACCGTGAATTCGCCGCGCGTGATCGACCTCGGCGCGGGTCGGAACGGCCCACGCACGACAGTGCGCTCGGGGTCTTCGATCAGCAACGCGTTGTGCACCACCCCGATACCGCTTTGCACATCGTCGAGGGTGTGGCCGGGGAACGCACCCCAGCTCGCGCGGGCGGTCAGGTAGCCGACTCCGGTCCAGGCGTTGATCGCGACGGTGCCGTATCGCAGGTCGACGATCGCCGCATCGAGCGCGGCGCCGAGCTGACGCAGCGTTCTCGGGTGGGCGATGATGTTCACCCCCAGAGTGCCGACGAATTGCTCGTTCGAGACCTCGACCGCGGCGCGCAGGAACTCCGAACCGGTGCCGGGCAGTTCGGTGACACCGAAAACAGGAGAGAAGTACTCCTCCCGCAGCGCCGGTTCGTCCTTCGACGGCGAGATACCGAGCACCAGCGTGCGGTCGTTGTTCGGACCGACGCGCTGTGCCCGCGGATATTCCTTGCGCGCGTTGGCCACTCGACTCTCGCTGCCCGGGTAATACGCCGGTCGCTCGGGCGCCCGTTCGAACGCCGCGCGTAGTTCGGTGAGGAACTTCTCTTTCTGCGGCCAGTCCGAGCTCACGATGGCGACCTGGGACGCGACACAGTTGTATCCGTTGTTGTGCAGTCGTTGCGTCGCCAGGTGTTCGGCCTGGAACCTCAGATCCGCCTGCGACCAGTGCCCGGGAATCACGATCGTGGGCGAGACGCCGCCGAGTTCGCTGGTGATGGGTTTCGCCAGCAGCGGTGTGTTCGCTGCTTTCCGTTGCGCGCCTTCGGCTCCCCGGCCGAACACGATGGCGTCGTGGGTGTTGCTGCTGCCGGTCATGTGCACCGAGGTCACGTCGGGATGGTTGACCAGCGCGGTGCCGACATCGGCGCCGCCGGTGAGGATTCGCAAGAACCCGCGATCGATCAGCGGTGCGAAAATGCGCTCGAACACCGGAAGCAGCGGGTCGGTGATGGGGTTGAGCTTCAGTGCCACGACCCGGTTGTCCGCGATCAATTGGTACAGCAGGTCCAGCGGCGGAATGGAGAAGATGTTCCCGGCGCCGAGCACGACGCCGACGCCGCCTGCCATGCGTGGTGCGCGTGCGCCCAAACCGGCTCGCCCCCGGACGGTGTCGGCGTCGACGCCGGGCTTGGTCCACACCTCGGCGGTGAAGCCGTTGAGCAGCAGCCGATCGAAGATCCCGTGCGGGAGCACGTGCACGGCGGACCTGTTGCCCGGCGCCGCGGTGATCTCGAAGCCGTCGACCGGGCTACGGCCGGCGTCGAGCGCGGCGAGGCTTTCGATCAACGCGCCGGTGCCGGTGATCACCGGATAGGGTCCGCTGATCCATTCCTCGCCGACCAGGGGCGAATCCTTCGGCAGTCCCTTGATGCCGATGGCGATGTCGACCCAGTCCTGCGCGTGTTGCTCGGTCAGGTCGTGCACCTGCTGCAGCAGCAGGCGCCGGTCGGTGAGCGGAGTCGCCGCCCATCGCACCGCGCCCTCGGTCAATGCCTCGATCGCGGCGTCGATTGTCGTTGCTGTGCTGGTCATTTCGATCCTCCGGTGGTGGCGACGGCGTCTTCGCGAATGAGGTCGGCGGCTTTCTCCGCGATCATGATGGTCGGCGCGTTCGTGTTGCCGCGCACGACCGTGGGCATCACCGACGCGTCGACGACGCGCAAGCCCTGGAGGCCGAGCACCCGCAGTCGGCTGTCGACGACCGACCCGATGGCACACGTCGATGTCGGGTGATACAGCGTCTGCCCGTACCTGCGTGCGAAGGCGAGCAGGTCCTCGTCCGAATCCGACTCGGGAGCAACGAAGTTCGCGGTGATGTGCTCCGCGAGGGCGGCTCGGCCCGCGATGTCGAGGGCGATGCGCAGACCCGCGACAATGCTGCGCCGGTCCTCGTCGGTGGCGAGGTAGTTGTGCACGATTCTCGGCGCGGTGGTCGGCGCGGCCGAACGGAGCATCAGTTTGCCGACGCTCGTCGGATGGAGCACGCAGGGTCCCATGGCGAATCCGTGCGCGACGGGTGCGCCGAGTCCCTCCTCGTGGAACAGCACCGGTGCCAGGTGGAACTGCACGTCCGGACCTTCCAGACCGTCCCTCGTCTCGAAGAATCCGCCCGCCTCACCGATGTTCGAGGTGAGCGGTCCTCGGCCCTGCTGCTGCAACAACGCGAGGTTCTCCGGCGACAGCGCGGTCATCAGCGACTCGGTGTCGGTGCGGTAGTTGATCAGCGTCATGTAGTGGTCTTGCAGGTTCTCGCCGACCGGAAGGTCGCGCACCACCTCGATCTGGAACAGCGCGAGCTCCTCGGCGGGACCGACGCCCGACAGCAGCAACAGGTGCGCCGATCCGTAGGTGCCGCCGGAGAGGACGACTTCCCGTTCGGCACGGACCGTTTCGATCTCGCCGCCACGGCTGATCTCGACGCCGACCGCCCGGTCGCCCTCGAACCGCACCTTCTGTGCGAGCGCATCGGTGATGACGGTCAGATTCGGCCGCGTCATCGCCGGATGCAGATAGGCGACGGCCGTGCTGCACCGCATGCCGTCACGCTGTGTCACCTGATAGCGACCTACACCCAATTGTGTTGCGCCGTTGAAGTCTTCGTTGCGCGTACCCGGCCTGCTCGGCCGCGTCGACGAACGCGCCGGCGAGGGTGTGCTGTGAGCGACTCTCCGAGACGCGCAGTGGTCCGCCGGCGCCGTGATAGGCGTCCTTGCCTCGTTCGTTGTCCTCGGCTCGCTGGAAATACGGCAGGACATCGTCGTAGGACCAACCATCGGCACCGGCTGCGGCCCAGGCGTCGTAGTCGGCACGGTTGCCCCGGATGTAGATCATCGCGTTCATCGAACTCGATCCGCCCAGCATCCGGCCGCGGGGCAGGTACGCGCGCCGACCGCCCAGCTGTGGTTCGGGTTCGGTATCGAGATCCCAGTCCCACTCGCTCTTGAACAAGGCGCCGAACGCGGCCGGGATATGGATCTCGTCGGCGCTGTCGGCCGGCCCGGCTTCGATGACGGCGACCGATACCGCCGGATCCTCGGAAAGTCTGGCAGCCAACACGGCGCCTGCCGAACCCGCGCCGACGATGACGTAGTCATACATTGCAATGCCTCTCGCTGCGATGTAGTGAGGTGGATCACGTTTCTCGATCGTGGCCGACGGTGGGTGGGCAGCCTATGGGCCGGCGCTGCGGATAACCGTGAGCTCAGTGTGCAAGTGCACAACACTGCTGGTAGGGCCGCTTTTCGCAGCGCCTACAATGGCAGGATGACGACAGTTCCCGAGGTGTCGTCCGACGTATCGGTGGAGCTTGTCGACAGGCTGTTGCTGCGAGCGGACGAGCTGACCGACGTGCTGGTGGCGCAAATCCTGTCCGGCGACCACGCCTACGCCGAGGCGACCAGGTTGACCCACCAGGAGCTGCGCCAGGCCACCTACGACAACCTGGTGACTCTGCTCGGCCAACTCGGGGGTCGCTCCCGGCCGCGGCTGGACGCCGCGCGCGCTGCCGGACGGCTCAAGGCCGAGCAGCAGGTTCCGCTGGCGGCGCTACTGCACGCGTATCGGATGGCGGGCCGGTTGATCTGGGACCGGCTGCTCGGCGAGATGGGCGGCGAGCTCTCGGAATCGTTGGCGCACAAGGGCTCCGAGCTGTGGAGCATCATCGACGACTATTCGAGCGCGGCCGCTGAAGCCTACGGTGAGGTGGCGTTCGAACGCGCGCATCGCGACGCGCAGGTCCGCAGCCTCGCGTTGCGCTCATTGCTGTCGGCCGCCGTCGACGACGGCGCGCCGCTGTGGGAAACCCTGCGCATGCTGAACCTGCCGGAGACCGGGACGTTCCTGGTGGTCAGCGCCGAGATCGTCGAACCGGTCGCGGCCCCGCTGCGCGGCGTCGAGGAACGTCTGCGCTCGATCGGCGTGCACTCGATCTGGACGGTCGAGTTCGACACACATATCGGCTTGATCAGCCTGAAATCGAGCGCGACGCGCGCCGAAGCCGACGCGGTCCTCGCGGGCCTGGCCACCGGCCGGGTCGGGGTGAGCCGCCCGTTCGACGATCCGCGCAGGGCCCACGACGCGCTCCACGAAGCGAAACTGGCATGCCGGTGCGCCCGGCCCGGCGATATCGCGGTCAACAGCTTCGGTGACCAGCCGATCCCGTTGCTGATCGCGCATCTGCCGGAGGTGAGCCGCCAGCTCGCCGCCGGAATCCTCGGCTCGGTCCTCGAGCTGCCCGCCATGGAGCGGGACACGCTGCTGGAGACGCTCGAGGCGTGGTTCGCCGCGGGCGGGGTGGTGGCCGACGCGGCGAAACGGCTGCACTTCCACCGCAACACCGTGCACCAACGGCTACGGCGGATCGAAGCCCTCACCGGCCGCAGCTGCACCGATCCCACCGCGGCCGCCGAGTTCTACTTCGCCTTGCAGACAACCCGACTTGTCCGACCGCGCCAGGCGGGGTCGGACAAGTCGGGTACCGCTATCCGGCGTTGACGACTTCGGCGGGCGGGTTCTCGGCGTAGAGCTCGTCGATCTGCGCGGTGTACTTCTCGGCGATGACCTTGCGCTTGAGCTTCAAGGTGAGCGTGACCTCGTCACCGCCCGCCTCCCAGAACGTGGGCAGGATGCGGAAGCGCTTGACCTGCTCCACCCGCGAGAGCTTGCTGTTGCCCTGCGCTACACCGGCTTCGATCGCGGCCCGCACGGTGGCATCGACGGCCAGCGCGGCGGCGGAGGCGTCGGGGAGCGCGTGCTCGCGCGCGTAGGGCTCGACGGATTCGGCGTCGAGCACGATCAGCGCGGTGTTGTAGGACCGGCCGTCACCGAGCACGGCCATCGCGCCGATCAGCGGCGTGGCCGCCTTGATCGCGTTCTCGATGTTGGTGGGCGACATGTTCTTGCCCGCCGCGTTGATGATCATCTCCTTCTTGCGGTCGACGACGCGAAGATAGCCCTGATCGTCGATGCTGACGATGTCGCCGGTGCGCAGCCAGCCGTCGGCGTCGATCGCCTCGGCGGTCTGCTCGGGCAGCCCGCGGTAGCCCTTCATCACCAGCGGCCCGCGCACGTGCAGTTCACCGTCGTCGGAGAGTCGTGATTCCATGCCGGGCAACAGCTTTCCGACCGCGCCGAGCTTCGCGTCGCGAGGATGGCTGACGCTACAGATGCACGACAGTTCCGACATGCCCCAGATCTCGGCGATCGGGATGCCGAGACCGGCGAAGAAAGCCAGCGTCTGCGGCGGGATCGGAGCCGCACCGGACATGGCCCACCGCACCCGGTCCAGACCGAGGGCCGCGCGCAGCTTGCTCAGCACCAGTTCGTCGGCCCGCGCCCATTCGGCGGCGAGCTCGGCGGGTACCGGTTCCTCGGCCAGCTGATGGGCGCTGCGGGCCGCGGCGACCGACATCGCCCACACCATGCCCTGGCGGCGGGTCTCGTCGGGTTCGGCCGCGACCTTGAATTCGATGGCGGCCTTGAGCTTTTCCCATACCCGCGGCACCGCGCCCCAGATGGTCGGATGCAGGTCGGCGAGGGCGGCGGCGATCAGCTTGGGATCGCTGACGCTGGTCACCTGGGTGCCGAGCACCTCCTGCACGTAGAGCCCGGTCAGGCGGTCGGCGATGTGGGCGGTCGGCATGAACGAGGTGATGGTGTCACCGAATTCGATGCCGAGGATGTCGGCGATGCCGTGCACCTGGAACAGCAGGGCGGCATGGGTGGTCTCGACGCCCTTGGGCGCGCCGGTGGTGCCCGAGGTGTAGATGAGCGTCGCGACGTCCTCGCCACGCACCGCGCGCCAGGCGGCGTCGAAGTCGAAATCGTCACGGCCCGCCGCCAGCAGCTCGGCCACCGACAGGGTTCCCTCGGGCGCCTCGTCGACGCAGACGATGTGGTCGACGTCGACCCCGGAGGAGGCGATCAGCTTGGCGTACTGCGGCTCGCAGATCACCACGCGCGCTCCGGCATTGCCGAGCACGTAGGCGAGCTGTTCGGGGGAGAGGGTGTTGTACACCGAGAACGAGGTGGCGCCCAGATGCTGCGCACCGACTTCCAGGGGGTAGAACTCCACCCGGTTGCTCATCATCAGTGCGACGGTGTCGCCGCGACGCACACCGAGACCGGCCAGGCCGGCGGCCACGGCGCGGACCTGGGTCGCGTACTCGGCCCAGGTGAGGGTCTTGGTGTCGCCGGGGGTGCGCAAGGCGGTCGCGGTGGGGGCGATCGAGGCGGTGTGCTGGAAGGCTGCGGGCAGGGTGTCGAAACGGGAAATACTCACGAGGCAGGCACTTTCTGGGTCATGACCGCGGGGGCGGTAGCGAGATGGGAGGCGACGAAGCGAGCCGCTGCGCGATAGGCCGTCCTGGACTCGGGGATGACGATCGGCAGGGTTTGGAAGGCGTGCATCTGATCCGGCCACACCTGCAGCTCGCAGTGCGCCCCGGTGGCTTGCCAGCGGCGCGCCAGCTCGGTCGCGTCGGCGCCGAAGTACTCGGTGTCGCTGGCGTGGATCAGCGTGGGCGGCAACCGCATTCCGTGAACAGGCCGCAGGTCGAACGGTTCGGTGGTGAAGGCGGCGATCGCCTGCCTGGCGATCTGGGTGGACAGCAAACCGTCGCGGTGCTCGTGCTTCTGGTGGCCGACCGCGATGGCCAGACTCAGGTCGGCCATCGGGGAGAACAACACCAGCGCACCCGGTGCGGGCTGCCCCGCGCGGGCATTCTCGACGGTCAGATGAGCCGCCAGGAAGCCGCCGGCCGAATCCCCGGCGACGACGATCCGGTCGGCGCTGTAGCGCCGGGTCAGCCACGCGAACGCCGCGGCGACATCGGACGGCGCGGCCGGACAGGGGTGCTCAGGGGCGAGCCGGTAGTCCAGGGTGAACACCGGAAGCTTTGTCGCGGTCGACAATCGGGACGCGACGCCGCGATATCCGAGGACCGAGCCCGCGATGAACCCGCCGCCGTGGACATAGAGGACGACCGCGTCGGTGCGGTCGGCGCGCGGCCCACGCACCCACTCGCCGCGGATCCCGTCCTCGTCCACGGGCTCGGTGGTCGTCGCGCGCAACGGCGGCGCGCCCGCCCGCATGGCCTGCTCGATGAGCAGTCGCGACGGCGGCAGCGTGTAGGCGTTCACCGGCGCGAGCGCGGCCAACTGTCCCACGGTGAACGCCGACATCTGCCGCAGCGTGCGAGCCCGCAGCGACCCGCGTTCGGCGCTCATCGACGACGCTCGATCGCCCGGATCAGCTCGTGCACCGTGGTGTCGGCCGCGAGCCGGTGATCGAGGACGACGTTGATCGCTCCGCGCAACAGCGCGTAGGGCTCCCACCCGCTCGGTGCGATGGTGCGTGGTGCGCGGCGGGCGATGCCGTCGGCGATCGTGCGGGCCGCGTATTCGGCGGTGATCCGCACATCGAGCGGCCACGGCAGCATCGCGTCCAGCTCTTTGCCCAGGTCGTCGGTGTCGAGCATGTCGTGGGTCATCGCGGTGTCGACGATGCCGAAGTACGCGACGCCGGCGCTGGCCCCGCTCGCGGCCAGTTCCACGCGCAGCGCCCGCCCCAACTGTTCGACCGCGGCCTTGCTCACCATGTACGGCGAGCCGCCCATCCCTGGTGCGAACGCCGCGCACGAGGACACCACCACGACGTGCCCGCGCGCGGACACGATGTGGTCCAGCGCCGGGTGCACGGTGTTGAACACGCCGGTGAGGTTGATCCCGATCACCCGGTCGAAGTCCGCCGGGTCCATCGTGCGCACGGTGGCGGGCACGGGCGTCACGCCCGCGTTGGCGACCACCACGTCGAGGGTGCCGAACCGGCGCACCACCTCGTCGACCGCCGCCGCCATCTGCGCTCGGTCGGCGACATCGGCGCCGATGCCGTGGGCGTCCAACCCCAACTCGTCGGCGGCCCGGCGGGCCGCGACCGCGTCGATATCGACCACTACGACCCGCGCACCGCGCCGCGACAGGATCGCGGCCAGCTCACGGCCGATGCCCTGGCCCGCGCCGGTGATCAGGACGACCTTGCCCGCCACGTCGTAGGAGCGCGCGAACCAGGCGGTCGGCGCGAGATTGCGGAGACCCATCATGCCGACACCTCGTAGGACTCGATGTCGAATCGTCTGGTGCGGCGGCGGTATTCGAAGCTCCAGTTCGGATACAGCCCGGCATTGCCGCCCTCGGCGGTGGTGTAGTAGCTCTCGCAGCCGCCGGTGAGCCACACGGTCTCGGCGCTGCGCCTGCCCATCTCCTCGACGAAGTCGCGCTGGACCTGAGGCCGCACCTCGATCCGGGTTTCGCCGCGGGCGCGCAGCGTGCTCAGCGCGTCGACGATGTAGGCGATCTGCGACTCGATCATGAACACCGCCGACTGGTTGCCCGCCGCACCGAACGGACCGAGGGTGCAGAAGAAGTTCGGGAACCCGGCCACCGCGGCACCGAGATAGGTCTGGGGCCGCTGCCGGAAGAGCTCGGCGATCGAGCGGCCGTCGTGGCCGACGATGCGATCGAACACGCTCGGCGTCGAGGTGAAGCCGGTGCCGTAGATGATGGTGTCCACGGGAATCTCGGCCCCGGCACGGGTCACGATGGAGCGCGCGCGCACCTCGGCGATGCCGTCGGTGACCACGTCGACGTTGTCCTTGTCGAGGGCGGGGAGATAGGCGTCGGAGAAGATGGCCCGCTTACAGCCGATCATGTAATCCGGTGTCACCTTGGCACGCAGCTTCGGGTCGCGGATCTGGCGGCGCAGCTGGATCCGGCCCAGCATCTCGAAGGGATGACGGAACCGATTGTCGACGAAGCCGACCAGCCCGAATCCCTCGATCAGCGAATACCAGGTACCCCGAACAGCCTTCTGCGCCAACGGGATCTGGCGCAGCAGCCGACGTTCGAGCCCGATCGTCGGGCGGTCCATGCGCGGCACGATCCACGGCGCAGACCGCTGGAACACCGTCAGCGCGGTGACCTTCGGTTGGATCTCCGGCACGAACTGGACCGCGGAGGCGCCGGTGCCGATCACCGCGACGCGCTTGCCGGTCAGGTCGTGGTCGTGGTCCCAGTGCAGGGAATGGAAGGCCGTGCCTTCGAAGGTCTCGAGACCGGGCAGCGACGGGTACTTCGCCTCGGCGAAAATGCCTGCGGCGGAAAGAAAATAGTCCGCGGTGAGCTCGCCGCGCGAGGTCTCGATGCGCCACAGCGACTGCGCGTCGTCCCAGCGCGCGTCCAGGAGTTCGGTGCCGAGCCGCACGTGCCGGATCACGTCGTTGGACTCGGCGACAGTGCGCAGGTAATTGAGGATCTCGGGCTGCTTGCCGTAGGTGCGCGACCATTCCGGGTTGGGCGCGAAGGAGTAGCTGTAGAGCTGGGAGGGGACGTCGCAGGCGCAGCCGGGGTAGGTGTTGGCCTGCCAGGTGCCGCCGAGGTCGTCGGCGCGTTCGAGCACGACGATGTCGTCGAAGCCGGCTTCGCGGAGTTTGATCGTCAGCCCGATCCCGCCGAATCCGGCGCCGAGCACGACGATGTGCGTGTGTTCTGCGGGCATGGGTCAGCCGATCTTTCCGTGCAGCACCGACACCAGGCGATCGACGACGGTGTCGATCCGGGCGCTGCGGGTGAATGTCGTGAGCGCCAGCGGCGAGGAGAACCGTTGCCGCGTAGTCGCTTTGGCGTAGGTGAATTCACGCAGGCCGTCGGGTCCGTGCACCCGGCCGAAGCCGGAGGCGCCGACCCCGCCCAGCGGCAGCGCCGGGATGGTGGCGTGCGCGACGAACGCGTTGATCGAGGTGGCGCCCGCCTCGATCCGGTCGGCGATGGCGTCGCCGTCGCGGCGGGCGAAGACGGTGGCGCCGAGGCCGTACTCGGAGTCGTTGACCCGCTCGATCGCCTCGTCCATGGACGCGACCCGGGTGACGACCAGCGTCGGGCCGAAGGTCTCCTCGGTGACCGCCGCGGCGTCGTGCGGCACATCGACCAGGATGGTCGGCTGCACGAACTGGCCGTCGATGGCGTCGAGTCCGCCCAGCAGTGCCCGGCCGCCGCGCGCGAGGGCGTCCTCGATGTGACGGTGGATCACGGCCAGCTGCTTGGGCATCGTGATCGGACCGATCTTCGCCGTTCCCGGTCCGGCTCGCAGGTCGCGCGCCCGATCGAGCAGTTCGGTGAGGAACGTGTCGTAGACGGCGGTGTGGACGTACACCCGTTCCACCCCGAGGCAGGTCTGCCCGGCGTTGGCCATCCCACCCCACAGCGCGGCGTCGGCGGCGGCGCCGAGGTCGGCGTCGGCGTCGACGACGAGTGCGTCCTTGCCGCCGCACTCCATGAGCACCGGCGTGAGCCGCTGCGCGCAGGCGGCCATCACGCGCTTGCCCGTCTCGGTGGAACCGGTGAACCCGATCTTGCCGACCCGGCTGCGGCACAGCGCCGCCCCGGTCTCACCGCCGCCGGTGATCACTTGCAGCACCGGCTGTTCGGGGACGACGCGGGCGAACGCCTCGGCCAGCCAGACGCCGACTCCCGGGGTGTACTCGCTGGGTTTGAACACCACGGCATTGCCCGCGGCCAGGGCGAACGAGATCGAGCCGAGCGGGGTGATCACCGGGTAGTTCCACGGGCCGATCACCCCGACCACGCCGAAGGGGCGGTACTCGACCCGGCAGGCCTGGTTGACCGTCAACAGGCTGGGTGCGACCGATCGCGGGCCGAGCACGTCTTTCGCGTTGTGCGCGGCCCATTTCAGGTGTTCGAGCGCCATCACGATCTCGAGTGCGGCATCGGAGTGCGGCTTGCCCATCTCCTGGCTCATGACGCGCGCGAGTTCGTCGCGGCCGCGGGTGATCTCGGCGCGCCAGCGATCGAGGCGACGGGCACGTTCGTCGAAACCTACGGTGCGCCACCAGGTCGCGGCACCGTGGGCGCGTTCGACGGCGGCCTCGACGGCGCTCTCGTCGTGGCTGGGATAGGAACCGACCAGGGCGCCGGTCGCGGGGCTGTGGACGTCGAAGCTGAGTGAGGTGGTCACGGGAGGCGTGCCTTTCGCGGTCAGAGGTCCAGCGTGAGTGCGCCACCGGCGGAACGGGACACGCAGGTGAGGAGGTGGTCGGCGCGCTCGCCCGGGGGGAGCAGTCGGTCGCGATGATCGATCGAGCCCGCGAGGACCTTGGTCTTGCAGCTGCCGCAGAACCCCTGTCGGCAGGAGTAGACGACATCGGGTCGCACCCGGCGGATCGCGTCGAGCGCGGTCTCGGTGCTGTCGAC
The DNA here is from genome assembly GCF_042671725.1 of Nocardia sp. NPDC127606. Taxonomy (NCBI): domain Bacteria; kingdom Bacillati; phylum Actinomycetota; class Actinomycetes; order Mycobacteriales; family Nocardiaceae; genus Nocardia; species Nocardia sp. NPDC127606. The sequence goes on along the minus strand of NZ_JBHXWQ010000009.1, from coordinate 6,606 downwards.
GCGTACGGTCTGGCCGCTGCGCGCGAGGGTGATATCGAAGGCCTTGCCGTCGGTCACCGGCCGCGCCGAGAACAGTTCGGTGTGCAGCGAGGCAGTCGGATTCAGCGCGAACAGGCTGCGCTGGGCGGCGTCGAGCACCGGGGGAGGACCGCACACGTAGATCGCGGCGCCGGGGGCGGCGGTGGCGAGCAGTGCGGGCAGGTCGGGTGTGCCGAACTCGTCGTCGGGGCGCAGCTCGGTGCCTGCCGGGAGCTCGGCGAGAAACGGCATGGTGTCGCGCGATCGGCCCAGGTAGACCAGTCGTCCTCGGGAACCGGCCGCACGTGCCATCGGCAGGATCGGGGTGATCCCGATGCCCGCGGCGATGAACAGATACGACGGCGCGGTCTCGACGAAGGTGAAGGCGTTGCGTGGACCGCGGATGCGTACCACGTCACCCGCACGCAGGGTGTGCATCTCCTGAGATCCACCGCCGCCGTTGTCTATGCGGCGCACCGCGATTCGGTAGCGGTGCCGGTCGCGCGGGTCACCACACAGCGAGTACTGGCGCTGGCGGCCCGAGGCGAGGAAGACATCGATGTGGCACCCGGGCCGCCACGACGGCAGGTACCCGCCGTCGGCACCTGCCAGGGTCAGGCTCACCACGCCGTCGGCCTCGGCGTGCACCGCTTCCACCCGGACGTCGAGGTCGAAGCCGTGGTGTCGCACCGGATGTGGTGGCGACAGCGCGGGCTGGGTGAAGACCTTCTTGTAGATGTCGACGGCGGCACCGATGGCCCGCAGACTCGGTGTGGCGACACCCGCGGGAGGGTTCACGCGCGAGCCGCCGGCGAATGCGCCAGGTACCGCAGGGCGTTGTCCATCGAACCCAGCTGGGAAGGATGGAAACTCGGCCGCAGGTAGCGCGGCATCTCGGTGACGAAGGTGGTGAAGCTCGGGATCACCCCGCGCACGGTCGCGCTGACGAACTGCCTGGCCCACGAGCGGCCCTTGTCCTTGCTCGGATCCTGGCGATACAGGTACGCGGTCGAGATGACGAACAGCGGCAGCAGGGTGCCGCTGGCGAGCAGCCCGGTGCGCAGTCGTCGGGCGTAGCCGCCGTCGACGTGCATGTAGGCGTCGAACACCACGCTGCGGTGCTCGACCTCCTCGGCGCCGTGCCAGCGCACCAGGTCGAGCATGGTCGGGTCCATCCCGAGCTCGGCGAGCACGTCCGATTCCAGCAGCCATTCGCCGATGACGGCGGTGAAATGTTCCATCCCGGCGAACAGGCCGAGACGTTCTTTGAGCCATTCCTCCTTGGCGCGCCCGGTGAGTCCCTGGTCGCCCAGGATCCGGTCGACCAGCCAGGCGATCTTGGCGACATAGGACTCGACATCGAGTCCGATCGACTGCAGATGCCGCCGTGCGCCCTCGTGGCTGCTGGCGTGCATCGATTCCTGGCCGATGAACCCGGTGACCTCCTCCCGCAGCCGCTCGTCCTGGATATAGGGCAGGGCCTCGGCCAAGCAGGTGGCCATCGCCCGTTCGCCTTCGGGGAGGACGAGATGCATCACGTTGGTGACGTGTGTCGCGAGTACTTCGCCCGGGATGTAGTGCAGGGGCACCGACGAGAAGTCGAAATGCACATCCCGCGCGTGAATTGCGTGCGCTTGTTCCTGATAGGAGCGCGCCGTTGCACCGTTATCAGCCATATCGAAACCGTACAGTGCAACAAATACTATCGCAATGTTGCAGACGGATCTGATCTGCGGTTGTGATCGGGACCCGCCTCGCCTGATACCGTCGAAGCGTGCTCTCCACCGCCGCGACCTCGGGAAATTCGCCCACCGCCGACTCCATCGAAGAACGAATTCTCGATGCCGCCCTCGTCCAGTTCGAGCGGGTGGGCGTGCGCAAGACGACGATCGAGGACATCGCCAAGGCTGCCGACGTCGACCGCGCCACCGTCTACCGGCGGATCGGTTCGCGCGACGACGTGGTGCGCGCGGCCTTCGAACGGGAGGTGCGCAGGCTGCTGGCCGACCTGAGTGAGATCCCGGCGCGCCACGACACCTTCGACGACATCGTCGTCGACGTGTTCACCACCGTGATCACGCGCTGGCGGGCGCACCCGCTGGTCGAGCGACTGCTCACGCTGGAAGCCGACCGTCTGCTGCCCCAGCTCACCGTCGACGGGGCATCGTTCTTCCTGATCTCGGTCGCGGCGTCCACCGATATCCTCCGCAAGGTGCTCGAGGACAGCCGATTCCCTGACATTCCGGATCTGGGCGCTCGGGTCGAAGTGGCCTGCCGGGTGGTGCACTCGCTGATCCTGCAGCCGGTGGGCACCATCGACACCGGCTCGGAGCAAGCATTGGCGGCGTTCGCACGTACGTATGTGGTCCCGATTCTGGTAGCCGGGTCGTAGACGCGGGCTCCGCATCGGAGGGAGTGCGCGATCGGGTCCTCGTTGACCCGGGCGTTCCCACGTAGCCCGTTTCCTGTTCTGCGCTACTTTGTTGGCGGTCTGTCAACAGTGCCGGTCCGGCATTGACAAACACCGGGCCGGACTGCGAAGGTACCAATTACTTGGACATCCAACTATTGGAAACCCTCCAACTGCGCACACCGCGCGACCGACATCAACGGAGTAGGACTGGCATGGTTCGCGAACTCACGCACTTCATCGGCGGCAAGCACGTCACCGGCACTTCCGGCGCCTTCGGCGACGTCTTCGATCCGAATCTCGGGCAGGTGCAGGCCAGGGTTCCGTTGGCGAATGCCGCGGAGGTGAGCGCGGTGATCGACAACGCAGCCGCGGCTCAGCCGGTGTGGGCGGCGTTCAACCCGCAGAAGCGCGCCAGGGTGCTGATGAAGTTCGTGACCCTGGTCAACGACGAGATGGACAGCCTGGCCGCGCTGCTGTCCTCCGAGCACGGCAAGACCATCGCCGACGCCAAGGGCGACATCCAGCGCGGACTCGAAGTCATCGAGTTCGCCATCGGCATTCCGCACCTGCTCAAGGGTGAGTACAGCGACAGCGCGGGCACCGGCATCGACGTGTACTCGATGCGTCAGCCGCTGGGTGTCGTCGCCGGTATCACGCCGTTCAACTTCCCGGCGATGATCCCGCTGTGGAAGGCCGGTCCGGCGCTGGCCTGCGGTAACGCCTTCGTGCTCAAGCCTTCCGAGCGTGATCCGTCGGTGCCGTTGCGCCTGGCCGAGCTGTTCCTCGAGGCGGGTCTGCCGCCGGGTGTGTTCAACGTGGTCAACGGCGGCAAGGAAGCCGTCGACACGATCTTGGGTGACAAGCGGATCAAGGCGGTCGGTTTCGTCGGTTCGACCCCGATCGCGCAGTACATCTACGAGACCGCGACCGCCAACGGCAAGCGGGCGCAGTGTTTCGGTGGTGCCAAGAACCACGCGGTCGTGATGCCCGATGCCGACCTCGACGATGTCGCCGATCAGCTGATCGGTGCGGCGTACGGGTCCGCGGGTGAGCGTTGTATGGCGCTGTCGGTGGCTGTTCCGGTGGGCCAGGAGACCGCTGATCGGTTGGTCGCGAAGCTGACCGAGCGGGTGCACAAGCTCAATGTCGGGCGCTCCGACGACGCGGGCGCCGACTTCGGGCCGCTGGTCGGGCTCGACGGGGTGAATCGGGTCAACGACTACGTCCGGATCGGTGTCGACGAGGGTGCCGACCTGGTGGTCGACGGCCGCGGCCTGAGCGTGGACGGCGCCGAGAACGGCTTCTTCGTCGGTGCGAGCCTGTTCGACAACGTCACCGCCGACATGCGGATCTACAAGGAAGAGATCTTCGGCCCGGTGCTCACCGTGGTGCGCGCGGGCGACTACGAGGAAGCGCTGAAGCTGGTCGACGAGCACGAATACGGCAACGGCGTCGCGATCTTCACCCGCGACGGTGACACCGCGCGCGATTTCTCCGCTCGCGTGCAGGTCGGCATGGTCGGGGTCAATGTGCCGATTCCGGTGCCGGTCGCCTACTTCACCTTCGGTGGCTGGAAGGGCTCGGGCTTCGGTGATCTCAACCAGCACGGCCCGGATTCGATCCGGTTCTACACCAAGACCAAGACGGTGACCCAGCGTTGGCCTGCCGGGCTCAAGGAGTCCAACGCGTTCGTCATCCCGACGATGGACTGAGGCGGCGATGTTCACCCTCGATGAGGACGAGCGCGCGATCGGCGAGACCGCGCGCCAGTTCGCCGACGAGTTCCTGGCGCCCGACGCGCTGGATTGGGATGAGCGCAAACACTTCCCGGTCGACGTGCTGCACAAGGCCGGCCCGCTCGGGCTCGGCGGCATCTCGGTGCGCGCCGATGTCGGTGGCTCCGAACTGCGCAGGCTCGACGCGGTGCGGATCTTCGAACAGCTCTCGACCGGGTGCCCCTCGGTCGCGGCGTACATCTCGATCCACAACATGGCGACCTGGATGATCGATGCCTACGGCACCGAGCAGCAGCGCCACCGGTGGGTGCCGGGAATGGCCTCGATGGAGCTGCTCGGCAGTTACGCGCTCACCGAGCCGGGCGTCGGCTCCGACGCGGCGGCCTTGAGCACCAAGGCCGTTCGCGACGGCGAGGACTACATCCTCAGCGGCGCCAAGCAGTTCATCTCCGGTGCCGGCGCCAACGATGTGTACGTGATGATGGTGCGAACCGGCGGCGACGGCCCACGCGGCATCTCGGCGCTGATCGTCCCGGCCGACACACCGGGTCTGACGGTGGGACCGAACGAACGGAAGATGGGCTGGAACGCGCAGCCGACCCGGCAGGTGATCCTCGACGGTGCGCGGGTGCCGGTCGCCAACCGCCTCGGCGAGGAGGGCGACGGCTTCTCGATCGCGATGAACGGCCTCAACGGTGGCCGGCTCAATATCGCCGCCTGCTCGATCGGCGGCGCGCAGGCCGCGCTCGACAAGACGCTCCGCTACCTCACCGAACGCCACGCCTTCGGAAAACCCTTGGTGCGCAACGAGGCATTACAGTTCGAGCTGGCCGATATGGCCACCGAACTGGAGGCGGCGCGGACGCTGCTGTGGCGGGCCGCGGCCGCGCTCGACGCGGACGCGCCGGACAAGGTGTCGCTGTGCGCGATGGCGAAGCGATTCGCCACCGACACCGGGTTCGACGTGGCCAACAAGGCACTGCAATTGCACGGCGGCTACGGCTACCTGCACGAATACGGCCTGGAGAAGATCGTGCGCGACCTGCGCGTGCACCAGATCCTCGAGGGCACCAACGAAATCATGCGGGTGGTTGTCGCCCGCTCGCTGATCGGAGCAGCATGACCGACGAACCCGAGGTGCTGATCGCCGTCCGTGACGGTCTCGGCCTGATCACCCTGAACCGGCCCAAGGCCATCAACGCGCTGAATCACGCGATGACACTGGCCATCACCGACGCGCTGCGCTCCTGGGCCGACGACGACGCGGTGCGCGCCGTCGTGGTCACCGGCGCGGGCGAGCGCGGGCTCTGTGCGGGCGGCGACATCGTCGCCATCCACGCCGACGCGAAAGGCGGCACGGCGGGCGCCGATTCGCCGACCGGGCGGTTCTGGCGCGACGAGTACCACCTCAACGCGCTGATCGGCAGCTACCCCAAGCCGTATGTGGTGATCATGGACGGCATCGTGATGGGCGGCGGGGTCGGCCTGGCCGGACACGGCAGCCACCGCATCGTCACCGAACGGTCCAAGATCGGGATGCCCGAGGTCGGCATCGGTTTCGTTCCCGACGTCGGCGGCACCTACCTGCTCTCGCGGGCGCCGGGCGAGCTCGGCACCCACGTGGCGCTGACCACCGCGCGAATGACCGCGGGCGATGCGATCGCGGCCGGATTCGCCGACTACTACGTGCCCTCCGACGCGCTACCCGAGCTGCTCGACGCGCTGGGCACCGTGGGCGTGGACGCGGCGATCGCGAAGTTCGCCGAGTCCACGCCGGCCTCGGATCTGCTCGCGCAGCAGCGCTGGATCGACGCGTGCTACGGCGCCGACACTGTCGAGGAGATCGCGGCGCGGCTGCAGGGCGACGAAGCGCCAGAGGCCGTCGAGGCAGCTGCTGCTCTGCTCGCGAAATCCCCTGTGGCGCTGAAGGTCACGCTGCGGGCCTTGCGTGCCGCGCAGGACCTGCCGAACCTCGAGGCGGTGCTGGACCAGGAATACCGGGTCTCGGTCGCCTCGCTCGGCTCCTACGACCTGGTCGAGGGCATCCGCGCCCAGGTGATCGACAAGGACCGCAATCCCCAGTGGCGGCCCGCGACGCTCGCCGAGGTGACCGACGAACAGGTGGCGGCGTACTTCGCCGATCTGGGTGCGGCGGAACTGGGTTCGACGACAGCGGAGGCACAGCGATGACCAAGACGATCGGTTTCCTCGGGCTCGGCCACATGGGCGGCCCGATGGCGGCGAATCTGGTGCGGGCGGGCTATGACGTGCTCGCCTACGACCCGGTCCCCGCCGCGCAGGAGCGGGCGCGCGCCGACGGCGCGACGGTGGTGGCCACCGCCGTCGAGGCCGCCGTCGACCGTGACGTGGTGATCACCATGCTGCCCAACGGCAAACTCGTCCTCGACGTCTACGCCGAGCTGCTGCCCGCCGCCGCGC